>CAWEQS010000017.1:0-173088 GCA_963811265.1 uncultured beta proteobacterium
CCCGACCCTCGCGGTGTTCCATCGGGGCGAAGTCGTGCAGCGCATCAGTGGCGCGCTGCCCGCGGGCGAGTTCGCGCGCTGGCTGCAGCAAGCGACGCCCTCCGCGCGCGACGCGGGCTGAGCTCCCGCCCGGGTCGGCCGGGCGCCCATCGCGCGCGGCCGCGGTCCAGCGGCTAAGCGTTCGCGGCTTGTCGCACGTGAAGGCATCGCGCGCGACCGGTGGCTAGACTTCGCAAAAGGCGCTGCCAAGCGCCGCCGGCCGCGATCGCGATGACCTCCCCCGCCCCACGCACCCACCGCACTGCGCTCGAAGCGCTGCTGTGGCTCGCGGTCTACCTGCTGGCGGTCACGGTTCCGCTGTTCGCGCTGCTGCCCGGATCGGCGCCGGGCCTCGGCTTTACCTGGGACTTCGCCATGGCGCTCGGCTACGCCGGGCTGGCGATGCTCGGCGTGCAGTTCGCCCTGACCGCGCGCTTCCGGCGCGCGACCGCGCCGTTCGGCATCGACATCGTCTACTACTTCCACCGCTACCTGGCGGTGTTCGCCCTCGCAGTGATCGCCGGCCATTACGCGATGCTCCGCGCGATGCATCCCGACGTTCTCGGCAGCGCGGATCCGTCGAGCGCGCCGGGGCACATGACGGCGGGTCGCGTGGCGCTCGTGCTGTTTGCCCTCGTCGTGGGGATCGCGCTGCTGCGCAAACGCGTCGACCTCGAATACGACCGCTGGCGTTTCGTGCACGCCCTGCTCGCGACGGCCGCCTTCGGGCTCGCGCTGTGGCACCTGCACGGCGCGGGGCGGTTCCTGGACGCCGCGTGGAAGCAGTGGCTGTGGGGCGTGTACGGCGCCTTCTGGGTCGCGCTGATCTTCTACGTGCGCGTCGTCCGGCCGGCCCACGCGACCGCGCACCCGTGGACCGTGACCGAAGTCCGGCCCGAGCGCGGCCAGGTGTGGACGCTGGCGCTCGAGCCGCGCTCGGGCACGCCGCTTCGGTTCGCGCCCGGCCAGTTCGCGTGGCTCACCCTGCGCGCGTCACCGTTCGCGATGCGCGAGCACCCGTTCTCGATCGCCTCGAGCGCGGAGCGCGGGCAGCGGATCGAAGTGTCGATCAAGGCGCTGGGCGACTTCACGTCGACCATCAGGGACATCAAGGCCGGCGAGACCGCGTGGATCGACGCGCCGTACGGCACGTTCAGCATCGACGACGCGCCCGAGGCGGCGGGATATGCGTTCGTCGCCGGCGGCATCGGCATCGGACCGATCATGTCGATGCTCCGCACGCTCGCCGACCGCGGCGACCGCCGGCCGCTGGTGCTGTTCTACGGCAACCGCGTGTGGGACCGCGTCGCGTTCCGGGAGGAACTCGACGCGCTGCGGACGCGCCTGAACCTGCACGTCGTGCACGTGCTGCTCGAGCCCGCGCCCGACTGGACCGGCGAGCGCGGCTTCGTGACCGAAGACGTGCTGATGCGCCACTTGCCGATCGAGCGCCATCGGTTCCACTGCTTCCTGTGCGGGCCCACGCCGATGACCCGCAGCGTCGAGCGCGCCCTCGGGGCGCTCGGCATTCCCGCCGCGCACGTGCACTCGGAAATCTTCGACTGGGTGTGAGGCCACGACGATGACCCGCCAATCGCGCGCCCGCTGGCTCGCCTTCGCCACCGCCCTGCTGGTCGTGCTGCTCGCGGCGCTGTTCGCGTGGCTGCGCAACCTGCCGCCTGCGCTGCAGGCCGGCGCCGCTGCCGCGCCGAAGGCGTCTGTCTCCCGCGACGAGCCCGGCCGCGCCGCCTTCGTGCGCGCAGGCTGCAGCGGCTGCCACTCCGCCGATGGCCGCGGCAACCCGGCGCTGCCGCTCGACGGAGTCGGCGCGCGCCTCGACCGCGAGTCGCTGCGCGACGCCGCCTTCGCGCAGGGCGGCGCGGCGAAGCGATTTCCGCCCGCCGTGGCGGAGCGCAAGCGCGCGCACGCGAACGACGCGGACGCGGAAGCGCTGCTGGCCTACCTGCAGCAGCTGAAGTGATCGGCCGCGCCGCGCGCGCGCCCGCTACTTGCCGAACCAGCCGAGGAACGACTGCACGACCAGCGCGTTGGCGGTGTCGGTGAAGAGCGAGGCCGCCAGCGTGATGACGAGGAACGCCCGCGGCGCGTCGCCGTACTTCAGCGCCAGCCGCTTCATCGCCGACAGCCCCACCGGCATCGCGCCCAGCCCGAAGCCGACGAAGCCGGCGGCGCCGATCGCGCCGTCCCGGCCCTTCATGCCCGGATAGAGCAGGAGCACCGCCAGCAGCGTGACGATGACGACCTGCGCGACGGCCGCGACCGCGATCATGCCGACGGAGTCGCCGACCGCCGCCAGTTGCAGGCCGAGCATCGCGATCGCGAGGAAGACGCGCAGCGCCAGCGTGCCGATGAGATCCACGCCGACCAGGTCGATGCGCCAGCGCGCCAGGTCGGCGACGTTGGTGACCGCCACCGCCGCCAGCAGCACCGCGAGGAACGTCGGCACGGTGGCGCCGAGCGCGGCGTTGACGACCGGCCGGGCGGCCAGCCCCAACCCGACGCTGATCGCCAGCCACAGCAGGACCGTGATCCACCGGTCGGAGTCGAGCGCGCCCTGCGGCCACTCGGGCTCCGGCGTCTCGGCCACGGCGGCCGCGCTCGGTGTGCGCTCGGCGTGCTCGACCAGCTTGGTGCCGACGATGCCGGACACGATCGCGCCAGCGACCAGCCCCAGCGTGGCGCACACCATGCCGATCTCGAGCGCGAACGGCAGATTCGACGCCAGCTCCGATTCGGCCCAGGCCACGGTCGTGCCGTGGCCGCCGAGGAACGCCACGCTGCCGAGGAACACGCCGAGTGCGGCCGGCTTGCCGAACGCGGTGGCGATCGCCACCCCAGCGGCCGACTGCGCGACGGCGAGCACCGCGATCAGCACGCACAGCCCTGCCACCGCGGTGCCGCCGCTCTTCAGGCGCCTGAACTTCGCTGTCAGCCCCAGCGCGGCGAAGAAGATCAGCAGCAGCGCATTGCGCAAGGTGTCGCCGAACGTCAGCCGGAAGTCGAACGCCAAGCCCAGGACCGCGAGCAGCACCGCGATCGACAGGCCGCCGCTGACCGCAGGCGGGATGCTGTACTGCGTGAGCGCTGGAATCCAGCGGTTGATCCGGACCCCGAGCAGGATCGTCGCCAGCGCCGCGACGCCGGTCCACAGCTCGTTGAGTGCGATCGTCATGCGCGGTTCCCCGGGGGCGTTGTCATTGGCCGTTGGCCGAGTGATTGCAGGCTAGCACTGTGCCGGTCAGGGGCCCGGACGCAGGTCACGCTCGCCGTGCGACGGACGGCCCAGCGATTTGCTTATTCCGATTGGTGCGTTCACCCGCACCCACCCCGCCCTAACCTCGGCCGATTGCGACGCCGCCGCACAGCGCCCGTCGTCGCGCCCTTTCAACCTCGACGACAAGGAAAGACACCGTGAGCCAAGACAGCCCGCCGCGCGGCGCGAACTGGCGCTTTGAAACCAAGTCCGTGCACGCCGGCTACAGCCCGGAGCCGACCACCCGGGCGGCCGCCGTGCCGATCTACCAGACGGCCGCGTTCGCGTTCGACAGCGCGCAGCACGGGGCGGACCTGTTCGACCTCAAGGTGCCCGGCAACATCTACTCGCGCATCATGAACCCGACGCAGGACGTGCTCGAGCAGCGCGTCGCCGCGCTCGAGGGCGGCATCGCGGCGCTCGCGCTGGCGTCGGGCCAGGCCGCGGTGACCTACGCGGTGCTGACCATCGCCGAGGCCGGCGACAACATCGTCGCTTCGAGCGCGCTGTACGGCGGCACCTACAACCTGTTCGCGCACACGCTGCCGCAGTACGGCATCGAGGTGCGCTTCGCCGACTACCGCAACCCGGCGTCGTTCGCCCCGCTGATCGACGCCCGCACCAAGGCGGTGTTCGTCGAGTCGCTCGGCAATCCGCAGGGCAACGTCACCGACATCGGCGCCGTCGCGAAAGTGGCGCACGCCGGCGGCGTGCCGCTGATCGTCGACAACACGGTGCCGACGCCGTACCTGTCACGCCCCTTCGATCACGGCGCCGACATCGTCGTGCACTCGCTGACGAAGTACCTGGGCGGGCACGGAACGACCATCGGCGGCGCGATCGTCGACTCGGGCCGCTTCCCGTGGGCCGAGCACAAGCAGCGCTTCCGGCGCCTGAACGAGCCGGACGTCAGCTACCACGGCGTCGTCTACACCGAGGCGCTGGGTGCCGCGGCGTACATCGGCCGCGCGCGCGTCGTGCCGTTGCGCAACACCGGGGCGGCGCTGTCGCCGTTCAACGCGTTCCTGATCCTGCAGGGCATCGAGACGCTCGCGCTGCGCGTCGACCGCATCAGCGCCAACGCGCTCGCTGTCGCGCAGTATCTGAAAGGCCATCCGCGCGTGGCCTGGGTCAACTACGCGGGACTATCCGATCACCCGGACCACGCGCTCGTGCAGAAGTACCTGTCGGGCCAGGCCTCGGGGCTGCTCACCTTCGGCGTGAAAGCTGCCGACGGCCGCGCCGCCGGCGCCCGCTTCCTCGACGCGCTGCAGCTGTTCACGCGGCTCGTCAACATCGGTGATGCGAAGTCGCTTGCGACGCATCCGGCCTCCACCACGCACCGGCAGCTTTCGCGCGAGGAGCTGTCGAAGTCAGGAGTGTCGGAGGACGCCGTGCGGCTGTCGATCGGGATCGAGCATATCGACGACCTGATCGCGGATCTGGATCAGGCGCTGGCGACGGTGTAGGTCCCGTGCCGGCCCTGACCCGCGCGTCGACCGACGCGGGGCGCGGCCGTCCCTTTTCGGCGATGATCCCGCTGGTCAGAAGCCTGAACGGGCTTCTTCGTCCGCAGGGAACCCATGCCCACGATCCATCCGACCGGCTGGCGCGAACTGGAGGTCACGGGCCAGGCGGTGCGCGAGATCGAGACGCTGCGCCTGCTGGCCGACCAGCTACCCGACGCCCTCACCGTTTTCCACGGCGTGCACTGGACGCGCATCGAGCACGGGTTCAGCGTCATCGGCGAGATCGACTTCGTCATCGTCGGGCCGAGCGGCCGCCTGCTGCTGATCGAGCAGAAGTCGGGCTTCCTGAAGGAAGGCCCCGAGGGGCTCCTCAAGACGTACCAGGGCAAGGACAAGAGCGTGTCCGCGCAGCTGAAGCGCACGCTCGAGACGCTGTCCGCGCGGCTGGCCGGCGTGCTGCAGGGCCAGCCGCTGCGGATGGACTACCTGCTGTACTGCCCCGACTACACCGTGCGCAGCCCGGCAACCGCGGGGCTGCCGCCCGAGCGCATCATCGACGCCAACCGGCGCGGCGAGCTCGCCCGGCGCATCGCCGCGGCCTTTCCGGACGAAGACGGGAACGACGCGCTCGCGCACCGCCTGCGGCGCTTCTTCGCCGATGAGCTGAAGCTCGAACCCGATGTCTCGGCGCTCGTCGGCCGGGCCGAACAGCTCGTCACGCGCATCAGCGGCGGACTCGCGACGTGGGCGCGCCGGCTCGAGCTCGAGCCCTTCCGCCTGCGCGTGGTCGGCACCGCGGGATCGGGCAAGACGCAGCTCGCGCTCAAGGTGCTCGACGATGCCGCCGCACGGGGACGGCGCGCGCTGTACGTCTGCTACAACCGGCCGCTCGCCGACCGCATCGCGCAGCTCGCGCCGAGCACCGCCGAGGTCGCGACGTTTCACCAGCTGTGCGAGCGGCGCGTGCGCGCCGAAGGCGAGCCGGTCGACTTCCGGCAGCCCGGGGTGTTCGAGCGCCTCGCCGAGCGCATGGCCGCGCTGCCGGTGCGGCCCGACGACCAGGTCGATGAACTGGTCGTCGACGAAGGGCAGGACTTCGACCAGGCGTGGGTCGCTCCGCTGCTGGCCCGCCTGCGCGGCGACGGACGCGCCTGGTGGCTCGAGGATCCGATGCAGAACCTCTACGGGCGGCCTCCGGTGACGCTGCCCGGCTGGGCCGTGCTGCACGCGAACACCAACTACCGGAACCCGCGCGGGATCGTCGACGCGGTCCAGAAGCTCGTGCAGCCCGCCGAGCGCCCGGAAGCGGCGAGCCCGTTCGCGGAAGGCGTCGAGGACTTTCTCCTCTACACGGACACCAAGTCGCTGCTCGACGCGACCACCCGCGCGATCACGCTGGCATTGAAGGCCGGCTTCAAGCGCGAGGAGATCGCGATCGTCACGTTCACCGGACGCGAGCGCTCGGCCCTGCGCGCGTTCGACCGGATCGGCCCGCACACGCTGCGCAGGGCGACGGGCCGCTACGACCTGACGGGCGGGCCGGAGTACTCCGAAGGCGACTTCCTGCTCGAAACCGTCTACCGCTTCAAGGGCCAGTCGGCACCGTGCGTGATCTTCACCGAAATCGACTTCGAACGCTGGGACGAACTGGTCGGCCGCAAGCTCTTCGTCGGCATGACGCGCGCGTCGATGTGCCTGTTTCCGGTCATGTCGGAGCGGTCGGCGGGGTTGCTGATGCAGAGGCTGAAGTAGCCGCAGCGGCGCGACTAGCGCGCGCGGGACGCCTCGCCTCGCTTGACGGCCTCGCTGCAGCGCGCGTCGAGGCCCGCGGTTGAGCGCACGCAAGTCGGCACTCGATCGCGTCGGCGAAGATCGGGTGCGGACCGTTGTATCCACCAATACATGACGGCACCGATTCACCATGCGCCGATCCGAATCAGGCCGAAGCCCGACATGAAGCCGCTTTCGCTGGCCATGCCCGTACTCGTGGGGCTGCTCGCCTGCGCGACCGTGATGGCAGTGCCCGGCACGGCCATGGCCGCGCCGGAGGCCACGGCCGAGGGGCGCGCGCCGCGCGAACCCCACCACCGGCTCGACACGTCGAGCCCGGCTCACGCGCGCGACGTCGCGCTGACACTCGACGCGTGCGGCGGCGCGTACGACCGCGACCTGATCGCGACTCTCGTGCGCCTGCAGGTGCCGGCGACCATCTTCGTCACGCGGCGCTGGCTCGACGCGAACCCCGCCGCGCTGCGCGAGCTGCTGGCGCACCCGACGCTGTTCGAGATGGAGAACCACGGCAGCGCGCACGTGCCGGCGGTCGTGGGCGGCAGCGTGTACGGCATGCCGGGCGCCCGCGACGCCGCCGGTGTCGAAAAAGAGGTCGAGGGCGGCGCGCAGGCGATCGCCCGGGCCTCGGGCCGCGCGCCAGCGTGGTACCGCGGCG
The DNA here is from genome assembly GCA_963811265.1 of uncultured beta proteobacterium. Classification (GTDB taxonomy): domain Bacteria; phylum Pseudomonadota; class Gammaproteobacteria; order Burkholderiales; family Burkholderiaceae_F; genus JAOUJD01. The sequence goes on from CAWEQS010000017.1 coordinate 7,229, forward strand.
CGGGCGCGGTCTACGGTGAGCAAGGCGAGCAGACCATCGCGCGGCTCGGTTACCGCATCGCCGGCTTCAGCCTGAACGCCGACGACGGCGGCACGCTCGGCGCGGCGTCGGTGGCACGGCGCCTGCGCGAGGTGCGGCCCGGCGACATCGTCATCGCGCACCTGAACCGGCCGGCGTCGGGCACGGCCGAGGGCCTTGCCGCCGCGCTGCCGGAACTGCTGGCGCGCGACCTTAGATTCGTCACGCTGTCGCAGTCGGCAGGCGTGCAGCCGGCGACTAACCGCGGCCCCTCACGGTGAAGATCGAGCTTGCCGCCGAGCCCGACGAGGCGCTGCGCCGCGCGATCCTGACGCCGCTCGTGGCGTTCAACGAGGCGCTCGCCGGCCCGAGCGGGCACCGCACGCTCGCGCTCGTGCTGCGCGATGCCGACGGCACCGCGCGCGGCGGGCTGTGGGGGAACACCGCCTACGGGTGGCTGTACACGCAGATGCTCGTGGTGCCCGAAGTGGCGCGCTGCCAGGGCCTGGGGCGCGAACTGATGCGCGCGGCCGAAGCCGAGGCGCTGCGGCGCGGCTGCACCCGCGCGTGGGTGGACACGCAGTTCGGCGGGCGCGGTTTCTACGAGCGCCTGGGCTACACGGTGTTCGGCGAACTCGCCGACTACCCGCCCGGCTTCACCCGCACTTTCCTGAAGAAGCCGCTGCGCGACGTCACCTCGCAGGTGCGTCCAGCATGAACCGCCTGCCTGCGTGACGCCGGGGTGCCGTCACACACGCGTTGCTGTTGTGGCCCCTATGGCCCGTCCTGCTCGGGCGGCTCGTCGCGCGGCCTGCCGATAGCGAGCGCCGCAACGGCCTCCTCGACCGTCGTCAGTCATGGTTTTCCCTCGCGGGCAACTCGTTCACGGCCTCGGGAAGGGGTCTTCTTCGAGACCCATGTCGTCGATCTTCGAGGCTCGAGCCATCCATCGCTATTGATGGGTAGGGATTTGTACTAGCTAGTATCGATTGATACTGATTAGTTAAATTCACTACCAAGGCGTTTACATCGAGCGGGCGCGATCAACGTTTCGGCTCCTGCAGAACGCCCTGACCCGACGCCACGGCACTTGTCGTCGGCACCTCTCGAATGCGTGCAGGGACCGACCTGTCGTTGGACTCCTGCCTTGACCATGGAGCTACGCGAATGACCAGTCGTCGAATGTTCAGTGTTGCCTTGATCGGTGCCGCCTTTGCCCTCGCGGGGTGCGGAGGTGACGATGATGAAGTGTTGCTGCCGACACCGCAGGCGCAGCTGCGCGCGGTCCATGCGTCGGCCGACACCCCTGCGGTCGATGTCTACGTCAATGGCAGTCGCGCACTTCAAAACGTCACGTTCGGTGCGGCTTCGGCCTTCGGCGCCGTCCCGGCCGGGAACACGCGGGTGCAGGTCACCCTTGCAGGCCAGGCAGCAAGCACGGCACCGATCGACGTCACCGCGCCGCTGGCCGCAGGTCGCGATTACACCGCCATCGCGATCGGCAGCGGCAGCACGGGCGCAACGCGGCTGCAGGCCGTGCTGGTCGACGACGCCGGCACGGCACCGGCCGCGGGTCAGGTGAAGCTGCGCGTCGTGCATGGCGCGCCGGCCGTGCCCGCCGTCGACATCTTCGTGACCGCCCCGGGCGCCGCGTTGCCGTCGGCGCCGACGATCGCCGCCCTGTCGTTCGGCCAGCAAGCGCCTGGCGCGACCGCCGCGGCTCTGTCTGTGCCAGCCGGGAACTACCAGATCCGCGCGCGGGCGGCCGGGCAGACCGCCATCGCCTACGACTCGGGCACGGTTGCACTCGCCGCCGGCAGTGACATCGTGGTGGTGGCGGTGCCGGAGACCGGCACCAGCCTGTCGCCGATCCAGCTGCTGCTGGCACCGAAAGGCGGCTCGGCGGCGTTTGCGAAGGACACTCGCGCAGCCCTTCGCGTCGCGCACTTCTCGCCGAACGTACCCGCCGTCGACGTCTTCCTGAAGTCGCCGGGTGCGGCCAACAGCGCTTCGAATCGCGTACTTGCCGGTGTCACCTTTCCCGTTGACTCGGGATTTCTTGAGCTGACGGCCGGCACGTATGACGCATCGGTCGCGTTGGCCGGCTCGCTGGCCGGGGTGATCGAGTTGAACGGCGCAGCGCTCGCGCGCGGCACGAGCACCAGCGTCTTCGCGATCGGCCTGCTGAACGGGACCGGCAACCAGGCACTGCGCCTGGCCGCCTACGCGGACAACCGCAGCGCCGTCGCCGGCAAGGCCAAGGTGCGCGTCATTCACCTTTCACCGGACGCGCCCGCCGTCGACGTCGTCGTGCTTGTGAACGGAGCGATCGCCGCGCGGCCCGTGACCAACCTCGGCTTCCCCAACGCGACCGCTGTGCCTCTGGAACTCGATCCGGGTACCTACACCCTCGGCATCGTCCCGACCGGCGCGGCGACGCCCATCCTGCCGACTGCAGCCGGCGCAAGCGTCACGCTGGCCGCGGGCGACGTGAAGACGATCGTCGCGATCGGCGCGCTGGCCACGGCCGGTGCACAGCCATTCCAGTTGAAGGTGCTCAACGACAAGTAAGCGCCCTCGGTTTTCCCCGTGCGCCCACAGCGCACGGGGATCTCTCACCCACGGATGTTGTTCATGAAGAAGAAGCTGTTTGCGGTTGCCGCCTCGAAGGTGCTGTCGGCGTCCGCGCCCATGGTTGCGGCCCGCTGCCGCGCGCGCTCTGTTCCCTGGCGCAGCATCCGGAGAACAGATTCGCGATCGGCCGCGATCGGGCGAGGTACAGGATCTGGGCGGACGGTCGGAAGCCGCCAGTGCGCGAGCTAACGCGCCGCGGGCACCGGCGGGAGGAACAGCGCCGGATCCACCGCGACGGCGTTGAGGTAGACGGAGAAGTGCAGGTGCGGGCCGGTGACGCGGCCGGTGGCGCCCACCTTGCCGATCGGCTCGCCCGCCGCGACGAGTTGCTGCGCCTGTGCCTCGATCTCGCTCAGGTGTGCGTACAGCGACAGCAGCCCCTGGCCATGGTCGAGGATGACGGTGCGGCCGGGGAAGAAGTAGTCGCCGGTGTCGAGCACGCGGCCGCCCGTGGCCGCCACCACCGGCGTCCCCGTCGGCGCCGCGATGTCCATGCCGTTGTGCGGATTGCGCGGGCGGCCGTTGAAGTAGCGGCGCAGGCCGAAGGAACTTGAGCGGCTGCCCGGTGCCGGCTGCCGCATTGCCAGCGGCACCGAAGCCGAGTCCGTGAAGGTCGCAACGATCTGCGCCAGCCGCGCGCGCTCCCGTTCATACCGCGCCAGGTCTTCCTTCGACAGCTCGACCTTGTCGGGCGGCACCTTCAGGTGCTGCGATGCATACGACTTGGCACCGACCCGGAACTCCAGTGTCTCGGCCGCGCCGCCCGGGCGCTGCACCAGCAACCTGAGCCTGGCGCCGGCCTTCTCCGCGAGCGGAATGCCGACGAAGGCGAACCACTCGGCGCCCTCGCGCTGCACCAGCACGCGATGCTCGCCGAACCGCGCCACCGGCGCCTGCTCGGCGGCGCCCAGGCTCACGCGCGCCACCCCGCCCGGCACGCTCGATGCACGCGGCAGCTCGATCGATGGCGCGATGGCGAACGCGCGCTGCGAGAGCAGCGCGGCTGCCGTGGCAAGAACGAAGTTACGTCGAGCTAGCTGTGGCAAGTGTGGGGTGCGCGAGGAAGCTGCAGCGGGTACTGGGGTTCGGTCGCGTGTGAAGCCCGAATGCGAACCAGTGTATCGATCACTTCGGCTTCGTCGGCTGCCGAGAAGAACAAGGCCTTGATCTCTCAAGGCCTTGCGTGAAATCTGGTGGAGAAGAGGAGGATCGAACTCCCGACCTCTGCATTGCGAACGCAGCGCTCTCCCAGCTGAGCTACTTCCCCGATCCGTACGCCGCCTGGGCAGCGACGAAGGAGCGCGATTATACGGGTCCGCGCGCCGCCGTTCAAACGGGCCGTCGGTGAGGCTGGCTACACTGCCGGCAGGAGGGCCCCATGGCCTCGACCATTGCATCGAACGTCGAATGGATGGAGCGCGAGTACAACGCGCGCGCCGCCATTCCGGATCACCCGCAGATCTTCGCGCGCTGGGCCGAGCAGGGCGCGCAGGTTCGCCGCCGGCGCGCCGGTCTGATCGACATGCCGTACGGCGACGACGAGGGCGAGCGGCTCGACTTCTTTCCCACCATGCAGCGCAACTCGCCGCTGCTGGCCTTCATCCACGGCGGCTACTGGCGGTCGCTCGACAAGTCGGACTTCTCGTGGATCGCCCCGCCCTTCCTCGACGCCGGCGTGGCCGTGGCGTTCCTGAACTACGGGCTGGCGCCGCGCGTGGCGGTGGAGGACATCGTGCGCCAGCAGTTGAAGGCGATCGCGTGGCTCTACACGCGCGCCGAGGAACTCGGGTTCGACCGGCAGCGGATCGTCGTCGGCGGTCACTCGGCCGGTGGCCACCTGACGGCGATGATGATGGCGGCGCTGTGGCCGGAGGTGGACCCGGCCCTGCCGGCCGACCTGGTCAAGGGCGGCATCGCCATCAGCGGCCTGTACGACCTCGAGCCGCTGGCCCCGTTGCCCTTCATCAACTCGGACCTGAAGCTCGACGTGGCCGCCGCGCGCAAGGTCTCGCCGGTGCACCTGCCTCCCGCGACCGGCGCCCCGCTGCTGACGGCGGTCGGCGCGCTGGAGTCGAGCGAGTTCAAGCGGCAGACGCGGCTGATCCACCAGGCCTGGCCGCACAACGCGCGGGAGGAACTCGAGGTGGCGGGAGCCGATCACCTCACCGTCTGCGACCGCCTCGGCGACCCGGAGTCCGCGCTATTCAAGCGCGGCGCTGGACCTCGTCCGCGCGGCTTGACGCGCGCGCGGCTCAGTCGTCGCGGCCGTTGGTCGCTTCCAGCACCTTGAGCAGCGCGCTGGTGTCCTGCGTGCCCCAGCCGTTGCTCATCAGCGCGTTGAGCTGCTGCGCGACGAGCGCGACGGCCGGCATCGCGAGGTGCGCCTCGCGCGCCATGTCGACGATCAGTCCGTAGTCCTTGTGATGCAGGCGCGCCTCGATGCCTGCCGCGAAGTCGCGCCCCGCCATCTTCGGCCCCATCAGGTCGAGCATCTTGCTGCCAGCGAAGCCGGCCGAGATGGCCGCCAGCATCGTCTGCGGATCGACGCCGTTGGCGCGCGCGAACAGCATCGCTTCGGCGATGCCCTGGATGTTGACCACCTGCACGATCTGGTTGCACGCCTTCACGACCTGGCCGTCGCCGTGGCCGCCGCAGTGCGTGATCGTCTTGCCGAGCAGCTGCAGCAGCGGCCGCGCGCGCTCGAGCACCTCGGCCTTGCCGCCGACCATGATCGACAGCGTTCCCGCCTGCGCCGCCTTCACGCCGCCCGAGACCGGGCAGTCGAGCATGTCGATGCCCTGCTCCGCCAGCCGCGCGGCGAAGCCGCGTGTGGCCGCGGCGGAGATCGTCCCGTGGTCGATCACGATCGTGCCGGGCGTCGCGCCCTCGACCACCCCGCCCGGCCCGAACAGCACCTGCTCGACGTCGGCGGTGGCCGTCACGTTGGTGAACACCACGGCCGCGCCGCGTGCCGCCTCGGCCGGCGAGCCGCACGCGGTCGCGCCGCGCGCGACGAAGGGCTGCATCGCTTCCGCCCGCCGCGCGTGGACCCGCAGCGCGTGGCCGCCCGCCATCAGGTGATCGACCATCGCGCGTCCCATGTTGCCGAGTCCGACGAATCCGATCGTCTGGCCGCTCATCCCGTTCCCCTCGTGTGTGCCGCTTCGATTCAGTCGATGCCCAGGACCCTGGCGCGCGCGTGGGCCAGCGCATGCACGTGCCGCACGGTCGGCACGTCGACGCCGACGTGCCCGGCCAGTTCGATGACGCTCGCGACGATGGCGCCCAGCTCCATCCGCCGGCGCTGCTCGAGGTCCTGCAGCATCGAGATCTTCGCCGCGCCGAGCTGCCGCGCGAGGTCGATGCGCTGGTCGGGCGTCATGCCGACGTGGATGCCTACGCGTTCGGCCACCTGCATGCCCTCGACCATCATCGCGCGGATCACGTCGAGCACCTGCTCGTCGCCGATGATCTGGTTCATCAGGTAGCCGGTCAGCGCCGCGATCGGATTGAACGAGAGGTTGCCGATCAGCTTGGTCCAGACGTCGAGCCGGATGTCGGTCGACCGCACCGTCTCGAACCCCGCGATGTCGAGCGCGTCGCAGACGGCGTGCAGCCGGTCGCTCGACGCGTTGTCCAGCTCGCCGAGGATCAGCCGCCTGCCGCCGGTGTGGTGCACCTCGCCCGGCGCGCGCACTTCGGCCGCGACGTGCACGACGCAGCCCAGGATGTGCGACGCGTCGAGCGCCGCGGGCATCGTGCCGTCGGGATCGAGCGAGCGCAGCGTCAGGCCGTCGAGCGATCCGCCGACGCCCTGGAAGTACCACCACGGCAGCCCGTTGATCGCGGGAACCACGACGGTGTCGTCGCCGATGAGCGGTTTCATCCGCGGCAGCATCGCAGGGATCGCGTGCGCCTTGAGTCCGATGACGACGAGGTCCTGCGCGCCGAAGTCGGCCGGCTCGTCGCTCGCCGGCAGGCGATAGGTGCCCGACGCGGTGCCGACGTGGTCGACCAGTGTCAGGCCGCGCTCGCGCAGCGCATCGAGGTGGGCGCCGCGCGCGACGAGCGCGACCTCGTGCCCGGACGCGGCGAGCTTTCCGCCGAGCACGGCGCCGATGGAGCCGGCGCCGACGATCGCGACGCGCATCTCAGCGCGGGGCGTTGCCGGAGCGCGCGGCGCGCTCGGCCACTTCCGGACGGTCGTTGCGCTGCGGCTTCACTATGGACGTGCCGCCGCCGGCGGCGCGCTCGCGCCGCCACTCGTTCTTGCGGCGCGTCCACTCGGCGAGCCGGCTGTGCGCCTGCTTGCTCTCCTCGAACATCTGCATCTCGGACGCAAGCTGCGCGGAGAGCTCGACCCGGATGCCGTTCGGGTCGAAGAAGTAGATCGACTTGAAGATGTGGTGGTCGGTGATGCCGACCACGTCGACGCCGTTGGCCTCCAGCCGCGCCTTGACCTGTTCGAGCTCGGCGACGCCGTCGACGCGGAAGGCGATGTGGTTCACCCAGTCCGGCGTGTTCGGCGACGGCGCGCAGGCGATGTCGTCGCCGAGGTCGAAGAAGGCGATGCACGAGCCGTCCGTCATCCGGAAGAAGATGTGCGTGTACGGGCAGTACTCGCCGGTCGACGGCACGTAGTCGCTCTGGATGATGTGGAACAGCGGCAGTCCGAGGATGTCCTCGTAGAAGTGCCGCGTCTCTTCCGCGTCCTTGCAGCGGTAGGCGTAGTGATGCAGTCCGTGGATCGGGACGCTGCCGGGGACGGTGCTCATGGGTGGCCTCTCGGGGGGATGCCGGGCGCTTCGAAAGACGATCAAGTCTAGCCGCGGAACGCTTCCTCGACCCGGCGCTTGTCCCAGCCCGGCACGAGCATCTCGATGAACGAGTACACGAAGCCGCGCAGGTACGTGCCTTCCTTCACCGCGAGCCGCGTGACGTTGCGGCCGAACAGGTGGCCGCACGGCAGCACGACGAGCCCGTCGCGCTGCGCGTCGGCTGCCACGCCGGCGACGATGCCGACGCCCATTCCGATCTGCACGTAGGTCTTGATGACGTCGGCGTCGATCGCCTCCAGCACGATCGACGGCTCGATCTGGACCGCGGCGAACGCCTGCGTCGATCTTCGACTCGTCCGGCGAACTGGTGCTCATACGTGATCAGCGGGTGGCGGCCCAGGTCCTTCAGCGTCAGCTTGCCGGGCGTCGTCGCGAACTTCGCCAGCGGATGGTCGGGCTTGACGATGGCGACGTGCTGCCAGTCGTAGACCGGAATCGAAAGCAGCCCCGGGAAGTCGGCCAGCGACTCCGTCGCGACGCCGAGGTCGGCCTGTCCGTGGACGAGCATCGAGGCGATCTGCGGCGGATTGGCCTGGAGCAGCTTCAGCCGCACCTGCGGGAACTTCAGGGCAAACGCCTGCACCACTCCGGGCAGCACGTACCGTGCCTGCGTGTGCGTGGTGGCCACCCGCAGCGTGCCCTCCGGGCTGCCCGCGTAGTCGCGCGCCAGCTTCTTCAGGTTGTCGACGTCCCGCATGATCCGCTCGGCCGCCTCCAGGACCTGCTGGCCGGGCGCCGTCAGTCCCTTCACGCGCTTGCCGTGGCGCGCCAGGATCGGCACCCCGAGTTCTTCCTCCAGGTCGATGATCGCCTTGGAGATGCCGGGCTGCGAGGTGTGCAGCGCCCGCGCCGCCTCGGTCAGGCTGAACTTGTGCCGGGCCGCCTCGCGAAGGAAACGAAACTGCTGCAGGTTCATGGCGAACTCGCGGGCGGTGGTTATAAGGGAGGCGAATTTAATACGTCGGGCTCATATGCGCTAACGCAAATCCCCGCGCGCCGGCCCGCGCACGATTTACCTCCATTGCGCCGTTCGCGCGCGCCCCCGCTGCCTATAATCGTTCGAACTTTCGGCCTCGAATATCGCAGGCCACTGACACACGGCGCCGCGCGGCAAGAACTTCCCAGGGAACACGATGAAACTAGACAAGGCCCAGCTCCTCCTCGACGAACAGCCCATCTCCATCGACGTCCTGCTGGAGAAGTACGCGAAGGGCGATGAGAAGACCGTCGACGAGGTGCGGCGCCGAGTGGCGCGCGGCCTGGCGCACGTGGAAAAGCCCGAGCTGCGCGACGCCTGGGAGAAGAAGTTCTACGACGCGATGGTCGACGGCTTCATCCCGGGCGGCCGCGTGAACTCCGCCGCGGGCACCGGCATCGCCGCCACGCTGATCAACTGCTTCGTGCAGCCGGTGGGCGACGCCATCAGCGGCGTGCGCGACAACGTGCCGTCGATCTATCTTGCCCTGCAGCAGGCCGCCGAGACCATGCGGCGCGGCGGCGGCGTCGGCTACGACTTCTCGCCGATCCGCCCGCGCGGCGCGCTGGTTCACGGCACGCACTCGCGCGCGAGCGGCCCGCTGTCCTACATGCGCGTGTTCGACAAGAGCTGCGAGACGCTGGAGTCCGCCGGCAGCCGGCGCGGCGCGCAGATGGGCATGATGCGCTGCGACCACCCGGACGTGGAGGAGTTCATCCACGCCAAGCGCGACGGTTCGCTCACCAACTTCAACATGTCGGTCGCGGTGACGGACGCGTTCATGAAGGCCGTCGAGCAGGACGGCGACATCGAGCTCTGGCACGCCGCGGAGCCCTTCGACAAGTCCACGGCCTGCGAGCGCGCGGACGGCACGTGGGTGTACCGGAAGGCGAAGGCGCGCGAGCTGTTCGACCAGATCATGACGTCGACGTACAGCCACGCCGAGCCGGGCGTGATCTTCGTCGACCGCGTCAACGCCGACAACAACCTGTCCTACTGCGAGACGATCGCCGCGACCAATCCGTGCGGCGAGCAGCCGCTGCCGCCGTACGGCTGCTGCTGCCTCGGCTCGATCAACCTCACGCGCTTCGTCAACGACCCGTTCAGCGACACGGCGAGCTTCGACTGGGACAAGTTCCGCGCCGTGACGAAGGTCTCGATCCGCGCGCTCGACAACGTGCTCGACGCCACCCTGTGGCCGCTGCCCGAGCAGGCCCAGGAAGCCGCCAACAAGCGCCGCGTCGGTCTCGGCTTCACCGGGCTCGGCAACACGCTGACGATGCTCAACCTGCGCTACGACAGCGAGCCGGCGCGCCGCATGGCGTCCGACATCTCGCGCACGATGCGCGACGCCGCCTACGAAGCGTCGGTCGACAACGCGAAGGAGAAAGGCGCCTTCCCGCTGTTCGACGCCGAGAAGTTCCTGGCCGAGCCGCACTGCGCGTCGCGCCTCACCGACAAGCTGAAGGACGAGATCCGCGTGAACGGCATCCGCAACTCGCACCTGCTGTCGATCGCGCCGACCGGCACGATCTCGCTCGCCTTCGCCGCCAACGCGTCCGGCGGCATCGAGCCGACGTTCTCGTGGACCTACGTCCGCAAGAAGCGCATGCCGGACGGCTCCAAGCAGGAATACGCGGTCGAGGACTACGCCTACCGCCTGTACAAGCGCATGGGCGGCGACGAGGACCAGCTGCCGCCGGCCTTCGTGAGCGCGCTCGAGATGTCGGCGCGCGACCACATGCAGATGATCGCCGCCGTGCAGCCGTACGTCGACGCCGCGATCAGCAAGACGGTGAACGTGCCCGAGGACTATCCGTTCGAGGAATTCAAGAACCTGTACCTGCAAGCCTGGCACGCCGGCCTGAAGGGCATCACCACGTACCGGCCGAACAACGTCATCGGCTCGGTGCTCGAGGTCAAGAAGGAAACCGCGCAGTCGCACAACGCCGCGCCGCAGGACCTCAAGGACGATCCCGACCGTCGCGTCCGCCTCGCGTCGGCGCCGCAGCCGGCGCTGGCCAGCCTCAAGTGGCCCGGGCGTCCGGACCTCGCCGAAGGCAACATGGCGTGGACCTACATGGTCGAGATCCCGGAGCGCAAGGAGAGCTTCGCGATCTTCATCGGGCAGGTCGAGAACAACGGCCACGGCCCGATGCCCTTCGAGGTGTGGGTCAACGGCGCCGAGCAGCCGCGCGGCCTGGGCGCCATCGCCAAGGCGCTGTCGATGGACATGCGCAGCGAGGACCGCGCGTGGCTGAAGATGAAGCTCGAGTCGCTCGCCAAGGCGCGCGACGAGCAGGGATTCCCGATCGCGATGCCGCCGACCGGCGAGCGCGTCTACCAGAACGGCGTGGTGGCGGCCTTCGCCAACATCGTCAGCTGGCGCTGCGAGCAGCTCGGCGCGTTCAGGGACATCGACCAGCAGCAGACGCCGGTGCTGAACGCGCTGTTCTCGAAGAAGGAACCGAAGGCCGGGCCGCTCGGCACGATGAGCTGGACGGTCGACATCTCCAACGCCAACACCGGCGACGACTTCGTCCTCGGCGTGAAGGAACTGCACCTGCCCGACGGCAGCCGCCGGCCGTACTCGATCTGGCTGGCCGGCGAGTATCCGAAGGTGCTCGACGGCCTGTGCAAGCTGATCTCGCTCGACATGCGCGTCGTCGACGCCAACTGGATCGGCCTGAAGCTGCGCAAGCTGCTGAACTTCGGCGAGCAGAACGGCGAGTTCTGGGCGCCGGTGCCTGGCGAAGACCGTTCATCGCTGTACCCGAGCACCGTGGCCTACATCGCGACGCTGCTGCTGCACCGCTACAAGGTGCTCGGCATCCTCGACGACGACGGCCGCGCGATCCAGTCGGCCGGCATCCTCGCGCTGCCCGATGCGGTGAAGATCATCGAGCACGAGACGGCGCCGGTGAAGGGCAAGGTGTGCCCGAGCTGCGGCGCCGCCGCGATGATCAAGCGCGACGGCTGCGAGTTCTGCACGGCGTGCGGGCACACGGGGCAGTGCAGCTGACGCCCGCTGAAAGACGAGGGCGCACGTTCGAGGCGCCCTTGCGGGGGCGGCTCACCGCCGCCCTCTCTTCCTTCCCGCCGCTGCAGGCACCGCTACGTCGTCACCGAAGCGGCCGAGTCGCCGTCACGGGCTGACGAACTGAAGCTGCGTGGCGCCGGCATCGACCGTGCACGGGGACGGCCGGAGTCGGCTAAGCGGACGAAGTAGATCGTGTCCTCGATGGGGCGAGGGTCCCCGACATGAACCGGCACCCGGTTTCCGCCACAGGGAACTTGCGGCCGCTGCGCAAGGCCTAATCCTCACGACGGTGTTCGATGTGCGGAAGGAGTGCCCAAGGCATGGACGTTCATATTGTTCACACCGGTGTTCGCGTCTTTCCTGACCTGTCGTCGAGGTGTCCGCAACGGTTGATGGAAAGCCGATCGGCGTCGGTCTCGCGCGCGATGCCGTCGAGCATCTGCTTGGGCAGGATGTGGGCGACGAGGAAGCACTGCGCGCCGCGCTTCGGCGCAACCTGGAGACGATTCGTATCGCGATCGAAGCGCATGTATTCGCGCGCGGCCTCCCGCTGGACGGGCACTGCGTCCTGTCCTGGCAGGACTTCAGTAGTTTCGCCGATCGTCCTTTGGCGGCGACCGCGATTGCCCCGTCCCGATAGCGTCCAGCCATCCTGATCGGAGTTTTCCCTAAGGCAGCTGCCGAGCGTGCGGTTCTGCATTGACAGTCCGCGACCCGGCTGGTCCAATGCGCCCCGCTTCGGATGGGGAGTAGCTTCCCGGTGCGGCTCGCAGGCCGCTACCATTGCGATGTCGTCAATACGGCGGATCTGGTGCAGCAACCGCCCGGCGTCGCGGACCAGGACTTCACACCTGGTCTAGCCAGACCACTCCAGCGCTTTCACAATCGACCGCGGGCGCGCCAGCGCGGGATCACCGTTCGAAAGCGCATTCATGGAATCCATCGGCAGTCCCCTGATGTGGTCGCTGTTCGCGGCCTTCGTCGTCGTCGCGCTGCTCGTCGACTTCTTCGCGATGAGCAAACAGGGCGCGCACCGCGTCTCGATCAAGGAGGCCGCGGTCTGGTCGCTGGTGTGGGTGGCGGTCTCCTTCGCCTTCCTCGGCTGGCTCTGGTGGTACCTGGACGCCAACGCATCGCGCGAGATCGCCAACACCAAGGCACTCGAGTTCCTGACCGGCTACCTGGTCGAGAAGGCGCTCGCGGTCGACAACATCTTCGTGTTCCTGATGGTGTTCACGTACTTCGCGGTGCCGCCGGAGTTCCAGAAGCGCGTGCTGATGATCGGCATCCTCGGCGCGCTCGTGCTGCGCGCCGGCATGATCCTGGTCGGCGCCTGGCTGATCCAGCAGTTCGACTGGATCCTGTACATCTTCGGCGCGTTCCTCGTGTTCACCGGGGTGAAGATGTGGTGGGCGGCCGGCCAGGAACCGGACCTCGAAGCCAATCCGGCCCTGAAGTGGGTGCGCGGACACTTCCGCATTTCGCCGAGCTACGACGGCGAGCGCTTCACCACGGTGATCAACGGCGTGCGGCACTTCACCCCGTTGTTCGTGGTCATCGCGCTGATCGGCATCGTCGACATCATCTTCGCCGTCGACTCGATCCCCGCGATCTTCGCGATCACCACCGACCCGTTCATCGTGCTGACCTCCAACGTGTTCGCGATCCTCGGCCTGCGCGCGATGTACTTCCTGCTCGCCGGGATGCACGAGCGCTTCCACCTGCTGTCGTACGGGCTGGCGATCGTGCTGGTGTTCATCGGCGCCAAGATGCTGCTGCTCGACGTCTACAAGATCCCGGTGGCGTGGTCGCTCGGCTTCACGGTCGTCACCCTGGCGGTCACGATGCTGCTGTCGCTGAAGATCCCGGCGAAGCCCGGGGCCGGGGGCGGGGCCTATCCGTTCGCGAGCAGGAAGCGGCACGCGGACGGCGAGGGGCGCTGAAGCGCGCCTGCGCAGCTGCTCGAGCACCCGGTCGCACGGCTGCGCAGCTTGGGACGGCGGTGGCGCGGCGGCGGCCTTCGGTGGCGGCGAGCAGCGGAAGCCGGAGGTCGGCGCGCAGCGCCTCGTTTCTGACTCGCCGCGGCATGTCTGAGCGGCGCGCGCGCAGCGCGCAGAGCGAGTCCCGCGGCGCGACCTCCGGCTGAGCAGCACAGCGGAGTCGGCGCCATGCGCCGACCGCCGCCGCAGGCCGCCGCCGCGCCACCGCCGTCCCGAGCTCCGGTGACGCCGAAACGAAACGCCCGCTAACGCCGCTCGATCCAGTAAAGCGCACTCATCGCCAGCGCCAGCACCACCAGGCTCGGCAACGCCGCCACGAAGATCGGCGGCCAGGTGTTCAGCATGCCGAGGTGCGCGAACAGCTTGTTCAGCCCGTAGAACCCCACTCCGATCATCACGCCGGTGAAGATCTTCAGGCTCAGCCCGCCCGCGCGCACGTGCAGGTACGCGAACGGCAGGGCGAGCGCCATCATCACCAGCACCGCCCACGGGTAGAAGAGCTTGCTCCAGAAGGCGATCTCGTAGACCTCGGTCTGCTGGCGGTTCTCGGCCAGGTGGTGGATGTACTGCGCGAGGTCGAGGCCGGCCATGCGCTCGGGCTGCACCATCAGCACGCCGAAGATGTCGGGCCGCAGTTCCGAGCGCCACGCGCGCGTCTCGTCACGGATCACCTGCGTGCCCTCGCTCGTCCGCTCGGCGGCTCCCGAAGCGAGCTGCGGCAGCCGCGTCTCGACGACCTTCGTCAGCGTCCATCCCGCGCCCTGCGCGTACGCGCCCGACTCCGCGGTCGTGATCGAGCGCAGCCGGTACTCGCGGTCGAACTCGAAGATCCGCCATCCCTGCGTCGTGCCGCCGTCGGGCGACACCTTCGTGACGTTGATGAAGCGGAAGGCCTCGACGCCGCCGCCCGGGGCCTTCAGGACATCGCGCACCCACACGCCGGAACGGAAGTCGCGCACGCTGATCTGCGAGCCGGTCGCCTTGAGCCGGACCCGCTGCGCCAGCTGCTCGGCCGGGGGCGACAGGAACTCGCCGAGGGCGTAGGTCAGCGCGACGAGGCCGAGGCCGATGATCAGCACGCTGGTCAGCAGCGCGCCGGTGCTCATGCCGGACACCCGCATGATGGTGAACTCGGAAGTTCGCGGCCAGCTTGGACAGGGCGTAGATGGTCCCGATCAGGGCGGCGATGGGCATCAGTTCGTAGGTGCGCGACGGCAGCGTCAGCGCGACATACGCGAAAGCGTGATGGAGCTGGAAGCCGCGCCGCCCGATCTCGTCGAGCTGCTGCACCATGTCGAAGAACATGAAGAGCGAGAGCAGCGCGAACAGCACGAACAACGTGGCCACCACGATCTCGCGCCAGAGGTAACGCCGCAGCGTCTTCACTTCGCGGCCTCCCGGCGCCTGCCGAAGTACCGGAGCGGGCTCCAGCCGTGGAGGAACAGCCGGCGGGCGAACAGGGCGACGATCACGGCCAGCACCGCGCCGTGCACGGCCCAGACGCCGATGCCGAAGCTCAGGCGCTCCTGCTGCACGTACGCCTGCACCGTGTTGAGCACGTTGACGTACACCGCGAAGGCGAGCACGGCGATGATCAGGTTGATCGACCGGCCGACGCGGGGGTTCGTGTACGACAGCGGGATCGCGAGCAGCGTGACGAGCAGCGCCATCACCGGGGAACCAATGCGCCAGACGAGCTCGCCCAGGTTGGTCGCGGTCGGCTGCGTGATCAGATCGAACGTCGGCAGCGCCCTCGCGCCCCGCTCCCCGATGGGACGGTCGGGCCGGCTCTCGATGCGGATCGAATAGCGGTCGAACTCCAGCGTCCGGTACTGGAACTGGCCAGGCGTGCCCTCGTAGCGCCGGCCCTTCTTCAGCACGATGTAGCGGTCGCCGTTGGGCGCGACCTCGATGATCCCGTTCTCCGCCACGACCAGGGTCTCGCGCCCGTGGCTCCTGGAACTGACGAACACATTCCTCACCTCGCCGCCGTCGAAATCGACGGATTCGACGAAGAACACGCGCTCCGCCGCGCCGCCCGATTCGATGAAGCGGCCCGGCGCGACCCGACTGACGTCGTCACGCTGCGCAAAGCGCGTGCGGGCATCCGCGATCTCCCCCTGTGACCAGGGGGAGACGAAGAACGCGAGCAGGCCGATCGCGATCACGATCGGCCACGCGAAGCGCAGCACCGGCCCGACCCACGCCATCAAACTCTGCCCGGCGGCGAACCACACCACCATCTCGGAGTCCCGGTACGCGCGCGACAGGGTCATCAGCACCGCGACGAACAGCGTCAGCGTCAGGATGACCGGCAGCCAGGTGAGCGCGGTCAGCGCGACGAGCTGCAGCACCGCCTGGTTGTCGACGCGGCCGCCCGCCGCCTGGCCGAGGATGCGCACCAGGCCGACCGAGAAGAGGATCGAGAAGAGCACGGTGAACACGGCGCTCGCCGTGCTCGTGAGTTCCGCGATGATGGAGCGACGGAAGATCATCCGCCGGCGCGCGCGATGCAGGGGGAAACCGGCGGGGGACGACAGGCCGCGCTATATACTTCGCGGCGGCTCGCGGAGCCGTGCACGGACGCCAGGAGCAACAGACGAGAGTGGCCCTCACGCCGCGCATTCCTTGAACGCCTCGCCGATGGGACGGAAGCACGCATCGCGCGACTTTTCAGAGGGAAATCCTCGATGGAATTTAGCACAAAGGTCGGTCGCCCCGAGACCGTGAAGGCCGATGCCGTGGTCGTCGGCGTGCATGCCGAAGGCGAGCTGACCCCGGCAGCGAAGGCACTCGACGCCGCTGCTGGTGGCGCGCTGAAGGCTGCCGTGAAAAGCGGCGACATGACCGGCAAGCGCGGCACGCAACTTCTGCTGCGCGGCCTGGAGGGCGTCGCCGCGCCGCGCGTGCTGCTGGTCGGCCTTGGCGGCAAGGACGACTTCAACGAGAAGGCCTATGCCGACGCGGTGCGCGCGAGCGTGAAGGCGTTCGGTGGCGCGGCCAGGGACATCGCAATCGCCGCCTGCGAATGGCATGTGAAGGGCCGCAAGGCGGAGTGGCAGGCGCGAACGCTGGTGATCGCCGCGCGCGAGACCGCGTTCCGTAGCGACGAACTGAAGAGCAAGCGCGAGCCGGATGGCAATGGCGTGAACAACGTCACGCTGCTGGTCAGCGAGCGCAAGCCCGAGGCGGAGCGTGGGCTGCGCAACGGCACCGCGATCGCCAACGGCATGGAAGTGACGAAGCGGCTCGGCAACCTGCCGCCTAACATCTGCACCCCGGCCTACCTCGGGGAAGAAGCCCGCAAGCTGGCGCGGCAGTGGAAGCTCGACGTCGAAGTGCTCGAGACCAAGCAGCTCGAAGCGCTGAAGATGGGCTCCTTCCTCGCGGTGGCGAAGGGCTCGGCCCAGCCACCGCGCCTGATCGTTCTGAAGTACAGCGGCGCGGCGGCCAAGCACGCTCCTGTCGTGCTGGTCGGCAAGGGCATCACGTTCGACTCCGGCGGCATCTCGCTGAAGCCCGGCGCGGCGATGGACGAGATGAAGTACGACATGTGCGGAGCCGCCAGCGTCCTCGGCACGATGCGCGCGCTCGCGGAACTGAAGCCCAGGCTCAACGTCGTCGGTGTCGTCGCCGCGTGCGAGAACATGCCGGCGGGCAACGCGACCAAGCCGGGCGACATCGTGACGTCGATGTCCGGCCAGACGATCGAGATCCTGAACACCGACGCCGAAGGCCGGCTGATCCTGTGCGACGCCCTCACCTACGCCGAGCGCTTCAAGCCCGCGGTGGTGGTCGACATGGCCACGCTGACCGGCGCGTGCGTGGTAGCGCTCGGCAACGTCAACTCGGGCCTGTTCTCGAACAACGAAGGTCTCGCCGGCGAACTGCTTGGCGGCAAGCAGGGCCGCGGGCGACGCCGCGTGGCGCATGCCGCTCGACGAGGACTACCAGGAACAGCTCAAGTCGAACTTCGCGGACATGGCGAACATCGGCACGCCGGGCAACGCCGGCGCCGTGACCGCCGCCTGCTTCCTGTCGCGCTTCACGAAGAACTATCCGTGGGCGCACATCGACATCGCCGGCACGGCGTGGAAGGGCGGCGCCGCGAAGGGCGCCACCGGCCGTCCCGTGCCGCTGCTGATGCAGTTCCTGATCAACCGGGCGGGCTGAGCTCCGGCGTGACGCGCATCGACTTTCACTTCAACGTCGACCACCGCGTCCACTATGCGTGCCGCGTGACGCGCAAGGCGCGCACGGCCGGCAAGCGGATCGTCGTCTACGCGCGCAGCGCCGAGCGCCTCGCGCAGTACGACTCCGCGCTCTGGACCTTCTCCGCGCTCGACTTCGTGCCGCACGTGTACGTGAACTCGCCGCTGGCGGCAGCCACGCCGGTCCTGCTCGCGCTAGACCATGCGGCGGCGCCTGCGAGCGACGTGCTGCTGACGCTGGACGACGACGCGCCGCCGGACTTCCCGTCGCTCTTCGGGCGCTACGAGCGCGTGATCGAGGTGGTGTCGCGCGACGAAGCCGACCGCGCACGCGCGCGCTCCCGGTTCAAGGCGTACAAGGACCACGGCTTCGCGCCGGTCGCGCACGAGGGGCAGCCGTGAGCAACGGCCGAAGGATCACCGACCTCGAGCGGCTGACCCGTCCGGGCGGAAAGGTGCTGCCCGACGACGAGACGATCCCGGTGCTCACGGAGCGGCTCGTGCTGCCGTCGCTGGAACTCGACACCTCGTTGCCGGAATTGGCCGCAGCGGCGACGGTCGCGCCGGACGGGGCCGCGACCGACGCTGCCGCCGCGGACACGGCCACGACCGAGGAGACCGCACCGGACGACGAGGTCGCGATCACCGCCTTTCCGATGCCGACCCCCGCTGCGGTCGACGTCGAGGCCATGCTGTCGCCGTCCGCCACGCCGTTCGTGGCGGCGAAGCCGCCGGCCCCGACCGTGCGCGAAGCGGCGTTCGAGCCCGAGATGGCCATCGAGGCCGAGGCGATCGTCGAGCCCGAGCCGATCATCGAGCCCGAGCCGTTCGTCGAGCGCGAAGCCGCGTTCGAGTCCGAGGCGATGGTCACGCCGGCGGCGCCAGTCGCTCCCGAGGTGATCGTCGCCCCCCAGGCGACGATCGACTGGGCCCAAGTCGAGGAACGCGCGCGCGACGCGCTGCTGCGCGAACTGCAACCGCGGCTGGCGTCCGAACTGGATCGCCAGCTGCGCGAACGACTGCAGCCAACGCTCGTGCGGATGCTGCTCGCGACCGTCACCGAACTGCGGCCGTCGATCGAGGCCGCGGTCCGCGAGTCGGTCGCGCGCGCCGTCGCCGCCGAGATCGCGCGCCAGCGCTCCCGCGACTAGGGCCTGCCAGCGCCTGGCTCGCGCATGTGCGATCAAGGCGTTGACAAGCCCTGGCCGCAGCGCCGGGTCCGGCGGGATCCGCCCCCTTAGAATTGCGGTTTCCCAACGCCACCTTCGGCGCTTCCTTCATGACGACCACGAACGCTGCCGCCGGCCCCGAACTCGCCAAGAGCTTTGAACCCGCTGCCATCGAGGCGCGGTGGGCCCCGGTGTGGGAATCGCGCGGCTACTTCGACGCCGGCGCCGATCCGTCCAGGCCGTCGTTCTCGATCCAGCTGCCGCCGCCGAATGTCACCGGCCTGCTGCACATGGGTCACGGCTTCAACCACACCATCATGGACGCGCTGACGCGCTACCACCGGATGGCGGGTTTCAACACGCTGTGGCTGCCGGGCACCGACCACGCGGGGATCGCCACGCAGATCGTCGTCGAGCGCCAGCTCGAGGCGCAGGGCACGAGCCGCGCGACGATCGGCCGCGACGCGTTCAACGCGAAGGTCTGGGAGTGGAAGGATTTCTCGGGCGGAACGATCCTCAGGCAGATGCGCCGGCTTGGCGATTCGGTCGACTGGAGCCGCACCTACTTCACGATGGACGAGAAGCTGTCCAGCGTGGTGGTCGAGACCTTCGTGCAACTGTACGAACAGGGCCTGATCTACCGCGGCAAACGGCTCGTCAACTGGGACCCGAAGCTGCAGACGGCCGTGTCCGACCTCGAGGTCGAAACCGAGGAGGAAGACGGCCGCTTGTGGGAGATCCGCTATCCGGCGGTGGACGGAGCTCATGATCCACATTCGGGCGTCGTCGTGGCGACGACGCGCCCAGAGACCCTGCTGGGCGACGTCGCCGTGGCCGTGCATCCCGAGGACGAGCGCTACACCGCGCTCGTCGGCAGGCAGGTCACGCTGCCGCTGACCGGCCGGACGATTCCGGTGATCGCCGACGCGATGGTCGACCGCGAGTTCGGCACGGGTTGCGTGAAGATCACGCCGGCGCACGACTTCAACGACTTCGAGGTAGGCAAGCGCCACAACCTCGAGCCGATCCCCATCTTCACGCTGACCGCGACCGTCAACGACAACGCGCCGGCGAAGTACCGCGGGCTCGACCGCTACGTCGCGCGCAAGCGCGTGCTCGAGGACCTGCGCGCCGCCGGCCTCGTCGTCTCGGAGAAGCCGCACAAGATGATGGTGCCGCGCTGCGGCCGCACCGGCGAAGTCGTGGAGCCGACGCTGTCCGAGCAGTGGTACATGGCGATGAGCAAGCCGGCGCCTGCCGGGACGCTGCATCCGGGCCAGTCGATCGCGCAGGTCGCGCTCGACGCCGTCGCGCGCGGCGACGTGAAGATCTTCCCCGAGCAGTGGCTCGCGGTCTACAACCAGTGGCTCGAGAACATCCAGGACTGGTGCATCTCGCGCCAGCTGTGGTGGGGCCACCAGATTCCCGCGTGGTACGACGAACGCGGCAACGTGTTCGTCGCCCGCAACGAAGCCGAAGCGACGGCGAAGGCGAAGGCCGCCGGCAGCACGGGCCCGCTGACGCGCGATGCGGACGTGCTCGACACCTGGTACTCGTCGGCCATGGTGCCGTTCTCCACGCTCGGCTGGCCGAGCCCGCAGGGCGCGGACAAGGTCGCCTACGACCTCTACCTGCCGTCGACCGTGCTTGTGACCGGCTACGACATCATCTTCTTCTGGGTCGCCCGGATGATCATGATGACGACGCACTTCACCGGCCGGGTGCCGTTCAGGGACGTCTACATCCACGGCATCGTGCGCGACGCCGAGGGCAGGAAGATGTCGAAGAGCGAAGGCAACACGCTCGACCCGATCGACATCATCGACGGCATCGACCTCGACGCGCTGGTGAAGAAGAACACCACGGGCCTGCGGCGCCCCGAGGACGCGCCGAAGGTCGCAGCCAAGGTGAAGAAGCACTTCCCGGCGGGCATCGCGCCGTACGGCGCCGACGCGCTGCGCTTCACGATGGCGGCGTACGCCACGCTCGGCCGCAACATCAACTTCGACCTCAAGCGCTGCGAGGGCTACCGCAACTTCTGCAACAAGCTGTGGAACGCCACGCGCTTCGTGCTGATGAACACCGATGGCCGCGACTGCGGGCTCGACCCCGCCGCGACCGTCGAACTGTCGGCGGTCGATCGCTGGATCATCGGCGAACTGCAGCGCGTCGAGGCCGCGGTCGCGCAGGGGTTTGCGGAATACCGCCTCGACAACGTCGCCAACGCGATCTATTCGTTCGCCTGGAACGAGTACTGCGACTGGTACGTGGAGCTGGCGAAGGTGCAGCTCGCGGAAGCGACCAATGCGGGCAACGAGGCCGCGCAGCGCGGCACCCGCCGCACGCTCGTTCGCGTGCTCGAGGTGCTGCTGCGGCTGGCGCATCCGGTCATCCCCTTCATCACCGAAGAGCTGTGGCAGAAGGTCTCGGTGCTCGCCGGCAAGCGCAAGGCAGGCGACGAGACGTCGATCATGGTGCAGCCGTTCCCGCGGCCGGAGCCGGCGAAGATCGATCCGCAGGCCGACGCCGAGGTCGCCCTGATGAAGCGCGCGATCGACGCCCTGCGCAACCTGCGCAGCGAGATGAACCTGTCGCCGGCGCAGAAGGTGCCGCTCGTCGCGTCCGGCGACGCGAGGACGCTCGCGGCCTACGCGCCGTACATGCAGGCGCTCGTGCGGCTGTCCGATGTGCAGGTCGTTGCGGACGTCAATGCGGCGTCGAACGGAACGGCCGCGCCGATCAAGGTCGTCGACGACCTGCGCCTGATGCTGAAGATCGAGGTCGACGTCGCGGCGGAACGCGAGCGGCTCGGCAAGGAAGCCGAGCGGCTCGAGAACGAGATCCGCAAGGCCGAGGTCAAGCTGGGCAACGCGAGCTTCGTCGAGCGCGCGCCCGCGGCGGTCGTGGCACAGGAGAAGGAGCGCCTCGCCGGCTTCGGCGCAACGCTCGCGAAAGTGCGGGAACAGCTGGGCCGCCTGCCGGCGGCGTGAGACCCGCCGCGACGGCCTGACGCGCGCCGCTACTTCGTGATCGCCGGCGGAGGCTGCGCCGGTGTCGGAGTCGGCGCTGGTGCTGGTGCCGCCGCAGGTGCCGCCGCGGGTGCCGATGTCGGCGGCGGCGCGGACGCGGGAGCCAAAGGCTGTGGTGACGGCGCCGCTGTGTTGGTCGGCGGCACCGGCACCATCACGCCCGGCGAAATCGGAATCTCCGGAACCACGGTGATGCCGTTGACCCAGTGGCGCGTCTCGCCGAAGCAGGTCGTCGGCAGCCCCACCTTCTCGTCGTAGTGCAGCGACACGCGGCGACCCATGGCTGCGTTGATCTCCGCCGCGACCTTGTCGTCCCACACGGTGAAGTAGAACTTCTCCGGGGTCGCGCCGGGCATCGAGATCATCGACAGCTCGCCTTCCCAGGTCTTGCAGAGCCAGCCCTTCTTCGAGAACTTCTGCACCCAGCCCGCGCGCTCGCCCGTCGAGTAGTTCCACTTCAGCACCGCCATGAAGTAGAGCGCGACGAGCACCGCCGGAACGACGATCACCCAGAAGAAGAGCTTGAGGCGCGATGGACCACGGCGCGGCACGGCAGGTGTGTTCATCGGCGCTTCAGGAAGTGGATGTAGTCCTTGCCGACGTTCTGCTGTCCCAGCAGTTCGTTGCCGGTCTGCTTGCAGAAGGCCTGGAAGTCCCGATTGGAACCGGGGTCCGTGGAGACGACCATCAGCACCTGGCCCTGCATCATGTCCGCGAGGGCCTTCTTGGCGCGCAGGATCGGCAGCGGGCAATTGAGTCCCCGCGTGTCGATTTCCTTGTCGGCCGCGATGTTCAACGGCGGTGGTGGCTGCATGGGTTGGCGGCTTGCACTCGGGCCCGGGCGAAGGCGCGATTCTATCCTCCGGGCACCCCTGAATACCGCATCCCGGCTAAGCCGCGGCCGAAGGCAGCCCGCGCGATCTCGCCTACCCTGCGGGACTGGTTCAATTGAAGTCGAAGGAAGCGCGATGAAGTGGATCAATGCAACGCTGGTCGCCATCGCTGCGCTCGCGGCAGCAGGCGGTGCGCAGGCCGCGGGCGTGGGTTTGCGTGCCGGCACGACGGGCGTCGGCGGGGACGTCGGCTTCAGCCTGATGCCCACGCTGTCCGCGCGCATCGGCTACTCCGGGCTCTCGTACAGCCGCACCGTCGACGTGACCGACGTCGAGTACGACGGCAGGCTGCGACTGTCCAACCTCAACCTGCTGCTCGACTTCAGCCCGCTGCCCGGTCCCTTCCGCGTCACCGGCGGCTTCATCTTAACGACAACAAGATCGACGTGACCGGGCGTCCCACGGGCGGCACGTACACGCTGAACGGGCAGGTCTATCCGGCCGCCGCGATCGGCAGCCTGTCCGGTACCGTCAAGTCCGGCAACAGCGCCGCGCCGTACCTGGGCGTCGGCTACGGCAACGTCGCCGGCCTCGGCGTGAACTTCTACTTCGACCTCGGCGTGATGTTCCAGGGAACGCCGGGCGCGAGC
The DNA here is from genome assembly GCA_963811265.1 of uncultured beta proteobacterium. Lineage (GTDB taxonomy): Bacteria > Pseudomonadota > Gammaproteobacteria > Burkholderiales > Burkholderiaceae_F > JAOUJD01. The sequence continues at coordinate 30,627 of CAWEQS010000017.1, forward strand.
CTTTCCGCCACGTGCGGTTCCGCGGTGCCGGCCAGCGTCTGTTCGCAGATCCAGCGCGACGTCGCCGCGGAGCAGGCCAGGCTGCAGGACCAGACCAGCCGCTTCAAGTACTACCCGGTCGCCAACATCGGCGTGACGATCGGCTTCTAGGGCTGCTAGCGATTGGATCGCGCACGCGCGAGGCGAGCGTTGGCAGCGCCGCCTCAGCCTCGCCCTGGCAGCGGCGCGAATTCCACGGCGAGGCCCCTTCCCCGCATCCAGTCCGCGACCGCGAGCCCCGTGCCGAGCGGCCAGGGCCTGACGCGCGCGGGCTCGAGCAGCCTGTACTCGGCGAGTTCCTCTCCCAGCGCGATCGTTCCCTCGGCCGGGGTGTGGAAAGCGAGGATCACCTCGTTGCGCCGCTGGAACTCGTAGACGCCGATCAGGTGCGTGGCGGTGACGACGAGGCCGGTCTCCTCGCGCACTTCGCGCGCCACGGCCTGCTGCGGCGTCTCGTCGCGCTCGAGGAAGCCGGCGACGAGCGCGAACATCTTCTCGGGCCACGCGACGTTGCGCGCGAGCAGCACCTTGCCCTCGTACTCGATGACGGCCGCGACGACCGGCGTCGGGTTGTCCCAGTGCACCCAGCCGCAGGCCGGGCAGTGCGCGCGCTCGCGTCCGGCCTGCGGACCGAGCACGAGCGCGGTCGCGCAGCGCGGGCAGTAGCGGAAGTCGGCGACGCTCACGCGGCGGTGCCTGCGCCCGGCAGCCGCGGCGGATGCGGATGGAGGCGCGCCATCGCGTACGTGTCGGTGTACTCGCCATCGCGCAGCGAGTACGCGCGGTGCGTGCCTTCGATCTCGAATCCGAAGTTGCGGTACAGGCGCAGCGCGTGCTCGTTGCTGACGTACACGGTCAGTTCGATGCGCAGCGCGCCGAGCCAGTGGTCGGCGAGGTCAATCAGCGCCTCCATCAGCCGCGTGCCGACGCGCCGGTTGTGCCAGTCGTCGCGCACCGACATGCCGAGGTGCCACGCGTGCGCGCGGCGCGGGTTCTCGTAGCCGTGCAGTCCGGCGTGGCCGACGATGTCCTCGCCGGCCAGCGCCACCAGCACGTAGTTGCGCGTCGGATCGTTGGCCCGGAGCCGCTCGGTCCACTGCGCGACCGACGGATAGGGGTTCTGCAGCGTTCCCAGCGACGCTCCGCGCGAGCGGAACGTCGCCGCGATGCCTTCCGCGTCCGACGGCTCCGCCCGGCGGATGACGATGTCGGTCACAGGCGCTCGTCGGCCCAGGCATGCACGCTGGCGAGCGCGGCAGCGAGCTTCGACGGGTCGGTGCCGCCGGCCATCGCCATGTCGGGACGTCCGCCGCCCTTGCCGCCCACCTGCTGCGCGACGTAGTTCACGAGGTCGCCGGCCTTGACCCTGGCCGTCGCGTCGGCGGTCACGCCGGCCGCGAGCTGGACCCTGCCGCCCTCGACCGCTGCGAGCACGATCACCGCGCTCTTCAGCTTGTCCTTCAGCTTGTCCATCGTCTCGCGCAGCGTCTTGGCGTCGGCGCCCTCCAGCGAGGCGGCGAGAACCTTGATTCCGCGCACGTCGATCGCCCGGGCCGCGAGGTCGTCGCCCTGGCTCGACGCCACCTTGCTCTTCAGCCGGGCGAGCTCCTTCTCGAGCGACTTCACGGTGTCCTGCATCTGCGCGATCTTCTGGCCGATCTCCGCCGGCGGCGCCTTCAGCAGCGAGGCCGCGCTGTGCAATTCGCGGTCGAGCGCCTGCACGAACTCGAGCGCGCCGCGGCCGGTGACGGCCTCGACGCGGCGCACGCCGGCCGCAATGCCGGTCTCGCCGACGATCTTGAAGAAGCCGATGTCGCCGGTGCGCGCGACGTGCGTGCCGCCGCACAGCTCGGTCGAGTGGTCGCCCATCGCCAGCACGCGCACTTCGTCGCCGTACTTGTCGCCGAAGAACGCCAGTGCGCCTGCCTTGATGGCGTCGTCGTACTTCATCACGTTGGCGCTGACCTGCGCATTGGCGCGGATCGCATCGTTGACCATTTCCTCGACCTGCCGGATCTCGTCCGGGGTCATCGCCTTGTCGTGGGAGAAGTCGAAGCGCGTGCGCTCGGGATCGACCAGCGATCCCTTCTGCTGCACGTGCTTGCCGAGCACCTTGCGCAATGCCGCGTGCATCAGGTGCGTCGCCGAGTGGTTGTTGCGCGTGCGCTCGCGCAGCGCCGCGTCGACCCTGGCCTGCACGACGTCGCCGACGGCCAGCGCGCCGGACTCGAGCGTTCCGTGATGGCCGAAGACGTCGGCCTGGATCTTCTGCGTGTCGACCACCGTGAAGCGCATCACGTTGTGGTCGCTGATCGCCTCCAGCACGCCGCGGTCGCCGACCTGGCCGCCGGACTCCGCATAGAACGGCGTCGTGTTCAGCACCACGATGCCGCTGTCGCCGGCATTCAGGCGCTGCACCGCGGTGCCGTCGAGGTACAGCGCGACGACCTTGGCGTCGTCGACCAGCGACGCGTAGCCGGTGAAGCGCGTCTTGTCGCCGACGTACTCGACGCCGGCCGTCATGCGGAACTTGCCGGCGGCGCGCGCCTGCTCGCGCTGGCGGTCCATCGCCTCGTTGAAGCCCGCGTGGTCGATCGACACGCCGCGCTCGCGGCAGATGTCGCCGGTGAGGTCGACCGGGAAGCCATAGGTGTCGTACAGCAGGAAACGGTCTCGCCATCGAGCATCTTCGGGTCGCCCGAGGAAAACTTGCCGAGCGAAGCCTCGAGGATCCGCATGCCGTTGTCGAGCGTCTCGCCGAAGCGCTCCTCTTCCTGCTTCAGCACCGCCTCGATGCGCGCCTGCTGCTCCACCAGTTCCGGATACGCGGCTCCCATTTCCTTCACGAGATCGGCCACGACCCGGTGGAAGAACGGCTTCGTCTGCCCCAGCTTGTAGCCGTGGCGCAGCGCGCGGCGGACGATCCGGCGCAGCACGTATCCGCGCCCCTCGTTGCCCGGGATGACGCCGTCTGCGATCAGGAACGAGCACGCGCGGATGTGGTCGGCAATGACCTTCAGCGAGTTGCTCGCGAGGTCCTTCGTGCCGGTCTCGCGCGCGGCCGCCTTGATCAGGTTCCGGAACAGGTCGATCTCGTAGTTCGAGTGGACGTGCTGCTGCACGGCCGCCAGGCGCTCGAGGCCCATGCCCGTGTCGACGCACGGCTTAGGCAGCGGCGTCAGCGTGCCGGCCTCGTCGCGGTCGAACTGCATGAACACGAGGTTCCAGACCTCGATGTAGCGGTCGCCGTCGGCGTCCGGCGATCCGGGCGGGCCGCCCGCGACCTCGGGACCGTGGTCGTAGAAGATCTCGGAGCACGGGCCGCACGGGCCGGTGTCCGCCATCTGCCAGAAGTTGTCGGAGACGTACTTGGGCTGGCCCGGCTTGTCACCGATGCGGACGCAGCGCTCGGCCGGGACGCCGATCTCCTTGGTCCAGATGTCGTACGCCTCGTCGTCGTCGATGTAGACCGTGGTCCAGAGCTTGTCGCTGGGCAGCTTGTAGACCTCGGTCAGCAGTTCCCACGCGTACTTGATCGCGTCGCGCTTGAAGTAGTCGCCGAAGCTGAAGTTGCCGAGCATCTCGAAGAACGTGTGGTGCCGGGCCGTGTAGCCCACGTTCTCCAGGTCGTTGTGCTTGCCGCCGGCGCGCAGCGACTTCTGCGCCGTCGTGGCGCGCGTGTACGCACGCTTCTCGCGGCCGGTGAACACGTCCTTGAACTGCACCATGCCCGAGTTGACGAACAGCAGCGTCGGGTCGTTGGACGGCACGAGGCTCGAGGCGCGCACGATGGTGTGGCCCTTGGACTCGAAGTACTTCAGGAATTTCTCGCGGATCTCTGCGCTTTTCATGACAGCCAGGTGGCGCGGACGACCGCGCGCTCGATGGGAAATCCCCGGAATGATACTTGCGCGGACCCGCCCGACCCGCCGCTCACCGTCGAAGCGGCGCTCGAGGCAAGGCGCGTGCCGCTAGCGGTGGCAGATCGAGGAAAGCGCGTTGATCATCGGCGACTGGTGACCGGCCACGCGCGCCGCGTGGGCCAGCCCGGAAACACCGAAGACGATCACGACCGCGCCGGCAACCACCTTCAGCCATGCATGGCCGGTGACGAGAGCGCCGGACGCGGACATCCGGGACGCGGCGAAGTCGACGACGCTCAGCGCCGGCAGCGTGCCGGCACCGAACGCCACCATCACGAGGACGCCCTGCCAGGCGCCGCCGGCAACGAAGGCGAGCGGCAGGACGCCGTACACCAGGCCGCACGGTATCCATCCCCACGCGAGGCCGGCGAGATAGGCCTGGCCGCGCGTGCGAGGCGGGTAGACCTTGCGCGCGTACGGTCCGATGACCTTCCAGACGCCCTGCCCGACGCCCTCCAGCCGGCGCATCCAGCGGTTGCCCGTCAGCATGGAGATGCCGAGCACGAGGAGGATCAGCCCGCCGACGGCGAGCAGCGCGACCTGGACCGGAACGACGTTGCGCGTGAAGACGGCGCCACCAAGGGCGCCGAGCAGCGCGCCGGCAGCCGAATAGCTGGTGATGCGGCCGGCGTGGTATCCGATCGCCAGGGTCCGCGCCGACACGCCTGCGGGGCGGTTCAGCTGGAACGCGCTGACGAACCCGCCGCACATGCCGGCGCAGTGCAGCCCGCCGAGAAGCGCGGTGGTGAAGGCGGCGAAGATCTGCGCCCAGAGCAGATCGAACATCGATGTCCTGCGGAGCCGGCGCGGGTCAGCGCGCCGGGCGGTTGGTCATCAGGCGATCTTCGAGTAGCGGCGCTGGCGTTCGTCGGAGCGCAGGTAGCGGTCGAACTGCATCGCGATCGCGCGCACCAGCAGCTTGCCGCGCGGCGTGACGTTCACCCACTCGGCGGAATTCTCGGCCAGCCCCTCGTCCTCGAACTGCTTCAGCGCGGCCAGTTCGGTCTTGAAGTACTCGTCGAACTTGATCATGTACGCGGTCTCGATCGACTCCTTCGAGACCTCGAAGTGGCACATCAGCGCCATGATGACGGCGCGCCGCAGGATGTCGTCGCGGTCGAGCACGATTCCGCGCGCCGTCGGCAGCATGCCCTGCTTCAGGATGTCGTAGTACTCCTCGAGGACCCGGACGTTCTGCGAGTAGGTCGGACCGATCTTGCTGATCGACGACACGCCCAGGCCGACAAGGTCGCAGTCCGGTCGCGTGCTGTAGCCCTGGAAGTTGCGGTGCAACCGGCCCTGGCGCTGCGCCTTCGCGAGGTCGTCGGACGCCTTGGCGAAGTGGTCCATGCCGATGTACTGGTAGCCCGCGGCGGTGAGCCGCTTGATGGCGTCCAGCATGATCTTCATCTTCTCGGCGGACGACGGCACGTCCTCGGAGTTGATGCGGCGCTGCGGCTTGAAGCGGTCCGGCAGGTGCGCGTAGTGGTAGAGCGCGATGCGCTCCGGACTCAGCACCAGCACCTTGTCGAGCGTCTCGGCGAAGGTCTCGCGCGTCTGCTTCGGCAGGCCGTAGATGAGGTCGAGGTTGATCGACTTGAAGCCGTGCTTGCGCGCCGCGTCGACGGTCTCCTGCGTCATCTCGAAGCTCTGCAGGCGGTTGACGGCCTTCTGCACGTCGGGATTGAAATCCTGCACGCCGACGGACATGCGGTTGAAGCCCAGGCGGGCCAGCGTCTCGACCTTGTCGGCCGGCGTCGTGCGCGGATCGACCTCGATCGAGAACTCGCCCTTTTCCTCGAGCGGGAAGCGCTTGGTCAGCACCTCCATCAACTGCTCGAGTTCCTCGTTCGACATGAATGTCGGCGTGCCGCCGCCGAAGTGCAACTGCTCGATCGAGCGGTTGCCGGTCAGGTGCTCGAGGACGAGGTCGGCTTCGCGCGCGATGTAGCCGGCGTACTCGGCCGACTTGCTGCGGTCCTTCGTGATGACCTTGTTGCAGCCGCAGTAGTAGCAGACGGTGTTGCAGAACGGCAGGTGCACGTACAGCGACAGGGCGCCGTTCGCGACGCCGGTCGCGCGCGCGCGCAGTGCCTCCGCGAACGCATTGCGGTCGAACGCCTCGACGAAACGATCGGCCGTCGGATAGGAGGTGTATCGCGGGCCGGGGATATCGAAGCGCTTGAGTATCCCCTCGTCAGGGAGGGCCACTTCGCTTCGTGTGGACATCAGCATTTTCGGAATCCTTGCGCAGGGCGCACTACGGCATTGGAGTATTATTTCCCCCGAGGTCTGCCCAGCCTTGACCGCGGTCAACCGTGCCGGAACGCGCGTTTGATCCCGCAGTCTGACAGAAGAATTTCTAACAAGAACGACCAGATCGATCGCTGACCGGAAGGCCGCTGCCTGCCTTCCTGGCAAGTGGGGCACAACTTAGAGCACTGCTCAAATGAACGCGCCAACCGTCAACATCGCCAATCTCCGCGTCGCCTGCTCGAGCTGCAACCTGCGGGAACTCTGCCTGCCCGTAGGGTTATCTCTGAAGGACATCGAGAAGCTCGAGGAGCTTGTTGCGACACGCAAGAAGGTCAAGCGCGGGGACTCCCTGTTCCGGGCGGGCGATCGCTTCGAGTCCCTCTACGCAGTGCGGCTCGGTTTCCTGAAGAGCACCGTGATGTCGCAGGACGGGCGCGAGCAGGTCACCGGATTCCACATGGCCGGCGAACTCGTCGGGCTCGACGGCATCAGCAGCGAGCAGCACTCGTGCGACACGGTCGCGCTCGAGGACACCGAGGTGTGCGTGATCCCGTACGAGCGCCTGGAGGAAGTCGCCAGCGCGATGCCGGTGCTGCGCAACCACTTCCACAAGGTAATGAGCCGCGAGATCGTGCGCGAGCACGGCGTGATGCTGCTGCTCGGCAGCATGCACGCGGAAGAGCGTCTCGCCGCCTTCCTGCTCAACCTGTCGCAGCGTTTCGAGGCGCGCGGCTATTCGCGCACCGAGTTCGTGCTGCGGATGACGCGGGCGGAAATCGGCAGCTTCCTGGGCCTGAAACTCGAGACGGTCAGCCGCGTGCTGTCGCGGTTCGCGCAGGACGGCCTGATCGAGGTGAACCAGAAGCACGTCCGGATCGTCGATCCGGATGGCCTGCGTTCCATCGTTTCGGGCCAGTCCGGCGGCGGCCCCGCCTGACGGCGCGGGATCGTCCCTTCCCTCCTCTGCTACGCGCGTTCGACGCGCGCATCGGGGTCGTCCTCGCAGCGCTTGGGACAGCCCAGCGGACGCTCGTTCGGTTCCAGCGTGCAGCGGTTGACCTCGAACGGCGATTGCGCGAGGAAGACCGTGATCGCGCTCGAAACGGCGCCGATGGCCCAGAACGCGAAGAAGCCGATCGAGTAGATCGGCATGCGCTCGGCCTCGATCGGCACGCCGAACAGGTGCAGGTCGGTCGGATCGAACAGTGCGAAGAAGGCGAGTTCGGCGACGCAGGCCATCAGGAACGACGGCCACAGCACCCATCCGAGTCGTTGTGCCAGCGAGTTGGACATCGTCTTCTCCTTGTCGTGTTTCAACGCGCGCGCAGCGAGAACTCGCCCGCCCCGCCGGCGCTGAAGCCGTCGTCGATGCGCCACTGCTGCGTTTCGAGCATCACCTGCCACGCAACCGGCCGCTGCGCCAGCCTCGGGTCGGCTTCGCCCACCTGCCACTCGCCCGCGTACACAGCGGAGCGGGCATCGGCCGCTACGTCGATGCGCGAGAGCACCGCCAGACGGTCGGCGTCGCGCTTGCCCGGATGCACGAGTCGCAGGCGCAGCGCGGATTCGGGCGGCAGCGGTTGCTCCGACTGCAGTTCGACGCGCACGCGCTCGCCGACCGTGAGGCCGGCGAGCTTCACCGTCGCGCTGATGCCCAGTTCGCGCGCCCGAGTGGACCGCGACAGCTCCTCGTTGATCGCGAGCCCCTGCTTGTAGTAGTCCCTTGCCACCGGACCGTCCCAATCCCTGGCGGCGAGGTAGAACGTGAACGAGCCGGCAATCACCGCCGTCGCCGGCAGCGAGATCAGGAACCAGGGCCAGGCCTGGCGGTACCACGGGGTCACGGGTGCTGTCATCGATGTCATCTGCCCTGTCACCTGCTCATGCCGAGAAAGACGGCCTTCTCGTCCACCTTCAACGACGGATCGTCGACCGCGGCGACGCTGATCGTGATCTTGTTCGATCCCGGCTTCAGCGCCTCCGGGGACGCCTGCAGGCGCACCAGGACCGATTGCGTCGTCGCGCCCTTCAGTTCGAATCCGGTGTCCGATGCCACCCGCAGCCCGTCGAGCCCCGTGGCGGAGACGACGTAGCGCCGCGGCTGCTCGCTCGTGTTCATCACCTGCAGTCGGTACGTGTTCTCGATGCGTCCATCCTCGACCTCGCGCGCGAGCGCGCCGCGATCGCGGATCACATCCACTTTCAGCGGGATCCGGACCGCCACCGCGACGAACAGCGCGACCGTGACCGCCGCGAGGATGCCGGTGTAGACGAACACGCGCGGCCGGAAGACGTGGCGCCAGATGCCGGCGCCGGCGTAGTGCTCCTGCAGCGCGTGCTGCGTCGAGTAGCGGACGAGCCCCTTCGGCAGGCCCGCCTTCTCCATCACGTGGTCGCAGGCGTCGATGCAGGCGGCGCAGCCGATGCACTCGTACTGCAGCCCCTTGCGGATGTCGATGCCGGTCGGGCACACCTGCACGCACAGGTTGCAGTCGAGGCAGTCGCCGAGCCCGCGCTCCGCGCGTCCGGCCTTCTTGCTGCCGGCGCCGCGCGGCTCGCCGCGCTCGCCGTCGTACGTGACGATCAGCGTGTCCGGGTCGAACATCGCGCTCTGGAAGCGCGCATACGGGCACATGTACTTGCACACCTGCTCGCGCATCCAGCCGGCGTTGCCGTACGTCGCGAAGCCGTAGAACAGGATCCAGAACAGCGACCAGCCGGTCACGGTCAGCGTGACGACTTCGAGCAGGAGCGGACGGATCGGCGTGAAGTAGCCGACGAACGTGAAGCCCGTCCACAGCGCCACGGCGATCCATGTGCCGTGCTTCGCCGCCTTCAGCGCGAACTTGCGCGCCGACATCGGTTCCTTGTCGAGCCGCATCCGCTGGGCGCGGTCGCCCTCGATGACCTTCTCGATCCACATGAAGATCTCGGTGTAGACCGTCTGCGGACACGCATAGCCGCACCACAGGCGCCCGCCGACGGCGGTGAACAGGAACAGCGCCAGCGCCGCGATGATCAGGATCGCGGTCAGGTAGATGATGTCCTGCGGCCACAGCACCAGGCTGAACAGGTAGAACTTCCGCGACGCGAGGTCGAACAGCAGCGCCTGGCGGTCGTTCCACTGCAGCCACGGCAGGCCGTAGAAGACGACCTGCGTGACCCACACCAGCGCCCAGCGCCACTTCTGGAACCGGCCCAGCGCGTCGCCGATCCGCTGCCGGGGATAGATCTCCTTGCGCTTCGCGTAGAGCTGGATCTCGACTTCGCGCAAGGGGGCGACCGGCTCGCCCGCCGCTTCACCGGTCTGTGCGACGCGCGCGGCCGGACCGTCGCTGCGTTTCACTTCGACCGCTTCGCTCATGGGGTTACTGCCTTTCCAAAGTAAAAACGCGGCGCGCCGTCACCGGCGGCCGCGTTTCCCGGTGTGCTGCTCGATTACTTCGCCGGCGCGGGAGCCGGTGCCGCCGGTGCGGCGGCGGGCGCCGAGGCGCCCGGCTTGTTCGTCAACGACCAGACATACGCCGCCACCAGGTGGATCTCGGGCTCGGTCAGGATGTTGCTGTGCTTCGGCATCACATTGTTGCGCCCGTTGGTGATCGTCTCAGTGATGGTCGCCACCGTGCCGCCGTACAGCCAGATCTTGTTGGTCAGGTCCGGGGCGCCGAGCGCCGGATTGCCCTTGGCTTCCGGCCCGTGGCAGGCCGCGCACGCCGCGAACTTCTCCTTGCCGCGCGCCGCGCGCACGCTGTCGTGCGCCGAGTCCGAGAGCGACAGGACATAGTTGGCGACGTCGAGCACGCCCTCCTTGTCGCCCAGCGCCGCCGCCATGGGCGGCATCACGCCGTTGCGGCCATTGACGATCGTGGCCTTGATCGCGTCCGGCCCGCCGCCGTACATCCACTCGCTGTCGGTCAGGTTCGGGAACCCGCGCGAGCCCCGCGCATCGGATCCGTGGCATTGCGCGCAGTTGTTCAGGAAGATGCGCTCGCCGATCTGGTGCGCCTTCGGGTCGAAGGCGATCTTCTCGACGGGCTCCTTCGCGAACGCCGCGAAGATCGGGCCGAACTTCGCATCGGCCGCCTTCACCTCGGCCTGGTACTGGCCGCTCTGCGTCCACTTGAGGACGCCCTGCCACTGCGTGCCGAGTCCGGGATAGAGGATCAGATAGAGAATGGAGAACGCGACAGTGAGGTAGAAGAGCAGGATCCACCACCGCGGCATCGGGTTGTGGAACTCCTGCAGGTCGCCGTCCCACACGTGGCCGGTGGTCTGCGGTTCGCCCTGCGCGTTGAGCGTGACCTTGATCGTCCGCTTGCTCTGCATCCACAGGAACACGGCGCAGCCGAGCACCGAGACGATCGAGATGATCGCGACGTAGTAATCCCAGAAAACGCTGTAGAAATCGCTCATCGATCGCCTCTTTCAGTGCCGGCCCGGCGTTTCGTCGTCGAACGGCAATGCCGCAGCTTCCTCGAAGCCCTTGCGGGCCCGGCTGCTGTACGCCCAGACAGTGATGCCGCAGAAGCTCAGGAAACCGAGCAGCGTCAGCACCGCGCGAATGTCGTTGATGTCCATGCTCGCTCCTCAGCGCACGTTGCGGAGTTCGACGCCCAGGCCCTGCAGGTAGGCGATCACCGCGTCCAGTTCCGTCTTGCCCTTGAGCGCTTCCGGCGCCTTGGCGATCTGCTCGTCGGTGTACGGGACTCCGATCGACTTCAGCGCCTTCATGCGGCCCTGCACGTCGACGCCGTCGAGGCTCGACTTCGCGAACCATGGGTACGCCGGCATGTTCGACTCCGGCACGACGTCGCGCGGGTTGTTGAAGTGCACGCGGTGCCACTCGTCGGAGTAGCGCGCGCCGACGCGCGCCAGGTCCGGACCGGTGCGCTTGCTGCCCCACTGGAACGGATGGTCGTAGACGAACTCGCCGGCCACCGAGTAATGCCCGTAGCGCAGCGTCTCGGCGCGGAACGGCCGGATCATCTGCGAGTGGCAGTTGTAGCAGCCCTCGCGGATGTAGATGTCGCGGCCGACCAGGCGCAGCGGCTCGTACGGCTTGATGCCCTTCACCGCTTCGGTGGTCGTCCGCTGGAAGTACAGGGGCACGATCTCCACCAGTCCGCCGATGGCGACGACGAGGATGACGAGCACGATCAGCAGCGTCGGCGTCGTTTCGATCTTGTCGTGAGTCAGGCTCATTGCATTTCCCTCGATCTCGAAATCGCTATCAGGCGTGGGCGACGGCCGCCGGGATGGGCGCTTCGACCGCCTTGCCCTGTCCGATCGTCTTGAACATGTTCCAGGCCATCAGGAACATCCCCGCCAGGTACAGCGTGCCGCCCACGAGGCGGATCACGTAGAACGGATAGGTCGACTTCACGCTCTCGATGAACGTGTAGGTCAGCGTCCCGTCCTCGTTCACCGCACGCCACATCAGGCCCTGCATCACGCCGGCGATCCACATCGCGGCGATGTAGACGACGATGCCGATGGTCGCGACCCAGAAGTGCGTCGTCACCAGGCGCACGCTCGCCATTTCCGTGCGCCCGTACAGGCGCGGCAGCAGGTAGTAGATGGCGCCGATGGAGACCAGGCCGACCCAGCCGAGCGCGCCGGAGTGCACGTGGCCGATGGTCCAGTCCGTGTAGTGGCTGAGCGCGTTGACCGTCTTGATGGACATCATCGGCCCTTCGAAGGTCGACATGCCGTAGAAGGAAAGCGAGACGATCAGGAACTTGAGGATCGGGTCGTCACGCAGTTTGTGCCACGCACCCGAGAGGGTCATGATGCCGTTGATCATGCCGCCCCACGACGGCGCGAGCAGGATCAGCGAGAAGATCATGCCGAGCGACTGCGCCCAGTCGGGCAGCGCCGTGTAGTGCAGGTGGTGCGGGCCGGCCCACATGTAGGTGAAGATCAGCGCCCAGAAGTGCACCACCGACAGCCGGTACGAGTAGATCGGACGGCCCGCCGCCTTCGGGACGAAGTAGTACATGATCCCGAGGAAGCCCGCGGTCAGGAAGAAGCCGACCGCGTTGTGGCCGTACCACCACTGCACCATCGCGTCCTGCGAACCCGCATACACCGAGTACGACTTGAACAGGCCCGCCGGCACCGCCAGGCTGTTGACGATGTGCAGCAATGCGACCGTCAGGATGAACGCGCCGTAGAACCAGTTCGCGACGTAGATGTGGCTTACCTTGCGCTTGAAGATCGTGCCGAAGAACACGACCGCGTAGGCGACCCACACCAGGGCGATCAGGATGTCGATCGGCCACTCGAGCTCGGCGTATTCCTTGCCGCTGGTCATGCCGAGCGGCAGCGTGACCGCCGCCAGCACGATGATCAGCTGCCAGCCCCAGAAGGTGAACGCCGCGAGGCCATCGGAAAACAGCCGCGCCTGCGAGGTGCGCTGCACGACGTAGTAGCTGGTGGCGAACAGCGCGCAGCCGCCAAAGGCAAAGATGACCGCGTTCGTGTGCAGCGGGCGCAGCCGACCGAACGACAGCCATGGCACTCCGAAGTTGAGCTCGGGCCAGGCCATCTGGGCGGCGATGATCACGCCGACCAGCATGCCGACGATGCCCCAGATCACCGTCATCACGGCGAACTGCCGTACGACCTTGTAGTTATAAGTGCCGTCTGTAGTCACAGTTGGGCTCATCGATTCCTCGTGCAGGAGAACGTGCGGCAGAGCGTTGGCGCGTGGCCTTGGCCGGTTGTCTAAGCGGAGACCGGGATTACGGGCCCGCTTGCAGCCCGTTTACTCCGCTCACCGGAAGAGGAAATCTCCTCATCCGGGAGGGGATGCTAGGGTTCATACGTAGCTCGCGATTGACACAGGTCAACCGCCCGGAAGCGCCCTTACGTGAAGCGCGTCACTGAAATAATCCGGACGCGCCAGAGTGGTGCGGAGCCGTCAGCCGTGGCCGGCCTTCTCGTCGTCGTCGAGCACCTTCTTGCCGACGTCGTCGAGCTCCTCGAACTGGCCCGACATCACGGCCCACACGAGGATGCCGCCGATCAGCAGCACGAGGACGACGGACAGCGGGATCAGGAGATACAGCGATTCCACGAGGGCCTGTTAGCGCTTGGCTCGCGCATGCGTGGGAGCCTTGGCGGGCTCTCAGGCCTTCGGCAGGCGCTTGGCACGCAGCGCGTTGCCGACGACCAGCAGGGAACTCGCGGCCATCCCGGCCGCGGCGACGGCCGGCGACACATAGCCGAACGCAGCGAGCGGAATGATCAGCACGTTGTAGCCGAAGGCCCACGCCAGGTTCTGCCGGACGATCCGCATCGCGCGGCGCGCAATGGCGAACGCGAAGTCGACGTCGCCGAGCCGCGACGACAGGACGATGAGGTCGGCGCGCGCCTGCGCCAGCGTCGAACCGCTGGCGAGCGCGAGCGACACGTCGGCCTGCGCGATCACCGGCGCGTCGTTCATGCCGTCGCCCAGCATCGCGACGACGCGACCGGCGCGCTGCTGCCCGGCCACCCACAAGCGCTTGCTGTCCGGCGTCTGGTGCGCCAGCGCCCGCTCGATCCCGAGCGACGCCGCCACGGCCTGCACCGGTTCCCGCCGGTCGCCGGAAAGGACCACCACGTCGATGCCGCGTTCAGCCGCGCGGTCCGCCAGCGTCGCGGCATCCTCGCGCAGCCGCTCGCCGAACACGAAGACCGCGATCGAGCCCTGCTCGTCGGCAAGCACGACATAGCTCGCGGAGCTCAGGCCTTCCTTCTGCACGATCGCCGCGATGTCGGCGCGGTGCGACGCCAGCCTGTCCGGCAGCGCGAAGTCCAACTTGCCGAGGCGATGCCGCCGGCCTCCAACGATGCCCTCGATCCCGGCCGACGGCTCGACGCGTCCGTCGACGACGCTCGGCAGCGACTTGCGCAGGGACTGCGCCGCCGCGATCAGCGCACGCGCGTACGGGTGCGTCGACATCGTCTCAAGCGCCGCCGCGACGGCAAGGATCTCTTCGGGATCGCCGTCGCGCACGATGAGCTGGCGCAGCAGCGCCGGCTCGCCGGTGGTCAGCGTTCCCGTCTTGTCGCAGGCGAGCACGTCGGCCCGCGCCATCGTTTCGATGGCAATGGTGCGCGCCAGCAGGATGCGCCGCTGCGCAAGGGCCGATTGCGCCGCCGCGACCGCCGCGGGAGCCGCCAGCGACAGCGCGCACGGGCACGTGGCCACGAGCACCGCGATAGCGTTGGGCAGCGCCTGCGACGGATCGACGAACCACCAGCCGACCACCGTGGCGACCGTGATGCCGAGCACGGCCCACAGGAACCAGCCGGCGAACCGGTTGGCGCTCTCGACGATGTTCGGCCGTTCCCGGCCCGCCTCGTCGACCAGCCGCTGCAGGGCGGCGAGCGAGGTGGATGCGCCGATGCGCGTCACTTCGACGACCAGCGGCTGGTCGAGATTGATCGAGCCGGCGAGGATCGGCGCGCCGCTGGTCTTTTCGATCGGGGTCGACTCGCCGGTGAGCCAGGCCTGCGAGCAGCTCGAGCGACCATGCACGACGACGCCGTCCGCAGGCACGGTCTCGCCCGGCGGCACCAGAACGCGATCGCCGATCTTCAGTTGTTCCGCGTGGATCGCCTCGGTCGCCAGCGACGACGGGAATGCGACCAGCCGCAGCGCCGAGATCGTCGAGCTCCGGCGCGCCGCGTCGATGTGCTCCCGGGCCGACGCAAGTCCGCGGGCGAGCACCCAGCGCGACGCCAGCACGAGGGCGATGAACATCGTCACGGAGTCGAAATAGACGGCGCCACGCGCTGCGACGGTGGCCCCGGTGCTGGCGACGAAGGCCGCGGTGATGCCGAGCACGACCGGCAGGTCCATCCCGATCGACCCCATCCGCAACTGGGTCCACGCCGCGCGAAACAGGGGCTGCGCCGAGAAGAGGATCACCGGCAGCGTCAGCACCAGGCTGGCGATCCGCATCAGCTGCTCGATGTCGGCCGGCACCTCGCCCGGTCCGGCGAAGTACAGCGGCACTGCGAGCATCATCACCTGCATCATGCCGAGCCAGGCGATGGCGACCCGCAGCAGTTCGATGCGGCGCACGCGGCGCTCGTCGACCGGGACGCGCCCGGCGTCGTAGCCGGCGCGCTCGATCGAACGCTGCAGCTCGACGCGCGTGACGAGTTGCTGGTCGAAGGTGATGTAGGCGAGCTGCGCGCCGAAGTCGACGTTGGCGCGCGCCACGCCGGGCTGCTTCCGGAGCGTGTGCTCGATCAGGAGGGCGCAGGCGCTGCACACCATGCCGCGGATCGGCAGTTGCACCTGCGCGTAGCCGCTGCCCGGGACGACTGTCGCCTCCTCCGAGCCGGCATTGACGATCGATGCCAGCGCCTCGCGGTCCTTGCTGCCGGCCTGGGCCAGGAACAGCTGCTCGGCGATGAACGAGCAGCCGTTGCAGCAGAACGACTTCATCGTCGGGCCCAGCGACCGGCGCACCACGCGCAAGCCGGCAAGCGAGTCGCCGCAGTGGTCGCACACGCCCCCGGACTCGTCTGCAGACGCGCCCGCCAACGCAGACACCTTGGCCTTGCGTATCAGGTCAGAAGACATGCGAAAGGGAAAATGCGGCGGCCGCAAAACGCATCGGAACCGCGCCAGCGTACCCGAAGCGCCCCTCCCTTGCGCCGCCGCACAAAGAGGAACATGCGGAAGTGAGGCTACGCAATGGCGCTCATGGGCCGTTGACCTTCGTCAACGGCGTTCGAACACGCATGCGAGGAAGCGATCGCTTGCGCGTGTGACCGCGCCTGCAGGTCGCAGGCGCTGCGCTTGAGCGCGCGACGCAGTCCGGTCGACGACTCGGCGCTGCAGCGCCCGCACCTGCCGCCGTTCGTCGGAATCCGTCGCCGCAATCGGCGCATTCGCGTCGCGGATTCGCAAAGCCGTCGCATGTCGACCATCCGTCATCACTCCCTCGCACAATCCCCGCAGGCCGAATCCGGAGTGAAGACATGAGCCGCACGATGGAACGCCGCGTGTCCGGCTCGACCGTTCGAGTCCCCGGTCCGCCGAGGTAAACCCCATCCCGTTTTCGAGCAGAGGCGCCCGCCGTGGGACGCGCGTCTCGCCTACACTCATCGCCTGAACGTCTCCGCCGCACCCCTCCCGCCATGGACATCCTCGACGCCCGCCGCGCCAGCATTCGTTCCCGCATCGAATCGATCCGGCAGGCGCTCGCGTCCCGCGGCCTGGCCGCCCTCGTCGTGCCGTCGAGCGATCCCCACCTGTCCGAGTACCTGCCGGACCACTGGAAGGCCCGCGAGCATTTCTCCGGCTTCACGGGATCGGTGGGAACGCTGATCGTCACGGCGGACTTCGCGGGCGTGTGGGTCGACAGCCGATACTGGACGCAGGCCGAGGGGCAGCTGGCCGGCACCGGCGTCGAGCTGGTGAAGCTCTCCGGCGTCGGCGCGACGGCGCACGTCGAGTGGCTGGCCACGCACCTGAAGAGCGGCGACGCGGTGGCGGTCGACGGCAACGTGCTCGGGCTCGCGGCCGCGCGGCAACTGCAATCGGCGCTGGCCGCGCGCGCGATCGATCTCGTCACGGATCACGACCTGCTGAACGACGTCTGGACCGAGCGCCCGGCGTTGCCGGCGGCCGCCGTGTTCGAACACATGGCGCCCTTCGCGCCGACGCCGCGCGCGGCCAAGCTCGCCGCGGTGCGCGCCGAAATGCAGGCGCTCGGCGCGACGCATCACTTCGTGTCGACGCTCGACGACATCGCGTGGCTGACCAACCTGCGCGGCGCCGACGTCCAGTACAACCCGGTCTTCCTCGCGCACCTGCTGATCGAGGCGGAGCGCGACGACGCTGTTCGTCGGCGAAGGCAAGATCGGCGCGGCGCTGGAGGCACGGCTGGCCGCCGACGGCATCGCGCTCGCGCCGTACGCGCGGGCCGCCGCCGCGCT
Source organism: uncultured beta proteobacterium (assembly GCA_963811265.1). Taxonomy (GTDB): domain Bacteria; phylum Pseudomonadota; class Gammaproteobacteria; order Burkholderiales; family Burkholderiaceae_F; genus JAOUJD01. Next base: position 47,789 of record CAWEQS010000017.1, read on the forward strand.
CGCCAGCCTGCCCTCGGGCGCCACGCTGCTGATCGACCCGCGCCGCATCACGCACGGACTGCGGCAATCGGTGGCGGGCGACGTCCGCGTGGTCGAGGCGATCAACCCGTCGACGCTCGCGAAGAGCCGCAAGACCGAGTCAGAAGCGCACCACATTCGCCAGGCCATGGAGCAGGACGGCGCGGCGCTCGCCGAGTTCTTCGCGTGGTTCGAAGGAGCGCTCGGGCACGAGACGATCACCGAGCTGACGATCGACGAACACGTCACGGCGGCGCGGGCGCGCCGTCCGGGCTACGTCTGCCCGAGCTTCTCGACGATCGCCGGCTTCAACGCCAACGGCGCGCTGCCGCACTACCGCGCGACCGAGGAGTCGCACGCCACGATCTGCATGCGCGGCACGGTCGGCGACGGCCTGCTGCTGATCGACTCCGGCGGCCAGTACGAGTACGGCACCACGGACATCACGCGCGTGGTGCCGGTGGGCCGCACCACGGCCGAGCAGCGCCGCGACTTCACGCTCGTGCTGAAGGGCATGATCGCGCTGTCGCGCGTGAAGTTTCCCCGCGGCACGAAGAGCCCGTTGCTCGACACGATCGCGCGCGCGCCGATCTGGGCCGAGTACGCGGACTACGGCCACGGCACCGGCCACGGCGTCGGCTACTTCCTCAACGTGCACGAGGGGCCGCACGGCATCACGCCGCACCTGGCGCCCGAGCCTCAGACGGCGATGGAGCCTGGCATGGTGACGTCGAACGAGCCGGGCCTCTACCGTCCCGGCAAGTGGGGCGTGCGGATCGAGAACCTGGTGCTCAACGTGCCGGCGATCACCACCGAGTTCGGCGAGTTCCTGCAGTTCGAGACGCTGACGCTGTGTCCGATCGACACGCGCCTCGTCGACGCGTCGATGATGACCGCCGACGAACTCCAGTGGCTCGACGACTACCACGCCGAAGTGCGGCGCCGCGTCGGCCCGCACGTCAGCGGCGCGGCGCTCGCCTGGCTGGAAGCGCGCACGCAGCCGATCGCGCCACTAGGCCGCGAGTGCCAGCGCGTGCGTCCGCACGCGCCGCGTGACGAAGTGCACCGCGCTGTCCACCACGTGGCGATCGCGCAGGATGCGCCTGTGCCCGAGCCCGTCGGTGGCCAGCAGCCGCGCACCGGTGCCCATCGACGCGAGTGCATTCACCAGCGGCTGGAATCCGGCCAGGAGCGTCGCGGCGACGATCAACCCGACGAACGCCTTCGCCCAGACCCAGCGCGCGCTGATCAGCTGCGGCCGCGCGACCACGAGCAGCATGCCGGTGAGCAGCAGGACGATCAGCGAAGGCGCCACCAGCCGCTGCAGACCAGGGCGATCGCCGCATGCATGCCGGCGACGGCGGCCGCCGACGTCGCGTCGATCGTGTCGAGCAGCACGAGGATCACGACGATGCCGCCGCCCAGCCCGGCGCAGGCTGGCGCAGTGCAGCAGCTTGAGCAGGTTCTTCCACATGGGCACGGGCTCCGCCGCGGGGGCGGTCCGTAGGCGCTCGCAGACGCGCGCGCCCGGCGCAGGTCGCGACCAGGGTAGCGGCCCGGCCGCGATGCGCCACTGCGCCGTGCGTCCGGCGCGCGACGACGAGCACGGCGCTTCGCACGAGGCGGCGCGGAGGGATGCGATTGCCAGCGACCGTCGGTCGCTTGTCAGCCGCGCGTCGCTGCCGCGTGTACGCGCAGCCGTGCGCGATCGGCACCTCCCGGTCATCGATGTCGTGCGCAACGAGCAGCGGCGTGCGGATGCGACGCGCGATCCACGGCCGCATCGCGAGGCGTTCGAACTCAACGCACGGCGATGGCCTCGTAGAGCGCGTGCCGCAGCGCCAGGTCGCGCGGGTCGCCCCGCAGCGCGCCTCCCATCTTGCTGGTGACATACGCGTACCCGATGCCCGCCGCGGGGTCCGCGAAGCCCATCGAGCCGCCGGCGCCGAGCGCTCCGTACGAGCCCTCGCCGCCGAACGGCCAGAAGGAACTGGGCTTGGTGAATCCGAGCGAGTAGCGGACGTCGGCGGCGAGCAGGCAGTCGTCGTGGAAGCCGTTCGCCGACGGGATCGCCGGCGCTTCCAGCGCGCGCAGCGTTTCGCGCCGCAGCTTCAGCTTGCGCCCGCCGGTCGCGAACTCGCTGTAGGCGCGCGCGATGCGCGCGCGCCGTGCCGACGCCGCCGCCGGCCGGCACCTCGAACTCGCGCGCGTAGATGCGCTGCGCGTCGCGCACCACCTCGGCGCCGGGGTTCACAGCGAGCGCGCGGTAGATGTTCGAGTGGTGGCTGAACATCACCATCAGCAGGCGCATCGGAAAGCCCGAGCGGCCGAAGACCGCCGCCGCGTCGGGATGGCGCAGCGTCGCGAGCCGCGAGTCCGGCAGCGACTCCGGCACCCGGATGTACACGTCGAGTCTCAGCGGGTCCGCGATCTCGTCCTGGAAGAACCGGCCGAGCGTCCGGTGGCGCGGATCGACCCGCCGCACCAACTCCCCTTCGTAGAAACCGAGAGTGAGCCCGTGGTAGCCCTGCCGCGCGCCCGGTGGCCAGGCCGGCCGCTGACGCGCCATGACGGCCGCGAGACGATCCGGGTCCGCGACCACGCTGCGGTCGACCGGCTCGTCGAACGCGAACAGCCCGGCCTGGTGCGCCAGCAACTGGCGCACCGTGATCGCTTCCTTGCCCTGCTGCGCGAACTCGGGCCAGTAGGTGCAGACGCGCTCGTCGTAGTCGAGCCAGCCGCGCGAGTGCGCGAGCGCCAGGGTCATCGCCGACAGCCCCTTGGTGGTCGAGTACACGAGGACCATCGTGCCCTCCTCCCACGCGGCGCCGGTCGCGTCGTTGCGGATCCCGCCCCACAGGTCCACGACCTTTTCGCCGCGATGGAACGCGCAACACGCGCCGCCGAGCTCGCGCCGGCGCGTGAAGTTCTCGACGAACGCGTCGCGCACCCCCTCGAATCCCGGGGCGACGGCGCCGAAGACCTCGACGTGCTCGCCGTGTCTCATCTCGCCACCAGCAACGCGCCGCAGTCATCCGCCACTCCTGGAATCCGTTCCCCCTAAATAGTCCGCCGGCCCGCCGCCGGCCTTGTTTCGCCTCAACCCCGATAGGATCAGTCCCATGCACTCCGCCGGATTCCGCCGCGTCTTCGCAGCCGATGTGGTCTCGACGTTCGGCTCGCTGATGAGCCGGCTTGCGATTCCGTGGCTTGCGGTGCTCGTGCTCGACGCGGGCCCGGGCGCGATGGCGCTGCTCGCGGTGGCCGATGTCGCGGCCGCGGCGCTGGCCGCCCTGCTGCTCGGCGTGCTCGTCGACCGGCTGCCGAAGCGCCGCACGATGATCGGGTGCGACCTGCTGCGCGCCGCCGCGCTGCTGGCGATCCCCCTGCTCGCGTGGAGGGGACAACTGTCGATCAGCGCGCTGATCGCCGTGGTCGCGTTCAACGGCGCGCTGACCGTCGCCTTCGAGCTCGCGCAGTCGGCATGGATCGCAAGGCACACCGAGACCGGGGATCTCGCGGACCGCAACTCGGCGCTGGCCGCCGGCAGCGCGGTGACCGAAGCGGCGTCGTTCGGCCTCACGGGCTGGCTCTTCCAGTGGCTCGGCGCCGCGGTCGCGCTCGTCACCGACGCGCTGACCTACGTCGCCTCGGCGCTGCTGCTCGTACGCGTCGAGGAGAGCCCGCCGCCTCCGCGAGAGGAAACCGCGGGCCGCACCGTGCACGGCGCGGTGCGCGCCTTCGCCGCCGAGGTGCGCGACGGCCTGCGCACCGTCGGCGCGCAGCCGACGCTGCGGGCGCTCGCGCTCGTCGCCGCGCTCACCGCCTTCGGCTCCAGCTTCGCGGCGACGACCTACATGATCTACGTGTCGCGCGACCTCGGCTTTCCCACCGGCACGCTCGGGATGATCTTCGCGCTGGGGGGTTCGGCTCGCTCGCCGGCGCCTGGATCGTCGCGAAGCTGTCGTGCGCATTCCGGTGCATCGCCTGCTGGTCGCGGGCCTGTTCGTGTGGGCCGTCGGCAGCGCGGGCGCGCCGCTGGCCGCGTCCGCCACGCTCGCCGGCGCGCTGCTCCTCTGCGCGCAGCAACTGGTCGGCGACGCGGGCGGCATCGCCGTCCAGATCACCGACCGCACGCTGCGCCAGTCGCACACGCCCCAGACGCACCTCGCGCGCGTCGACGCGTCGATCCGCACGCTCACCACGCTGTTCCGCTCGCCGGAGCGCTGCTGAGCGGCGCGCTCGCCGAAGCGTTCGGCGCGCGGCCGCTGCTGTTCGCGTCGTCGGCCTTGATCGGAGTGGCCGGCGTGGCGGCGCTCGTCGGCCTGCGCGGGCAGGGCGTGCGGCAACGACGGCGTAGAAAAAGAGGACAATTCCGCCTCCCCACCCGCGAGCCCGCCGATGATCACCGTCCACCACCTGAACAACTCGCGCTCGCAGCGCGTGCTCTGGCTGCTCGAAGAGCTCGGCGTCCCGTACGAGATCAGGAAGTACGAGCGCAACCGCAAGACGATGCTCGCGCCGCCCGAACTGCGCGCAGGTGCATCCGCTCGGCAAGTCGCCGGTGATCACCGACGGCGACGTCACCGTGGCCGAGTCCGGCGCGATCCTCGAGTACCTCGTCGAGCGGTACGACGACGGCCGCCTCGCTCCCGCCCGCGGCACACCGGAGCGGCTGCGCTGGACCTACTGGATGCACTTCGCCGAAGGCTCCGCCATGCCGCCGCTGCTGATCAAGCTCGTCTGCGACAAGGTCGCGGAGGCGCCGATGCCGTTCTTCGCGAAGCCGATCGCGCGCATGATCTCCGCCAAGGTGCAGGCGACGATGGTCGAGCCGAACCTGAAGCGCCAGCTCGACTTCATGGAGGCGGAGCTCACGCAGCACAAGTGGTTCGCCGGCAAGCGAGTTCAGTGCCGCGGACATCCAGATGAGCTTCCCGCTCGAAGCCGCGGCGCAACGCGCCGGTCTCGATGCGTCACGGCCGAAGCTGATGGGCTTCCTCAAGCGCATCCACGCGCGGCCTGCCTACAAGAAGGCGCTTGAGCGCGGCGGGCCGTACAGCTTCGCCGAGGACTGATTCCGTCCGGGCGCGGCTGGCTGCCCCCCCCCCTCTGGACGCCGCAAGGCGCCTGTTTTTCGTTGTTAGCGCGCACCAGATCGGCCTTGCCGTGCTGCGGCGCAGCGTCCGCTGGCTACAATCGATGACACGACGATTACCAGAGCAGCCGACCCATCATGGACAAGGCCGCCGGCAAGGGCGACGCCGGCAAGAGCAAGGGCAAGGACGCGGGCAAGGACAGGACGCCGGCGCCCGCGACCAATTTCATCCGCAACATCATCGCGGCGGACCTCGCGCGCGGCACCTACGAGCCGCGCCACTGGGCCGGCCACCCGGGCGTCTACGACGTCCACGCAGGCGCGCCCGCCGATCCGGCCAAGATCCGCACCCGCTTCCCGCCCGAGCCCAACGGCTACCTGCACATCGGCCACGCGAAGAGCATCTGCCTGAACTTCGGCCTGGCGCGCGACTTCGGCGGGCGCTGCCACATGCGCTTCGACGACACCAACCCGGTGAAGGAAGACCAGGAGTTCGTCGACGGCGATCCTCGACGCGGTGCGCTGGCTCGGCTTCGACTGGGAGCACGGCGGCGAGCGGCCCGGAGTCGAACCTGTACCACGCGAGCGACTACTTCGAGGACATGTATCGCTTCGCCGAGCACCTGATCGCAGACCGGCTACGCGTTCGTCGACGAGCAGAGCGCCGACGAGATGCGCGAGACGCGCGGCACGCTCACCGAGCCCGGCCGAGAACTCGCCCTACCGCGACCGGCCGATCGAGGAGATCGCTGCGGCTGTTCCGCGAGATGCGCGCGGGCCAGCATGCCGAAGGCAGCATGGTCCTGCGCGCGCAGGATCGACATGCAGTCGCCCAACATCAACATGCGCGACCCGGCGATCTACCGCATCCGCTTCGCCGAGCACCACATGACCGGCGACGCGTGGAAGGTCTACCCGATGTACTCGTACGCGCACCCGATCGAGGACGCGCTGGAGAACATCACCCACTCGATCTGCACGCTCGAGTTCGAGGACCAGCGGCCGTTCTACGACTGGGTGCTGGAGCGCATCGTGCCGCTGCTGCGGCGGCCGCAGTTCGAGGCGGCGAAGCGCATGCTCGACGAGATCCACGAGGCCGGCATCGAGGGCGCCGCGAGTTCGCCCTGCACTGCCGCAATGTCGCCGCGGGCCGACAAGCTCGGCGCGATCCGCTACGAGCGCCGCGCCGAAGCGATGTTCGCGATCTGGTCGAGGGACCCCGACCTCGCGGCGCACGACGCCGACGAGTTCTTCAAGCTGCTGCGCGAACACACGCGAGCACTTCACGCCGCTGCTGCAGGCCGCGCTCGACGAGCGCCGGCCCAATCCCTTCCTGCTGCCGCACCAGTACGAGTTCAACCGGCTGAACCTGAGCTACGTGGTGATGAGCAAGCGCAAGCTGATCCAGCTGGTCGAGGAGAGGCATCGTCGACGGCTGGGACGACCCGCGCATGCCGACCATCGTCGGGCCTGCGCCGGCGCGGCTACACGCCGCAGTCGCTGCAGCTCTTTGCCGAGCGCACCGGCGTTAGCAAGAGCCCGCAGTGGATCGACTACGCGCTGCTCGAGCAGGCGCTGCGCGACGACCTCGATGCCCGCGCGCCGCGCGCCGTGGCGGTGCTGAGGCCGATCAAGCTCGTGCTCGACCAACTTCCCCGCGGACCAGAGCGAGGACACGCACCCGCCCGGTGCACCCGCAGCATGCCGGAGCTCGGCATGCGCACGATCCCGCTTCGACGCGCGAACTGTGGATCGAGGCCGACGACTTCATGGACAACGCGCCGGCCGACTTCTACCGTCTCGCGCTCGGCCCCGGCGGCGCGCCGGGCCAGCCGGTGCGGCTGCGCTACGGCTACGTGATCCGCGCCACCGGCGTGGTGAAGAACAGCGCCGGCGAGGTGGTCGAGGTCCACGCCGAGTACCTGCCGGAAACGAAGAGCGGCACGCCCGGCGCCAACAGCGTCAAGACCAAGGCCGCGATCCACTGGCTGCCGGTGGCCGACAGCATCCCGGCCGAGGTCCGCGTGTTCGATCGCCTGTTCACCGATGCGCAGCCCGACGCGAGCGGCGACTTCCTCGTCCGTGATCAACCGCGACAGCAGGACCGTGCTGCGCGCCGTCGTCGAGCCGTCACTGGCCAACGCGCAGCCGGACGACAAGTTCCAGTTCGAGCGCAACGGGTACTTCGTCGCGGACCTGAAGGATCACACGCGGGAGAAGCCGGTGTTCAACCTGGCGGTGTCGCTGAGGGATTCGTGGAGCGCGGCGAAGTAGGCCGCGGCGACTGACTCCTTCAGCGACGACCCGAGGGTACGAGGCGGCTTGAAGAGCGTCCTTCGGTCGCGGACCGTTGCCGCTGCGAGTCCGATCGCCACCGTAATCCGGATTCCACCAGCAGCGAGATGAAACAGTCCCTGCAGCTTCCCTCGACCATCACCTGCCCCGGATGCGGCGGGGCGTCGGACGAGACGATGCCAACGGACGCCTGCCAGTGGTTCTACGAGTGCCGGACATGCCGTGCCTTGCTGCGGCCGCGCCCGGGCGACTGCTGCGTGTTCTGCTCCTACGGGACCGTTAAGTGCCCGCCGATCCAGGAAGGAAGCGGATGCTGCGGATAGGGGCGGCCACTCGCACGGGCACGCGCCACGGGCCACTGGCATCGTGAACGATCGGCGCTCTGGTCCGGCTGTTCGGGGCGGCGTGCTCGCCCTGCTGGCGGCCACACTGTTCGGCGTCAGCACGCCGCTGGTTCAGCGCTTTGGCGTCGGGATCGGCGCGTTCAGCACCGCAGCCCTGCTCTATGCCGGCGCTGCGATCGCAGGGGCCCTGCTCCGCCAACCCGCCGGGATCGAGGCACGGCTGCGACGAACGGACATCGGCCGCCTGGTGGCGATGGCCGCGTTTGGCGCCGTCATCGGCCCCGTGGCGCTGGCCTGGGGACTGCAGCACACGAGCGGCACCAGCGCCTCGCTGATGCTGACGCTCGAAGCCCTGTTCACCGCGCTGCTCGCCTGGCTGCTCTACCGCGAGACGATGGATGGCCGGGTGTGGACCGCGATGTTCCTGCTGGTCGCCGGCGGGGTCGTGCTGGTCCTCGACCAGGGCCGTGGCGGCGAGGCAAAGATGTGGGGATTGCTGGCCGTCCTGCTCGCCACCGCCGCCTGGGGCGTGGACAACACCTTGTCGCGGGCGCTCGCTGATCGCGATCCGGGACAGGTCGTGCTCGCCAAGGCGGCGATCGGCGCGACGGCGACGACCGTCCTCGCCTTCATCTTCGGCGAGCCCGTGCCCACGGTCGCCCAGGCGCTCGCACTGCTGGTCATCGGTGCGACCGGCTACGGGCTGAGCCTGCGTTTCTATCTGCTCGCACAGCGGGCGTTCGGAGCGGCACGCACGGGATCGGTCTTTGCGTTCGCTCCGTTCATCGGTGCCGCACTCGCCGTCGCCCTCGGCGACCGGTCTGCCAGCGGCATGATGGCCGCAGGCAGCCTCCTGATGCTCGCGGGCGTTCTACTGCATCTGGCCGAATCGCACGGCCATGGTCACGAGCATGGCGCGATCGAGCACGAGCATGCGCATCGGCACGACGACGGCCATCACGACCACGCACACGAGCCGATGCCGGAGGGCGAACACAGCCACGAACATCGTCACGCGCCGACCCGGCACACGCATCCCCACGTGCCCGATGCTCACCACATGCACCGCCACTGACCTGCACCGAGCGGAACCGGCTTTCGGTGTACCTTCGCCGGATGCACCTCCTGGCCCCTCGCGGCGCTGATCCTGCTGCACGCACGCTGGTGGCGTGTCGTGCGCTGCGCGCGTTCGTCGATGGCTATGTGGCGGTCCTGCTGCCGGCGTATCTGCTCGCGCTCGGACTGGACGTCTGGGCCGTCGGCGTACTGAGCACCGCGACCCTGCTCGGCTCGGCAGTCGCGACGCTCGCGGTTGGCGCCTGGGGTCATCGCTTCGGCCAGCGCCAGCTGCTGCTCGGCGCGGCGTTGCTGATGTTCGCCACCGGTGCGGGGTTCGCCAGCCTGTCGTGACTTCTGGCCCCTGCTGCTCGTGGCGTTCGTCGGCACGCTCAACCCGAGCTCGGGCGACGTGAGCGTGTTCCTGCCGCTGGAGCATGCGCGACTCGCGAGTGCCGCGCGAGGCGAAATCCGCGTTGCGCTCTTTGCGCGCTACAGCCTGATCGCCACGCTCAGCGCAGCGATCGGCGCGCTCGCGGCGGCCATCCCGGCCTGGCTCTCGGCCCATGCCGGGATCGAACCTCTTGCCGCGATCCGGTGGCTGTTCGCCTTGTATGCCCTCGTCGGGCTGCTCACGTTCGCACTCTATCGACGGCTGCCCGAGACACCGCAGAACATGCGGCGGCCAAGACGCCTCTCGGTCCGTCACGCCGCGTGGTGTTCAAGCTCGCCGCACTGTTCTCGGTGGATGCCTTTGCCGGCGGCCTGGTGCTCAACAGCCTCATGTCGCTGTGGCTGATGCAGCGATTCGAGCTGTCGCTCGCCGCGGCGGGCACGTTCTTCTTCTGGACGGGGCTGCTCTCGGCCGCCTCGCAGCTGGCCGCTCCCATCGTGGCGCGGCGCATCGGGCTACTGAACACGATGGTCTTCACGCACATCCCGGCCAATGTCTGTCTCGTGCTTGCAGCCCTGGCGCCCAGCCTGCCACTCGCACTCACGCTGCTCTTCATCCGCAGCGCGCTGTCGCAAATGGATGTTCCGACGCGAACGGCCTACGTGATGAGCGTGGTCACGCCTCCGGAACGCGCGGCGGCCGCCAGCATGACGGCCGTACCGCGCAGCCTGGCCGCCTCGTTGAGTCCGTCGCTGGGCGGCGCACTCTTTGCCGCCGGCTGGCTGGCTTCGCCGCTGGTCCTGGCAGGCCTCCTAAAGATCGGCTACGACCTGACGCTGTGGGTCGCTTGCAGCGGCCACCGCCTGGACGATCGCTAGTCGCGAAGATCGCTCCGGCGCGCGGCACAGCGGACTGACCGTGCGCGACCCGGCGCGAGGCTGCTCGCTGACCTGCAGGCCCCGAGACCGTCGAACGTTCCTCAGGCCCTGCTCGAAAGGAAGCGTTCAACGGCGGACCAGTGGTCCTCGTGCATCCACGTCTTCACGAATTCGTGCTGCTCGATGGCGCGGCGATCTTCGAATGGCAGGCCCCGCCTGGCCGCCAGCGCCTGGGCCTTGAATCCACGCAACACGTTCCCGGTCTGCTTCAGGATCGGCGCAATGAAGTCCTGAACCGCGGCATCGAGCCCGTCGGCCGGCGCCACCGCATCGGCCAGCCCCCAGGCGAGCGCGGTGGCCGCGGGCACTGTCTCGCACCGCGCGGTCATTCGCAGCGCACGCGCTGGTCCGATGACCGTGGCGAGGTCGGTGCCTCCACCCCACCCCGTCGTGATGGCGAGACGGCCTTGCACGTAGCCGATGCTGGCGCCCTCGCGCATCACGCGCATGTCGCAGGCGAGCGCCAGCTCCGCGCCGCCACCGAGCGCATCCCCGTTGAGCACGGCGACCACCGGCAACGGAAAGGTTCGCACGGCGTCGAGCGCAGCGCGCGACTCTTCCACCATGGCACGCACGCCTTGCTCGGTGCGCACCTGGGCGAGGTCGCGAAGATCACCGCCCGCTGCAAAGTACTTGTCGCCGGCACCCGTCAGCACGACGCAGGCGAGGTCCGGCTCGTCGCGCGCAGCGTCGAACACGTCCCGCAACTCGGCGAGGACCGCCCTCGAAAGCGGATTGTGTTTCTCGGGGCGATTGATCGTCACGCGCAGGACGCGTCCCTCCCGGCGGAGCAGGATGTCGCCGCGAATCTGTTTCGCCATGTGTCTTCCGCAGAAGTGCCGTCCGGTGGGGGAGCTTAAGGCGACCGGCATCCCACGGACACGAACGGACAGGCCAAGAGAACGGATCCGGCGCGGGCTGACGACAGGAGAAGTGTGTGAGGGGAGTTTGTAGGGATGGGGGTATGTTGTATGGGGGGTAGGTGGTGGGGTGCGTCTCGTTTGCTGTGGACTGCATCGTGCTTTGCGGTGTTGGGGGTGTAGAAAGAGCAGAGAAAGAAAGGGGGAGATTGGGGGTTAATGAAGGACAGTGGAATCGTGGGGGGCGCTCGTGGCACCTCGCGTGGGGGGGAGTCGATGCGGACGGTCGGCAATGGCAGGACCAGGGGGGCTTCGTTAGGTGAGGCGCCGAACATCGCGCGCCTGGCTGGGAGGTGAACAGCAAGAGTTACGACGGCATCACCGACGACCTGCTGACCGGCGGGCTGGGCAAGACCGGGCTGGCTTTGCGTCGCTGGCGCCGGCCGCCGAGCACGCCGCCTACCGCGGCGGAGCTGCGCAAGCTGGCGATCTACAACAACTACCGCGCGATCGTCGACGTGAACCGCGGCCGGCGGCTACGGCACGCTGTACGGGCCGAACGTCGCGGCGGATGGCGCGGTCGGCACCGGCGAAGGCAAGATCGCCGGCACGGAGCACATCGCCTACGCCGGGCGCTCGGCAACGCGCGCGCAGAACGTGACGCTGATGGTGCAGGTGCCGGCGACTTTCGATCCGGCGTAAGGCCGTGCATCGTGACCGGCACGTCGTAGCGGCTCGCGCGGCGTGTACGGCGCGCATCGGCTCGTCGGGCGAGTGGGGCCTGAAGCGCGGCTGCGCGGTGGCGTACACCGACAAGGGCACCGGCATGCGGCGTCCACGACCTGATGGACGACACGGTGCAACGCTGATCGACGGAACCCGCACCGACCGCCGACCTCGCCGGTGACGCCTCCAACTTCACAGCGAGGCTGGTCGCGCAGCAGCGGCAGGACTTCAACGCCGCACGCCGAACCGCCTCGCGGTGAAGCACGCCCACTCGCGAGCAGAACCCGGAGAAGGACTGGGGCCGCGACACGCTGCGCGCGGTCGAGTTCGCGCTGTACGTGCTGAACGAGCAGTACGGCGCAACGCTGCCTCGGGCAAGAAGTCGCGCGTGATCACGCCGGAGAACACGATCGTGATCGCGTCGTCGCGTGTCCAACGGCGCCGGCGCGGCACTGGCGGCTGCCGAGGAAGACACAGTTCGGCCTGATCGACGGCGTGGCCGTGACCGAGCCGAACATCCAGATCAGCCCGAGGACGGCGCCCGTGATCAAGCGCGGCAGCCCTCACCTACACGGGCGGCTCGAAGCCGCTGTACGACTTCTTCACGATACGCGAGCCTGTACCAGCCGTGCGCGGCGCTGTCGACGCGCGCGGCTGGGGCGCCGTTCGCGGCTGCGATCGTCGTGGCGCGCGTGCGCAGGCGCGCTGCACGTCGCTCGCCGAGAAAGGGCCTGCTCAGCGACCACGACGCTGGCCGCTCAGAAGGAAGAGGCGCTCGACAAGCTGCTCGTCTACGGCTGGGAGCCGGAGTCGAACCTGCTGCACCCGTCGCACTACGGGCTGGCGACGACGTCGATCACGATGACGTACAGCAACGCGCACGGCCGCGTTCTCGGTGCTCGACAATCTGTGCGGGCTGAGCTTCGCCTACACGTCGGCGCTCCGTGCCCGTTGCGGCGCCACCCTCGCTGCGCCACGATATTCGGCACCGGCAACGGCGTGCCGCCGATGGCGGGCGGCTTCAACATCGTCAACAACAACAGCGTCGGGCGGGCCGTTGCTCGAACCATCCTCGATCTCGCCGTCGACCCTGCGGCAGGACTACAACATCGACGGCGCGCTGTGCCAGCGCGAATTGATGACGGGCACCGAGCCAACGCGCAGCGCGTGCAGCTCGGCGTGCAACGAGAGCTGCAGAAGAGGCGAACCTGCAGCGGCAAGCCGGCGATCATCGTCCACGGCCGCAGCGACACGCTGGTGCCGACGAATTTCTCGTCGCGGCCTTACTACGCGCAGAACAAGAGTGGTCGAAGGGGCGGCGAGCAAGCTGCGCTACATCGAGGTGACCAACGCGCAGCACTTCGACGCGTTCATCGGCTGCAACCCTGCGCTCGGCTTCAACACGCTGTACGTGCCGCTGCACGTGTACTTCAACCGGGCGATGGACGCGATGTATGCGCACTTGACCACCGGTGCAGCGCTGCCGCCCTCGCAGGTCGTCAGGACGACGCCGCGCGGCGCCGGCGCGCCGCCGATCACGCCGGCCAACGTGCCGCCCATCTCGGCCACGCCCGCCGGCAACGCGATCACGTTCGACGGCACGACGCTGACCATCCCGGACTGATCCGGGAACCAGCGATCGAATGACGAGGCCCGCGCGAGCGGGCCTCTTTTCTTTGTGCTCCGGCGGAGTCGGCAGCGCGCGGCGGCGCAGAGTACGCGCGAACGCGTGCCCGCACCGGCGGGGACTGTCCCCGCCGCCCCTTACGCCGTTGCCTTGGCTTTCAGCGGAGGCGTCCCCTCGTGCATCGCGCCCATGATCTCCTTCCGGAACTCCGGCGTGTCCTTGTGGCCGTGCACCGCCACGGCGTGCTGGACGGCGGCGTCGATCAGTTCCTTGTCCGTGTCGGCCGAGATCGCGACCGAACAGTGCATCTCGCTGGGGAATTCTCGGCAATCGATGTACTTGCGAGTCATGCTGGTCTCCCTGGTTCCGCGCCCGCGCGCTGGGCAGGAGGAGTGTCGGCGCCCACGCGCGTTGGCACGGGCTGGAACGCAGTGACGCCGCTGTCTGGGGAGCGTCGCCTCGACGGCGGCAGGACGGGCGCCTGGGGAAGGGTCTGCGCTGCCGTCGCTGCGGGTCGAGCTTCGTTCTCGAAGAGAGGCCGGGAACTGTAGCGCCCGCGTTGCGTTCGGGTATCCCGCGAACGGCGCACGCAGTACTACTGACGATCGCCGTACATCGCGCGCTGCCGGTCCGACCGTTACGAACCGTCCCGCAGCCACGCCTCCAGCTGCCGGTAGACCTCCGGACGGCTGAGCAGCTCGAGGTGTCCCATCTGCGAGCCGATCCACTGGTGGCTCTTCGGGAAGCCAAGGCTCGCCGCGGGATCCTTGTGGAGCCCGAGCGCGCTGTCCAGCGGCACCAGCCCGTCTCCGACCAGCCGCTCCGCGACGACGCCGCGGTGCTCCCCCAGCATCGCGCCCGCCGCGTAGCACTGCGACGTGCGCCGGGAGCGGCACCGGCCGGTGCTTGCCGCGGATGATGGTGCCGTGCCGCAGGTCGCGGATGCCGGCGCTTCTCGACCGGCCGAGCCGGGTGAGCGGCGCCGAGTACGGGCTGAGGCTCATCAGGTAATCGAGCCCGTGGCCGCCGCGTTCGAGCGGCGAACCGTGGTGCGGCGTGCCGAGGAACACCAGCTTGCGCAGGCAGCTTCGTCCACGCGTGCCGCTTCGCTTCGCCGTGGTGACAGGCGCTGCGCGCCACGAGGCCGCCCATGCTGTGGCCGAGGATCGTCAGTTCCTCGACCGGACACGGCCAGGCGGCGACGAGCTTCTCCAGCGTTTCCGCGAACTCCGCACCGTTGTCGGCGATATGCAGGCCGCTGTTGTAGCGCAGGTAGAGCGGCGTGCAGCCGAGCGCACCGGCCAGTGCTGCGCCGTGATCGTGTCCCTCCCGCCGCCACTGCAGGTCGTTCAAGCACAGGCCGTGCACGAGGACCAGCAGGCGGCCGGTGGGCGCGGGTCCTCCCGCCGCGCGCAGCGAGCTCGCCGGATCGGCCAGGTCGACCGGCTGGCCGCGATAGCGCACGGACATCGGGATCGCCAGCGGGTTGGAGGTCCGGGCGAGGTAGTCGCCGTACACACCGTTGATGGCGGCCAGCAATGCATCCCGGCGCGGCCCGGCCGCGCCTTCCGGCATCAGCTCGACCACCGGCGCGAGCGACGCGTCGATGCCGCGCCCGATGAGGTGCACGCTGCCGCGAACGGTGCGGTAGACGAAGCCGGTGATGCCCCGCGTGGAGCCCGCGGCCGGCTTCCCGAGTGGCCAGGGCCGCCGCTGGATCGTGTGATGCATCCGCTCGACCACATCGACGAGCCCGGCGGTCGCCTCGAACGCCAGGCGCGCCACCCCGTGCAGGTCGGCGGCGTGCGTCCGGTTCAGTTTCGCCATGATGGTTCTTTCCTCATGCAGTCAGGGCCTTGACGACCTCGACCGGGTTGTTGCGGATGGCGCGCAGCAGCGCGCGGGCCGGGCCGGTGGGCGAACGGCGCCCCTGCTCCCAGTTGCGCAGCGTCGCGAGTTCGATGCCGAGCAGTTCCGCGAACTTGGCCTGGCTGAGCCCGGTGAGCGCGCGCACCTCGCGCACGTCCACCGCGTCCTCGGCCGCGCGCGGCGCCTTGACGCGGCCCGTGGAGCCGATGAGCCGCGCGAGCCGCTTGCGCCGTTCGCGCCGCACCGCCCGTGACACCTCGAGCAAGGCCTCGAAGATCTCGTTGCCCATGGACCACCCGTACGTGGTTCGACTGATACCGTCGCATACCCTACGCCGCTGGCGCACGTACGTCAATGGCGTACCGCCTCTTGAAGCGTTCCTCCGCAGCCGCCTTGCGCGTCATCAACGCGGGCCGGCCTCGAGCCCCTAGACATAAGGCATGTCAGGCGCATGGGCCGGCTTAGGTCCGTGACCCGGCGCCGACTCGTCTTGCCTTCCTTCATGGAGCGATGCATGGACAACACAGCGGACATCAAGAAATACACGACCGAGATCAACGCAGGCGCGCTGGCCGCGATCGAGAAGTTCCTCTCCATCGCCATGCGCAACCCGGACTCCGCGCTCGTTTCGACGTCGGACCCGAAGGAAATGGCGACCGTCCGTAACGGCTTCGCCGCCAAGAAACTCGGACTGGCGCCGGACGCCGCCGATGCCGGACTCAAGGCCGTGGCCGAGAAGATGAAGGGCGCCCCGCGGAAGAACCGGGTCACGTTCTACTACCTGCTCGCCGAAGCGACCGGCACGCTGGGCAAGCTGGCCTGACGCTTGCGGCGCGTGCGCATCGCACAGAGGAGCACCGCATGAAGCGAAGTCTTGTGCTGGTCGCCGGGGCGCTGTTCGCGTGCCTGGCCTCGGCCCAGATGCCCAACGTCGACGACCTCATGAAAGGCGTCCGTTCACTGCCCAAGGCGCCCGCGAGCGGGGCGAGCGTTGGCGCCGGCGACGAGAAGACCAACGCCGCGGGCATCAAGGAAGCGCTTGCGGTGGGCACCGAGCGGGCGGTCAAGAGCCTCTCGCAGGTGGATGGCTACTTCGGCAACGCGGCGGTGAAGATCCTGATGCCGTCCAGCATCCAGAAAGTGGCGGAGGTGGCCCGCATGGCGGGGTACCAGAAGCAGGTCGACGAGTTCATCCTCAGCATGAATCGCGCGGCCGAGGCCGCCGCGCCGCAGGCCGCGCGCTACTTCGGCGACGCGATCCGCGACATGACGCTGGAGGACGTGCGCGGCATCCTCACGGGCGGCGACACGGCGGCCACCGAATTCTTCCGCCGCAAGACGCACGACAAGCTCTATGCGGCGTTCAAGCCGGTCGTGTCGAAGAAGGTCGACGAGGTCGGCGCGACCCGCGCCTACAAGGACATGATGGGTCGCTACACGAGCGTGCCGATGATGAGCAAGCAGTCGCTCGATCTCGACGACTACGTGACGAACAAGTCGCTCGACGGCCTGTTCCACATGGTCGGCGAGGAAGAGAAGAAGATCCGCACCAACCCCGTGGCGCGCACGACCGACCTGCTGAAGGCGGTGTTCGGCAAGTAGGCGTCGCTTCCGCACGCAGCGCGCTTCGCCGCGACGTGTCTTCGCGGCGATGGGCGGGTCCGTTTGACCCGCCCGCCCCTCCCGCGCCACACTGCCGCACCTTGCGCCGGACACCCTCCAATCGTCCGGCCGGCATCGCAAAACGACACCCCTGGAGGAGACACCATGCATGCCCGCAAGCCCGCCCGTTCCGGGCTGAAACTCGTCGCCGGCGCGGTCCTGGCCGGACTGCTCGCCGTCACCGGCCCGGCGCTCGCCGGCAAGAAGGACGACACGATCCGCTTCGCCTACGACCAGGCGCCGGAGAGCGTCGACCCGTTCTTCAACAACGTCCGCATCGGCGTGATCATCGGCGCCAACGTGTGGGACACGCTGGTCACGCTCGACCCGAAGACCAACGAGTACAAGGGCAACCTCGCGAAGAGCTGGAAGCAGATCGACGACAAGACGATCGAGTTCGAACTGCGCCAGGGCGTCAAGTTCCACAACGGCGAGGAGTTCGACGCCGACTCCGTCGTCTACACGCTGAACTTCGTCGCCGACCCGGCGAACAAGGTGACGACGCAGGCCAACGTCAACTGGATCGACAAGGCCACCAAGATCGACAAGTACAAGGTCCGCGTGACCACCAAGCAGGTGTTCCCGGCGGCCATCGAGTACCTCGCCGGGCCGGTGGTGATCCACCCGGCCAAGTACTACGCCGAGGTCGGACCGAAAGGCCAGAACGCCAAGCCGGTCGGCAGCGGCCCGTACCGCGTCGCCAACTACGTGCCGGGCAAGTCGATCACGCTCGAGAAGAATCCCGCCTACTTCAAGGACAGCCCGAAGGGCATGGCGAAGATCAGCAAGGTCGAGATCCGTTTCATCCCGGACCGCCAGACGCAGATGGCCGAGGCGCTGTCCGGCGGCGCCGACCTGATCATGCACGTGCCGAAGGACCAGGCCGACCAGGCCGCCAAGGTGCCGCACCTGCAGGTGCTGAGCGGCGAGACGATGCGCATCGCGTTCATGCAGCTCAACACGCTCGACAACACGCCGACGCCGGCGCTGAAGGATGCGCGCGTGCGCAAGGCGATCGCGCACGCGATCGACCGCGAGGCGATCGTGAAGAACATCGTCGGCGCCGGCTCGCGCGTGCTGCACACCCAGTGCTTCCCGTCGCAGTTCGGCTGCACCGACCAGGGCGCCGCGCGCTACGCGTACGACCCGGCGCTGGCGAAGAAGCTGCTGGCCGAGGCGGGCTTCCCGAACGGCTTCGAGACGGAGATCGTCGCGTACCGCGAGCGCAACCAGACCGAGGCGATCATCAACAACCTGCAGCAGGTCGGCATCAAGGCCAAGCTCAACTTCTCGCAGTACGCCGCCATGCGCGACGCGATCCGCGCCGGCAAGGCCTCGCTGACGCACCAGACCTGGGGCTCGTTCTCGGTCAACGACGTGTCGGCGTCCATTCCCGTGTGGTTCGGCGGCGAGGCGGACGACGTCACGCGCGACAAGGAAACGCAGGAACTGCTGAAGAAGGGCAACAACTCGGTCGACCCGAAGGTGCGCCAGCAGGCCTACCAGCAGGCGCTGAAGAGGATCGCCGACAACTCGTACTCGGTGCCGCTGTGGTCGCTGCCGGTGTACTACGTGGCGAGCAAGGAACTGAACTTCACGGCCTATCCGGACGAGATGGTCCGCCTGTGGGAGATGACCTGGAAGTGACCGGGTTGGTGAACTAGGCAGCAGGCCGGGCAGGCGCGGAGGTGGGCGGGTACATCCTGAAACGGCTGGGGCTGGCGATTGCCGTTGCGCTGGCCGTGTCGATGATCGCCTTCCTGCTGCTGCGCCTGTCGGGCGACCCGGCCATCGCGATCGCGGGCGAAGGCGCGCGGTCCGAAGACATCGAGCTGATCCGCAAGACCTACGGCTTCGACCGGCCGCTGCCGGTGCAGTACGTCGAATGGCTCGGCAAGACGCTCGCGCGGCGACTTCGGCGAGTCGATCTACTTCAAGACGGCGGCCGCGCCGCTGATCTTCGCGAAGCTCGAGACGACGATGGTGCTGGGCGCTGCTCGCGCTCGCCTTCGCGCTCGCGATCTCGATCCCGCTCGGCGTGATGGCCGCGGTCTACCGCAACAGCTGGATCGACCGGCTGTGCCTCGCGCTGGCGGTGCTCGGGCAGGCGCTGCCGAACTTCTTCTTCGCGCTGCTGCTGATCATGCTGTTCTCGATCTCGCTGCGCTGGCTGCCGGTGTCCGGCAGCGGCACCTGGCAGCACTTCGTGATGCCGACGATCGCGCTCGGCTACTACGCGGCGCCGGCGTTCATGCGGCTGATCCGCGCCGGGCATGATCGAGGTGCTGGAGGCCGACTACATCCGCACCGCGCGCGCCAAGGGGCTGCCGGCGAGCAAGGTGATCTTCAAGCACGCGCTGCGCAACGCCGTGGTGCCGGTGGTGGCGCTGGCGGCCGTGCAGCTCGGCTTCCTGCTCGGCGGCTCGGTGGTGATCGAGACGATCTTCGCGCTCGACGGCCTCGGCTACCTCGCCTACCAGAGCATCACCTACAAGGACTTCCCGGTGATGCAGAGCATCGTGCTGCTGCTGTCGGTGATCTACGTCGTGCTGACGCTCGCCTCCGACATCGCCAACGCGTGGCTCGATCCGCGCATCCGGGTCGCCTGATCATGTCCAGCAGCCGTCAGCCGCGTCAGCAGCGGGCGTCGAACCCGGCGGCACGGTGATCGCCGCGCCCGGCCTCTGGCGCCGCGTGTGGAAGAACAAGGCGGTCGTGGTCGGCGGCGCGCTGCTGCTCGCGATCGTGTTCATCGCGCTCGCCGCCCCGTGGATCGCGCCGTACGACCCGTACGCGCAGGACCTCGCCAACCGCAACGTGCCGCCGTTCTGGTACGAGCAGGGCTCGTGGCTGCACCCGCTCGGCACCGACCCGCTCGGGCGCGACTACCTGTCGCGGCTGATCTACGGCGCGCGCATCTCGCTGCTGATCGGCGTCTCGGTGGCGATCATCTCGGGGCTGATCGGCACCACGATGGGCATGCTCGCCGGCTACTTCGGCGGCAGGACCGACATGCTGGTGAGCTTCATGGTCACCACGCGGCTGTCGATGCCGGTGATCCTGGTCGCGCTCGCCACCGTGGCGCTGGTCGGCGGCTCGCTGTGGGTCGTGATCATGGTGCTGGGCCTGCTGAAGTGGGACCGCTTCGCGGTCGTGATGCGCAGCGCCACGCAGCAGGTGCGCTCGCTCGACTACGTCGCCGCCGCGCAGGCGGCGGGCGCGTCGACGCGCGCGCGTGCTGCTCGGCGAAGTGCTGCCCAACGTGATGCCGCACCTGATCGTCGTCGCCACGCTGGAGGTGGCGAGCGCGATCCTGCTCGAAGCCGCGCTGTCCTTCCTCGGCCTCGGCGTGCAGCCGCCGCTGCCGTCCTGGGGGCTGATGATCTCCGAGGCCAAGGCGTACATGTTCTTCTCGTTCTGGCTGATCGCGCTGCCCGGCGCGCGCGCTGGCGATCGCTGGTCTTCGCGATCAACCTGCCGGCGACGGCCTGCGCGACATGCTGGCGCCCGAAGGACGCGCATGAGCGCAGTGCTGAAGCCGAGTCCGGCGACGTCGTCCTCGAGGTCGAGGGCCTCGGCGTCGACATCGCCACGCCGCGCGGCCCGCTGCGCGCGGTGCGCGACGTGTCGTTCCAGGTGAAGCGCGGCGAGACGCTGTGCCTGGTCGGCGAGTCCGGCTGCGGCAAGTCGATCACGGCGCTGGCGGTGATGGGCCTGCTGCCGCGCGCGGCGAAGCGGCGGGCGACGAAGCTCGCGCTGCTCGGCGAGGACCTGCTGAAGGCGTCGGCCAGGCGCGTCAACGCGCTGCGCGGCAACCGCATGGCGATGATCTTCCAGGAGCCGATGACCGCGCTGAACCCGGCCTACACGATCGGCAACCAGCTGATGGAGGGCTATCTGCGCCACCGCGGCGGCGGCGCGGCCAAGGCGCGCGAGCGCGCCGATCGAGCTGCTCGGCAAGGTGGGCATCGCGTCGGCGGCCGAGCGGCTGGGGCAGTATCCGCACCAGCTCTCCGGCGGGCTGCGCCAGCGCGTGATGATCGCGATGGCGCTGATGTGCGGCCCGGAGCTGCTGATCGCCGACGAGCCGACCACCGCGCTCGACGTCACGATCCAGGCGCAGATCCTGCGGCTGCTCGCCGACCTGCAGAAGGACCTCGGCATCGCGATGGTGCTGATCACGCACGACCTCGGCGTCGTCGCGCGCATCGCCCACCGCGTGGCGGTGATGTACGCCGGCGAGATCGTCGAGGAAGGCACGGCCGAGCGCGTGTTCGCGTCCCCGCGCCATCCCTACACGCGCGGGCTGCTCAGCTGCATCCCGGTGCCGGGGCGCACCGCGCGCGGCGGCCGGCTCGGCACGATCCCCGGCGTGGTGCCGTCGCTGGTCGGCGAGATCCGCGGCTGCGGCTTCCGCGAGCGCTGCGCGTATGCGCGGCCCGAGTGCGCCGGCGCGGTGCCGCTGCGCAGCCGGGGTGAACATCACTGGCGGTGCATCCACGAGGAGCTGCCGACGTGAGCCGCCGCCATGACCGCGTCGACGCCGCTGATGGAGGCGCGCGCGGTGACGCGCACGTTCTCGCTCGGCGCGACCTTCTTCCGCAAGGGCCGCACGCTGCACGCCGTCAACGGCGTCGATCTCGAGATCCGGCGCGGCGACGTGCTCGGCATCGTCGGCGAGTCCGGCTGCGGCAAGTCGACGCTGGCGCGGATGCTGCTGGGACTGCTCGCGCCGACGAGCGGCCGCATCGCGCTCGACGGCGAGGACGTCACCGCGCTCGGCCGCAAGGCGGTCGCGCGGCGCGTGCAGCCGGTGTTCCAGGACCCGTACTCGTCGCTGAACCCGCGCCGCGGCATCGCGTCGATCGTCGCGCTGCCGCTCGACGTGCACGGCATCGGCACGGCGGCCGAGCGGCGCGCCAGGTCGATCGAGATGCTGGAGCGCGTCGGCCTGCCGGCGCGCTACGCCGACAACACGCCGGGGCAGCTGTCCGGCGGCCAGCGCCAGCGCGTCGCGATCGCGCGCGCGCTGGTGATGCAGCCCGAGATCGTCATCTGCGACGAGCCGACGTCGGCGCTCGACGTCTCGGTGCAGGCGCAGATCCTGAACCTGCTGATGGACCTGCGGCGCGACTTCGGCCTGACCTACGTCTTCATCAGCCACAACCTCGCGGTGGTCGAGCACATCGCCACGCAGGTCGCGGTGATGTACCTCGGCCGGGTCGTCGAGCAGGCCGACACCGAGCGGCTGTTCCGCGCGCCGCGCCACCCGTACACGCAGGCGCTGCTGGCGTCGGTGCTGACGCCGGAGCCGGGGCTCGGCGTGCCGGACATCGGGCTCGGGCTGGCGTTTCCCGATCCGCTCAATCCGCCGCCGGGCTGCCCGTTCCATCCGCGCTGTGCGCGGCGGATGGCCCACTGCGGCACGCAGGTGCCCGAACTGCTCCGCGGCCCGGAGGGCGCGGTGGCGTGCCACCTGTATCCGCCGCCGACAGGCACTGGCCGCCTGAACGCGCGCGAATGCGAACACTGACCGAACGAGACAACGACGCATCGAGGAGGGCCACATGACCCGCACCGCCGCCATCACCCGCTCCGAGAAACAATTCGACTCGGGCGAATTCAAGGCCCTCCTCGCGCGCCGGATCGCCATTCCGACCGAGAGCCAGAACCCCGACCGCGCGCCGGTGCTGGCGCAGTACCTGCACGAGGAACTGCAGCCCGCGTTCGAGGCGATGGGCTTCGAGTGCCGCACGCTGCCCAACCCGAAGGGCAAGGGCCCGTTCCTGTACGCGCAGCGCATCGAGGACCCGAAGCTGCCGACGGTGTTCGGCTACGGCCACGGCGACGTGATCCGCGGGCTCGAGCCCGAGTGGCTCGAGGGCCTGTCGCCGTGGACGCTGACCGAGCGCGACGGCCGCTGGTACGGGCGCGGCATCGCCGACAACAAGGGCCAGCACTCGGTCAACATGCAGGCGATGGCCAACGTGCTCGCCGAGCGCGGCCGCCTCGGCTTCAACTCGAAGATGCTGATCGAGATGGGCGAGGAGACCGGCTCGCCGGGCCTGCGCGAGGTGTGCGCGCAGAACAGCGAACTCTTCAAGGCCGACCTGCTGATCGCCTCCGATGGCCCGCGCCTGCGCGCCGACCGGCCGACGATCTTCCTCGGCTCGCGCGGCAGCTTCAACTTCGACCTGACGATCGAGGCGCGCAAGGGCGGAGCGCACTCCGGCAACTGGGGTGGGCTGATCTCCAACCCCGGCCTGCAACTCGCGCACGCGATCGCCAGCATCGCGGGGCCGACCGGGCAGATCCGCGTGCCCGAGTGGGTGCCGAGCGAGTTGCCCGCGTCCGTGCGCCGCGCGCTCGCCGACTGCGAAGTCGACGGCGGCGCCGACGGCCCGGCGATCGAGCCGTGGTGGGGCGAGCCGGGCCTGTCGCCCGCCGAGCGCGTGTTCGGCTGGTGCTCGTTCGAAGTGCTCGCGTACAAGACCGGCAACCCGGAGACACCGGTCAACGCGATCCCGCCGCGCGCGTGGGCGCGCTGCCAGCTGCGCTTCGTCGTCGGCATCGACGAGGCGCAGATCCTGCCGGCGCTGCGCCGCCACCTCGACCGCCAGGGCTTCCCGATGGTGAAGATCGCCGCGACGCGCGAGGAGATGTTCCACGCGACGCGCATCGATCCCGAGGACCCGTGGGTGCCAGTGGGCGATGGCGTCGCTCGCACGCACCAGCGGCAAGAAGCCCGCGCTGCTGCCGAACCTGGGCGGCTCGCTGCCCAACGACATCTTCACCGACGTGCTCGGCCTGCGCACGGTGTGGGTGCCGCACTCGTATCCGGGCTGCTCGCAGCACGCGCCGAACGAGCACCTGCCGCCCGAGGTGCTGCGCGAGGCGCTCAGCGGTGATGACCGGGCTGTACTGGGATCTCGGCGCGGGCAACACGCCGAAGCAGGCGTCGTAGCGTCCGCCCGCGATCACTCGCGGTACCCGGCCTCGCGTTGGTGCCGGATGGTCAGGATTTCGACGCGGGCATTGCCGTTCTTCAGCCGATAGAGCGCAACGTACCCGGTGCGGCCCGAGGAAATCACGAGTTCACGGATATCGCCCCGCACCGGGCGCCCGATCAACGGGTGATCGCGCAGGATCCGCGTGGCATCGACGATGGCGTGCGCCGCGCGTTCAGCGGCGCCGGGATCGTGTTCTGCAAGGAAGTCGAACAGGCGGTCGAGGTCACTCAGCGCGCGCGCGGTGAAGGTGACGCTCGCCATGGCGCGTCACGCACGGCCGCGTGCGGATCGCGTTCTGGCCGCGACCTTGGCCGCGGCCTTGGCCGGCCCGCGCGGCAGCGCCTTCGGGCGCGCAGTGGGCCGCTTGCCGGCGGCGCGCGCGAACAGGTATGACGCGACGTCTTCCGCGGCATACAGGGCACCGCCCGCATCCACCTCCGCGGCGGACGCCTCAGCGTCCTGGATGAACGCCTCGCGTGCTTCAGCAAGGTCGGCTTGGCGCTCCAGGGCTTCCACCATCCACGCGTGAGGTGTCTTCCCGGCCGCATCGGCGAGCGGTGCGATCCGTTCCTTCAATTCGTCGGGCAGCTTGATCGTGGTCGGTGTCGTCATCCGTGCTCCCAGCTTGGTATTACGAAAGTAACACTTCAGGTCCCGTGCGGTCAACGCAGGCTTGCGGGATACTGCCGTCCTGCCACCGGAGGACCCTGATGAACGCCCGCTACACCCCGCACTGCCAGCTCACCGACCTGCTCGACGCCGCCGAGTCGCTGCGCGCCACGCGCCACCAGCTGCACCGCAATCCGGAGCTGTCGTTCCGCGAGTCGGCGACGTCCGAACTCGTCGCCGCGCGCCTCGAGGGCTGGGGCTGGAACGTCACCCGCCACGTCGGCGGCCACGGCGTGGTCGGCACTCTGAAGGTCGGCGACGGGAAGCGCGCGATCGCGATCCGCGCCGACATCGACGCGCTGCCGATCATCGAGGAGAGCGGCAAGCCGTGGGCGAGCGAAGTCGCGGGCGTGATGCACGCGTGCGGCCACGACGGCCACACGACCATGCTGCTCGGCGCCGCGCAGCGGATCGCGAAGACGCGCAATTTCTCCGGCACCGTGCACCTCGTGTTCCAGCCGGCCGAGGAAGCGGGCAAGGACAGCGGCGCGCAGCAGATGATCGCGGACGGACTGTTCGAGCGCTTCCCGTGCGACGCCATCTTCGGCATGCACAACCATCCGGGCGTGCCGACAGGCACGTTCCTGTTCGGCGCGGGGCCGTTCATGTCGGCCTCCGACAGCGCAAAGATCACGATTCGCGGCCGCGGCGGCCACGCGGCCCGGCCGCACATGACGGTGGACCCGGTGGTGATCGCGGGCAGCGTGATCATGGCGCTGCAGACCGTGGTGTCGCGCAACATCGACCCGACGCAGACGGCGATCGTCACGATCGGCACGGTGCACGCGGGCACGGCGAACAACGTGATCCCCGAGTCGGCGACGATGGAGCTGTCGATCCGCTCGTTCGACGAAGGCGTGCGCGCGAGGCTCGAGCAGCGCATCGTCGAGCTCGTCAACGCGCAGGTGATGAGCTACGGCGGCAGCGTCGAGATCGCCTACGAGAGAGGCTATCCGGTGGTGGTCAACACCGCGGCCGAGACCGAGTTCGCGCGGCAGGTGGCCGAGGAACTCGTCGGTCCCCAGCGCGTGGTCTTCCCGTGGGGCCCGACCACCGGCAGCGAGGACTTCGCGTACTACCTGCAGCACAAGCCGGGCTGCTTCCTGCGGCTCGGCAACGGCGAGCACAGCCCGATGGTGCACAACGCGAAGTACGACTTCGACGACGCCAACCTGACGGTCGGCGCGGCGTACTGGACGCGGCTCGCTGAGCGGTTCCTGGGCCAGGACGCGAGCTGAGAACCGGGCCCGCATGGAGCGGACCAGCCGCTATCCCGCCATCGACCGCGCCGTGGCGCGCGTACTTCGCACGATCAGTCGTCGTCGCGCACCGGCAGCCCGCCGGCGGTCAGCCGCACCAGCGTGAGCTCCGGCCGGGTGCCGAGCCGGACCGGCGGACCCCAGGTCCCGGTGCCCGCATTGACGTAGACCCACGTCCGCCCCTGTCTCGACAGCCCTTCCACGTGCGGCGCATGCACCAGCCGCACCGCGAGCGTCCACGGGAAGAACTGTCCGGCGTGCGTGTGGCCCGACAACTGCAGGTCGAAACCAGCGCGTTCGGCCAGCGGCGCAAGCCGGGGGTTGTGCGCGAGCAGGATCCGGGGCGCATCGGTGTGCGCCGGTCCACTCGCAAGCTCCGGCCGTGGCAGTTCCGGCGGCACCTCGAACTGCCCGGCCGGATCGGTGACGCCGCCGACGACAAGCCGTGCATCGCCCCGCCGCAGCACGCAGTACTCGTTGCGCAGAACCCGGATGCCGAGTCGCTCGAAGTGCGCCGTCCACGCCTTCGCACCCGAGTAGTAGTCGTGATTGCCGAGCGCGAGCAACACGCCGTCGCGTGCACGCAGTCGCGCGAGGGCCTCGACCGCGGTCGACAGCCGCTGCACCGACCCGTCGACGATGTCGCCCGTCAGCGCCACGAGGTCCGGCGCAAGCCCGTTGGCGATTTCCACGACGCGGCGCACGTAGGCGGCGCCGATGGTCGGTCCCACGTGCAGGTCGCTGATCTGCGCGATGGTGAAGCCTTCGAACGCCGCAGGCAGGCGGTCGATCAGGATGTCGACTCGTCGCACCTGCGGACCGCGGGCGGCGGCAAGCATGCCGGCGGCGAGCGCGACGAGCGAACCCCACCAGACCGCGGCCACGCCCCACTGGGCCACCAGCGTCTCCAGCGCACCGCCGGCCAGCGCGCCGGCCACCAGCAGGGCATCGCGCAGCAAGCCGAGCACCAGCACATACGTGAGCCAGCCCATGCACAGGTAGCTCGCGGCGTGCAGCAGGTCGTCGGCTCGACGGTGGTTCTCCCGCCCGAAGACCCAGTAGACGACGGGCACCAGCCAGACGAGCGCGAACGGCAGCGCGAGCGCGAGCCGGGCCACGCCAGGCTCGGTCAGCCGCCACGCCGCATAGGCATAGCCGCCGCCGAGGATCGCGGTGAGCGACAGCACGAAGGGACTGAAGATTCGCTTCATCGGGCACGCGCGCGGCGCTTGGTGACGATGCCGCCAAAGCCCCCCGCGATCAGCGCCGTGACGTCGAGCAGCACCGGGGCCAGGGCCAGCCCGCCGGGCGAGGCAAGGTAAAGCGGGGTCCACACAGGACCGAACTTCGCCTTGTAGCGCCGCAGGCCCTCGAAGTTGTAGAAGTGCTCGGCGTGCTGGTAGATGAAGGCGCCGACCCGGGGCCACACTGCCGCCTCAGCGCGCACCTCCAGGCCGGCGAGCGGGGCCATGCCGAAGTTGAACCAGTGGTAGCCGTGGTCGCGCCCCCATGTGAACAGGCTCGAGAAGAGCAGATCCATGGTCCCGTTGGGCGCCTCCGGACGATGCCGCATCAGGTCGACGGACAACTCCTCCCGTCCGGCGCCGAGCCACAGGTTGGCGAACGCGACCACGTCGTCACCGTTCCTCACGATGGCCACGGGGAATCGGCTGAGGTACGCCGCGTCGAACGACGCGTTCGAGAAGCCTTTCTCGCTCGTCGCCTTGCGCTCCAGCCACGCGCGGGAGATCGCGTCGAGGGTCGGCAGCAGCGCGGCGACGCCATCCCGCTCCACGATCTCGAACTGCAGGCCGAGGCGCCCCAGCTTCGCGCACGCCTGCCGCAGGTCCCGGTGCGCCGGCGCATCGAGCGTGAATCCGCGCAGGTCGACGCGCGCCTCCTCGCCGAGCGGCGTCAGCGCCAGGCCCAGTTCCGCGCACAACTGCCGGCGCTGCGGACGCACCTCGAAGAACACGCACCAGCCATCGTGCCGGTCGACGAGTTCCGCAAAGCGCCAGGCGAGCTCCCGCACGCTGGCCTCGGCGCCGACCGGCTCCCCCATGGCGACCCAGCTGCGGCCCAGGCGTCCGTACATCAGGAACGCGTCGTCGGCATCGCTGAACAGCAGCGCCTTGTCGCCGCGATAGACCAGGTTGGCGTAGGTCCTGGGACAGCGTTCCACGATCGGGCGCGCGCGCTCGATCTGCGCCTGCGGCGTTGCGGGCCTGGCGGTGGCCGCGGGGCGGATCAGCCGGCGCAGCGCAAACACGACCAGCAGCGCGACGGCGCCGATCAGCGCGCGCAGCGAGCGCGAACCCTCGGCCTGCCATGCGAACCGCCACCAGGACTGCGCGGCCATCGCCTCGTCGCGGTAGGCGAACAGCATCAGCCACGCGGAACCGCCGACCACGACCGCGCACGAAACGAGCCACGCCGGCGAGAACGCGGTGTCGAAGAGCGACGAACGCCGGTAGAACTGCGAACGCAGTGGCAGCAGTGCCAGCAGGACCGCGGACAGCACGAACGCCTCCTCGAAGTCCCAGCCCTTCAGAAGCGACAGCAACGCGCCCGCCGCCAGCAGCCCGACGGCCAGCCACCACGCCGCGTTCAGTCGCCGTTGCAGACCCCGCGCGACGACGAGCAGCATCGCGCCGGCCAGGCTTGCGAGGAAGTGCGACGCCTCGATCACCGGCAGATCGAACAGCTGCTGCACCAGGGCGAGCCGCCCGATGGCCGCGGGCAGCGCTCCCGAGAAGAGCAGCACCGCGCCCGCGACGAAAGCCATCGACGCGAGGAGCGTCGGCGCGAACCGCGTGAACGAGTGCGAAGCGCGCTGCAGCCAGGCGATCGCGCCCGGCGCGAGCTGGGCACCGCCGCGGGCCCCGGCCGCTCCGAGGCCGACGAGGAACGGCAGCAGCAGGTAGATTGCGCGGAACGCGAGCAGCGCCGCGATCAGGCTGCGCGCCTCGATGCGCGGCACAAGCAGCGCGATCACCGTCGCCTCGAACACCCCGAGGCCACCCGGGACCTGGCTCGCCGCGCCCGCGACCAGTGCGACAAGGAACACGGACAGGAACGCCGCGAACCCGATGTCCGCGCCGGCCGGCAGCAGAACATAAAGCGCACCCGCCATCAGCAGCAGGTCTGCGCACTCGATGGCAACCTGGCCGAGCGTCAGCTCCAGCGACGGCACGTCGATGCGCCACGGCCCGAAGGTGAATGGACGACCGCGCGCGCACAGCCACATCCACCCGGCGAGGACGGCCAGCAGCAGCATCCCGAGCGGACGCGAGGCATCGAAACCGAGCTGCAGCCCGACCGGCAAGGAGACCGGGGCCGCGACGAAGACCGTGCCGGCGAGCGCGAAGTAGCCGACCCAGAAGCCGATGCTGCAGAAGAGAACCACCGTGCCCACCTGCCACGCGGACAGGCCGGCGTCCGTGTAGACCCAGAAGCGCACGGCGCTGCCCGTCAGCAGGGTGTTGCCGACGTTGTTCCCGATCGCACTCGAGAGCAGGGCGGCGAAGGCGGCGCTGCGCAGGGGAACGGTCTGCCGAACGTGGCGCAGCGCGAGCACGTCGAGGCCGACGAGCACCGCGTACCCGGCGAGCGTCATGGCGATCGATGACGCGATGGCATATCCGGACAGCAAAGACAGTGCGGCGGCAAGTTCGCGGTAGCTGTAAGCCGACAGCGCCCCGTGCAGCGACCAGAGCGCAAGCGCGAACAGTGCGAGGCCCACCCACGGCATGACCCGCTTGCCCAGAGCGGAGATGCGTGCGGCGATCCTCAGGAGGCGGCGGTTCGCCGGTGAACCAGCGCTCGCCGCACGCTCGGTGTGCGGAGTCGAAGCCATGGGTGCGAGGGCCTCGCTGACGATCAGCGAAGGGTTGCCGGAGCGTTGCCCTCCGGGTCAGCCACCGCGACCGGCGGCACGCCAGCGGGCACGCGGACGAAACCGTATCTGCAGAGGTTGAAGAGCCCGCTCATCGGGAACAACACAGCGCCTGGCGGGCGCTCGAGACTTCAATGTAGGAGGCCCGCGGCATGTACCGATGATCTCGGGCAAACCGGTCCGCCACCGCGCCGGTCCCCGGTTGATCTGCTTGCCCGATCGTGCCGCGGGCGTCGAGGCTGCGGCCTCCCGTCGGCTAATCTCCCGCGAACCGCCAGACCGAGGAGAAGACGCGATGAGCGCGGCCCCGCTCGATCGCTTCATCCCCGAGCCCGACATCCACGAGCGATTCGAGACGACGGTGCGCGCCCCGGCGACGGTCGTGCTGGACGCCGCCGTCGGCTTCGACATGCAGTCGCTGACATCGGTCCGAACCATCATCCGGCTTCGCGAGCGGTTCATGCGCTCGGCCCCGCACGCGCCGCGGTTGCCCCAGGGGCTCCTCGAGGAGACGCGAAAGCTGGGCTGGGGCTTGCTTGCCGAGGAGCGGGACCGGCTGGTGGTCTGCGGCGCGCGCTGCCAGCCGTGGCTCGCCGACGTCAAGTTCGTCGCGATCCCTCCGGAAGACTTTGCCCGCTATGCGGAGCCCGGCGTGGTCAAGATCGCGTGGTCGCTCGAGGCCATCGAGACCGCGCCAAACGTCACGCGCCTCGCGCAGGAGACCCGCGCCGTCGCGACCGATGCCGCGGCCCGCGCGAAGTTCCTGCGCTACTGGCGCTGGGCCCGCTTCGGAATCGTCGCCATCCGCCTGCTGATGTTGCCCGCCGTCCGGCGGGAGGCCGAGCGGCGCTGGTCGGAAGTGCGGGGCTGAGCCAACCGCGCGGCGCTGTTCAATCGGAGGTTGTCCGCCCAGAAGGCGCGCGCCGTCCGTGCCGGGCGTACGGCGCCGGCTGCTACCGGGGCCACGTCACTCGGCTGGAGTAACGGCGGGCGCGCGGCTCGCCGCGGCCCGCCGGTTCGCCAGCCGGGTCACGACCACGAAGAACAGCGGCACGAAGAGCAGGCCGAGGAACGTGGCCGCCACCATGCCGCCGAAGACGCCGGTGCCGATGGCGTTCTGGCTGCCCGAGCCGGCGCCGGTCGCGAGCGCGAGCGGCAGCACGCCGCCGCCGAATGCAAGGGACGTCATCAGGATCGGCCGCAGCCGCAGGCGCACGGCCTCGAGCGTCGCCGGCACGAGTTCCACGCCCTCGCGCATCTGCTTCAGCGCGAACTGGATGATCAGGATCGCGTTCTTCGCCGACAGTCCGATCGTCGTCAGCAGGCCCACCTGGAAGTACACGTCGTCCGACAGGCCGCGCCCGGTGGCGGCGATCAGCGCGCCCAGCACGCCGAGCGGCACGATCAGCAGCACGGCGAACGGAATCGACCAGCTCTCGTAGAGCGCCGCCAGGCACAGGAACACGACGAGGATCGACAGGCCGTACAGCAGCGGCGCCTGCGCGCCCGACAGGCGCTCTTCGTACGACAGGCCGGTCCATGCGACGCCAAAGCCGGGCGGCAGCTGCGCGGCCAGCGTTTCCATTGCGTTCATCGCTTCGCCGGAACTGCGACCCGGCGCGGCCTGGCCCTGGATCTGGACCGCGGGCGCGCCGTTGAACCGTTCCAGGCGGGGCGAGCCGAAGGTCCAGCGGCCCTGCGCAAACATGGAGAACGGCACCATCTCGCCCTGGTTATTGCGCACGTACCACTTGTCCAGGTCTTCGGGAACCATGCGGAACGGCGCGTCGGCCTGCATGTAGACCTTTTTCACGCGGCCCTTGTCGATGAAGTCGTTCACGTAGGCGCTGCCCCACGCCGCCGACAGCGTTGCGTTGACGTCCGCCATCGCGAGTCCAAGCGCACCGGCGTGCACCGTGTCGACCTCGATGCTGAACTGCGGCGTGTCTTCCTGCCCGTTCGGGCGCACCGCGACCAGCGCGGGATCCTTCGCCGCCATGCCGAGCAACTGGTTGCGCGCCGCCATCAGCGCCTCGTGGCCGGCGCCCGCCCGATCCTGCAGGTACATGTCGAAGCCGTTGGCCACGCCGAGTTCGAGCACGGCCGGCGGCGCGAACGCGAACACCATGGCATCGCGCAGCTTCGAGAACGCCGCCATCGCCCGGGCGGCGACCGCCTTCACGCTGTTCTGCGCGCCGGGCCGCTCGCTCCAGTCGCGCAGGCGGACGAAGGCGATGCCGGCGTTCTGGCCGCTGCCGGAGAAGGAGAAGCCGGCGACGGTGAAGAGGGACTGCACCGTGTCCTTCTCGTCCTCGAGGAAGTGGCGCTCCACTTCGCGCAGCACCTTGAGCGTGCGCTCCTGCGTGGCGCCTGCCGGCAGCACGACCTGCGCGAACAGGATGCCCTGGTCCTCATCCGGCAGGAAGGACGACGGCAGCCGCAGCAGCAGGAAGACCGCGAGCGCGATCATCACCGCGTACGACACGAGCCAGGGCGCCGGGCGCTGGAGCATGCGTCCGACGATGCGCCGGTACAGGCCGCTGCCGCGATCGAACGTTCGATTGAACCAGCCGAAGAAGCCGGTGGTGGCACCGTGCGAGCCCTTCTCGACGGGCTTGAGCAGCGTGGCGCACAGCGCCGGCGAGAGGATCAGCGCGACGCTGACGGACAGCAGCATCGCCGAGGCCATCGTGATCGAGAACTGGCGGTAGATGACGCCCGTGGAGCCGCCGAAGAACGCCATCGGGATGAACACGGCCGCCAGCACGAGCGCGATGCCGACCAGCGCGCCGGTGATCTGGCCCATCGACTTGCGGGTGGCCTCCTTCGGCGACAGGCCCTCCTCGCTCATGAGGCGCTCGACGTTCTCGACGACCACGATCGCGTCGTCGACCAGCAGTCCGATGGTCAGCACGATGCCGAACATCGTCAGCACATTGATCGAGAAACCGAAGGCCTGCATGACGCCGAACGTGCCGAGCAGCACCACCGGCACCGCGATCGCCGGGATCAGCGTCGCGCGCAGGTTCTGCAGGAACAGGTACATCACCAGCACGACCAGCACGAAGGCCTCCAGGAGGGTCTTGACCACCTCCTTGATCGACAGCCGGATGAACGGCGTCGTGTCGAAGGCGACGACCGCCTTCAGGCCCGCCGGGAAGAAGCGCTCCAGTTCGGCGGCCTTCGCCTTCACCGCATCGGCGGTGGCGAGCGCGTTGGCGCCGGTGGCGAGCCGCACCGCGAGGCCCGACGACGGTTTGCCGTTGTAGAAGGAAAGGGTGCCGTAGTTCTCGCCGCCCAGCTCGACGCGCGCCACGTCGCGCAGCCGCACGGTCGCGCCGGAGGCGCCGGTGCGCAGGACGACGGACTCGAACTGCGCGGGCGTCTGCAGCCGGCCCTGCGCCGAGATGGTCGCGTTCAGTTGCTGGCCCGGCACGGCGGGCAGCCCGCCGAGCTGGCCCGCGGCGATCTGGACATTCTGTGCGCGGAGCGCGGCCGCGACGTCGGCCGGGGTGAGCCGGTAGCTCGAGAGCTTGTTCGGATCGAGCCAGATGCGCATCGCGTACTGCGAGCCGAACAAGGTCAGCTCGCCCACGCCCGGCACGCGGCTCATCACGTCCTGCACGTTGGCGGCGACGTAGTCGGCGATGTCGGTGCGGTTCATCGAGCCGTCTTCGGAATAGAAGCCGATGACCATGATGAAGTTGCGCACCGACTTCACGACCGTGACGCCCTGCTGCTGGACCTCCTGCGGCAACTGCGACTCCGCGAGCTTCAGCTTGTTCTGCACCTGCACCTGCGCGATGTCGGGGTCGACGCCGGAATTGAACGTGAGGACGATCGACGCCGAACCGGCGCTGTCGCTGGTCGAGGTGATGTAGCGCAGGCCGTCGAGCCCGGTCATGCGCTGCTCGATGATCTGGGTGACCGTGTCCTCCACGGTCTTGGCGGAAGCGCCCGGATACGTCGCGCTGATGGTGATCGTCGGCGGGGCGATGTTCGGGTACTGGGCGATCGGCAGGCGGAGGATCGACAGCGCCCCCGCCAGCATGATCACCAGCGCGATGACCCACGCAAAGATGGGTCGATCGATGAAGAATTGCGACACGCTGTCGGCTCCGCCGGGTCGTTGCGTGCGGGGTCAGCGCCCCGACTTGGCGGGCCCGGCAGCCGGCGCCTGCGATGGAGCCGGCGCCGCGCCTGCGGCCGCGGCCTGCGCCGCCTCGTTCTGCTTGCCGGCCTCGAACGGCTGCACGGTTGCACCCGGCCGGGCCCGCTGCAGGCCTTCGACGATCACGCGGTCGCCGGGCTTCAGGCCGGCATCGACCAGCCAGTCGGTGCCGATCGTGCGCGCCGTCGTCAGCGTGCGGGCCTCGACGGCGTTGCCGGCGCCGACCACCATCGCGATCGCCTGCCCCTTGGGGTCGCGCGTCACCGCCTGCTGCGGAACCAGGATCGCGTTCTCGCGCATGCCCTCCTCGACGACGGCGCGTACATACATGTTCGGCAGAAGCACGCCGTCGGGATTCGGGAACAGCGCGCGCAGCGTGATCGCACCGGTCGACGCATCGACGGTCACATCGGAGAACTGCAGCACGCCTTCCGTCGAATACGGCGTGCCGTCCTCCAGCTGCAGCGTCACGCGCGCGGCGTCGTTGCTGGCGCGCTTGAGCTCGCCGCTCGCCATCGCGCGGCGCAGGCGCAGCACCTCGCTGCTGGATTGCGTGACATCGACGTACATCGGGTTCATCTGCTGGATCGTGGCGAGCGGTGTCGGCTGGTTGGCGGTGACGAGCGCACCGGCCGTGACCGTGGACTTGCCGACCCTCCCGGAGATGGGCGCGACGACGCTCGTGTAGCCCAGGTTGATGCGCGCCGCTTCGGCCGCCGCCCTGGCGGACGCGAGGTCCGCCTCGTTCTGACGCAGCGTCGTCACGGCGTCGTCGTAGGCCTGCTGGCTGACGAACTTGATCGCGACCAGTTCCTTGTTGCGCTCGACATTGCGGCGCGCGGTCTGCACCGCCGCTTCGGCCTTCGCCACCGACGCGCGCGCACTTTCGTACGCGGTCTGGTACGTCGCCGGGTCGATCTTGTACAGCGTGGCGCCCGCCTTGACTTCGGCGCCTTCGTTGAACGTGCGCGACTGCACGATGCCCGTCACCTGCGGGCGCACCTCGGCGATCACGGTCGGCGCCGTGCGGCCAGGAAGAACGGTCCTGATGACGACGGTCTGTGGTTTCACCGTGATCACGGTGACCTGGGGAGGCGGGGGTGCGGCCGGAGGCGCCTTCGCGCTGTCGCAAGCGGCCGTGATTGCGACTGTGGCTATCACGCCGAGCCAGAAGACGAAAGAACGATGCATGGTTCGATGCTAGCAGGCGAATCCGGGACGACCTCTCGGCCGGGCCTGGGTCAGCTCTCGCCGCCCCTCGTAGATTTGCTTACGCCGCCATTCGCCCCAGTGCTGCCCGCACAGGCCGGCGACCGATTCAGGATTTCGCCACGGGCACCGGCAGCGGCACCATCACCGGTTGCCCCGCCGCGCTGCATCCCTGGTCGCAGCACCGTCCCGGCTGCCGGTTGCGCGTGATCGGCCGTCGGCCATCCTGCGCGAGCACGCCACGGTCGAGCAGGCGCTCGACCAGTTCGACCTTGTTGCCCAGCGGGTAGTTGCGCCAGATCTCCTGCTTCATCGCCGCCGGGGAACCGCCGCCGTGCAGGCTGATGACCGAGTACCACCCGCCCTGGTACGACGCGGTCAGGTCCTCGACGAAGCGCGCGACCTCGATGCGCTTGTCGTACGGCACCGACGGGCTTGCGCGCAGCACGTCGGCCAGCGTTGCCGCGGTCGCCGGATTGTGGTCTTCGTCCGGGCCGGGCAGCGTGACGATCAGCCCGCCCGACACCTCGTGCGCCAGCCGGTGCATGTCGTAGATCTGCGTGGCGAGCAGCAGCTTGCCGATGTTGGCGAACACCGGATCCGGCATGAACGTGCCGCTCAACGGATCCTGGGTGCCATACACGCTCGCCGCCACGCCGCACGCATAGAAGCCCTCGACGATCTTGATCAGCTCGACCATCGGCTCGCGCAGCGCGGACTTGGCGCCCGGATCGAAGCCGTTCGCCTCGCACATCAGCGCGCCGGCGCCGATCAGCAGGTCGCCGAAGCCGGCGCGCGCGGCGATGCAGGTGTGGCGGTGATGGGTCGCGTAGTCGTAGGTCAGCGTCGACGAGTGTTCCCACTCGCCCGCGTAGAACACGCGCTCCCACGGCACCAGCACGCGGTCGAAGATCACGACACCGGTCGACTGCCCGTAGCGATGCGAGAACATCGGCGCGCCGTGCTCCACCTTCTCGCCCGGGCGGCCCGCGGGTCGCGCGACGATCGTGATGCCCTCGGCATCGACCGGCACCGCGCAGCAGATCGCGAAGTCGGCGTCGTCCTCGCCCATGTTGCGGCAGGGCATGACGAGGAACTCGTGCATGTACGGCGCGCCGGTGACGATGGCCTTGGTGCCGGAGATGACCACGCCTTTCGCGGTGCGCTCGACGATGTGCACGTACGTGTCCGGATTGGCCTGCTGGTGGGGCTTGCGCGAGCGGTCGCCCTTGGCGTCGGTCATCGCGATGCCGAGCGCGAGGTCGTTCGCCTGCACGTGCGCGAGGTACGCGGCGAAGCGCGCGCGGTGCTCGGTCGTCCCGCGCGCGTCGTCGATGCGCGCGCACACCTGCGCGAGCGCACTCAGCGCGTCGTGCGCCAGGTAGCGCTGCGCGCATCCGGTCTCCTGGCACAGCACGCGCACGGCCTCGAGCTTGTTCAGCAGGTCGCCGGCCGACTCGTCGACGGCGAGCATCCGCGGCACGACCTTGCCGTTCTGCGCGGCCAGCATCAGCGGCGCGAGCGCCGGATCCAGCGCGTAGTCGTAACTCACGCCGAGCGCCTGCACGCCCGGCACGAACGCCGGCTCGTCGGCGACCGACTCGACGCGGCGGCCGTCGACGTAGACCACCGGGTGGAGGCGCCGCAGCGAGTCGCGGTAGTCGCCGCTCGTCATCAGGTGCGATGGCGCGCGCAGCGGCGACTTCATCGGCTCGGGTGCGTTCATGGCGACCTCCGGTGCGAAAGGGCCGATTGAAGCACCGTTTGCGCCCGCCGGGCAGCCGGTCGACCACGGCGCGGCCGGACGAGCGAAAGGGCGTGCTGCAGCGCGAAGCGCGGCAGGCATCGCTGGCGCGCGGGCGCCGCTAAGCTGGCGACTTCCCCCACGAATGCCCACTCCCATGGCCGATCCCAACGCGTGCGTGTTCTGCCAGATCATCGCGGGCCAGGTGCCGGCGCGGACCGTCTACGAGGACGCCGACCACATCGCATTCTTTCCGCTCGAGCACATCAACCCGGGCCACCTCGTGCTGATACCGAAGCGGCACACGGATTACCTGTTCGACCTGGACTCCGCCGCGTACCAGGCGCTCTGGGCGACCACGGCCCGCATTGCCGGGCCGCTCAGGGACGCGATGTCGGCGAAGCGCGTCGGCGTCGCGGTCGAAGGCTTCTCGGTGCCGCACGTGCACGTCCACATCGTTCCGCTGTACGCGTTCGACGACCTCGATCCGTCGCGCGCCCGCGTCCTCGAGCCGGCGGAAGCCGATCGCCTGCACGCGCTGATTCGCGGGGCGCTCGCCGGCGCTGCGCGAGAGCTTCCATGAGATCGGTCGGTGCGCCGCCGGCGGTCACGCCGCGAAGCGCCGCGGACCCGACCGCAGGCACTCATGAACGAGCCGGACCGGCAAGGTAGGTCGATGCGAATGCACGGAAACACTCCTTTTGTACTGCGCGACCTCCGCATCGGCGATGTCGGCTGGGTCATCCATCGCCAGGCCCTGCTGTACGAACGCGAATACGGCTGGGACGCCACGTTCGAGGCTCTTCTGGCCGAAATCGGTGCCGAGTTCATCCGCAAGTTCGA
Organism: uncultured beta proteobacterium; assembly: GCA_963811265.1. Taxonomy (GTDB): domain Bacteria; phylum Pseudomonadota; class Gammaproteobacteria; order Burkholderiales; family Burkholderiaceae_F; genus JAOUJD01. Next base: position 85,476 of record CAWEQS010000017.1, read on the forward strand.
CCCCAGCGGCGAGCGCGGCTGGATCGCCGAACGTGACGGCAGCTCCGGTCGGCGCCGTGTTCTGCGTGCGCGCCAGCGCCGATGTGGCCAAGCTCCGCATGCTGCACGTGGAGCCGCAGGCCCGCGGCCTGGGCATCGGTGCCGCGCTGGTCGACGCGTGCATCGCCTTCGCGCGAGACAAGGGCTATTCGACGCTGACGCTGTGGACCAACGACGTGCTCGTGGCAGCCCGCCGCATCTATGAGAGCCGGGGCTTCCGGCTGACTGCCAAGGAGTCGCACCACTCGTTCGGCAAGGACCTGGTCGGCCAGTACTGGGAACTCGGCCTCGAAGCGGCGACGTCCACGCGTTGAGTGGCGTGTCACAGCGGGGCCCGTGCGGTACCGGCCAACGCCACGGCCCGCTTCCACTTCAGCGCCCTGCCTGGCGCATCCGGTCCGCGGTGTGGGTACTCCGTGGGAGGGCACGCCGGACCGTCGCCGGAGGTATTGCGACGAGTCCGCGCTCGCCACGATGATGACCCGAGCGACTTCGGGGCTGCCACGTCCCGTGAGGAGGAGCCCCATGGTCACATCGCACAGCGCATCGACGAGCCGTCCGGCCGTCTCCAGGGTCCGGCGCGGCCGCGCGGCAGGAGCCGTGGCCGTCGCTGCGCTGTGGATGCTGTGCGGCGTCGCCGGCGCCGCGGACAAGGCGCGCAAGCCCGATGCGCTCGACGACCTGAAGCCCGCCTACGCCACGGCGGCCGACATCGACGAAGGCAGGCGCGCGGCGGACGGCATGTGCGCGCGTTGTCACGGCGCGAACGGCATCAGTGCCACCAAGGGCGTGCCCCACGTCGCCGGCCAGCGGCCCTCGTACCTCTACGCCAAGGTCAAGGCCTACCAGGCAGGGACGGTCACCGACCCGGCCATGGCGAGCGCGGTGAAGGTGCTCAATGACGACGCGCTGGTCAAGATCAGCGCGTACTACGCCAGCCTCGATCCCGCGGGCCCGGCGGCGGCGGAAGCCGCGAGCAAGACGGCCGCGCCGCTCGACCCGGCCGCGGCCGGCAAGGCCGCGGCGTCCGCGTGCGCCGGCTGTCACGGCGAAGCGGGCGTGAGCTCCATGCCTGGCATGCCGAGCCTCGCGGGCCTCGATCCGGCGTACTTCATCGCCGCGATGAACGCGTACAAGAGCGGCCAGCGCAAGGACGACATGATGAAGTCGGTCGCGACATCGGCGAGCGATGCGGACGTGAAGAACATGGCCCTGCACTACGCGCTGCAGAAGCCCGCGCCCGCAAAGACGCCGGCGACTGGCGACGCGGCGGCTGGCAAGGCGGCGAGCGCCGCGTGCGCCGGCTGTCACGGCGAGCTGGGGGTCAGCCGAACGCCGGCCAACCCGAGCCTCGCCGGCCAGGACGCGCAGTACTTCGTCGCGGCGATGCGCGCCTACAAGGACGGCACGCGCGCCGACGAGACGATGAAGTTCGCGGCGTCCACGCTGAACGACGCGGCGATGGCCAACCTGGCGGCGTACTACGCGGCCCAGCAGCCGCGGCCGCCCAAGGTCGTGAAGCCGCTGACGCTGGCCGAGTGGGCGCAGCGCTGCGACCGCTGCCACGGCGTCAACGGCAACAGCACCGACCCGCGCACGCCCGCCCTCGCCGCTCAGCGCGCCGAGTACCTCCAGAAGTCGTTGCAGGCCTATCAACGTGGCGAGCGCCGCAACTCCGTGATGGCGGCGATGTCGGGCTCGCTGACCGACGCGGACGTTTCCGGCCTCGCCGCCCACTACGCGCGCCAGAAGGCCCGGCCGTTCGTCTTCGTGATGGTCCCGGCCCGGTGACCGGATCGGACGCGAAGCCAAAGAGCATGGACACCATCGCGCACGCAGACGCATTTGCGCCCTCGCGCGCCGCTCGACCGATGCCATGGAACCGCGGGTCGTGCGTTACGACGTCCGGCCGCCACAGGGAGGAAATCGATCATGAGTGAAGCCCCGCTGCACCGGCTCTACCCCCACTACTCCGAACTGCCGCTGAGCACGCGCGCGCTGTACACGGCGGTCCTGCTCGTCCTCGGACTCGCCTATTCGTTCGGCGGCATCTACCTCTACCACACCTATGCCGGCCGGGCCGGCGGCAATCCACTGGTGCTCAAGGTCCAGGACATCGCCGTCGCCTACAGCGGCAGCGGCACGAGTTCGCGGCTGGAGACGGCGCTCAAGGGCCCGATGCGCGCGATGCTGCCGGCCGACGAAGTCGGGCCCATCCTGGCCTGGGTCCACGACGGCGCCGATCGCAACGCCTATGAAGCCAGCATCCGGCCGACGTTCGAGAAGCGCTGCATGACGTGCCACGACGGCAGCAACCCGCACCTGGTGAACTTCACCAACTTCGACAACCTGCGCAAGATGACCGAGCGCGACACCGGCACCGGCATCTTCACGCTGGTGCGCGTGTCCCACATCCACCTGTTCGGGCTCACGATGGTCTTCTTCATCCTCGGCACCATCTTCAGCCACGCCGCCCTGCGTCCCGTGTGGCTCAAGAGCGTCGTGATCGTGACGCCGTTCGCCGCGCTCGTCGTCGACATCAGCTCCTGGTACTTCACCAAGATCTACCCCCCGTTCGCGTGGGTGGTGATCGCCAGCGGCCTGCTGATGGGGCTCGCCTTCGCCTTCATGTGGGCGGTCTCGATGTACCAGCTGTGGGTGTTCCCCTCGTCCCGCCGAGTGATCGAAGTGACGAAGCCGGCCGGGGCCTGATCCCGGCCGGGACCCGTTTGGCATCTCCTGCCGATCGTGCCGCTGCGAGGCAGCGCCTCGCGCGCGCTTCGGGGTACTAGACTCGTGCCGCCAGCGCTTCCTCGCCGCCCCGCGGACCGACCATGATCGATGCCGAGTACTGCCAGACGATGGCCGCCTACAACGGCTGGATGAACCGCAACGTCTACGAAGCGGCGGCGAAACTGACCGACACCGAGCGCAAGGCCGACCGGGGCGCGTTCTTCGGTTCGATCCACTCGACGCTGAACCACATCCTGTGGGGCGATCGCCTGTGGCTCGGCCGCTTCAACGGCAAGTCCTACGCCACGGGCGCGATCGGCGTCGACCTCTATGCCGACTTCGGCCAGTTGCTCGACGCGCGCCGCGCGATGGACGACGACATCGGCGCGTGGGCGGCCCAGGTCGACGACGCCGCGCTCGCCGGACCGCTGACCTGGTTTTCCGGCGTCGCCCGGCGCGAGATGACGCGCCCACGCTGGCTGTGCGTGATGCAGATGTTCAATCACCAGACGCATCACCGCGGGCAGGTGACGACGCTGCTGAAGCAGGCGGGCATCGACCCGGGCGCGACCGACCTGCCGTGGGCGCCGCTGACGCGCGATGCGCAGCACAGGGTCATGCTCGGCGAGGCATTCGGACTCTAGCGGGACGGGAGAACGGCGATGAGCGATTCCTCCAGCAAGTGGAAATTCGACGGCGTGCGTGTCGTGCACGGTGCACGAACTCGACGTCAACACGCCGCAGACGCCCGGCATGAACCGCGCGGCCGCGATCACCAACGCGCGGACCGGCGCCGAGAAGCTGTGGGCAGGCACCGTGGTGATCCATCCGAAGGCGAAGACCGGCGCGCATCACCACGGTCCGGTGGAGAGCGTGATCTACGTCGTCAGCGGACGCGCGCGGATGCGGTGGGGCGAGCAGCTCGAGTTCGTCGCGGAGGCCGGGCCCGGCGACTTCATCTACGTGCCGCCGTACGTGCCGCACCAGGAGATCAACGCGAACGACGACGCGCCGCTGTCGTGCGTCCTCGTGCGCAGCGGCCAGGAGCCGGTCGTCGTCAACCTCGACATCCCGGTCGTCGAGCAGCCCGAGCAGGTGCACTGGGTCGACAACATCCACCCCGCGCCGAAGGCCTGAGGCGGCAGGCTCTGCGATGGCGACGCAGTACTACACCGCGTCCAGCCTCGACGGCTTCATCGCGACCGAGGACGATTCGCTCGACTGGCTGTTCCAGCTGGGCGACGTCAACGACACCAGCTACCCGGAGTTCATCCGGAACGTGGGCGCGCTGGCGATGGGGGCGTCGACCTATCGCTGGATGCTGCGCCACGTGATCAAGGCCGGCAGCGATGCGCCCGGGGACTGGCCGTACACGCAGCCGTGCTGGGTGTTCTCCAATCGGGAGCTGCCGGTCATCGGCGGCGCCGACATCCGTTTCGTGCGCGGCGACGTGCGACCGGTGCACGACGCGATGCAGGCCGCGGCGGACGGCAAGAACGTCTGGCTGGTCGGCGGCGGCGACCTCGTGGGCCAGTTCCACGACGCCGGGCGGCTCGACGAGGTCATCGTGCAGGTCGGCTCCGTCACGCTTGGCAGGGGCAAACCGCTGCTGCCGCGTTTCATCGCGTTTCCGCCGCTGCAGCTCGTGTCCGCGCGCGCGATCGGGCCGGGATTCGCTGAACTGCGCTACAGGGTCCCGACGCGCTCCTACTAGCGCAACGACACGGCGAACAGGCACGAGGGGAGCGTCATGACCGGACTGCGGATCACGAAGGCGGATCTCGACTGGGCCGTCGCGCGGGGACTGCTGCGCGAGGACCAGGCGGCGCCGCTCTGGTCGGCCTGGAGCGGGCGGCGCGCGGCGGCGCCCGATGTGGCGCCGCGTTTCTCGATCACGCACGTCCTGTACTACCTGGGCGGAATGATCGCGATCGGCGCGATGACGCTCTTCATGAACCTGGGCTGGGAGCGCTTCGGTCCCTGGGCCCTGTTCGGCATCGCGGTCGGCTACGCGATCGGCTGCGTCCTCGCGTCGCGCTCGCTCGCGCAGCGCGGGCTGCCGCTGCCCGCCGGCATTCTCGCCACGCTCGCGATCGCGCTCGTGCCGCTCGCGACGTGGGCGTTTCAATCGGGCATGGGATGGTGGCCGCCGGGCGGCGCGGCGGAGCACTACCGCGCGTACCACACCCACATCGACTGGCGCTGGATCACGCTCGAGTTCGCGACGCTCGTCGCCGCGGTGATCGGCGTCTGGCGCCTGCGCTATCCGTTCATGGTCATGCCGCTCGCCGTGACGCTCTGGTACATGAGCATGGACCTGGCCCGCATGATCGTGTTCGCGGACCGGCCGGGCTGGAACGAGTGGCAGTACTACCGCGACTTCTCGATGGTCTTCGGGCTCGGCATGCTGGCCGTCGCGATCTGGGTCGACTTCCGCGCGCGCGAGTCGTTCGCGCAGGGCCGCGACTTCGCGTTCTGGCTGTACCTGTTCGGCACGCTGGCGTTCTGGAGCGGCCTGACGATGCAGCAGTCGAGCTCCGAGCTCGGCAAGTTCGTCTACCTGCTGATCAACGTCGCGCTGCTCGCGGCGGGAGCGGTGCTCGGCCGCCGCGTGTTCGCCGTGTTCGGCGGCCTCGGCATCGCCGCCTACCTCGGTCACCTCGCCCGCAAGGTCTTCGCGGACAGCCTGCTGTTCCCGTTCGCGCTGACGCTGATCGGCCTGGCGATCGTGGCGCGCGGGCATCTGGTGGCAGAAGAACGAGGTGCGACTGAGCGCGGCGCTGAGGGCGCGCCTGCCCGCGGGATGGCGGGAGTTGCTGCAGACGCGGCATGAATCGATGGGCAACGACTGACCTGCCATGCGGGCCTGGATGCGGCCGGAACGCGTCGGCAACACGGACAGGCCGGAACAGGGAGCGATCGCCCCGCGTTGACGCGGGGCGTGGTCCTTCGATCGAAGCTGGTGCAGCCGCGGGATCATAGGTGCACCATGGTGCACCCGGCCTTCCTGCCGACATGCGGCGGCCGAGTCCCGCATACCGGTCTCGCTTCGATGCAGCATTGACAGCCGCATCAGCGCCACACTACAAGCGCCGTTCACCTTGACAGCGCGACTTGCCCGATCGCCGCCGAGAGTGGCAGATCGGGAGGAATCGATAAGTCAGGCTGCAACGGCGACCTCGCCGACACGAAGCGCTTCGCGCCTTCGAGTCAGCGCAAGAACAAACCCATTTCGAACCCACGGAGGCAAGAGCATGTCCCAACCCCCATTTGCGCCGCGGCGTCCGTCGCGCGTTCTGTTTGCAGTGCTGCTCGCGTTCGGCGCGACCAGCCTCGCGCAAGAGGAGCGAAGGCGACGTGACACCTGGCGTGTCGTCGTCGGTCGTGCTGCCGCCCCAGGCCAAAGGCAAGCCGCCGGCGTGGAGCGGCCGCGCGTAACGGCAAGGCGTGGTCGCCGTCGCCAATCCGTACGGCGCCGAAGCCGGCGCGGCGATCCTCGAGCAGGGCGGCAACGCGATCGACGCGGCGGTGGCGATCGCCTATGCGCTGAACGTCGTCGAGCCGCAATCGGCCGGCATCGGCGGCGGCGGCTTCATGATGATTCACATCGACGAAGACGGGCGAGACGATCACGATCGACTCGCGCGAAAAGGCCCGGCGGGAGCGACGCGCGACCATGTTCGTCGGCGTACCGACCACGCGATCGCAGCAGGGAGTGGCCGTTGGCGTCCCGGGCATGGTGCGAGGCACGGCGAAGGCGATCGAGAAGTACGGCCGCCTGACGCTGGCGCAGGTGCTGCAGCCGGCGATCAAGCTGGCCGACGAAGGGCTTCGCCGCACGCCGCGCTTCGTTACCAGCCCAATCTGCGGGCAGACGACCTACGCAGCCGGGCAAAGAACTCGCCCCTGTCGGCGGAGTACTTCTGCCCAGGCGGGCAGGAAGATCTCCGGCGGGAACGATCGTACACGAACAAGCCGCTGGCCGAGACCTTTCGCCTGATCGCGACGCACGGTCCTGACTGCTTCTACAAGTCATGACCTGGCGAAGGGCTGCGACATCGCGCTCGGCATCGTCGAAGGCCAGAAGTGGACCCGACCGCAGGCGCCCGAACGGCAAGGGCGGCAGCATGACGCTGGCGGACCTCGAGGCCTACCAGGCCGGCGATCCGCGAGCCGATCGAGAGGCACCTACCGCGGCTACACGCATCAAGTCGATGGCGCCGCCGTCCTCGGGCGCACTGACGGTGATCCAGATCCTGAAGATGCTCGAGCGCTTCCCGCTCGGCGACGCGAGCCAGGGCTTACGGCTACGGCGCGTCGAAGACGCTCAACGTGATGGCCGATGCGATGCGCCTGCCTTCGCCGACCGCGCCGACTGGATGGGCGACGCCGACTTCGTGCCGGTGCCGGCGAAGGGGCTGATCAACACCGACTACCTCGGCGATGCGCGGTGACGCCATCGTGCCGGGGGTGCGACTGCATGCCCAACCCGTTACGCCGGCGACCCGCGCGCGTACGAGATCGCGGGCACTGACGCCGAGCGCGCGCCGTGCGCGGTGGCCGCACCCGGATCAGCATGGAGAAACGGGACCACGCACTTCTCGGTGGTGGACAAGTGGGGCAACGTCGTCTCGTACACGAACACGATCGAATCTGGCTACGGCATCGGCGTGTTCGCCGGCTACAAAAGAAGCCGATGGCATCGTTCCGCAACCACGGCTTCCTGCTGAACAACGAGCTGACGGACTTCAACACGACGCCGACCACCAACCTCATCACCGGCGAAAAGGGCTACAACGACGTGCAGCCGAACAAGCGCCCGCGCAGCAGCATGGCGCCGACGATGCTCTTCACGCCCGATGGCAAGCCGTTCCTCGCCTACGGATCGCCGGGCGGCGCGACGATCATCAACTCGGTGGTCAACATCACGATCAACCTGATCGACCACAAGATGAGCGCTGCAGCAGGCGATCGATGCGCCGCGCATCTCGGTGGCCGGCGCCGGCATCACTTTCGCTGACCGTCGAGATCCGACGCTGCCGCAGCAGCGCCTGTCGATGGCGCTGCGCGAAGCTGGGCTACACCGTCGGCGCCGGCGGACGTCGGCTCCGTCCAGGCCGTGCTGATCGACCAGCAGACGGGCAAGCAATACGGGGGCGCCGACAAGCGCCGCGAAGGGACAGTGATCGGCCTGCCGCAATCGTTCTGACCGACACAACGGCGTGACTCGAAGCCCGGCTCCGGCCGGGCTTCTTTTTCGCCGTCGCCCGCAAGGGTGCGTTGGTCTACTTGGTCGTGGCCGCGACCGGTGCGCCTTTCTCGGCTGCATCACCCGCCAGGGTGATCATGCGGCTCTGCTCGGGGGTGAGCGTCGGAATGCTCTCTTCGCCGACGGTGATCAGGCCCAGGCGTTGCGCTTCCTGCAGTTCGGCCAGGACCCTGGCGCGTGAGGTCGTGTATCCCGGCTCCTCCACTGCAACCGGCGTGTCGAACGATGTCACCAGGGTTTCGCATCCCATCAGCAGGACCGCGCAGGGTGCCGCGATCGCAGCCAGTGCCACTTGCCTCGATTGTCTTGTCATCTCGCATGCTCCTCAGAATGCTTCCGGATGGAAGCAGTGCGAACAACGGCCACGATTGGGGCCGGCGTCCCCGGTCTTGCGCCGGTTGACTGATCGCGTCCCGGGCTTCGCCGGCGATGGCGGCCGTTGTCCGCGGTCATGCGCCGGTTCGCTGATCGCGTTCCGGGCTTCTGCCGTGGTCGCTCCTTCTCGTCTCTCCATCACCGCGCGGCGAAGGCGTTGAGCACCCCCATCGATCAGCACCTTTTCGCACGCGCTGAGATTTCTTCCTGCCGCACCATCGGCACTCTGACGATGTCTCCCCGGAGTACGTGGAACTGCAAGTGACGTGAGCGGGAAGCCGGCACGAGTCGCTCCGACTCGCCGCCCGGCCGGCTCGGTCCGGCGGGAAGCGGCCCTCTCCTAATGGAAGAGACGCAACCGAGCGGGCAGATCGGACATCGCCGTGGAAATTCATGGGATGGCACCCGCGACCGGTAGTGCGCCGACGTCGGTCGACTTCGCTCAGAATGAGCCCCACAGTCGCGATGAGGACTTCGAAAGATCGGATGCACCGATGAGCGACGTCACCATCCTGTTGAGGCGTGCCGCAAAGGACGATCGAACGGCGATCGACGAACTCTTCGCGCTGCTCTACGACGATCTCAACCGGATGGCGCGCGCCCGGCTGGCGGACAACCGGCCGATCACGTTGCTCGACGCCACTTCACTCGCGCACGAGGCGTATCTGCGCCTGCGCAGCGCGAAGCGCATCGACATCGAGAGTCGCGTGAACTTTCTCGCGTACGTGTCACAGGTGTTGCGCGCGATCATCGTCGACTTCGCGCGGCGCCGCCGTTCGGCGCGGCGCGGCGGCGACCAGGCCCGCATCAGCCTGGACACGGACCTGGCCGACTCGATCGGCGAACGCCGACGCCGACGGCGAGGTCGAGCAGATCGACGACGCGCTCGAGGTCCTCGACAAGTCGGACCCGCGCCTGCGTCGGGTCGTCGAGATGCGCTACTTCGGCGGAATGACCGATGGAGAGATCGCCGAGGCGCTCGGAGTGACCCCGCGCACCGTCAGCCGGGACCTGGCGCGCGCCAAACTGCTGCTCTCGGTCGAACTGAAGTCCTGAGCGTGTCGCGAGCGCGACCCGAATTGCGTCTTGATGGTCGGAGACGATGCGTCCATGAAAAGCGCCCGGCCTGCGCTCTCGGTCGACGACTGGATCCGGCTCAATCGGTTGCTGGAGCAGGGCCTCGACCTCGACGAGAGTGAGCGCGCGTCCTGGCTCGAACGGCTGACCGCGGAATCCACAAACGTCCGGGCCGTGCTGTTCGAGTTGATCGGACAGGCGTCGGCCAGCGCAAGCGCGCAAGACTCCGACCGCCCGATCGCCATCGCGCGCGTGGCTTCGGACGCGCTGGCCGCCCTTCATCCGGACCACCCTGGGCACCAGGTCGGCCCATGGCGCCTCGAACGGCTGCTCGCCGAGGGCGGCATGGGGTCGGTGTGGCTCGCGGAGCGCGCCGACGACGTCATGCGCCGCACCGCCGCGCTCAAGCTGCCGCGGTCCGAGTGGGTTGACCACGGATTGAGCGAGCGCATCACGCGCGAGGGCGCGATTCTCGCGCGCCTGCAGCACCCCAACATCGCCGTGCTGTACGACGCCGGGGTGACGGCCGAGGGCCGGCCCTTCCTCGCGCTCGAGTACGTCGAAGGCGAACCGATCGACGCCTACTGCAGCAAGCGGCGCCCCGACCTGCGGTCACTGCTGCAGCTCTTCCTCCCGATCGTGCGCGCCGTGGCCTATGCGCACTCGCGGCTCATCATTCATCGCGACATCAAGCCGGGCAACATCCTCGTCACGCCGGACGGGCAACCGAAGTTGCTCGACTTCGGCGTTTCGAAGCTGATCGAAGGCGAGCAAGCCGCCGCGGAACAGACCGCGCTGACGCAGGTCGCCGGCCGCCCGCTGACGCTTCCGTATGCCGCGCCCGAGCAGTTGCGCGGATCGTCCGTCACTGTGTCCTTCGACATCTACGCGCTCGGCGTCGTGCTCTTCGAGCTCGCGACCGGAACGCGCCTGTACCGGTCGACCACCCCGCACGCGCTGGAGCAGGAGATCCTCGCGGGCGACCTGCGCCGACCGAGCGACGCGGCGAGCGACCGGCGCCGCGGGCACGAGTTGCACGGCGACCTCGACGCCATCATTCTCAACGCACTGAAGAACCAACCCGAGGAGCGCTACGCGAGCGCAGCCGCCCTGGCCGACGACATCGAGCGCTACCTCGCTGGACAGCCGGTGGAGGCGCGCCCGTACAGCGTCGCGTATCGCCTGCGGAAGTTCGCTGCGCGGCACCGGATCCCGGTCGTGGCCGCCGCGTCGATCGTGCTCGCGCTGGGTGCGGGCGCCGGCCTCGCCCTCTGGCAGGCGACCATCGCCCGCGAGCAGGCGGCCGAAGCGACAGCGCTCAACACGTTCGTCTTTTCACTGATCAAGCACGCGGATCCCTACGCGTCGCAGCAGTCGCGGCAAGCCGACCTCGTCATGCTTGCCGCGATCGAGGAACGCATCGACCGGAGTCTTTTCGGCTCGCCGGCACAGCGGCTGCGCCTGCGCGTGACGCTCGGCGAGGCCTACCGCAACCGGGGCCAGATGATCGCGGCCGAGCGGGCGTACCGGCGGGCCATCGAAGATGCCGGCGCGGACGTGCCGGCCGACGATCTGCATCTGCTGCAGGCCCACGTGCGTGTGGCGGACCCCATGCTGATCGCGTCGATGCAGGACGCGCATCGCCTGGTCCGCGCGATCGAGATCCTGCGGACGAAGGGTTCCGCCGGCGCGGAACTGCTGATCGACGCCCTGATCAACCGGCACGTGCTGAGCGAAGAGTTCGGGGTCCCGGCGTTCACGACGGTGGCAAATCGCTTCGACGCGCTGGGCGAGGCGCTCGACGTCGCCACCCGTCAGTTCGGCGAAGGCACCAATCCGTACCTCCGGGCGCTCCTGCCGTATGCACTGCTGGTCGACGAAGCCGGCGATCGCAAGCGGGCGAGGGAGATGATCGAGGAGGGAGTGGTCGAGGCCAGGCAACGCCTGGAGAACTACTCCGCCTCGGAGGAGTACCGGAACCTCGAAGCGGCGCATTACGCCTACCTGTGCGGGACGGAGCGCGCACAGGAGGGCGCGGCTGGGTTGTGGCAGGCGTTCGAGTTCGTGCGTTCGCACCACGACGAAGCGAGCCTCCAGATGGAGCGGACTTACGCCGCCCTCGCTCTGTGCTACGACCGCATGGGAGACTCCTCCAGCATGGGGTTCCTTCGAGCGGCATACGACGTGGCGGCGACACGCGAGCCGCCGCCGTCGTTGCAGTTGATGCGCCGGGGCGCCCGTGCGATGGACTCGGCCGTCCACCTCAAGGACGTCGAGACCGCAATGGAGTATCGAGGCAAGGCCATCGAGAACGCAGCGGCCGTCGCCGATCCGGTCTTGCGCGCGAAGCTCTCCCGCCCGATCGAGTTGAGCGACGTGTGCCTGCTCCATTACTCGGGCAAGCAGGACGAGGCGGAGCGTGCCGCAAGGGAAGCGCTCCGCCCGTGGCAGGAACAGCCGGGCGCTCGCCTCACGTACCCGGAAGTCATGGTGCTGCTCTGCCTCAGCTATGCGCAGCGGGAACTCGGCCGGTACGACGATGCGGCGCGAACCGCGCAGGATCTCCTCGAGCGCTGCCGCGACTACGGGGAGTCCGGGGTCCCGCGATGCCGCAACCGGGGCGCGCTGGCGCTCGCGCGCGCCAGGCTCGACAGCGGAAACGCAGGCGAAGCGCTCGCGATCCTCGAAGAGCGGTTGAAACTGCCGCTCCGCAGGGACCTGAATCCCGAGGCGGCGCTCGCGCGCGGCCGCGCGCTGCTCGAAGTCGGTCGCATCGCGGAGTCGACGGTGCTGCTGAAGAGGTTGCAGGACCATTGGCGAGCATCGCTGACGCCCGATAGCGCGTTTGCGGCCGAGGCGGACTTCTGGCTCGGGCGGGCCTACGTCGCGTCCGGCGATCCGCGCGGGCACGCGCTGGTCACGCAGGCGAAGCGCAAGCTGGCCGCCTCTCCGCTGGCTTCGCACCGCAAGCTCGCCGCCGGCGGATGACACCGGGAGTAGCGAGGCAGCCGCCTGATTCCGCTCCGGCTCAGTCGCGCACCAGGTCGACCAGGTGCAGCGTCACGGCCAGCACGTGCAGTCCCATCAGGACCGCGAACGCGCGCGCCGCGACGATGTGATGGCCGCGCCACAGCACCGCGGCGTCCGAGCCGCGCTCGAGGAACCACAGCGCGCCGCTCGCCGCCGCCGCGATCAGCGCGAGCAGCAGCAAGCCCTCGATCGTGGCGAACAGGCCTCCGCCCTCGCTGCCCGGACGCTCGCCCCTGAACACGCCGGCCAGGTCGGCGCCGATCGTCCCGAACTGCCCCGCCACCCACGGGAAGTAGAGCCGCCAGCGCCCACCGACGGTGCACGCGGCGAGGTAGACGATCCCGAGCGGCAGCATCGCGAGCCCGAGCGCGACGTGGCCGAGGTTGAGCCAGCCGGGTTCTTCCGGCAGCGCGTGGTACAGCCCGATCCACGGGCTGCTCGCGAGCAGCCACGTGCACGCGAGCGCAATCAGCAGGTGCAGCGGGTTGTTGAGGCGGTCAAGCAGCGAGCGCATCGGCCCGTTGCAGCGCGACGTCGGCGCCGGCAGTCAGTTGCGCGACCTTGCCGGCGAACCGCTCGACCTCGTCCCAGTCGGTGAATTCCACCTTGGTGTTGAAGTCGGTCGGTCCCTTGTTGATCCACATGACGAGCCGCATCATGTGCTTGTCGACCGGGCCGTAGCGCGAGTAGTCGAGCTCGCCCGCGAACACGCCCTGCAGCTTCGGTTTCCACGGCGACTGCGCGACCAGCCGCTTCAGGTACGGATTGGTCTGCGGCGTGTTCTTCGCCGGCTTGCGCGCCACCAGGTTCACCGAGAAGAGCGCGCTCGGCTTGCTCTCGAGCAGCGCCTTGTTGGCGCGGATGAACTCGAGCACCGACGGGTGGTGCTTGCCGTGCTTGATGCTGACGCCGAGCACGATCGCGTCATACGCCTTCGGGTCGACCGCGTGGCCCACGAGCGGCGCGACGTCGGCCTGCGCTCCGCGCTTCGCCAGGCTCGCCTGGATGCGTTCGCAGATCTTCTTCGACAGTCCGTAGGCGGAGGAATACAGCAGCAGGGTGCTGGCCATGGGGAGGCGTGTCCGGGAGGAGACGGGGCACAGGCTAGCAACGCGGGCGGCGGGTTTGCTGACCAAGGTCAGCCGGCCACCCGCCGCGGCCCGGCGGCGACACGGGTGTTTGCTCTGGAACAGGGCCCGCGGCTCCGGGAGCGCGGCACCGGCCCCGGCAGGCCGGAAGCGGCTGATACGCTCGCCGGATGAACTCTCCATTCGTTGAACTCGGCCTGTCGAAAGATCTCGTCGAGGTGCTGACCGGGCTCGGCTACGAAGAGCCGACGCCGATCCAGAGCCAGTCGATCCCGCCGCTGCTCGCCGGCAAGGACCTGCTGGGACAGGCGGCGACCGGCACCGGCAAGACGGCCGCCTTCGCGCTGCCGCTGCTGCAGCGCGCGCTGGCCGCGCACCGCAAGACGGGCGCGCCCGCCGTGCTCGTGCTGGTCCCCACGCGCGAACTCGCGATCCAGGTGGCGGAGGCCTTCCACAGCTACGGCGGCAAGCTCGGCGCCGTGGTGCTGCCGATCTACGGCGGCGCCGAGTTCGGGCGCCAGGTGCAGGCGCTGAAGCGCGGTGTGCACGCCGTCGTCGCCACGCCGGGCCGCGCGCTCGATCACATCCGCCGCGGCACGCTGAAGGTGGATGCGCTCGCCGCCGTCGTGCTCGACGAGGCCGACGAGATGCTGGACATGGGCTTCGCCGAGGACATCGAACTGATCCTCGACGCCACGCCGGCCGAGCGGCAGACGGCGCTGTTCTCCGCGACGCTGCCGCCGCGCATCGCGGCCATTGCCGACAAGCACCTGCGCGACCCGGTGCGCGTGCTCATCGCGCGCGAGAAGGCGACCAAGGGCACGATGCCGAGGGTGCGCCAGACCGCGTACATCGTGCAGCGCGCGCACAAGGTGGCGGCGCTCGGGCGCGTGCTCGACCTCGAATCGCCAGCGCTCGCGCTCGTGTTCGCGCGCACCCGCACCGAGGTCGACGAGCTGGCCGAGAAGCTGCGCGGACGCGGCTACCAGGTGGAACTGCTGCACGGCGGCCTGTCGCAGGACCAGCGCGACCGGGTGATGAAGCGCGTGCGGGCCGGCTCGGTCGACCTGCTGGTGGCGACCGACGTCGCCGCGCGCGGGCTCGACGTCGAGCACCTGTCGCACGTCGTCAACTTCAACGTGCCGTCGTCGCCCGAGTCGTACGTGCACCGGATCGGCCGCACGGGACGCGCCGGCCGCGAAGGCGTGGCGATCACGCTGGCCGAGCCGCGCGAGCACCGGCTGCTGCGCAACATCGAGCAGCTGACCAAGCAGAAGATCGACGTGGCGACGGTGCCGACGCCGATGGACGTGCGCGCGCGGCGCCTCGACATGACGCGCGGCGCGCTGCGCGAGGCGCTCGAGGAAGGCGAGCTCGACAGCTACCGCGTCGTCACCGACGCGCTGGCGAGCGAGTTCGACCCGATGGACGTCGCGGCGGCGGCCGTGAAGCTCGCGCACAAGGCGCTGCAGGCGGACGCGGCGCACGACGAGGAGCACATCCCGTCGATCGACCTGTCGCGCAAGGAACCGTGGTCGAAGGGACCGCGCAAGGAGTACCGGGAGCGCGCGCCGGACGCGCGCGGCGACCACGGCACGGCTTCCCGAGCGCGGCGACGAGCGCCGGCCCGCGCCGGCCGGCATGCACGCCGCCGCGGGCAGCAAGCGCAAGTCGCACGGCGCGCCGACGATGGTGCGCGTGTACATCAGTGCCGGTCGCAACGTCGGCCTGCGGCCGGCGGACATCGTCGGCGCGATCGCGAACGAGGCCGGGGTGAGCGCGCGCGAGATCGGCGCAATCGAGATCGAGGAACGCTTCTCGCTGGTGGAGATTTCCGACACCATCGCCGACGACGCGATCCGCGCGCTGCGCGGGACGTCGCTGCGCGGCCAGAAGGTGACCGTGCGGAAGGACCAGCCCAAGCGGTCGACGAAGTAGGCGCCGCGCTCGCTACTTCGACGGCCGGACCATCACGTAGACGGTGCCGATCCCGGCCGGCAGGTGCTCGCCCCACTGGTACGGGCGCGCCGGCTCGGCCCGGGCGCCGAAGTGCGTGCGCTGCATCGGGCGGTCAGACACGCGGGCGCTGAAATTGACCGGCTGCCCGGTCCTCGTCTCGAACGAAACCACGTAGTACGCCTGGCCGTTGTTCGGCGACTTCTGCACGGTCAGCACGACGCCGAGGCGACCGTCGCTGGTGACCGCCGGCTGGGATTTGTCGCCCACGGACCAGCGCGCGTTCGGTCCCTTGGTCAGTTGCAGGATTTCCATGGCCGCCGCGGGCACGGACAGGGCCAGCGCCGTGGCGGCAAGTGCAGCGCGAAACATCGACGATCTCTTGCGGATGACGAGGTCAGCGTTCTAGCAAAGGAAGCGACCGCGATGGAGCGCCGATGTATCGGGATTTGCCCTGAGCGAACGCCGATCGTCTACCCATACAGAGAGCTCGACAGTCGCTTCGGCGACGAGCGCACGCTGCTCTCTCCCCTGGACCGCCCTTCGGCGGTCGTCAGTGGCATCCCGAGTGCATCGAAACGGAGGCACTCATGGCGATGTTGCTTGAACTGTGTTCGCTGTGCCCGATTGAGCCCGCGTGTCACCGCCAGCCCATGATCGAGTACCTGTGCCCCCCGAAGACCGCGGAAGACACGGCAAGCGCGGCGCCTTCCGGCGACTTTCGCCTGCGGGACCGGCCGAACCGCTGCTGGGTGCTGAAGCTGATCATGCCGACGCCCGCGCCGGGCGAAGAGAGCCCGCCAGCGCCCGCTCCAGTTCGTCCCGCCTGAGGGTCTCCGCTGAAACCTCGCGGCACCCACTCGCGTTCCGGCCCCAGTCCACAGCGGCCGGAAGTCGACGGCGTCCGCCGCCTCCGCGCTCCTGCGCGCGGGCGCGATCCTCGCGCTCGTGGTCCGCGGCGTGTCACGTCAGCGGCAAGGCCCTGAACCAGCGCGCGAAGGCGAGCCAGCCAGGCGTCTGTGCGAACGTGAACCACAGCGCATGCGCCAGCAGCATCGCGCCGAAGAAGAGCCACAGCGGCCTCGCGTTCACCGCCGTCGGGCGGAACCAGAACACCAGCGCGACGAACGCAACGTCGGCCAGCCCGAACGTGATGAACTGGTACGTGGTCTGGCCGGGCAGCGCCGGCAGGTAGAACACGAGCAGCCGCACGACGACGGGATCGATGAGCAGCAGCGCGGTCGCTCCCATGAAGCGCGCGTGTAACGCGGTGGCGCGGCGATAGTGGAATCCGAGGCCGGCCGCGAGCGCGAACAGCACGGCCGTGTGAAGCGGGAGATAGAGGAAGAATGCCTCCTTCACGAGCGTCTGCTCGTCCATCGCCGCGAAGCGGAAGTGGGCGAGCAGCACGCCGGAGATCGACGAAGGCGGACGCGACGAGGACCGCGACACGCCCGAGCGCACGGTGCAGCGCCGACCGGCCGCGGCGTATTGCCAGCGGTTGCGCGACGAGCAGCAGCATCCACGCGAGGCCGACCGCCGCGTGCGCGTGCGTGTACCGGTCGAGCGCCGCAAACGGCTTCGAGAGGTACATCGGCCAGAACGCTCCGAGAGCCAGCACGAGGAGCAGACCGGCCAGGACCGCGATCGGGGCCGGGAGCGGCGCGTCCCGCCAGGTGGGCCGTGGAGCGGCGGCGCGCGCGGCGAGGTCAGGCGCGCGGCTCGACACGCAGCGCCCTCCACGTCCACAGCGCGCCGAGCAGGTCGACGACGCCGAAGAGCGCCAGCTGCGGCGGCCCGACCTGCAGCAGCGCGAACGCGCTGAGCAGGACGAACGCGAATGCACGCGCGACCACGGTCGGCATGTACAGCGGCGAGAGCGATCGCGCCGCCATGATCACGTAGTACGCGCCGACGATGCCGACCAGCAGGCCCAGGACACGGATCCACACTTCCTCCGTCGGCGGCATGCCGAACAGGGCGAGCAGGACATTCGGGCGCAAGCACCAGCGCGACGGCCAGCACGAGGAGGTAGATGCCGAAGACCTGCAGGCTGCGCGCGGCGGGAGTCATGCGTGTCTCCGGAGGCGGACTGACGGGCGACGTTACCCGCCGCCCGCGCGGTCGACAATGCTTCCCTGCCCCGGCCGTCGCCTACACTCGCCGGTCGGCACACCACAAGACGACAAAGGGGAACCCGTGATCGGATACGTCACCCTCGGCACCAACGACCTGCCGCGCGCCGCGGCCTTCTACGACGCCCTGCTCGCCGAGATCGGCGCCAAGCGGCTGCTCGATCTGCCGCGCGGGCCGATGTGGGGCGTGTCGTGGGACAAGCCCACCCTTGGCGTGCTGACACCGTTCGACGGCAAGCCGGCGACCGTGGGCAACGGCACGATGGTCTCCCTCGTCGTCGACTCGACCGAGAAGGTCGACCGGGTCCACGCGAAGGCGCTCGCGCTCGGCGGCAAGGACGAAGGCCCGGCCGGGCCGCGCGGCGACGGCTTCTATGGCGGCTACTTCCGCGACCTGGACGGCAACAAGCTGTGCGTCTTCTGCATCCCGCCGAAGAAGAAGTGATCGACTGACGACGGCGCGGGGCTTGCCGCGGCGGGCCCCGCGACGAACGCCGCGCCGCCTATTGCGTGATCACCACCAGCACGTTGCAGGACGAGTGCTCGATCAACGACGCCGAAGTCGATCCGCGCCACCAGCGGGCGGCCCAGCCCTTAAGGTGCTTGTGCCCGACGACGATCAGGTCGGCGTCGATCTTCTTCGCGTACTCGGTGATCTCCTGGACGGCGTCGCCGACCAGCATCTCGCCCTTTGCGACGTGGCCGGCGTCCTTCAGCCGCCGCAGGCCGTCGTCGAGGATGGCCTTGAAACGCTGCTTGTCTTCCTCGTCGCGCCCGCTGTCGTAGAAGCCGCCGTCGACCGCGATGTAGACCGCCGGAGACGGCATCACCGCGATGAGGTAGAGCTCGGCCTGGCTCCACTGCGCGACCTCATGACAGCCGAGCAGCGCCTTCTGCCCGGACTCGGAACCGTCGTACGCCAGAAGAATGCGCTGGTACATGAAAGGCCCTTCGCACGGTCCGTGGATGAAGTCACCTTATCGCCTTGCCGCGAGGGTGTAAAGCGCAACGTCCCGCGCGGCCGGACCCGTCCGGATCAGGCCGGCACCGCCGGCGCGGTCGGCCGGCGCATCAGCCAGATCACGATCGACAGGTTGAGCAGGTTCCACGCGATGCCGTTGATGAAGGCGGCCCGGTACGACCCGGTGAGGTCGAACACCTCGCCCGACATCCAGCCGCCGAGCGCCATCCCGAAGAGCGTGGCCATCACGACGAGGCCGACGCGCGCGCCCGCTTCCTTCGGCGCGAAGAACTCGCGGATGATGATCGCGTAGCTCGGCACGATGCCGCCCTGGAACAGGCCGAACAGCGCCGAAATCACGTAGAGGGAAAACAGGCCGTCGAACGGCAGGTACAGCAGCAGCGCGATCGCCTGCAGCGAAGAGCCGAGCAGCAGCGTGCGCACGCCGCCGATGTGATCGGCGATCCAGCCGGACGCCAGCCGGCTGACGATGCCGAAGCCGAGCATCAGCGAAAGCATCTGCGCGCCCGCCGCGGCGCCGTAGCCGAGGTCGCCGCAGTAGGCGACGATGTGAACCTGCGGCATCGCCATCGCCACGCAGCACGACAACCCGGCGATCACCAGCAGCGTCTGCAGCGCGCGCGGCGACACGCCGAGCGACACGTGCGTGTCGCGCACCGCCGGCGCGGCCGCGGTCGTGTGACCGGCCGGCGAGCGGCGACGCAACGCGAGGGTCAGCGGCAACATCGTGACCAGGCAGACGAGGCCGATCGCGATGTGCGTCTGGCGCCAGCCGATCGTCTCGATCAGGTGCTGCACGATCGGCGGCCACACGGTGCCTGCAAGATAGTTGCCGCAGGCGACGATCGACACGGCGAGCCCGCGGCGCCGCTCGAACCAGTGCGAGATGTCGGCGAGCAGCGGGCCGAACGTGGCCGAGCTGCCGAGGAAGCCGATCAGCAGGCCCTGCGCGAGCGCGTACATGAAGAGGCTCGGCGCCAGCCCCGCCAGGACGTACCCGGCGGCGAGCGCGAACGTGGCCCCGATGAGCGGCCGCGTCACGCCGTAGCGGTCGGTGAGCCGGCCCATCAGGATGCCGCCGAACCCGAAGCCGACCATGGTCAGCGTGTACGGGAACGAAGCCGAGCCGCGATCGACGCCGAAGTCCGCCTGCACGGTCGGCAGCGCCACGACGACGGACCACATGCCGATGCCGCCGAGCGTCGCCATCGCGAGCGTCGCGACGAGGCGCCACCACGCGGTGGAGCTGTCGATGACGTCCGAGGTGGCGGCGGTGTTGGCGGACACGGGTGACGCGCGATCAGGCAGGCCGGGGAGCGGGCAGCATACCGTCCGTGCTGGCCGCAGCGTCACGCGGCGATGCGTGCCACATGGTCGATGGCCGCGACAGGCTCGGCCGCCTGGAAAGCAAACAGCCCGGCCGAAGCCGGGCTGTTGCTCTTGCTGAGTCCGTCCGCGCACGGCGGCGCAGGCAGGACCGGGCGCTGCGCCAGCCGATCGGCTGGACGGGCGCGCCGGTTACTGCACCGCGGTCGGCCTGACCGTCACGTGCTCCAGCACGACGACATCGTGGGCCGCCGTACCGCTCGACTGCATGCCGGCGACGGTCGCTCCGAGCACCGTGGCGCTCGTCAGCACGGCCAGCAGCAGGGAGGTCAGGCGCACCTGGGTGGAAGTCGCTTTCATGGTTCGGTCCTTTCGTTCGTTGATTGGCGTGCTGCGATGAAACGAACTGTAGGCAGCGGACGCGCGCATCGCGAGCCGATTGCGACGGACTGCACGGATCGCGGCGTGAACTGCAGACGCGTTCGTCGCGCCTTCGACGCGCGCATTTGCAGTTCATCCCGGCTTTCCGCCGGTTCGTCGCGGCCAGGTGCAGTTCACCCCGCATCTCGGTCCCGGACAGGCGCCGGGGCGCCGCAGACCATTCGGTAGCATCGCCGGCATGAAGACCCGGCGTTCCGCTGCCCGACTGCTCGCTCGCACCGCGCTCGTTGCGGGCTGCGCGGCCGCGCTCGCGCTGGGGAGCCCGGCGTCCGCACAGACGGCCACGCACACCGTTCCGGACACGATCGCGCAGCGCATGCAGGCGTGCACGCCGTGCCATGGCAAGGAAGGTCGCGCGAGCCCGGTCGGCTACCTGCCTCGCATCGCGGGCAAGCCGGCGAGCTATCTGTTCAACCAGCTCGTCAACTTCCGCGACGGTCGCCGCTACAACGCGGCCATGAGCTACCTCGTCGAGCAGTTGTCGGACGACTACCTCCGCGAGATCGCGCAGCACTTCGCCGCGCTCGACGTGCCCTATCCGCCGCCGCCCGCCACGACCGAACGCGAAGGCGTGCTGCGCCGGGGCGAAACCCTGGCGACGCGCGGCGACATCCAGCACCGCGTGCCCGCGTGCACGCAGTGCCACGGCTACGCCCTGGCGGGCGCGCTGCCGGCGATCCCCGGACTGCTCGGGCTGCCGGCCGACTACGTGATCGGCCAGCTCGGCGCATGGAAGACCGGCAACCGGCGTGCGACCGCGCCGGACTGCATGGCCGACATCGCGAAGCGGCTGTCCTCCGACGACGTGCGCGCCGTCGCGGTCTGGCTCGCTTCGCGCCCGGTGCCGCCCGGCGCGAAGCCGGCGGCGCAACCCGACCTTCCGCTGCCGCTCGAGTGCGGCAGCGGACTGCGCTGACGATGAAGCGCGCGCTGCCCTGGCTCGCCTGGGCCGCGGTCGCGCTGCTCGCAGCGATCGCGCTCGTCGCCGCGCTCAACCTGCGCGACGAATCGCCGCTCGAAGAGCGAGACGGGTTCCAGGCCACGCCGGAGCAGGTCGCGCGCGGCGCGTACCTCGCGCGCGCCGGCAACTGCATCGCCTGCCACACGATGCGCGGCGGCGCGCCGTACGCCGGCGGTCGCGCGATCGAGACGCCGTTCGGCACCGTGTTCGGCTCCAACATCACGCCGGACGTGAAGACCGGCATCGGGGGCTGGACCGCGTCGCACTTCTGGCGCGCCCTGCACAACGGGCGATCGAAGGACGGCCGCTTCCTCGTGCCCGCGTTCCCGTACACCAACTTCACGCTCGTCACGCGCGAAGACTCGGATGCGCTCTTCGCCTATCTGCGCACGCTGCCCGCGGTCGAGCAGCCGAATCGCGCGCACGCGCTGCGCTTCCCGTACGACACGCAGGCCGCGCTCGCCGTTTGGCGCGCGCTCTTCTTCACGCCCGGCGTGTACCAAGCCGATCGCGCGCAGTCCGCCGAGTGGAACCGCGGCAGCTACCTGGTCCGCGGGCTGGGCCACTGCAATGCCTGCCACGGCGGCCGCAACGTGTTCGGCGCAACCAGCGGATCGCTGGAAATGAGCGGCGGCGTCAGCCCGATCGACAAGTGGTACGCGCCGTCGCTCGCAGCATCCGCCGAGGCGGGCGTGGCGGACTGGGAAACGCAGCACATCGTCGATCTCCTGAAGACCGGCGTATCGGCGCGCGGATCGGCGCTCGGCCCGATGGCGGAGGTCGTGTTCCGCGGCACGCAGCACCTGAGCGATGCCGACCTGCGGGCAATGGCGGTGTTCCTGAAGAGCCTGCCGCAGTCCGCCCCGCGCGCGACGCGCGACCCCGCGCCGCCGGCGCCGGCGACCGCCGACCGCGGCCGCGCGCTGTACCGCGAACACTGCGAGGGCTGCCATGGCCCGCGGGGCGAAGGCGCGCGCGGTGCGTATCCCGCGCTCGCCGGCAACCGGTCGGTCGTGATGGATCCGCCCGCCAACGTGATCCGTGCGGTGCTGAGCGGCGGCTTCCAGCCCGCCACCGCCGGGAACCCGAGGCCGTGGGGCATGCCGCCCTTCGGGCACGTGCTCGACGACGCCGACACCGCGGCCGTCGTCACGTTCATCCGCACCCAGTGGGGCAATCGCGCGGCGCCGGTGTCGGCGACGGACGTGCAGCGGCTGCGGTGAGGCGACCTCAGTCCGCCGGCCGCGCTTTCACGCGGACCGATACGACGTCGGGATAGCTGTAACCACTGGAAGCCACCCAGCCGGCGATCGCTCCGATCTCGGCGCCGCGCAGCGCACCGCCTGCCACGAGCACCGCACCGAGCGCCGGCCCCACCACCGGCGCGGCAGCGACGCCGACGCCGAGCCCGATGGCTCCGCCGACCACCCCTCCGGCGCCGGCCCCGGACTTCGCCCCTTCCTCGGACCGCGATCGACTCTTCACAGCCAGCGGCTCGGCGAGCCGTGCGTCCAGAGCCCTGCAACTGACTTCGAGCGCCAGGTCGGACACCTGCACCTCGACGGTTCCCGGCGCGACGAAGGGCCAGCGTCCGTAGTCATTCGAGGCCTCGCACTCCATCGGCGCGCGCAGCGCGGGCTCGTCGGCCTCCAGGCGGACCTCGATCTTCTGGACGCGCCGCGTGGGCTGGTGCGGGTTCTCGGCGAGCTTCGCCGCGAGCACGCTGCTGCCGGCCCTCGGCCTCGCCGACGACGTGCAGCTTGATCGTCGTGGAAGTCAGCGCGCCACGGGCGCCCGTGAACGACCAGCCAGGCTTCACCTCCTGCCAGACGTAGATCTGCCGTCCGGGCTCGGCCTGGATGTCGATTGCATCCACGCTCCCGTCTGCCGTTGCCGAGAGCGTGTGCTTCCCGACCGGCACCTGCGCGTAGAGGTAGGTGCCGGGTCCAGAGAACCCGAACGGCAGGTTGTCGATCTGGACGGTCGTCAGCGCCGGGACGGCCTTCGATGCGTCCCGGTAGACGAACACGCCGGACCGGAGGGGATGGATGGTGAACGTCTTCAGCGCGGCGTCTTGCTGGGGATCGCCGCGCGGTGCCGAAGCGCAGCCGGCCATGACGGCAATCAGCAGCGCCAGCAGCAATGGCCTCACGGTGACGGTTCTCATAGGTAGAGGGCGCGGGACACCCTGCGCGGCTAGAGGGAGCGCGGCTTCATGCGCTCGGCACGGAGCCATCGATGCAAGTCGGCGGCAGCCTGCTGGGCAAGACGGCCTGCCGTCTGGTGTAGATGCGACTCCAGCCACTTCAGCTCTGGAGCCGAGGCTTCCGAGGGAAGGGGGGGGAGGGTCGAGCGGTCGCATCGAGCGGGGAGCGGCTGTCATTTCGTGACCGGTCCGTGGGGCTCACGGTCTCGGCGATCGCGGGGCGGGTCGAGGTGCGCGGCTGACGGCCCGGCGCGGCTCGGTCGCGGGGCATCCGGGGGGTCGAAGAGAGAAAGAAAAAGAAGGGCGAAGCGGTGGCGTGGGGAGCGAGGCGCAACACGAAAAAAAAAAAAATCGTCCACACGAAACGGCCATCGTCGTCCTGGTACGTACGGCTCTGGACGAAGCGGCCAGCTGCATCGGACACCTGCAGATCGAAGGCAAGGGTCGCCCGCGATTCGTAGGTCTGGATGAGCTCGCCCGCCTTCCACTCACTTCCCAGCCGCCGCTGCCGATAGGCGAGACGAACGGCTTGCACGCGATCGCGTCGGCGCCGGGAGACGCGGCCGGCAGTTCGCCAGCCACGGCCCATCGCGAAGGACGCCTTCGAACGACTGCGAACGGCCTGCTCGACCACGGCGCCAACTCGCACGACGACCGTTCTCATTCCCGATTCGGCTGACCGCGACCGAAGCCTTCCTGACGTCCGTGGGAACGACAAGCACGACGGTTCCCCCTCCCGCTCCGCAGGCGGTAACGGAGCGCGAGGAATCTGCAGTGGATCGATTGGTGTTTCCGAAACGAGAACCATCGGGGCGACCAGTGGCACGACCACCCCGCATGCCGTCACGAGCGCCGGCACGAGCGATGGTGCCGGGCGGATACGGCGCGGCCTCGGGCGCGGGTGTCGAGCGTGAGCTCGGCAGATCGACCGTCGCGCCGACGGCAGTGCCATCTTGCCGGGCGACACGTGCGCGACCGTCTGCCCGGGCGCCGGCGCTCCTTGCCCCCAACGGCGTGCGCACGGCAGTTCGCACCGGCACGGTCCGCCTGCCCGCCGCCGCAACGCAGTCACGCAGCGGCCGGTGCGGCTTCCCATCCGACGCGAGCGCCGTCCGGCCTCCCCCGGCAGGTCCGCCGAACGGGGTCGCTCCGACCGGTGCTTCCGGCCAACGTTGCCGGCGGCATTGCATCGGAAGCTGAATCACTCCGTAGGGCGCGCTGTCCGGCTCGTCCCGGCAGCGCCTCCGGCGCTGCAGGATCGATCACGCCGCGCCAGGCTGCCGGCCGTCGACGCAGCTGCCGGGAAGGCCGCGACATGCCGACGAACGCCGACGGCCGCAAGGCCATCGACACCGCCATCGCCAACAGCACCGACCACGGAGTGACCTGGGTGCACTCGTCGTCAACCCCGCGCGCGCCGGGGCGTACGCTCTACGCGCGCCATCGCCCGAAGCGATCCGCAGGTCGCCGACCGCAGCGGCCGGCACGACGAGCGCATCCGCAGTTCGACGTGCTCGAGCGCTATTCGACCGTGACCTGAACGTCCCCTTCCCAACCGAGCGGAACGCGCGAGGTCCGCAAGTTCGTTCGACAGCTGCGGCAGGCGTCCTGCTGCGGCACCCGGGCGTTTCGATCGAGCGCGATCATCCCTGGCGCCTCGGGCTTGCCGGCGTCGCGCACCGCGAGCGCCGCCAGAAGGCGGCGTGCTGCGAAGGCGCGCCCGACACCAGCGGGTCCAGGCTATTGACCGGCGACACGACACGACGAACACCGAAAAGCCCCACGCCAACTCCTCGGCCCACCGGTTTCCAGTAAAGCCGCTGGCGCTCTTCGCCCATTGACCTGCCGCACACGGCATGGAGTCGACTCGAACGCCGACTCCATCGCTGTCCTGCCGAAAAGGGACGCTGCGCGCAGGCGATGAAGGGCGCCGCGATGCGCCTCGCCTCACCAGCTGAGCGGACTCACGCGATAGAACCGGCTGAACTCCGCGTACAGGCCAGGGTGCTCGGCGGCGAGGTCGCGCGGACGCTCGAAGAAGACCTCGGACACGACCGCGAAGAACTCGGCGGGATTGGTCGCCCCGTACGCATCGATCAGCGACGGCTGCCCGTCGGCGATCCGCGAATGCAGCGCCGCGTACTCGCGGCCGAGCACCTCGGCCCACCGATCGCGGCGCGAGCGACTGCGCATGAACGGCGCGCCGTTGGCCGCGCCGTTCTCCTGGTCGAGCTGATGCGCGAACTCGTGGATGACGACGTTGAAGCCGTCGTCCGCGCGTTCGGCCCCCGCCAGGGTGTCGTCCCACGAGAGGATCACCTGCCCGCTGGACCACGACTCCCCGGACAGGACGCTGCGGTCGCGCCGCGCGAGCCCGATGCCGTCGGGCACCTCGCGGTCGACGATGA
This sequence comes from uncultured beta proteobacterium, assembly GCA_963811265.1. Classification (GTDB taxonomy): domain Bacteria; phylum Pseudomonadota; class Gammaproteobacteria; order Burkholderiales; family Burkholderiaceae_F; genus JAOUJD01. The sequence goes on from CAWEQS010000017.1 coordinate 111,502, forward strand.
ACCGGCCGGGATAGACGAGGATCTCGGTCAGGTTGGGAAAGTAGTCGGTGCGCCGGTTGAGCAGCAGCAGGCAGGCCTGCGCGGCGATCGTCACGCGCATCTCGTCGGTGATCTCCAGTCCGTCGCAACCGACGAACGGCTTCTCGGCGAGGAAGACCTGGATGTGCTTCTTGAGCTGCAGTTGCAGATCGGCGGGCAGCGCGCGCACGTACGGCACGCGTCGCCGCAAGTGCTCGCGCCACTCGTGCGGAAACGGCCGGGCGCGGAGGCGGGCGCGCCGCCAGCCCGTGAAGAGCGCGTCGCGCAGCGTCCAGCCCAGCACCGCCACGAGGATCGCGGCAAGGATCAGCAAGCCCATGTCAGCGCACGAGTCGGGATCAGATGATGAGAGATGGCGGCGGCGGCGCGGAACTCAAGCGCTGCCTGCGATCACGACTCCAGGAATGAAAACAGCCCGGCCGAAGCCGGGCTGTTTGACGTGCTGCTTTTCCGTCCGCGCTCGGCGGCGCAGGCAGGACCGGGCGCTGCGCCAGCCGATCGGCTGACGGCGCTTCGTTCACTGCACTGCGGTCGGCTTGACGGTGACCTTCTCCATCACGACGAGCGCGGGTTGCGACTCGGCACTCCACTGCATGCCGGCGACGGTGCTGCCGAGGACGACGGTGGTGGTGATGAGGGCCATCGCGAAGGAAATCAGGCGGGCCTGGGTGGAGATCGTTTTCATGGTCGGTCCTTTCGTTCGTTTCGTCGTTCGTGCTGCGATGAAACGAACTCTAGGCATCGGACCGTCGCGCCGCGAGCGCATTGCGACGGACCGCAAGGATCGCGGCATGAAGTGCAGAGCGCTTTCGCGCCGCCGCGCGGCCGATTCCGCCGTTCATTCCGGCTTGCTGCCGTTTCGTCGCGCGCAGGTGCACTTCAGCCGCGATTTCCACCGTCGAAAGGGTCTTGTCGCCGGAAACCACCCAGGTCGACGAACTGCGCGCTACCCCCACCGGTGCGAGGCGCCCTACCCCCTCCGGAACGGCTTGATCGGACGCAATCCGTCGCAAGCTTCGATGGCGACACTGCCCGCACCCGAGGCACTCACACGAAGGAATCGCCATGAACTACGCGCAACGCCAGGTCGCCGACATCGCCGCGAACCTCCCCGGAGCCACGCAGGTCTTCCGGAATCACAAGATCGACTTCTGCTGCGGCGGTCACGTCCCGCTGGCCGAGGCCGCCGCGGCCCGCGGCGAGTCGCTCGCTGCGATCGAGACCGAACTGGCGGCGCTGGAAACCGGCGAAGTGGAAGCGCCGCAATCGAGCGACGAGTTGATCGAGCACATCCTCGAGCGCTACCACGCCACGCACCGCGCGGAACTGCCGGAACTGGTCCGGCTGGCAGCGCGCGTCGAAGCGCGCCACGTCGAGAATCCGCTCGTGCCGCGCGGCATCCACGCGGCGCTGGTCGAGGCCGGCGAAGCGCTCGAGGAACACATGCAGAAGGAAGAGCAGATCCTGTTTCCGCTGATGCGCGCCGGCGGACATCCGATGATCCACGCGCCGGTCGGCCGGATGCGCTACGAGCACGACGAGCACGGCGAGCGGCTGGCGAACCTCGAGGCCATCGCGCACGGTTTCGAGCTGCCCGAGGAAGCGTGCCCCACGTGGCGCGCGCTCTACGCCGGCGTGCAGAAGCTGATCGACGACGTGCACGAGCACATCCACCTCGAGAACAACGTGCTGTTCCCGCGGTTCGAGGCCTGAAGCGAAAAGTCGGGGCCATGCCCCGACTTCCATGCCCGCCTCTTCAACGAAAATCGGGGGCAGACCCCGATTTTCACCTGGCGCGAACGGCCTTCATCGCGCCGCTCCACGCGACGAGCTGGTCGAGCATCGACTTCAGCGACTTCTCGTGCAGCGCCTGTGGCTTGAACGTGCTGAAGTTCTCGAAGTCCGTGAAGAGCGACAGCGCGACCTGCGAGCGGACGTCGGCGATCTGCAATTCGCCCATGATCAGCCTGAGGTGCTCCACCGCGCGCGTGCCCCCGGAACTGCCGAAGCTGACGAAGCCGGCCGCCTTGTTGTTCCACTCGGAATACAGGAAATCGATCGCGTTCTTCAGCGCGCCGGACGTGCTGTGGTTGTATTCGGGCGTCACGAACACGTAGCCGTCGAACGACGCGATCTTCTCCGACCAGCGCTTCGTGTGGTCCTTGCTGTACTTGTGCTGCGACGGCGGGATCGGTTCATCGAGCAGCGGCAGGTCGAACTCCGCGATGTCGACCAGTTCGTACTCGGCGTCGGCCCGCTGGCGCGCGTGATCGAGAACCCAGCGCGCAACCGGCTCGGTCTTGCGTCCCGGCCGCGTGCTGCCGAGGATGATGGCGATTCGAAGCATCGATGACCCCTGTTGTCGTGGAAAGGAAGGATGGGCTCATCGTACAGAGCGCGCTTGCCACGACCGCCTTCGAAGGAGCCGAAGCGCCTCGGGGCTTTCCCGCCCCGGTGCGCATCAGCGCGGCCCGACGTCGGCCAGCCAGGCGAACAGCGAGAACGTGACGAACGCCAGCGCGGTCGAGAGCACGACCGCGCGGGTCACGCGGCCGTTGTCGGCGCCGTAGCGCTCCGCCAGCAGCGACACCGTGTTGGCCGAAGGCAGCGCTGCGGCGAGCACGAGGACGGTCAGGCTGAAGGTCGACAGCGACGCCCCGAACAGGCGGACCGCCGTCCAGCCGAGGCCCAGCACCAGCAGCGGATGCACCAGCAGCTTGATCAACGCCAGCGGCAGGTAGAGCTCGATCGGCGTGCGGGTGTGCACGTGCTGGCCGGCGCGCCACAGGACGGTGCCGATCGTGAACAGCGCCACCGGCGTGGCGGAATCGGCCAGCATCCTCACGATCGTGTCGGCCGGGCCGATAGGGTGCAGCCCGGTGGCCGACGACACCATTCCCGCCCCGATGGACCAGGGCAGCGGGTTGCTGAGCGCGCCGCGAATCGAACGCAGCGCGGAGGCCCCGGGTCCGAGCTGCCCGTGATCGCCCATCTGGGCCAGCGCGATCGCCAGCGAACTGGTGATCAGCAGGTCGATCAGCACGGTCGTGATCACCGGGCCGGCAGCGGCCGGCCCCAGCAGCGCCGCCAGCATCGGCACGCCCATGAAGCCGGTGTTGGGGAACGCGACCGTCAGTGCGCCGAACGCCGCGTCCTTCGGCCCCACGCGCACCGAGCGCGTCAGCGCGATGGTCCCGAACACCATCACGAGCGCCGCGGCCAGCCACACCGCGATCACCGACGCGTCGATCAGCTGGGCGACGGGCAGCGACGCGCCGAAGCGATACAGCATGCACGGCAGCGCAAAGAACAGGACGTAGATGTTGAGGCCGGGGATCGCGCTCTCGGGCAGCAGCCTGGAGCGCGCGGCGAGGTAGCCGCACAGCACGAGCGCGAAGAACGGGATGGTGACGGAGAGGATGGAGGCCATGGCGCCGCGCGCGGGGGCGACGCCAGGGTGTCCGGGGCTGCCCGCGGCGCTTTATAGCAGCGGGCACGGCGATCTGCGCCTGGCCTGCTTCGAGCACCGGGCGGTCGACTCAAAGGTGAAAGCCGCGCAAGCGGCCGGGAAGCAGACCGGGCGAGCTCCCGCGAACCCGCGTAAGCTCCCCCGGTCGCCGCTTCAGCGGCCGGTTCATCAGGAGAGTCTTCTGGCCAAGCCCAACTACTCATTCGAGAAGCGCCAGCGCGAGCTGGCAAAGAAGAAGAAGCAGGAGCAGAAAGCGGAGCAGAAACGCCAGCAGAAGGCCGCCAAGAGCCCCGGCGAGTCCGCTCCCGCCCCCGGCGATGCCTCGACCGAGGCAGGCTCGGGCGGAACGACCTGACGCGCCGCGCGGTCGGTTTCCGGTTCCGGGCGGCCCTCCGCCCGCTTGCCGTGCCACGTAGCATGGGTCATGCACTCCTCCTCTTCGGCAGGAGGCACTGACCGATGTATCACGGCGAGCGACTGAACAGCATCACCCATCTCGTGGGCACCGCGCTGGCCGTGGTCGGCGCCGCCGTGCTGATCGCGCGCGTGTTCGGCCAGGACGATCCGTGGAAGACCACCGGTGTCGTTCTGTTCGGCCTCGGGCTCATCCTCCTGTATGCGGCCTCGACGCTCTATCACGCGGTCCGCGGTCCGCTCAAACCATGGCTGCGGCGCGCGGACCACGCAGCCGTGTTCCTGCTGATCGCCTGCAGCTACGCGCCTTTCGCGCTGGGCCCGCTGCGCGGCGGCTTCGGACTGACCCTGTTCGCGATCATCTGGGCGTTGGCAGCGGTCGGCATCTGGCAGGCCATGCGGCGCCGCGCCGACCGCGACCCCTCGCCGGTCCTGCACCTGGTCATGGGATGGCTGGGCGCCGCGGCGCTGATCCCGCTGGCCAAGGCGCTCGGGCCAGCCGGCATGGCGTGGCTCGCGGTGGGCGGACTTCTCTACACGATCGGCGTCCTGTTCTACGTGAAGGACCGCGTGTGGCGCCATGCCCACGGCATCTGGCACCTCTTCGTGATGGGCGGCAGCGCGAGCCACTTCGTGGCGGTGATGTACTTCGTCGCGTAGGTCCGCCTGCCCACGGCATGGGCCGCAAGAGCGGACGCTCGACTACTCGACCACCTTCTTCCGCAACGCCTTCACCTGCCCCCGCTGCACCTTCGACTCGACCCGCTTGCGCTGCGAACTCGCCGTCGGCTTCGTCGGCCGGCGCTTGATCGGGATGTGCGCGGCCTCGTCCAGCAAGGCGCGCAAGCGCAGCAGCGCCACCGCGCGATTCTTCTCGAGGCTGCGCGACGTCTGCGCCTTGATGACGATCACGCCCTCGTCCGTGATGCGCTGGTCGCGCTTCGCGAGCAGCTTGTCCTTGAGCGCGTCGGGCAGCGACGAGGCGCGCACGTCGAAGCGCAGGTGCACCGCGTTGGAGACCTTGTTGACGTTCTGGCCGCCCGCGCCCTGCGCGCGGATGGCCTGCAACTCGACCTCGTCTTCAACGAGCGTGAAAGGGATGGTCGGCATGGCGGAAGCTTAGCCGCCGGTGCGCGCCGAGTCAGACGCCGAGGTAGCGGCCCGGCTTGTGGTTCACGGCGACGACGAGGTTGAGCGCCACCGCGCCGAGCACCGACAGCAGCACGCGCCGGGGCTCGACGATCGCGAACGCCGCCGCGACGATCGCGCAGTCGATCGCCATCTGCACCTTGCCCGCGCGCCAGCCGTGGCGTTCCTGCAGCCAGAGCACGAGCACGTTCAGTCCTCCCAGGCTCGCGCGGTGGCGGAACAGCATCAGCAGGCCAGCGCCGATCACCAGGCCGCCCATCACCGCGGCGTAGGCCGGGTGCAGCCAGTCGAAGCGCACCACGGACGGCAGCAGCTCGGCGAAGACCGACAGCAGCGCGACGGCGGCGAACGTCTTCACCGTGAAGCCCACGCCCATCGTGCGCAGGGCGAACCACACGAACGGCAGGTTGATCACGAAGAACACGAGGCCGAAGCGCCAGCCGGTCGCGTAGTGCGCGAGGAAGGCGAGCCCGGCGGTGCCTCCGGTCAGCAGGCCGGCGTGCGCGTACATGTTGACGCCGAGCGCGACGAACAGCGTCCCGGTGACGAGCGCCTGGGCGTCCTCGAACACGGTGTGCTGCGTCGTCGGCTGGGTCGGGTGGAACATCGCCCGCAGTCTAGGCGACGACTGCCTCTAAACGGTTGACGCCGGTCGCGCATGGAGCGAAGCTTGCGCACCGCTCGTTCGAGCGCCACCTGATCCCGGAGGCGCCATGTCAAAGACTGATCTTGTCCGCTAGTCGGCCGCCCTCGCGCTGACTCGGTTCGTTCCGAATCCGCCGCGTCCCGCGGCCGGCGATCCCCACGCATCTGGATTGGGCCGCGCGCCCTTGCGCGCGATCGCTTGCGCACGCGCTCGCGTGCAGACGAAGGAACGAAACGAAATGCAATTCGAGCAATGGGATCGGCTGCGGCCGATCGGTCTGACCCCGCCGGTGATGCAGGCGCTGGCGGCACTCGACGCGCGCGGCGAGCCGATGCGCGTCACCGAGGTCCATCGGGACAGCGTCATCGTGGCCGACGGCGAAGCCGAGCATCCGGCGCGCCTGCTGCCCGCCGTGCGGCGCGAACTGCCGCCACTCGCGGTCGGCGACTGGGTGGCCGTCGAGCGCGACGCGCACGGCGCGCTCTGGGTGTGCGACCGCATGCCGCCGATCAGCCAACTGGCTCGCCGCAACAGCGAAGGCCACGCGCAGCCCCTCGTCAGCAACGTCGACACGGCGCTGCTGGTGATGGGCCTCGACGGCGACTTCAACCTGCGCCGCCTCGAGCGCTACCTCGCCATGGTCACGCCGGCGGGCCTGTGGCCCGTGGTCGTGCTGACCAAGGCGGACCTCGCCGGCAACGCCGACGCGCGACGCGACGAAGTCGCGCGCCGGATCGGCGCGCGCATCGACGTGCACGCGGTGAACGCGCTCGACCCGCCGTCCGCGGCGACGCTCGCGCCGTACCTAGGCGCCGGACAGACGCTGGTGCTGCTTGGCTCGTCGGGCGCTGGCAAGTCGACGCTGACCAACGCGCTGATCGGCCGCGCCGTGCAGGACACCGGCGCGGTGCGCGCCGACGACAGTCGCGGCCGCCACACCACCACCGTCCGCTCGCTGCACCGTCTGCCCGGCGGCGCCTGCGTCATCGATACGCCGGGACTGCGCGGTCTCGCGCCGGACATCGACGAAGCGGGGCTCGCGGCGAGCTTCGAGGACATCCGGTCGCTGGCATCGCAATGCCGCTTCCGCGACTGCACGCACGCCGATGAGCCGGGCTGCGCGGTGCGCGCCGGCGTGGCGCCGGACCGGCTGGCCAACTACCAGAAGCTGCTGCGGGACATCCGGCGCGACACGCTGACGCCGCTGCAGAAGCGCGAGATCGTGTCGATGTGGAAGGCGCGCGGCAAGTCCGCGGCCGCGCACATGAAGATGAAGCGCGGCTGACCGCGACGGTGCCGGCGCGACCGGCCGCGCGATCGCCGCGGATATGATCGCCGCATGCTGCCTGCGCCCGTCGCTCGTCCTTCCTCGCCGCTGGATCTCTTCCTCACGTTCACGCTGCTGGCGCTGCAGGGCTTCGGAGGGGTGCTGGCGGTCGCGCAGCGGGAGCTGTGCGAGCGCAAGCGGTGGCTGACGCACGCCCAGTTCGTCGAGATCCTGTCGATCGGCCAGGTGCTGCCGGGCCCGAGCGTCGTCAACGTCGCGCTGATCATCGGCGACCGCTACTTCGGCTGGCGCGGGGCGTTCTCGGCGCTCGCCGGCATGATGACGCTGCCGCTCGTGATCGTGCTCGCGCTGGCCGCTCTCTACGTCGAGTTCGCGCAGCTGGCCGCGGTCGCCGGCGCATTGCGCGGGATGGCGGCGGTCGCGGCCGGCCTCATCATCGGCACGGCGCTTCGACTCGCCGCTTCGCTGCGCGGCACGCCGATCGGAGGCGTCGCGGCGGTGACGCTCGCGACGGCTTCGTTCGTCGCGGTCGCGCTGCTCCGCTGGCCGCTGGTATGGGTGCTGCTCGCGCTCGGCGCGGTCGGCATGGCGTGGGCCTGGCGGCGCATCGCAGCGCAGGAGCGTTCCGCGCGATGACGACGCTGACGCTGGCCGAGGCGCTGCCGCTGTTCGGCCACTTCCTCGTGCTGTCGCTGCTGTCGATCGGCGGCGCGATCGTGGTTGTGCCGGAGATGCATCGACTGATGGTCGGGCAGCTGCATCTTCTCGACGACGCGCAGTTCAACGCATCCATCGCGCTCGCGCAGGCCGCGCCCGGACCGAACGTGCTGTTCGTGGCCGTGCTCGGCTACCAGGTGGCCGGGCTGGCGGGCGCGGCCGTGACGCTGGCCGGCATCATGCTGCCCTCCACGCTGCTGACCATCGGCGCCACCCGCTGGGCGCAGGCGCGGCAGCATCGAATCGGGATCCGCGCGTTCAAGGCGGGGCTGGCGCCGATCACGATCGCGCTGCTCGCCGCGACGGGCTGGGTCCTGACTGCACAGAACCCGGCGCCGCCGGTGATCGTTCTCACCGCGATCACCGCCCTTCTCGCCTGGCGTACGCGGATCCACGTGCTGTGGCTGATTGCCGCGGGCGCCATCGCGGGCGCCTCCGGGCTCGTCTGACGATCCGCTTGACCGCCATCAACGCGGCAATGCCGGGCGGGTCGAGGATGAAATCGGTTGTACAGACGAGAAGCCACCATGACATTCCCGATCCAGCTCGCGTTCCATCACATGGAGCGGTCCGAAGCGCTCGAACAGGCGATCCGTGAACGCTCCGAGAAACTGGGCAAGTTCCACCCGGGGATCACCAACATTCACGTGGCCGTGACGCAGGAGACGCGTCACAGCAGCAAGGGACGGTTGTTCAACGTGAAGCTGGACGTTCACGTGAAGGGCAAGTCGTTCGCGATCACGCAGCAGGGCGACGAGGATGCGTTCGTCGCCGCGCGCGATGCGTTCGACGCTGCCAAGCGGCTGCTCGATTCCGAACTCGACACCTCGCGCGGCTTCGTCAAGCAGCACTAGGCGCGGCCGGGCGGCCACGGCGCGCGGTCAGTCGACCGCGAGCAGTTCGACTTCGAACACGAGCGTGGCGTTGGGCGGGATGACGCCGCCCGCGCCGTAGGCGCCGTAGCCCAGGTCCGGCGGGATGGTGAGCTTGCGCTTGCCGCCGACCTTCATGCCTTCGACGCCTTCGTCCCAGCCGGCGATCACGTTGCCGCGCCCGAGCGCGAAGGCGAACGGGTCGCGCCGGTCGACGCTGGAGTCGAACTTGCGGCCGTTGGTCAGCCACCCCGTGTAGTGCACGGTCACGTGGTCGCCGCTCTTCGCGGCGGCGCCGTCGCCGACCGCAAGTTCCTCGATCATCAGCCCGCTGGCCGTCGTCACTGTCGTCATGGCGGTCTCGTCGTTCCCGAAAGGGGCGGATGTTACCTGCGCGTCGCGCCGGCCTCACGGGAAGCGAGGCCGATCCGTCGGCCGTGACGCCGATTCGTCGGACGCGGCCCCGCTTCGCGCCCTCCGCCGCGCGCGGCTGCAGTTCGCGCCCGCGACTCGCGCAGTTCGTCGCATCCACGTGGCGGTCGTGCGCGTCGACTCCTACAGTGCACACATCGACGACATCCGTCGCCAGCCGCACGAGGACATCGCCATGCTCAAGCACGCTGAAACGGTCTTCTTCCTGCTCGCCACCGTAGCCGCGCTCGCCCTGCCGGCCGTGCCCGCGGTGCAGGAAGCCCTCGCTCGGGACTACGCGACCGTCGAGGCCGCGCTGCCCGTGATCCTCATGGAACGCGTCGAGCTCGTTGCCGCGCCCGCCAACCGGTCCCCCATGCAGGTGGCTGCGGTTCGCTGAGAACCCTTTCACCTGCGCGGCCGGCGCCCCCCGCGCCGGCCGCATTCTTTTCGTCCGTACTTTCCCGTCCCCTCGCCGCCGAACGACCGGCCTACCGTCAACCCGACTTGGGCGCTGCCCGTTGAAGGCAGAATGGCTGTCGCCATCAACAAGCAATCGACGGGAGAATCGATGAAGCTGCATTCCACGCTCGTGGCCGTCTCGGCCGCTGCGCTGCTCAGCGCCTGCGCCTCGTCCGGATACGAGCCGAACAAGACGCGCGACACCGCCGTCGGCGCGGCGGCCGGCGCGGCGATCGGCGCGCTCGCGCACGGCAGCAACCGCACCCACGGCGCGCTGGCCGGCGCCGCGATCGGCGCGCTCGGCGGCTACGTCTGGTCGAGCCACATGGAGAAGCAGAAGAAGGATATGGAGCAGGCCACCGCCGGCACCGGCGTGCAGGTCACGCAGACAGCGGACAACCAGCTGAAGCTCGAAGTGCCGAGCGACATTTCGTTCGATGTCGGCCGCTCCGACATCAAGCCGAACTTCGCACCGATCCTCGACAAGTTCGCGCAGTCGCTGAACCAGAACCCGGCCTCGACGGTCCGCATCATCGGCCACACGGACAACTCCGGCAGCGACGCGATCAACAATCCCCTGTCGGTGAACCGCGCCGCCAGCACCCGTGACTACCTGACCGCGCGCGGGGTGACCAACCAGCGCATCGCGATCGACGGGCGCGGATCGCAGCAGCCGATCGCCGACAACGGGACCGAAGCGGGCCGCGCACGCAATCGCCGCGTCGAGATCTTCGTCGCGGAGGCGGCACCGGCACCGGCACCGGCCGCGCCGGCGCGCTGAGCGCGCGTGACACCGCGCGTCCGGCCGCGATCCCGCGGACGGCGCGCGCCGCACTTCAGAGCCGCGGCCGCCGCAGCCGCTTGTGCATGCACACGGCGGTGGATGGGCACAGCGACGCGAACTGCGCCGTGCCCTGGATCGCGAGCGGCACCGACGCGCGCTCCACGCGCAGGTAATCGTGCAGGGCGAAGAAGCCGGGCACGCTGTCGGTGAGCAGGTAGAGGTCGTCGATGCCGCGCTGCTCGGCGAGCCGCTCGACGGCCGCCACCAGCGCGCCGCCGCGTCCCTGTCCGTGCAGCGAGGGCAGCACCGCGAGCGACCGCAGCAGGCCGGCGCCTCCGGCATTCTGGAGGCCGGCCACGCCGACCACCTGCCCCGCCTCGCGCATCACCAGGAAGTCGACCGGCGACGTGTCGACGTCGTCGACGGGCAGGCCCGCCTTCTGCAGCAGCTCGCGCACGCGCGGGCGGTCGTGCGCCCGCGCCGGTTCGATCAGGAAGGGATCGACGTGCATCCGCGCATTCTCGCAGCCCTCGGGCCGAGGCTCCAGTCGGTGCCCACGGCGGTCGGCGGCGGCCGCTAGATGACGACCTGCGTGCCGATCTCGATCACGCGGTTCGGCGGAATCCGGAAGAAGTCCGACGCGGGCTGCGAGTTGCGCAGCATCCAGCCGAACAACCCCTGCCGCCAGCGCCACATGCCCTGCCCGGTGCGCGCGAGGACGTTCTGGCGCGACAGGAAGAACGAGCACTCGTTGACGACGAGTTCGAGCTCGTGGTGCCGCGCCAGCGCCTCGAAGATCGCGCCCACGTCGTAGGTGTCCTGGAAGCCGAGCCGAACCACCACCTGCCAGCACCCCTCTTCGAGGTCGGTGACCTCCGCCATGTCTTCCGGCGCGACGTGCGGAACGTTGCGCGCGACGGCAGTCAGGAACACGACGCGCTCGTGCATCACGCGGTTGTGCTTCAGGTTGTGCAGCAGCGCATGCGGCACGAAGCCGGTTTCCTGCGACATGAAGACGGCGGTCCCCTCGACGCGCGCCGGCGGGTAGAGCGACAGGCTCTTCAGGAACGGCTGCAGCGCGATACCGGTCTTCTCGAGTTCGTGGTTCACGATCGACCGGCCGCGCTTCCAGGTCGTGAAGACGAGGAAGAGGCACGCGCCGAAGGCGAGCGGGAACCAGCCGCCGTGCGGGATCTTCGCGGCGTTGGACACGAGGAACACCCAGTCGACCGCCATCAGCGGCAGGAACACCAGCACCACGCGCCACAGCGGCCAGTCCCAGCGCATCCGCGCGACCAGCAGGACGCCGAGCGTGGTGATCGCCATCGAGGTCGCGACGGCGATGCCATAGGCCGCCGCGAGATGGGTCGACGAGCCGAAGCCGATGACCAGCGCCACGACCAGGATCAGCAGCGCCCAGTTCACGAACGGCACGTAGATCTGGCCCGCGTGGGTCTCGGACGTGTAGTCGATCGGCAACCGCGGCAGGAAGCCCAGCTTGACCGCCTGCGACGTCATCGAGAACGCGCCGGAGATGACCGCCTGCGACGCGATCACGGTGGCGCAGGTGGCGATGACCACCAGCGGCAACTGCAGCGCGGCGGGCGCAAGCAGGAAGAACGGATTCTCGGCGGCCTTCGGGTCGAGCAGCACCAGCGCGCCCTGCCCGAAGTAGTTCAGCATCAGCGCCGGCATCACGATCCAGAACCACGCGACGCGGATCGGCCGCCGGCCGAAGTGGCCCATGTCCGCGTAGAGCGCTTCGCCGCCGGTCAGCGACAGGAACACCGCGGCCATCACCCCGAGCGTGAGCGCCGGGTGTTCGAAGGCGAAGCGCGCGGCGACGAGCGGATCGAGGGCTTCCAGCACGCCCGGGTTGCGCACGATGCCGCCGATGCCGAGCAGTGCCAGCAAGGCGAACCAGACCAGCATCACGGGCCCGAACACGCGCCCGACCTTGCCGGTGCCGTGCCGCTGCGCCAGGAAGAGCCCGAGCAGGATCAGGAGGGTCAGCGGCAGCACCGCGCGCGTGAACGCATCAGACACCACCGAGAGTCCCTCGACCGCGGACAGCACCGAGATGGCCGGCGTGATCACGCTGTCGCCGTAGAACATCGCCGCGCTGACGAGACCCAGCACGATCGCGGCACGCCGCAGGCGGCCGCGCGAAGGCAGCTGCCGCAGCACCAGCGCCAGCAGCGCGAGGTCGCCGCCCTCGCCTTCGTTGTCCGCCATGAGCACGAGCAGGACGTACTTCAGCGAGATCACGATCGTGACCGCCCAGAAGATCATCGACAGCACGCCGAGCACGGTTTCGGGCGTCGTGCCGATGCCGTGCGGGCCACCCAGGCTCTCGCGGAACGCATAGAGCGGGCTCGTGCCGATGTCGCCGTACACGACGCCGATGGCGGCGACGACGAGGGCCGAGGCCTTCTTCGCGTCCGTGGAGTGGTCGGTGCTCATGCGAAGGCCGGAGACTACGCCTCGACGTGCGTTTCAGGCCGTGGAATTCGCGCCGAGCGCCGCGCGGGTGCGATCGTCGAGCTTGCCCAGCACCTCGATCGCGTGCTCGTGGCCCTGGCGCACGATCTGGTCGAAGCGCGACCACTGCAGCAGCCCGACCTTGTACAGCGGCGGGCAGAAGTAGACGTCGGTCTGCCGCCGCGCTTCGTCCTGGCGCGACATGCTGTAGAGGATCGTCACGTTCAGCAGGTACGACGTCAGCGACGGCAAGCCGGTAGCGCCGCTTGTGGCGCGGGCGGAAGCGGTCGCGCAGCAGCGCCCAGCTGCCCGGCACCTCGTCGAAGTCGAGCTTGCGGGCCTGGCGCGCGCCGAGGTCGACGCCGAGCACCTGGCCGACGCCGCGCGAAGGTCGCGCATCAGGTCCACCGGGAAGTTGTTGAACGTGCCGCCGTCGCACAGCAGGTCGCCGTCGCGCACGACCGGCGGCAACGCGCCGGGGATGGCCATGCTCGCGAGCAGCGCCTGCGCGAGGTCGCCGCGGTCGATGCGGTGCTCCGACGCCTGCGAGTAGTTGGTCGCGACGCAGAAGTACGTCTTCCACAGGTCCTCGACCGCGATCGGCTCGCCCACCAGTTCGCGCAGCGAGCCGTCGATCGCCTTGCGCACGCGCCGGCCCTTGATCAGCGAGATCAGCGGCAGCCAGTTGTAGTCGCCCGTCGGATTCCCGCCGAACGCCTTGCGCGCCACCGCGATCGAGCGCTCGATCGGCTGGTCGGCGGCGACCGCGCGGCCATCGCCGCGCCGATGCTCGTCCCGCCGACGCAGTCGACCTCGATGCCCTGTTCGAGCAGCGCCTGCCAGGTGCCGAGATGCGCGAAGCCGCGCGCGCCGCCGCCGGCGAACACGAGCCCGACGGCCTTGCGGCTCAGCAGGCGAGCGAGCCGCGCCAGGTCGCGGTCGAGTCCGCGGCGCAGGTGCACGTGGCCGGTCACCGGGCGCCGCGCAAGCCACAGGTGCGTGCCGCGCGGCACGCGCGCATCGGCCGGTTGCAGCAGCACGAGGATCTCCGCCGCCTCGATGCGCGCGGGGCGGCCCTCGAGGCAGGCCCGCTCCGCGTCGTGCACCGCGGCCGGCTGCGTGGCGTCGGCGAGCAGCAGGATCTCGTCGCTGTGCCGCACGCAGCGGCGCGTCCACGGGACCGGGCGCCGGATCGGCGATCAGCAGCACGAAGTCGTTGGTCGCCTCGATCGCATCGAGCGCGGTCGCGACGGCCTGGTCGCCCGCATCGCCCTCGGCCGCAGCTGGCGCCCTCCCCGCCGATCGGCGCGGTCCATCGCCGCCGCGTCGAAGACGCCGACGCGCCCGAAGCGCTCGAGGTGCGGCAGCAGTTCGTTCGCGAACGCGCTCGCGGACACGCCTTCGGAGACCGGCAGCACGCCGACGATGACCGGCGCCGGCAGCGGCCGGCGCTCGTGCTGCGTCTGCAGCCGCCGGATGATCTGGCGCGTCAGCGTCAGCGAGACCTGCGGGCTCAGCGCGAGCAACCCGTCGAACTGCGGCTTGTCGAGCTTCACGAGGACCGAGTCGCGCACCGCAACGACCGTGGCGGAGCGCGGCTCGCCGGTGAACAGGCTCATCTCGCCGATCACCTCGCCGCGGCCGATCTCGCGGATCATCCGCTCGGTGCCGCGCTCGTCGCGCATGTAGATGCGCAGCCGGCCACTGAGCATCAGGTAGCCGGAGTCGCCCGGCTGCCCCTGCTCCATCAGCACGTCGCCGCCCGCGAGTTCCACCCACTGCACGTGCTCGCGCAGGTACTCGAGCGCAACCGGGGCGGTGTCGCCCAGCAGCCGCTCCAGCTGTTCAGCGAGCAGCAGTTCGCGGTGGGGTGCGGCAGTCGTCATCGTTCCGTCGGGGCTTGCGAAGGGGCCGCATCGTAGCGACCCGCGGGCGTCAGTGCGCGGCCTTCGCCGCCTGCAGTTCGGCGGACAGCGCGCGGACGCGCGACGCGAGCAGCAGGCTGATGTTCAGCAGCAGCTTGCCGAGCAGCGCGGGGTAGTCGGCCATCAGCCGGTTGTACTGCTCGCGCGGCAGTTCGAGGACGATCGCGTCGGCTTCCGCGATCGCGTCGGCGGAGCGCGCCATGCCGGCGAGCAGCGCCATCTCGCCGAACACGACGCCGGGCGCGTACGACACGAGGCGGCGGCCCTCGGTCAGCGTGTCGCCACCGTCCTTCGGGGGCAGCCAGATGCCGATCTGGCCGTGCATCAGGACGTACATCGATTCGCCCGGGTCGCCGCTGTGGAACACGTATTCGCCCCGCGCGATGCGGTGTTCGATCAGCATGCCGGCGAGCACCGCGCGTTCCGAGGGCTCGAGGCCGGAGCCCATCAGGGTCTCTTCGAGCGACAGCGCGATCGCGCTCGATCCCGCCGGCAGCAGGCTCTTCAGCAGGCGGTCCTCGGCGCACTCGAGGGCGAGGTCCGTGTCCTGGAAGAACACCGAGTCGTCGAGCAGGCCGTGCACGTCCATGTCGCGGATCGTGCGGGCCCGCGGGTCCTTCAGCGACAGCCCGGCGAACAGCAGCCCCTTGCCGGCGCGCCGCACGTGGTCGGCGGCGATCAGCATCACGCGCGCCCCGCTCGCGTCGACTTCGCTGACGCGCTCGAAGTCGATGATGATGTGGTCGGCGTCGTGGATCAGGTGCTCGATCGCCTCGTCGGCTTCCTCGGCCGTGCCGAAGAACAGCGCGCCGTCGAGCTCGACCACGACGATGCGCTTGCCGTGCTTGCCGAGCAGGTCGGTCTCGACCGCGGGACGGACCTTGCGGGAGCGCCGGACGTCGGCGTGCACGATCTGGCGCACCGGCCCCTTGGTGTTGCTGCGGATGAACATCAGGATGGCGACCAGCATGCCGATGCCGATGCCGGCGGGCAGCGAGACGAACATCACCACGCCGGCGACGAGCGCCATCACCGCGTAGCTCTGCGCCATCGCGCGCGGCACGCGCCAGCGCAGCGTCTGCCAGAACAGCACGCCGGTCGCGCGCCGCGTCCACTTGTCGACGAGCGAGAACGCGACCGCCGAGAACACGCCCGCGATCGCCGCCATCGGGACGATGCGCATCCACGCCAGGCCGACGATCAGCGCGGCGATGAGCCCGAAGCCGAAGAACAGGCGGCTGGCGGCCGCTGCTGCCGCCGGCGTCGATGTTGACCTTGCTGCGCATGATCGCGCCCGCCGCGGGCAGCCCGCCGACTGCGCCGACCGCCATGTTGGCGGCGCCCTGCGCGATCATCTCGCGCGTCAGGTTGCGGCGCTTGTGCGTCATCTCGTCGACGTGCGAGGCGCCGAGCGCGGTCTGCAGGCCGGCGATGAACGCCATCACCACCGCGAACTTCAGCACCGTCCAGATGTGCTCCTCGAAGTACCCGTCGGGCAGGTACTTCACGGTTCCCTGCAGCACGTCGAGCTGCGGCCATTGGAACTCGGGCGGCGAGAACTGCGGGCCGAGCAGCGCACCCGCGCCCGCGAGCGCAAGTACGTGATGAAGCACCGTTGCCGTCCCGATCGCCATCAAGTAGGCGGGGATGCGCCGGCTCCAGGCCGGAGGACGAATCGCGATCAGGAACGCCACGAGCGCGATCAGTGGTGCGGCCGGTTTGAACTCCTGCCAGGCCGCGACGCTGGCGCCGATCGGCAGGCCGAGGATGTTCGGCAACATCGCGCCGATCATCAGGATGGCGGTGCCGTTCATGTAGCCGGCGTGCACCGGATACGGGACGTAGCGGATCAGGCCCGCCATCCGGAACACGCCGAGCAGCAACTGCAGCAAGCCCGCGAGCACCACCGCGAGCGCGACGAACGCGAGCACCATCGGAGGGAACGGGAAGCCGTTCGGGCCGATCGAGCGCGTGTCGAGCGCGAGCGTGGCGACCAGCGTGGCGAACAGCAGCGACAGCGCCGAGCTCGAGCCGCTCAGCATCGGCCCGCGCGCGCCCGCGAGCACCACGACGATGCTGGAAACGGCCGCGGCGAAGACGCCGAGCACGAATCCGATCTTGGCTTGTTCGGGCCCGAGCCCGGAGAAGGCCACGAGGCCGTAGGCGCCTTCGACCGCCAGCAGCACGACGGCCGCCGTGATCCCGCCCGCGATGTCGCCGCGCGCCGTCCCGCCGGGCTGCCACAACGAACCCCACCAGCCGCCCTGGGCGCCGACCGCACTCACCGCACTTCCCCCGTTTCCACCGAGCGCCCGGCGCCCGAGCCATCGGCTCCAAGGCGTTCTTCGATCGTCAAATCAGCACCGTGTTTGTGCACCGCGCCAGCCGGGAAGCGGCGAAGGATACCAAGCGGCTCCGCACCTCACAGGTGCACTGCATAAATCGGGCCCGAAATGCGAACTAACCATGGCCGATAGACGGTTATGGATATTCGTTGACGCAACGCAACCTTTGAAGCAAGCTTCGCGCCTTCCGGAAGGATTAACAAGAACAGGGGTTCATATGCGCGGACTGGAAAAAGTAGGACGGTTGGTCGCCGGTCTCTTGCTGGCGGTTGCGGGACTGACCGCGAACACCATGGCGAGCGCGGCCTCGACCACCCTCGTGGGGACGAACATCACGGCCGTTGTCACGAGCACCCCGGACGCGTGGGGGGCGGACAAGATTACGGGGGTATACGACAACGGTCACGTTGGCGTTCCAGTTCACGAGGACGTCCTCGGATACTCTTTCAAATGGGGAGTTCGAGCTCAACCTGACCGGCGTCTATGCCCGTGGCTCCATTCTCTCGGTGGCAAATCCTTCCGGGGGAGCGAGCTGTGCTACTCCGGTTGCCGGCGCGAAAAGGGCGTACTGCACGATTGACGCGGCAGTCAACCCCGTAATTATTCAGGTCGTGGTGCAACCCACGGGTGCCTTCCTCACCTACAGCTGGTCTGTTCGCCCGGGAACAGGGACGAATAATCCACCTTGGCTAGGCCAAAGCAGTGTGTCGTTAACGGCAAGCGGCGATACGGTCGCCGGGGCAACTGGACAGGACGGCGCCACAGTCACGGCGGAAACAACAGTTTCCGACGGTTTGAAGGGACTGGTAACAGCACAAGGAAAGTCCGGCACTGGCTCCATGTTTGTGAGCGTGCAGGAGTTCCTCCCTAACAGCCCAGGGTGCAACGAGCTTGTCCCCTACTACGTATGCGTCAAGTTTTCGGCTGAGAAGAGCGACGGCACCAAGCTCAAGTACCCGGACGACCTGTCGAAGTTGCTGAGCTTTGCCGTTGCCGTCGATCCAACGTTGCCTGGGTTCCAAGGCAAGACCATTAAGAGCATCAAACTCTACTATTTCAGCGTCGCGAACGATCCGAATCCGACCGCACTCAAGAACTGCACCAAGGGCTATTCCAGGTCTTACTCCTCTGTTCCTTGCATCGATAGTCGATTCCACTGACGCGGGCCTGTGGATCTTTAGCTTGCTTGGGTGGGAGAACGGATTCGTCCAGGTGTTCGACTAGTTCGACGCGCAGTCCACGAGGCTGGCTGAAGAGCCAGCCTTTTTTTGCGCAAGTTACAGCACGTTGCGCAGTTCCGTCACCCGGTCGAGCGCAATGGCGTTTCCCTTTTTCTTGTACAGAGCAATCGCCTGATCGGCGACTTCAAGCGCCTCATCTCGCTTGCCCGATAGCGAAAGCACCGTCGCAAGTTCACTGAGCGCGTCGGCTTCGAAGCCGATCGACTCGGTCTGCCTCAGCATTTCAACCGCGGCGCGCGCAAGTTCCTCAGCCTCCTGGAATTTGCCCTGTCGCGCGAGGATCGGCGCGCGAACCGCCCTCCAGAACGCCTGCGAACTCACATCGTGACGGCGACGTCAGTTCCTCGGCTGATGCGAGGAACGGCAGCGCCTCGTCGTCGCGTCCCTGGTCACGGATGACCTTCGCCAAAAGCGCGGCGACGGTCGGCAGGTGATAGCGCTCGCCCATGCGATGGAGCAGTTCCACGATCCTTCGCGTATCTGTTTCTCAGCACGTTGCAGATCACCACCATGCAACTCGATGTTGCCGAGATGGATCCCATTGGTAGCGACAAGAACAGCGTTACCCAGATCGCGGAGCATTTCGCGGCCGCGCTGGTAGAGGTTCCGCGCCACCTGAATTTCGCCGTTCATCGCGCGGAGGCTGGCCAGCATGCACAGCAGGCTCGCTTCAACTCGGCGATCGCTCAGCCCTTCCTGGATCGCATGTTCGCATTGCGCGATGGCGTCCTTGACGGGCGTCGGCCCGTAGAGCGCGATGCTGCCGAGGGTTCCCGCGGTCCGCGCGGCGAACCGCTCGTTCCCGGCAAGATGCGAGTACTTCAGTGCCAGCTGAGCCGCTTCGGACGCCTTCGCATACCGGCCTGCCACCGCGTGCACCATGAGTACCAGGCGCCACACATAGGCAAGCTCGTTGTTTGCGCCCTCGCGTTCCAACTGCGGAGCGATCTCGTCAGCCAGTTGCAGCGGGTCTTCCGCCTCAGCATCTTTTTCGGGGCTATACAGGCGCAGAAAAGTCGCTATCACGCGCGTTGACGCGGCAACCCTCACGTTGCCCGCCTCTTCGGCCCGCTTCCGCGCCTCTTTCGCGGTGGCATTGCGTCGGCGAATCGTCCGAGTCCGAGAAGGGCTTCCGCGAGGTCGGGCATCAAGTCGAGCCGCTGCGCATCGATAGCAGGCAGAAGCGCTGCGGCGCGTTGAAAGAGGCCTGCTGCCGCATGAGAGTCTCCACGCGCCAGCGCCCGCCTTGCTGCGGAGCCGAGGCGCTGTGCGCCGTCCCGTCCGATCGCCTCGCCAGCCTCGTCGATCGGTCCAAGCTCACCGAGGTACTTGTAAGCCTGCTCGAGGTGATACCCGAGGATCTCCTCGAACTCGCGGCCGCGATCGCTGCCCGCGTTGTTCTGGTCGGCCCACTTGACGAACTCCGCGTGCATCGTCGCGCGCGCGCGCTTCAGCAGGCCGTTGTAGACGGTCTCCCGCACCATATGGTGGTCGAAGCGGTACTTGGCCTCGCCTTCGGCGCCGACCGACTGCCGGATGAAGTGCTTGCGCGACAGCGCCTGCAGCTTCTCGTCGATGACTTCCTTGACCGCGGCTGGCGCGATCGATTGCACCGCCGGGCGCTGGAACTCCATGCCGATCACCGAAGCCGGTTCGGCCGCCGCGCGCTCGCCGCGCTCCAGCTTGTCGAGCCGCGCCTCGAGCAACGCCTGGATCGTCGGCGGGATCGAGATGTCGCCGTCGGTCTTCGAGGCACCCACTGGCCGTCCTCCTGCTTCACGACGCCGGTGTCGACCAGCATCGACAGCATCTGTTCGACATACAGCGGATTGCCTTCGGCCGCCGTCACGACCTTCTTGACGAAGGTATCCGGCAAGCCGGCCCCGCCGAGCAGGTTGTGGATGACCTGGGCGACCGCATCGTCGCTCAGCGGCTGCAGCACGAGGCGACGCGCGCGCGGACGATCGCTCCACGTCGCGCGGGACTCGAGCAGGTCGTGGCGCGACGTGCCCAGCATCAGCACCGGCGCGCCCTCGATGGAGTCGAGCAGGTTCTCCATCAGGTCGAGGAACGCCGGCTCGGCCCAGTGGATGTCGTCGAACAGCGCAACGACCGGCGATTCGACCGCAAGCGTCTGCAGGAAGCGGCGCGCCGCCCAGGCGATGTCCTGCATCGAGAAGCGGTCGAACTCAGTCCCGACGGCCGAGGCCAGCCGGTCCGCGACGTCGCGGTCGCGCACGCAGGCCAGGATCTTCTCCTGCGCCTGCTCGGGGGTGTCGTCCTGGTGGATCGTCGCGGCGCCGAGCACCATGCCGCGCAGCGGCCAGTACGTGATGCCGTCGCCGTACGGCAGGCCGCGCCCGCTGAGGATGCGCGCGCCGCGCGCCGACAGGCGGTCCATGATCTCGCGCACCAGCCGAGTCTTGCCGACGCCGGCATCGCCGATCACCGTGACGAGGCGCGCCTGCTGCTGCGTGTCACCTCCTCCCAGGCCTCCTCGAGCGTCGCGAGTTCCTCCTCGCGCCCGACGACCGGCATCTCGTGCCGCCGCACGTTGCCGTCCTCACCGTAGACGGAGATCAGCTTGTACGCGGGAACCGGCTGCGACTTGCCCTTCAGCGTCAAGGGCTCGACCGGCTCGGCCTGCACCGCGTCGCGCACCAGCCGGTAGGTCACCTCGCCGATCAGGATCTCGTTGACGGGGCGGCGGCCTCGAGCCGGGCGGTGACGTTGACCGCATCGCCCGTCGCCATCTTCTGGTCGCGCGTCGGGATCGTCGGTGGTCAACGACCTCGCCGGTGTTCACGCCGGTGCGGTTCTTCAGCTCGCAGCCGAAGCGGGCCTTCAGGCCCTTGTTCAGCTTCACGAGGATCTTCTGCATGCCGACGGCCGCCCGCACCGCGCGCAGCGCGTCGTCCTCGTGCGAACGCGGCAGCCCGAACACCGCCATGATGGCGTCGCCGATGTACTTCTCGATCTTGCCGCCGTGCCGCTCGATCTCGGCCGACATCGCCGCGAAGTAGCGCTCCTTGACCTCGTGCATCGCCTCGCTGTCGAGCGTCTCGCCGAGGACGGTGGAGTCCTTCAGGTCGGTGAACAGCAGCGTGACGGTCTTGCGTAGTTCCGTGGGGGGCAGCGCCGGCCGCGGCCTGTGCGAGCGGCGTGCCGCAATAGCCGCAGAGCCGGAACTTGGCCGGATTCTCTTCGTTGCAGCTGGGGCACTTGACCATCTGCATGGCTCAGTCCCTCGACCCCCACGTCGGGAACTCGTCGACGACCTGCACGTGGGTCACGAGTTCGTTGCCGTTCCACAGGTGCAACTGGAACGCCGACGGCTCGAACGTGAAGCCGATGTCGGCGCCGGGCACGAGGTCGAGCAGCAACTGGTGCGCGCTGCTCGGGCAGACCGAGGCGGTCGTGCCCGCGAACCGCGCGTGGATCGTGCGGTGGTAGTGGCCGCTGATCACGCGCTCCACGTGGCCGTAGCGCGCGACCACGGCGGCCTCCTCCGCGGGATTGGCCAGCGTCATCTGGTCCATGAACGACAGGCCGGTGACGAAGCGGCGGATGGTGCTGCGCGACGATCGTGGGCCGGTCGGACGCCGCCAGCGTGCGGTCGAGCCACTCGAGCCGGCGCGCGCAGAGTTCGCCGCCGGGCGCGCGCGGGATCAGCGTGTCGAGCATGACCAGCCGGACGTCGAAGTCGTCGACGACGTACTGGACGAACCCGTCGTCGCCCTGGAGATGGCGATGCTTGGGGAACGCCTGCTGCAGCACGCGGCGGTCGTCGTGATTGCCGACCCCGAGATACACGGGCATGTTCAGCGGGCTGAGGAGTTCGCCCAGCAGTCCGTACTCCTCGAGCGTTGCGTGGTCGGTCAGGTCGCCGGTGACGACGACCGCATCGGGAATGCGGGGCAGCGCCAGGATCTTGCGAACGCAGCGCTCCAGCATGCCCGGCGTGTCGACCCGCCCATAGGCCAGCCGGCCCCGGGGAACGAGATGCGGATCGCTGATCTGGCAAAGCAGCATGCCGAAGGTCTCTTCTTCTTTGGATCAGGGCCGGGCGCGGGCCAGCTTGTCGCGCGCTTCCGCGCGACAGCCGCGAGCGTAACGGATGGAAACGCATGGGGGAATGAAGCGGCCGGCTCGATTTCCCGCGGGTCGCGAAGCCGGGCTTGTCCCTTCCGACGGCGTCCTGTACGGCCGCGGCGCGCCCGGGCGATCACGCTCCGCGCGGCGATTGCGCTAAAGTTCGACCCGGTCCGCGGGTGTAGTTCAATGGCAGAACGGCAGCTTCCCAAGCTGCATACGAGGGTTCGATTCCCTTCACCCGCTCCACCCTTTCCCGGCCGGAACGTGACCTTCCGGCCACGGCTTCACCTGCCGCTCGTCGGGAAAGGGCGGGGGGCGGGCCGGATCAGGCCTTTTCCGAAGTTCCATATTGCCGTGTAAGCTCCTAGAATGAGTCACATGTTCGTGGTATACGAAACCGCGAGCAGCAACGACCGTCACGAGCCGAACGATGGACCAGAAGTCGGGCAAACCGAGCCAGAAACGCCGGGCCATCCTGCAGGGATCGCTTGCGGCGCCGGTTGTGCTGACGGTGTCGTCGCCGAGTGCCGCGCAGGTCACCACTCTTGGCAGGTGCCTGGCAGAAGTCCAGCCGACAGCGGATCCAGCGTTCTTCGGAGCGACGTGACAGACAGGCTGGATGCGCGTTCAAGTGCCGGTCATCAGTTGAAGTTAACGACAAGGGCGGCGGCACGACCACTGGGCTGGTTCTACTAAGCGATGCAGACTGGTAGGGTCGATCGTGACATCGACCGACGTCGGCAGACTTGGCCGAACAGCTGGACGAGTGGGGCAGACCCGAGTCACCGGCAACGCGTTATGGCGCTTGTGTGGGTCGACCGAAACCGGTCAGAAGACGGCGTCCACGCTGCGACGGCAGTCGAACTCGACCGGTTACACAGTCACGGACAGCTGCTACACGTCGGTGAAACCGCTGCGGCACCGGCCTGAATCGTGACCGATCCGCGAAACTGAGTCGCCACCGCAGCGCGCTTCGCGGCCATCGACGGACTGCGACTTCGACACTTCGAGGACGAAGCAGTCGTCTTCCATCCCCTTTCCTGGGATGCCCACCTGCTGAACCCAGCGGCCATCAGCGGTCCTGGAGTTGCTCCTCGAGTCGCCACGGTCCGAGGACGAAATCACCGCGTTCCTTGACGGAGGCGCTGCAGCCCGAACGAGCAGCCCAGGCAGCGCCCATGCAGCACCGCCTGATCGGCGAACTGCAGTCGCTCGGACTGGTACATCTCGCTGAAGTCCACCGCAGTGCGAATCGCTGATATCCCCGCCGAGTCGCTGCTGCAGCGCCTGTCGTCCGACGGCATCGGCATCGACTTCGGCGCCGCGCGCTCGCGAATCCGCACGACGCTGCCCGGCGTCGCCGGCATGATTCGACGCGTCTACGGCGGCTATCGTGGCGGACGATCCGTGCGGAATGTTCGACGTCACCGTCGACCTTCGACGCGGTGCGCGGCATGCGCGGCTATGTCCGCCCCCAATGCGAACTGCTGTGCGACGGCGTCCGAGAACTCGAGCCATTCCCGCTCGACACGCCGCTGCCGCTGCTCGAATGGGGCACGAACTACGCACTCGCGACGCGGCTGTTCTGCTACCTGCTGCTGCATGCCGGGGTCGTCGAGCGCGGCGGGCGCGCGATCGTGATGCCGGCGATGCCGGGGTCAGGCAAGAGCACGCTGACCGCCGCGCTGACGCTGCGCGGCTTCCGCCTGCTGTCGGACGAGTTCGGAGTCGTGCGGCTGAGCGATGCGCGACTGCTGCGCATGCTGCGACCGCTCGCGCTGAAGAACGAGTCGATCGACGTGATCCAGCGCTTCGAGCCGACAGCCGTCATCGGTCCGCGCTTTCCCAAGACCCACAAAGGCACGGTCGCGCACCTCGCGCCGCTAGCCATCGCACGTCGACGCGCGGCACGAAGTCGCCAACCCGGCGCTCGTGGTGTTTCCCCGCTTCGACCCGTCGGCCGGCGTCGAACTCGAGCCGGTGAAGAAGACGCGCGCATTCGCGCGGCTCGCGGTCAACTCGTTCAACTACCAGGCGCTCGGCCCGGACGGCGTTCGACGCGCTGGGCCAGCTGGTGGAGGAGAGTTCGTGCTGGCAGCTGCGCTACAGCGATCTCGACGGTGCGATCAAGGCGCTCGGCGAGTTGCTCGACGAAACGCGTCCCGCCGAACCAGCACGCCGGACCGCGTGACCCGCAGCGCAGCGTCGCCTGCGACGACGCTCCGAATGAGCCGCCGCGAACATGCCGCGTCGATGCCAGCGCCCGCCCGAGCGGTGCGAGCCGCTGCTCGCCGCGCTCGCGGACCCGGCATCCTCTGCCGGCTACGACGAGTCGCACTGGGACCGCGTGATCCCACTCGCCCGCAGCGCGCGCCTGCTCGGCGTGCTCGCGCACCGCGTCTTCGAGAACGTCGATCGGGCCGCGCTGCCCGACCGCGTCGCAGCGCCACCTCGACGCCGGCCTGATCGAGGCGCGGTTCCGCCGCCAGAAGACGCTGTACCTGCTGCACACGATCACGCCCATCCTCGCAAAGCCACCCCGGCCCGTGGGTGCTGCTGAAAGGCGCCGCCTACATCGCGCAGGACCTGCCTCTCGTCGCGCGGCCGGCTGCCGACCGACGTCGACCTGATGGTGCCGCGCGCATCGCTCGACGGCATCGAGCAGGGCGCTGAAGAACGCCGGCTGGGAGTTCGAGAAGAACGAGGCGTACGACCAGCACTACTACCGCGCGTGGTCGCACGAACTGCCGCCGATGATCGCTGCCGGCCAGGCGATGGAGCTGGACCTGCACCACACGATCCTGCCTCCGGTGGGCCGCATCAAGCCGGACACCGCACGACTGTTCAGCCGACGCGGTCCCAGTCGCAGGGATCGCCGTTCCACGTGCTCTGCCCTCAGGACCAGGTGCTGCACGCGGTCGTTCACCTCGTGTACGACTCCGACTTCGTCGGCCGACTGCGCGATCTGCTCGACATCGACGCGCTGTTCCGGCGGCTGCCGCTGTCGGACCGCGCCGCGCGCAGCGCGCTCGTCGAGCGCGCGCGCCTGCACGGCATGGAGAAGCCGCTGCGCCTCGCCGCGAACCTGTGCGCGGGCTGGTTCGAGACGCCGGGCTGCGACGCGCTGATCACGGAGACCGCCGACGCGGCGTCGGCCCTCTACGGAAAGCTGGATCGCCAGTCTCGCGAGCCGCGTGCTACCCCCGGTCAACGCGCGGGAAGGCTCCACGCGCTTCGCGGCGCAGCTTCTCGAAGCGCGCTCCCACTGGCTGCGCATGCCGCCGTGGCTGCTCGCGTACCACGCCGCGTCCAAGGGCATGCGCAGCCTGTCCCAGTTCGCGACGAAGCGCGAACGGCACGGCCGAAGGCTGACGCCGCGGGCCCGCCGGGCGCGGCCGCCCGAGCGACGCCGCGCACAGGGCGCGCACGCGCCCCGCGCGTAAAATCCGCGCCATGTCGCACGCTCCCCTGGCTCTCCCCGCGCTGCGCCTCACCGTGAACGGCGAAGCGGCCGAATGCCGCCCCGGAACCACGGTGGCCAGCCTGCTCGCCACCATGGACACCGCCGGCAAGCGGGTGGCCGTCGAGCGCAACGGCGAGATCGTCCCGCGTTCGCAGCACGCGACGACGGTGCTCGAGCCCGGGGATCGCCTGGAAATCGTGATCGCAGTCGGAGGCGGTTGATGTCCCACACGCACTTGTTCGAAGGCGAACTGCAATGGACCGGGCAGCCCGGCGAGGACGAGCACGGCAAGCTCAAGCTCGAGCGCGCGTTCGTGATCCGCTTCGAGGGCGTGGCGCCGCTCGAGGGCTCGTCGCCGTCGTTCTTCCGCGGCGACGACAGCCGCCACAACCCGGAAACGCTGATGGTCTCGTCGCTGATGGCCTGCCATCACCTGACCTACCTCTCCGTCTGCGAGCGCGCCGGCATCCGCGTGCTCGAGTACCGCGACCACGGCACCGGAACGCTCGCGATGAAGGACGGCAAGATGCGGATGGTCGAGGTCGCGCTGGCCCCGCAGGTCCGCATCGCCGACGCCGCGCAGGTCGACCAGGCGCGCGAACTGCACGCGAAGGCGCACGCGCACTGCTTCATGTCCAACTCCGTCAACTTCGAGGTCAAGGTCGAGCCGGCCGTGACCGCATGAGATGAACGACACCCTGAGGATCGGCGCGCGCGAGTTCCGTTCGCGGCTGCTGATCGGCACCGGCAAGTACAAGGACCTCGCGCAGACGAAGGAAGCGGTCGAGGCGAGCGGCGCCGAGATCGTCACCGTCGCGATCCGCCGCACCAACATCGGCCAGAACAAGGGCGAGCCCAGCCTGCTCGACGTGCTGCCGCCGTCGAAGTTCACGATGCTGCCCAACAGCGCCGGCTGCTACTCGGCCGAGGACGCGGTGCGCACGCTGCGCCTCGGGCGCGAACTGCTCGACGGCCATCCGCTCACCAAGCTGGAAGTGCTGGGCGATCCCGCCTCGCTCTACCCGAACATGCCCGAGACCATCAAGGCCGCCGAGACGCTGGTGAAGGAAGGCTTCGAGGTGATGGTCTACTGCAGCGACGATCCGATCCAGGCGCAGGTGCTGGAGTCGATCGGCTGCGTGGCCGTGATGCCGCTGGCGTCGCTGATCGGCTCCGGCATGGGCATCCTCAATCCCTGGAACATCCAGCTGATCCTCGAGCGGGCGAAGGTGCCGGTGATCGTCGACGCCGGCGTCGGCACGGCGAGCGACGCGGCGATCGCGATGGAACTCGGCTGCGCCGGCGTGCTGATGAACACCGCGGTGGCGCAGGCGAAGGATCCGGTGCTGATGGCCAGCGCCATGAAGAAGGCCGTCGAAGCGGGACGCGAGGCGTTCCGCGCGGGCCGGATGCCGAAGAAGCTCTACAGCGCCACGCCGAGCTCGCCGACCGCCGGCGTCATCGCGCCGACCAAGGCCGCCTGACCGCCGCCGCGATCGCTCAGGCCACCGGCAGCGCGCTCGCGCCGATCTTGTTGCGGCGCGCGTTGGCGACGAGCGCGAGGATCGCGGTCGACGCCAGCCGCGTGCGCACGCTGTCCGAGCGGCTGGTCAGCACGATCGGCACGCGGGTGCCGAGCACGATGCCGGCGCTGTCCGCGCCCGCGAGGTACTGCAGCTGCTTCGCGAGCATGTTGCCGGACTCGAGGTCCGGCACCACCAGGATGTCGGCGCGGCCGGCCACGCGCGACTCGATCTTCTTGGTGCGCGCCGCCTCGAGGCTGATCGCGTTGTCGAACGCCAGCGGGCCGTCGAGCAGGCCGCCGGTGATCTGGCCGCGGTCGGCCATCTTGCAGAGCGCCGCCGCGTCCACCGTCGACGGGATCTTCGGGTTCACCGTCTCGACCGCCGACAGGATCGCGACCTTCGGCTCCTCGATGCCGAGGATGTGCGCGAGTTCGATCGCGTTCTGCACGATGTCGACCTTGTCCTCGAGCGTCGGCTGGATGTTGATCGCCGCGTCGGTCACCAGCAGCGGCCGCGGGTACGCCGGCACGTCGAGGATGAAGACGTGGCTCACGCGGCGCGCGGTGCGCAGGCCGGTCGACGTCGGCACAATCGCGGCGAGCATCTCGTCGGTGTGCAGGCTGCCCTTCATCAGCGCCTCGACCCGGCCCTGGCGCGCGAGCTGCACGGCGCGCGCGGCGGCTTCGTGGCTGTGCTCGGTGCTGACGATCGTGATGCCGGTGAGGTCGGCGCCGTGCGCCTCGGCCACCGAGCGGATCTTCGCTTCCGGCCCGACCAGGATCGGGACGATCAGGCCGCGTCGCGCCGCCTCGAGCGCCCCGAGCAGCGAGTCGCGGTCGCACGGATGCACGACGGCGCAGCTCACCGCCGGCAGCCCCTCGCAGCGGCGCAGCAGGCGCGTGAACGCGTCGTTGCGGCGCAGGACCATCTCTGGCGTGGCGACGTCCGAGTAGCTGATGCGGTGGTCGGGCGCCCGCACGGTCACGGTGCCCGCGACGATCTCGTCGTCGCCCCGCTTGACGGTGCACGCCAGCACGACGACGTTGTCCGGCCGCTTCTCGAGGACCGTCGCCGTGGCGGTCAGCTCGTCGCCGGCCGTGATCGCGCCGTTGAAGTTCAGTTCCTGCGAAATCATCGTCGTGCCGGGACCGGGCATCCGGCGCGACAGCAGCCCGGAGATGATCGCCTCCGCGCCGACCGCCTTCGCCGTGGTTCCCGGCACCAGCCCGTTGCCGTTCGAGGCGAGGTGGAACGCATCGACGTCGCCGCTGACGAGCGCCAGCGCGTCGACCTCGGTCTGGCTGATCCGCCGCGACACCGTGGCGGTCGAGCCGACTTCCAGTTCGTCGTAGGTGATGTTGGTGAAGGATCGCAATCCGGTCTCTCCGTGCAGGCTCTTCACTCGATGACGCTTTCCAGATGCATTTGTGCAACGCACCAATTCTACGCCTTCGGGGCGGGCTGCGAAGGATCGGGCGCACCCGGTTACCATGCGCCGCCTCCCAGGCACGCCATGTCCGATTCCGACGTCACCGACCCCGCCCCCGAGCCCGCAGGCCCGCCGTATCGACACATCCGCAGCTTCGCGATGCGGCGCGGGCACATCACGCAAGGCCAGCGGCGCGCCGTCGAGCAGTGGTTCGCGGCGTTCGGCGTGCCGTACGCGCCGCAGCCGCTCGACTTCGGGCAGGTGTTCGGCCGGCGCGCGCCGGTCGTGCTCGAGATCGGCTTCGGCATGGGCGAGACCACCGCGGCGATCGCGCAGTCGCGGCCGGACGTCGACTTCCTCGGCGTCGAGGTCTTCACCGCCGGCGTCGGCGCGCTGCTGAAGCGCATCGACGAACTCGCGCTGGCCAACGTGCGCATCGTTCACCACGACGCGGTCGAGGTCGTGCGCGACATGATCCCGCCCGACGCGCTGGCCGGCGTGCACATCTACTTCCCCGATCCGTGGCAGAAGAAGCGCCATCACAAGCGCCGGCTGGTCGCGCAGCCGTTCATCGGGCTGCTCGCGAGCCGCATCGCGCCCGGCGGCTACCTGCACTGCGCCACCGACTGGGAGGACTACGCGCAGCAGATGCTCGAGGTCCTGGGCGGAGAGACGCAACTCGTCAATACGGCCGACGGCTTCGCGACGGAACCGGCCAATCCGCTCTGCCGCCGCCCGACCACCAAGTTCAACGCCCGCGGCGACCGGCTCGGCCACGGGACCTGGGACCTCGTGTTCATTCGCCGCTAGCCAGCCGCGCGCCGGCGGTCGCAATTGAGCAGGCGCATCCGCGCCGGCATGGCTAGACTCCCGTCCCGTCGCCCTCCGCAGCCGATCGCGTCCGGGGGCGGCGCACCCGGGTTCCACACGCTTCGACACGAGGTCCGCCATGTTCGCGTCCGTCTTCCGCGCCGTCATCGGCAGCATCGCTCTCGCCGCGGCCTGCGCGTCGCATGCGCAGGCGCCTTCGGCGCCGGCGAAGCCGCGCGCGATGAAGATAGAAAACGTCACCGAGGCGAAGTTCACGGGCGACTTCGACACGATGCTCGAGCGACGGCGCATCCGCGTGCTCGTGCCGTACAGCCGCACGCTGTATTTCAACGACAAGGGCACGCAGCGCGGGATGACGGCCGACCTGATGCGCGAGTTCGAGCAGCACCTGAACCGGAAGCACGCGAAGCAGCTCGGCAAGCGCCCGATCACGCTGATCATGGTGCCGACGACGCGCGACGAGATGTTCAACGAGGTGGCGCAAGGGACTGGCCGACATCGCCGCCGGCAACCTCTCGATCACCGAGACGCGCCTGAAGCAGGTCGACTTCGCGTACCTGCCCGACCTGCCCGGGATGAACGAGGTGATCGCCACGGGACCGAAGTCGCCGCCGGTCAACTCGATCGACGACCTCGCCGGCAAGACGATCCACGTCCGCAAGGTCGTGAGCTACCGCCAGACGGTCGAGGACCTGAACCAGCGCTTCGTGAAGGAGGGCAAGCCGCCGATGAAGATCGTCGACCTGCCCGACGCGCTGGAGGACGAAGACAAGCTCGAGATGCTCAACGTCGGCCTGCTCGAGCTCGTCGTCGTCGACGACTGGAAAGGGAAGATCTGGGCCCAGGTGCTGAAGGACGTGAAGATCCGCGACGACCTGGCGCTGAAGAAGGACGTGAAGGCCGGGTGGGCCATCCGCAAGGACAGTCCGCTGCTGAAGGCGGAGATCGAGGAGTTCATGCGGCAGGCGCGCAAGGTCTCGTCGCTGCAGGCGCGCCAGAGCCTCGCGCTGTCGCGCGCGAAGAAGTTCAGGAACAACACGGCCGATGCGGAGCTCAAGCAGTTCCAGCAGACCCTTGCGCTGTTCGAGAAGTACGGCGCGAAGTACGGCTTCGACCCGCTGATGCTGGCGGCGCAGGGCTACCAGGAGTCGCAGCTCAACCAGAGCGCGAAGAGCCACGTCGGCGCGATCGGCATCATGCAGGTGATGCCTGCGACCGGCGCCGAGCTCAAGGTCGGCGACATCGCGATCGCCGAGAACAACGTCCACGCGGGCACGAAGTACATGGACCAGCTGATGACGAAGTACTTCCAGGACGCGAAGTTCAGCGAGTCGAACCGGCCGCTGTTCGCCTTCGCCAGCTACAACGCGGGGCCGGGGCGCATCTCCCAGATGCGGAAGGAAGCGGCCAAGCGCGGGCTCGACCCGGACAAGTGGTTCAACAACGTCGAGATCGTCACCGCCGAGAAGGTCGGCATCGAAACCACCACGTACGTCCGGAACATCTACAAGTACTACGTGGCGTACTCGCTGATGCTGGCGACGCGCACGGAGCAGAGCGAGGCGCGCAAGGCGCTCGAGGCGCCGAAGAAGTGACGCAGCACGTTCGTTGAACCTTGGTGCAATAGGCAGCGCCCAGGGCGTCGCCTAGTCTCGCGCCGCAGCGCGCGGTGGGTGTTGCAGGCCTGTTCCGGTCTCCCGCACGGCCCTCCTCGCCCCGCAACAGGCTGGTTGGTTCATCCAGAGCGAACGCGACCGCGGGCTGCGCGTCCGGACTTTGACCTTGAGTATGCTTCGCGCCGGATCCCGCACGACAACAAGGAGAGGAAAGACATGACAGCGAAACTCGCCGCCGAACTGCTCGGCACGTTCTGGCTGGTGCTCGGCGGCTGCGGCAGCGCCGTGCTGGCGGCCGCGTTCCCGGAACTCGGCATCGGCTTCGTCGGTGTTGCGCTGGCGTTCGGCCTGACGGTGCTCACGGGCGCCTACGCGCTCGGCCCGATCTCGGGCGGACACTTCAACCCGGCGGTCTCCGTCGGACTCTGGGCCGGCGGGCGCTTCCCGGCGTCGCAATTGCTCCCGTACATCGTGGCGCAGGTGATCGGCGCCGTCGTCGCCGCCGGCGTGCTCTACCTGATCGCCAGCGGCAAGGCCGGCTTCGACCTGAAGGGCGGCTTCGCGTCGAACGGGTTCGGCGAGCACTCGCCGGGCAAGTACACCTTCGGGTCGGCGGCGATCACCGAGGTGGTCATGACCTTCATGTTCCTGATCGTGATCCTCGGCGCCACGCACAAGCGCGCGTCTCCGGGCTTCGCGGGCCTCGCGATCGGCCTGGCGCTGACGTTGATCCACCTGATCAGCATCCCGGTGACGAACACGTCGGTGAACCCGGCGCGCAGCACCGGCCCCGCGCTCTTCGTCGGCGGCTGGGCAATCGAGCAGCTCTGGCTGTTCTGGGTCGCGCCGATCGTCGGTGCGGCCGTCGCAGGCTGGACGTCCCGCGCGGTGTTCGACTCGGCGGACTAGCGGCCGGTTCGAGGTTCGAGCCCGCAGACGTCGGCCGCTAGGCGGGCGGCATCGTGTCGCCGCCGCCCGCCTCCGGCTCGTCGTCCGCGTACACGGCGCGTTCGTGCGCCCAGGCGCGCAGCGCGTCGATGCGCTCGGCCATCACGACCGAAGCGGCCGCGTGCGCTCGATCTCCGCGAGGATGTCGGCGGCCCGCAGGGACTCGCCCCGCGCGCGCGCCTCGAACGACGCGGACACGATCGCCTGCTCGATCTCGGCGCCCGAGAAGCCGCGCGCGAGTTTCGCGAGCGCCTCGACCTCGAACTGCTGCGGGTCGTGGCCGCGCTTCTTCAGGTGGATCGAGGCGATCTGCGCGCGCGCCGCTTCCGACGGGAAGTCGACGAAGAAGATCTCGTCGAAGCGCCCCTTGCGGACCAGTTCGGGCGGCAGCTGCGAGATGTCGTTGGCCGTCGCCACCATGAACACCGGCTCGCGGCGCTCCGCCATCCACGTCAGCAGGCTGCCGAGCACGCGGCGCGACACGCCGCCGTCGCCGTCGCCGCCGTCGGTCGAGAGGCCCTTCTCGATCTCGTCGATCCACAGCACGCACGGCGACATGCTCTCCGCCGCCGCGAACGCGTTGCGCAGGTTGCGCTCGGTCTCGCCGTAGTACTTGTTGTAGAGCGCGCCGAAGTCGAGCCGCATCAGCGGCACGCCCCACTCGCCCGCGACCGCGCGCGCGGCGAGGCTCTTGCCGCCGCCCTGCACGCCCAGCAGCACGATGCCCTTGGGCCGGTCGACGTCGCTCGAGGCGGGATCGAGGAAGGGCGCGCGGCGCAGGCCGATCCAGTGCTTCAGCCGCGCCAGCCCGCCGACGTCGTCGAAGCGCACCTTGCTCTGCTCGTAGCCGAGCGCGCCACTGCCGCCGAGCGCCTCGTACTTGATCTCCAGCACCCGCCGCACGTCGTCGGCGCTGATCGCGCCGTCGTCGCGCAGCGCCTGCCGCACCAGCCGGCGCACGTCGTCCTGTTCCATCCCGAGCAGGTGCATGATCAGCATCTCGACGGCCCCGCGGTCGCCGCGCGGCTTCTCGCCGGTCTGGCTCTCGTGGCGCTTCGCCTCCTCCATCACGATCGCGCGGATCGCGTCGCGGTCGGGCAGCACCGGGCGGAAGTGGGCGGACAAGCGCAGGATCTCCGACGGCAGTTCGTCGAGCCGCGGACTGAGGAACACCAGCGTGCGCGCGTTCCGGTAGTGCGACAGCGCGATCTCGCGGATCAGCCGCATCGACACCGGGTCCTTGAAGCCGGGATGCGCATCGCACATCACGTACACGCCGTTCTGCGGAGTGCGGTCGATGTGCTTCAGCGCGTCGAGCAGGTCGTTGGTCTGGTGCACCGCCTCGCCGCCGCCGTGGCGCCGGATGCCGCTGGTGATGCTCCACGTCATCAGCGCCTGGTTCTCGAGGTTGCACGCCTTCTTCAGCAGTTCGACGATGCGCGGTTCCTCGTGCGACTCGATCAGGATGATCGGGAAGCGCGAGCGCAGCAGCGAGCCGAGTTCGGTCGCTTCGTCACGGGCGTTCATCGCACGGCCTCCGTCCGGTCGCCTGCGGGCGGGGGCGCTTTCGCCCCGGCTTCCTGGTCCTCGTCCTTCTTCCGGTCGCGGCCCAGCGTGACGAGGTCGTACGCGAGCTTGAGGCCGACCAGCAGCAGCGCGCCGGCCACCGGCGCCTGCAGCGCCTGCACCAGGAAGCCGCTCGCGATCAGCGTGACGTGCAGGATCACGATCCGCCCGTAGGGCGCGCCCATCAGGTCCTTCAGCGGCGGCGGCTGCTCGCGGGTGCGGGCCAGCCACTGGACGAACCCGCTCAGGTGCACCAGCACGATGGCCGCCACGGCGAGCCAGCCGTCGCGCTCGGCGAACAGGTAGTCCACCATCGCGGCGAGCGGTCCCGTCAGCCCGCCGTCCATCGCGCCGCGGCCGACCTCGGCGCCACCGAACAGCACCACGACGAACATCCCGTGCACGGCGGTGAACAGGCCGTAGTGCACCGTGAAGAACGCCGACAAGGCGACGGCCCCCAGCAGGCCGGCGGCGCCGAGACGCAGGCCGGTCGCGAGCATCCTCGCGACGTTGAACACGCCGATGACGACGTTCTCGAACCAGAACAGCAGCATGACGACGAACGGCGACCAGCCGAGCACCAGCACGCCCCACGCGATGACCGCCGCCGTCGCCAGCGCGAGCGCCAGGTCGAAGGCGGCGACGGCGCGCGCGCTCGTCATCCGTGCGACCAGTCGACCCAGCCGAAGTACGCCGTCGCGAGCACGGCCACGCCGAACACGATGCGATACCAGGCGAAGACCGTGAAGTCGTGCGTCGAGATGTAGCGGATCAGCCAGCGGATGCACAGCAGCGCCGAGACGAAGGCGAAGACGGACCCGACGGCGAACAGCGGCAGGTCCGCCGTGGTCAGGGCGCCGCGCTGCTTCCACAGCGAGTACACGCCCGCGCCGATCAGCGTCGGGATCGCGAGGTAGAAGCTGAACTCGGTGGCCGCGCGCCGCGACAGGCCGAACAGCATCCCGCCGATGATCGTCGCGCCCGACCGGCTCGTGCCCGGGATCATCGCCAGGCACTGCACCAGCCCGACCTTCAGCGCGTCGACGACCGACATGTCGTCGACCGTCTCGACGCGCGCGAGCCGCCTTCCTTCGAGGTCGCGCTCGCCGAACGCCCGCCGGTGGCGCGCTTCCACCCACAGGATGATCAGGCCGCCGACCAGGAACGCGGTCGCCACCGGCACCGGGTGGAAGAGCTTTGCCTTGATGAAGGAGCCGAACGCGAGGCCGAAGACCACCGCCGGGAGGAACGCCACGACCACGTTGAGCGCGAAGCGCTGCGCCGTGCGCTCGCGCGCGATGCCGGCCACGGTGTCGATCAGTTTCTGCCGGTACTCCCAGATCACCGCCAGCATCGCGCCGGTCTGGATCGCGATCTCGAAGGTCGCGACGTTCTCGCCGCGGAACCCGAGCAGCGAACTCGCGAGGATCAGGTGGCCGGTCGACGAGATCGGCAGGAATTCGGTGAGCCCCTCGACGATGCCGAGGATGGCGGCCTTGATCAGCAGTGCGATGTCCACGAAGCGTCGCGCCCCTTACTTCGGTGCGAGGCCGACGCGCACCCCGAACACGCCCATGGACAGGTCCGTGGGCTGGTAGATCACGCCGTCGCGGTTCAGTTCTTCGGGCCGGAAGGCCAGCAGCGGCAGGCGGCCGAGCGTGTCGCCCTCGACGATCTTGCCCGAGCCGAGGTTGACGAACGGAATCGAGGGCATCCGCACCTGTTCGATCCGCGCGTCGGCGAGGTCGATGCCGGTGCGGTTCTCGTTCAGTTCCGGCTTGCCAGAGATCGCCACATGGATCGCGAGCGGGATCCCGGCCGGCGCTTCCTTCAGGCGGATCGCCCACTCGAGTTGCAGGCGCTGCGCCTGCGTCTGGATGCCGACGTCCGGCCCGCTGATCGCGAGCCCCTCGAACTGCCCGAACACCTTGCGCAGGTCTGCCTTCTCGCGATCCACGAAGGCGCGCTGCGCGATGTCCGAGCGGTCGAGGTGGATCGCCGGCGGGCCGAACAGCGACGCGCACCCGGCAAGCGCCGCGACAACCAACCCGACTGCAATCCACTTCTTCATGCCGACTCCGTGCCCGACTCCGGGCGAAAGCACAGCGGCCGGGATGTTACCGGCACTCCCCTGGGAGGCATCGGGCGCGAGAACACCTGGACCGCGCCATCGCGCCACCCTGCCCTACTCGTAGCGCAGGGCCTCGATCGGCAGCAGCCGCGACGCCTTGCGCGCCGGATAGAAGCCGAAGAAGACACCGATGCCGGCGGCGAAGCCGACCGCGAGGAAGATCGCCTGCGGCGTGATGTCGGTGCGCCAGTTGGCGAACTCGCCGACGGCGAACGACGCGATCACGCCGAGCAGGATGCCGAGCGCGCCGCCGATCATCGACAGCGTGATCGCCTCGACGAGGAACTGCTTGAGGATGTCCCGGCCGCGCGCGCCGACCGCCATCCGCAGCCCGATCTCGCGCGTGCGCTCGGTCACGCTGACCAGCATGATGTTCATGATGCCGATGCCGCCGACCAGCAGGCTCACCGACGCCACGGCGCCGAGCAGCGTCGTCAGGACGCGGCTCGCCGCTTCCTGCGCCTGCAGGATCTCGGTCAGGTTGCGGATCGTGAACGGCTCGTCGGCGCCGGGCTGCACCTTCATCCGCTGCCGCAGCAGTTCGCGGATGCGGTCCTCGATCGCCTTCATGTCCGCGCCGTCGGCCGTCTTCACCGAGATCGAGCCGATGCGCTTCTGCTTGCCGCCCGTCTGGCCGAGCACGCGGTTGCGGGCGGTGGAGAGCGGCATCAGGATGATGTCGTCCTGGTCCTGGCCGAGCGCGTTCTGGCCCTTGCGGTCGAGCACGCCGATGATCGTCAGCGGCACCTTGCGCACCCGGATCACCTGGTCGACCGGATCGACGCCCTCGCCGAACAGCTGCTTCGCCGTGGTCTGGCCGATCAGCGCCACCTTGCCGGAGCCGGCGATCTCGGCGGGCTCGAACAGCCGCCCCGACGCGAGCGGCCAGTCGCGCGCGATCAGGTAGTCGTTGGTGGTGCCGAAGTACTGGGTCGACCAGTTGGAGTTGCCGGCGACGACCTGCCCGGCGCCGCGCACCGACGGCGCCGCGACCACCACGCCGTCGACCTCCACCGCGATCGCCTGCGCGTCTTCCTCGGTGAGCGTCTGCGCCGCGCCGGTGCCCAGCCGCACGCCGCTCGCGGTCGTCGAGCCCGGGAAGATCAGCATCAGGTTGGAGCCGAGGTTCTTCAGCTGCTCGCGCACGCGCTCCTGCGCGCCGCCGCCGATCGCGAGCATCGCGATCACCGCCGCGACGCCGATGATCATGCCGAGCATCGTCAGCGACGACCGCAGCTTGTTGACGCGCAGCGCCTTCAGCGCGACGCGCAGGACCATCAGCGCGTTCATCGGGACACCCGCTGCGCTGCGCGCCTCGGGATGAGCGCTTCGGAGCGGCCGTGCGCGCTCATGCGGCCCCCGTCATGCAGGCACCTCGGCGCCGCGATCCAGCGCGCGCAGCGCCTCGGCGGCGGACATCGGCGCCTGGCGCTCGTCCGACACGATGCGGCCATCCCGGAACATCACGCGCCGCGAGGCGAACGCGGCGACGTCCTGTTCGTGCGTGACGAGCACGATCGTCATGCCGTCGCCGTTCAGCTGCTGCAGCAGCGCCATGATCTCGACGCTCGTGCGCGAGTCAAGCGCGCCGGTCGGCTCGTCGGCGAGGATCAGCGCCGGGTCGTTCACGAGCGCGCGCGCGATCGCGACCCGCTGCTGCTGGCCGCCGGACAGCTGGTTGGGCTGGTGGCCGGAGCGTTCGCCGAGGCCGACGAGCTTCAGCTTGGCGAGCGCGCGCGCGTGCCGCTCCTGCATCGGAACGTTCGCGTACATCAGCGGCAGCTCGACGTTCTCGAGCGCGCTCGTGCGCGCGAGCAGGTTGAACTGCTGGAACACGAACCCGATGCGGCGGTTGCGGACCGCCGCGAGATCGTCCGCGTTCATCCGTGCGGCGTCCTCGCCGGCGATCCAGTAGCTGCCGGACGTCGGGCGATCGAGGCAGCCGATCATGTTCATGAACGTCGACTTGCCCGAGCCCGAAGGCCCCATCACCGCGACGAACTCGCCCGCCTCGATCGTCATCGACACGCCCGCGAGCGCGTGCACGACGTTGTCGCCGAGGACGTAGTCCTTGGTGAGGCCGTCGACGCGGATCAGCGGTTCTGTCATGTGGAAATCGGGGCTTGACCCCGATTAAAAGAACATGCGGGGCGGGCTGCCCTTCTGCGCCGGGGTGGTGCTCGAGGCGCCGCCCGTGCTGCCGATGATGACCTCGGCGCCCTCGACGATGCCGTCGCCGCTGACCTCGCTCATCGAGCCGTCCGACAGGCCGACGCGCACATCGACCGCCTTCGGCTTGCCGTCGACGAGCAGGTAGATGCGGCCGCGCGTGGACTGCCCGCTGCCCGGGCGTCCGGCCGATTCCGCGACGATCTGCGCGTACTTCTCCTTCTGCTCCGGCTTAAGGAGGTCCTCGACCTTCGCGCGCATCTCGGCGCGGATCGCGGCGCTCTGCTTGGCGCGCGCTTCCTCGGGCAGGTCGCGCAGCCCCATGAACTTGTTGCGCATCTCGGCGAAGATCGGATCGAGCCGCTGCTGCTGCTGCTCGTCGAGCTTCAGCTCCGCGACCAGCCGTTCGCGGAACTGCGTCATGGCTCCCGCGGCGCCGCCTGTGCTGCCCGCGCTGCCCTTGGTTGCGCTGTCCGCACCGGGCGACGCGCTTTTTTCCGCGGCTGCCTTGGCGTCGGTCGGCGCCTCGCCGGGCGGGCGGAAGCGCAGCGCGCTGTTCGGCACCTTCAGCACCGACTCGCGGCTGTCGGTGGTGATGCGCACGTTCGCGGTCATGCCCGGCAGCAGTTCGCCGCGGTCGTTGTTGGCGGAGACGATCGCGACGTAGGTCACCACGTTCTGCACGGTCAGCGCGGCCTTGCGCACGGACTTCACCTCGCCGGCGAACGGGCGGCCGGGGAAGGCGTCGACGGTGAACGAGGCACGCAGGCCGACGCGGATGCGTCCCACGTCCGCCTCGTCGATCGAAGTCTCGACCTGCATGTCGCGCAGGTCCTTGGCGATCACGAACAGTTCCGGCGCCTGCAGGCTCGCCGCCACGGTCTGCCCGACGTCCACGGTCCGCTTGATCACGACGCCGTCGACCGGCGCCCGGATCTCCGTGCGCGACAGGTCGACGCGCGACGACGCCAGCGCCGCGTTGCGCTGCTGCACGACCGCGTTGGCGGTCTTCAGTTCGGCCGCCGCGAGGTCGTAGGTCGCTTGCGCGCGATCGAGTTCGGCGGGCGACACGAAGTTGCGCGCGACGAGTTCCTTGCTGCGCTTGAGGTCGCGCTCCGCGTTGATCCGCGCCACTTCGGCGCGGCCGGCGGCCGACCGCGCGGCCTCGAGGTCCGCCTCGGCCTGGCGCACGCGGTACTCGAAGGTCTCGGGATCGATCCGCGCGATCAGCATCCCCTGCTTCACCGGGGAGTTGAAGTCGACGAAAAGTTCCTTGATCTGGCCTGACACCTGCGAACCGACCTGCACCGACGTCACCGGGTTGACCGTGCCGGTGGACGAGACCGTCGCGGTGATCGGTCCTTTCTCGACCTTGGCCGTGCGGAACGTCGGCGCGTCATTCTTGCGGCCGGCGTTCCACCACCAGCCGCCACCGGCGACGAGCGCGAGCACGACGAGGCCAATCAGCAGTTTTGTGTTTCTTGACACGATGGTCCCGTGGCGGGAACAGAGCAGCCCGGGATTGTACGGGGGCGCTACCGCTCGTTACGAGCGCGGTAACACAGGGAAACAACTGCGTGGGCTCAGGCGCAGGCGCCGCGTTCGTACCAGCCGCGGCTGGCGTTCACCCAGCGGACCACCAGCAGCATCAGCGGCACCTCGATCAGCACGCCGACCACGGTCGCGAGCGCCGCGCCCGACTCGAAGCCGAACAGGCTGATGGCCGCCGCGACGGCGAGTTCGAAGAAGTTCGAGGCGCCGATCAGCGCCGACGGACAGGCGACGCTGTGCTTCTCGCCCAGCATCCGGTTCAGGCCGTAGGCGAGCCCGGCGTTGAAGAAGACCTGGATCACGATGGGAACGGCGATCAGCGCGATCACCAGCGGCTGCTCCAGCAGCGCCTTGCCCTGGAACGCGAAGAGCAGCACCAGCGTAACGAGCAGCGCGAGCACCGACCACGGCTGCAGCCGCTTGAGCAGCGACTCGAGCGCGGGCTGGCCGCGACGCAGCGCTGCACGGCGCCACACCTGCGCGAGGATGACCGGGACGACGATGTAGAGCACGACCGAGGTGAGCAGCGTGTCCCAGGGAACCGTGATCGACGCCACCCCGAGCAGCAGCGCGACGATCGGCGCGAAGGCGAACACCATGATCGTGTCGTTCAGCGCCACCTGCGACAGCGTGAAGTACGGGTCGCCGTTGGTCAGCCGGCTCCACACGAACACCATCGCCGTGCACGGCGCGGCGGCCAGCAGGATCAGCCCGGCGATGTAGCTGTCGATCTGCGCGGCAGGCAGCCACGGCGCGAACAGGTGGCGGATGAAGATCCACGCCAGCAGCGCCATCGAGAACGGCTTCACCAGCCAGTTGACCGCGAGCGTCACGCCGATGCCGCGCACGTGCGACTTCACCTGCCCGAGGGCGCCGAAGTCGATCCTCAGCAGCATCGGGATGATCATCACCCAGATCAGCACGCCCACCGGCAGGTTGACGCGCGCGACCTCGAGCGCGCCGACCGCCTGAAAGAACGACGGGAAGAGCTGGCCGAGCGACGATGCCGGCGACGATGGTGAGCGCCACCCAGAGCGTCAGGTAGCGCTCGAAGAACGACAGGGCCGGCGGAGCAGCCGGCCGTGACTTGTCCATCGCCCTGGTCATCGCATCGTTGCCGGCGCGGCGCCCCTCAGGCGGCGTTCGCGGCGGCGCCGCTGCGGCCGATCTCGTCGAGCCGCCGCTTGAGCGCGAGCTTGTCGAGCTTGCCGTGCGGCAGGCTGAGGAAGAGTTCGATGCGCCGCTGCAGCGTCGTCAGCGCGCGCACGAACGCCCGGCGCTTCTCTTCGTCGGTGCCTTCCACCGCCGCCGGATCCTCGACGCCCCAGTGCGCGCTGACCGGCTGGCCCGGCCAGATCGGACAGACTTCCCCGGCTGCGTTGTCGCAAACGGTGAAGATGTAGTCGAGCGCGGGCGCGCCGGGCGCCGCGAACTCGTCCCAGCTCTTGCTGCGCAGCCCGTCCGTCGGCATGCCGTTCTTCTGCAGCAGTTCGACCGCGAACGGGTTCACCCGACCGGTCGGGAAGCTGCCGGCGCTGTGCGCGATGAAACGCCCCGTGCCGAGCGTGTTCATCAGGACTTCGCCCAGGATCGAGCGGGCCGAGTTGCCGGTGCAGAGAAAGAGGACGTGCTTCGGTTGATCGTTCACGGCGGGACCTCAAGCGCAGAAGCCGGCATCCAGGCTCCGGACGCCGACGTGCACGTGGAAGCGTTTCATGCCTTGGCCTTTCGGGAGGTGGCGCGGGTGGAGGACGAAGGAGCGCAGGCCGCCGGACCGCAGGTGCCGCCGTCGGCGGCGCAGCAGTTCTCGGTCAGGAACGCCAGCAGCCGGTTCATCGACGCGAAGTCGGCGGAATAGAACACGTAGCGGCCTTCCTGGCGCGACTTCACCAGCCGGGCGTGCGCAAGCTCCTTCAGGTGGAACGACAACGCCGCCGGCGCGATGCCGACCTTCTCCGCGATTTCGCCCGCGGAAAACCCGACCGCGCCCTGCTCGACGAGCAGGCGGAAGACGGCCAGGCGGGTTTCCTGGGCCAGCGCGGCGAGCGCGGCGACGGCGTCATTCGTTTTCATGTTTCAAATATTATTGAAATGATTGGACACGTGTCAAGCGAAGATTCCTGCGCTGCCTGGAATACGCCCGATGGCGGTCAGGCGGCCGCGGGCGCCGCGGCTTTCGCCGGCACGTGGCTCATCGCGTGCTCCGCGATCGCCGTGATCGTCAGGCTCGGGTTCACACCCGGGTTGGCCGGCACGACCGAGCCGTCGCACACCATCAGGTTGCGGTAGTGGAAGACGCGGCAGCGCTCGTCGACCACGCCGGTCGTCGCGTCGCGCCCGATCACCGCGCCGCCGAGGATGTGCGCCGTCGCAGGAATGTTGGCCAGCGCCTCGACGATCATGCTCTGCGGGAAGCCGCCGGTGCGTTTCGCGAGCCAGCGCGCCGCGCGGTCGCCCGCCTCGATGAAGGTCGGGTTCGGCCTGCCCTCGTCCTGCTCCGTGGTCAGCGAAACCCCGCGACCGAACCGGCGCGGCCGCGCATGGAAGCGCAGCGCGTTGTCGAGCGACTGCATCACCAGCAGGATCAACGTTCGCCGCGACCAGCGGAACGGCCACAGCGTCCGCAGGAACTGCAGCGGGTGCCGCGCGATCGCGCCGAGCCACTTCAGCGGCCGGGTCAGCCGCGTGCCCTTGCCGGTGAGCAGCGTCGTCAGCGCGGACAGCGCGTCGCCGTGCTTGCCGTAGGTGACGAACTCGATGTGCGTGTCCGGGTCCGGGTGGAAGCTCGCGCTGATGGCCACGTCGTTCCACGGCCGCAGCGAGTCATCGGGCAGCGTCACCGCGAGCAGCGACTCGCTGTTGGTGCGGACCAGGTGCCCGAGCCGGTAACTCAGCTGCGACAGGCCGCCCTGCAGCGCGCAGCGGGCGAGCAATGCGTTGGTGCCGAGGGCGCCGGCCGCCACGACCACGCCGCCGGCACGGAAGCTCCGCGCGCGCTTGCGCACCCACGCGCCCGGGTGTTCGGTTTCGACCACGTAGCCGTCCGACCCGTCCGCCGCGCCGACCGGCCGGATGTCGGTGACCTCGCGCTCGGGGATCACCTCGACGCCGAGCCGCTCGGCGAACCACAGGTAGTTCTTCACGAGCGTGTTCTTGGCGCCGGTCCGGCAGCCGACCATGCACGCGCCGCACTTGAGGCACCCCGTGCGCTCCGGCCCTTCGCCGCCGAAGTACGGGTCGGGCACGGTGACGCCCGGCGTGCCGAAGTAGACCG
This sequence comes from uncultured beta proteobacterium, assembly GCA_963811265.1. Taxonomy (GTDB): domain Bacteria; phylum Pseudomonadota; class Gammaproteobacteria; order Burkholderiales; family Burkholderiaceae_F; genus JAOUJD01. The sequence continues at coordinate 154,344 of CAWEQS010000017.1, forward strand.
CGCACGAGGTGCGCGTGAACGTGTCCCGGACGCCGAAGTGTTCCGCCATCTCGAGCAGCAGCGCCTGGCCGTCGCTGTCGTACGGCACGCGCTCCATGCCGAGCATCCGCTCGGCGGTCGCGTAGTGCGGCGCCAGCGCCTGCGACCAGTCGACCGTGCCAGGCCATTGCGGATGCGTGAAGAACGCGGGCTTGGCCCGGTACATGGTGTTGGCCCACACGAGGCTGCCGCCGCCCACGCCCGAGCCGCTGGCGATGAAGACATCCTTGAACACGGACATCCGGAAGATGCCCCGCAAACCGAGCGCCGGCGCCCACAGGAAGCGCTTCAGGTCCCACGCGCTCTCCGCGAAGTCCTCATCGCGGAAGCGCCGGCCGCGCTCGAGCACCGCCACCCGGTAGCCCTTCTCGGCGAGGCGTAGCGCCGCGACGCTGCCGCCAAAACCGGAGCCGATCACGATCCAGTCGTAGAAGGGAGTTCCGTCTCCGGTCGGCGACGGTGGCGTGCGTTCGGCGGGTGCGTTCATGTCTGCTACTACTCGTTTCCAGCTTACGCGTGCCGGCCGCGCGTTCCCTTGCGCCAGGGCCAGTGGCGCTAGAGCGCGCCCTCGAATGCTTGTCCCACGGCAAGGGCGTGCCGGGGGCCGCTGCTACGGTGCACGATCGACCTAGCCGCGCCATGACCGAACCCGTCTCCGACAGCGAACTCCACGCCGCCCTGCGCGCGCGGCTGCCGGCCGCGCGCGTGGTCACCGATCCGCTGCGCCGGCTTGCTTACGGCACGGACGCCAGCTTCTATCGCCTCGTTCCGCGCGCAGTCGTGGTCGCCGAGAGCGATGACAACGTGCGCGCCGTCCTCGACGTGTGCGGTTCCATCGGCGCGCCACTGACCTTCCGTGCCGCGGGGACCAGCCTGTCCGGCCAGGCGATCTCCGACTCGGTTCTCGTCCTGCTCGGTGAAGGATTCCGCCGCATCGACGTGCGCGACGACGGCGCGGCGATCCGCCTCGGGCCTGCGGTGATCGGCGCCCACGCCAACCGCGCGCTGGCGCCGCTCGGCCGCAAGATCGGCCCGGACCCGGCGTCGATCGACGCCGCGAAGATCGGCGGCATCGCGGCCAACAACGCCAGCGGGATGTGCTGCGGCACGCGCGAGAACAGCTATCACACGCTGGCCGGCGTTCGGGTGATGCTGGCCGACGGCGCGGTGCTGGACACCGAGGACGCGGCGAGCGTCGAGGCGTTCCGTGCTTCTCATGCCGACCTGCTGCAAGGCCTCGCGCAGCTCTCACAGCGAACCCGGGACGATGCCGCGCTCGCCGCTCGCATCCGGCACAAGTACCGGATGAAGAACACCACGGGCTACGGGCTCAACGCGCTGGTCGACTTCGACGATCCGGTGCAGATCCTCGCGCATCTGATGATCGGCTCCGAAGGCACGCTCGGGTTCCTGTCGTCGATCACCTACCGCACGGTGCCGGACCACGCCGACAAGGCGGCGGCGCTGATCCTGTTCGACGACCTGCGCACCGCGTGCACGGCGGTCACGGCGATGAAGGCCACGCCGGTCGCCGCCGTCGAGCTGATGGACCGCGCCGCGCTCGCGTCGGTCGAGACGAAGCCCGGCATGCCGGACGGACTGTCGGCGCTCGGACCGCGCGCGGCCGCACTGCTCGTCGAGACGCGCGCCGAAGACGACGCGGGAGTGGGCCGGAACATCGAGACCATCCTCGCGGCGCTCGCCGCGCTGCCGACCGCCACGCCGATCCGCTTCACGCGCGAGGCCGGCGAGATCGCGCAGCTGTGGAAGGTGCGCAAGGGGACGTTCCCGTCGGTCGGCGCGGTGCGCGCCAACGGCACCACCGTGATCATCGAGGACGTCGCCTTCCCGGTCGACCGGCTCGCCGACGCGACGCTCGACCTGCAGGCGCTGCTGCACGAGCACGGCTACCTCGAGGCCATCATCTTCGGCCACGCGCTCGAGGGCAACCTGCACTTCGTGTTCACGCAGGACTTCGGCTCCGCGGACGAAGTGCGGCGCTACGGCCGTTTCATGGACGCGGTCGCGCAGCTCGTCGTCGGGCGCTACGACGGCGCGCTGAAGGCCGAGCACGGCACCGGCCGCAACATGGCGCCGTTCGTCGAGCTCGAGTGGGGCGCCGCCGGCAGCGCGCTGATGCGCGAGATCAAGCAGCTCTTCGATCCGCGCGGGCTGCTCAATCCCGGCGTCATCCTGAGCGACGACCCCGAGGCCCACCTCAAGCACCTGAAGCCGCTGCCGCCCGCGCACGCCCTCGTCGACAAGTGCATCGAGTGCGGCTTCTGCGAGCCGATGTGCCCGTCGGCCGGGCTCACGCTGTCGCCGCGCCAGCGCATCACGAGCTGGCGCGAGATCGCGCGGCGCGGCGCCGCCGGCGAAGCGGACGGCGAACTGCGCTCGCTCTACGACTACGCCGGCATCGACACCTGCGCCGCGTGCGGGCTGTGCGCGACGGTGTGCCCGGTCGGCATCGAGACCGGCAAGCTGATCAAGGCGCTGCGCGGCGAGCAGGTGGGTCCGATCGCGGCGCGCATCGGCGCGAGCGTGGGCCGGCAGTACGGCGCGACGACGAAGGCCGTGCGCCTCGGGCTGAACGTCGCCGACGCGATGCACGGTGTCCTCGGCACCTCGGTGATGTCGGCGCTCACCGGCGGCGCGCGCCGCCTGTCCGGCGATCGCGTCCCGCAGTGGACGCCGTCGATGCCGCGCGGCTCGCACTGGAAACCTCAACCGCAGGCGAACGGCCGCGAGCGCGTCGTCTACTTCCCGAGCTGCGCGTCGCGGTCGATGGGACCTGCGCGCGGCGACGACGTCGACGATCTCCCCGCGGTGACGGAGCGCGTGCTGCGCCGGGCCGGCTACGACGTCGTCTATCCGCCGGGGCTGGACGCCCAGTGCTGCGGCCAGCCGTTCGACAGCAAGGGACACGCGGCGACCGCGGAGGCGAAGGCGCAGGAGCTCGAGGCAGCGCTGCGCGCGGCGAGCGAAGGCGGCCGGCTGCCGATCGTGTTCGACACCAGCCCGTGCGCGTACCGGATGAAGCAGGCGCTGCAGGACCGGCTGCCGGTGTTCGACCTCGCCGAGTTCCTGCACGACCACGTGCTGCCGCGGCTGACGATCCGGCGGGCGGATGCGCCGGTGGCCGTGCATCCGGTCTGCAGCATCCGCAAGATGGGCCTGGAGTCGAAGCTCGAGGCCGTCGCGAAGGCCTGCGCCAGCGAACGTGACCGTGCCGGCCGACGTCACCTGCTGCGGCTGGGCGGGCGACCGCGGCTTCACCTTCCCGGAACTGAATGCGCACGCGCTGCGCGCGCTGCCCGGTTCACTGCCCGCGGGCTGCACCGCGGGCTACTCGACGAGCCGCACCTGCGAGATCGGGCTGAGCGAGCACGCGGGCGTGCACTACCGCTCGATCGTGTACCTGGTCGACGCCTGCAGCGCGGGCTGATCAGTTCGTCGCGGCCGGGCGGCGCGCGATCAACGTCGCGAAGCGCTTGATCGTCCCGGGCTCCGGCGCGTCGAAGTCCTCGATGCGGTGATCGAGCACGGTCCACCCGGCGAAGCGCGTCAGCAGCGCGTCGCGCGGGAACAGGCAGTACGCGTTCTCGTCGAACATCTTCATGAACGTCGTGCCCTCGACGAGGACGTTGAGCACGCACACGCCGCCGGGCCGGACCGCATGCTCGATCTCGTCCATCACGCGCTGCGCCACGGCGCAGTCGAGGAACATCAGCAGCCCGATCGACACCACGGAGTCGTAGGTGCGCTCCGCCTTCCAGTCGGACAGGTCCGCCCAGCCGGCCCGCAGCGGCAGCGACCGGCTCGCTGCCCGCCGGCGCAGGTCCTCGACGGCGCGATTGCACGCGTCGAGCGCGAGCACCGGATGGCCGCGCTCGGCCGCCGCGACGGCGAGGTTGCCGAGGCCGCAACCGAGATCGAGGACGTCGCCTTCGAGGTACGCCAGCGCCCGCTCCTCGAAGGCGTTCAGCCGGTATTCGGCGGCGTCGATCTGCCGGTCGAACTGGTCCGAGAAGAAGTCGATCGCCTTGTTGCCTGCATGTGCGGGTCTGTCGCTCATGGTGCCCCTCCCGGGTGCGTCGCTGCGGCAGCTGTCGCTGCCTCACCGTTTCCAACTTTAGCCCTCGATGGCGGTCCGGTGCGTGTGACGCAGGTCCCTTTCGCCCGCGCGAATCGGCTCCTGTTTGACGCCGGACGCAACGCCTACCGCGAGCCGGCCTAGCCTGACCTGAAAACTGGACGTTTCGTATCCGGATGGACCTGCTGCTGAACCTGCTGACCGGAGGCGCCGGCAACCTCGCCGCCTACCTGGCGGCGCACGTGCTGCTGTGCCTGTTCCCCGCCTTCTTCATCGCCGGGGCGATGTCGGCGCTGATCCCGAAGCCCGCCATCACGCGCTGGCTCGGCCGCAACACCTCGCCGGCGGTCGCGTATCCGGCCGCCGCGGCAGCGGGCTCCCTGCTCGCCGTGTGTTCCTGCACGATCGTGCCGCTGTTCGCCGGGATCCACCGCAAGGGCGCGGGCCTCGGCCCGGCCATCACGTTCCTGTTCTTCGCGCCCGCCGGCAACGTGCTGGCGCTGTCCTACACCGGGACGATCCTCGGCGCCGAGTTCGCGCTTGCGCGCTTCGTGCTGTGCCTGCTGTTCGGCATCGGCATCGGCCTGCTGATGGCGCTGATCTTCTGGCGCGACGACGCGGACCACGATGCGCAGACCGACGGCCTGTTCGCCGGCCAGACGAGCCTCGGCGTGGCTGCGGGTGGCGTGCTGCTGTCGTTGCTCGCGCTGCTGCTCGCCGGCACGCTGAAGCTCGAACCGCTGACGGCGACGCTGGCCGCGGCCGGCCTCCCGCTCCCGTGGGCCGAGGCCTGGCAGGCGCAACTGTTCGAATGGGTCCCGTTCGACGCCGCGAAGGGCGAGGAAGGCGTCAGCGTGCAGGGTTCGCTGCTGATCGCGCTGCTGGTCGTGATCGGCGTCTCCGCATGGAAGGGCCTCGAGAACATCACGGAAGGGGCGAACCGGTGGACGTGGACCGCGCTCGCGCTCGCCGCGGTCACGCTGCTCGTCGCGACGCTGCGGCTGGTGCCGCACGCGGATGGCCTGGGCGTGGAACTCACCGGGCGCGTGGTCGCCGTCGGCGCGGCGATGGGCGCGTTGCTGCACTTCGCGCGCAAGCTGCCGGCGGACGACTGGCGCGCCTGGCTGTGGGAGACGTGGCGCTTCGTCCGGCAGATCTTCCCGCTGCTCGTGGTCGGCGTGTTCCTCGTCGGCGTGATCCGGCAACTGATCCAGCCCGAGTGGATCCAGGCGCTCGCCGGCCGCAACGACGCTCGTCGCCAATGCGGTGGCGGTGACGTTCGGCGTGTTCATGTACTTCCCGACGCTGGTCGAGGTGCCGGTCGCGCGGATGTTCCTCGACCTCGGGATGCACAAGGGGCCGCTGCTGGCCTACCTGATGGCCGATCCGGAACTGAGCCTGCAGAGCGTGCTGATGATCGCGGCCGTGATCGGACGCGCCAAGACCGCCGTCTACGTCGGACTGGTCGCCCTGTTCAGCATCGCGGCCGGCCTGCTGTACGGCGCGTGGGTCGACGGCGCGCGGATCGCCCCGATCGCGCTCGGCCTGTCCGGCTTCGTTGCCCTGCTCGCGATCACGCTGGCCGCGCTGCACGCGCGGCGGTCTCGCTCGACTCCACTGAAAGGAACGCACGCATGACCACCGTGAAAATCCTCGGAACCGGCTGCCCCAACTGCCGCCGGCTGGAAGCGGTCGCGCGCGAGGCGGCGGCCAGCGCGGGCGTCGACGCCGAGTTCGTGAAGGTCACGAACATCGACGAGATCCTCGCGCACGACGTGTTCGCCACGCCGGGCCTCGTCATCGACGACAAGGTCGTCAGCACGGGACGCATTCCGACGGCGGCCGAGATCAGGCAGTGGCTGGGCCGCTGACAGGGAGTGCTGCGCCTTTGACACGCCGGCCAGCCTGACGGGGCGGCGCGCCCGGCGCCGCCGCTTCGCACTGTCTAACGCAGTCGCGGAATCAGGACGCGCGAGATCGTCCAGCGCGTGACGTCTTCCTCCGGTTCATCGCCCACGGCGTCGGTCAGCGGCAACGCGAGATTGGTCACGAAGAACTCCCCGCCGACGATCACCATGCTCGCGGGAAAGAGGAAGCCGACCGGCTGGCCGTTGCGCACCCCCTCGAAGGCACCGATCTGCGCCACGACGCGCCCGCGCTCGTCGAGCGCCACCAGCGTGTCGGCCTGGTTGGCGGCGACCCACAGGAGCCCTTGCGCGTCACGGGCCAATCCGTCGGCGCCGTTCACGCTCTCGGCGAAGACGCTGAGCTGCAGGGTCGTCATGTCGAGCTTCAGCACGCGATCGTCGCCGGTGTTTGCTATGAAGAGCGCGCTCTCGTCCCCGTTGAACGCCAGCCCGTTGGCGCCGAACGGCGGGAAGCCGGCCGTGGCGAGCAGCGGGTCGTGCGCGACGAGCGCAGCGATGCAGGGCGAGCAGGTGTGTGCGTTGGCGATCCGGAAGATCGCGCCCTGGAACGAGTCGGACACATACAGGTTGCCCGCCGCGTCGAACGTCATCGCGTTCGGTGCGGGAAAGCTGTTGGAGCCGAACAGGATGGTGTCGCTGCTGCCGTCGGGATTGCCGACAGCGCGCTGGGCTGGCGCGCCGATACCCGGGATCGAGGCCACATCCTCGACTCCACCTGTGAGGTCGGTCTTTACCCGCTGGATCTTCGACGCGCCGAAGTTGGCGATGTACACCTTGCCGTCCCTCGGCCCGAACTGGAGTCCGAGCAGCGGGCCGCCGAAGCCGAGTTGCCCCAGCAAGCGGCCGCGGAAGTCGTAGCGCAGCAGCGCATTCGGGCCGCCGAAGTCGAACGTGCCGACGTAGACATCGCCGCTGGCAGGATTGGCGGCGATGCCTTCGGGAAAGCGCACGCCGTCCGGCAGCACAGCAAACGTCCGCACGTGACCGCTCATCACCGACTGGGCCGCGGCCGGCGTGGGCGCAACAGCTGCGGTCATGCCCAGCGCGACGAGCAGTCCGGCGCAAGTCATTCTCATGGTCTCCTCCGATAGTCGACGTTGTTGTCCGGGGCGATGCCGCGCATCGCCGAGGCGAACGAGTCTCCGAGCCGACGCTCGCGACGTCAAGGACGGGAAGACGGGGCCGCGATCAGGCGACGGGCTTGACCGCCTCGATCGTCGCCGCAACTACGTAGTCGGTCACCGGCGTGCCCGGCGCCCACTCGCGGATGAACGACTTGCTCTCTTCCTTCGGCGCGATGCGCACGTCCTCGAAGCCGCGCCGCGTGCAGCGTCTCGCCGAGTTCGGCGATCGGCGTCGCGCCGGCCATGCAGCCGGTGAGCAGCGCCATGTCTTCCTGGATGTGCGCCGGGATGTCGGCGAACGCGACGACGTCCGAGATCGCGAGCCGGCCGCCGGGCTTGAGCACGCGGAAGCACTCGGCGAACACGCGCGGCTTGTCGGGCGACAGGTTGATCACGCAGTTGGACAGGATCACGTCGACCGACCGGTCGGCGACCGGCAGGTGCTCGATCTCGCCGAGCCGGAACTCGACGTTCGCGTAGCCGCCCTGCTCCGCGTTGGCGCGCGCCTTCGACAGCATCGCCGGCGTCATGTCGACGCCGATCACGCGGCCGGCCGCGCCGACCTGCCGCGCCGCGAGGAAGCAGTCGAAGCCGCCGCCGCTGCCGAGGTCGAGCACGGTCTCGCCGGGTTTCAGCGCGGCGATCGCCTGCGGGTTGCCGCAGCCGAGGCCCATGTTGGCGCCGGCGGGCACCGCGGCCGTCTCGTGCGCCGAGTATCCGAGCGCCTGCGAGACCGCCTCCGGGCTGCTCGTGCCGCAGCACGACGGCGCGCTGCTGCAGCACGCGTCGCTGCTCTCGGCCACGCGGCTGTACTGCTGCCGGACGATCTGCCGGACCTGGTCGTGCCTGACGTCACTCATCGCCTGCCTCCCTCACGGCGGGCCGAAGCGCGACTCCGCCCGGATCAAACGAACGGCCGGTACACCGGTTCGTACATGTTGGCACGGATGTCGGCCATCACGTCGGCCGGCCGCGGCTTGCCGGCCAGTCCGCGGCTATAGGCAACCTCCGCGACATCCACCGCGATGCGCGCCGACACTTCGCGCACGTTCTTCAGCGGCGGATAGAGGCTGCCCTGCGCGAGGTCGGCCTCGGTCACCTGCGCGGCCAGCGAGCGCGCCGACGCGAGGAACATCTCGTCGGTCACTCGCCTGGCGTGGGTGACGACCGCACCGAGTCCGATACCCGGGAAGACGTACGAGTTGTTGCCCTGGCGCGGCACGTAGTGCATGCCTTCGAAGTCGACCGCATCGAACGGGCTGCCGGACGCGAAGAGCGCGCGTCCCTCCGTGTAGCGATACGCCTGCTCGGCCGTGCACTCCGCCTTCGACGTCGGGTTCGACAGCGCGAAGACGATCGGCCGCGCGTTGATGCGCGCCATCGCGCGCAGGACCGGCTCGGTGAACGTGCCGGCCGTCGCCGCGACGCCGATGATCGCCGTGGGCTTCAGCTGCTCGATGGCCTGCAGGAAGTCCGCGACCGGCGCGTGCTCGTGCGCGTACGGCTTCTTGTGGTGGGCGAGTTCGCCGCGGCCCGCGACCACCAGGCCCTTGCTGTCGAACAGCCAGCTGCGCTTGCGCGCTTCCTCGGGCTTCATGCCCTCGGCGACCATCGCCGCCGTCGCGAGGTCGGCGATGCCGGTGGCCGCCTCGCCCGCCCCCATGAAGAGGATCCTCTGGTCGGCGAGCTTCTGCTTCGTCACGCGCAGCGCGGAAAAGAGGCCCGCCACCGAGACCGCCGCGGTGCCCTGGATGTCGTCGTTGAAGCACGGCACGCGGTTGCGATAGCGCTCGAGCAGCGCGAACGCGTGGTGATTGGCGAAGTCCTCGAACTGCACCAGCACGCCGGGGAACACCTGCTGCGTGGCCATCACGAACTCGTCGACCAGCGCGTCGTACTCGGGGCCGTTCAGCCGCTTCTGCTTCAGGCCGAGGTACAGCGGGTCGTTCAGCATCGCCTCGTTGTTGGTGCCGACGTCGAGCAGGATCGGCAGGCAGCGCGTCGGGTCGATGCCGGCGCACGCGGTGTACAGCGCCAGCTTGCCGATCGGGATGCCCATGCCGTTGGTGCCGAGGTCGCCGAGCCCGAGGATGCGCTCGCCGTCGGTGACGACGATGATCGCCGGATCGGGCACCGGCCAGTTGGCCAGCACGCGCGCCACGCGGCCGCGATCGGCCGCCGTGACGTACAGCCCGCGCGGGCGGCGGTAGATGTGGCCGAACTGCTGGCACGCGAGGCCGACGGTCGGCGTGTAGATGATCGGCATCATCTCGTCGATGTGGTCGATCACCACCTTGTAGAACAGCGTCTCGTTGCGGTCCTGCAGCGCCTCGAGCAGCACGTAGCGGTTCAGCGGCTCGCGCAGCTTGCGCAGGTTCTCGAGCACGCGCCCTTCCTGCTCGTCCTGGGTCGCCACGTGCGGCGGCAGCAGTCCGCGCAGGCCCAGCTTGTCGCGCTCGATGTCGGTGAAGGCGGTGCCCTTGTTCAGGGCAGGATCGCGCAGGAGCGCGACGCCGGACAGGCCGGCGAGCGAAGCGGAGGCCATCTGTGTCTCCAGTCGTTATTCGGGATTTCGGGCGATTGTCTGGCCGCCAGCCCGGCGGCCCTTGACCGCGCTCAACGCGGACGAACGTGCCCGCCGGCCGGAAACGAGCGATCTTGCTCTGGTCGGTCCCGACCGGGTCAGCCGGGTGGGGACCGCCCGGCCGCCAGCCCCTGCACCAGCGCCTTCAGCGCGGCGACTTCGTCGGACAGGCGGCGCACGTCCTCGCGCAACCGGGCCAGTTCGTCCGTGCCCGTTGCATCGACCGGCGCGGGCGAGTGTCCCGCCTCTTCCGCAACCGGACCGGACAGCAGGTGCGCCCAGCGCTGCTCGCGCATGCCGGGCCGGCGCGGCAGCAGCGTCACCAATGGGCCGCCCTGCTCGGCCGGCCGCGTCGCAAGCTCTTCCAGGTAGCCCTCGACCGAACTGACATCCGCGAAGCGATGCAGCCGCTCGCTTGCCGAACGCAGTTCCGCCGCCGTCTGCGGTCCGCGCAGCCACAGCGTGGCGAGCAGCGCGACCGCCTCGCTCGGCACCTTGAGCACGCGCTGCACGTTCTGCGAGTAGCGCATCACGCGCGAACCGCTCGACTCGATCACGAGCGACAGCGGCCGCAGGCGATCGACCGCCGCCTGCACCTCGCCTTCGCTGGCCGACATCAGCGGATCGCGGTTGTTCTTCTGGTTGCAGCCGGCGGTGAGCGCGTTGAGCGACAGCGGGTAGGTGTCGGGAACGGTGCGTTCCTTCTCGATCAGGACGCCGAGGACGCGCGTCTCGGTCGCGGAGAGAATGGGCAGAGTCATGCGCGCTGGTAGATCTCGCTGCCCTTCTTCACGAACTCGACCGCCTTCTCTTCCATCCCGCGCTTCAGCGCCTCTTCCGCGGCGATGCCCTGCTTCTCCGCGTACTCGCGCACGTCCTGCGTGATCTTCATGCTGCAGAAGTGCGGGCCGCACATCGAGCAGAAGTGCGCGCTCTTCATGCTGTCCTTGGGCAGCGTCTCGTCGTGGAAGTCCTTGGCGGTGTCGGGATCGAGGCCGAGGTTGAACTGGTCTTCCCAGCGGAACTCGAAGCGCGCCTTCGACAGCGCGTTGTCGCGCAGCTGCGCGCCCGGGTGGCCCTTGGCGAGGTCGGCCGCGTGCGCCGCGACCTTGTACGCCATGATGCCGTCCTTGACGTCCTTCTTGTTCGGCAGACCGAGGTGCTCCTTCGGCGTCACGTAGCAGAGCATCGCGGTGCCGTACCAGCCGATCATCGCCGCGCCGATCGCGCTGGTGATGTGGTCGTAGCCCGGCGCGATGTCGGTGGTCAGCGGGCCCAGCGTGTAGAACGGCGCCTCGCCGCACAGGCGCAGCTGCTCGTCCATGTTGTGCTTGATCATGTGCATCGGCACGTGGCCCGGCCCTTCGATCATCACCTGCACGTCGTGCTTCCACGCGATCTGCGTGAGTTCGCCGAGCGTGGCGAGCTCGGCCATCTGCGCCTCGTCGTTGGCGTCGTAGATCGAGCCCGGGCGCAGGCCGTCGCCGAGCGAGAAGGCGACGTCGTACGCCTTCATGATCTGGCAGATGTCCTCGAAGTGTTCGTAGAGGAAGCTCTCCCTGTGATGCGACAGGCACCACTTGGCCATGATCGAACCGCCGCGCGACACGATGCCGGTCATGCGCTTCGCGGTCATCGGGATGAACGGCAGCCGCACGCCGGCGTGGATCGTGAAGTAGTCGACGCCCTGCTCGGCCTGCTCGATCAGCGTGTCGCGGAAGATCGGCCAGGTCAGCTCCTCGGCCTTGCCGTCGACCTTCTCGAGCGCCTGGTAGATCGGCACCGTGCCGATCGGCACGGGACTGTTGCGAAGAATCCATTCCCGCGTCTCGTGGATGTGCTTGCCGGTCGAGAGGTCCATCACGGTGTCCGCGCCCCAGCGGATCGCCCAGGTCATCTTCTCGACTTCCTCGCCGATCGAGCTCGACACCGCCGAGTTGCCGATGTTGGCGTTGATCTTCACCAGGAAGTTGCGGCCGATGATCATCGGCTCGGTCTCCGGGTGATTGATGTTCGCCGGGATGATGGCGCGGCCGCGCGCGACTTCGTCGCGCACGAACTCGGGCGTGATCGCCTTCGGCAGCGCGGCGCCGAAGCTGTGGCCGGGGTGCTGCTTGCGCAGCATCTCGGCGAAGCCTTCCATGCGCTGGTTCTCGCGGATCGCGATGTACTCCATCTCCGGCGTGACGAGGCCGCGGCGCGCGTAGTGCATCTGCGTGACGTTCGCGCCCGCGATCGCGCGGCGCGGACGGCGCTTCAGGTTGAAGCGCAGCTCGGCGAGCTTCGGGTCGTTCAGGCGCTCGACGCCGTAGGCGGAGCTCGGGCCGGCGAGTTCCTCGATGTCGCCGCGCTCGGCGATCCACGGCGCGCGCAGCGCCGCCAGGCCCGAGCGGATGTCGATCTTCACGGCGGGGTCGGTGTACGGCCCCGAGGTGTCGTAGACCGTCAGCGGCGGGTTCTTCTCGTCGCCGGACATCGCGTGCGTGTCCGACTGCGTGATCTCGCGCATCGGCACGCGCAGGTCGGGCCGCGATCCTTCGATGTAGACCTTGCGCGACTTCGGCAGCGGCTGGACCGCGGCCTCGTCGACGTGGGCCGTGGCGGCAACGAACTTGGGATTGGCGCTCATGTCTCGCTCCTTGGGCGGAGGGAGCGGCGCTGGCGACCGCGTTTTCCTCCGCCGGTATGAACCGGATCAGGTTCCGGGGACTCTCTCAACCGCCGGACCTCCGGGCGGTACCCCCAACGCAGAGGGCATCGTAGCCCAAGCGGCGCGCGGGCGCGCGCACCGGACGCCGGGCGATCAGTGCGCGTCGTCGGTAATGGGTTGCACCGCGAGCCGCATCCCCATTGCGCCGAGCAGCGCGCTGATGGTCTTCAGTTCGGGATTGCCCTTCTTCGACAGCGTGCGATACAGGGTCGTTGCGTTGAGCCGGGCGCGCGCGGCCAGACCTGGAACGCCGCCGAACGCTTCGGCCATGTATCGCAGCGCGACCATCAGTTCCTCCTGGTCACCGTCTGCCAGCACCGCATTGAGGTACTCGGCTGCGAAACCGGGATCCTTGCGGAAGCTCTCGACGGTCGCCGTGGCATGGTCACGGTACGGCGCCACTTTGCGTGTCGACTTCGCCCCTGTGGCTTTCGCCTTGAGTGCCGCAGCTTTCATCCGAGTCTCCGTAGATAGTCCGTCCAGTACTTCACCGCGGTGTCTATGTCGGCCGCCTGACTGCGCTTGTCTCCGCCGCAAAGCAGGACAACGATGGTCCGACCGGCCTGCGCGTAGTAGACGCGGTACCCAGGGCCGAGATCCACCCGAAGTTCCCAAACACCGTCCCGACAAGGCTTGTGATCGCCGAAGTAGCCGGTGGCGATGCGATCGACACGCCGCTGGATCGCTACTCGGGCGCGCAGGTCCTTGAGACGATCAAGCCAGTTCTGATAAGGGTCTCGGCCAGTGCCGGTCAGGTAGTGGCGGATCTCCATGCCGCATCTTCGCTTAAAAGCGAACAACATCGCAAGAGCGCAGCGGCAGTTCGAGCGACCTCTTCCGACGGGTCTAGTGCTTCTGTCCCAGCCCCAGGTAGCTCTCGATCACCCGCGGGTCGTTCGCCAGCGTGGCGGCCGGGCCGTCGAGCACGCACTCGCCCGTCTCCAGCACGTAGGCGTAGTCGGCGATCTGCAGCGCGGCGCGCGCGTTCTGCTCGACCAGCAGGATCGACACGCCGCGCCGCTTCAGCTCGACGATGATGTGGAAGATCTCGCGCACGATCAGCGGCGCCAGCCCGAGCGACGGCTCGTCGAGCATCAGCAGCTTCGGCCTGGCCATCAGCGCGCGGCCGACCGCCAGCATCTGCCGCTCGCCGCCGGAGAGCGTGCCGGCGAGCTGGGGCTTGCGCTCCTTCAGGCGCGGGAACAGCGCGTACACCTCGTCCATCGTCTTGCCGTGGTCGCGCGCGCCGGAGCGGTAGCGCTGGAAGGCGCCGAGCAGCAGGTTGTCCTCGACCGTCATCTCGCCGAAGAGCTCGCGCTTCTCCGGCACCAGCGTCATGCCGCGCGCGACCATCGTCTCGATCGACGGCTGCGTCTCGACAGCGCCGCCGAACCGCACCACGCCGCGCGTGGCGCCGGTCGTCGGCAGCGCGCCCATGATCGCGGCCAGCAGCGTCGTCTTGCCGGCGCCGTTGGGGCCGATCACGGTGACGATCTGGCCCGTGCCGACATCGAGGTTGGCGTTGGACAGCGCCTCGACCTTGCCGTACGAGACGGACAGGTCGCGGACTTCGAGCAGGCGGTCGCTGCTCGTGCCTGCAGCACTCATGCCGCGTCCTTCTCGTCGATGCCGCCGAGGTACGCCTCGAGCACGCGCGGGTCGCGCTGCACCTGCTCGGGCAGGCCCTCGGCGATCTTCTGCCCGAAGTCCATCACGTAGACGCGATCGACGAGGCCCATCACGAAATCCATGTCGTGCTCGACCAGCAGCACCGACAGCCCCTCGCCCTTCAGCTTGCGCAGCAGGTCCGCGAGCGCGCGCTTCTCGAGGTAGCGCAGGCCCGCCGCCGGCTCGTCGAGCAGCAGCAGGCACGGGTCGGAGGCACAGCGCGCGGGCGATCTCCAGGATGCGCTGCTTGCCGAGCGGCAGCGATCCGGCGGCATCGAACATGTGGTCGGCGAGGCCGACGCGCTCGATCTGGCGCGCGGCCTCGGCCAGCAGGCGCGCCTCGTCGTGGCGGTCGAGCCGCCACGCGCCGGTCAGCACGCCCGCGAGCAGCCCGCGATATTCGCGCCGGTGCGCGCCGATCGCGACGTTGTCGAGCACGCTCATCTGCGGCAGCAGCCGCACGTGCTGGAACGTGCGGCTCATGCCCATCAGCGCGATGTCGCGCGACGCGCGGCCCGCCACTTCCTGGCCGCGGAACTTCACGCTGCCCGACGTCGGGTCGAGCACGCCGGACACCAGGTTGAACATCGTGCTCTTGCCGGCGCCGTTGGGGCCGATCAGCGCGACGATCTCGCCCGCGCGCACGGCGAGCGCCATCTCGTTCACGGCGACGAGGCCGCCGAAGCGCTTGGTCGCCTTGTCGACCTCGAGCAGCACCTCGCCCGCGGCCGGCAACGTCGCGCTTCGCGAGCCGCGGCTCCTCCGGCCGGACCACGCGCCGCTTCGCCCGCACCGGAATCCGCTTCGTCAGCGCCGGCCACAGCCCGTCCGGCGCGCGCTGCAGGATCACCACCATCAGCACGCCGAAGACGATCACCTCGAAGTTGCCCGCCTGCCCGACGATCTGCGGCAGCAGGTCCTGCAGCCAGGTCTTGCTGATCGTGATCACCGCTGCGCCGAGCAGCGCGCCCCAGACGTAGCCCGCGCCGCCGATCACCGCCATGAACAGGAACTCGATGCCGGCGTGCAGCGAGAACG
Organism: uncultured beta proteobacterium; assembly: GCA_963811265.1. Lineage (GTDB taxonomy): Bacteria > Pseudomonadota > Gammaproteobacteria > Burkholderiales > Burkholderiaceae_F > JAOUJD01. The sequence continues at coordinate 169,531 of CAWEQS010000017.1, forward strand.
GCGTCGGGTTCACGAAGCGCTGCATGTGCGCGTACAGCCAGCCCGACGCGCACGCCATCATCGCGGCGAGCACGAAGGCGATCATGCGGGAGGACGACGTGTTCACGCCCATCGACTCGGCCATCACCATGCCGCCCTTCAGCGCGCGGATGGCGCGGCCCTCGCGCGAGTCGAGCAGGTTCAGCGTGGTGAAGACGGCGGCCATCAGGAAGAACCAGATCAGGTAGAAGATCTGGCGACCGGACTCCAGCGCCACGCCGAAGACCTCGATCGGCGCGACCCCGGTGAGGCCGGTGTGGCCGCCGAGCGTCTCGGACGTGCCGAACAGGAAGTACAGGCTGATGCCCCAGGCGATCGTGCCGAGCGGCAGGTAGTGGCCCGACAGCTTCAGCGTCATCGACCCGAGCGCGGCGGCGACCGCGAGCGTGATCAGCAGGCCGGCGATCAGCGTGAACCACGGCGACGACGCCAGCCAGGCGAACGATGCCGGCAGCGCGTGCGTGGTCAGCACGGCGGTCGTGTAGGCGCCGAGGCCGACGAACGCGGCCTGTCCGAACGACGTCAGCCCGCCGACGCCGGTCAGCAGCACGAGCCCGAGCGCGACCAGCGAGTACAGGCCGATGTAGTTCGCCAGCGTGATCGTGAACTCGGACAGCACCAGCGGCGCCAGCCCGAGCAGCGCGAGGAAGATCGCGATGAGCCAGGCGCGGCCTCATTCCTCTTCCTCCACGTGGCGCGTGCGCAGCGAGCGAAGCAGCAGCACCGGGATGATCAGCGTGAAGACGATCACTTCCTTGTAGGCGCTCGCCCAGAACGACGAGTACGACTCGAGCAGGCCGACCAGCAGCGCGCCCAGCGCCGCCACCGGATAGCTCGCGAGCCCGCCGACGATGGCGCCGACGAAGCCCTTGAGTCCGATCAGGAAGCCGGTGTCGTAGTAGATCGTCGTGATCGGCGCGATCAGGATGCCGGACAGCGCGCCGATCAGCGCGCACAGGAAGAAGGACAGCCGGCCCGCGAACTCGGTCGGGATGCCCATCAGCCGCGCGCCGAGCCGGTTCACCGCGGTCGCGCGCAGCGCCTTGCCGTAGACGGTGCGCTCGAACGCGAGGTACAGCAGCACGATCAGCGCGACCGAGCAGCCGATCACCCAGAGCGACTGCGCGCTCGCGGTCAGCGTGCCGAGGCTGAAGCTGCCGTCGGAGAACGGCGGCGTGCGCGATCCCTCGGCGCCGAACACCAGCAGCCCGAGGCCGACCAGCACGACGTGCACGGCGACCGAGACGATCAGCAGGATCAGCACCGACGCTTCCGCGAGCGGCTGGTAGGCGAGCCGGTAGATCATCGGGCCGAGCGGCACGACCAGCGCCAGCGCCAGCAGGATCTGCACGGCCATCGGCAGCGACTGCGGCTGCACGCTGGCGAGCAGCGCCCACAGCGCCAGCGGGTACGCGAGGTTCCAGGCGAGCACGCCGCCCAGCCCCCGGCGTCCGCCGCGCGCGGATCGCCTTGACGACCTCGATCAGCGAGACCAGCCCGCCGGCCACCAGCAGCAGCCACACGGTGCCCGGCAGCTTGCCCGACTGCACCGCCGCCAGCGTCAGCGCGCCGAACGCGACGAACTCGCCCTGCGGGATGAAGATGACCCGCGTGACCGCGAACACCAGCACCAGCGCCAGCGCCAGCAGCGCGTAGATGGCGCCGTTGGTGATGCCGTCCTGGGCGAGCAGCAGGGCGATGTCGAAATTCACTGAACCGGTGCGTCTGGTGCTGGCCTCGCGTTAAGACCGGAGCGCGCCCCGCGGGCATCCGCTCGCGCTTCACGCGATGGCGCGGCACCGGCGCAGCGATGCCGCTTATCGTTGGCTATTTCCAGGCGCCATTTCCGTCACGGATCTTGACCATCACCGCGGCGCGCTGGTCGAGGCCCAGGTGGTCGCTGGCGCACATGTTGAAGATGCCGTGCGCGCCCGGGATGTTCTTGACGCCTTCGAGCGCGTCGCGCAGCGCGGCGCGGAACTCCTTGGTGCCGGGCTGCGCCTTCTTCAGCGCGACCGGGATCGCCGCCTGCAGCAGCAGGCCGGCGTCCCAGGCGTGCGCGCCGAAGGTCGACACGCTGCCCTTGCCGTGCGCCTCCTCGTAGGCGTCGACGTAGGCGAGCGCCGACTTCTTCACCGGGTGGTCGTCCGGCAACTGCTCCGGCCACCAGCACCGGGCCGGCCGGCAGGAACGTGCCTTCGCAGTCCTTGCCGCCGACGCGCAGGAAGTCGTTGTTGGCCACGCCGTGGGTCTGGTAGATCTTGCCGGCGTAGCCGCGCTCCTTCAGCGTCTTCTGCGGCAGCGCCGCCGGCGTGCCGGAGCCGGCGATCAGCACCGCATCGGGCTTGGCGCGCTGATCAGCTTGAGCACCTGGCCGGTGACCGAGGTGTCGGTGCGCTGGTAGCGCTCGTTGGCGACGACCTTGATGCCGCGCGTCTCGGCGAGCTTGCTGAACTCTTGCCACCAGCCCTCGCCGTAGGCGTCGGCGAAGCCGATGAAGCCCACCGTCTTCACGCCCTGCGTCGGCCATGTGCGCGACGATCGCCAGCGACATCATGCTGTCGTTCTGCGGCGTCTTGAAGACCCAGCGCCGCTTCGCGTCCACGGCTCGACGATGCGGGCCGAGGCGGCCATCGAGATCATCGGCGTCTGGGCCTCGGCGACCACGTCGATCATCGCCAGCGAGTTCGGGCGTGATGGTCGAGCCGAGGATCACGTCGACCTTGTTCTCGGTGATCAGCTTGCGGGTGTTGGTGACCGCGGCCGTGGTGTCGGAGGCGTCGTCGAGCACGATGTAGTTGACCTTCTGGCCGGCGATGGTCTGCGGCATCAGCGCGATCGTGTTCTTCTCGGGAATGCCCAGCGAAGCCGCCGGGCCGGTGGCCGAGACGGTGACGCCGACGTTGATGTCCTGCGCGAGCACCGCGCTGGCACCAACGGCGGCCAGGAGGGTGGCCAACAGCTCGGTGGTGAACTTCATGAGTCTCCACTTCTTCTATGGATGGAACGGTGGCCGGAGTAGGGCGAGCCTGGCCAACGCGGTGGGGAAGCGAATGAAAACAAAATCAGACCCTTTCAACAAGCAGGGCGATGCCCTGGCCGACGCCGATGCACATCGTGGCAAGAGCGTAGCGGCCGCCGGTCGCGGCGAGCTGACGCGCGGCGGTCAGCGTGATCCTCGCCCCGGAAGCGCCGAGCGGGTGACCCAGCGCGATCGCGCCGCCGTTCGGGTTCACGTGCGCGGCGTCGTCCGGCAGGCCGAGCCGGCGGGTGACCGCCAGGCGCTGCGCGGCAAAGGCCTCGTTCAGTTCGATCACGTCGATGTCCGCGACCTTCAATCCGTGCCGCGCCAGCAGCTTCTCGGAAGCGGCGCCGGCCCGATGCCCATGATCCGCGGCGGCACGCCGGCCGTCGCCGCGCCACGGACGGGCGATCGGCTGCAGTCCGTGCTTCGCCACCGCGGCCGCGCTCGCGATCAGCGCGCGACCGCGCCGTCTTGACGCCCGAGGCGTTGCCCGC
>CAWEQS010000018.1:0-225861 GCA_963811265.1 uncultured beta proteobacterium
CGCGCAGCCCGCGAGGCCTGCGGCGACGAGTACAGCGATGAAGCGCATCTTCATGTCCGGATCCTTCGGGCGGTGCGTGGTGCTGCCAGGCGGTCGGGAAGGCTCTCCCGGCGCGGGCAACGGCATGTTCGCATGGGCGACGTGCGACAGCTTCGAATCCGCGGCGTCGTTCAAAGGGGAGCACCGCTGAGGAGCAGCCAACCGAACAGCGCGGCCAGCGTGAGCAGTCCGATGCTCGCCGACGGCCAGCGGCGCACGAAGCCGTCGGCCGACTCGAACGCGGTCCCGACGGGCCGCACGAGGCGTCGAACGGACTCACCGGCGGCGGCACCGGCGCGGGCGGACCCGGCCATCGGGCTGCGCGCCAGCGCGAATGCCAGCGCCGCGCCGCCGAGGAGCACCAGCAGCGTCGTCACGAGTTCCGATGGCGCGAGCGGATTCTTGATGAGGTCGCCGGGCACCGGGCCGAGCGCGGCGAAGGCGAGCAGCAGGGAGGCCAGCGCCAGCGCCAGCGCCGCCAGTTCCGACGCGCGCGCGACGCGCTTCACGGGCTGGACCGGTGCGGATGGTCGCCGCAGCGCGTTGACCAGCACCAGCACGACATACCCGGCGGTGAACACGGCGCCGCCCTGCAGCACGATCGTCCACCACCATTGCCCGGACTGATCGGCCGCGTCGAGCAGCAGTTTCTTCGCGAGGTACGCGCCGCTCGGGACCACGCCCATCAGCGCCACCCCCGACAGGACGAACGCGAGCAGGGTGATGGGCATGGCGCGCGCGGCCCCGGCGAGATCGGCGATGCGGTCGTGGCCGAGCGCGGCATAGACCAGCCCGGCCGCCATGAACATGCCGGCCTTGGCTGTCGCGTGCGAGATCGCCTGCAGCGTTCCGGCGCTCAGTGCGGCGCCGTGCTCCAACGCGCCGCCGCCGGCATCGAAGGCGAGCGGGAACATCAGGAACAGGTAACCGATCTGCGCCACCGTGGAATACGCGACGAGCAACTTCAATCGCTCCTGCCGCAGGGCGACGACGCTGCCGACGACGATGGCCGTGGCCCCCAGTGCCGCCAGCAGCTGGGCTGCCGACCACGTGACCACACCGGGCATCACGTCGAACCACAGCCGCACGACCAGGAACCACGAGCCCTTGATCACGAGCGCCGACAGCACGGCGCTGGCGGCGGCGGGCGCGCCGCCATGGGCCGGCGGCAGCCAGATGTGCAGCGGGAACAGCGCCGTCTTGGCCAGCAGGCCGACGGTCATCAGCGCGCCAGCGGTCCACGCCACGGCGCCCGGCTGGATGCGCTCGGACAAGAGCACGATGTCCAGCGTGCCGTAGCCGCCGTACAGCAACACCGCGCCCAGCAGGTACAGCACCGAGCCGCACAGCGCGAACAACAGGTAGCGCAGCGCGGCACGCAGCGTTTCGTCCTTGCCCTCCAGGCAGACCAGCGGCACGCCGGCAAAGGTGAGCAGTTCCAGCGCCACGTACAGCGTGAACAGGTCGCCGCTGACGAACACCAGGTTCAGCGATCCCCACACCGCCAGCAGCAGCAACCAGTAGGTGAAGGGCTTGCGCGATTCCGTCTTGCCGGCGGGCGTGTCGAAGTCGGCGTATGCAAACACGCTGATGCCGCAGACGACCACCGCCACGGCCAGCATCATGGCCACCGACAGGCCGTCGGCGCGCAGGGCGATGCCCAGCGGTGGCGACCAGCCCCCCAGCACGTACACCAGTGGCGCGCCGGCGTGCAGCCAATCGTTGGCGATCACCACGACCAGTGCCAGCCCGAGCAGCACCGTCAGCAGCGCCACCCTGCGCACATGCCTTCCACCCATGCACAGGCCGACCAGCAGCCCCATGAACGGCAGCAGCACCGCCACGGCCAGCCACAGCCCCCCCGGCGTGCTCTGCATCTGTGCTCCCTGGACGACGCCGATCACGATGCAGGCGAGTCGTGGTTGTCCGTGGCCGGCGGCTCGGAGGACAGCGAGGCCGAGCCGCTGGACTCGATCAGCCGCACCACCAGCGCCACCGCCAGGGCGGTGGCGGAAAAGGCGACGACGATGCCGGTGATGAGCAGCGCCTGGGGCACCGGGTCGGCGTTGAGCCCTGCGGCCGCGCCGCGCCTGGCCAGCGCACCGAAGAGCAGGAACACGCCCGAGCCCATGACGTTGAAGGCGACGATCTTGCGCAACGGATGCGGCTGCACGATCAGGCCGTACAGCCCCAGTCCCACCAGCCCGGCGGCGCACAGGCCATAGAGTGTCTCGGTGGTCATGCCCGCGCCCCAGGGCCTGCGGCCGGTGCTGCCGGACGGAAATGCACCCCCACGGGTGGCCGCGTCGGTCTCATGGCGCATCCCTCCGCGAAGGAGGGCCGGCCAGCAGCAGGCCCAGCACCAGCACCAGCGTGGGCATCAGTGCGGCTTCGATGAGCACGATCATCGGTTTGGCCCAGCCGTCGGGATAGGCCAGGAAGGCGCCGGCGACCGCCACCCCGACAAAACCGACCGCGATGAACACCAGCGGTCCGACGACGATGCCGATGCGCAGCCAGCGCCGGCCGATGGCAGGCGTGTCGGCCAGGCCGGCCATCAGCACCAGCGTCCACATGGCCGCCAGGATGGTGGCCCCCTGGAACTTGCCGCCGGGATGATCTGCGCCGGCCCAGAAGATGTACACGCCGATGATCAGGCCCACCGGGGGCAGCAGCCGCGCGAAGTAGGCGAGGATCCCGTCGGGGTCGGACCGGTGCCTCAGTCCCGGGCGGCCGCCCCAGACGCGGTCGGGCGCGAACGACCAGACGCCGATCAGCGCGATCACCAGCACGATGGCTTCGAGCAGCGTGTCGAGCGCGCGGAAGGCCAGCAACACGCCGGTGATCGGGTTGCCGACGCCGGTAGCCGGCATCCGCGCCACGACCTCGTCGGCCAGCGTCGGCGCGGGTTCGGGCAGCGCCAGCACGCACAGCCCCAGCACCACCGACACGGCCAATGACAGCAGCTTGGCCACGGCGCGCAGGCCCGGACCACTGCGCTCGGACCAGGTCGCCGCTTCGGTGTCGCGCAGCCGCGATGCGGCACCGATCAGCAGCGCGCCGGTCAGGCCGCCGCCGATGGCCGCTTCGGTGAGCGCCACATCCACGCCGTACAGCCGCACCCACACCAGCGACAGCAGCAGGCCATAGGCGACGAAACCGGAGATCGCCAGGAAGGCTTCGCGTGCCACCACGGTCCACAAGGCCAGCCCCAGGAGCAGGAGCACGGCAGCGCTGCTGACGACCTCGGTCATTGGGGCCGATCCCGGCGCCGCGCGGCGCGCGCGATGAGTTGCGACACCGCGGCGCCCGACAGCAGCACCAGCAGCCAGATCAGCACGAGCTTGAGCCATGCGAGCACGCCGGCGACCTGCGGCATCAGGCCGAGCACGATCAGCGCCAGCCCCAGGTTGTCGGCCTTGGTCAGCGCATGCAGCCGCGTGTAGGCATCGGGGAAGCGCAGCAGCCCGACCGAGCCGGCCAGGTAGAAGAAGGCGCCGAAGCTCACCATCGCGTAGGTGTAGACGTCGAGCAGCGTGCTCATCGGACGACCCTCCGCGCTGCGCGCTGCGGGATGAGCACGTCGGGGCGGCCGTGCGCGCTCATTCCTCGTCGTCCTCGACGACGATGCGCTCCTGTGGCGCCGCGAACATGACGAACGCGATCGACGCAAACGCCGCCAGCAAGGCCAGCGTCAGGGCCACGTCGACCAGCGCCACTTCGCCCGTGGCGGTACCGAAGAGCAGCAGCACGGCGATGGCGCCCGAACCCAGCAACTGGGCCGCCATCATGCGGTCCGCATAGCCCGGGCCACGCGCCACGCGCACCAGCCCCAGCGCCACCATCAGCACCACGAACGCCGCCATCGACAGCAGGAACTCATCCATGGCGCCGCCCCGGGATCAGCGCCTTGGCATAGGCGCGCTCCTCGGTCGCCAGGTCGTCGACCACGGGCTGGCCGACATCGAGGCAGTGGTACTCGATCGCCGTGTCGGTCTCGTCGGTGGGCACCGAGCCCGGCAGCAGGCTGGAGATCAACTCGAAGGCATTGCGTGCCGAACCACGCGGCAACTGCACCGGATAGTCCACGAAGCCGGGCTTCAGCGGCAGGCGGGGATGCAGCGCACGCAGCGCCACGTCCAGGCCCGCTCGCAAAGACTGCCAGAGGAACCGCGGCAACAGCAGCGCGCAGTGCCGTGACGCGCACGCGCCCGCTGGCAGGCGGCAGCAGTCGCAGGCTCAACCAGGTTGCGGCGGCCGTGGCGATCAGGCCGACCAGCACATTGGCCGGCTTGGCGCTCTGGTCGATGACGATCCAGATGCCGAAGAACATGGCCGCGCGCAACACCGCGACTCCGGCGCGCGCCGTCGACGATGCCCCGCCGTCGCTCATGACAGCGCTCCTTCCGCGACCTGCGGCCCGGTGACCTGGACATCGATCCGACTCAGGCGCTCGTACAGCCGGGCCTCGGCGCGGATCGGCCACCAGTCGTAAAGGAAGATCTCCATCGGCCGCCACAGCGCCACCCAGGCGCCGATGACCAGCGCGTCGACGATCATCCGTCCATAGCTCGCTGTATCGACAATGCTGGCGATGTACTCGCCGACGACGACCGTCAGCCCGACGAACGCGAGTCCGATCAGCAGGCTGACGCGGCCCACGCGAAACAGCCACCGCAGTCGCGCGCGCGTGGCCAGCGCGCGCTGCGCGGAAATATTCGTGCACGGCATCGGCGAGGGTCGCCGCGTCGTCCGGCGTGGACGGCGTGCGGCCGAGGCGAATGGCCAGTGCCAGGGGCGCGCGCGCCGGCGCCTCGCGCGCCCAGTCGACGATGTAGGCCTCGGCGTTCGGATCGAGATCGCGCTCGCGAAAGGGGGCCGGGTCCATCGAGTTGAAGAGCTGCGCCGTTTCCCGGAGGTAGAGCTGCAGTTCGGTTCGGGACGCCGCGGCGTCGACGCCCGATGCGGCCGATGGAGCGCTGCCGGCGCGTGCCGCGTTCGGAGGCGACGGTAGGGTTCCCATCGGTCAGGCGGCCGGGGCCGCCGCGGCCGGGCGCGGCGACTCTTCGTTGCCGAGCAGGGTCATGTACAGCACCGGCAGGAACGATCAGCGTCAGCAGGGTGGCGACCAGCAACCCGCCCATGATGGCGAAAGCCATCGGGCCCCAGAACACGGTGGGCGCGATCGGGAGCAGGCCCAGGACGGTGGAGATCGCGGTCAGCATCATCGGCCGCAGCCGGTCGGTGGCCGAGGCGAGCACCGCCTCGCGCACGCCGCGGCCCTGGCGCGTTCCTCCTCGATGGAGACGATCAGGATCACCGCGTTCTTGGCGATCATGCCGATCAGCGCCAGCATGCCGAGGATCGCGACGAAGCCCAGCGGCCGGTTGAACAGCAGCAGCGACATCACCACGCCGATCAGCCCGAGCGGCAGGATCGCGACCACCATCGCCAGGCGGCGGAAGCTGACCAGCATGACCATCATCGCGAGCAGCATCAGCACGATCATCACCGGCACCACCGCGAAGACCGACGCGCTCGAGACTGCGCTTTCCTCGTACAGGCCGCCGGTGTCGACCTTGTAGGGCTTCGGCAGCTTGCTCGAGAACTCGTCGATCTTCGGCGCCAGCGCGCCGACGACCGTCGCGGGCAGCACGCCGGGGACGACGTCGGCGCGCACGGTGAGGGTGGGCACGCGGTCGCGGCGCCAGACCATCGGGAACTCCTGCTCCTCGACGATGGTGGCGAACTGCTTCAGCGGCACCATGCGCCCGCTGGGCGCGGGCACCTGCAGCGAGTTCAGCGTCTCGAACGACGCGCGCTCGCTATCGACGGTGCGCGCCACCACGTTCACCAGGTAGATATCGTCGCGCACCTGCGTCACCACGGTGCCGGTGACGGCGGCGTTGAGCATGCCGGCCAGCGCCTGCGAGCTGATGCCGAGCTGGCGCGCCTGGTCCTGGTCGATCTTGACGCGCAGCTGCCGGGCCGGCTCCATCCAGTCGAAGTGGACGTGGCGCGTGCGCGCGTCGGAGCCGAGCACCTTGGCCAGCTCGAGCGAGATGCGGCGCACCTCGTCCTTGTCCGGCCCGGTGACGCGGTACTGCAGCGGCCAGCCGACCGGCGGACCGAGCTCCAGCGGCGAGACGCGCGCCACGACGTCCGGGAACTGCTCGGCCAGCACCTTCTCCAGCTTGACCTGCAGGCGCTCGCGCGCGTCGAGGTCCTTGGCGACGATGACGAACTGCGCCGAAGAACGGGTTGGCGAGCTGCACGTTGAGCGTCAGGATGAAACGGATCGCGCCGCGCCCGACGTAGGTGCTGAAGTGGTCGACGTCGGGGTCGGCCTTCAGCATTTCCTCGAGCCGCTTGGCCTGCTGCCTCGGTCGCGAAGATCGACGCGTTCTGGCGCAGCGTCATGTCGACGGTCAGCTCGGGCCGGTCGCTGGCCGGGAAGAACTGCTGCGGCACGAACTGCCCAGCAGAATCAGCGCGGCGAGGAAGGCGGCCAGCGTCACGCCGATGGTCAGCCACTTCATGCGGATCGCGCCCTGCAGGAAGGCGGTGTAAGCCCGCCAGCAGCTTGCTCGGCTTGGGCTCGGTCTGCCTGCTCGTCTTCGGCGCTCGCAGCAGCGCCTTGCCGATCAGCGGCGCGAAGACCACCGCCACCAGCCAGCTGACGATCAGCGAGATGGCGACCACCGAGAAGATCGAGAAGGTGTACTCGCCGGCCGAACTCTTGGCGAAGCCGATCGGCACGAAGCTGGCGATCGTCACCAGCGTGCCGATCAGCATCGGCGCGGCCAGCGTGCGGTAGGCGAAGGTGGCGGCCTCGTCGGGGCTGTCGCCGGCGCCCAGCCGGCGCAGCATCGCGTCCACCGTGGTCATCGCGTCGTCGACCAGCATCCCGAGCGCGATGATCAGCGCGCCCAGCGAGATGCGGTGCAGGTCGATGTTGGCCACGTCCATGACCGCGAACACGATCGCCATCGTCAACGGAATGGCCAGCGCCACCACCGTGCCCGGGCGCACGCCCAGGCTGACGAAGCTGCACACCAGGATGATGACGATGGCCTGCCACAGCGAGGTCATGAAGTCGCTGATCGCCAGATCGACCGTCACCGCCTGGTCGGCCACGAGCGTCGGTCTCGATGCCCACCGGCAGGTTGGCCTATGATCTCGGCCATCTCCCTGCGCACGTTCTCGCCCAGCGCCAGGATGTCGCCGGCATCGCGCATGGCGATCGCCAGGCCGATGGCCGGCTTGCCGTTGACGCGGAACATCGGCTGCGGCGGGTCGGTGAAGCCGCGCCGCACCTTGGCGATGTCGCCCAGGCGGAAGATGCGGTCGCCGGCGACGATGTTCACCGCTTCGATGTCGTGCCTCGGTGTCGAAGGCGCCGGTCACGCGCAGGAACACGCGCTCCTGCTCGCCCTGCATGCGTGCCGGCCGGGCGCACCAGGTTCTGCGCCTGCAGCGTCTGCACGATCTGGTTCAGGTTCAGCCGCAGCCCCGCCAGCCGCTCGGCCGAGAACTCGATGAAGATCTGCTCGTCCTGCGCGCCCAGCACCTCGATCTTCGACACGTCCGGCACCTGCAGCAGGCGCGAGCGCGCCGCCTCCACGTGGTCGCGCAGCTCGCGGAAGTCGAAGCCGTCGGCGGTGAACGCGTAGATGATGCCGAAGGTGCTGCCGAAGTCGTCGTTGAAGAACGGCCCGAGCACGCCCTTCGGCAGCGTGTGCCGCATGTCGCCGACGTTCTTGCGGACCTGGTACCAGACGTCGGGCACCGTGTCCGGCGGCGTGGACTGCTTCAGGTCGACGAAGATCGTCGTCTGCCCGGCCACGGTGTAGCTGCGCACGCGGTCGAGGTGGTCGGTCTCCTGCAGAGTGCGCTCCAGCCGCTCGGTCACCTGCTTCAGCGTCTCTTCCACCGTCGCGCCGGGCCAGCCGGCGGCGACGACCATCGTGCGGAACGTGAAGGCCGGGTCCTCGCCGCGGCCCAGGCGCATGAACGACAAGGTGCCGGCGACCACCGCCAGGATCATCAGGAAGACCACCAGCGAGCGCTTCGGACAGCGCCCACTCGGACAGGTTGGGGCCGATCACGAGCGGCCCTCGGGCAGGCGGACCTTCTGGCCCGGGCGCAGGGCCTGCACACCGGCGGTGACGACCACGTCGCCCGGCTTCAGCCCCGAGGCGACCTGCACCGTCGTGGCGTCGGAGGCGCCCACGGTGATGTGCGCAGCGCGACGGTGCCGGTGCCGGGGTCGACGACCCACACCGCGGTCTTGCCGTCGGCGCGCACCAGCGCCGCGGCCGGGATCGTGACGCCGGCGGCGGCGTCGAGCCGCATGCGGCCGGTGACGGTGCTGCCCAGGCGCATCGCCGGCGGCGGATCGATAAGTCGCACGCGCACGGCGAAGGTGCCCGTCACCGGGTCCGCGCGCGGCGAGACCTCGCGCACCTTGCCGGCCGCCGTCACCTTCGGATCGCTGCTCAGCGTCACGGTGATGTCGGCGTTCTTCGGCGCGTTGTCCTTGACGCGCGCCGGCACGTCGAACACGGCGTCGCGCGCGCCTTCGCGCGCGACCTGGATGATCATGCGCCCGGGGGACACCATCTCGCCCGCCTCCGGTCCGCGCGCCGTCACCACGCCGGAAATCTCGGAGACGAGGCGTGTATAGCCAAGGCGGTTCTGCGCCAGGCTCAATTGAGCCTGCAGCGCCTCGACCTGCGACTCGGCCGACCGCAGCATGGCTTCGGCCTGGTCGTACTGCGTGCGCGACACCGCGGCGTCGACCACCAGGTCGCGCATGCGATCGAAGTGGTTGCGTGCCTCGAGCAGCCGCGCGTTGGCCCCCGCGATCTGCGCGCGCACCGACTGCACGCCGCTTTCCTCGTTCTGCGGATCCAGGCGCGCGATCAGTTGTCCCGGCCTGACGCTGTCGCCGATGTCTACCGTTCGCTCGATCATCCGGCCGTCGATGCGGAACGAGAGGTTGACCTCGTTCTGCGGCTGCACCGTGCCGGTGAGGGCGACCACGCCCGCGCTTTCACCCTTGCCGATCGTCGTCGTGCGCACCGGACGCACCTCGGGCTGCGGCGCTTCCGTGGCGCGTTGGCAGGCCGACAGCGCGGCGAATGCCCCAAGGGCCACGAAGACCCTCGCGCATGCCAGGCGAGGCATGCGAAGAGCGGGGAAGTTTTGGGGCATGGGGTGGTCACTCCGGTGAATGCCTGGGCTTGCCTTGCTCCGCCCTCGCGGGACTGGCCGTCCCGGCCGGTGACGAGGTTGTGACGCTTCGTCGCGCTGGGCGTGGCCGGGGAGTCGTCTGCTGGCGGCTTCGTTCGTGTTCTTGCCGTCCTGTGTCCGTCTGCCGGGCGATTGTCAGCACGCGCAAAAAATCCCGGGCGATGCTACACGGACATCCCCGGATTCGTGCAATTTCCGGTGCGTGCTTGACACGCGTGTGTCAAGCGCATCGACGCCGGCCTTGACAGCGCGAGGCGGACCGGTACCGACTATCGGCCGTGCCCGCCCAGCTCGAGCGCTTCAGGATCGCGGCGACTCGCGAGCTGACCGGCGCGCAGCAGCGTGGCGATCAGAGCGCGCGGACGACGCGGACCACCTGTGGGTCGCCCTCGACCGGCTCGCGGCGGAATCCGAGCTGGCGCATGAACTTCAGCATCGCGCTGTTCGTCGACAGCACCGTTCCCTCCATCACCTTGATGCCCCGGCGCCGCGCGAGGCTCATCAGCGCGTGCATCAGCACGCCGGCGAGACCGGATTCCTTCCAGGCATCGTTCACCGCGACGGCGAACTCGCAACCGGTCGAGGCGTCGAGCACCGCGTAGCGCGCGGCGCCGACGATCGACTCCTGCCCGTCCCGGTCCGTCGTGGCGACGATGGCGACGTGCCCGACCTGGTCCACATCGGTCAGGTACTTCAGCTTGGCGCTCGGCAACGCGCGCAGCGTGACCATGAAGCGCTCGTACCGGCTGTCGCTCGACAAGCCCTCGACGAACTTCTCTTCCAGCTCGGCGTCGTTCGGACGGATCGGCCGCACCGTCACGCGGGCGCCGTCGATGACATGGCACACGAAGGGCAGGTCCTCCGTCGAAGCGGCCGACGGCGCCGCCTGCTCGCTGGACGCGCGCGCCTTCCTGCGCGCCGCGACGCAGGCCGCGATCGAGTCGATCGTCGTGAGCCGCCCGTAGTCCGCCTCGGGGATGTCGACCCGCAGTCGCTCGCACAGCGCCTCGATCACGTTGACCCAGTCAACCGAGTCGAGCTCGACCTGCTCGCGCAGCGGGCGGTCGGGCGCGAGCGCGGCCCTGTCGGTTTCCGGGGCGACGGTCGCGATGACGTCGGCGATGGCGCTCCGGATGTCCTGCAGGCTCAGTGCGAGCGAACCAGAGGTGTGGTCGTTCATCGGGGTCCTTCAGTGCCGGGGGACCTGCAGCTACATGGATCGTTCGTCGCGCGATTACCGCAGCGGGGCTGACGTGGCCGCACAGCAGCTTCAGGCTAGCGTCCCCGATCGATCGGCACTTGCCTGCGGTCATCGAGCCCGCCGGAAACCGGGCCCGCCTTCGCACGGGGCGTCCTGAGGAAGCGCACCTGCCTGCGGCAGGCCCGAGGCATGGCCGTCGTGTCGTTCAGCGGCCGTGCCTTCAACGCAGCGCGCTTGACCGCCATCAACGGGAAATGCGGCGTGGCTTCTAGCGTGAAGTCACTGCGCGCCGTTTCGGCGTCGGCCACCATGCGCCCGAGCCTCATCAGGAAGGACCCGTCCCTGTTCCGGGTCAGGCCGCACCTGGCGGATTGGGCGCAGGCGTCCCGGGATTTCCGCTGGGACGACGCGCGCCGGCAACTGGCCGGCCTGCCCGGCGGCGGCCTCAACATCGCCTTCGAGGCCGTCGGCCGCCATGCGCACGGACCGCGCGCCGACCGCATCGCCATCGCGTGGCTCGGTCAGGAAGGCGGCGAACGCAGCCTGAGCTACGCCGACCTGGATCGCGCCTCCAGCCGCTTCGCCAACGCCCTCGTGTCGCTCGGCGTGGAACGCGGCGACGTCGTCTTCCTGCTGCTCCCGCGCATCCCGGACGTCCACGTCTGCGTTCTGGGTGCGCTGAAGGCGGGCGCGGTGGTCTCGCCGTTGTTCTCTGCGTTCGGTCCGGAGCCCGTCGCGACCCGGATGAACATCGGGCGCGGCAAGGTGCTCGTCACCACGCGCACGCTCTACGAACGCAAGGTGCTCCCGATCCGCGACAAGGTGCCGTCGCTGCAGCACGTCCTGCTGGCGGGTCCGCCCGGCAGCGCCGCCGCACCGCCTGCCACGCAGGACCTCGAAGGGCTGCTGGCGCAGGCGTCCGCGGAGTTCGCCATCGTGCCGACGCGGCCCGAGGATCCGGCGCTGCTGCACTTCACCAGCGGGACCACCGGCAAGCCGAAGGGCGTCCTGCACGTGCACGACGCGGTCGTCACCCACTGGGCCACGGCGCGCTTCGCGCTCGACCTGCACGACGACGATCTCTTCTGGTGCACGGCCGATCCCGGCTGGGTGACCGGGATGTCGTACGGCGTGCTCGCGCCGCTGCTGCACGGCGTGACGATGATCGTCGACGAGGCCGAGTTCGATGCCGAGCGCTGGTACCGGATCCTCGCCGAGCGCGGCGTGACCGTCTGGTACACCGCGCCGACCGCCGTGCGCATGCTGATGAAGGCCGGCGCCGATCTCGCCCGCAAGTACCGCTTCCCGAAGCTGCGTTTCGTCGCGAGCGTCGGCGAGCCGCTCAATCCCGAGGCGGTGTGGTGGGGCCAGGACGTGCTGGGCCTGCCGATCCACGACAACTGGTGGCAGACCGAGACCGGCGGAATCATGATCGCGAACACGCCGGCGATGGACATCAAGCCCGGTTCGATGGGCAAGCCGCTGCCCGGCGTCGAGGCCGCGATCGTCCGCAGGCGCGACGACGGATCGCTGCAGGCGGTCGAAGCGCCGGACGTCGAGGGCGAACTCGCCCTGCGCAAGGGATGGCCGTCGATGTTCCGCGGCTACCTGGGCGAGGAGGAGCGCTATCGCAAGTGCTTCGTCGGCGACTGGTACCTCACCGGCGACCTCGCGCGGCGCGACGCCGACGGCTACTTCTGGTTCGTCGGGCGCGCCGACGACGTGATCAAGTCCGCCGGGCATTTGATCGGCCCGTTCGAGGTCGAGAGCGCGCTGATGGAGCACCCCGCGGTGGCCGAGGCAGGCGTGATCGGCAAGCCGGATCCGATCATCGGTGAGACGGTGAAGGCCTTCGTCGCCCTCAAGACCGGCTACACGTGGAGCGAATCGCTGCGGCTCGAACTGCTCGGCCACGCGCGCAAGCGGCTCGGCCCCGCGGTGGCGCCCAAGGAGATCGAGTGGGCGGCAACGCTGCCGCGCACCCGCAGCGGCAAGATAATGCGGCGGCTGCTGAAGGCGCGGGAGCTCGGCCTGCCCGAAGGCGACACCTCCACACTGGAAAGCGGCGCGTGACCACGCGCGCGCCGTCGATGCAAGCGAGGACACCATGAGCCCGGCTTCCCCCGTTCACCGGAACGACGTTCCGGCCGCAGATCGTCGCCGCGTCGTCATCGGACTGGCGGCCGCGCCGCTGGCGATGTCGCTCGGCGACGCGCTGGCGCAGGGCGGCGCCGACATCACGCTGCCGCCCGCGCAGACCGAAGGCGGCATGCCCCTGATGCAGGCGCTCAAGGCGCGACGCACGTCGCGCAGCTTCGCGCCGCAGGAGCTGACATCCCAGATGCTGTCCGACCTGCTGTGGGCCGCGTTCGGCATCAACCGGCCGGATGGTCATCGCACCGCCCCGTCCGCCCGCAACTGGCAGGAGATCGACATCTACGTCGCGACGGACACCGGAGCCTGGGTCTACGACGCGAAGGCGCATGCGCTGCACCGGGTGCTGAAGGACGACGTGCGGTCGCTCACGGGCACGCAGGGCCACGCGCGCGTCGCGCCGGTGACGCTGGTCTACGTCGCCGACACCCGCCGCATGGCCGGCGCGAGCGACGCGGCGCGGATCGAGTACGCCGCGGCGGACGCCGGCTTCATCGCGCAGAACGCGTACCTGTACTGCGCGTCCGAGGGCCTGGCCACCGTGGTGTTCGCGTCGATCGACCGCGAGCGGCTGGCGCAGGCGCTGAAGCTCGACCCCGCGCAGCGCATCGTGCTGGCGCAGTCGGTCGGCCATCGGGCGCGTTGAGCGATTCGGGGAGGAACACCATGGATGCGAAGCCGGTGATCAAGGCGCTGCCGACCGCGACGACGGACGTGACGCAGCACCCCCGCGACGAGTGCCTCGCACGCGTGCGCGACATGCTGCGCGTGCGGCGTCTCGAGGAGCGCTGCGCCGAGCTGTACGGCGCCGGGAAGATCCGCGGATTCCTGCACCTGTACATCGGCGAGGAGGCGGTCGCCGCCGGCGTGATGCCGCACCTGCGTCCCGAGGACAACGTGGTCGCGACATACCGCGAGCACGGCCATGCGCTGCTGCGCGGCGTGTCGATGAACGCGATCATGGCCGAGATGTACGGCAAGCGCGAAGGCTGCTCGCGCGGGCGGGGCGGCTCGATGCACCTGTTCGACGCCGCCACGCGCCTGTTCGGCGGCAACGCCATCGTCGGCGGCGGCTTGCCGCTGGCGTGCGGACTGGCGCTCGCCGACCGGAGGGCGGAACGCGGCGACGCGGTCACGGCCTGCTTCTTCGGCGAGGGCGCGGTGGCCGAGGGCGCGTTCCACGAGTCGCTGAACCTCGCCGTGCTGTGGCAGCTGCCGGTGCTGTTCCTGTGCGAGAACAACCTCTACGCGATGGGCACCGCGCTCGCGCGCTCGGAATCGCAGACCGATCTCGCGGCGAAGGCGGCCGCCTACCGGATCGCCGCCGCCCACTGCAACGGGATGGACGTGCTCGCCGTCGACGCCGCGGCGCGTGCCGCGACCGATCACGTGCGCCGCACGCGCACACCGTACTTCCTCGAGCTGCACACGTACCGGTTCCGCGCGCACTCGATGTTCGACGCGGAGCTGTACCGCGCGAAGACCGAGGTCGAGGCGTGGAAGGAGCGCGGGCCGATCCACACGTTCACGCAGCGGCTGAAGGCCGCCGGGATGCTGACCGAGGACGACTTCCTCGCCATCGACGCCGCCGCCGTCGCGGAAGTCGACGCAGCGGTCGCGTTCGCCGAAGCAGGGCAGTGGGAGCCGGTCGGAGACCTGCTGCGCGACGTCACCACGCCGCGCGCCGCGGAAGGAGCACGGCGATGACGATGACCACCTATCGCGAGGCGCTGCGGGCGGCGCACCGCGAAGCGCTCCAGCGCGACGCGCGCGTCTTCATCATGGGCGAGGACGTCGGCCAGTACGGCGGCTCGTACGCGGTGACGAAGGGCTTCTTCGACGAGTTCGGACCGGACCGCATCCGCGACACGCCGCTGTCGGAACTGGCATTCGTCGGCACCGGCATCGGCGCCGCCCTCGGCGGCCAGCGGCCGATCGTGGAGATCATGACCGTGAACTTCTCGCTGCTCGCGCTCGACCAGATCGTCAACACGGCCGCGACCGTGCGGCACATGTCCGGCGGGCAGTTCTCCGTGCCGGTGGTGATCCGCATGGCGACGGGCGCCGGTCGCCAGCTCGCCGCACAGCACTCCCATAGCCTCGAGGTCTGGTACGCGCACGTGCCGGGGCTTCGCGTGCTGGCGCCCGCCACCCTCGAGGACGCGCGCGGCATGCTCTGGCCCGCGCTTCAAGATCCGGATCCCGTGGTGATCTTCGAGCACGCGCAGCTCTACAACTTCGAGGGCGAACTCGCCGATCCGCCGCCCGCGGTCGACATCGAACACGCGGTCGTGCGGCGCGCGGGGCGCGACCTGACGATCGTCACGTACGGCGGCAGCCTGCCGCGCGTCGCCGAGGCGGCGGGCACGCTCGCAGGGCAGGGCGTCGAGGCGGAAGTGATCGACCTGCGCGTGCTGCGGCCGCTCGACTGGGACACGATCACGGCCTCGGTGCGCCGGACGCGCCGCGTGCTGGTGGTCGACGAAGGCTGGCGCACGTGCAGCCTCGCGGCGGAGATCATCGCCGGCGTCGTGGAGCGGGCGTTCTACGACCTCGATGCGCCACCGGCGCGCGTCTGCAGCGAAGAGGTTCCGATGCCGTATCCGAAGCACCTGGAAGACGCCGCGCTGCCGATGCCGCCGAAGATCGTCGCGGCCGCGCTGGCCCTCTGCGGGCGTTCCGCATGATCGCCTTCCGCCTGCCGTCGCTGGGCGCCGACATGGACAAGGGCACGCTGCTCGAGTGGCGCGTGCGTCCTGGCGACGCGGTGAAGAAGGGCGACGTCATCGCGGTGGTCGACACGACCAAGGCGGCGATCGACGTCGAGTGCTGGCACGACGGCATCGTCGAGGAACTGCTCGTCGAGCCGGGCGCCGAGATTCCGGTCGGCACCGTGATGGCGGTGCTGCGGGAACCCGGCGAGACGCCGGAACAGGTGAGGGCGCAGATCGACGCGCTGCGCGCGACGCCCGCTCCGGCGGCAGCCCCTCGGCAGCCGCGCCCGTGACCGCCGCGGCGGCGGCGCCGCTCGCGGCCGGACGGGTCGCGGTGTCGCCGGCGGCGCGCAAGCGGGCCGCGGAACTCGGTGTCGCCGTCGAGTCCATACCCGGGACCGGGCCTGGCGGCGCGGTCACGCTCGCGGATGTCGAGGCCGCGGCGGCCAGGGCCGCGCCGGTGAGTCGCGGCGAAGCGATGCGTCGGACGATCGCCGCCGCGATGGCCCGCAGCAAGCGCGAGATTCCGCACTACTACCTGGCGGAAGACATTCCGCTCGCTCTCGCCACGGCGTACCTGGCGGAGTGCAACGCCGGCCGCAGCGTCACCGAGCGGCTGCTGCTCGCGCCGCTGCTCGTACAGGCCGTGGCGCGCGCGGTGCAGCGCTATCCGGAGTTCAACGGGTTCTTCCGGGACGGTGCGTTCGTTCCGGGCCCGGGCGTGCACTGCGGTGTCGCGATCGCGCTGCGCGGCGGCGGCCTCGTGGCCCCGGCGCTGCACGACGTGCCGAGCCGGGACATCGCCACGCTGAACCGCGAACTGCTCGATCTCGTGCAGCGCGCGCGCGCGGGCTCGCTGAAGGCGTCCGAGCTCGCCGACCCCACGATCACCGTGACCAGCCTCGGCGAGCAGGGCGTGCGCAGCGTGTTTCCGATCATCTATCCGCCGCAGGTGGCGATCGTCGGCTTCGGTCGCGTGATCGAGAGGCCGTGGATCGTCGACGGCGCGGTCCGGCCGGCCCCGGTCGTGACCGCCAGCCTCGGCGCGGACCACCGGGTCAGCGACGGCCATCGCGGCGCGCTGCTGCTGGCGGCGGTCCGCGACCTGCTGCAACGGCCGGAGGAACTGGCGAAGGCGACACCATGAACCGCGAAGAACTGTCCACCCGCATCCGCGCGTGCCTCGGCCGCATCGCCCCGGAAGTCGATGTCGGCGCCCTGAAGCCCGCGGCCCGGCTGCGCGACCAGGTCGACCTGGATTCGGTCGACTGGCTCAACTTCCTGGTGGCAGTGCATGCCGACCTCGCGGTCGACATCCCGGACGCGGAGGCGGCGCGGCTGGCGACGCTCGATCAGATCGTCGATTACTGCGCGGCGCGGCTCGGCACGGCGTGAGGCGCGGGCCGAGTTCCTTGCTGCCATGGTCGTGCGCATCTTCTTCGCAATCGAACAGGCGGGTGCGACTCTCGTCGCACTTGCTCTTCTTGCCGGCTGTTCGGCCATGCACCCGGACATCGAGCTGAAACGCGAAGATTCGGTGGCGATCGTCGTTTCGAACGATGTCGGCTGGCCGGGCCCGCCTGCGCCTGGACGAGTACGTGTGTTGTATGAAGCTAAAACCGAAGTGCGCACGGGTGCGGGTGCAGGGGCCGTGGCGGGAGCCGCCCTCGGACTTCTTTGCGGACCACTCGCTCCGTATTGTGTCCCGATGGCGGCTCTCCAAGGCGCCAACGTGGGCGCGCTCGGTGGAGCGGTTGTTGGCAGTGCGGCGGCGCTGCCAGCGGAAACAGCCGAGCGATTGCGTGATCTAGTCGAGCGAGCACTTCAATCACAAGACCTGCGCGCCCTGATCGAATCGGACGTTGCCGAGCGCATGCAGGGTCACTGGAATCTCAAATCGGACAAACCCACGGCAACTGTGGACATCCGGCTGCAGGAGTTCGCGCTGTTGTCCTCGCGGGATCAACGAGTCCGGTGCTCCTTGAAGGTCAACGTGGCAGTTCGCGAGCAGCTCATGCAGCAGCCAGGGCCGGGCAGGCAACCATGGCCGGGCAACCAGCCGCGCCTGTACGAGTATGTCTGCCCCTATGAAGATCTCGCGAGGTGGCTGGACGAGTCCCTGGGTCTGGTCGAGGCCAATCTCGCCGCCGCCAGTCGGTACCTGGCCGACGAGATCGTTTCCGGGCTTGCGGGGACGAGGTGAAAGCGACGACCGCATCCCTGAACCGCACTTGGCCGCGAAGGAAGGGCCGGTGCCGCGATTTCTAGATCAGGCGGACGAGCCAAAGAAGGCCGCGCTCGAACTCGATTGCTCAACGGGGATCGGGCCGGGGAGACGTTTGAAGCTGTTTGCTCGCTTGCCGATCCAATTGGAGGGGAACACGCCCGCGCATGTGGACGGAATTGTGGACAATTGTGCCATTTGACATAATGCACATTATGCGCACCAAGGATAACCCTGCGGAGGGGCCAGCCCGGGTCCCGCCGGGCCCTGCAGCTCAGCGCCGCGGTGAATCCCTTCGCGGCCTGATGCCCGCCGCGGTCAGTACCAGGTGCCGATCGAGATCCCCATGCCGATCGACGTCTTGCGGAAGTTGTAGTCGATCATGCTTTCGCCGTGGCCGGAGAAGATCTGCAGATAGCCGCGCAGGTCCGACACGATCGGAAAGCGCAGGTCGAGCTGCGCCGAGCCCCAGCTCGGGTCGGACCTGAAGGTGGGCCGCAGTCGCAGCGCCGCGGAGTACTGCTCCCGCCACTTGTAGAAGGCAAGGATTTCCCCACGCCCCATGTAGTCGACGATGTCCGGGTTGTCGTCCTTGCTGTCCTGCTCGGAGAGACGGAACCAGGGCTTGATCTGCAGCACGAACGGCCCGTTCTCGAAGGCCGCCATCGCGTAGACCCGGTTCCAGCTGCGCGACAGCGGATCGCCGCGGCCGTTGGACTGGTGCACCAGCCCCAGCGCCAGCAGCCGCCCGCGCATTCCGAGGATCGAGTAGTCGGTCGGAATCGACCAGATCAGCTCTGGTTCGTAGTTCGTCTCACGGAACGGCCGCGAGAGATCTTCGTTGTAGATCTGCCATGAGCTCTTCTGCGTGTACCCGAGCCAGAGGTCGGAGCCGCCGCCGAGGATGCTCTCCCACATCTTGAGCTTGAAGCTCAGCTGGAACTCCGCTTCGGTCTGGTCGAGCGTCCCGGGCAGCACCGGCGCCGGCTGCGTGGGCGTGCGCGGCGCGTTGTTGACGTCGTTCGACCACACGACCGGCAGGATGTAGTTCGGCCGATAGAAGGTGAACGCGAAGAGGCCGCGCTTGTAGCGGTCTTCGAGTTCCCAGCGCTGGGCGATCAGCGACTGGCCGCCTTCCAGCGTGCCGGTCGCCTGCAGCGCGGCGCCCATCCGGGGTTCTTCCGCCCTCGCCTGCGCCGGGCTCGCAGCTTCCGTGCGCGACGGCGCCGCGCCCGGCGCAGGCGCGGCGGCGGCGGTCGGCCCGCGCGCGGCCGCCGCGACCGCGGCGTCGTAGCACGCGAGGCGCGCGGTCGCGTCCGCGATCGCGCTGCAGCGCTCCAGCTCAGTGCCGGCTCTGCGCGTGGGCGGCGGGCAAGAGTGCGGCGGCTGCCAATGCGCAATGCGCCAGCCGCGAGTCGAACCTGCGATCTTCATCCGGATCTCCGTGTGAGCAGCGACGCAGTGCACTCTGCAGGCGCGGCGACTGTGCAATTTGACGGCCGCGATCGTAGACGACTCGGCGGAGGTCCCGAAACGTGGCCCGATCAAGGACACGGCTCGTCCGGTTCCGCGCTTCGTGCGCGTCGAGGCCCGCTGGAGGTTCGCCGCGACTCCAGTCTACAGTGGGCTCCGGTTGCCGCGGAGCGCCGCAGCCCGCGCCGCGTCGCCCATCGAAGCCGGCCTCCGGCACACTGCCTGCACCGCCCACCCCATCCATCCGTCATCACGAATCCGATGACCAGAACCTTTGCCATTGCCAGCTTGACCGTCGCGCTCGCGGGTTGCGCGACGACGCAGATCGACGCGCAATGGAGCAATCCCGAGTACGCGGGCCGCAGCCTGCGCGGCGCGCCGGTGCTCGTCGTCTGCGAAGCCCAGGAACTGACCCTGCAGCGGATCTGTGAAGACCAGGTGGCCGGCCAGATCGCGGCCCTCGGCGGCGTCCCGACCCGGGGCTCGCAGGCCGCGGCCGGAACCCCGGCGGCGGGGACGGATCCGTATCTCGCCGCCGCCCGCAAGATCGGCGCGCGGGCCATCGTTCGCACGACCCTCGGCACGGGCGCCATCGTGGCGGCACCGTCCGGCCCGACGGTCGGGATCGGCATTGGCGGAGGCGGCGGATACCGTGGCGGCGTGGGCGGTTTCGGCGGCATTTCGTTTCCGGTCGGCGGCACGCGGGTCAGCAACGCCTACACGAGCGAGACCGCGGTGATCGACCCGGCCAGCGGCGCGCTGATGTGGTCGGCGCGCGCGTCGAGTTCAGCCTCGCGAGGACGCGACCGGCCAGATCACCGAACTCGCAAAGGCAGCGGCGGACGCGCTGCGTCAGTCCGGGTACTTCTAGCCGCCCGGCCCCATCGGCGCCGGCAGCGGCGCGGCCACCCTCGCCGGCCCGCGAATCGGCCGCGGCGAGAACCTACAATGCGGCCCTTTCGCATTCGGCGTGCCATGCGTCCCGACATCACCAACATCGACTGGCGCCAGACCGCGAGCGAAGTCGCGCTGGCGGCGTGCGCACTCGCCGCGAAAGGCTGGGCGCCGGCGACGGCTGGCAACTTCTCCGGGCGCATCGACGAGCGGCACGCGACGATCACCGTGTCGGGTCGCGACAAGGGCAAGCTGACCGACCGCGATTTCCTGCTCGTCGATCTCGACGGCCGCGTGGTCGACGGACAGGGAAAGCCGTCCGCCGAGACGCCGCTGCACCTGCAGCTCTACCGGCACGATCCGTCGATCCGGGCCGTGCTGCACACCCACTCGCCGAACCAGACCGTCGCCGGGCGCGTGCTCGCGCACGAAGGATCGATCCGCTTCGAAGGCTACGAGCTGCTGAAGGCGTTCGCCGGCGTCGGCACGCACGCCACCAGCGTCGAGCTGCCCGTCTTCGCGAACACGCAGGACATGGACGAACTGGCGCGGATCGTCGATGCCCGCCTCGGCCGCGGCGACCGACTGTTCGGGTACCTGATCGAAGGCCACGGCATCTACGCCTGGGGCGTGGACCTGGCCGACGC
The DNA here is from genome assembly GCA_963811265.1 of uncultured beta proteobacterium. Classification (GTDB taxonomy): domain Bacteria; phylum Pseudomonadota; class Gammaproteobacteria; order Burkholderiales; family Burkholderiaceae_F; genus JAOUJD01. The sequence continues at coordinate 20,602 of CAWEQS010000018.1, forward strand.
CTTGCGGCACCTCGAGGCGTTCGACTTCCTGCTGGGCTGTGAAATGGAACTGAGGAGATTCAACGATGAGCCGACTGCGGATCTACTCCGAAGCCGACGGCGCCGCGCCGCTGCTCGAGACGAGCGACCACGCGCGCATCGCCGACGAACTCGGCCGGCAAGGCGTGCGCTTCGAACGCTGGGCCACCCGCGCGCTGTCGGCGGCACCGACGCCCGACGAAGTGCTGGCGGCCTACGCCTCCGGAGATCGACATGCTGAAGAGCGACGGCGGCTACGCGGCCTGCGACGTCATCAGCCTGAAGCCCGACCACCCGGACAAGGACACCCTGCGCCAGAAGTTCCTGAACGAGCACACGCACAGCGAGGACGAGGTGCGCTTCTTCGTGGCGGGCAGCGGCCTGTTCTCTCTGCACGTCGGTGGTCGCGTGTACGAAGTGCTGTGCCAGGAGGGCGACCTGATCGGCGTGCCGGACGGCACGCCGCACTGGTTCGACATGGGCCCGCAGCCCTCCTTCACGGCGATCCGGCTGTTCACCAATCCCGCCGGCTGGGTGGCCGACTTCACCGGCTCCGACATCGCCACGCGCTTCCCGCGCTACGAGCATTGACCGCGACCGGATCCGCGCGCCGGCCGCCGTCGTCGTCGACATCGAGGGAACGGTCGGTTCGATCCGCTTCGTCAAGGACGTCCTGTTCCCGTTCGCGCGGTCGCGGCTGCGGCCGTTCATCCTCGCGAACCAGTCGCTGCCGGACGTCGCCCGGCAGCTGGAAGCGGTCCGCACCGAGACCGGAATCGCCGACGTCGACGGCCAGATCGCGCAGCTGGAGCGCTGGAGCGACGCCGACCGCAAGGTCACGCCGCTGAAGGCGCTGCAGGGCATGGTCTGGGCGGGCGGCTACGCCTCCGGCGAACTGGTTGCGCACCTGTACGACGACGCCATCGCGGCGCTGAAGCGGTGGGCCGCCGCCCGGAGGCCCGTCTACGTCTACTCGTCCGGCTCGATCGCGGCCCAGAAGCTCTACTTTGCCCACACGGCGGCCGGCGACCTGACCCCGTGCCTGGCGGGCTACTTCGACACGACGACCGGACCGAAGCAGGACGCCGAGTCGTACCGGCGGATCGCCTCCGCGATCGGCCGCCCCGCCGCCGACCTGCTGTTCCTGTCGGACGTTGCGGCGGAACTGGAGGCGGCCGCGGACGGCCGGCTTCCAGGCGGTGCAGGTGCGGCGCGAGCCCCCTGCCGGCGGCCTGTTCGAGCCGTCGATCATCACGTTCGACGAGCTTCCGATTTAAAGCTGCCATATCAGCTGTACAGCTTCATGTTTCGCTGCCAAGCCGCTGATCTGAAACGCTTTTGCGTCTACGAGCCGAGGCTTCCGGCCCGATCGAGCCGAGGCTCGCGAAATGGCGAAAACGACCCTCCAGAATCTCAAAGACAACTCGAAGAACAAGCTACAAGACATTGAAAAGACGATAGAAGTTTGCGGTTGTCTGCTCCGCGATCCGCTCCACGGCCACGCCGTGCAGCTCAGCGAGCTTGGCGGCGACGTGCGGCACGAACGACGGCTCGTTGCGTCTTCCGCGGTGGGGCACCGGGGCGAGGTAGGGAGCGTCGGTCTCGATCAGCATGCGCGCGAGCGGCACCGCCTGGGCGACCGCCTGCAGTTCCCGGGCGTTCTTGAAGGTCACGATCCCCGAGAAGGAGATGTGGAAGCCGAGCTCCATGGCGGCCCGGGCCACCTCCAGCGACTCGGTGAAGCAGTGCATCACGCCGCCGGCCTGGTCCGCCCCCTCCTCCCGCATGATCCGGATCGTGTCCTCGGAGGCGGCGCGCGTGTGGATGATCAGCGGCTTGCCGGACGCCCGCGCCGCGCGGATGTGGACCCGGAACCGGTCCCGCTGCCACTCGAGCGGCTCGGCCAGGCGGTAGTAATCCAGTCCCGTCTCGCCGATGGCCACCACTTTCGGGTGGCGCGCGAGTTCGACGAGGTGCTCGACCGTGGGCTCGGGCGTCTCGGTGTAATCGGGGTGCACGCCGACCGAGGCGTACAGGTTCCCGGCCTGTTCGGCCACGGCCAGCACGGACGGGAATTCCGGCAGCGTCGTGCAGACGTTCAGGGCCGCGTCGACCTTCGCCTCGCGCATGCGCGCCAGGATGCCCGGAAGGTCTTCCTGCAGTTCCGGGAACGACAAATGGCAATGCGAATCGACGTACATCGGCGGGGAACAGCGGAAGCGCGGCGGAAGGCCGCGCGCAGAGACTACAGCGTGTGGGTCGGGCGCGCCGACTTCAGGGCGGCGCCGAGCGCGTCTTCGATGCGCTTGCGGGCATTGAGCCCGCTCTCGTCGGCCGGGAAGTGGACCCCGATGCCCGGCGTCTTGCTCCCACCGGAGGCCGGGCTCATCCACACGACCTTGCCCGCGACCGGGATGCGGGTCGGATCGTCGAGCAGCGTCAGGATCAGGTAGACGTCGTCGCCGAGCTGGTAGGCGCGCGTGGTGGGAACGAAGATGCCGCCGTTCTTCAGGTAAGGCATGTACGCGGCGTACAGCGCGGCCTTTTCCTTGATCGACAGCGACAGGACCGCAGGCCGTGCTCCGGCTGCTGCAGTGGCTGCCTGTCCGTTCCCCGCCGTCGTGCCGTCGTTCATGAGTCAGGTGGTTCCGTTGTCGATCTCTGTTCAGCGGCTCGCGGCGGCTCCTTGCATCGCGTCCAGGTAGCCGAGCAGTGCCTGTTCGACCGCCAGCCGCGCATTCAAGGGGTGCTCGCTCACCGCCTGGGCCTCGTCCAGCGTCGCCAGCCAGTCCACCAGCCTCGGGGGATCGACCGCGCGCGCCAGGGTGGTCAAGGCTCGCTTGTGCCCGGGATGATATCGAACGCGCTGGGCCATCCTTTCCCCCAATAAGTCCCATCCCCAGCGCTGAAACAGACGGATCGCCGGCCCGACCGCCACTTCGCGCGGCACCGCCGCCACGACGTCGGCCGCCGTCGATGCCGCGCCGCGCGCGAGCAGCTCGAGGAGCGCTTCGCGCAAGCCCGGGTCGAGGCGCCGTCGCTCGTCGACGGTTTCCTCGTCCAGGATGCCCATGGGCGCCCCGCCCGCCTCGGCCAGCCGGGACTCCGCGTCCTCCACGCCCTGGCCGCGCAGCCAGCCCAGCGCGTCGGCCCAGGGCGGTGCGGGCACGCGAACGAGCACGCAGCGCGAACGGATCGTCGGCAGCACGGCGTCGATCTGGTCGGACACCCCGAGGAACACCGCGCCGGCCGGCGGCTCCTCGAGCATCTTCAGCAACGCGTTGGCGGCCGGGCCGTTCAGCGCTTCGGCCGGCGCGAGCAGCACGACGCGGCGCCCGCCCCGATGCGACGAGACGCTGAGGAAGTCGCCGACGCGGCGCACCTGGTCGATCACGATCTCGCGGCTGGGCGGCTTCTTCGACTTTCCGCTCGCCGCCGGCGCCTCGACCGCCTCGGTCCCCTCCTCTGCTTCGTCGGCGTCGTCCGCGCGCGGCGGCATGTCCGCCGCCGGCATCAGCCAGCGGAAGTCGGGGTGATTGTCGGCGGCGATCAGCTGGCAGCTCGCGCAGGTTCCGCACGCCTGCGCGCTGCGCGGCGACTCGCACAGGAGCAGTTGCGCGAACGCCTTGGCGATGTGGCGCTTGCCGACGCCGCGGCCGCCGTGAAGCAGCACCGCGTGCGGCAGGCGCTCGCGCCAGCCCGCCAGCTGGTCCCACAGGCCGGACTGCCACGGCAGCGGCGCTAGCCGTTCCATCGCTGCATCAGTTCGCCGAGCCGCGCGCCGATGACCTCGGCCGGCTGCGTGCCGTCGATGACGATGAAGCGCTGCGGCTCCGAGCGCGCGCGCTCGAGATAGGCGTTGCGCACGCGCGCGAAGAAGTCGACCTGCTCGGCTTCGAAGCGGTCGGCGCTGCGGGCGCGCGCGAGGCGCTGCGCGGCGACCTCGGGCGGCACGTCGATGAGCAGCGTGAGGTCGGGCTGCAGGTCGGGATGGACCCATTGCTCGAGTTCGCCGATGCGCTCGGCCGACAGGCCGCGTCCGCCCGACTGGTAGGCGTAGGTCGCGTCGGTGAAGCGGTCGCACAGCACCCACGTGCCCGCCTCCAGCGCCGGGCGGATCACGCGCTCGAGGTGTTCCGCGCGCGCGGCGAACATCAGCAGCGTCTCGGTGCCGATGCCCATCGGCTGGTGCAGGATCACGTCGCGCAACGCCTCGCCGACGGCGGTGCCGCCCGGCTCGCGCGTGATGACGACCGGCAGCGCGCGGTCGCGCAGCGCATTGGCGACCACCGCGATCTGCGTGCTCTTGCCCGCGCCGTCGATGCCCTCGAACGTGATGAAGCGACCGCGCACGGTCATCGCGCCCCTCGCTGGTACTTGTCCACGGCGCGATTGTGCTCGCCCAGCGAATTCGAGAAGTGCGAAGTGCCGTCGCCGCGCGACACGAAGTAGAGCGCGTTCGTCTTCGCGGGCTTCAGCGCCGCCTCGATCGAGGCGCGGCCCGGCAGCGCGATCGGCGTGGGCGGCAGGCCGGCGCGCGTGTACGAGTTGTAGGAACCGTCGGTGAGGAGGTCGCGCTTGCGCAGGTTGCCGTCGAACTTCTCGCCGAGTCCGTAGATGACCGTGGGATCGGTCTGCAGCAGCATGCCGAGCTTCAGGCGGTTGACGAAGACGCCGGCAATCATGGCGCGCTCCGACGGCTGGCCCGTCTCCTTCTCGACGATCGACGCCATGATCAGCGCTTCATACGGCGTCCGGTACGGCAGGTCCGGGGAACGCGCGTCCCACGCGTCCTGCAGCAGCTTCATCTGGCGCCGATACGCCTGGCGCAGGACGTCGAGGTCGGAGGTGCCGGGGTCGTAGACGTAGGTGTCCGGCGCGAAGAGGCCTTCCGGATGGGTCTCGCTTGCGCCGACGGCCTTCAGCAGGTCGGCATTCGACATCGGACCGGAATCCGGCTTCAGCTCCGAGGCGGAAGCGAGCAGCGCGCGCAGCTCGCGGAACGTGATGCCTTCCACCACCGTGACCTTCTCGCGCAGGACGTCGCCGGCCTTCAGCTTGTCGAGCAGCCCCGCCAGCGTGATGCCGCGCTCGACCGCATAGCGGCCCGCGCGCAGGTTCGTCGTCGCGCCCGCGAGCCGCGCCACGGCGACCATCGCGTCGGCCTGCACGCCGACGCCGGCTGCCTGCGCGCTCTGCGCGATCGCGCGCACGCCCGCGCCCGCGGGCACGCGGAACTCGATGCGGTCGGCTGTCATCGGCAAAGGCCGTTGATGCACGTACCAGCGCGCGCCGAACGCCGCCACCACGGCGAGCCCGAGCGCGAGCAGCGCGACCTTCACGATCACGCCACCGCGCTGCCGCTCGCGCGGACAGGCAAGACACCGAAGGGAACGAAGGCGATCCACGCGATTCCTAGTTTAATCTTGGCTCTTCGACTCTCACGATCCAGATGCCGAACGATACCGATCCTCACGTGCGTGCCGCCGCGACGGAACACGCCGCCGCGGCGACTGCATGCGCGGCCGTGCCGCTGCCCGAACTCGGCGTCATCGCCGTCAGCGGCGCGGATGCGGTTGCCTTCCTGCAGGCGCAGCTGACCAACGACGTCGCGCACCTCGGTGCCGCCCAGATGCAGCTCAACGGGTACTGCACGGCCAAGGGCCGCCTGCTCGCGACCTTCCACCAGTGGCGCCATGGGGACGACGTGATGCTCCGCCTGCCGCGCGAGATCCTGCCGGCCGTGATGAAGCGCCTGTCGATGTTCGTCTTGCGCGCGAAGGTCAGGCTCGCGGACGCGAGCGACGCGTGGACCACGACGGGGCTGCTCGGCGCGGCCGGACCTCGCGCGACGCGCGGGCGTCGAACTGCCTGCCACGCCCTGGACCGGCATCGTCGTCGGCGATGCACGCATCGACCGCGTGCCGGACGCCGCGGGTGCGGACCGGTTCCTGCTGACCGCGCCGGCTCGGTCGCCGCTGCCGGCCTGGTGCGCCGATCTGCCGCGCCTGCCGTCGAGCGCGTGGTGGCGCAGCGAGGTCGAAGCGGCCGTGCCGACCGTGTTCGCCGCCACGCAGGAGAAGTTCGTTCCGCAGATGATCAATCTCGAAGTGCTGGGCGGCGTCAGCTTCAAGAAGGGCTGCTACCCGGGCCAGGAAATCGTCGCGCGCAGCCAGTACCTCGGCAAGCTGAAGCGGCGGATGCAGCGCGCCCACGTCGACCACGCCGACGTCGCGATCGCCGGCGACGTCTATCACTCGGGCGAGCAGCAGCCGGTCGGCACGATCGTGATGGCGGCCGCATCGCCGCACGGGGGAACCGACCTGCTGTTCGAGGCTCCAATCGACCGGGTGCAATCGGGTTCGCTGCATCTCGCCTCGCCGACGGGTCCGGCGCTCGCACTGCGCGGGCTGCCGTACGAGCTGTTCGATCCCACGGCCTGAGCGCGCGCAGGAGCCGCGGGAAGTGCAGCACTGGTACGTGTACTACAAGCTGACGCCGGCCGAGCGCGACGCGATGCGCGAACCGGTGCGGCGCATGCAGGAGCAGGTCGCGCGCGCGAGCGGCGCGCGCACTCGCCTGCTGGAGCGAACGGAACGGGACGAAGCAGGGATGGCGACGCTGATGGAAGTGTACGAAGACATCGAGGACGCAGGCCGCTTCGCGCGCCAGCTCGATGCCGCCGTGCGCGCCCACCTGCCGGAGGAGCACGTCGCCGCGCGCCGGATCGAGCGCTTCCAGGACGCCTGACATGTGCCTGCTCGTCTTCGCCTGGCGCTCGCATCCCGACTACCCGCTGATCCTGGTCGGGAACCGCGACGAGTTCTACACGCGGCGCACCCGGCCCGCGGCCTGGTGGGGCCAGGCGGTGTCGCTGCTCGCCGGCCACGACGAGGAAGCCGGCGGCACCTGGCTCGGCATCACGCGCCGCGGTCGCTTTGCGGCGCTGACGAACGTGCGGGCGCCGACGGAGCGCAATCCGCACGCGCCGTCGCGCGGGGCGCTGGTGCTGTCGGCGCTGCAGGCGCCCCAGCGCAGCGGCGAGTGGCTCGAGGCGCACGCGCCGAAGACGTCGACCTACAACGGCTTCAACCTGCTGGTCGGCGACCTGCTGCCGAACGACGGCGACGCGGACGCGTCCGCCCTGCACTACTACAGCAACCGGCTGGAGCAGCCGGCGCAGTCGCTCGCACCGGGCATCTACGGCCTTTCGAACGGATTCCTCGACACGCCGTGGCCCAAGGTCACGCGCGCCGTCGGCGCCTTCGCCTGCGAGATCGCCTCGAGGGTCGCGATCGAACAGCTGGTCCGGCTGATGGAGCCGCGCGACGAGGCGCGCGATTCCGAACTTCCCGCGACCGGCGTGCCGCTCGACTGGGAGCGCGCCTTGTCGGCGATCCAGATCCGCGCCAACGGCTACGGCACGCGCACGACCAGCGTGCTCACGGTCCGCAGCGACGCGCTGGTGACCTTCTTCGAGCGCACCTTCGACACCGGCGACCCGGAACGCTGGACCGACCGGCACTTCGAGTTCATGGTCGACAACGAAGCGCGGCCGTCGATGCGCGCCCGGACGTCCGACTCGGACTGATCAGCGCGGTCGACGAGCGCAGTGCCCAGGTCGCACGCCATGTCGACGTGCGGTATCCCGCAGTCCATGTACTCGCCGCCGACGACGGCGTAGCCGTGGCGCCGGTAGAACGGAATCGCGTGGGTCTGCGCGCTCAGCAACGCCTGCGCGTGGCCTCGCCGGCGGGCTTCGTCCATCAGCGCGGTCAGCAGCGCGCTGCCGACGCCGAGCTTGCGCGCGTCGGGCAGCACCGCCATGCGGCCGATGTGCCCGTCGGGCAGCAGGCGGCCGGTCCCGACCGGACGGCCGTCGTCGCCCCGGGCCAGCGCGTGCACGCACAGCGGATCCCGCTCGTCGATCTCCAGTTCCGCGGGGACCTTCTGCTCCTCGACGAACACCGCGAAGCGGATCGGCGCGGCGAGCGGGCGCGCCGTCTCCCAGTCGAGCAGTTCAACGCGCACCGGGGCTCGACTCATCGGGCGCAACGGTTTCGAAGGCGCGGATCTTCGCGCGCAGGACGTCGTCGACGCGCCGCGGCGCCTTCGTGGCCGCGTCCACGTACACGTAGACGAGGTCGACCGCCACCAGCAGCGCCTCCGCCTGGCCGCGGCGGAACATCCCGACGCTGAACTGCAGGCTGCTCCCGCCGATGCGGGCGATGCGCCCGCAGACTTCGAGTTCGTCGTCGTAGAGCGCGGCCGCGCGGTAGTCGACGGTCGCCTTGCGGACGTAGAGGTCCGAGCCGAGCGGCTCGAAGTCCCCGGGATAGCGCATGCCGACCGCGCGCCAGTACTCGGTGACGCAGACGTCCGCGTACAGCAGGTAGTGCGCGTTGAACACGACGCCCTGCCGGTCGACCTCGGCCCAGCGGACGCGCAGCGGCATCCGGTGGCGGAAGTCCGCGTAGCTCACGGCTTGATTCCCTTCTTCGCGTCGCCGGCGATCACGAAGGTCATGCGGTCCGGGTCGATGTACTTGCGGAACGCGGCGTTGACCTGCTCGGGCGTCAGGGCCTTCAGGCGATCCTCGAACTGCTTCGAGAACTCGAAGGTGCGGCCGAGGTCGAGATTGCCGACCCACGCGCCGGCCACGATGCCGTCCTGCGAGCGGTTGACGAGCCGCTCCTGCAGGATGCCCTTCTTCGCGTCCTCGACTTCCTTCGCCGTGAAGCCGTCGCGACGCGCGCGCTCGAGTTCCTCGCGGATCGCCTGCTCGGCCCGCGCCGCGTTCTGCGGGGCGACGATCGCGCCCAGGCCCCAGGTGGCGACGCGGTTGCGCGAGCCGACGTTGAGGCCCGTGCCGGCGCCATAGCTCAGGCCGTCCTTCTGCCGCAGCCGCTCGATCAACCGGTTCGACAGGCCGGCCCCGCCGCCGAAGATGTCGTTGGCCAGGGTCAGCGCCGGCGCGTCGGGGTCGTCGTCGCGCAGCGGGAAATCGAGGCGCGCGCGGATGATCGCGTTCTCCTTGTCCGGGGTGTCGAGCACGATCCTGGCTGGCTTGACTTCGCGGTACTCGCGCTCGACTCGCGCAAAGGGCGCCTTCGACGCGAAGCCGGTGAAGAGTTCCTTCACCAGGGCGGCGACCTGGCCGGCGTCGAAGTCGCCGACCACGGCGACCTCGCCGCGGGCGGTGCCGTAGAAGTCGCCGTGGTAGGCCTGCACCGCGGCGAGCGGAAGCTTCGGCACGGCCTCGATCCGCTCCTTCAGCGGCAGGTAGTGCCGCGGATCGCCGGGCGGGTACGTGTTGAAGTGGCTCGACATCGCATCGCGCGACAGCGCCTCCGGGTTGTCGAGCTGCGACGACAGCCCGGTCACGATCTGGCGCTGCAACTGCGCGTACTCGTCGGCCGGGAAGGACGCCTCCTTCATCACGTGCGCGAGCAGCCGCAGCGCGTCCGGCAGGTGCTCGCGGGTCGTCTGGAACCCGAGCAGGCCGCCGGTCATCTGCAGTCGCGTCATTTCGTCGGCGATCTGCTGGCGCGTCATCTTCGACGTGCCGCGCCCGAGCATGCTGCCCGCCATCTCGCCCGCCAGCACACGGCCGTTGAGGGTCTTCTCGTCGCCCCAGCGGAAGTTGGTCTGCACGTGCACGGTGTTGCCGCGGTTGCGCTTCGGCAGCAAGCGCCACCTTGAGGTCCCCGAATGCCAGCCGCTGCGTGCGCTTGTCGATGTTCTCCTGCGAGGGGTCGAACGCCTCCGCCACCGCGGCGGTGGTGGTCGGCTTGTAGTCGGCGAGTCGCTGCGCGGCCGTCGGCGCGGCGGGCATCTCCGCGCGCTTGGGCGCGTCGTCGGGAAGGTAGGTGCCGACCGTCCGGTTGTCGCGGACGAAGTAGCGCTGGGCCGCCTCGCTGATCCGCGCCGGCGTCATCTGCGCGAGCTGGTCGCGCGACAGGAAGAACAGCCGCCAGTCGCCGAGCGCGATGTACTCGGACAGGCCGACGCCGAAGTCCTGCGGATCGGCGAGCGTGCGATCGAACGCGGTGCGCTGCTGCTGCACCTGCCGCTTCAGTTCCTCGTCGGTGGCGGGGGTCTTCGCGAAGCTGCCCTCGATGGTCTCGATCATCGTCTGCGTCACCGGCTCGATCGGCTCGCCCTTCTTGACGACCGCGCCGAACAGCACGAAGCCCGGGTCGCGCGCGTCGATCGATCAACGCGAACACCTGCGCCGCCTTGCCCGGCACCACCAGCGCCTGGTGCAGCCGTCCCGCCGGCGTGTCGCGCGAGGATGTCCGCGGCCAGGGCCGCCGCCATGTAGTCGGGATGCAGCGCCGACGGCAGGCGGTAGCCGACCACCACGATCTGCACCTCGCCCTTGCGCCGCACGGCGACCGTGCGCTCGCCGTCGTGCGTCGGCTCGGCCGTCCACAGCGCCGGCAGCGCGCGCTTCGGCCGGGGGATCTTGCCGAAGGACTGCGCGACCCAGTGCGAGCACCTTCTTCTCGTCGAACTTGCCCGCGATCGTCAGCACCGCGTTGTCCGGCTGGTAGTACGTGCGGTAGAACGCCTGCAGGTTCTCGATGCGGACGTTCTCGATGTCCGAGCGCGCGCCGATCGTCGAGTTGCCGTAGTTGTGCCAGTCGTACATGACCGACTGCATGCGCTTGAGCATCACGCGCGTCGGGTCGTTCTCGCCCATCTCGTACTCGTTGCGGACGACCGTCATCTCGCTGTCGAGGTCCTTCTTCGCGATGAAGGAATTCACCATCGCGTCGGCCGACCAGTCGATGGCCCACTTGAGGTTGTCGTCGCTCGCCTGGAAGGTCGAGTAGTAGTTGGTGCGGTCGAGCCAGGTCGTGCCGTTGTTCTGGAAGCCCGCGGCGGCTGAACTCCACGTCGGGCTTCGGGAAGTTCTTCGAGCCCTTGAACAGCAGGTGCTCGAGCAGGTGCGCCATGCCGGTCTCGCCGTAGTTCTCCATGCGCGAACCGACGAGGTAGGTGATGTTGACGGTGGCCGTCGGCTTCGAGGCGTCCGGGTACAGGATGACGCGCAGCCCGTTCGGCAGGCGGTACTCGGTGACGCCTTCGATCGAGGGTCCGCGCGTCATGCCGCCCGGCAGGGCGGCGTTCTGTGCGGAGGCGAACCCGGCCGCCAGCAGCAGCGTGACAGCGAGGGCCCAGCGGAGGAAGCGAAGCGGCATGGAGGCTCTTGGTTGGTTGCGGTGAAGTTCGTCGAAAATTCTGCCACGCGGCGCGGGCCGCCCGAGGCAGCGAGGGATGGGCCGGGTCAGCGGCCGATGAAGTCGAAGATGAGTCGCGCGACCTCGTCCGGCTCCTCGTGGGCCAGCCAGTGCGTGGCGCGCGGCAACCGATGGACCGTCAGGTCGTCCACCAGTTCCATCAGGCCGTCGAGCAGTGTGACGGGCAACGCAGTGTCCGCCTCGCCCCAGAGTACGAGCGTCGGCACCCGGACGCGGAAGTCCGCGGGCTTCAGCTGCAGCGCCTTCGCGCCCGGGTCGCCGTCCGTCGGCGGATAGAGCGGCGACGCGCGGTAGTAATTCAGGCCGCCGGTGAGCCCGCGCGCCCAGACGTCGTGGTACCGGGCCCGGCGTTGCGCCGTGTACCAGGGCGCATCGGCCCGCTGCATGCCGAGGAAGAACTCGTCGAGCCGGATGAAGTCGTCCTTCGCCAGCGCGCCCTCGGCGCCAGGGGCGCGCAGCCAGTTCATGTAGGCACTCGCCTGCTGCTGCGCAGGACTCGCGGCGAGCTCCCGCGCGAACGGAACCGGGTGCGGCGAGTTGAGGATCACGAGCTTCGACACGCGCCCGGGTCGCGCGATCGCCCACTGCCACGCGACCGCCCCGCCCCAGTCGTGCGCGACGACGATCGCGCGGTCGAAGCCCAGGTGCGCGACGAAGCGCTCGAGGTCGCCGACGATCTCGCGCGCCCGATACGCCGCGACCTCCGCCGGCTGGCTCGACAGGTTGAACCCGCGCAGGTCGGGCGCCACCGCGAAGTGCGTGCCGGCGAAAGAAGGCAGCAGTTCTTCCCACGCGCCCCAGTACTCGGGAAAGCCGTGCAGGAACAGCACGAGCGGCCGGCTGCGATCGCCGCAGCTCGCGTAGTGCAGCCGGATCCCGTTGCCGAGATCCGCATACTGCCCCGTCGTGATCACCGTCCGATCATCCGGCCGGCGATGCCGGCTTGGCCGACGGCTTGCCGGCGAACGGATCGGCGGGTGCGTCGCCGTGCATGGCTGCCTCGAAGCGCGCCCGCACGGTCGGAAGAATCTGCGGATGCGTGAACACGTAGAAGCGCTTCTCGCGCACGGCGTCGAACGTCATCTGCGCCACCTGCTCGGCGGTCATGCGGCCGCTCGACACGGCCTTCTCGGACGCGGCCTGCGCCATCCGCTGCGACGTCGTCGGCGGCGCGGGGTTCGCGAGCGTCTTCGGACGGTTGCGGTGCGAGTCGGCGATCCCGGTCGGGACGAAGGCGGGGCACAGCGCCGTCACGCCGATCGTCGACCCGGCCAGGCGGAGGTCGTGGTAGAGCGTTTCCGTCAGCGCGACGACCGCGTGCTTGGAGACGTTGTAGACGCCCATCAGCGGCGCGGCGAGCCACCCGGCCATCGACGCCGTGTTGACGATGTGGCCCGGCGTGCCGTGGCGGTTGGCTTCGAGCATCCGCGGCACGAAGTGCTGGATGCCGTGCACCACCCCCATGAGGTTGACCCCGAGCACCCAGTTCCAGTCCTTGTCGGTGTTCTCCCAGAGGTATCCGCCACCGCCCACGCCCGCGTTGTTCATCAGCAGGTGCACCGGGCCGAACGCCTGGAACGCGCGGTCGGCGAGCCGTGCGACCTGGCCGCTGTCGGCCACGTCGACCACCTCGCCGACGACCTCGGCGCCCGCGCCGCCCAGTTCGGCGACGACCGCGTCGAGCGCCTCGCGTTGCACGTCCGCCAGCACGAGCTTCATGCCTTCGCGCGCACCGAACCGCGCGAACTCGCGGCCGAAGCCGCTGCCCGCGCCGGTGATGACCGCCACCTTGCCGTTCAGGTCCTTCATCAGATCAGCTTCACCAGTTGCTTGCCGAAGTTGGCGCCCTTGAGCATCCCGAGGAAGGCCTGCGGGGCGTTCTCGATGCCGTTTGCGACCGACTCCCTGTACTTGACGCGTCCGGTGGCGACGTGGCTGCCGAGTTCCTTCAATGCCGCCGGCCAGACCTCCATGTGCTCGCTGACGATGAAGCCCTTCAGCAGCAGGCGGCTGACCAGGAACCAGGCCGGGTTCCTGATCGGGATCGGCGTGCCGTCGTAGCCGGCGATCAGTCCGCACAGCGCGATGCGGCCGAACGCGTTCATCCGCGGCAGCACCGCGTCCATGATCTCGCCACCGACGTTCTCGAAGTAGCCGTCGACGCCGTCGGGCGCGACTTCCTTCAGCCGCTTGCCGACGTCCTCGGACTTGTAGTCGATGCACGCGTCGAAGTGCAGCTCCTGCGTGACGTACGCGCATTTCTCGGCGCCGCCGGCGATGCCGATCGCGCGGCAGCCGGCGATCTTGACCAGTTGGCCGACGACGCTGCCGACCGCGCCGCTCGCCGCCGACACGACGACGGTCTGGCCCTGCGCCGGCTCGATGATCCGGTTCAGCCCGTACCACGCGGTCACGCCGGGCATCCCGACCGGTCCCAGGTACGCCGGGAGCGGCACGTGGCGCGTGTCGACCTTGTAGACGCCGGCGCCGTCGGACACGCCGTATTCCTGCCAGCCGAGGTACGCGACGACCAGGTCGCCCGCCGCGAAGGCCGGGTTGCGCGACTCGACGACTTCGCCGGCCGTTCCGCCCACCATCACGTCGTCGAGCGCCTGCGACGCGGCGTACGAGCGCCCCTCGTTCATGCGGCCGCGCATATAGGGGTCGAGCGACAACCAGTGGTTGCGCACGAGGATCTGCCCGGGCTCGAGCGACGGCACGGGGACTTCCTCGAGACGGAAGTTGGAGGCGGAGGCCGCGCCCTGGGGACGCGAGGCGAGCACGATGCGGCGGTTGGCGGGCATGGAGTTCCCTGCGGTGGTCTCGACGGGTCAGTAGGCCGACGCCCCGCCGTCGACGGCGAGGATCTGCCCGGTGATGTGGCGGCCGGCGTCCGACGCGAACAGCAGCGCCGCGCCCTTCAGGTCTTCGTCGCCGCCGATGCGCTTCAGCGGCGAGTACGCGGCCAGCGCCTCGGCGCCGACCGCACCGATGATTCCCTGCGTCATCTTCGACGGAAAGAAGCCGGGCGCGAGCGCGTTGACGTTGATGTTGTGGCGGCCCCACTCGGTGGCGAGCGCGCGCGTGAAGTTCACCAGCGCGCCCTTGCTGGTGTTGTACGCGATCGTCGACATCGTTCCCGGCGGATTGCCGAACAGGCCGGCGATCGACGCGACGTTGATCACGCGGCCCGAGCGCCGCGGGATCATCGACGCGCGCCCGATCGCCTGGGTGAGCAGGAACACGGCGCGGATGTTGAGGTTCATCACCTTGTCCCACGCTTCCGGCGGGTAGTCCTCGGCCGGCGCGCCCCACGTGGCTCCCGCGTTGTTGACGAGGATGTCGACGTGGCCCATGCGCGCGATCGACTCCTCGGCCAGCCTGGCGACCTGGGCCGGGTCGGACGAGTCGGCGGCGATCCAGCTGGCCGGGCCGATCTTCGCCAGGCGCTCGACCGCGGCCTCGAGTTCGTCGGCCTTGCGCGCGGAGACGACCACGCGCGCGCCCATCTCCAGGTATCCCTCGGCGATCTGCAGCCCGAGGCCGCGCGAGCCGCCGGTGACCAGCGCCGTGCGGCCCGTGAGATCGAGCAGTTGCTTCAGCGACATGCGCTTCCCTTCAGGCTTCGTAGTCCATGCACTGGCGCTCGAGGCGCACCGCGCCGATGAACGGTTTCACGGCAACGTGCTTCGGATGGTCCTGGTAGGCGTCGAGCGCCGCCTTGTCGGCGAACACCGAGTACAGCACGACGTCGTACGTCGCCTCGAGGCCCGGCTGCGCGAGCGCCACCTCGAACTCGACGATGCCAGGCACGACGTTCCGGCAGCCGTCGAGCAGCGCCTTCATCTTCGCCGCGTTGGCCGCGCGGCCGGCACCTTCCGCCTGGTCCTTCAGCTTCCACATCACGATGTGCTTGATCATCAGAACCACTCGTCCTTCATGTCCAGGGTCGTCGTGTCGAGCGCCGCGACGAGGTCGAGCAGCGCGTCGACCTTCGGCAGCTCGTGCACGAAGAAGTAGCGGCACGCCTGCCACTTGCCGTGATAGAAGTCGCTCGTCCGCGTCGCTGAAGTTCCTCGACGCGGCCAGCGACTGGTCGAGCCAGATCCACGCGAGCACGACGTGGCCGAACGCCTCCAGGTACGCCGTGGCGTTGGCGAGCGTGCGCGCGGCGTCGCCCGCCGACCACGCCTTGCGCGTCACCTCGCTGACCCGCCGGACGCGCTCGGTCAGCATGCCGGCCCAGCGCCGCGTGTCCTCGTGCCGGGCCTGCCCTGCCTCGCGGATCGTCTGCTCCATCCACTTGCCGAGCAGCTCCAGCGCCGCGCCGTCCTGCATCACCACCTTGCGGCCCAGCAGGTCGAGCGCCTGGATGCCGTGCGTGCCCTCGTGGATCGCGTTCAGGCGGTTGTCGCGGTAGAACTGCTCGACCGGGTAGTCGCGCGTGTAGCCGTAGCCGCCGAGCACCTGGATCGCAAGCGAGTTGCCTTCGACGCACCACTGCGACGGCCAGCTCTTCGCCACCGGCGTCAGGATGTCGAGCAGCAGCGTCGCGTTGCGGCGCTCGTCATCGGTCGGCGCGGTGTGCTCGTCGTCGACCAGCGAGGCGCACAGCAGGTTCAGCGCGAGCGCGCCTTCCGCGTATGCCTTCTGCGCGAGCAGCATGCGCCTGACGTCGGCGTGCCCGATGATCGGGATCTGCGGCTGCGCCGGATCCTTGCCGGCCGGGCCGACCGGACGGCCCTGCGGACGGTTGCGCGCATAGTCGAGCGAGTGCAGGTAGGCGCCGTAGCCGAGCATCGCCGCTCCGAGCCCGACGCCGATCCGCGCCTCGTTCATCATGTGGAACATCGCGGCGAGCCCGCGCCCCGGCTCGCCGACCAGGTAGCCGATCGCGCCTTTCCTGCCCTGCGGCGTGAACCTGCCTTCCCCGAAATTCAGCAGGCAATTGGACGTGCCGCGGAAACCCATCTTGTGGTTCAGGCCCGCGAGCACGACGTCGTTGCGCTCGCCGACCGTCACGGTCGAACCGGCGCCTGTCCCCTCGACCGTCACGAGGAACTTCGGCACGACGAACAACGAGATGCCCTTCACGCCCGCGATCGGCCGACCGTCCGGCCCAGGGATCTTCGCCAGCACGAGATGGACGATGTTCTCCGCGAGGTCGTGCTCGCCCGCGGAGATCCACATCTTGTTGCCGGCGAGCCGGTATTGGGGCCCGAGCGGCGACTCGCCTTCGTACTCGGCGCGCGTGCTGATGTCCGACAGCGACGAGCCGGCCTGCGGCTCCGACAGGCACATCGTGCCGAAGAAGCGGCCCGCCAGCTCCGGCCGGACGAAGGCGTCGACCTGCGCGGGCGTGCCGTGCGCGAGCAGCAGGTTCGCGTTGGCGACCGTCAGCAGCGCGTAGCTCGACGTGGCGACGTTGGCGCTCTTGAAGCAGGCGAACAACGCCTTGGCGACGACCACCGGCAACTGCATGCCGCCCAGCGCCTCGTCGTGCTCGGCCGACATCAGGCCCGCCGCGCTGAACGCGTCGAGCGCCGTCTTGATCTCCGGGATCAGCCGGACCCGCTCGCCGTCGAAGGTCGGCTCATCGAGGTCGCTCTTGCGGTTGTGGGTCGCGAAGAGGTCCGTGGCGATCTGCTCGGCCGTGTCGAGCGCGGCGTCGAAGGTCTCGCGCGAATGCTCGGCATAGCGGCTGCGCTGGGTCAGGCGTTCGACGCCGAGCCACTCGTACAGCAGGAACGCGAGGTCGCGGCGGGAGCAGATGAGTTCCGGCATGGCTGCTCTACTTCGGCCAGCGGCCGCTCTTCGCCGCCTCGACCAGCAGCGGCGCCGGCTGCCAGAACGCCGGGTCGGCGTTCGGATTGGCGGCGAAGCGCTTCATCGTCGCCACCACCGTGTCGAGTCCCACCTGCTGCGCGTGGAACATCGGGCCGCCGGTGCGGATCGGGAAGCCGTAGCCGGTGAGGTAGACGACGTCGATGTCGCTCGCGCGCAGTGCGATGCCCTCCTCCAGGATCTTCGCGCCCTCGTTGACGAGCGCGTAAACGCAGCGCTGCACGATCTCCTCGTCGGAGATCGCGCGCGGCGCGACCTCGATCTCGGCGCGGTACGACGCGATCAGGAGGTCGATCTCGGGGTCGGGCAGCGGCGTGCGGTTGCCGGGCTCGTACCGGTACCAGCCCTTGGCGGTCTTCTGGCCGAGCCGCCCCATCTCGACGACGCGGTCGGCGATGCGCGAGTACGTGATGTGCGGCTTCTCGATGTAGCGCCGCTGCCGGATCGCGTAGCCGATGTCCATGCCCGCCATGTCGTACATCGTGAACGGGCCCATCGCCATGCCGAACCGGGCGAGCGCCGCGTCGACCTGCTGCGGCGACGCGCCTTCGTCGACGAGGAACAGCGACTGCCGGATGTACTGCTCGAGCATCCGGTTGCCGATGAAGCCGTCGCACACGCCCGAGACGACCGCGACCTTCTTCAGCCGCTTGCCGAGCTGCATCACGGTGGCCAGCACCTCCTTCGACGTCTTCGCCCCGCGCACGACCTCGAGCAGCCGCATCACGTTGGCGGGACTGAAGAAGTGCGTGCCGATGACGTCCTGCGGGCGCGAGGTCGCCGCGGCGATCTGGTCGACGTCGAGCGTCGACGTGTTGGTGGCGAGGATCGCGCCGCGCTTCATCGTCGAGTCGAGGCGCGAGAACAGGTCCTGCTTGACGATCATGTCCTCGTAGGCGGCCTCGATGACGATGTCCGCGGCGCGCAGCGCCGAGAAGTCGAGGGTCGGCTTCAGCAGGGCCACGCGCTTCTCGACGTCGTCCATCGACATGCGGCCCTTCTTCGCGGTCGCTTCCCAGTTCCGGCGGCAGGTCGCCAGCCCGCGGTCGAGCGCGGCCTGTTCCTTCTCGTACACCGTCACCGGGATGCCGGCGTTGGCGAAGCTCATCGCGATGCCGCCGCCCATCGTTCCGAAGCCGATGATGGCCGCCGTGCGGATCGGCCGCGTCGGCGTGTCTTCCGGGACGTCGGGAATCTTCGCCGCCGCCCGCTCCGCGAAGAACGCGTGGCGCAACGCCTTCGACTCGGGCGACTGCACGAGCTCGATGAAGAGCCCACGCTCGAAGCCCAGGCCCTCGTCGAACGGCTTCGTGACGGCCGCCTCGACCGCGTCGACGCACTTCAGCGGTGCCGGGAGCCCGCGCGCCTGCTTGGCGATCTCCGCGCGCGCGGCGGCGAACATCGCCGCGGCGTCGGCGCCGGCCGGCAGCGCCACCTTGCGGTCGCGCAGCCTGGGATGGGACGCGCGCGCCGCCACCTCCTTCGCGAAGGCCAGCACGCCCTCGAACGAACCGCGATCGACGATCTTCTCCACCAGGCCGCTCGCGAGCGCGTCGTCGGCCCGGATCGGGTCGCCGGAGGTGATCATGCGCAGGCCCTTCTCCGCGCCTACCGCGCGCGGCAACCGTTGCGTGCCGCCAGCGCCCGGAAGCAGGCCGATCTTCACCTCGGGCAGGGCCATCGACGCGTCGGGCGTGGCGATCCGGTAATTGCAGCCGAGCGAGAGCTCGAGGCCGCCGCCCATGCAGACGCCGTTGATCGCCGCGATCACGGGCTTCGAGGACTGCTCCACCTGTTCGATCAGCTGCAGCAGGTTGGGCTCGGCCAGCGCGGCCGGCGTGTTGAACTCGCGGATGTCGGCGCCGCCCGAGAAGACCTTGTCCGTTCCGGTGATGACGACGGCCTTCACGGCGCTGTCGTCGAGGGCACGCTCGAGCCCCTCGGCCAGCGTCCTGCGGGTGACGTGGCCCAGTCCGTTGACGGGCGGGTTGTCTATCTGCAGCACCGCCACGTCTCCGCGGCGTTCATAGCGAGTCGTCATTGCTTCTCTCCGGGGAAGGATCCGGCGGACTCAGACTTCGAGCCACTCCTGCCGGATCAGTCGGTTGGCCTTCAGTTCGTCCGGGGTCCCGTGAAAGACCATGTGCCCATGACCCATCACGTAGACGCGCTGCGAGATCTGCAGCGCGATGGTGAGCTTCTGCTCGATGAGCAGGATCGACAGGCCGCGCTCCTTCAGTTCGCGCAGGAAGGTGCCGACCAGTTCGACGATCATCGGAGCGAGTCCCTCGGTGGGCTCGTCGATGATGACGAGCTCCGGGTCACCCATCATCGTACGCGCGAGGGTCAGCATCTGCTGTTCGCCCCCGGACAGCACGCCGGCTTCCGTGCGGGCGCGCTCCTGCAGCCGGGGGAACAGGCGGTACACGTCCTCGTAGCCCCAGCGGCCAGGCTTGCGGCCCTTGATGCCCAGCCGCAGGTTCTCCTCGACGGTCAGCGTCGGGAAGATGTCGCGGTTCTCGGGCACGTAGCCGACTCCGAGGTGCGCGATCTCGTACGTCTTCAGCCGCGTCAGGTCGCGGCCCTTGAAATCGACCGTGCCGGTGCAGTCCACCAGGCCCATGATGGCCTTCGCCGTGGTCGAGCGGCCCACGCCGTTGCGTCCGAGCAGGCTGACGATCTCGCCGCGGCCGACGGTGAGGTCCACGCCGTGCAGCACGTGGCTCTTGCCGTAGTAGGCCTGCAGGTTCTCGACGCGAAGCAACGTCTCGACGCTCATCTCATGCGTGCTCCGCCTGCGTGCCCAGGTAGGCTTCCCTGACCGCCGCGTTGCCGCGGATCTCGGCCGGCGTGCCGGTGGCGATCACCTGGCCGTAGACGACCACCGAGATCCGGTCGGCCAGCCCGAACACGACGCCCATGTCGTGCTCGACCATCAGCAGCGTCTTGCCGACGGTCACGTCACGGATCAGGTCGACCGCTCGCCTGCTCTCGGCCCGGCTCATGCCGGCCGTGGGCTCGTCGAGCAGGATGACGTTCGCGCCGCCGGCGATCGTGATTCCGATCTCGAGCGCCCTCTGCTCGGCGTACGTGAGCAGGCCTGCCTGGATGTCGCGCCGGCGCTTCAGGCCGACGCGCGCGAGGACTTCCTCCGCGCGTTGTTCCGCATCCTCGAGCTTGTTCAGGTTCTTCCAGAAGGCGTACCGGTGCCCGAGCGACCACAGCACCGAACAGCGCAGGTTCTCGAACACGCTCAGGCGATGGAACAGGTTCGTGATCTGGAAGCTGCGCGACAGTCCGAGGCGGCTGATCTCGAACGGCTTGCGCTGCGTGATGTCCGCCCCGTTCAGCCGGATGCGCCCCGAGGTGGCATGGAACCGACCGCTGATCAGGTTGAACAGCGTCGACTTGCCGGCACCATTGGGGCCGATGATCGCGTGGCGCTCGCCGGCCGGCACCGCGAGCGTGATGCCGCGGATGATCTCGGTCTTGTCGAACCGCTTCGTGACGCCGTCGAGCTCCAGCGCGGGGGTGTCCGGTCCGCTCATGGATTCTCCCGGATCCAGTCCTCGATCTCGACCTGCACCGCGTCCCACTGCTCCTTGAAGCGGCGGCGGTAGTACTCGAAGGCCGCGCCCGCCGCGAGGAACACCGAGGTCGCGAACACCCAGGCGTTGGCGCGCGTGGCGTCGAACAGGAAGCCGAAGAGCCGCACGCTGTTGCCCTGCCCGACATTCAGCGTCACGTGGTACATCAGTTCGATCAGCATCACGGCGCCGAAGGCGAGCGCGAGCGCGGCCGCCAGCACGCCGAAGTACGGGTCGCGCAGCCGCCCGAACTTCCTGAACTTCATCACGCGCAGGTTCATCAGGATCAGGCTCGAAAGGCCGCCGGGCGCGAACATCACCAGCAGGACGAAGAACACGCCCAGGTACAGCTGCCACGCCTTCGTGAATTCGGACAGGGCCACCGCGAAGATCACGAACACGATCGCGCCCAGGATCGGGCCGAAGAAGAACGTCACCCCGCCGATGAACGCCGCGAGCAGCACGCCGCCGGACCGGATCGCGTGCACGTTCTCCGCGCTGACGATCTCGAAGTTGATGGCGGTGAGGCCGCCCGCGATGCCCGCGAAGAAGCTGGACAGGATCAGCATCAGCCAGCGCACGCGCTGCGTGTTGTAGCCGATGAACTCGGCGCGCTCGGGGTTGTCGCGCACCGCGTTGGCGATGCGGCCGAGCGGCGTGTGCGTCAGCGCGAACATCGCGACCATGCAGGCGAAGGACCACGCCGCGATCAGGTAGTAGACCTGGATCGCCGGGCCGAACGTGAGCCCCGGGATGCCGAGGAACGGCGCGCCCGCGGCGCGGTCGCCGGTGATGCCGCCCTCGCCCCCGAAGAAGCCGGGGAACATCAGGGACGCGGCGAACACCATCTCGCCGATGCCCAGCGTGATCATCGCGAACGGCGTGCCGGCCTTCTTCGTCGTCAGGTAGCCGAACACGACGCCGAACAACGCGCCCGCCAGGCCGCCGATCAGCGGCAGCAGCGAGATCGGCCACGCCAGCGTCCCGGCGCCGATCGCCTTCATCGCGTGCATCGCGAAGAAGGCGCCGAGGCCGGAGTAGACGGCGTGCCCGAACGACAGCATGCCGCTCTGCCCCAGCAGCATGTTGTAGGAGAGCGCGAAGATGATCATGATGCCCATCTGCGACATCAGCGTCAGGGCGAAGCCCTTGCTGAAGAAGGCCGGCATCACGATGAACAGGAACGCCGTGAAGCCCCAGACGACCCAGCGGCCGAAGTTCAGCGGCTTGTAGGCGATCTGCCCCACGTTCGGCGGAAAGACGGAGTCCGGCGCCACGTCAGTCCTCGCGGGTCCCGAGCAGGCCCTTGGGCCGGACAATCAGGATCAGCACCAGCAGCAGGTAAGGCAGCACCGGCGCGACCTGCGAAAGCGTCAGCTTCAGCACCTCGTAGCCCGGCGTGCCGGGCCCGACGCTCGCGCCGAGCGCGTTGAGGCCGGAAGCGACGGACCAGTCGGACACCTTGCCGAAACTTTCCAGCAGGCCGATCAGAAGCGCCGCGACGAAGGCGCCGGCGAGCGAACCCATGCCGCCGACGACGATGACCACGAAGACGATCGCGCCGACGGTGCCGGCCATCGCGGGCTCGGTCACGAACGCGTTGCCGCCGACCACGCCGGCGAGACCGGCCAGCGCCGAGCCGCCGCCGAACACCAGCATGAACACTCGCGGCACGTTGTGCCCGAGCGCCTCGACCTGCTGCGGATGCGCCAGCGCCGCCTGGATCACGAGGCCGATGCGCGTGCGGGTCAGCACCAGCCAGATGGCGACCAGCATGGCGATCGCCACCGCCATCATGAACATGCGGTACTGGGGGAAGATCACGTTGAACGACTGCAGCCACCCCACGGGCCCGTCGAGCTCGGCCGGCACGCGGTACGGCACCGCGGCGCGGCCCCAGATCACCTGCACGAGTTCGACGACGATGTACGACAGCCCGAACGTGAACAGCAGCTCGGGCACGTGGCCCCACTTGTGCACCCGGCGCAGGCCCCAGCGCTCGACGAGGGCGCCGAGCGCGAACAGCACGAGCGGCGCCAGCACCAGCGCCGCCCAGAAGCCGATCCACGTGCTGATCTGGTAGGCGACGTACGCGCCCAGCATGTAGAAGCTGGCGTGCGCGAAGTTCAGCACGCCCATCATCGAGAAGATCAGCGTGAGGCCGGCCGCGAGCATGAACAGCAGCAGCCCGTAGCTGATGCCGATCAGTGCCTGGCTGACGATCGATTCCATCGGGGCCGTGGACGTGAATGCAAAACCGGCCCGGGGGTGCCGGGCCGGAGGTGCTCACCGCATGGGCGGGATTACTGGGGACGCGCCGGGCGCTTCATGTTGCAGCTCGTCGGCTGCGATGCGACGTAGGTCGGGAACGCCACCTCGGTCTTCCACGTGTAGCCGGTCTTCTCGACGTCGTGCTTGTTCTGGCCGCCGACCTTCGTCCAGGACGAGATCCAAAGCGGCTGCAGCAACTGGTGGTCGGCTGCGCGCATCTCGATGTCGCCGTGCAGGCTGGCCATCTTCGCGCCTTCCATCGCGTACGCGACCTTCAGCGGGTCGCTCGATCCGGTGCGCTTCATCGCGTCGGCAAGCATCGTCAGCGACGTGTAGGTCGCCAACGCGTACCACTCCTCGTTGAACCGCTTCTTGAACTCGAGGTACTGCTTCTCGCCCGGATAGTCCGGGGCGATGTTCGGGTGCCAGTATGCAACCTGCCGCATGCGGTTCTCGCCCGCCGGTCCCACCGCCGTCGGCGTGCCGATGACGCCGGCGTAGTACGTGTAGAAGTTGGCGTTCAGGCCGGCGTCGCGCGCGGCGCGCACGAGCAGCGCGAGGTCCGGGCCCCAGTTGCCGGTGATCACGGTGTCCGCGTTCGCCGCGCGCATCTTGGCGATGTACGGCGCGAAGTCGCGCACCTGGCCGAGCGGATGCAGGTCCTCGCCGACGATCTTGACGTCGGGCCGCTTCTTCGCCAGGAGTTCCTTGGCGACGCGCGCGACCTGCTGGCCGTGCGAGTAGTTCTGGTTGATCAGGAAGACGTTCTTCACCTCCGGACGATCCTTGATGTAGGTCGTCAGGGCTTCCATCTTCATGTCGGTGTTGGCGTCGAAGCGGAAGTGCCAGAAGCTGCACTTGCTGTTGGTGAGGTCGGGATCGACGGCGGCGTAGTTCAGGAAGACGATGGCCTGGCCCGGGTTGCGCTCGTTGTGCTTCTCGATCGCGTCGATCAGCGCCAGCGCGGCGCCCGAACCCTGTCCCTGCACCACGTACCGGATGCCCTGGTCGATCACCTGCTTGAGGACCGTCAGCGTCTCCTGCGGCGACGCCTTGTTGTCGAACGAGACCATCTCGAACTTCACGCCCGGCCCGGCCAGCTGCTGGGCGTTGATCGCGTCGACCGTGAACTGGAAGTGCTTCAGCAGGTTCGAGCCCACGCCGGCAAACGGGCCGGACAGCGGATCGATATAGGCGATCTTGATGGTCTGCGCGGTCGCGGCAGGGGCGGATGCCGCCTTCGCCGGGCCGGCCTTGGCCTGCGCCAGGGCACCGGTGGCGAACAGGCAGCCAGCCGCACCGATGATCAATGCATTGATCCAGCGAAGGGCAAAGCGGCGGTTCATTCAGTTGTCTCCTTGTGGCTCGTGCCTGGAATCGAGTCTTGTTCGACCGCTTCGAGCGGCGGTCAGGCCGGGCAGAATACTTCAGCCGTCCGGTCCGGACAAAGCGGCGCGGGCCGGAACAAACCCCAGTGCCGCGGCGCCGCGAGGCGCCCCTGCCGGACCGGCGTCCTCAGGCCGTCGGCAGCCGGTAGTCCTTGAACTGCTCGCGCAGCTTCGCCTTCAGCATCTTGCCGGTGGCGCCGAGCGGGATCGCGTCGACGAACACGATGTCGTCCGGAACCTGCCACTTGGCGACCTTGCCCTCGTAGTGCGCCAGCAGTTCCTCCCGGGTGAGCTCGGCGTTGGGCTTCTTCATCACGACCAGCAGCGGGCGCTCGTCCCACTTCGGGTGGCGGGCCGCGATGCAGGCCGCCATCGCGACCGACGGGTGAGCCACCGCGATGTTCTCGATCTCGATCGAGCTGATCCACTCGCCGCCCGACTTGATCACGTCCTTGCTGCGATCGGTGATGTGCATGTAGCCGTCGGCGTCGATGGTCGCGACGTCGCCGGTCGGGAACCAGGCGTGCCCCTCGGCGTCGGTCTTCAGCGGGTTGCCGCCCTCGCCCTTGAAGTACTCGCGCAGGATCCAGGGACCGCGGACCAGCAGGTCGCCGAACGAGGTGCCGTCCCACGGCAGGTCGCCGCCGTCGTCGCCGACGATCTTCATGTCGACGCCGTACAGCACCCGGCCCTGCTTGGTCTGGACCCTGAACTGCTCTTCGGGCGACATGCCGGCGTGCTTGGCCTTGAACGTGCACGCGGTTCCCAGCGGGCTCATCTCGGTCATGCCCCAGGCGTGGAGCACGTGGACGCCGTACTTCTGCTCGAAGAGCTTGATCATCGCCGGCGGGCAGGCCGAGCCGCCGATCACCGTGCGGTTCATCGTCGAGAACTTCAGGCCGTGCGCCTCGGTGTGGGCGAGCAGGCCCTGCCACACCGTCGGCACGCCGGCCGAGCAGGTCACCTTCTCGGCCTCGAACAGCTCGTACAGCGACTTGCCGTCGAGGTGCGCGCCAGGGAACACCATCTTGCAGCCCACCATCGCGCCGACGTACGGCAGGCCCCACGCATTGACGTGGAACATCGGCACCACCGGCAGGATGACGTCGCGCGCCGAGACGTTGAGCGCGTCCGGCAGGGCCGCCGCCAGCGTGTGCAGCACTGTCGAGCGATGGCTGTACAGCACGCCCTTGGGATTGCCCGTGGTGCCCGACGTGTAGCACATCGACGACGCGGTGTTCTCGTCGAAGTCCGGCCAGGTGAACCTGTCCGAGTGGCTGCCGAGCAGTTCCTCGTAGCACAGCAGGTTCGGCACCTTGGTCGCCGCCGGCATGTGCGCGCGGTCGGTCATCAGCACCCAGTGCCGCACGGTCTTGCAGTGCGCGGCGATGGCCTCGACGATCGGCAGGAAGGTCAGGTCGAAGAAGAGCGCGCTGTCCTCGGCGTGGTTGACGATCCACGCGATCTGCTCCGGGTGCAGGCGCGGGTTGATCGTGTGCAGCACGCTGCCGGCGCCGGAGACCGCGAAGTACAGCTCCATGTGGCGGTAGCCGTTCCACGCGATCGTGGCGACCCGGTCGCCCATCCGGATGCCGCCGCCGCCCAGCGCGTTGGCCAGCTGGCGGGAACGTCGGTGGATCTCCCTGTACGTGGTGCGGTGAATGTCCCCTTCGACGCGACGCGAGACCACCTCGGCGTCGCCGTGATGCCGGTCCGCGTGCACGATCAGCGACGAGATCGTCAGAGGCGTCTGCATCATCAGGCCTTGCAACATGGTTCCTGTCTCCCCGTATGTGTTTGTTGCCGCGCGCTTCTGATGGTTGCTTTCGCCCGGCTTCGACCCAACATGCTCCGGAGTCGTCCACTCCGCGTCAAGTCGAACGTTGCGGGCGACGCCTCTCGACGCGAGCGGCAGCCCGCCCCGTAGAATGCGCCTCCCCCCGGAGACCCCGTTGGACGCCCCTGTCGCCCTCCCGCTGACCTCGACCGCTGCGGCCGCCGTGCCGGCGGTGGATCTCGGCCTGCGCTTCGACAACTCGTTCGCCCGCCTGCCCGGGACGTTCTACACACGGCTCGCGCCCACGCCGCTGCCCGATCCGTACCTGGTCGCGTACTCCGAGTCCGCCGCGCAGCTGATCGGTCTCGACCCCGTTCGCCTGCGATCCGGCGCCGCCGTGGAAGCGCTGACCGGCAATCGCCCGGTCGCCGGCGCCGAGCCGCTCGCCGCCGTCTACTCCGGGCACCAGTTCGGTGTCTACGTGCCCCGGCTCGGCGACGGCCGGGCGATCCTGCTCGGCGAGGCGGTCGGTGCCGAGGGTGCGCACTGGGAGCTGCAGCTGAAGGGCGCCGGCAAGACGCCGTACTCGCGGATGGGCGACGGCCGCGCGGTGCTCCGCTCTTCGATCCGCGAGTTCCTGTGTTCCGAGGCGCTGCATCACCTCGGCATTCCGTCCACCCGCGCGCTGGCGGTGGTCGGCTCCGACACCCCGGTGATCCGCGAGACCGTCGAAACCGCGGCCGTCGCCACCCGCATGTCGCCGAGCTTCGTGCGCTTCGGGTCCTTCGAGTATTTCTACTGGACCGAGCAGCACGACGCGCTGAAGCAACTGGCCGATTACGTGATCGACCGGTTCTACCCTGAGAGCCGGGACGCGCCCCACCCCTACCTGCACTTCCTCGAGCAGGTCGCGCGCAAGACGGCGCGCCTGTTCGCGCAATGGCAGGGCGTCGGCTTCTGCCACGGCGTGCTGAACACCGACAACATGTCGATCCTCGGGCTGACGATCGACTACGGGCCGTTCGGCTTCATGGACGCGTTCGACGCGGGCTACGTCTGCAACCACAGCGACTCGCACGGCCGCTATGCCTACAACATGCAGCCGCAGATCGCGCACTGGAACCTGTACGCGCTGGGCCAGGCGCTGGTGCCGCTGACCGAGGACCTCGAAGCGACCAAGGCTGCGATCGATGCCTTCGTCGACGAATACTCGCGCGCGATCGACGACGTCTTCCGTGCCAAGCTCGGACTGTCGACGGCGCAGGCGGACGACGAGGCGCTCGTCAACGGCCTGATCGACCTGCTGAACGCCAACCACACCGACTGGCCGCGCTTCTGGCGGCGCCTGTCGCACCTGCGCGTCGACGCCACGGACTCCGCGCAGGACGCGCCGGTGCGCGACCTGGTGATCGACCGGCCGGCGTTCGACGCCTGGGCTGCGAAGTACCGCGCCCGGCTGCGCGCCGAGGGCAGCGGCGATGCCGACCGGCGCGCGCGGATGGATCGCGTCAACCCCAAGTACGTGCTGCGCAATCACCTCGCGGAAACCGCGATCCGCAAGGCGCGCGGCGACGATGGCGAGCGCGACTTCGGCGAGGTCGCGCGACTGCTGAAAGTGCTCGAACGCCCGTTCGACGAGCAGCCCGAGTTCGAGGCGTACGCCGCGGAGCCCCCCGACTGGGCGCGCTCGCTCGAGCTGTCGTGTTCGTCCTGAGGAGACCCGCATGGACAAGGTGAAGAAGCCCGAGGCCGAATGGCGCAGGCAGTTGTCGCCGATGGAGTACTCGGTGACGCGCGAGAAGGCGACCGAACGCGCCTTCACGGGCCGCTACTGGGACCACCATGAGGAAGGCATCTATCGCTGCGTGTGCTGCGGCACGGCGCTGTTCGCCTCCGACACCAAGTTCGATTCCGGCTGCGGCTGGCCGAGCTACTTCAAGGCGCTCGACCCGGCCAACGTGCGGGAGGAGCGCGACGCGAGCCACGGGATGATCCGCACCGAGATCCTGTGCAACGTCTGCGACGCGCACCTCGGGCACGTCTTCCCGGACGGCCCGCCGCCCGACCGGCCTGCGCTACTGCATCAACTCCGCGTCGCTGAAGTTCGAGCCGAATCCTTTCGAGCCGACGACGCCCATGCCCACCGACAAAGGCGCCTGATGAAGCTGCTGTTCGACCTGTTCCCGGTCATCCTGTTCTTCGCGACGTTCAAGCTCGCGTCTTCGTTTCCGTCGCAGTCGCTCGCGCTTGCCACTACCGTGCTCGGCGGCCTCGTTGGGGACGGACGGGTGCCGCCCGACCAGGCGCCGATTCTCCTGGCCACCGCCACCGCCATCGTCGCGACGATCGGACAGGTCGGCTGGCTGCTCGCGCGCGGTCGCCGCGTCGAGCCGATGCTGTGGATCAGCCTCGCGGTGATCGTGATCTTCGGCGGCGCCACGATCTGGTTCCACGACGAGACCTTCATCAAGTGGAAGCCCACGATCCTGTACTGGCTGTTCGCCGGCGCGCTTCTCGCCGGCCGGGTCATCTGGAAGAAGAACCTCGTCAAGTCGCTGCTTTCGGAGCAGGTCGCCGTGCCGGACCCGGTGTGGGACCGGCTGATGGTCGCGTGGGTCGGCTTCTTCGGCGCGATGGGCGTGATCAACCTCGCCGTCGCGTTCTCCGTCTCGACCGAGGCCTGGGTGAACTTCAAGCTGTTCGGGCTGTTCGGGCTCACGCTGGCCTTCATGCTCGTGCTCGGCATCTACTTGTCGCGCCACCTCAAGGAGGAAACGACGGATGCCTGAGGGAACGGTCGACCGGATGCGCGATCGGCTCGCGACGCTTGTGCCGGTCGAGCTTTCGATCGAGGACGACAGCGCCCGTCACGCGGGGCACGTCGGCGCGGCCAGCGGCGGCGGGCACTACAACCTCCGCCTGGTCAGCCCGCGCTTCGAGGGCAAGTCGCGGGTCGAGCGGCACCGCCTCGTGTATGATGCCCTCGCCGAATTGATGCAGCGCGAGATTCACGCGCTCGCGATGGTCCTCCTGGCGCCGGGCGAAACCGAACGCCGTCCCGGAGCACCCAACCCCGCTCACCTTCCTGGACATTGATCACCCTTATGCAACGTACCGTCCTATTTGCGACCCTGGCGCTGGCCAGCGGCCTGGCCCTGGCGCAGAACGTCGCCGTCGTGAACGGCAAGCCCATCCCCAAGGCGCGCGAGGACGCGTGGGTCAAGGAACTGACCAAGCAGGGCCAGGCGGACACGCCCGAAATGCGCAAGATGGTCAAGGAGCGCCTGATCCAGAACGAGGTCCTGCTGCAGGAAGCCACCAAGCGCGGCATCCCGGACAAGCCCGACGTCAAGTTCATGCTCGACGTGCAGCGCCAGAACACGATGATCCAGGCACTGCTGCGCGACGAGATGGAGAAGAAGCCGATCAGCGACGCCGACATCAAGGCGGCGTACGAGCAGCAGAAGGCCAAGGTCGGCGGCAAGGAATACCGCGCGCGCCACATCCTGGTCGAGAAGGAAGACGAAGCCAAGGCGATCGTCGCCGACCTGAAGAAGGGCGCGAAGTTCGAGGAACTCGCCAAGAAGTCGAAGGACACCGGCTCGGCGGCCAACGGCGGGGACCTCGACTGGGCCGCGCCCGATTCGTTCGTGAAGCCCTTCTCCGAGGCGATGACCAAGCTCAACAAGGGCCAGTTCACCGAGACTCCGGTGCAGACCCAGTTCGGCTGGCACGTCATCCGGCTCGACGACGTGCGCGACACGCAGTTCCCGCCGCTGGAACAGGTGGCGCCGCAGATCCGCGAGGGACTGCAGCAGCAGCGCATACAGCAGTACGTCGAGGGCCTGCGCAAGGGCGCCAAGATCCAGTAGCGGCGAGTTCGCTTCGATGCAGCAAAGGGGCGCCTCGGCGCCCTTTTTGTTGCCCCTCCTCCTTTCCGCGCCGCCCGGCGCGGTGCGCACG
Source organism: uncultured beta proteobacterium (assembly GCA_963811265.1). Taxonomy (GTDB): domain Bacteria; phylum Pseudomonadota; class Gammaproteobacteria; order Burkholderiales; family Burkholderiaceae_F; genus JAOUJD01. The sequence continues at coordinate 50,717 of CAWEQS010000018.1, forward strand.
GCCCACGCACCGAAGCGGCCCGGCCACCGCGCATTTGACCTAGGCGGGTTGCTTTCCTCCGCCCACGCCGTACCCTTGTCCGCCACCGACCCGTGCGCGGGCGGAACGACGGCCGGCCGCGCACCGCATGCACAACGAGGAGACCCGCCCCATGTCCGAAAACCTCCGTGACGCCGCGCTCGAGTACCACCGTGTTCCGACGGCCGGCAAGATTTCCGTGGTCCCGACCAAGGCGATGGTGACGCAGCGCGACCTCTCGCTCGCCTACTCGCCCGGCGTGGCGGAAGCCTGCAACGAGATCGTGCGCGACCCGCGCGAGGCGCACACGCTGACGGCGCGCGGCAACCTCGTCGCCGTTGTCACCAACGGCACCGCGGTGCTTGGCCTCGGCAACATCGGCCCGCTGGCCGGCAAGCCGGTGATGGAAGGCAAGGGCTGCCTGTTCAAGAAATTCGCCGGCATCGACGTCTTCGACATCGAACTCGCCGAGAACGACCCCGACAAGCTCGTCGACATCATCGCGGCGCTCGAGCCGACCTTCGGCGGCATCAACCTCGAGGACATCAAGGCGCCCGAGTGCTTCTACATCGAGCGCAAGCTGCGCGAGCGGCTGAAGATCCCGGTCTTCCACGACGACCAGCACGGGACCGCCATCGTCGCGGCGGCGGCGGTGCTCAACGGGCTGCGCTGCGTGGGCAAGGACATGGCGCAGGCCAGGCTCGTCTGCTCCGGCGCGGGCGCGGCCGCCATCGCGTGCCTCGACCTCCTCGTCTGCCTCGGCCTGCGCCGCGAGAACACGCTGGTCGCGGACAGCAAGGGCGTCCTGCACGGCGGTCGCGCAGGGCTCGACGCCAGCAAGGCACGCTACGCGCGCGACACGACGGCGCGCACCCTCGCCGACGCGATGCCCGGCGCGGACATCTTCCTCGGCCTGTCGGGTCCCGGCGCGCTCACGGCGGACATGGTGAAGACCATGGCGCCCAACCCGATCATCCTCGCGATGGCGAACCCGACCCCGGAAATCATGCCGGAGGAAGCCAAGGCGGTGCGTCCCGACTGCATCATCGGCACGGGGCGCTCGGACTATCCGAACCAGGTCAACAACGTGCTGTGCTTCCCGTTCATCTTCCGCGGCGCGCTGGACGTCGGCGCCACGACGATCAACGAGGAGATGAAGCTCGCCACCGTGCGGGCGCTTGCCGACCTGACGCACGCCGAGATCCCCGACGAGGTGGCCAGCGCCTACGGCGCCGAGGGCCTGCGCTTCGGGCCCGAGTACCTGATCCCCAAGCCCTTCGATCCGCGCCTGATCGACCGCATCGCGCCCGCGGTGGCGCAGGCGGCGATGGAAAGCGGCGTCGCGACGCGCCCGATCACCGACATCGAGGCCTACCGCGCGCGGCTGCGTCGCTTCGTCTACCACTCCGGCAGCACGATGGAGCCGGTCTTCGCCGCGGCCCGCAAGGACCCGAAGAAGCTGATCTACGCCGAAGGCGAGGAGGAGCGCGTGCTGCGCGCCGCGCAGGTCGTCGTCGACGAAGGCATCGCGCGCCCGATCCTGATCGGACGCCCCGACGTGATCGCGATGCGGATCGAGCGCTTCGGCCTGCGCATCAAGCTGGGCAAGGACGTCGACTGCGTCAACGTCCTGGACGACCCGCGCTATCGCGACACCTGGAGCGAGTACTACCAGCTCGCCCGCCGCAGGGGCGTGTCGCGCTCGCTCGCGCAGGCGGAGGTCCGCACGCGGACGACGCTGATCGGCGCCGTGCTGGTGCGCAAGGGCGACGCCGACGCGATGCTGTGCGGGACGGTCGGGGCCTACCAGGACCACCTCAAGTACGTCCGGACCGTCATCGGCCTGCGCCCGGGCGTGCACACGTTCGCGGCGATGCAGCTGCTGATCCTGCCGAACCGCCAGCTCTTCATCTGCGACACGCACGTCAACGCGGATCCGACCGCGGCGCAGATCGCGGAGATGACGATGCTCGCGGCCGACGCCGTGCGGCGCTTCGGACTCGCGCCGAGCGCGGCCCTGCTGTCGCACTCGAACTTCGGAAGCTCCGACCTGCCGTCCGCAGTGAAGATGCGCGAGGCGCTCGAGCTGATCCTCGCGAGCAAGCCGTCGTTCGAAGTCGACGGCGAGATGCAGGCGGACACCGCGCTGTCGCACGCGATCCTGTCGAACTCGATGCCGGACTCGCCGCTCACGCATGAAGCCAACCTGCTGATCATGCCGAACGTCGATGCCGCCAACATCACCTACAACGCGCTGCGCGTCACGGCGGGCGCCGGCGTCACGATCGGGGCGATCCTGCTCGGCGCCGCGCAGCCGGTGCACATCCTGACGCCCGCCTCGACGGTGCGCCGGATCGTGAACATGTCGGCCGTCGCGGTGGTGGACGCGACCGTGGCCTGACGCTCAGGCCGTCAGCCGACCCAGCGCCGTGCGTTGCGGAACATCCGCATCCACGGCGAATCCTCGCCGAGGCCGGGCGGCTGCCACGACATCTGCACCGCCCGGAAGACCCGCTCCGGGTGCGGCATCACGATGGTGAAGCGGCCGTCGGGCGTGGTGACGCCCGTGATGCCTTCCGGGGAGCCGTTCGGGTTGTACGGGTAGGTCTCGGTCGCGCGTCCGTGCGAGTCGACGTAGCGCATCGCGACGAGCGCCGCCGCCTGCTGCTCGGCGGAGTCGAACACCACCCGCCCTTCCCCGTGCGCATTGGCGATCGGCGCGCGGCTGCCCGCCATGCCGGCGAAGAACAGCGAAGGCGACTCGGGGATCTCGACCTGCACGAGCCGGCCCTCGAACTGCTCCGACGCGTTGCGTTCGAACCGGGGCCAGTGGCGCGCGCCCGGAATCATCACCCGCAGGTGGCTCATCATCTGGCAGCCGTTGCACACGCCCAGCGCGAAGGTGTCGCCGCGTCCGAAGAACTCGGCGAACATCCCGGCGAGCCGGGGGTTGTGCAGGATGGTCTTGGCCCATCCACCGCCGGCGCCCAGCACGTCGCCGTACGAGAAGCCGCCGCAGGCGACGAAGCCCTTGAAGTCGGCGAGCGTTGCGCGGCCCTCGATCAGGTCGGTCATGTGCACGTCGACCGACGCGAACCCGGCGCGATGGAACGCGTACGCCATCTCGCGTCTGGCTGTTGACGCCCTGCTCCCGCAGGATCGCCATGCGGGGACGCGCCCCGGTGGCGATGAACGGAGCGGCGACGTCCTCGGACGCGTCGAAGGCCAGCGCCATCGACAGGCCGCCGATCGCCCGGGTCGCTCGCCCGCGCGTACTCCTGGTCGGCGCAGTCCGGGTTGTCGCGCAGGCGCGCGATGCGCCACGACGTCTCGGTCCAGGCCTTCTGCAGTTCGGCGCGCGGACGCGAGAACACCGGCTTCGCATCGCACCAGAACTCGACGACGTCCTTCGAGTTCGGCTTGCCGATGATCTGGCTCGCCGCGCCGAGTCCCGCCGCGCGCAGCGCGTCCATCACCGCGCCCTTGTCGGCCGCGCGGATCTGCAGCACCGCGCCGAGTTCCTCGGCGAACAGCGCCCTCAGGATCATTTCGTTGCGACGGACTTCGACCTGCGCGGGCCGGATCTTGTAGTCGCCCCAGTCGGATGCGACCGGGTCGACCGCCAGCACGTCGAGGTTGACGCTGATCCCGGCGTGACCGGCGAACGCCATCTCGACGAGCGTCGCGTACAGGCCGCCGTCGGAGCGATCGTGGTACGCGAGCACGCGGCCGGCCTTCTCGAGGGCGCGGACCGCGGACACGAACGCCTTCAGGCGCGACGGATCGTCGAGGTCCGGCGCCTCGTTGCCGATCTGCTGCGTCACCTGCGCCAGGATCGATCCGCCCATGCGGTTGCGCCCGGCGCCGAGGTCGACCAGCACGAGCAGCGTTTCGGTGTCCGGCACGAGCTGCGGCGTCAGCGAGCGCCGGACGTCGTCGACCGGCGCCGCGGCGCTTGCGATCAGCGACACGGGGGCGGCGACCGTCTTGTCGACCTCGCCGTCGCGCCACGCGGTCTTCATCGACAACGAGTCCTTGCCGACCGGAACGCTGATGCCCAGCGCCTGGCAGACCTCGCTCGCCGCCCGCACCGCGTCGAAGAGCTTCGCGTCCTCGCCGGGCTGGCCGCACGCGGCCATCCAGTTGGCCGACAGCTTCACCCGCTCGAGCGCGATGTCGGCCGCGGCGATGTTGGTGATCGCCTCGCCGATCGCCATCCGGGAGGCCGCCGCCGAGTCGATGACCGCCAGCGGCGTGCGCTCGCCCATCGACATCGCCTCGCCGGCGTAGCCCTCGAAGCTCATCGTCGTCACGGCGCAGTCCGCCACCGGCACCTGCCACGGGCCGACCATCGGGTCGCGCACGTTCATGCCGCCCACGGTGCGGTCGCCGATCGTGATCAGGAAGCTCTTGCTCGCGACGGTCGGATGACGCAGCACGTCGAGCGCGCACTGCTCGATCGACAGCCCGGCGGTCTCGAACGCCGGCAGGTCGACCCGGCACGCGCCTCACGTCGCGGTGCATGCGCGGCGGCTTGCCGAGCAGCACCTCCATCGGCATGTCGACCGGCGGTCGTGCCGTCCGGCCGTCCGACGACGAGGTTGCCGTCGTCCGAGACCTCGCCGATCACCGCGTACGGGCAGCGCTCGCGCCGGCAGAGCCACTCGAAGGCGGGCAGGCGGTCGCGCGCGATCGCCAGCGCGTAGCGCTCCTGCGATTCGTTGCACCAGATCTCGAGCGGGCTCATGCCGCTCTCCTCGACCGGGATGCGGTCGAGCGCGATGCGGGCTCCGCGATGCGACTGGTCCGCCAGTTCCGGGAACGCGTTCGACAAGCCGCCGGCGCCGACGTCGTGGATCGACAGCACCGGGTTGCCGTCGCCGAGCGCCCAGCAGCGGTCGATGCACCTCCTGCGCGCGGCGCTCGATCTCGGGATTTCCGCGCTGCACGGAGTCGAAGTCGAGCTGCTCGGTGTTGGTGCCCGCGCCCATGCTCGACGCCGCGCCGCCGCCCAGCCCGATGCGCATGCCGGGCCCGCCCAGCTGCACCAGCAGCGTGCCGGGCGGCAGGTCGAGCTTGCGCACCTGGTCGTCGCGGATGTTGCCCACGCCGCCGGCGATCATGATCGGCTTGTGATAGCCGTAGCGGCGTCCGCCGACGTTCTGCTCGTAGGCGCGGAAGTAGCCGAGCAGGTTCGGGCGGCCGAACTCGTTGTTGAACGCCGCGGCGCCGATCGGGCCGTCGATCATGATCGCGAGCGCGTCGGCGATGCGCCCGGGGAAACCGTAGTCGGCGCCGCCCGTGGCGCCCGGTTGCGCCACGTCCGCGTCGTTCTCCCACGGCAGCCGCATGCCGGGCAGCCGCAGGTTCGACACCGAGAAGCCGCACAGGCCGGCCTTCGGCTTCGCGCCGCGGCCCGTGGCCCCTTCGTCGCGGATCTCGCCGCCCGCGCCGGTCGCCGCACCCGGGAACGGCGAGATCGCGGTCGGATGGTTGTGCGTCTCGACCTTGAAGACCGTGTGCGTCAGCTCGTCGCGCGGCGCGTAGTCGACCGCCACCGCGCCCGCCGCGTGATCGCTGCGCGGATGGAAGCGCGACACCACGCGCCCCTCGACGACCGCCGCGTTGTCGGAATACGCGACGACGGTGCCCTGCGGGGCCGCCGCGTGCGTCGCCTTGATCATGCCGAACAGCGTTTCGGCGCGCGCCTCGCCGTCGATCGTCCAGCTCGCGTTGAAGATCTTGTGCCGGCAGTGCTCGGAGTTCGCCTGCGCGAACATCATCAGTTCGACGTCGGTCGGGTCGCGCCCGAGCTTCGTGAACGCGTCGACGCAGGTAGTCGACCTCGTCGTCGGACAGCGCGAGGCCCATCTCGACGTTGGCGCGCGCCAGCGCGCCCCGCCCTTCCGCGCGCACCGCGACCGTGCGCATCGGCTTGCCGGGCAGTTCCACGAACAGCCGCGCGGCGATCGGTCGCCGGATCGATGACGCTTTCGGTCATCCGGTCGTGCAGCACCGCCGCGACCGCGCCGGCCTCGGCCGGCGACAGCCCGCCGGCACCGATGAGTCCCCGCTTCGTCGCCACGCTGAACAGCGTTCCGCGCTCGATGCGCAGCACCGCCGCCAGGCCGCTGTTGCGCGCGATGTCGGTCGCCTTGCTGGCCCACGGCGAGATCGTGCCGAGGCGGGGAACGACGAGGAACCGCGCGGCACCGGTCGGCGCTTCGAGCGGCGGCTCGCCGTAGGTCAGCAGCGCGGCGAGGCGCGCTTCTTCGTGGTCTTCGAGGGGACGCTCGACGTGGACGAAGTGAACGAAACGCCCGTCGATCGCTTCCGCGCCAGGCGCAACGCCCCTGACCCGCGCCAGCAGCCGCTCGGAACGAAATGGGGACAACGCGCTCGGACCCGCGAGCGCGAAGAACTTGCCGTGTGAAGTCATGAAGACGGGGGAGCGTGCGTCGTGGACGCACGGCGGCTGGATGGCGCGCGAAATTATAGCGGGGCAGGCATCGCGCGCCCGACGAGCCGCGTTACTCCGTTCCGTAGCCTCCGCCGCCCGGCGTCTGGATCACGTAGACGTCGCCCGGGCTCATCTCGACTGACCCGATGTGCCCCATCTCCTCGATCCGGCCATCGGTCCGCTCGACCTAGTTGCGGCCGGCCTCGCCGGGCTGCCCTCCTGCCATGCCGAACGGCGCGATGGAGCGGTTGTTGGCGAGGATCGAAGCGGTCATCGCCTCGAGGAAACGCACGCGCCGCGTGCCGCCGTTGCCGCCGTGCCAGCGCCCCGCGCCGCCCGAGCCCGGCCGGATCTCGTAGCTTTCGAGGCGCACCGGGTAGCGGAACTCCAGCACCTCGGGGTCGGTGAGCCGCGAGTTCGTCATGTGCGTCTGCACGACGTCGGTGCCGTCGAAGCCCCGGACGTCCGCGTCCGCGCCGACGCCCTCGACGCCCGCGCCCGAGCCGCCCGGAGATGGTCTCGTAGTACTGGTGCCGCGCATTGCCGAACGTGAAGTTGTTCATCGTGCCCTGCGAGGACGCCATCACGCCGAGCGCGCCGTACAGCGCGTTCGTGATGCACGGACGAGGTCTCGACGTTGCCCGCGACCACCGCCGACGGGTAGCGCGGGTTCAGCATCGAGCCTTCCGGAATGACGATCTCGAGCGGCTTCAGGCAGCCGGCGTTCAGCGGGATGTCGTCGTCGACCAGCGTGCGGAACACGTAGAGCACCGCCGCGACGCACACCGCGCTCGGCGCGTTGAAGTTGTTCGGCAACTGCGGCGAGGTGCCGGTGAAGTCGATCGTCGCGCCGCGCCGCTCCTGGTGCACGGTGATGCGCACGCTTGATCAACGCGCCGTTGTCGAGGCGGTACTCGAAGGCGCCGTCCTTCAGCGCGGTGATCGACGCGCCGGACCGATTCCTCGGCGTTGTCCTGCACGTGCTTCATGTAGGCGCGCACGACCTCGAGCCCGAAGTGCTCGACCATCTTCAGCAGCTCCTCGCGCCCCTTCTCGTTGGCGGCGATCTGCGCGCGCAGGTCGGCGAGGTTCTGCGCCGGGTTGCGCGCCGGGTACGCCCCGGACGTGAGCAGCTGCAGCAGTTCGGCCTCGCGCAGCCGGCCCGGCCGGCCCGCGCCCTGGCCTTCGACGAGCCTGAAGTTGATGAACAGCACGCCCTCCTCGTCGAGCGACTGTCGAGAACGGCGGCATCGACCCCGGGGTGATGCCGCCGATGTCGGCGTGATGGCCGCGCGAGCCGACGTAGAACAGGATCTCGCGGCCGTCGCGGTCGAACACCGGAGTGATCACGGTGACGTCCGGCAGGTGCGTGCCGCCGTGGTACGGATCGTTGATCACGTAGGCGTCGCCGGGCTGCATGCGGCCGGCGTTCTCGCGGATCACGGTCTTGATCGACTCGCTCATCGAGCCGAGGTGCACCGGCATGTGCGGCGCGTTGGCGATCAGGTTGCCCTCGGCGTCGAACAGCGCGCACGAGAAGTCGAGCCGCTCCTTGATGTTGACCGAGTAGGCCGTGTTCTGCAGCCGCACGCCCATCTGCTCGGCGATCGACATGAAGAGGTTGTTGAACACCTCGAGCATCACCGGGTCGACGTCGGTGCCGATCGCCTGGCGCTTCGGCCGCGGCCGGATGCGCGCCAGCACGAGGTGGTCGAGTTCGGTGACGCGCGCCTGCCAGCCCGGCTCGACCACCGTGGTCGCGTTCGCCTCGGCGATGATCGCCGGGCCGTCGATCGTGTCTCCCGGGCGCGTGTCGTCGCGCCGGAACACCGGCGTGTCGTGCGACGCGTCCTCGCTGAACATGCGCACGCGCGCGGCGGGCGCCAGCGCGCCCGGCCGCGGCGACCGCTGCGCGGCACGCTCGGCCGCCGCGTCGCCGCCCCCGATCGCCTCGACCGACGCCGCCTCGATCACCAGCGACCGCCCTTCCATCAGGAACGAGTAGCGCTTCAGGTACTCCGCGTCGAAGGCGCCCTGCATTTCCTCGCATCGTGCCGGCCGCAACGATCAGCGCCGTGTCGGTGCCTTCGTAGCGCAGGTGCGCGCGCCGGACCACGCGGATGCGGTCCGGCGCAACGCCTTGCGACCGCAGGTCCTGGGTGGCGTCGGCGCCGAGCCGCTCGAGCGTGGCGGCGAGCGCGTCCATCGCGTCGGCCGCGAGACGCCTCTCGACCGATTCCTCGCGCATCGCCGTCTGGTCCGCGAGGCCCATGCCGTACGCGGACAGCACGCCGGCGAGCGGGTGGGCGAAGATCCGCGTCATGCCGAGCGCGTCGGCGACCCGGCACGCGTGCTGCCCGCCGGCGCCGCCGAACACGGACAAGGTGTACCGGGTGACGTCGTGCCCGCGCTGCACCGAGATGCGCTTGATCGCCTCGGCCATGTTGCCGACGGCGATGTCGATGTAGCCCTCGGCCACCTGCTCCGCCGAAAGGCTGCGTCCGGTCTCGGCGCGGATCCGCGCGGCGAGCTCCGCGAATCGCGCGCGCACCACGTCGGCATCGAGCGCCTGGTCCGCGCGCGGCCCGAACACGTGCGGGAAGAACGCCGGCTGGATCTTGCCGACCATGACGTTGCAGTCCGTGACCGCCAGCGGGCCGCCGCGCCGGTAGCAGGCCGGCCCGGGGTTCGCGCCCGCCGAGTCCGGGCCGACGCGCAGACGCGCCCCGTCGAAGTGCAGGATCGAGCCGCCGCCGGCGGCGACGGTGTGGATGCTCATCATCGGCGCGCGCATCCGCACTCCGGCGACCTGCGTCTCGAACGCGCGCTCGCAGTCGCTGACATCGCGCCCGGCGAAGTGCGACACGTCGGTCGACGTGCCGCCCATGTCGAACCCGATCACGCGGTCGAAGCCGGCCGCGAGGCTGGTGCGCACCATGCCGACGATGCCGCCCGCCGGTCCGGACAGGATCGAGTCCTTGCCCTGGAAGCGCCGCGCGTCGGTCAGGCCGCCGCTCGACTGCATGAAGAGGAGCCGCGTGTCGGGCAGGTCGCCCGCCACCTGCTCGACGTAGCGGCGCAGGATCGGCGACAGGTACGCATCGACCACGGTCGTGTCGCCGCGCGCGACGAACTTCATCAGCGGACTGGCCTTGTGCGACACGGAGACCTGCGGAAAGCCGATCTCGACGGCGATCCGCTCGAGCGCCGCCTCGTGCTGCCGGTAGCGGTAACCGTGCATCAGGACGATGGCCACGGCGCGGTAGCCGGCGTCGTAGGCGCCGCTGCAGGTCGCGGCGCGCCGCCGCCTCGTCGAGCGCCGTGACCACGTCGCCGTGGGCGCCGATCCGTTCGTCGGCTTCGATCACCTGCGAGTACAGCAGCTCCGGCAGCACGATGTGGCGGTCGAACAGGCGGGGCCGGTTCTGGTAGGCGATGCGCAGCGCGTCGCGGAACCCGCGCGTGACCACGAGGGCCGTGCGCTCGCCCTTGCGCTCGAGCAGCGCGTTGGTCGCGACGGTCGTGCCCATCTTCACGGCGCCGAGGGCCTCGACCGGCACGTCCGCACCGGCCGGCAACGCCGAGCAGCTGGCGGATGCCCGCGACGGCCGCATCCCGGTACTGCTCGGGATTCTCGGAGAGGAGCTTGTGAGTGACGAGCGCGCCGTCCGGCCGCTTCGCGACCACGTCGGTGAAGGTGCCGCCACGGTCGATCCAGAATTCCCAGGCGCCGTGCGCCGCAGCGGCGGTCATCGCACCCTCCGCTTCGTCGCCGGTGCTTGTATGCTGTGCGCCGCGCTGGGCGCGGAGTGGAAGTGCTCGGGTGACTGACGGGCACTGCCCATCGCGCGATCAGAACGATGTGGAGACACGATTATCTTGACTTGCTCGGGCCGGCGCTATGTTGACACAGCGCCCGACCGGGCGGCCTGTGCCGATTCACCGATGAGGAGACCATGAAACGACGTTCCCTGCTGCTCGGTTCCGCCTTCGCGGCTGCCGCCCTGTCCTTTGCCGCGCCGACGCTCGCGCAGACGAAGTGGGACCTGCCCGCCGGCTATCCGGCCGGCAATCCCCACACCCAGAACCTCACCCAGTTCGCGGCCGACGTGCAGAAGGCGACGAACGGCAAGCTGGCGATCACCGTGCATCCGGGCGGCGCGCTGTTCAAGGCGCCCGAGATCAAGCGCGCGGTGCAGACCGGCCAGGCGCAGATCGGCGAGGTGCTGATGAGCCTGCTGGAGAACGAGAACCCCGTCTTCGGCGCCGATGCCGTGCCCTTCGTGGCGACCGGCTTCGACGCGTCGTTCAAGCTGTGGCAGGCCCAGCGCCCGTCGTCGAGAAGATCCTCGCCGGCCAGGGCATCAAGCTGCTCTACGCGGTCGCTTGGCCGCCGCAGGGCATCTACACGAAGAAGGCGCTCAACTCGGTGGCCGACATGAAGGGCCTGAAGTGGCGCGCCTACAACCCCGCCACGACGCGGATCGCCGCGATGGTCGGCGCGCAGCCGCTGACGATCCAGGCCGCGGAACTGTCGCAGGCGCTGGCGACCGGCGTGGTCGATTCGTTCATGTCGTCGGGCGCGACCGGCGTCGACTCCAAGGTCTGGGAGAGCCTGACGCACTTCGCGACCGCCGATGCGTGGCTGCCGAAGAACATGGTGATCATCAACCAGAAGGAGTTCGACAAGCTCGACAAGGCGACGCAGGACGCGGTGCTCGCGGCCGGCAAGGCGGCCGAGGAGCGCGGCTGGAAGCGCATGCGCGAGTACACCAGCGAGTCGCTGACGACGCTGAAGAACAACAAGATGACGGTGTACGAGCCGAGTGCCGCCTTCAAGGCCGAACTGACGAAGATGGGCGAGACGATGCTCAGCGAGTGGCTGGCCAAGGCCGGCCCGGACGGCCAGGCGATCATTGGAGCGTTCCGCAAGTAGTGCGCAGGGCCGCCGCAAGGCGGCCTTTTCTTTCCATGGGGGCGGTCTGATCATGCAGCGTTCGGTGCTCGATCCCTTCTACACGGCGCTGGGCGGGCTCGGCGCCCTGTTCATCCTCGCCACCCTGGTGGTCGAAGTCGTCGGCATCGCGGGACGCGAACTGGGGTTCTCGATGGCCGGCCTGGACGCGTATGCCGGCTACTGCCTGGCGGCAGGCTCCTTCCTCGCGATGCCGTACGCGCTGCGACGCGGCGATCACATCCGGGTCACGCTGATCCTGATGCGGCTGAAGCAACGGTCCGCGCTACTGGATGGAAGTCCTGTGCCTGGCGATCGCGGCGCTGTTGTCGGCGTACTTCGCGTTCTTCGCGGCGAAGCTCGTGTGGGGCTCGTACACGTTCAACGATGTCTCGCAGAATGTCGACGCGACGCCTCTGTGGATCCCGCAGCTGACGATGGCCCTCGGCCTGTTCGGACTCGCCGTCGCATTCGCCGAGCAGCTCTTCATCACGCTGCGCACCGGCCGCTTCACACCGGGCACGGACGAAACCGCGCACGTGGAGTGAGCCGATGGGAACGCTGATTGCCTTCCTGCTGATCGTTGCGCTGTTCGTCATCCTCGGCGCCGGGGTCTGGATCGGCATCGCCGTGCTCGGCGTCGCCTGGATCGGCATGGAACTCTTCACCACCCGGCCGGGCGGCGACGCGCTCGCGCTCACCGTGTGGGGATCGCTGTCGAGCTGGACGCTGACGGCGCTGCCGCTGTTCATCTGGATGGGCGAGATCCTGCTGAAGAGCCGCCTGTCGGAAGGCATGTTCCGTGGTCTGGCGCCGTGGCTGCAGTGGCTGCCCGGCCGCCTGCTGCACACGAACATCATCGGCTGCACGATCTTCGCCGCTGTGTCCGGATCCTCGGCCGCGACCTGCGCGACGATCGGCAAGATCACGCTGCCCGAACTGTCGAAGCGCGGCTACCCGGACCAGATCTCCATCGGCTCGCTCGCCGGTGCCGGCACGCTCGGGCTGCTGATACCGCCGTCGATCATCATGATCGTGTACGGGGTGGCGGCCGATGTCTCCATCGGCAAGCTGTTCATCGCCGGCGTCATTCCGGGCCTGATGCTCGCCGTGCTGTTCATGGGCTACACGATCTTCTGGGCGCTGCGCAACCGCGACCTCGTGCCGCCCGCCGACATCTCGATGTCGTTCTGGCAGAAGCTCGTCGAGTCGCGTCACCTGATCCCCGTGATCGGGCTGATCGCGGTCGTACTGGGCTCGATCTATGCCGGCGTTGCGACAGCCACCGAGGCGGCCGCGCTGGGCGTCGTCGGGGCGCTGATCCTGTCGGCCGCGCAGCGCACGCTGACCTGGGCCGCATTCTGGGAGGCGCTGATGGCCGCCACCCGCCTCTACTGCATGATCGCGCTGATCCTGGCCGGTTCGGCCTTCCTCGTCGCTGTCGATGGGCTTCATCGGCCTGCCGCGGCAGCTCGCGGAAACGATCGGCGCGATGAACCTCAGTCCCTTTGCGCTGATCATGCTGCTGATGGTGTTCTACATCGTCCTCGGCTGCTTCCTCGACGGCATCTCGATGGTGGTGCTGACGATGGCGGTGCTGCTGCCGACGCTGCAGACGGCAGGCATCGACCTGCTGTGGTTCGGCATCTTCCTCGTGATCGTGGTGGAGATGGCGCAGATCACGCCGCCGGTCGGCTTCAACCTGTTCGTGCTGCAGGGAATGACGCGGCGGCAGATCAACTACATCGCCGTGGCCGCGTTCCCGTACTTCCTGATGATGGTGATCGCGGTGCTATCCATCTGGTTCTTTCCCGCGCTCGTCACCTTCCTCCCGGGCCAGATGAAGCTCTAGATCGCCGGCGGCGCACGGCTACAATGCGCGCCGCCCGCAACACAAGAAGAAGAACAAGTTCATGCACGTCATCGTGGTCGGCGCCGGCATCATCGGCGTGTGCACCGCCTACTTCCTGCGCCGGGCAGGCATGGACGTCACCGTGGTCGAGCGCCGTCCCGGCGTGGCCCAGGAGACGAGCTTCGCCAACGCCGGCGTCATGGCGCCGTCCTACGTCGCGCCGTGGGCGCAGCCGGGAATGCCTGGCAAGGTGGCCGCCTACCTCTTCAAGGCCGAAGCGCCCATCGTCTTCCGGCCCGCGGCGAACCTGGCCCTGTGGAACTGGATCCGGCGCTGGCTCACGGAGTGCAGCGCCGAACGGTTCACCCGCAACAAGGCGCGCATGCAACGGCTTGCCTTCTACAGCCAGGAACAGATCCGCTCGCTGCGCAAGCTGCACGCGCTCGACTACGAGCAGTCCACGGGCTACCTGCAGCTGTTCCGGACCGAGCAGGAGGTCGAGCGTTCGGCGGCAACGCGCAAGATGCTCATCGAACTGGGCGTCGCGCACCGGCTGCTCACCGGCGACGAGGCGCGCGCGGTGGAAGTGGCGCTGCACCCGGTCACGCCGCTCGCGGGCGCGCTGCACCTGCCGGACGACGAAACGGGCAACTGCGCCTTCTTCGCGCACCAATTGAAGGACATCGCGGCGCGCGACGGCGTGCGGTTCCGCTTCGGCGAGACCGCCCTGGGATTCGGCCGTGCGCTCGGCCGCATCGAATGCCTGCGCACGAACACGGGAGAACTGCGCGGCGACGCCTACGTCATCGCCGGCGGGGTCGACAGCCTCGCGTTGCTGCGTCCGCTCGGCATCCGGCTGCCGCTGATCGCCGTGAAGGGCTATTCGGCGACAGCCACCATCACAGCGCTCGAGCACGCTCCGATGACGAGCGTGATGGACGAGACCTACAAGGTCGCGATCACGCGCATGGGCAATCGCCTGCGGATCGCCGGCACGGCAGAAATCGGCACCAGCGGAATGAAGCTGCGCGACAACGCGCTGCGCCACGCTGATCAAGGTCGCGAGCGACTGGTTTCCCGCCGCGGCCTCCTATCGCAAGGCGCAGTTCTGGGTGGGCGCACGCCCCATGCTGCCGGACGGCCCGCCGGTGCTCGGCGCGAGCCCGATCCCCAACCTCTTCCTCAACACCGGACACGGCTCCACCGGCTGGGTCATGGCGTGCGGTTCGGGCAAGGTTCTGGCCGACGTCATCGGAGGGCGGACACCCGAGATCGATCTCGACGGGTTGACGATCGACAGATACGACCGTCGGCGCGCTGCCTAACCTGTCTGCATGGGAACGCCGCTCTTCACCGTCACCGAACTGCGCGCGATCGAACAGGGCGCGCAGGCCGGCCTTCCAACCGGCGAATTGATGGCGCGCGCCGGCCGCGGCGCGGCGCGACGCATCGACGCGCTCGCGGGGGATCGCCGCGCGTCCGTCTGTGTCGTCGCCGGACCGGGCAACAACGGCGGCGACGGCTTCGTCGTGGCAGCCGAACTGGCCGCGCGGGGACACGAGGTGCTCTGCGTACTCCTCGGGGCACAGCAGCCTTCGCCGGCCGACGCGCGTGCCGCGTTCCAGCGGTGGCGCGACGGCGGCGGCGCCATGCTCGCCACCCTGCCCGATCGTCGCTTCGACGTCGTGGTCGATGCGCTGTTCGGCATCGGACTGGCGCGTCCGCTCCAGGGTGAGTTCCTCGATGGCGCACGCTGGATCAACGAACACGCCGAGCGGGTCGTCGCGCTCGACGTTCCCAGCGGGCTCGACAGCGACCGCGGCGCGTGGGTCGGCGACGTCGAAGGCGTCCGCGCGCATCTCACCGTCACGTTCCTCGGTGACAAGCCTGGACTTCACACTGGAGCGGGCATCGACGCGGCGGGCGAGGTGCAGGTCGACCGCCTCGGCCTTGACGCAGCCTCGTCCGCGCTCTCGTTGACGGCGCCCGACGACTTTCCCGACGTTGCGCGTCCTCGCCGTCGCGATACCCACAAGGGCAGCTTCGGGAACGTGCTGGTCGTCGGCGGCGGCGCCGGCATGGTCGGCGCGCCGCTGCTCGCCGCCCGCGCGGCCTTGCGGCTGGGTGCGGGCCGTGTCTACGTCGACTGCATCGGCGCGCCGGAACTGCGCGTGGATCCGGTCCAGCCGGAACTGATGTTCCGCCCGCATGCATCGATCGCCGATCCCGAGTGTGCCGTGGTCGGCTGCGGACTGGGCGTCGACGGCGCGGCGCGGTCGGCGTTCGCCTGGTCGCTCGAGCGTCCGCGCGCCCTCGTGATCGACGCCGACGCACTCAATCTCCTCGCGGCGGAGCCGGCGCTGCAGGCGGCGCTGCGCGAGCGAACGGCCCCGTCGGTGCTGACGCCGCATCCGCTCGAAGCCGCGCGACTCCTGGAGATCTCCGCGCACGACGTGCAGCGGGACCGCTTGAGTGCCGCACGAGCGCTCGCCGTCGAATCGCGCGCGATCGTCGTCCTCAAGGGCGCCGGCACCGTGATCGCGGCGCCGGATGGCCGAACCGCCATCAATCCGACCGGCTCTGCCGCGCTGGCGACGGCGGGCACCGGCGACGTGCTGGCCGGCATGCTCGGTGCGCTGCTCGCGCAGGGATTCGACGCGTGGCAATCCGTGGCCGCGGCCGTCTGGCTCCACGGCGCAGCCGTGCGGGGCACGGGTGATGTCGGACTCGTCGCCGGCGACCTCGCGCCGCGTGCGGCCGAGGCGCTGAGGGCGCTACGCGAGGGCGGTTGAAAGCACGGCCGGCGGAACGATCCGGCCTGCGGACAGTTCGACCTGGCGCCCGCAGCGACGCGCGATGTCCGGGTCGTGCGTGACCATCACCAGCGTCGATCCGCGCTCCCGGTTCAGTTCGAACATCAGGTCGATCACCGCCTTGCCGGTGCGCGCATCGAGGCTTCCGGTCGGTTCGTCGGCCAGCAGCAGGGGCGGATGCAGGACGAAGGCCCGGGCCAGCGCGACCCGCTGCTGTTCGCCGCCGCTGAGATACTTCGGATAGTGCGAGAGCCGCTCGCCGAGTCCCACGCGCTGCAAGAGTTCACGCGCTGCCTCGACCGGGTTGCGGCCCTCGGGCACGCGCCCGCTGAGTTCGAGTGGCAGCAGGACGTTCTCGAGCGCGTTGAGGTGAGGCAGCAGCTGGAACGACTGGAACACGAACCCGAGCCGTTGCGCCCGCAGCGCCGCGCGCCCGTCCTCGTCGCGCGCAAACAGGTCCTCGCCGAAAAGGCGAACCGTCCCGCGCGTGGGAACGTCGAGTCCCGCGAGCAGTCCCAGGAGGGTCGACTTCCCGGAGCCCGACGCGCCGACGATCGCCACCGTCTCGCCGGGCGCGATGACCAGGTTGATATCATCGAGAATCGTGAGGCTTCCCGTCGCGTCCTGCACGATCTTGCTGAGGCCGCGTGCCTCGACCGCGGCCTCGACTGCAACGTCAGTCACGTCCATCACTCCGTGCGCAGAAATTTCCTGATCCGATCCGGCCTCGCATCCGTGGCCGCGCTGATTGCATGCCTGGCGCCTGTCGCCTCGTGGGGCTCGCCGGCCGCGGACAAGGGCAAAAGGCGGACCGGTCCTGCTCGTGCTCGGCGACAGCCTGTCTGCCGAATACGGACTGTCGCGCGGAACGGGATGGGTGCAACTGCTTGCCGATCGCCTGCGCAACAGTGGCAGCGATTATAGGGTCGTCAACGCGAGCATCAGCGGCGAGACCACCAGCGGCGGCCGTACTCGTTTGCCCGCACTGCTGAAGGAGCACCGGCCCCGGGTCATCGTGCTGGAACTCGGCGCCAACGACGGACTCCGCGGGCTTCCTCTGAACGTCATGCGGGACAACCTCCAGACGATGATCCGCCAGGGCCAGGCGGCAGGCGCCAAGGTGCTGCTGGTGGGCCTGCGGGTTCCGCCGAACTACGGCCGCGACTACGCGGAGCGTTTCGCCGCCACCTTTGCCGCGCTGGCGCGCGAGCTCAAGGTGCCGCTCGTTCCCTTCCTGCTCGAGGGCTTCGCGGAGTCGTTCGAACTGTTCCAGGCGGATCGCATCCACCCGACAGCGGAAGCCCAGCCGCGCATCCTCGACAACGTCTGGCCCGTCCTTCACCCGCTGCTCGGCGAGCGGCCGAAGCGATGAGCGAGGACCGCACTGTCGTCAGCGCCGAAGAGGCGCTCGCCGACCTCGCCCGCTTCGACTCGATCGTCGATGTCCGCAGCGAGGCCGAGTTCGCCGAGGACCACATCCCCGGAGCGATCAACTGCCCGGTGCTGACCGACGCCGAGCGCGCCGAAGTCGGAACGATGGACCGCCAGCAGTCGTCCTTCGAAGCCAAGCGTCGCGGCGCCGCCTACGTGGCGCGGAACATCGCGAAGCACCTGGAGCAGTCGTTCGCCGACAAGCCCCGCTCGTGGAAGCCGCTGGTCTACTGCTGGCGCGGCGGCAACCGCAGCGGCGCGATGACCCACATCCTCGGGCGCGTGGGTTGGCACGCGCGGCAGCTCGAGGGCGGATACCGCGCGTTCCGGCGGGCGGTGCTCGCCGATCTCGATCACCTGCCCGCGCGCTTCACGTTCCGCGTCGTCTGCGGCACGACGGGCAGCGGCAAGAGCCGCCTGCTGCAGCACCTCGCCGACGCCGGCGCGCAGGTGCTCGACCTCGAGGCCCTCGCCCATCACCGCGGCTCGCTGCTCGGCAGCCTGCCGGCGCTGCCGCAGCCGTCGCAGAAGCAGTTCGAGACGCGCCTGTGGCACGCCCTGCGCGGCTTCGACTCCTCGCGCCCGATCTTCATCGAATCGGAGAGCCGCAAGGTCGGAGAGCTGCGGGTCCCCGACCAGCTGCTGCTGACGATGCGCGCCGCCGATTGCATCCGTCTCGAACTGCCGCTCGAAGCGCGGGTCCGGCTGCTGCGCGACGAGTACGTCCACTTCGAGTCGGACGCTGCGACCTTGCATGAAAAGCTGGACTGCCTCGTGCCGCTGCACGGGCACGAACGGGTCGGCGCCTGGAAGAAACTGGTGGACGAGGGTCGGTGGGACGCCCTCGTCGAGCGACTGCTGCTCGACCACTACGACCCGGCTTACCTGCGGTCGATCGGTCGCAACTTCACGCGATCGCCGCAGGCGCAGCCGCTCGTGCTCGCGAGCGACGACCCGGCCGCCTTCCGCGAGGCCGCGAGGGCGCTCGCCGGCTGAGCGCTGCTACTTCGCCTCGCCCTTCGGCGCCGCCTTGTCGTCGGCCGCGGGCTTGCCGGTCGGCTTCTGGAAGTCGGCTCTCAGGATCTTGACGTTGTGCCGTGCCTTCAGTCCTTCCGCGTACACGACCTCGTCGGCGGCGGCGGCCTGCTGGGCCAGGACGCGGTTCCGCGCGTCGCGCTGCTCGGCCGTCCCGGCGTCACCGACCTTCGTCGCCAGGATCTGCGCGATCAGGTAGCCGGCGTTCTCCACTTCGGTTCCGACGAAAGCCGGCAGCTTGTCGGCCGGGGCGCGCATGATGGCGTTCAGCGCGCCCGGCGGCAGCCCCTGCGGATTGCCGCGCGAAACGCTTCGCGCAGGCGCGAAGCCCGCGTCGCTCGGTTGCTTCCTCAGTTCGGCCAGCCGGGCCTCGCCCGCTTCCCGCGCAAGCCGGACCGCTTCGCGCCGCTCGACGAGCTGGCGGACCTGCGCCTTGACCTCGTCCAGCGGGCGAACCGCCGCGGGCTTGTGTTCGACGATGCGGGCCGACACCAGCGTGTTGGTTGCCACCTCGATCGCCTGCGTGTTGCGCTTCGACTTGAGCGACTCTTCCGAGAAGAGCGCCTCGACGACGCGCGGGCTGATGTAGGGTGCGAGACCACGCCGCGTGAGCGCATCGGCGTGCTGGATCTTCAGCTTCAGCGCGTCGGCTGCCGGCTGCAGGGAGTCGGCCTGTTCGTAGACCAGGTTGGTGAACTGGTCGGCCGCCTTCACGAATTCCTTCTGCGCCTGCAGCGTCCTGAGGTCGCGTTCGATGTCCCCCTTGACCTGCTCGAAGGGCTTCACCTGGGCCGCCTTCACCTCGGTGACCTTGATGATGTGGAAGCCGAAATCGCTTTCGACGACGTCGCTGATCTCGCCCGGCTTCATCCTGAAGACGGCCTCCTCGAAGGGCTTGACCATCATGCCCTTGCCGAAGAGCCCGAGGTCGCCGCCCTGCGCGGCCGAGCCCGGGTCCTTGGAGTTCTCGCGGGCCAGCTTCTCGAAATCTCCCGGCTTCGACTTCACCTGAGCCAGTAGTTGCTCGGCCTTCTTCTTCGCGGCGGCCTTGTCGCCGCCCTCGGGCGTGATCAGGATGTGGCTGGCGCGACGCTGCTCGTCGGTGCCGTAGCGCGCCTTGTTCTGCTCGTAGTAGGCGCGGACGTCGGCCTCGGGCAGCGCGCCGGTGCCGGCGATCGTTTCCGGCGACAGGACCAGGAACTCGACCTTGGCTGTCTCGGGAGTCTCGAAGAGCGACCGGTTCTGTTCGTAGAAGGCGGCGACCTGCTCGTCCGTCACCTTCACTTTCGGCAGGAACTGCTCGGCCGTGAAGCGCAGCTCGCGCACTTCGCGCACTTCGCGCAGCATGGTGTCGAGGCGGTCCGCCACCGTCTTCGGAACGATGGCCGATTCGACGACAGCCTGCAACAGCGCCTGCTTGCGAAGATCCTCGCGCACGCGCTGCTCGAAGATCGGCTCCGTCAGGCCTTGCGAAGCGACGTAGGCCTTGTACTTGTCGTAGCTGAACTTGCCGTCATCCTGGAACGCAGGCACGGTCGCGAGCACTTCGCGCAGCCGGTCCGTGGTGACGACGATGTTCGCCTTGTTCGCCTCGCTGGACAGGGCGCGGTTCATCACGATGCCGTCGAGGATCGCAGCGCGCGCCTCCTGGTTCTCGAGCAGCTTCGGGTCGAAGTCCTGCCCGAATTGCTGGCGCAGTCGCTCGATGCGGTCGCGCTGGGCCTGGTCGAACTCCTGCTGCGTGATGGGCGACCCGTCGACCTTCGCGAGCGCGTTGTCGCTGCCGATGAAGCTGTTGTAGCCCTGGATCCCGAAGAAGACGAAGGACGGGAAGATCAGGACCAGCATGAAGAGCATCATCCAGCGACGATGCGTACGGACCGATTCGAACATGGCGCGGGCCCCTGTCGAGCGTTCAGTGCTGCATCAAGCGGTGCAGCAACAAAAAAGGCGAACAACGTTCGCCTTTTGGTGATCTGTGGCGGAGTGGACGGGACTCGAACCCGCGACCCCCGGCGTGACAGGCCGGTATTCTAACCAACTGAACTACCACTCCGCGTCTGCTTCGAGGCCACTGCTGCGTGGAGATGGTGGGTGCTGAGAGGCTCGAACTCCCGACCTACGCCTTGTAAGGGCGCCGCTCTACCAACTGAGCTAAGCACCCCGGGCTGACCGTCGGCACGAGGCTGACGACCAGCAGCAGTTGGCTACGAAAGACCGCTAGTTTAGCGAATCTTTCAATGCCTTGCCAGGACGGAACTTCGGAACTCGCGCAGCCTTGATCTTGATCGGTTGATTCGTGCGTGGGTTGCGACCGGTGCGCGCAGCCCGCTTGCCCACCATGAACGTGCCGAAACCGACCAGCGTCACCGAGTTGCCCTTCTTCAAGCTCGTGCGGATGCCTGCAACGATCGCTTCAAGGGCTCGACCCGCCGCGGCCTTGGAGATGTCGGCCTGCTTGGCGATGTGGTCGATCAATTCGGTCTTGTTCACTTACACCCCCTCTGTCGAGACTGTTCACGCAGCTGCGCGTTTCCGGTTGTTCTGGTTGAAGGACGTCGGAGGGCAAGCGTGCGAGCGGACGAATTCGAACGGCAATTTCACCGCGCTGACCTGGGAGTGTCAAGGGAAAGCGAAGCGAAATTTCGAGACGCCGGACTTCCTTGACGAGAAGGAAGAAAGCGGCGCGCACCTGTCGACGCGCGCCGCTTCAGCTTGCGCCCGGTTCAGTGCTTGACGACTTCGCTCGTCGCGGGCGCATCGCCCGCCTTCACCGGGGCCGCCGCGGCATCGTCGTCGGTCAGCGGAACCGGCTGGCGCTCGAGCGCAACTTCGAGCACCTTGTCGATCCACTTGACGGGAACGATTTCGAGGCGATTCTTCACGTTGTCGGGGATCTCCGCGAGATCCTTGACGTTTTCCTCCGGGATCAGCACCGTCTTGATGCCGCCGCGGTGGGCTGCGAGCAGCTTCTCCTTGAGCCCGCCGATCGCGAGCACCTCGCCGCGCAGCGTGATCTCGCCGGTCATCGCGACGTCGGCCCGCACCGGGATTCCGGACAAGGCCGACACCAGCGCGGTCGTGATCGCGATGCCCGCCGACGGGCCGTCCTTCGGCGTCGCGCCTTCCGGGAAGTGCACGTGCAGGTCGGTCTTTTCGAAGATCTCGTCGCGGATGCCCATTCGACGGGCCCGCGCCCGCACCACCGAGCGAGCCGCCTCGACCGACTCCTTCATGACATCGCCGATCGAGCCCGTGCGCTGCACGTTGCCCTTGCCAGGCATGGTGGCGACCTCGATCGTCAGCAGGTCGCCGCCAACCTCGGTCCAGGCGAGGCCGGTGACCTGGCCGACCTGGTTCATCTTCTCGGCCATGCCAAAGGTGTAGCGACGCACGCCGAGGAACTTGTCGAGGTTCTTCGCCGACACCTGGACCTTCTTGTCCTGGCTCTTCAGCAGCAGCTGCTTGACCACCTTGCGGCAGATCTTGCTGATCTCGCGCTCGAGCGAACGCACGCCCGCTTCCCGCGTGTAGTAGCGAATGATGTCGCGGATCGCGCTCTCGGTGATGTTCAGCTCGCCGTCCTTGAGGCCGTTGGTCTTCATCTGCTTCAGCAGCAGGTGCTCCATCGCGATGTGGACCTTCTCTTCCTCGGTGTAGCCGGACAGGCGGATCACTTCCATCCGGTCGAGCAGCGCCGGCGGTATGTTCATCGTGTTGCTGGTGGCGACGAACATCACGTCCGAGAGGTCGAAGTCGACCTCGACGTAGTGGTCCTGGAACGTGTGGTTCTGCTCGGGGTCGAGCACCTCCAGCAGCGCGGACGCCGGGTCGCCGCGGAAGTCCATGCCCATCTTGTCGACCTCGTCGAGCAGGAACAGCGGGTTGCGCACGCCGACCTTGCCGAGGTTCTGCAGGATCTTGCCCGGCATCGATCCGATGTACGTGCGACGGTGGCCGCGGATCTCGGCCTCGTCACGCACGCCGCCGAGCGCCATGCGAATGAACTTGCGGTTGGTCGCGCGTGCCACCGACTGGCCGAGCGAGGTCTTGCCGACGCCCGGGGGGCCGACCAGGCACAGGATCGGCGCCTTGACCTTGTCGACGCGCTGCTGCACGGCCAGGTATTCGAGGATCCGGTCCTTGACCTTCTCGAGCCCGTAGTGGTCGTCGTTCAGCACCTTCTCGGCGTTGGCGAGGTCGTTGTTGATCTTGCTGCGCTTCTTCCACGGCAGCCCGATCAGGGTGTCGAGGTAGTTGCGGACGACCGTGGCCTCCGCCGACATCGGCGACATCAGCTTGAGCTTCTTCAGCTCCGACTGCGCCTTGTCGCGCGCGGCCTTCGGCATGCGGGCAGCCTTGATCTTCTTCTCGAGCTCCTCGAGATCGGCGCCCTCCTCGCCTTCGCCGAGTTCCTTCTGGATCGCCTTGACCTGCTCGTTCAGGTAGTACTCGCGCTGGCTCTTCTCCATCTGCCGCTTCACGCGGCCGCGGATGCGCTTCTCGACCTGCAGGATGTCGATCTCGGTCTCGAGCTGGGCGAGAAGATGCTCCAGGCGCTCGTTCAGGCCCGGCATTTCGAGGATCTTCTGCTTCTGCTCGAGCTTCAGCGGCAGGTGCGCGGCGATCGTGTCCGCCAGCCGCCCCGCCTCGTCGATGCCGGCGATCGAGGTCAGGATCTCGGCCGGGATCTTCTTGTTCAGCTTCACGTACTGGTCGAACTGGCTGACGATCGCGCGGCGGAGCGCCTCGACCTCGGCGGTCGGCGTCGTCTCCGGAACGATCGGCATCACGTTCGCGGTGAAGTGGGTGGGGCCGTCCTCGATCTGCTCGATGCGGGCGCGCTGCGCGCCCTCGACCAGCACCTTCACGGTGCCGTCGGGCAGCTTCAGCATCTGCAGGATGCTGGCCACGCAGCCGATCTCGTAGATGTCTTCGGCGGCCGGCTCATCCTTGGCGGCGTTCTTCTGGGCCACCAGCATGATGCTCTTGCCGGCCTCCATCGCCGCCTCGAGCGCGCGGATCGACTTCGGGCGCCCGACGAACAGCGGAATCACCATGTGCGGGAACACGACCACGTCGCGCAGCGGCAGCAGCGGCAGCGTGATGCGTTCCGGCGGCAGGATTTGTGTGGACATTCGGAATGGTTCCCTTCGGATGGACTTTCAGCGCATATGCGCCCGGGCATGCGGAATGCAAGGGCGCTCCGAAATCGGCTCTGATCCAATCTAGCACGCACGGGACCCGTCAGCCGGGCCCGCCAGTCAGGCGGAAAGAGCGGGCCGGAATCGCTAGCGCGGGGCGCTGGCGACCTTCGGCTGGTCGGAGTAGATCAGCAACGGCTTGCCGCCGCCGATGGTGTTCTCGTCGACGACGACCTTGACGACATTCTGGGTGCTGGGCAGGTCGTACATCACGTCCAGCAGAACGCTCTCGACGATCGAGCGCAACCCGCGGGCTCCGGTCTTGCGCTTGATCGCCTTGCGCGCGATGGCGCGCAGGGCGTCCGGGCGCACTTCCAGTTCGACCCCTTCCATCTGGAACAGCCGCTGGAACTGCTTCGCGAGCGCGTTCTTGGGCTGGACGAGGATTTCGACCAGCGCTTCCTCGCTGAGTTCATCCAGCGTGGCGACCACCGGAAGCCGGCCGACGAGTTCCGGGATCAGGCCGAACTTGATCAGGTCTTCGGGCTCGACGTCGCGCAGCAGGTCGCCGACCGAGCGGTCGCTCGCGCTCGTCACCGAGGCGCCGAAGCCGATCCCGCTCTTCTCGGACCTGTTGCGGATGATCTTCTCGACCCCGTCGAACGCGCCGCCGCAGATGAACAGGATGTTGGTCGTGTCGATCTGGACGAAGTCCTGGTTCGGGTGCTTGCGGCCGCCCTGCGGAGGCACCGAAGCGATGGTGCCTTCGATCAGCTTCAGCAGCGCCTGCTGCACGCCCTCGCCCGAGACGTCGCGCGTGATCGACGGGTTGTCGCTCTTGCGCGAGATCTTGTCGATCTCGTCGATGTAGACGATGCCGCGCTGGGCCTTCTCGACCTCGTAATTGCAGTTCTGGAGCAGCTTCTGGATGATGTTCTCGACGTCCTCGCCGACGTAGCCCGCCTCGGTCAGCGTCGTCGCGTCGGCGATCACGAAGGGCACGTTCAGCAGCCGCGCCAGCGTCTGCGCGAGCAGCGTCTTGCCCGAGCCGGTCGGGCCGATCAGCAGGATGTTGCTCTTTGCGAGCTCGACGTCATCCTTGCTGCCCATGTGCTTCAGGCGCTTGTAGTGGTTGTAGACCGCGACCGAGAGGATCCGCTTGGCCTTGTCCTGCCCGATGACGTACTGGTCGAGGATCGAGCCGATCTCGTGCGGAGTCGGCAGGTCGGAGCGCGTGCCGCTCGAGGCGGTGTCCGCGGTCGTCTCGTCCCGGATGATGTCGTTGCAGAGGTCGATGCACTCGTCGCAGATGAACACCGACGGGCCGGCGATCAGCTTCTTGACTTCGTGCTGGCTCTTGCCGCAGAAGGAGCAGTACAGGAGCTTTTCGCTCGAACCCTTTTTGTCCGACATAAAGGAGCGGGCGGGACCTCGTTATGTAGACGCGTGCAGATTAAGGCTGTTCGCCGCGTTTGACAAAGATCTTGTCGACGAGGCCGTAGCTTACGGCATCCTCACCGGACATGAAGTTGTCGCGGTCCGTGTCCTTCGCGATCTTCTCGACCGGCTGGCCGGTGCGCTCGGCGAGGATCCTGTTCAGGCGCTCCCGCAGGTACAGGATCTCCTTGGCGTGGATCTCGATGTCCGCCGCCTGGCCCTGCACGCCGCCCAGCGGCTGGTGAATCATGATGCGGGAGTTGGGCAGCGTGTACCGCTTGCCCTTCTGCCCGGCCGCGAGCAGGAACGCGCCCATGCTGGCCGCCATGCCGATGCAGATGGTCGAGACGTCCGGCTTGATGAACTGCATGGTGTCGAAGATCGCGAGCCCGGCGCTGACCGAACCGCCCGGCGAGTTGATGTAGAGCGAGATGTCCTTGTCCGGGTTCTCGGATTCGAGGAACAGGAGCTGGGCCACGACCAGGTTGGCCGTCTGCTCGTTGATCGGCCCCACGATGAACACCACCCGGTCGCGCAGCAGGCGGGAGTAGATGTCGTAGGCGCGCTCGCCGCGGCCGCTCTGCTCGATGACGATCGGCACCATGCCCAGGCCCTGGGGCTCCAGCGCCGTCGCCGTCATGTCAGGTTTGATCATCCTTGCCTCGCCCTCGTCAGCGGCCTGTGTGGCCCATCAATTCGTCGAATGCAACCGTCGTGTCCACGACCTTCGCCCGTTCCAGCACCCAGTTCGCCACATTGTCCTCGAGGGCGACCGATTCGAGTTCGCCCAGGCGCTTGCGATCGGACAGGTACCAGTTGATCACTTCCTGCGGGCGCTCGTAGCTCTGCGCCATCTCCTCGACCAGCTTGCGGATCTGGTCGGGCCGCGGC
This sequence comes from uncultured beta proteobacterium, assembly GCA_963811265.1. Classification (GTDB taxonomy): domain Bacteria; phylum Pseudomonadota; class Gammaproteobacteria; order Burkholderiales; family Burkholderiaceae_F; genus JAOUJD01. The sequence goes on from CAWEQS010000018.1 coordinate 76,752, forward strand.
TGCAGTCCGTTCGTGCGCACGACTTCGCCCAGGAGCAGGCCGAGGCGGACGCGGCGCTCGGCCTGCGGCTGGAACAGTTCCAGCGGCAGCGGCGCGTCCTGGGCCGACATTCCGCGCGCCACCAGGTCGCTGCGCGCCGACTCGGCGAGACGCTGCTTCTCGCCCTCGACCAGCGACTTCGGCACCTCGAACGACGCGGCCGTCAGCAGCGCCTGCCATGACACTGTCCTTGGTCCGCGCGCGCAGCCGCGACGCCACTTCGCGCTCGAGATTGGTCCTGATCTCGGACCGCATCTTCCCGAGGTCGCCGTCGGCGATGCCGAGGGACTTCGCGAACTGGGCGTCGATCGGCGGCAGCACGGGCTGCTGCACCTTCTTCAGCGTCACCTCGAACTGCACCGTCTTGCCGGCCAGTTCCTTCGCGGTGTAGTCGTCGGGAAAGGTCAGCGGGAAGGTCTTGCTCTCGCCCGGCTTCATGCCGCCGACGGCGGTCTCGAACTCGGGAAGCATCCGGCCCTGGCCCAGGGAAAACGGAAAGTCCGTGGCCGTGCCGCCATCGAACGGCGTGCCGTCCTGCGTGCCCTTGAAGTCGACGGTGACGACGTCGCCGTCAGCGGCCGCGCGCTCGACGTCTTCGTACGTCGCGCGCTGCTTGCGCATGATCTCGAGCGTGCGGTCGACCTCGGCATCGCCGATCGGGCAGGCGGCGCGCTGGACCTCGACCGCGGACAGGTCGCCGAGCGTGATCTCCGGGTAGACCTCGAACGTGGCCGAGAAGGCCAGGTCCTGCGAACCCTCGACCGCCCGCGGCTCGAGCCGAGGCGCGCCCGCCACGCGGAGGTTGCTGGCGGTCACCGCCGAGCTGAACGCCTCGCCGACCTTGTCGTTCATCACTTCGGCGTGGACCTGGGCGCCGTAGTTCTGCGCCACCATCTTGAGCGGCACCTTGCCGGGCCGGAAGCCCGGCATCTTCACGGTGCGCGCGAGCTTGGCCAGGCGCGCCTGTACTTCCTTGTCGATCGCCTCGGCCGGCACGGTCAGGTCGATCCGGCGCTCGAGGGCGCCGAGGGACTCCACGGTCTGTTGCATCTTGTCAGGTTCTTTTCGTTGGGCCGCCAATGGTTCTGCAGTGACGTTCTGCACTGAGCGGCGGCAAGGCGTCAAAGTGCTGGTGCGAAGGGGGGACTCGAACCCCCACGCCGGTGAAGGCGTCAGGACCTAAACCTGGTGCGTCTACCAATTTCGCCACCTTCGCGCCGCGACCGCGTGATACTTCACACCCCATCGCGGAACGAAGCGCGGATTCTAGCGGAACTACCTCCGCCACCCGGGCGCCCCGGCTCGCTGTGATAGCTTCGTCGACATGGGGGTCGGACACTACGAGAACTTTCCTGTGGCGTCGCTGCTGCTGCCGGCGCGGCTGCGGCCCGCGGTGCGCGCAATCTACCGGTTCGCGCGTACGGCCGACGACGTGGCGGACGAAGGCGACGCCCTGCCCGAGGACCGGCTCCGCGAACTGGCAGGCATTCGGAAACGACCTCGACCACCTGGACGCGCCCGCCACCCGCTGGCCCGACCTCGCGGCCGCCGTGTCCGAACACGGGCTGCCGCTGCCCCTGTTGCACGACCTGCTGTCTGCCTTCGCGCAGGACGTCACCACCAGGCGTTACGCCGACTACGCGTCGCTCCTCGACTACTGCCGACGTTCGGCGAACCCGATCGGGCGCCTGCTGCTGTCGCTCTACCGTCGCGACGAGCCCGGGCTGCTCGCCATGTCCGACGCGATCTGCACGGGGCTGCAGCTGACCAATTTCTGGCAGGACGTCGCGATCGACTGGGACAAGGGGCGGGTCTACCTGCCCCGTGAGGATCTCGCGCGCTTCGGCATCGACGAAGCGCAGATCGCCAGCCGGCTGGTCGACGACCGCTGGCGCGCGCTGATGGCCTTCGAAGTGGCCCGTGCCCGCGCGCTGCTCGAGAGCGGCGCCCCGCTCGCTCCCGCGCTCGGAGGTCGCATCGGACTCGAACTGCGCCTCGTCGTGCAGGGCGGCCTTCGCATCCTCGAGCGCATCGACGCGGCCGGCGGCGACGTGTTCCGGCATCGCCCTGCACTGTCCGCGCGCGACTGGACGATGATGGGGCTGCGCGCGCTGCGCGCCGTTCCGGACGCCGCATGACGCCCGACGAGTACTGCCAGGGCAAGGCCGCGGCCAGTGGTTCGAGTTTCTACTACTCGTTCCTGTTCCTGCCGGCCGAGCGACGCCGCGCCATCACGGCGGTCTACGCGTACTGCCGTGAAGTCGATGACGCCGTGGACGAAGTCAGCGATCCATCGGTCGCCGAGGCCAAGCTTCAATGGTGGCGCGGCGAGGTCGCGGCGCTCTTCGATCGGGAGCCGACGCATCCGGTGACGCGGGCGCTGCTGCCGTTCATCGACGGCCCGTTCGGCATCACGCGGGAGCGCCTGCTCGCCATCCTCGAAGGGATGGAGATGGACCTGCGGCAGAACCGCTACCTCGACTTCGCCGCCCTGAAGCGCTACGCGCATCTGGTCGCGGGCGTCGTCGGCGAGATCTCTGCCGCTGTCTTCGGGTACTCCGACCCGCGCACGCTCGAATTCGCCGGCCGCCTCGGGCTGGCGCTGCAACTGATCAACGTGATCCGCGACGTCGGCGACGACGCGCGCCGCGGCCGTATCTACCTTCCGGTCGACGAGCTGCAACGCTTCGGCGTGCGTGCGGCGGATCTGCTGAACGGCCGCTATGTCGACGGCTTCGTGCCGCTGATGCGTTTCCAGGCCGAGCGCGCGCGCGCCGCCTACCGCGAGGCGCTCGAGCTGCTTCCCCCCGCTGATCGGCGGGCGCAGCGTCCGGGGCTGATCATGGGCGCGATCTACGCGACGCTGCTCGACGAGATCGAACGCGAGAACTTCCAGGTCCTGCACCAGCGCGTTGCCCTGACGCCGCTGCGCAAGCTGTGGATCGCGTGGCGCACCTGGATCCAGCGGTGACGCGACCGCGCTCGACGGCGATCGTCGGCGGAGGATGGGCCGGCTGCGCTGCCGCGGCGGCGCTGACGGCGGCCGGCGCCAACGTCACGCTGTTCGAAGCCGCCGCTGAACTGGGCGGACGCGGCCGGCGCGTCGCGCTCGAACTGGACGCCGTCACCCACACGCTCGACAACGGCCAGCACCTGATGATCGGCGCCTACAGCGCGATCGCGGAGGTGCTCGCGACCGTCGGCGTCGACATCGATCGCCTGGTCGAGCGGCGCCCGTTCGAGCTCGCCTATCCCGATGGGTTCAGGATCACGGCGTCGCGGCTGCCCGCGCCGTGGCACCTGGTCACCGCGCTGCTCGGCGCGCGCGGACTCGCGTGGCGCGACCGCTGGGCGATGGCGCGCCTGCTCGGGGAGCTCGAGGCCGACCGCTGGCAGGTCGGGCCGGATCGCGATGCCGCGGGCTGGCTCGCCGGGCACGGACAGGGCGACGCCGCGATCGCACGCGTCTGGCGTCCGCTGTGCATCGCCGCGCTCAACACCCCGCTTTGCGAGGCGTCCGCCCAGGTGTTCGCGAACGTGCTGCGCGACAGCCTCGGCGCGGACAGCGCCGCCTCGATGCTGTGGCTGCCCCGCAGCGACCTGTCGGCACTGCTGCCCGAGGCCGTGGAACGCTTTGTGTCCGCGCACGGCGGCGCCGTGCGGCGCGGCACCCGGGTGGAAGCGATCGGCCCGGCCGATGACGGCTTCCTTCTCGAGCCTGGACTCGGCCGTTTCGACGCCGTCGTCTACGCCGCGCCGCCAGCCCAGCTGGGTCGCATCGGGTCGGCCTTCGCGCCCGCGCTGTCCGATGCGCTCGACGCCGTCCGGGACTTCGACTACCAGCCGATCTGCACCGTCTACCTGAAGTACGACGTCGATGTGCCGCTGCCGCGCGGATTCACGGCCCTGCTGGATGACGCCGGGCAGCGCGCGTACGGCCAGTGGGTCTTCGACCGCGGCGCGCTGGATCCCGCGAACCGCGGCGTGGTCGCCGTCGTCGTCAGCGCGAGCGGCGCACACGACGACGAACCGTTGTCCGCGCTGTGCGACGCTGTTGCAGGGCAGCTCACGCGCGAACTGGGACTCCCGAGGCCGCGCGCAGCGCGCGCGATCGTCGAGAAGCGGGCGACGCTGGCCGCGCGCCCCGGGCTGCACCGACCGCCGAATGCGACGCGCGTGCCCGGTTTCGTGCTCGCCGGCGACTGGACGGCGAGCGACTATCCGTCCACGCTCGAATCGGCCGTGCGCAGCGGCCTCGCCGCCGCGCGTGCCCTGCTGAAGTGACCGTCAGTGCTCCGGGCGCACGCGCGCCAGCGCGTGCTCGAGCCGGTCGACGGCGATCACTTCGAGCCCCTCGATCGCGTGCCGTGGAGCGTTCGCCCTGGGAATCAACGCCATCGAGAAGCCCAGTTTGGCGGCCTCGCGCAGCCGCTCCTGGCCGCGCGGCGCCGGCCTGATTTCACCCGCCAGTCCCACCTCACCGAACGCGACCAGTCCGCGTGGCAGGGGCTTGTTGCGCATCGACGAGACGATGGCGAGCAGCACCGCCAGGTCGGACGCCGGCTCGGCGATGCGGACACCGCCGACCGCATTGACGAACACGTCCTGATCGAAGGCTGCGATGCCGGCGTGGCGATGCAGGACCGCGAGCAGCATCGCCAGGCGCTGGGGATCGAGCCCGACCGACAGGCGGCGCGGATTCGGGACGTGGGCGGTGTCGACCAGCGCCTGCACCTCGACCAGCAGCGGCCGCGTGCCTTCCTGCGTCACCATCACGCACGACCCGGCGACCTGAGCGTCGTGCTGCGACAGGAACAGCGCCGACGGGTTGCTGACGCCCTTCAGCCCGCGGTCGGTCATCGCGAACACGCCGAGTTCGTTCACCGCACCGAAGCGGTTCTTGAACGCGCGGATCAGGCGGAACGACGAGTGCGTGTCGCCCTCGAAGTACAGGACCGTGTCGACCATGTGCTCGAGCACGCGGGGACCGGCGAGCGAGCCCTCCTTGGTGACATGGCCCACCAGGATCAGGGTCAACCCGGCCTGCTTCGCCATGCGGGTCAGCTGCGCGGCGCACTCCCGCACCTGCGACACCGACCCGGGGGCCGACTGCAGCTGCTCCGAGTACACGGTCTGGATCGAATCGACCACGACGACCGCCGGCTTCTCCTCCAGCACGGTCGCGATGATCCGCTCGAGCGAAATCTCGGCCAGCAACCGCACGCCGCCGGCTTCCAGCCCGAGCCGCCGAGCGCGCAACGCGATCTGCGGCGCCGATTCCTCGCCGCTGATGTACAGCACCGACGTGGCGGACGACAGCGCGGCGAGCGACTGCAGCAGCAGCGTCGACTTGCCGATGCCCGGATCGCCGCCGATCAGGACCACGCCGCCCTCGACCAGGCCGCCGCCGAGCACCCGGTCGAATTCGTCGATGCCCGAGGGCACGCGCGGCATCTCCTTCGCCTGCACCTGCTTGAGCGACTGCACCGACGCCGTCGGCGCGAGCGGCGCGTACCGATGCTCGACCGGCGCCTCGACGCGCGCTTCGCTCAGCGTGTTCCAGGCGTTGCAGTGCGGACACTGCCCCTGCCACTTGGGGCTGGCGCCGCCGCACTCGGAGCACACGTACTGGGTCCTGGCCTTGGCCATCATCCGGCCTCGACGACCGGCACGCGCGGCGCCAGCGCGCACATCAACTCGTACCCGACGGTGCCGGCGGCATTGGCCACTTCGTCGATCGGCAACTGCGCGCCCCACAACTCGACGGGCGAGCCGACGCCGGCCTCCGGCACGTGGGTCAGGTCCACGGTGATCATGTCCATCGAGACGCGGCCCGCGAGCGGGACGCGGACCCCGGCCACGATGACCGGCGTGCCGTCCGGGGCGTGGCGCGGATAGCCGTCGGCGTAGCCGCACGCCACGACGCCGATCCGCGCGCGTCGCTGCGCGACGAAGCGCGCGCCGTACCCGACGGCCGCCCCTGCCTCGATCGTCTGCACGCCGATGATCCGCGACGTCAGCGCCATCGCCGCGCGCAGTCCCAGCGAAGCCGCCGGGTGATGCTCGTCGGTGGCGCCGCCGTAGAGCGAGATCCCGGGACGCACCGAATCGCCGCCGACCTCCGGGCGCAGGAAGAGCGCGGCCGAGTTCGCGAGGCTGCGCGGCTCCGGCCACTCGGCCGTGATGCCCTCGAACTCGTCGAGCTGTTCCGCGACCGAGGCCGGCCCCGTCGCTTCGTGCGGGCGGTCGGCGTTGGCGAAATGCATCATCAGCGTCAGCTCGCGCACCGAGTGAAGCCCGCGCAGCCGCTCATAGGCCTGGACCGCGCGCTGCGGCCGGAAGCCGAGGCGGTTCATGCCGGTGTTGAGCTTCAGGTGAACCGACACCGGGCGCGCCGGACGATGGTGTTCGAGCATCTCGAGTTGCTCGCCGCAGTGAACCACCGTCGTCAGGTCGTGGTCAGAGCAGGCGGCGAGGTCCGCGGCCTCGAAGCACCCTTCGAGCAGGAGGATGGGCTTGCGCCACCCCGCCTCGCGCGCGCGCCTGGCCTCGTCCAGGTCGAGCAGCGCGAGTCCGTCCGCCTCCGCGAAGGCGCGCAGCGCGCGCGTGAGACCGTGCCCGTACGCGTTCGCCTTGACCACAGCCCAGACGAACCGTCCGCGCGCCGCGTCGCGCGCGCGGGCGAGGTTGTGGCGCAACGCGCCGTGGTCGACGGTGGCAAGGATGGGACGGGGCACGGTGGGCGACGGAGCGCGCGACGGAAGACGCAGGCGCATAGCATAGCGATGCCGATGGCGGGTCCGCCGCAGGGGCTACGTGCTATAACGATCCGCCGGTCAACGCGCCATCGGTAAAGAGCGCGGACCGCGGTTGCTGCCACACTGGAGACACTTCGACTTGCCCGCATCGCGCTTCGCTGCGGACCCGCCACGCCCATGAACCGCGGCTTCTACACCATCATGGCCGCGCAGTTCTTCTCGTCGCTGGCCGACAACGCCCTGCTCATTTCCGCGATCGCGCTGCTGCGCGAGATCGACGCGCCGGCGTGGATGACGCCGATGCTGAAGCTGTTCTTCGTCGTGTCCTATGTCGCGCTGGCGGCCTTCGTCGGCGCCTTCGCCGACTCGTTCCCCAAGGGCAGGGTCATGTTCATCACGAACCTGATCAAGATCGGCGGCTGCCTCCTGATGCTCTTCGGCGCCCACCCGCTGCTGGCCTACGCGGTCGTCGGCTTCGGTGCGGCGGCCTACTCGCCCGCCAAGTACGGAATCCTGACCGAGCTGCTGCCGCCGGAGAAACTGGTCGTCGCCAACGGCTGGATCGAGGGACTGACGGTGACGTCCATCATCGTCGGCTTCCTGCTCGGCGGCATCCTGATCAGCCCGCGCATCGCGGACTGGCTGCTGGCGTTCGACATGCCGATGATCGACACCGACATCGACCTGCCCGCCGAATCGGCCATCGCGGTGATCACGAGCGTGTACGTGATCGCCACGCTGTTCAACCTCGGCATTCCGGACACCGGCGCCCGCTACGCCAAGCAGCACGTCCATCCGTGGAAGCTGCTGGTCGGCTTCGCCCACTGCTGCAGCGTGCTGTGGCGCGACAAGCTCGGGCAGATCTCGCTCGCCGTGACCACGCTCTTCTGGGGCGCGGGTGCCACGCTGCAGTTCATCGTGCTGAAGTGGGCCGAGCAGGTGCTCGGCCTCGACCTGTCGCGTGCGGCGATCCTGCAGGCCGTCGTCGCGCTCGGAATCGCCATCGGAGCCGTCTACGCCGCATCCACCGTCGCGCTGAAGCAGTCGATGCGGGTGCTGCCGATCGGCACCGCCATGGGGGTCATCGTCGCGCTGGCCGCGTTCTACACGCCGGCGCTCGCGCCGGCCGGGGACGTCCACTTCGGCTTTGCCTCGATGAGCTGGTTCCTGCTGATCGCGTGCGTCATCCTCATGGTGATCGGTGGCCTGGCGGGCTACTTCGTCGTGCCGATGAACGCGCTCCTCCAGCATCGCGGCCACGTGCTGCTGTCCGCGGGCCACTCGATCGCCGTGCAGAACTTCAACGAGAACCTGAGCATCCTCGTGATGCTCGGCCTTTACGCGCTGCTGGTGTGGTTCGACCTGTCGATCCGGTCGGTGATGCTGCTGTTCGGCCTGTTCGTGGCGGTGTCGATGGTGCTGGTCATCATCCGGCACCGTTACAACCAGCGGCAGTTCGACTCGATCGCGCTGATCGGCCAGCTGAAGCACTGACGCCGGCGGTCAGCCCGCGGCTGCGCGCGCGTGCACGTCGCGCGCGAAGCAGAGGTCGGCCCACGACTTGGCCTTGTCCCCGAGGCTGCGCAGCAGGTAGGCCGGGTGGTACGTCACCACCACCGGCACGCGCCGGCCGGCGACATCGATGTGATGCACCTGGCCGCGCAGGCTGGCGATGCTGGCGTCGGTGCCGAGGAGCGCCTGCGCCGCGAAGCGGCCCATGACCACGACCAGCTTCGGATTGACGAGTTCGACCTGGCGACGCAGGAAAGGCTGGCACTGCGCCACTTCCGACGGCTCCGGATTCCGGTTGTTCGGCGGGCGGCACTTCAGCACGTTGGCGATGAACACCGACTGCGGCGTCTCGCCTTCGCGCGTCAGCCCGATCGAGGCCAGCATGTTGTCGAGCAGCTTGCCGGCCTGGCCGACGAAGGGCTCCCCGCGCGCGTCCTCCTCCGCGCCCGGCGCCTCGCCAACCAGCATCCACTCCGCGTGCCGATAGCCGACGCCGAACACGGCCTGCCTGCGCGCTTCACCCAGCGGGCAGGCACGGCACTGCGCGGTCTCGGCCGCCAGTTCGTCCCACCCGAGGTGCGCGATGCGGTCAGCGCGAGGGTCGACGGTCTGGCTGCCCCACGCCGCCGCCGCCGGATTTCGCTGCTGCCACACGGGGCCGAGGCCCATCGCCTGCCACAGCCGGTGCCGGCGAGCGTCGAGCGTCACAGCGCGATCCTCATGACGATCGCATCCTCGCGCCCGCCGTGTGCCGGGTAGTAGCCGCGCCGCACTCCGATCCGCTCGAACCCATAGCGCTGGTACAGGCGCAGCGCCGCGTCGTTGGTCGGTCGCACCTCGAGCAGCATCGTGCGGCCGCCGTGGCCGCGGGCGACGTCTGCCATCCAGTCCAGCGTCTGCCAGCCCAGGCCGCGGCGCTGGGCATGGCGCGCGACGCTGATGTTCAGCAGGTGGGCCTCGTCGAGCGCCATCATCATCACGCTGTAGGCCGCCACCTGGCCCGTGGCGTCGCGCAGGACCCAGGCGCTGTAGCCGGCGTGCAGCGCGTCGTGGAAGTTGCCGCGCGTCCACGGAAAGGGGTAGATCTCCTTCTCCGCGGCGGCGACCGCGTCGAGGTCCGCCTCCGTCATGGGGACGTAGCGATCCTCGTCCGGCCGGGGCAGCGCGCTCATCTTGCCCCCTTGGCGCTGCGCGCCCTCCCCCAGGGGGAGCGAGCGCCTTCGGAGCGGCCGTGCGGCGCTCATGGAGACCTTCTGCCGTCGCTCGTCGATCGTCAGGGCCACGCGGTCGCGGACGTAGAGCGGCATCGCCTCTGCGGCCGTCACTGCGAGGCCGCGCCCGAAGTCGATGCGGGCGAGCCGCGCAATGTCGCCAGCGCCGCCGCGAAGCTCCGGCAGCCAGTCAGCCGCCGGCGTGCCCCAGGCCTCGCGGAAGACGCTGAGTGCGTCGCCGGCCACGAGGTCGGCGCCGGCTTCGCGGCGAATCGAATCGAGCGCCGCAGGCGACTCGAGCGCGGGCGCACGAAGCTCCGACACGACGTCGTCGTTGCGGTACACCCCGCAGTACGCCTCGTGCATCCGTGCATCGAACGCGACCAGGGCGACGGCGGCACGCGGATGCCGTGCGAACGCAGCGGCCGCGAGCGCGCGCAGGTTGCCGACGCCCACCACCGGCCGCTTGCACGCATACGCCAGGCCCTGCACGACCCCGCAGGCAATCCGCAGTCCGGTGAACGAGCCGGGGCCTGCGCCGAACGCAAAGGCGTCGACGTCGGTGAGCTGCAGGCCGCCCTCGCGCAGCACGGCGTCGATCAGCGGCAGCACGCGGTCCGAGTGCTTCTGTCCGACGGTCTCGCTGCGCTCCACGAGTTCCGCGCGCAGCAAGGCCACCGAACACAGCTCGGTCGCGGTATCGATCGCGAGGATGACGGGAGCGGTCATGCGGGAGCCGACGGAGCGAGTCCGGCGGACAGGGGAAGTCGGCCGATTCTAGCGAACGGCCGCGCCGCAAACGCGATCAGGCGCGCCCGCAATCGCTCGTCGCGCTCACCGCCTGCCTTCGTTGCCCTTTCCCCGGTAGACGTCGCGCTGCGCTTCGCGGATCTGCTCGCGCAGCCGCTGCCGTTCCTCGGGAGACATCTGGTGCATCGGACGCGGCGGCGGACCGGCGCCGGGATCCGACGGACGCTGTTCGGTGAAGCGATGACGCATCGCGTTGCGATCGTCGGGCGACATGTTGTGCCACATGTCGCGCCGCTGCTCGGGTGGCAGCCGGCGCAGCATCATTTCGCGCTGCTCGGGCGACAGCCGTTCCCACATGTCGCGCCGCTGGTCCGGCGAGAGTCCTTCCCAGGCGCGCTGGCGCTCGTCCTGTGAACGCGCGCCGCGCCAGGCGTCGCGCTGTTCGGGCGACATGCGCTCCCACATGTCGCGCCGCTGTTCCGGCGTCAGGCGCAGCCGCTGGCCTGGATCGACGCCACCGGCCGCGAGCGCCGAACCGGCGAGCGCGACCATGAGGGCGCCCGCGAGGACGCGCGGCAGTGCCGGGAGAAAGTGACGAAGGTACGGCGGACCCATGGACGGAATGCTAGTGGGCGGCTCAGCGATGGTGAAGAATTGTCCGCGCAACGGGCGCGAGCACCACGAAAATTCTGTAACACTTTGTGTGAGGAGCGCGCCTGCTGCGTCCCTGCCCCCTAGCATCACGGCATTCGATCACGCCCGGACACCATGACGCGCAACGGTCCACCGAAGATCCTCGTCGTCGACGACGACCCGCGCCTGCGGGACCTGCTGCGCCGCTACCTGGGCGACAACGGCTTCGCGGTCGTCACCGCCGACGGCGGGCCGTCGATGAACCGGCTGTGGATGCGCGAGCGGTTCGACCTGCTGATCCTCGACCTGATGATGCCGGGGGAGGACGGGCTGTCGATCCTGCGCCGGCTGCGCGGCGCCAGCGACAACACCCCGATCGTGATGCTGACGGCCAAGGGCGAGGACATCGACCGCATCGTCGGCCTCGAGATGGGGGCCGACGACTATCTCCCGAAGCCGTTCAATCCGCGCGAGCTGCTCGCCCGCATCAACGCGGTGCTCCGGCGCCAGGCGCCGGACGACGCGCCGGGCGCACCGTCCGCGGACACCGAACCAGTGCACTTCGGCGAGTTCGTGCTCGACCTCGCGACCCGCAGCCTGACCAGGAATGGCGAGGACGTCGCGCTGACCACCGGCGAGTTCGCGGTGCTGAAGGCCTTCGCGCGCCACCCGCGCGTGCCGCTGTCGCGCGAGAAGCTGATGGAGATGGCGCGCGGCCGCGAATACGAGGCGTTCGACCGCAGCCTCGACGTCCAGGTTTCGCGGCTGCGCAAGATCGTCGAGGCGGATCCGTCGAAGCCGCGCTACATCCAGACCGTCTGGGGTCTCGGGTACGTGTTCATCCCCGACGGCGAGGGCTAGACTCAATGCCAGGCCCGTCCCTGCGTTCGCCCTCGCTCTTCTGGCGAACGCTGCTCCTCGTGCTGCTGCTGATCGTCGCCAGCCTCGGGGCGTGGATCCAGAGCTTCCGCATGTTCGAGCGTGCTCCGCGCGCGCAGAACATCGCGCAGCAGGTCGTGTCCGTCGTCAACGTCACGCGCGCCGCGCTGCTCTACTCGGATCCCTTCGTGAGGCGCGACCTGCTCGCCGAACTGGCGGCCAACGAAGGCATCCGCATCTACACGCTCGAGCCGACCGACACCGTCGCGCCGGTGAGCGAGGCGCCCCTGATCCAGTTGGCGGCGAAGGGCATCGTCGACCGGCTCGGCCCCGACACCCAGGTCGCCTCCGAGGTGAACGGCGTTCGCGGGCTGTGGGTGAGCCTTGCACTCGACGACGACCGGTACTGGGTGTTCATCGACCGCGACCCGGCGGCGCGGACGTACGGCACACAGTGGATCGGCTGGGCCGCGGTGGCGCTGCTGCTGTCGCTGATCGGCGCCGTCCTCATCACCCGGCTGATCAACCGGCCGCTGGCGCAGCTTTCGCGCGCGGCGGCCGACCTCGGCAGCGGCCGCCAGCCGGCGCCGCTGCCTGAAACGGGACCTGTCGAGATCCGCACGGTCAACGAGAGCTTCAACCGCATGGTCGCCGACCTCGGCAAGCTCGAAGCCGACCGCGCGGTGCTGCTGGCGGGGATCTCCCACGACCTTCGCACGCCGCTGACCCGACTGCGACTGGAAGTCGAGATGGCCAACGTGCCCGAGGAGGCGCGCGACGCGATGGCCGGCGACATCGAACAGATCGACGGCATCGTGCACCAGTTCCTCGACTACGCGCGCAAGGAGCCGCAGGCGCCGGCCGAGGACATCGAACTCGCGCCACTGCTCGAAGCGGCGGTGCGGCGCGCGCGCATCGATACGCAGCCGCTGTCGCGCGTCGACCTGCGCCTGGCGCCCACGGTGAAGGTGCGCGGGCACCGGACCGAACTGGATCGCGCCGTCGACAACCTGCTGACGAATGCCGCGCGCTACGGACGGGATCCGAAGTCGGGCGTGCTCAGCGTCACCGTCAGCCTGCTGCGCGACGACGACACGGCGATCGTCGGCATCGCCGACAACGGACCGGGCGTGCCCACGGACCAGATCGAGCGCCTGATGCGGCCGTTCGAGCGCGGAGAGGCGGCGCGTTCGGGCAGCGGCGGCGCGGGACTCGGCCTTCCGATCGTGCAGCGCATCGCGCGCATGCACGGGGGCGACCTCCGCCTGCTCGCCAACGCGCCCCACGGGCTGCGCGCCGAACTGGCGCTCCCGGCGCTCTAGCGATCCGCTTCAGTCGGCGAACAGCAGCACCACGGCCTGTGCGGCGATGCCCTCGCCGCGCCCCAGGTAGCCGAGCTTCTCGCTGGTCTTGCCCTTGACGTTCACGGCGCCGGCGTCGATGCCGCACTCCGCCGCGATCGCCGCGCACATGGCCGCCACGTGCGGGCCGATCCGCGGCCGCTCCGCGATCACCGTCGCGTCGACGTTGCCGACGCGCCAGCCGGCCGCGCCGGCGCGCGCCACGGCGGTCCGCAGCAGCGCCCGGCTGTCGGCGTCGCGGAACTTCGGGTCATGGTCGGGAAACAAGCGTCCGATGTCGCCCAGCGCGGCCGCGCCGAGAATGGCATCGGTGATCGCGTGCAGCAGCACGTCCGCGTCCGAGTGCCCGAGCAGTCCGCGCTCGTGGGCGATCTCCACGCCGCCGATCACGAGCCGCCGGCCCGGAACCAGCGCGTGCACGTCGAAGCCCTGCCCCACCCGGATCTTCATGCCGTCCTTCCCGATCTAGAGACGTCCCTGCGCCTTCAGGACCGCGCCGGCGAGGACGATGTCCTCGGGCGTGGTGACCTTCAGGTTCGACGTAACGCCCGCGATGAGACGCGGCGCGTGGCCGGCGCGCTCCATCGCGCTGGCCTCGTCGGTGATGCCTGCCAGCGAGCCCGACGCCAGCGCCGCGCGCAGGGATCCGAAGCGGAACAACTGCGGCGTCTGCGCGCACCAGAGCGACGAGCGGTCGAGCGTCGCTGCGACGCGGCCGTCATCGCCGCGCTTCAGCGTATCGCTCAACGGCACGGCGAGCAGTCCGCCACCGTCCTCGCCGCCGGCCCCGTCGATCAGTCCTGTCAGCTGTGCCGCACCGAGGCACGGGCGCGCGGCATCGTGCACGAGCACGCGGTCGTTGTCCTCGACGCGCCCGGCGATCGCATCGAGCCCGTTGCGCACGGACTCCGCGCGCGACGCGCCACCGACCGGAAGGAACTCGACGCGCGCCGCATCGGCACGGATCGACGGCCACCGCGTGTCGGACGGCGCGACGACGACGAACACACGCTCGATGCGCGCATCGGTCAGCATCGCGTCGATCGAGTGTTCGAGCATCGGCTTGCCGCCGAGCGCCAGGTACTGCTTCGGACCGCTGTCGGCCCCCATGCGGGAGCCCACGCCCGCCGCAGGGATGAGTCCGAAGTAACGAACGGAGTGACGCAACGCGGATCCCGGCCCGGGTGGAATCGAAACTGCTTCGTATAATAGCGACCGAGTTCGGCAGCTCGCGAGCGTGGCTCGGCTGCCGTTTTTCATTTGTGAATCACGAAGTCCCCACCGCCGCGCCCGCGGCCCCGCTGTCGGGCCTCTCCCCGCAGACGCTTCCGTCCGCAGGGACCCGTGTCGCCATCGCGCGGCCGCCGGGTTCCGGCGACGCGCTGCTGCTGGCGGAGACCGCGACTGCTGCGCGGACGGCGAGGCGCCTGCTGGTCGTGGTCGCGGCCGACGCGCTCGACGCGCAGCGCCTCGTCGACGAAATCCGCTACTTCGAGCCCACGCTGACCGTCCGTCCGCTGCCGGACTGGGAGACGCTGCCCTACGACACCCTGTCGCCGCACCAGGACCTCGTGTCCGAGCGGCTGGAGACGCTGTACCGCCTGAGCCAGCCGGCCGCCGGCGGGATGGACGTGCTCGTCGTTCCCGCGACCACGGCGCTGCACCGCATGGCGCCCCCGCAATACGTCGCCGGCCACACCTTCTTCTTCCGGCAGGGCCAGAAGGTGGACGTCGAGGCGCTGCGGACCCAGCTCGTGTTCGCCGGCTACCAGCACGTTTCGCAGGTGGTCGCACCGGGCGAGTTCGCGATCCGCGGCGGACTGCTCGACCTGTTCCCGATGGGTTCAGCGCTGCCCTACCGGCTCGACCTGCTCGACGACCAGCTGGAGACGATCCGGGCGTTCGATCCGGACACGCAGCGCGGCCTCTATCCGGTCCCGGACATCCGCCTGCTGCCCGGGCGGGAGTTCCCGATCGACGAAGCGGCGCGGCAGGCGTTCCGCCGGCGCTGGCGCGACCGGATCGAAGGCGATCCGAGCCGGTCGAGCGTCTACAAGGACGTCGGCAACGGCATCGCGTCGCAGGGCATCGAGTACTTCCTGCCTCTGTTCTTCGACGCGACGGCGACGCTGTTCGACTACCTGCCCGCGGACGCCGTGGTCGCCATGCACGGCGCCATCGAGGCCGCCATCCAGCGCTTCTGGAACGAGACCAGCGAACGGCATCGCTTCCTCGCGCGCGACGCGTCCCGCCCGATCCTGCCGCCGGCCGACCTCTTCCTGAACGCGGAACAGTTCTTCGCGCACGCCAAGGCGCTCGGACGGATCGCCCTGAACGAAGGCGCCCACGCGAGCTTCGAGCCGCTGCCGGCGCTCGCAGTCGAGCGGCGCGCCGACGATCCCGTGCAGAGGCTGCGCGACTACGCGACGCGCTTTGGCGGCCGCCTGCTGATCGTCGCCGACGCCGCCGGCCGGCGCGAAACGATCGGGCAGATGTTTGCCGAATACAACCTGCGGTACGCGGACAACGCTGACTTCGCCGCCTTCGTGGCGTCCGACGCGCGGCTTGCGCTCGGTGTCGCTCCGCTGCACGAAGGCTTCGTCCTGCGCGACCGCGGGCTGGCCGTCGTCACCGAGACCGAGCTCTACGCCTCCAGCCCGCGGAGGCTGCGCGGCAAGCAGCGCGAACGCGCGTCCAACGTCGAGGCGATGATCCGCGACCTCGCGGAGTTGCGCGTGGGCGATCCGGTAGTGCACGTCGAGCACGGCATCGGCCGCTACCTGGGCCTGGAGACGATGGACCTGGGCGAAGGGGCAACCGAGTTCCTGCGCCTCGAGTACGCCAACGAGGCAAGCCTGTACGTCCCGGTGGCGCAGCTGCACCTGATCGGCCGCTACAGCGGCGCCGATCCCGACGCCGCGCCACTGCACCAGCTGGGCGGAGCCGACTGGGACAAGGCGCGGAAGAAGGCAGCGAAGCAGGTGCGCGACACCGCCGCCGAACTGCTGAACCTCTATGCGCTGCGTGCCGCGCGCAAGGGCCACGCGTTCGAGTTCAGCCAGCACGACTACGAGGCGTTCGCCGAGGGATTCGGCTTCGAGGAGACGCCTGACCAGCAGGCGGCGATCGACGCCGTGCTGAAGGACATGAGCGCCGGATTCCCGATGGACCGGCTGGTGTGCGGCGACGTCGGCTTCGGCAAGACCGAGGTTGCGCTGCGCGCCGCGTTCGCGGCCGTCGCCGGCGGCAAGCAGGTCGCGGTCCTCTGTCCGACCACGCTGCTCGCCGAGCAGCACGTCGAGACGTTCCGCGACCGCTTCGCCGAATGGCCGGTCAAGGTGGTGGAGCTGTCGCGCTTCCGCTCGGCCAGGGAAGTCGGGGAAGCGATCGCAGGCATCGCCAAGGGCACGGTCGACGTCGTGATCGGGACGCACAAGCTGCTCTCGAACGACATCCGCTACGCCAACCTCGGGCTGGTCATCATCGACGAGGAACACCGGTTCGGCGTGCGGCAGAAGGAACGCTTCAAGGCGCTGCGCGCGGAAGTGGACGTCCTGACGCTGACCGCGACGCCGATCCCGCGCACGCTCGCGCTGTCGCTCGAGGGAATCCGCGAGTTCTCGGTCATCGCGACCGCCCCGCAGAGGCGACTCGCGATCAAGACGTTCGTGCGCAAGGAATCGGCGAGCCTGGTGCGCGAGGCGGTCCTGCGCGAGCTCAAGCGCGGCGGCCAGGTGTACTTCCTGCACAACGAGGTCGAGACGATCGGGAACCGGCGCGCGCGGCTGGCGGAACTGCTGCCCGAGGCACGCATCGAGATCGCCCATGGCCAGATGGGGGAACGCGACCTCGAGCGCGTGATGCGCGACTTCTACCACCAGCGCTTCAACGTCCTGCTGTGCTCGACGATCATCGAGACCGGCATCGACGTGCCGACCGCGAACACGATCATCATCCACCGCGCCGACAAGTTCGGGCTGGCCCAGCTGCACCAGTTGCGCGGCCGGGTCGGTCGCTCGCACCACCAGGCCTACGCCTACCTGATGGTGCCCGACGAAGGCGGACTGACGAAGAACGCCGAGAAGCGCCTGGAGGCGATCCAGAACCTCGAGGAGCTCGGCAGCGGTTTCTACCTTGCGATGCACGACCTGGAGATCCGCGGCGCGGGCGAGGTCCTCGGGGAGAACCAGAGCGGCAACATGCAGGAGGTCGGGTTCGACCTCTACACGCAGATGCTGAACGCGGCCGTGCGCGCGCTGCGCTCGGGCCGCGAGCCGGACCTGCTCGCCCCCCTCGCGGCCGTCACCGAGATCAACCTGCACGTTCCCGCACTGCTCCCGCCCGACTACGTCAGCGACGTGCACCAGCGGCTGTCGATGTACAAGAAGCTCGCCAGCTGCGACGACGAGGACGACCTGATCCGGCTGCAGGAGGAACTGGTCGATCGCTACGGCAAGCTGCCGGAGGCCGGCAAGGCGCTGATCGACACGCACCGCCTGCGGCTGCTCGCGGAGCCCCTGGGCGTGAAGAAGATCGACGCGTCGGGCGAGGCGATCGTGATCAACTTCGTCCCGGAGCCATCCTTCGAAACGGCGAAGCTCATCGCGCTGATGCAGAAGTCGCGCACCATGCGCCTCGCCGGCCCGACCCGGCTGCGCATCGAGGAGAAGACCGCGACGCCCGAGGCGCGCCTGGCGCGGCTGCGCGAGGTCTTCCGGGCGCTGTGCTGAACGCGTCCCCTCCGCGCCGAGCCAGGTTCACTAAACTCGGGCCGCCATGAAAGACCTCGTCCTGCTGGGCCCCAACATCAACGCCGAGGCGCTCGACACGTTCAAGGTCGTGTGCATGCCGGAGCGCATCACCACCTCGCGCCAGTCCGCCCGGTGCACCGGAGTGCGCGACGACCCGGAAACGCGCAAGGCCGTCGCCGGCCTGGCGAGCTACTGGAAGCTCGATGCCGCGTTCGTCGATCCGGCGGCACGGCTGTCCGACTTCCGGCTGCTGGCGATGGACATGGACTCGACGCTGATCAACATCGAGAGCCTCGACGAGGTCGCCGCCTGCGCCGGCAAGGGACCGGAAGTCGCTGCGATCACCGAGGCCGCGATGCGCGGGGAGATCGCCGACTACAAGGAGAGCCTGCGCCGCCGCGTGGCGATGCTCGAAGGGACGGATGCCACCCTGCTGCAGCGCGTGCTCGACGACAAGCTGCGGCTCAACCCCGGCGCCGAGGACCTGATCCGCGCGTGCCAGAAGGCCGGCCTCCGTACTCTGCTCGTCACCGGCGGCTTCACGTTCTTCACCGACCGCATGCGCGAGCGGCTCGGGTTCGACTACACGCGCTCGAACGAACTCGAGGTCATCAACGGCCGCCTGACCGGCCGCGTGACCGGGCCGGCGGGCGGCGAGATCATCGATGCCGACGGAAAGGCACGCGCGCTCGCCGAGGCGTGCGAGCACCTGGGATGCTCGACCGGCCGCGCCATTGCGATCGGCGACGGCGCAAACGACCTGAAGAATGATGAAGCTCGCCGGGATTTCCGTGGCCTACCGGGCCAAGCCCATCGTGCACCAGCAGGCCACGTACGCGCTCAACTATGCGCGCCTGGACGGCATCCTGGCGTGGTTCACGAACGAAGCGCGCGCGATCAGCCAGCCTTCGGCGGCGTGATCCAGATGCGCTCGTCGCCCGTGTCGATGTGGACGAAATTGCGGCCGGGATAGAAGCCCGTCCCGCCGCGGCCCAGCACGCTAGCCATTCCGGCGAGGCGAACGTTCTTCACGCCGGGCACGGTGACGTCGGCGGCCTTGCCGAGCAGGTGGCGCGAGGCGAGCGCCGCGCCTTCGAGTTTCTGGTTCGTGGTGCGCGTCCGGTATCCCGAGTGGATCTCGAGCGGAGCGCGGACGCCGCTGTTCGCCAGCCACACCTGCAGGCCGGCGAGCACGTCGAGCAATCCGTGGTCGATTGGAAAGACGCGGTCGGCCTGGACGTCGCGCAGGGCCCAGCAGATCTGCAGGTACTGCTCGCGGTCGTAGCCGCGCTCGGCGCTCCAGTACGTCGCCTCGAGCTGCTCGTTGCCGCGAACCAGCCAGATCGACCGGCGCTCGGCCAGGAGTTCCTTCAGCGCGTCGTTCGGCGCCGGTGCCTCGGCCGCGGCCGCCAGCGCCGGCGCGACGGCTGCGCAGCCCGCTGAAATGAGCAGGCGCCGCCGCCATTGGAAGAACGCGTCAGGACTCATCGGTCGCAACAGGAACCCTCGGAGTCCCGGTCCGGCGGGCAGTGCCCCCTCCGGCCGGGATGGAGAACCAAGCTTACATCCGCTCGAAGATGGCCGCGATCCCCTGGCCACCGCCGATGCACATGGTGACCAACGCGTAGCGACCGCCAGTCCGCTGCAGCTCGTACAGCGCCTTCACCGTGATGATGGCGCCGGTCGCGCCGATTGGATGGCCCAGCGAGATGCCGCTGCCATTCGGATTGACCTTGTCGGCCGGGAACCCCAGGTCCTTCGCGACCGCGCAGGCCTGCGCCGCGAAAGCCTCGTTGGCCTCGATCACGTCGAGCTGCGACACTGTGATTCCCGCGCGCTCCAGCGCCATTCTCGACGCCGGCACCGGGCCGATGCCCATGTACTTGGGGTCGACGCCGGCGTGCCCGTACGCGACGAGCCGCGCCATCGGCTTCAGTCCGCGCTTCTCGGCCACCGAGCGCTCCATCATCACGACCGCCGCCGCGCCGTCGTTGATGCCGCTCGCGTTGCCCGCCGTGACAGTACCGTTCTCCTTGACGAACACCGGCTTCAGCTTCGCCATGTCAGCCATCGACGTGCCTTCGCGGAAGTGCTCGTCGGTGTCGAACACCGTCGGTCCCTTCTTGCCCTTCACTTCGATCGGCAGGATCTGGCTCTTGAAGTGGCCCGCCTTGGTCGCGCTGGCAGCGCGGCGATGGCTCTCGACCGCCAACTGGTCCTGCTCTTCGCGGGTGATGCCCCACTTCGCCGCCACGTTCTCGGCGGTCACGCCCATGTGCACGACGTCGAACGGGTCGTGCAGCGCTCCGACCATCATGTCGATCGCCTTCATGTCGCCCATGCGCTGGCCCCAGCGGCCGCTCGGAATGATGTACGGACCGCGCGACATGCACTCCGCGCCGCCGCCGATCGCGATGTCCGCGTCGCCGAGCATGATCGTCTGGGCGGCGGACACGATCGCCTGCAGCCCGCTGCCGCAGAGCCGGTTCAGCGTGAGGCACGGAGTCTCCTTCGCCACGCCACCGTTGACTGCCGCAACGCGCCCCAGATACATGTCCTTCGGCTCGGTGTTGAGCACGTGGCCGAACACGACATGGCCGATCTCTTCGCCCTTGACGGCAGCCCGCTTCATCGCTTCGGCCACGACCAGGGCGCCGAGTTGCGTCGGCGGCAGGTCCTTCAGGCTTCCTCCGAACGTCCCGATCGGGGTCCGCACCCCGCTGACGACGACGACTTCGCGCATACTGATCTCCCGGAATCCAGTGGTGATTAGGCGACCGCCCGCAGGGCGGTCCGGTTGGCCGGCCATTCTTGCACGGGGCCGACCCTCTCCGTTGACATGGGTTGAACCCGCCTGGGCGCTAGAACCGCGCCATCAGCCCGATCTTCGCCTCGACCTGCGTCACCGCGTCGCTCTTGAGGACGACGACGCAGCCGCCGGAGCAGAGGAAGCCGCCGGAACTGTTGACGAAGGCGAGGTACCCGCGCGCCTCGGCCCGCAGCGCCAGGCGGTCGCCGAGCGGCAGGTGGTAACCGAAGCCGACATTCATCGACGGTTTGTACTCGTTGCCGAAGCCGGCCGTGCCCGGACTGAACTGCGTCACCCCCACGCCGCCGACGGCATAGAAGCCCTGCCCGACCGCGCGATCGACGAACACGGTGCCACCCACGTGCAGGTGGCGGATCGTGAGGTCGAACGGCGCGGCGCCGCCGCCCGGCGACAGCGTCGTCGACTGCTGGTTGTACAGCAGCTGCAGTTCGCGCGAAGCGTCGAACGGCATGCCGATGGCGACGCCGAACGTGGCGCCATCCTTGACGTCGGCGCTCGTGCTGTTCGTCGCGTTGTCGATCCCGCTGGTGCCCGCGTATCCGGCGAACAGCGTGAGCGAGGCCTGCGCCGCGGCAGGTGAAGCTGAGCAGAGCGTCGCCGCGGCCAGCGCCGATGCAAGCAGTGTGTTGGCGTTTTTCATGACCAGTGACGTTGCCACACGGGAGCCACTTCAGGCAAGGAATCCACACGCTCCAGGGCGTCGCAGAATGCCGGATGCCGCGTGCGCAGGTGCTCGCGCATCTTCCACCACCTCGAGAGGTTCGCGAAATAGATGTCGCAGACGTAAGGCCGCTCGCCGAGGAAGAAGCGGCCGCCCGAGTGAGCGCCCGCGGCGATGTCCCATCCGAGCGCCATCCGCGTCATGGCGCCGTCCCGGACGGCTGCCCGCGAAGCGTCGTCGGTCGCGGTCGTCCAGCGCTCGGGATAGTCGGCGACGCCGACCGCCGTGTACATCGTCGACGCAGCGAACACCATCCAGCGAAGGCAGGCCGCGCGCTGGCGCGTGGACGGCGCGGGCACCCAGTCGCCGGGATGACGCTCGAGCAGCGTCCACAGGACCGCAACGCTTTCCGTGAGGACTTCCCCACCGGGCGTGACCAGGGTCGGCAGCTGCGCAAGCGGATTGACGGTCTTCAGTTCCTCGTAGTACGGGCCGACCGGGTCGGTCCAGGGCGCGGCCTCGCGCAACTCGACGTCGAGGCCGAGCGCGCCCATCAGGACCTCGACGCTCGCGGCTCCCGAGCGCTTGCCGGTGTACAGCGTGTAGCGGGTCGTCATGCGAGCTTCCCGTGCAGGTCGTGTTCCTCGGCGCTCGTGATCGCGACGTCGACGAAGTCGCCCACGCCGATCTTGCGCCGACCCTTCCGGACGTACACCACGCCGTCGATCTCCGGGGCGTCCGCGGCGGTGCGACCGATCGCGACGGTCGGCCCGACCTCGTCGATCAGGACGCGCTGCGTCGTGCCGACCTTGCGCGCCAGCCGCGCCGCGGAGATCTCCTGCTGCACCTGCATGAAGCGCGCGCGGCGTTCCTCGCGCACCTCCTCGGGCAGCATGCCCGGCAGCGCGTTCGCCGCCGCGCCCTCGACCGGGGAGTAGGCGAAGCAGCCCACGCGATCCAGCTGCGCCTCGCGCAGGAAGTCCAGCAGTTCCCCGAACTCGGCCTCGGTTTCGCCGGGGAAGCCGGCGATGAAGGTCGAGCGGATCGTGATGTCGGGACACACCTCGCGCCACGCGCGGATGCGCTCGATGTTCTTCTCGCCCGACGCCGGCCGTTTCATCAGCTTCAGGATGCGGGGGCTGGCATGCTGGAACGGCACATCGAGGTACGGCAGCACCCTGCCCTCGGCCATCAGCGGGATCACGTCGTCGACGTGCGGGTACGGATACACGTAGTGCAGCCGGACCCACGCATCGTGCGAGTGCGCCAGTTGCCCGAGCTCCCGCACCAGCTCGTGCATCCGCGTCTTCACGGCCCGGCCGGCGACGAAGTCGAGCTTGTAGCGCACGTCGACGCCATAGGCGCTGGTGTCCTGGGAGATCACCAGCAGCTCCCTCACGCCCTGCCTGACGAGGTTCTCGGCCTCGCGCATCACCTGCCCGATGGGCCGGCTCACGAGGTCGCCGCGCATCGACGGGATGATGCAGAAGCTGCAGCGGTGGTTGCAGCCCTCGGAGATCTTCAGGTAGGCGTAGTGCCTGGGAGTCAGCTTGATCCCCGCCGGCGGCACCAGGTCGCTGAACGGGTCGTGCGGCCGGGGCAGGTGGCGGTGGACGTGGTCGAGCACCTCGCCCGCCGCGTGCGGGCCGGTGACCGCCAGGACCTTCGGATGGACCTTCGCGACGAGGTTCTCGCCGCCCGCGGTCTTCGCCCCGAGGCAGCCGGTGACGATCACCTTGCCGTTCTCGGCCAGCGCCTCGCCGATCGCATCGAGCGACTCCTGCACGGCGGCATCGATGAAGCCGCAGGTGTTGACGATGACGAGGTCGGCGTCCTCGTAGGTCGGGCTGGTCGCGTAGCCCTCCGCGCGCAGCTGCGTGACGATCAGTTCGGAGTCGACCAGCGCCTTCGGGCAGCCGAGCGAAACGAAGCCGACGGACGGCGCCGCGGCGACAGGCGGACTTTTGCGAGGCCGCCGCGCGGCCGACGTGGCGGTCATCGGAGCGGCAGGAAACTACTTCTTGGTGTCGCCCGGGAAGCCCGGGAAGCCGCTGAACATCGAGCGCGTCTGGTTCTGCATGTTCTCCTGCATCTGCACGAACAGGTTCTTCGACTGCTCGAGGTAGGTCGACATCATCGACTGCATCATCGGCGACTGCATGTTGACGAACTGCGCCCACATGTCCGGCCCGATCTTGTTCGTGTCGTAGAACGCCTTGCTCTGCTCCTGCAGCTTGCTCTGGATGTCGATGAAGGCCTGGATGTTCTTCTCGAGGTACGACCCCATCATGCCCTGCATGGCGTTGCCGTAGAAGCGGATCACGTGCGCGAGCATCGGCGCGCTGAACATCGGCATGCCGCCCGACTCCTCCTCGAGGATGATCTGCAGCAGGATCTGCCGGGTCAGGTCCTCGCCGCTCTTGGCGTCGACGACCTGGAACTCTTCCTGGTCGACCACGAGCTGCTTGACGTCGGCCAGCGTGATGTAGGTGCTCGTCTGCGTGTCGTACAGCCGACGGTTCGGATACTTCTTGATCAGGCGAACGGACGTAGCCATGTCTCCCCTCGTTTCTCGTCGGCGCGGTTGCGCAGGTGGGCCCCGGTGCGCTCTTCGCCCGGAACTCTGGTATGGGTGCTACCCATTCTAATCAAAATGACGCAGCGCAACGGACCCTTCAGGCCTCACCGACCGGCGGACGTCTCTGCCAGAATCATTACTTGATTCCTGCCGGACGCTATCGCCCGGTCCGCGACTCACCAACGAAGGAGACGTTTCGATGTTTCGCCAAGGATTCCCGATGCACCGCCTGGCGCTCGCCGCCGCCCTCGCCTTCGCGTCCAGCGCTGCCCTGGCAGGCACCGTCACCGTCATCACGTCCTTTCCGAAGGAATTGACGGCCGCCTACAAGGCCGCGTTCGAGAAGGCGAATCCGGACATCAAGGTCGAGATCCTGAACAAGAACACGGTCGCCGGTATCGCGTTCGTGCGCGAAACCGCCGCGGGCCAGCGTCCCGACGTGTTCTGGGCGTCCGCACCGGACGCGTTCGAAGTGCTGAAGCGCGACAGCCTGCTGCAGGCCGCATCCGACGTCGACAACAAGGCGATTCCCGCGAAGATCGGCAACTATCCGATCAACGACCCGAAGGGCTTCTACAAGGGCCAGGCGCTGGCGGGCTACGGGATCATGTACAACACCCGCTACCTGAAGGCGAACAAGCTCGCCGCGCCGAAGGAGTGGGACGACCTGCTGAAGCGCGAGTGGTTCGGCCACGTCGCCATGACCTCGCCGTCGCGTTCCGGCACGATGCACCTCACGGTCGAGACCATCCTGCAGGGCGAAGGCTGGGACGCCGGCTGGAGCAAGATCCTGCAGATGGCCGGCAACAGCGCGCAGGTGACCGAGCGCAGCTTCGGCGTGCCCGACGGCATCAACAACGGGCAGTTCGGCGCCGGCCCGGTGATCGACTTCTTCGGCCTCGCGGGCAAGTACTCCGGATTCCCGGTCGATTTCGTCTATCCGGCGATGACGTCGATCGTCCCGGCGAACATCGCGCTGATCGCCGGGGGAAGAACACCCCGGAAGCGAAGAAGTTCGTCCAGTTCACCCTTAGCCAGCAGGGCCAGGAGCTGCTGCTCGATCCCAAGATCTCGCGGCTGCCCGTGCTGTCGTACGCGAGCTTCGGCAACAAGATTCCGGCCGGCTACCCCGATCCGCAGGCGATCGTGAAGCGCGCCAAGGTGAACTTCAACGCCGACCTGTCGGAGGACCGCTACGCGCTCGTGCACTCGCTGTTCGACCAGACCATCACGTTCCGGCTGAAGGAACTGCAGGCGGCCACGAAGGCGATCCACGAAGCGGAGGCGAAGCTGGCGGGACGCCCGAACCCGCAGGCGGCCGAACTGCTCAAGCAGGCGCGTTCGCTGGCGTTCACGCCCATCGTCTCGTCGTCGCTGGCCGGCCAGGCCGACTTCCTGAAGGTGTTCGCGTCGAACAAGAAGGAAGTGGCGGTTTCGAAGCAGATCACCGGGCTCGAGGAGAGCTGGAACCGCAAGGCGCGCGAGAACTATGGGAAGGCGGTGGAGCTCGCGCAGCAGGCCGCGGCACTGGCCAAGTAACAGCGCGTGGCGGCGACCCTCGACGCCGACGCGGCGACCCGCATCGGCGCCCGCGAGCGACTGCGCCGGCGCCTGGGCGCTTCGTGGCGATCGTTCCTCGTCCTGGGAGCGATCTCCGCTTTCCTGCTCGCGCTGCTGCTGATCCCCGTCGGCACGGTCTTCGTCACCGCGTTCCGGGACGGCGACGGCTCGTTCACGCTCGGCCACTTCGGGACGTTCTTCTCGACCGGCCTGATGCGCGAGTCGTTCGGCAACTCGCTGTACGTGGCGACGACCAGCGTGTTCTTCGCCTCGCTGATCGCGGTGCCCCTGGCCTACATCACGGTGCGCTTCCAGTTCCGCGGCGCGCTGCTGATCCAGACGCTGGGCGTGCTGCCGCTGATCATGCCGCCCTTCGTCGGGGCGGTCGCGATGCAGCTGATCTTCGGGCGCTCGGGCGCGGTCAACCTGCTGCTCGACGAGCACTTCGGCTGGTCGCTGCCGATCATGCAGGGACTCACCGGCGTGATCTTCGTCCAGACGCTGCACTACTTCCCTTTCATCCTGATGAACCTGATCGTCGCGCTGCGGGCGATCGACGGCGCGATGGAGGAAGCGGCGCAGAACCTCGGCGCCAGGGGCTGGCGGCTCTTCGCCCGCGTGGTCTTCCCGCTGGCGATGCCCGGCTACCTCGCCGGCGCGGCGCTCGTGTTCGTCAAGGTGTTCGACGACCTTGGCACGCCCCTGGTGCTCGGCCAGACCAACATGCTGGCGCCGCAGGCGTACCTGCGAATCACGCAAGTCGGCCTGGAGGACCCGCTCGGCTACGTGATCAGCGTGATCATGATCGCCTTCTCGATCCTCGCGCTGTGGCTGTCGGTGCGGGTGATGAAGGGCAAGGACTACTCGACGCTGCAGAAAGGCGGCGCCGGCATCGCGAGGCGCCGGCTCAGGCCGTGGGAGTCGGCGCTCGCCTATGGCGGAATCGTGCTCGTGCTGCTCGTCGTGCTGAGCCCGCACATCGGCCTGCTGCTGCTGTCGTTCGCGAGGATGTGGAGCTTCTCGGTGCTGCCGGACACGTGGACCCTGGCGAACTACGCCACCGTGTTCCAGGACTCGAGCGGCATGATCCGCAACACGCTGCTGTACTGCGGACTGGCCGCATTGATCGACGTGGCGATCGGCGTCGCGATCGCCTACCTGATCCTGCGAACGAAGATCCCGGGCCGGCAGTGGCTCGACTTCGTCGCGAGCGCGGCGATCGCGGTGCCGGGCATCGTGCTCGCAATCGGGTACCTGCGCAGCTTCCAGACGTTCGAGGTGTGGGGCGTGCCGGTGACCCAGACCTGGATCCTCATCATGCTGGCCTACTCCGTGCGACGACTTCCCTATGCGCTGCGCTCGTGCATGGCGGCGCTGCAGCAGATCAACGTGTCGCTCGAGGAAGCAGCCGAGATGCTGGGCGCAAGCAAGTGGCGCAGCGTCCGCCGCATCGTCATCCCGCTGATGGCCGGCGGCATCCTCGCCGGGTTCGTGTCGAGCTTCATCACGGCGGCCGTGGAACTGTCCGCCACGATCCTGCTCGTCGTGAAGGAATCCCAGGCGCCGATGAGCTACGGCATCTACCTGTACATGCAGTCGGTGTCCGGGCGCGGCCCGGGCGCGGCGCTGGGCGTCCTGCTGGTGCTGACCGTCGCGGTCGGCACCTACCTGTCGCACCTGCTCGTCGAGCGGGCCAACAAGACTCTGGAGCACGCACGATGAAGGCGGTCGCGTTGGAGTGCATCGGCATCGGTCTCGCGTACGGCACCAACCAGGTGTTGCGCGACATCACGCTGAAGATCGAGCCGGGCGAGTTCTTCGCGCTGCTCGGCCCGTCGGGATCCGGCAAGTCGACGCTGCTGCGGCTGATCGCCGGCTTCAACCAGCACAACCGCGGCCGGTTGCTGGTCGACGGCCGCGACATCACCGGCGTGCCGCCGCATGCGCGCAACATCGGCATGGTGTTCCAGAGCTATGCGCTGTGGCCCCACCTGTCCGTGTACGACAACGTGGCGTTCGGCCTGGTCGAGCGCCGGGTGGCCCGCGACGAGACCCGTAGACGCGTGGGCGAGGCGCTCGCGCTCGTCGGCCTGACCGACTACGCGCAGCGGCGTCCCAACCAGCTTTCAGGCGGGCAGCAGCAGCGGGTGGCGCTCGCACGCACGATCGTGATCGAGCCCCAGGTGCTGCTGCTCGACGAGCCGCTGTCGAACCTGGACAAGAAGCTGCGCGAGCAGATGCGACTGGAACTGAAGCGCCTGCAGCGCAAGCTCGGCATCACGACGATCTTCGTCACGCACGACCAGGAAGAAGCGATGACGACCGCGGACCGCATGGCGGTGCTGGACGGCGGCGTGCTGCAGCAGGTGGGCTCCCCGCGCGATCTCTACGACGCGCCCGCCAACCGCTTCGTCGCCGAATTCGTCGGCAGCACCAACGTGCTGTCCGGGCACGGCGATCCCGACCGCGACGTCTTCGTCGCCGATGGCCTCGGGGACCTGCCGCTGCAGTCGCCCGGGACCGGTCGGGCCATTTCGGTGCGGCCCCACGCGCTGACCGTGGCCGCAGTCCGCGACGACCGGCGCCTGTGGTTCGACGGCGAGGTCCGAGAGAGCGAGTTCCTCGGCGAGTTCACGCGGTACGCGGTGCAGGTCGGAGAAAGCGTGCTGACCGCCGACACGCCGCACCTGTCGACCACGCCCATTTACCCGCCCGGCAGCCGGGTCCAGGTCGGCATCGATCCGGCCGAGCTCCGACTGTTGCCGTGACCGGTCGTCGGCAGACCGCCGCACCAGCAGGAACGGCCCCGAAGGGCCGTTCCTGCTTCCGCTAGCTGGGCACGCCGCGGACTCCGGGTCCGCAGTGGCGCGCCCCACGAAACTACTTCTTCGCCGCGGCGGGCTTCTTCGCCGGCTCGACCGACAGCGCGATCGCCTCGACGAACGTGGCTTCGATCTGGTCGCCCACCTTGATCAGCTTGAACTGCTCGGGATCCTTCACGGCCAGATTGACCGTTTGCCGCGGTCCCCGCACCTTGACCGTCTGCTTCTTCGCGTCGACCGCGATGACGTCGCCGGTGACCCTCACCTCGCGCGCCGCCACGCCGGCCGGACGCTCGCCCGGCTTGGCCTTGGCCGCGTCGCTGCTTTCGACGCGCTCACGGATGCCAGCGGTGCCCTTCTTCAGTTCGAGTGTCAGCGACTCGAGGTAGCGGGCGACCACGACGTCGCCGACCTTGATCTGGTCGAAGTTCTTCACTTCCGGACCGGCGGTCACGGCCATCTTGTTGCCATCGGGACCCTTGAGCGTGACCTGGCGCGTCGCCTTGTCGATCGCCTCGACGGTCGCGGAGATGCGAACGGCTTCGACCAGCGTGACCCTGCCGGGCTGGCTTTCCTTCGCCACCAGGGCGCCGCTCGGCGCCTGGGCGAACGCCGGAAGCGCTGTCAGCGAAAACAGGGCGGCGGCGAGAATCGTTTGCACTTTCATTGTGTTTCCTTCTTCGAGTTTTGATGACTGCGGCAGCGCGCGTGCGCGGCGCGCATTCTAGTGCGCACCGGGTCCTTACGCTGACACGCCTCGCAGCCGATGGAGAACGTAGAGCCAACGCCGGCGAATGGACAGTGTCGAGGCGGTTACAGCGGCCTGATCGAAGTCAGCGATGCCGTTCGAGCTTCGCGACCGCGGCTTGCACATCGCTGCCGATCGCGGGCGTCCGCCACACCCGGCAGGCCAGCCCACTTGAGCAGGAGATCCGCCGCGCTGACGGCGCCACCCGAAGCGGTGCGCTTGAAGCGATCCCGCAGTTCCCTGACCTGCACCGCCAGGCGCTCCTTCTGCAGGTCGGCGGGACTTGGGATGCCGAGCATCAGTTCGAGTTCGAGCAGAGCGTCGCGTCGCTCGGAGGCACAAGCCCGGATCCGTTCGACGAGGTCGTAGCGGGCGTCCTCGTCACCGAGCGCGCGCAGCGCTGCGTCGCGCCGCTCGGCCAGCTTGCTCTCCCATTCGGCGGACAGCGGCGGCAGCGCGGACCAGCGCTGCCGCACGCCCTCCGCCGCCGCGGCGTCCGCGTCGCCTTCCTTCAATGCAAGCGCATCGAGCTCATCGCACAGTTGCTCCTTGGCGAGCCGCGTCTGCCACACCGCCGCTTCGATGCGCCGGCCGCGCCCGCGCAGCAGCTCGTCGACGCCGGCGCGCGCGCGCTTGAAGCGCGCGTCGATCGCCGCAGGCACCGGGCCGCTATCCGCGATCGCCGTGCGCCACTGCTCCTGCGCCTCGCGCTGCACGCGTCGAATCTCCGCTTCGTCCGCGTCGTCCGCCTGCGCCAGCTGTTCAAGCTGCTCGCACAGCGCCTCGAACGCACGGCGCTGGACCTGCTTCCGGTGGTCCTCTTCCTTGCGCGAGCCGACGCGGGCATCGAAGGCCGCCTTGCACGCGGCACGAAACCGCTCCCACAGCGCGCGTTCATCGCGCTGCTGTAGGACGATCGACTTCGCGTGCGCCTGCCAGCGCGCCTGCAGGTCCCTGACCCGCGCCGGCAGGTCGCGTTCCGTGCCCTTCGCCGCCAGCGCCTCGGCCTCGGCGATGAAGGCCTCGCGTTCCTGTCTCGCCTGGCGGCGTGCCGCCGAAAGCGCCTCGTGCAGCGGTGCCAGGGCCGTCTTCAGCCGGGCGTCGAGCTTCTTCCAGGTGCCGGGGTCGACGCTACCGAGCGTGGTGCCGCGCCAGGTCGACTCCGTCTCGCGCAGCCAGCGCTCGATCCCGCGCCAGTCGCGCGGCTCGCCAAGCAGCGTCGGCGCGTGCGCATCGGCGCCGGCGATGAAGTCCTCGCGTTGCTTGCGGGCCTGCTTGTGCAGCGCCGCCTGCTCCGCGAAGTGCCGCGCCGCCGGAGCATAGGCGCGCTCGCAGGCCCCGTCGAAGCGTTCCCACAACGGCTTCGGAACGCCGGCGTGCTGCTCGTCGAGCTTCTTCCACTCGGCGCGCAACTGCTGCACCTCGCGCGCCAGCGCGGCCGGAGCGAGAGTCTTCTGCGGCAGGGCCTCGGCGCGCTCGCAGAGCTGGACGCGCGCGTTCTGCTGGCCGAACTTCTCCCACTTTTCGAGCTCGGTCAGTTGCTGCACGACCCGGCTCAGCCGTTGAATCGACGGCTTCGGAAGCACGCCCGCCTGCAGCTTGAGCCCGCGCGTCCGGTCGGCGGCCGCGCGCGCCTCCTGCAGTTGGCCCGCCGCCAGCGCCTGCTCGGCCTCGTGCAGCGCCGCGTGCAACTGGTGGCGCGCCGCGACCTCCTCGTGCTGACTGGCGCGCACGACCGCGTCGTGCCGCTGCTGGATCACGAGCACCGCGGCCTCGAAACGCTGTGTCAGCGCCGGCGTGCGGCCCGCGGCGTCGAGTGCCTGCCAGCGGGCAGGCAACTGCGCGTCGTCGATCGTCGTGTCGGCGGCGAGTTGCTCCGCCTCCGTCACCAGTGCCTCGGCCGCCGCCAGCGCCGGCGCCGCCTGCTCCCACTGCGTGATCTGCTGCCCGGCCCGGTCGAGCCGGGCAAGGGCGTCGGCATCGTTTTCGCGGGTCGCCTCGGCGCGCAGCGCGGCCAACGTCTCGCGCAGCGCGGGCAGTCCCGCGATCGACGCCTCGGATTCCAGCGACGCGAGCCAGTCGCTGAGCCGCTGCTCGAACTGCGTGTGCGCGCGCTGTTGCTCGAGATCCCGGTCGAAGCGCTCCTTCATCCCCCGGCCGATCTCGTCCCAGCGCGCGCGCCGCCCGGCGTCGTCGCCCAGCGCCAGCGCATTCCATCGACGGTCCAGTTCGACCGCCGCCATCACGATGGGACCGGGCCGCGCCACCAGGGCCTCGGCCTCCGCGAGCAGCGCATCGGCTGCGCTGGCGTTCTCGATGCGCCGGTGGATGGCGTCGAGCCGCTCGCGCGCCAGCCGGGCGACGCCGCGGTCCTTGTCGATCGAGCCCTTCAGCAGCCGGCGCAGCGGCTCGGCGGAGTGGACCCGCTCGGCCGCGGCGATCCTCACCGACGCGTGCTCGGCGCCGAGGGCGACCCGAACCAGTTCGTCCTCGTTGCCGATTCCATCGATCGCCGCGCGGCGGCGCTCGTCGTCCTGCGTGCGCAGGACGAGTTCGGCGCGCACCTCGTCCGTGCATTCGGGGGCGTCGAGGATGGCGCGTGCCGCGGTCGCATCGGGCAGCCCGGCCAGCAGGCTCGCCAGCGCCGAAGCGATCGCCATACGGGTCTGCGGGTCACGCTCGGTCTGCAAGGACGCAAGCAGCACCGCCGGGTTGCCGCAGCGCCCGGCCGCCGCCGCCCGGACCTCCGCGGACGGGTCGGCGGCGAGCATCTGCACCAGCACCGGCGAGTCCGGCGCCAGCGCGCCGACGCCGAGCACCCGCTGCGCCGGATCTGCGTGCTCGTGAAGTCGGCTACCGAAGAACAGTTTGTCTAGCAAGGTCGGATCGAGTCCAGTTGAGGGGCCGGCAGGGCCTGTACGGCGAAGATTACTGGTCCTGGAAGATGTGATGAGCAGGCTCGCGGTCGAAAAAAGGGCGCCGTGGAGGCGCCCCGGTTTCGTACCGAGTGCCTGGACAGCCTAGCCCATGTGCAGGCCGCCGTTGCACGAGAACTCGGCGCCGGTGGTGAACCCCGAGTCATCCGTCGCGAGCCATCCGCAGATCGACCCGATCTCCTCGGCCTTGCCCAGCCGCTTCACGGGAATGGTCTGGATGATCTTCTCGCGCACGTCTTCGCGCACCGCCATCACCATGTCGGTGGCGATGTAGCCCGGCGCCACCGTGTTGACCGTCACGCCCTTGCTCGCCACTTCGAGTGCCAGCGCCATCGAGAAACCGTGCATCCCCGCCTTGGCGGCCGAGTAGTTGGTCTGTCCGAACTGGCCCTTCTCGCCGTTGACCGACGAGATGTTGATGATGCGGCCCCAGCCCTTGTCCATCATCCCGTCGATGACCTGCTTGGTGACGTTGAAGAGGCTGTTCAGGTTGGTGTCGATCACCGCGCGCCAGTCCTCGAGCGCCATCTTGCGGAACACGCCGTCGCGCGTGATGCCGGCGTTGTTGACGAGGATGTCCGGATTGCCGTGCTCGGCCTTCACCTTGTCGAACGCGTCCTTGGTCGACTGCCAGTCGGCCACGTTGCCGACCGACACGTGGAAGGTGTAGCCGTCCGCCTTCTGCTCGGCGATCCACTTGTTGAAGTCGCGCGTCGGGCCGCAGCCGGCGATCACCTTGAAGCCCATGTCGTGGAACTTGCGGCAGATGGCCGTGCCGATCCCGCCCATGCCACCTGTCACGTATGCCAGTTTCGTCATCTTGTCGTCTCCAGATCCTGTTGGTTGGTTTCTTCTTCTGCGACCGAAGCTGCAGCCTCGGTCGTTGGTTCAAAACGCGGGCACGGGACGTGACGCGGTCCCCTGCCCGCTTCCGCTCATCGTTCGACTGCCAGCGCGACGCCCATTCCACCGCCGATGCACAGCGACGCCAGTCCCTTCTTCGCGTCACGCCGCTTCATCTCGTGCAGCAGCGTCACGAGGATGCGGCAGCCGGAGGCGCCGATCGGGTGACCGAGCGCGATCGCGCCGCCGTTCACGTTGATCTTGCTGGTGTCCCAGCCCATGTCCTTGTTCACCGCGCACGCCTGCGCCGCGAAGGCCTCGTTGATTTCCATCAGGTCGACCTGCTCGGCCGTCCAGCCTGCCTTCTTCAGCGCCTTGCGCGACGCCGGCAGCGGGACCCATGCCCATCACCTTCGGGTCGACGCCGGCCGAGGCGAAGGCCTTGATGCGCGCCAGCGGAGTCAGGCCGAGTTCCCTGGCCTTCGCTTCGGACATCACGAGCACCGCCGCGGCGCCGTCGTTGATGCCGGAAGCATTGCCGGCCGTGACCGTGCCCTGCTTGTCGAACGCCGGCTTCAGCCCGCCGAGCGCTTCCTCGTTCGACTTGCGGTTGATGAACTCGTCCTGGTCGAACACGACCGGGTCGCCCTTGCGCTGCGGGATCAGCACCGGGACGATCTCGTCCTTGAAACGCCCCGCGTCCTGCGCGGCCGCCGCCTTCTGCTGCGAGGCGTACGCGAACTTGTCCTGCTGCGCGCGATCGATGCCGTATTCCTTCGCGACGTTCTCGGCCGTGATGCCCATGTGGTACTGGTTGTACACGTCCCACAGGCCGTCGACGATCATGCTGTCGATGATCTTGGCATCGCCCATGCGGAACCCGTCGCGCGAGCCCTGCATCACGTGCGGCGAGGCGCTCATGTTCTCCTGCCCGCCGGCCACGACGATCTCGGCGTCGCCGTTGGCGATCGCCTGCGCGGCGAGCATCACGGCCTTCAGGCCCGAGCCGCACACCTTGTTGATCGTCATCGCGGGCACCGTCACCGGCAACCCCGCCTTGATCACCGCCTGCCGCGCCGGGTTCTGGCCCACGCCGGCCGTCAGCACCTGGCCCATGATCACTTCGTCGACCTGATCGGGCTTCACGCCGGCGCGCGCCAGCACTTCCTTGATGACGATGGCGCCGAGTTCCGACGCGGGAACCTTCGCCAGCGAACCGCCGAACTTGCCGATCGCGGTGCGCGCGGCGGCAACGATGACTGCATTGGACATCTCTATCTCCTCAGGCCTTCTCTTTGACGTAGCGACCGGGCGCGGGCTCGATCACCTTGTATTTCGCGCTGCCGTACTGCTTCGGCGCGGGCTTCATCGGTCCGCCGGACTTCGACAGCCACTTGCTCCAGTCGGTCCACCAGCTGCCGGGATGCTCGACCGCATCGTGCAGCCAGGCCTCCGAGTTGGCCGGCAGCTTGTCGTCACCGCCCGTCCAGAAGCTGCGCTTGTTCTTCGATGCCGGGTTGATGCTGCCCGCGATGTGGCCGCTGGCGCCGAGCACGTAGCGCACGCCGCCCGCCTTGCCGTCGCCGGGCATCAGACGTGCCGAAGCGTAGGCCGCCTTCCACGGCACGATGTGGTCCTCGCGCGCCGCGAACACGTAGGTCGGCACCTTGATCCGGTTCAGGTCGACCGGCTGGCCGCAGCACGTCAGCTTGTTCGGCACGCGCAGGTTGTTCTCGAGGTACATGTTCCGCAGGTACCAGGTGTACATCGGCCCCGGCAGGTTGGTGCTGTCGCCATTCCAGTACAGCAGGTCGAACACCGGAGGCTGCTTGCCCTCGAGGTAGTTGTTGACGACGTAGTTCCAGATCAGGTCGTTCGGGCGCAGGCTGTTGAACGTGCTGGCGAGTTCGCGGCCCGGCATCAGCCCGCCCTTGGCCAGCTGCTGCTCGCGCCGGTGCACCTGCTGCTCGTCGATGAACACGTCGAGCACGCCCGAGTCCTCGAAGTCGAGCAGCGCGGTCATCAGCGTCACGCTGGCGACCGGTTCCTCGCCGCGTGCGTACATCACGGCGAGCGCGTTCGCGATGATGGTGCCGCCGACGCAGAAGCCGAGGATGTTGATCTGCTTCTCGCCGCCGATCTCCTGCACCACGTGGATGGCGCGGATCGCGCCTTCCTCGAGGTAGTCGTCCCACGTGACTTTCGCCTCGGACTCCTGGGGGTTCTTCCACGACACCACGAACACGGTGTGGCCCTGCTCCGCCGCATAGCGGATGAACGAGTTCTCGGGCTGCAGGTCGAGGATGTAGTACTTGTTGATGCAGGGCGGAACGAGCAGGAAGGGGCGCGAGTGGACCTTGGGCGTCAGCGGCTTGTACTGGATCAGCTGGAACAGCCGGTTCTCGTAGACGATCGCGCCCTCGCTGGTCGCGACGTTCCTGCCGACGTCGAACGCCGTCTCGTCGGTCTGCGTGATCTTGCCGCGCTGCAGGTCGGCGAGCAGGTTCCCGAGGCCGGCCTTCAGGCTCTCTCCGCCGGTCTCGAGCAGTGTCTGCTGCGCCTTCGGGTTGGTCGCCAGGAAGTTCGAGGGGGAGGACGCCTCGACCCACTGCTGCACGGCGAACTTGACGCGCTTCTTGGTCTTGCGATCCATCTCGACCGCGTCGGCCATCTTGTTCAGGAACTCGGCGTTGAGCAGGTACGCGCGGGCATACAGCGACGCGAGCGAATTCTTCTGCCACGCCGGGTCGGAGAAGCGCGGGTCCTTGATCGGCTCGCTCGCCTTGTCGGGATGCTCGAACAACGTCGTCCACATCGAGCCCACGCGCTGCAGGTAGTCCTGCTGCAGATCGAGCAGTCGCTGCGGTGACAGGGGCATCATCGAGTGCGCGGCGCTCTCGCCCGACGGCGCGAGCCAGGGCAGCGGAAACCCGAACGGCTCCGATCCGTCGTGCACCTTCGCCTCGGGCTTGTGCTGCCCTGCTCGCATCGGCCGATCGGACCCGCCCGCGGGCACGTCGACGTGCGCAGCGGCCGCGGCCCGGGTGACCGGGGCGCCCTTGGATTGCGCGACCGCCCTGGGTTTCGCGCGACGCGCCGCGGGCGCGGCCGTCTTGCCGGATCGGGGGGATCGCCCCGCCGTCTTGCGTGTTGCCATGTCCAAACCTCCGTGGGTGTCCCGCCCGTCCGAACCGGCGCGACTGCCGCCCGATTCTCCGCGGCCCGACGCTGGGGGTCAAACCGGGCTTCCGGTCCGTTGATGCCAGTCACCTCCGCGTCACTTCACGCGGGGTCGATCCAGACGAGCGCGGCATGGCGCCCTGTCACGCGGTCGCGTCGAAAGCTGTAGAAACGTTCCGGGTCGCTGTAAGTGCACTCCATTCCTCCGTGCACCCGGGTCACGCCGACGTCCCGCAGCGCCTGGCGTCCCAGCGCGAAGAGGTCCGCAAGGTACCTGTCGCCCCGCGGCAGGAAGGCATCCGCGGCCCGGGGCAACGTGCCGGCCATGGCCTCGAGCACTTCCCGGCCGACTTCGAAGTGCGCGGGGCCGATCGCCGGCCCCAGGTAGGCGATCAGATCCGCCTCCCGCTCGCCCAGCGCCGAGCGCATCGCGCGGACGGTGGCCTGGATGACGCCGCTTGCCACGCCGCGCCAGCCGGCGTGCGCGATGCCGACGCAGCGCCCGTCGACGTCCGCCAGCAGCACCGGCATGCAGTCCGCCACCATCACGACGGGAACAACACCGGGCGTGCACGTGAACGCAGCATCCGCTTCAACCGTTCCGTCGACATCGTCCGCGCGCACGACGGTCGACCCGTGGACCTGTTTCAGCCAGCGAGGCTCGGACGGCAGCGCGGCGCGCAACCGCGCGCGGTTGTCGCGGACCGCGTCGGCCGCGTCGCCGGCCAGCAATCCGAGGTTCATGCCGCCGGTTCCGGACGGCGGCACGCCCCACGGTCCGGTCGAGACGCCGCCCGCCCGTGTGGTGATCAGTGCGCGCACACGGCGGTTGACCGGCCAGTCAGGCCGGATCCAGCACGCATTCGCCGCGCTCACCGGCGCGCCTCGAACACGCGCGTCGGCTCATCGAGCGGCTCGAATCCGAGCCGGGTCATCAGGTCCGCGAGATCGACGGGCGGAGCACGGAACCAGGTCAGCGCCCGGCCGGTCGCCGGGTGGATCAACCCGAGTCGGCTCGCGTGCAGCGCCTGCCGGGCGAAGCCTCGCCACAGGCGAGGATCGCCCTCGCGGCCGGGCAGGCCGCGCCGATAGACCGGATCCCCGACGAGCGGGTGTCCGATGTGTTCCATGTGCACCCGGATCTGGTGCGTCCGCCCGGTGTCCAGCCGGCAGGCGAGCCATGACAGTCGTACGGTCCCGTCCTGTGCCGTCGCGACGACCGCGAAGCGCGTTCGCGCCGGTTTCGCGCTCGCTGCATGGCTGACGCGGAAGCGGAGCGGATTGCGAGCGTCGCGCCCGATCGGCGCCTCGACCGTGCCGGTCGGCGTCGGCACGCCCAGCACGACGGCCCAGTACTCGCGCGTCACCGACCGTTCCTGCAACTGGCGAACCAGGTGCGCCTGCGCCGCGAGCGTCTTGGCCACGACCATCAGGCCCGACGTGTCGGCATCCAGGCGATGCACGATGCCCGCGCGCGGAACGTCGAAGAGCTGCGGCGAGTGCGCGAGCAGCCCGTTGAGCAAGGTTCCACTCCAGTGGCCGGTCGCGGGATGGACCACGAGTCCGGGCGGCTTGTCGACCACGAGGATGTCGCTGTCCTCGTGCACGATCGCGAGCGGCATCGGCTCGGGCGCGTAGGCCTTTGCATCGGGCGCCGGCTGGGGCTCGATCTCGATCAGGTCGCCGAGGACGAGTTCGTGGCGCTGGCGCACGGTGGCGCCGTTCACGCGCACCGCGGCGTCGGCCACCCACTGCTGCAGCCGGCTGCGCGACACGTCGGGCATCAGTTCCGCCAGCGCCTTGTCGAGCCGGGTGCCGGCGTGGCGCGCATCGACGCTGAAGCGCAGCGCGAGTTCGCCGGCATCCGCGTCGGCGTCGTCGATTTCCTCGGGCGGAGCGGCCATCACCGGACGATATACTGCGCGGACTCAGGAGGATGGAATTCGGATGGTCGCCAATTTGAACCGCGGACAGACCCGCTGGTGGTCGCGGCTCGCGCTGCTGCTTGCGGCTTCGATGCTGGCCGGCTGCAGCTGGTTCAACGTCGACTTCGGCGGAAAGGACCCCACGGCCAAGTGGGACGCGGACAAATTGTACGCGGAGGCCCGGCTGGAACTGTCGAACGGTGCCTGGCAAAAGGCGCGCGACCTGTTCCAGAAGCTCGAGTCGCGCTACCCGTTCGGGCGTCATGCGCAGCAGGCGCTGATGGAGATCGCCTACACGTACTACAAGGAAGGCGAGACGGCCCAGGCGATCCAGACCGCCGACCGCTTCATCCGCCAGTACCCGAATCACCCCAACGTCGATTACGTCTACTACCTCAAGGGGCTCGCCTCGTTCAGCCGAGGACCTCGGATTCCTCGGGCGCATCCTGAACCAGGACATCTCCGAGCGCGACTCGAAGGCCGCGCGCGAGTCGTTCGACGCATTCAAGGACCTCGTGACGCGCTTCCCGGAGAGTCGCTATGCCGACGATGCCCGTGCGCGCATGCGCTTCCTGGTCAACACGCAGGCGCAAGGCGAGTTGAACGTGGCGAAGTTCTACTACTCGCGCAAGGCCTACCTCGCGGCAATCCAGCGTGCGCAGACGGTGGTGCGCGACTTCCAGCGCGCGCCTGCCGTCGAGGAAGCGCTCTTCCTGATGGCTCGCTCGTACGAGGCGCTGCAACTGAAGGACCTGCAGTCGGACGCCGAGCGCGTCCTGGCGGCGAACTTTCCGAAGAGCCGCTACCTGCAGCAACTCAAGAAGTAGTCAGGCCGCCAGCGTTCCCTCTTCCCGCGGGGCCGACAGGAACGCGATCGCGTCGGCCTCGCTGCGCGTGCGCGCGAACGGCGGAAGGCTCGCCAGCACGGTCTTTCCGTAGCTCTTCGACACCAGCCGCTCGTCGACGATCATCAGCACGCCGCGGTCATTCTCGTCGCGGATCAGCCGGCCCGCGCCCTGCTTCATCAGCATGACCGCTTCCGGCAGCTGGAACTCGTTGAAGGCATTGCGGCCGATCCGCTTCAGGTGGCGGATCTTGGCCTCGACGACCGGATCGTCCGGCGGCGCGAACGGCAGCTTGTCGATGACCACGAGCGACAGCGCCTCGCCGCGGATGTCGATGCCCTCCCAGAAACTGACGCTGCCGACCAGCACGGCGTTGCCGGCGACGCGATAGGCGTCGATCAGCGCGCGGCGCGTGCTCGCTCCCTGGACGAGCAGCGGCAGCTCGAGGCTCTCGCCGGTGATCAGCTGGCCGAGCCGTTGCGCCACGCGGTCCACTGCGCGCAGCGTCGTGCAGAGCACGAAGGCGCGGCCGCCGTTGGCGCGGATCAGTGGCCACGCCGCCTCGGCGACGTGCTCGGGGAAGCGCGGGTCCGACGGCGGCGGCAGGTTCTTCGGCAAGTACAGCAGGCCCTGGCGCTGGAAGTCGAACGGGCTGTCCCAGCGCGCGGTCACGCAGTTCTCGATGCCGAGTTCCGCGAGGAAGTGGTCGAACCGGCCCGCGGTCGTCAGCGTGGCCGAGACGAGGATCCACGGCTGGTGCAGGGTTTCACGCACGCGCGCCAGCGCCTGTCCGGGCTCGAGCGGCGTCTTGTTGAACTGGGCGCCGTGCTGGGACACCGAGATCCAGCGCACCGACAGGTCCCCGTCCGGGTCGTCCGCAGGCGACGTCTCGTCGAGCGCGCGTTGCCAGTCCAGCACCTGCCGGCGCAGTTCGCCGAAGCGGTTCGCGAGCAGGTCGATTTCCCCGTCCCGGACGCGGTTGATCTCCAGCGCACGCACGACTTCGGCCGCGGCCTCGCCGAGCCCCTGCACGCTGTCGTGCAGCGCGCCGCGCCGGCCGATCCGCTCGAGCGGCGTCCGCGAACCGGCCACGAGTCCGCACTCGGCCAGCGCCAGCCGCACGTCGCGCACGGCGCGCTCGAAGCGGCTCGTCAGCAGCGTCCACGATGCGCCGTCCGGCGCGCGCGCGAGCCCGAGGGCCCGCGCGTCGCGCCCCGCTTCCATCAGCTGGCCGAGCGACAAGGTGACGCCGAAGAAGTCGGCGGCGATCGACGGCAGCTGGTGCGCCTCGTCGAGCACGACCGTGTCGACGGCGGGAAGGAAGTCGCGGATCGCGTCCTCGCGCATCGCGAGGTCCGCGAGGAACAGGTGGTGATTCACGACGACCACGTCGGCCGCCTGCGCCTCGCGGCGCGCCTTGAAGACGAAGCAGTCGGTGAATCGCGGGCACTCCGCACCGAGGCAGTTGTCGCGGGTCGACGTGACCGCCGGCCACACCCCCGCGTTCTCGGGCACCGTCGGCAATTCGGCCCGGTCGCCGGTGTGGGTCTCGATGGCAAAGCGCCGGATCGCCCGCAGGTGCATCGCGTCCTCGCGCGTCGGCAACAACGCCTCGGATTCGGCGCGGTCGAGTCGATGCAGGCACAGGTAGTTGGCGCGCCCCTTCAGCAGCGCGGTCGCGACGCTCAGCTTGAGGGCGGCGAGTACGGCTGGGAGGTCCTTCCGGAACAGTTGGTCCTGCAGGGGCTTGGTGCCGGTCGAGATCAGCGCCTTGCCGCCTGCGAGCAGCACCGGGGCGAGATACGCGAAGGTCTTGCCGGTGCCGGTGCCGGCTTCGGCGACCAGCGTGGCGCCGTCGTGGATCGCGTCGTACACCGTCGCGGCCATGTCGGCCTGCGAGGCGCGGGGGACGAACCCGGCCACGGCATCGGCCAGGGCGCCGCCCCGGCCGAAGACTTCGATGACGCGCTCGCGCGTCGGGTCCGGACCTTCAGACCGGACAGCGCGGCGGTCGGTCACGCTGGGATGTCAGGCACCAGCCCCATTTCGAGCCGTGACATCGAGTCCTTGATCTGCAGCTTGCGCTTCTTCATGCGTCGCAGCGCGAGATCGTCCACCGCGGTGTCGCTCAGCCGGTCGATGGCTTCGTCGAGATCGCGGTGCTCGATCTGCAGTTCGATGATGCGCCGCTTGATTTCTTCCTGTTCCATGTGCGCGCGAACCGTAAAAGTGGACGGGAAAATGCGCTGTCCTTGAACTCATCCAGCGCTTACAGTGCTCGATCATAGTCTGCTCGAAACTCATTTTCCCACCGTGTCCAGCTTCCAAGTCAACGCCTGTGTCGCAACTCATATCGGCGACCGGCATGACCAGCAGGACCGGGTCGCCATCATCACCAGCCCCCGCAATCCCGGCGCCCTGCTGGCGATCGTTGCGGACGGAATGGGCGGCAGGACCGGGGGCCGGCAGGCCGCCGATCAGGTCATTTCAACGGCAGAGAACCTCTTCCGGGACATGTCGCACCGGGATTCGTCCCTGCGCGACCTGCTGCTGCACCTGGCCGACGAGGCGCACACCATCATCCGGCTGACCGCCATATCGGCGGAAAAGGAGCCTCACAGCACCCTGTGCGCCCTGGTCATCAAGAAGCAGTCGGCCGTCTGGGCCCATGTCGGGGACAGCCGGCTCTACCACTTCCGGGACGGCAAGCTGCTGCATCGCACCGAGGACCACACCTACGCGCAGCAACTGCGCGAGGAAGGCCGGATCAAGGACGCGGAGCTGGCGAGCGTCCGCTACAAGAACGTGCTGGTCAGCGCGCTAGGGATCGACAGCGGGAAGCCAAAGGTCGAGATCGGCGAGGAGAACAGTCTTGCCGTCGGCGACACTTTCCTGCTGGCCAGCGACGGCCTGTGGGGGCACTTCTCCGACGCCGAACTCGGCGAGGTGCTGGGAAGCCTGGCTCCGCGCCAGGCCTCGGAACACCTCGTATCGCTCGCCCGGGAGCGGGGCAACGGCCGCGGCGACAACGTCTCGCTCGCCATCGTGAGGCTCGACCCTCCCGCCCCGCCGAAGCGCCACGTCCAGGCTAGGGCTTCGGGATAACCTTCGCGGCCTCCTCAGCCTTGCGGCGCAGCTCCTCGCGCTGCGCTTCCTTGGCGTCCATCTGCTTGCGTCGCTCGGCGCGGCGTTCCTCGTTCTTCTTGCGCTCGGCTTCCTTCTCCTTCGCGCGCCGCTCGGCCTCGACCTGCTTGGCCTCGAACTCGCGGGCGTTGGCCGCCCGCTCCGGCGCGCGCGCCTGCTCCTCGGCCGCGGCCTTCCGCTTTTCCTC
The DNA here is from genome assembly GCA_963811265.1 of uncultured beta proteobacterium. Classification (GTDB taxonomy): domain Bacteria; phylum Pseudomonadota; class Gammaproteobacteria; order Burkholderiales; family Burkholderiaceae_F; genus JAOUJD01. The sequence continues at coordinate 118,905 of CAWEQS010000018.1, forward strand.
GACGCGCTTCTCGTAGTCGGCCCGGTTGCGCGCGGCTTCGTCCGGCGGGATCTCCCGGCTCGTCGGCGGCTCTCGCTTGGTCGGCGCGGGCTTGGCCGCCGGCGCCGGCGACTCGGCGCGCTTCTTCGCCGCCTCTTCCGCGTCGAGCTTCCGCTGGACGTCGTGCGCCTCGACCCGGACGCGCCGCAGTTCGCGCTCGGCGGTCAGCTTGTCCCGACGCACGTCGTCGCGGCATTTGTTGACCAGGAATCCCTTGTGGCACTCCGCCTCGCGCGCTGCCGCCTCGCGATTGATGCGCTTGGCCTCGGCGTCCGCCTCGCGCAACGCCTGCTCGGCCTGCGCGCGGTCCTTGATGGCACCGGACGAATAGCGGTCGCCGAACTCGCTGCCGAATGCCGGCAGCGCAGCGGCGAACAGCAGGGCGGCGGCGAGCGGCTTCATGCTTGCATAACGCCTGCCGGTTCCGTCCCGATGACGGCCGGCTCAGACACGCTGCACCACATCCCGCTTCGGCGACTCCAGGTACTCGCGCGACTGCATTTCGATCAGCCGCGAGGCGGTCCGCGCGAACTCGTTCGACAACACGCCGGCGGTATACAGCTCGGCTGCAGCCGCCTCCGCCGACACCAGGAACTTGATGCGGTGGTCGTACAGCACATCCACCAGCCAGGTGAAGCGCCGGGCTTCCGAGGCCTGCCCGGCCGACATCCGAGGCACGTTCGACAGCAGGACGGTGTGAAACCGGGCCGCGATCTCCAGGTAGTCGGCGTGCGAGCGTGGCCCGCCGCACAGGACGGCGAAGTCGAACCAGACGACCCCGCCCGCGCGCCGGCGGGCACGAATGCGGCGCGCCTCGATCTCCAGCGACGGTTCCTCGTCATCGACCTCGGCGAGCCGGTCGAACGCCGCCGCCAGCTTGGTCTCGGCGTCCGCGCCCCACGGGGTCAGGTACGCCTCGATGTGCTCCATCGCGCGCAGCCGGTAATCGATGCCCGCGTCGACGTGGACGACATCGAGGCGTTCCTTCAGCAGTGCGATCGCAGGCAACAGGCGGTCCCGGTGCAACCCGTCGGGATAGAGGTCGTCGGGAGCGTAGTTCGACGTCATCACCAACCCGACGTTCAGCTCGAAAAGCTTCGACAGCAGGCGGTGCAGGATCATCGCGTCGGCGATGTCGGACACGTGGAACTCGTCGAAGCAGATCAGGCGGTGCCGCTTCGCGATCCGTCGCGCAACCTCGTCGAGCGGATCGGGCGTTCCCTTCACTTCGTCGAGTTCGCGATGCACGCTGCGCATGAACTCGTGGAAGTGCAGCCGCGTCTTGCGCAGGACCGGCACCGCGGCGAAGAACGCGTCCATCAGGAAGCTCTTGCCGCGTCCAACGCCGCCCCAGAGATAGACGCCGCGCGGCACCGGCGGCCGCGCCAGCAGCTTCTTCAGCGCGTTGGAGCGCTGCGCCTTGTAGGCACGCCAATCCTCATCGAGCTGCCGGAGCCGTGCGAGCGCCGCGAGCTGCGACGCATCGGCGCGGTAGCCCCGCGCCGCCAGATGCGCATCGAACACTTCGCGAACGCCCATCCGGGCTCGTCAGAAGTTCAGCGCCCGCTTGTCGACCGCGAGCGCCGCCTCCTTCGTGACTTCGGCGAGCGACGGGTGCGCGTGGCAGATGCGCGCGATGTCCTCGCTCGACGCGCGGAACTCCATCGCGACGACCGCCTCCGAGATGAGTTCCGAGGCGAGCGGCCCGACGATGTGAACCCCGAGGATCTCGTCGGTCTTCGCGTCCGCCAGGAACTTGACCATGCCGGTCGTGTCGCCGAGCGCCCTCGCCCGCCCGTTCGCGGCGAACGGGAAGGTGCCGGCGCGATACGCGCGGCCCGCCGCCTTCAGCTGCTGCTCGGTCTGTCCGACCCAGGCGATCTCCGGCGAGGTGTAGATCACCCACGGGACGGTGTTGAAGTTGACGTGTCCGTGCTGGCCGGCGATCCGCTCGGCCACCGCGACGCCTTCTTCCTCCGCCTTGTGGGCCAGCATCGGCCCGCGGACGACGTCGCCCACCGCCCACACGCCCGGAAGGTTGGTGCGGCACTCGTCGTCGACCGCGACGAAGCCGCGCTCGTCGAGCGCCAGCCCGACCGCCTCGGGATTCAGTCCCGTCGTGTTGGGCACGCGTCCGATCGACACGATCAGCTTGTCGACGGCCAGCGCCTGCGCCTCGCCCTTCGCGTCGGTGTAGCCGACGGCCACGCCCTTCTTGTCGGCCTTCACGCTGTCGATGCGAACGCCGAGATGGATCTTCAGGCCCTGCCGGTTGAAGGCCTTCGCGGCTTCCTTCGCGATCTGCTCGTCGGCGGCGCCGAGGAACGCGGGCAGCGCTTCGAGGATGGTCACTTCGGCGCCGAGGCGCCGCCACACCGAGCCCATCTCGAGCCCGATCACGCCGGCGCCGATGACGCCGAGGCGCTTCGGAACTTCCGGAATCGCAAGGGCGCCGTCGTTCGACAGGATCTGCTTTTCGTCGAATGGGGCTCCGGGAAGCGCGCGCGCGGTCGATCCGGTCGCGACGATCACGTGCTTCGCGACGAGAGTCTCCGCGCTCGCGCCCGCGACAGCGATCTCGTAGCCCGCATCGACCTTGCCGACGAAACTGCCGCGGCCGTGAAAGAAGGCGATCTTGTTCTTCTTGAGCAGGAACATGATGCCGTCGTTGTTCTGCTTCACGACGGCCTGCTTGCGCGAGAGCATCTTCGCCAGGTCCAGCCCGAGCCCCTGCACTTCGATGCCGTGGTTCTTGAACTGGTGCCCCGCGTGCTCGTAGTACTCGGACGACTGCAGCAGCGCCTTCGAGGGAATGCAGCCGACGTTCGTGCAGGTGCCGCCCGGAGCAGGTCCGCCCTGCGCGTTCTTCCAATCGTCGATGCAGGCGGTGGCAAAGCCGAGCTGGGCCGCCCGGATCGCCGCGATGTACCCGCCCGGTCCGCCGCCGATCACGACGACGTCGAAGTTCTTGGCCATGAATGTCTTTCGCGATGTCTTCGCCGCGCGCTACTGCCCGTCGCGCGGCACGAAGATCCATAGAACGATGTAAAGGATGGCGGTGAATCCCCCGGCGAACATGCCGAGCACGAAGATCAGCCGCCAGATCCAGGCTTCCACGCCGGTGACCGCGGCCACGCCGCCGCACACGCCCGCGATCCACTTGTCGCCATCGGACAGGCGCAGCCGGTTGATCGCGAGCGACGGGCCCGGCGAACCCGCGGCGCCGCCCAGGACACGCGCCTTCGCCGCCTCGTACTCGGCCGGCGTGAGCGCACCGCCCTGCAACAGGCGATGCAGCTTCTCGAGTTCGTCGGCCATCGTCATGCGTCGCTCCGGGAGGTCAGACTTCGAGCAGCAGGCGCGCCGGATCCTCCAGCGCCTCCTTCATCGCCACGAGCGACAGCACCGCCTCGCGCCCGTCGATGATGCGATGGTCGTAGGACAGCGCCAGGTAGTTCATCGGACGGATGACGATCTGCCCGTTCTCGACGACCGGGCGGTCCTTCGTGGCGTGGATGCCGAGGATCGCGCTCTGCGGCGGGTTGATGATCGGCGTCGACAGCATCGAGCCGAACACGCCGCCGTTGGAGATCGAGAACGTGCCCCCGGTGAGTTCCTCGAGGCCGAGCTTGCCCTCGCCGGCGCGCTTGCCGAAGTCGGCGATCTTCTTCTCGATGTCGGCGAAGGTCATCTGGTCGGCGTCGCGCAGGATCGGAACGACGAGGCCGCGGGGCGAGCCGACCGCGATGCCGATGTCGAAGTAGCCGTGGTAGACGATGTCGTTGCCGTCGATCGAGGCGTTCACCACCGGGTAGCGCTTCAGGGCGGCGACGGCGGCCTTCACGAAGAAGGACATGAAGCCCGAGCTTGACGCCGTGCTCCTTCTCGAACTTGTCCTTGTACTTGTTGCGCAGGTCCATCAGCGGCGGCCATGTTGACCTCGTTGAACGTGGTCAGGATGGCGGCGGTGGACTGCGACTGCACGAGCCGCTCGGCCACGCGCTGGCGCAGGCGCGACATCGGGACGCGCTGCTCGGGGCGGTTGGCCAGCTCGGACAGGTCGATCGGCGCCTTCACTTCCGGCAGCGCCGGACGCGCTGCGGGCGCCGGAGCGGCTGCCGGCGCCGCGGCGCGCGGCGCACCGCCTTCCGCGGCGGCGATCACGTCGCCCTTGGTGATGCGTCCGTCGCGGCCGGTGCCCGTCACCTGCGCAGCCGCGATGCCCTGGTCGGCCATCATCTTCGCGGCCGCCGGCATCGCCACGCCGCTCATCGCTGCGCCACTCGGCGCCGCCGCCGGTGCCGCAGCCGCGGCGCCAGGCGCCGTCGCCGGCTGCGGGGCCGGCGCAGGCACTCGCGACCGCGCCCTTGCCTTCGGTGTCGATCCGCGCGATCAGTTCGCCGGCCACCACGGTGCTGCCGTCGCCCCGGACGATCTCCGCCAGCACGCCGGCGGCCGGCGCGGGCACTTCCAGCACGACCTTGTCGGTCTCGACCTCGATCAGGATCTCGTCGATCGCCACGGCGTCGCCGGGCTTCTTCTTCCACTGCAGCAGGGTCGCTTCGGCGACCGATTCGGACAGCTGCGGGACCTTCACTTCCACCATTGACATCTGAGAACTCCGAACGAATAAAGTCGCCGGCCTGCGCATGCAGGCCGGCGTCCCCGGGTTATTTATTGAGGACGAGGCCCTTGAGCTTGCCGAACGCCGTGTCGAGCAGCGCCTTCTGCTGCTCGATGTGCTTGGCGTAGTAGCCGGCCGCCGGCGACGCCGACGGCGCGCGACCCGCGTAGGCGAGCTTCTGGCCGTCCGCCATGTTCTCGAGCAGGTGGTGCTGCACGTAGAACCAGGGGCCCTGGTTGGCCGGCTCGTCCTGGCACCACACGACCTCGGTCGCGGCCGGATACTTCTTCAACTCGGTCCCGAGGGCCTTGTGCGGGAAGGGATAGAGCTGCTCGACGCGGATGATGGCCGCCGTGCCGTCCTCGCGCTCGCGCCGGGTGTGGACGAGGTCGTAGTAGACCTTGCCGGAGCAGGCGATCACGCGCTTCACCTTCTTCGCGTCGATCGCCGGATCGCGCTCCGGAATCACGGTCTGGAACTCGCCCTTCGCCAGTTCCGACAGGTCGGACGCGGCGTCCTTCGCGCGCAGCAGCGACTTCGGCGTCATGATCACCAGCGGCTTGCGGAACAGCCGGATCATCTGGCGCCGGAGCAGGTGGAAGATCTGCGCCGCGGTGGTCGGCTGCGCGATCTGCATGTTGTTGTCCGCGGCGAGCTGCAGGAAGCGCTCGATGCGGGCCGACGAGTGCTCGGGCCCCTGCCCCTCGTAGCCGTGCGGCAGCATCAGCGTCAGGCCGGACTGCCGGCCCCACTTGACTTCGCCCGACGACAGGAACTGGTCGATCACGACCTGCGCGCCGTTGACGAAGTCGCCGAACTGCGCCTCCCAGATCACCAGCGCGTTCGGCTCGGCGCTCGCGTAGCCGTACTCGAAGCCGAGCACCGCTTCTTCGGACAGCACCGAGTCGATCACCGTGAACGGCGCCTGCTTGTCCGACACGTGCTGCAGCGGGATGTAGGTGCCTTCGTCCCACTTCTCGCGGTTCTGGTCGTGCAGCACCGAGTGGCGGTGCGTGAACGTGCCGCGGCCCGAGTCCTGGCCCGTGATTCGCACCGGGTAGCCGCTGGACACCAGCGACGCGAACGCGAGGTGCTCGGCCATGCCCCAGTCGAGCGGCTGCTTGCCTTCGCCCATGGCGCGGCGGTCCGCGACGACCTTTTCCACCAGCGGATGCAGCTTGAAGTTCGACGGAATCGTCGTCAGCCGCTGCGCGAGCCGCTTAAGTTCGGCGACCGGCACCGCCGTGTCCGCGTGATCGGTCCACTTGCGGTTCAGGAACGGCGACCAGTCGACCGCGAACTTGCTCTTGTAGTTGGTCAGCACGGGGTCGGACGTCGTGCGGCCCTCGTCCATCGCGGTCCGGAAGGCCTTGACCATCTTGTCCGGCTCGTCCGCGGCGACCGTGCCCTGCGTGACGAGCTTCTCGGCGTACAGCTTGCGGGTGCCCGAGTGCTGGCCGATCTTCTTGTACATGAGCGGCTGCGTCACCGCCGGCGTGTCCTGCTCGTTGTGACCCAGGCGGCGGAAGCAGATGATGTCGATGACGACATCCTTGTTGAATTCCTGCCGGTAGTCCATCGCCAGCTGCGTCGCGTAGACGACCGCCTCGGGATCGTCGCCGTTCACGTGGAACACCGGCGCCTCGATCATCTTCACGACGTCGGTGGCGTACATCGTCGAACGCGTGTCGCGCGGGTCCGAGGTGGTGAAGCCGATCTGGTTGTTGATGACGATGTGCACCGTGCCGCCGGTGCCGTAGCCACGCGTCTCGGCGAGGTTCAGCGTCTCCATCACGACGCCCTGGCCGGCGAAGGCCGCGTCGCCGTGCACCAGCACCGGCAGCACCGTGTCGCCTTCCTTGTCGCCGCGCCGCTCCTGGCGCGCGCGCACCGAGCCTTCGACGACCGGGTTGACGATCTCCAGGTGCGACGGATTGAACGCCAGCGACAGGTGCACCGGCCCGCCGGCCGTCGTGATGTCGCTCGAGAATCCGTTGTGGTACTTGACGTCGCCCGCGGGAAGGTCCGACCCCGCCTTGCCCTCGAACTCGGCGAACAGCTCCTTCGGCATCTTGCCGAGCGTGTTCACCAGCACGTTCAGGCGGCCGCGGTGCGCCATGCCGATGACGATCTCCTGCACGCCCTTGGCGCCGCCGCGCTGGACCAGTTCGTCCATCGCCGCGATGAAGCTCTCGCCGCCCTCCAGCGAGAAACGCTTCTGGCCGACGTACTTGGTGTGAAGGTAGCGCTCGAGGCCCTCGGCGGCCGTCAGGCGCTCGAGGATGTGGCGCTTCTGCTCGGCGGTGAACGTGGGCGTCGAACGGATCGACTCGAGGCGCTGCTGGATCCAGCGCTTCTGCGCCGGATCGGAGAGGTACATGAACTCGGCGCCGATGTTGCAGCAGTACGTGTCGCGCAGCGCCTTGATCAGGTCGCGCAGCGTCATGTTCTCCTGCCCGAAATAGGTGTTCGCGGCCGCGAACACCGTGTCCATGTCGGCTTCGGTCAGGTCGTAGAACGCGGGCTCGAGTTCGGGAATGACGGGGCGTTCCTGCCGCTGCAGGGGATCCAGGTTCGCCCAGCGGTTGCCGAGGAACCGGTAGGCCGCGATGATCGACTGGACGTGGACCTGCTTGCGCGCGACCGAGAGGTCGCTCGACGCCACCTTCGGCACGAACGCGTTGGCCTTGGCGCGCTGCGCGAAGGACTCGACGATCGGAGCGTGGGCGATGTCGCGCGAATCCGGCGAGCCGTCGGCCGCCGGGACCAGCTGCATCTGGTCGAAGTACGCGCGCCACTTCTCGGGCACGGAGCCCGGATTGTCGAGGTAGCGCTCATAGAGCTCCTCGACGTACGGCGCATTGCCGCCAAACAGGTACGAATTGACCTGGAACTGTCTCATCATCGGCTTCACCTGAAAAAACGAGTTTCTCGTTCGAGATGCCCGCCAAGCCCCTACTCGAGACGTGGGCTCGTCGGCGACAGCGGTTCCGGATTCCGGTCTCGCTGCCGAGTCATTCCGCCGTCAGCGACCTCAGGCCCCGCGGCGAAACGCGGATGCTACCACCGGCCTCCCGCCTGGCCATCCGTTTGTCGCATCGATGCCGCGGACCGTGCTCCGATGGTGCTCCCCCGGATACCCCGGCATACACTGCCTCCACTAAAAGAAAGGCCGCGGCCGCCATGACGGTCGCGACAAGGAGACACGCGTGCAGCCGACGGATATCCGGAATCCGGAGTACTTCCATCGCGTCGTGGATTGCCAGTGGGCCTGCCCCGCCCACACCCCGGTCCCTGAGTACATCCGCCTGATCGCGGCCGGCCGTTTCGCCGACGCCTACATGGTCAACTGGAAGTCGAATGTCTTCCCCGGGATCCTTGGGCGCACCTGCGACCGGCCATGTGAACCAGCGTGCCGGCGCGGACGGGTCGAACAGAATCAGGCCGAGCGTCCCGAGCCGGTCGCCATCTGCCGACTGAAGCGCGTCGCCGCCGACTTCAAGGACGACATCACGGGTCGGCTGCCCAAACGGCTCGGCCCCATGAACGGCCGGCGCGTGGCCTGTGTCGGCGCCGGTCCGGCCTCGCTGACGGTCGCGCGCGACCTGGCGCCGCTCGGCTACCACGTCACCGTCTTCGACCAGGACCCGAAGGCTGGCGGAATGATCCGAACGCAGATTCCCCGGTTCCGGCTGCCGGAGGAAGTGATCGACGAGGAGACGGGTTACGTGCTCGGGCTCGGCGTCGAGTTCCACGGCGGCGCGCGGATCGAATCGATGAAGTCGCTGCTCGCTGAGAAGTTCGACGCGATCTTCGTCGGGTCGGGCGCGCCGCGCGGGCGCGACCTGAACGTTCCAGGCCGCAAGGAAGCGGCGAAGAAGATCCACGTCGGCATCGACTGGCTCGCCTCGGTGTCGTTCGGTCACGTCGACGTCGGTCGGCCGGCGCGTCATCGTGCTCGGCGGCGGCAACACCGCCATGGACTGCTGCCGCACCGCGAAGCGGCTCGGCGGCGAGGACGTCAAGGTGATCGTGCGTTCCGGCTTCGCCGAGATGAAGGCCTCGCCGTGGGAGAAGGAGGACGCGATGCACGAGGGCATCCCGATCCTCGACTACCTCGTGCCCAAGGCCTTCCTGCACGAAAAGGGCCGGCTGACCGGGATGCGGTTCGAGAAGGTCAAGGCGGTGTACGACGGCAAGGGCCACCGGGCCCTGATCGCGACCGGCGAACCCGACCCGATCTTCGCGTGCGACGAAGTCCTGGTCGCGGTGGGCCAGGAGAACGCCTTCCCGTGGATCGAACGCGACTCGGGCATCGAGTTCGACCAGTGGGGCATGCCGGTCCTCGACAAGGCGACGCTGCAGTCGACGCTCCCCAGGGTCTTCTTCGGTGGCGACGCGCGCTCGGCCCGAAGAACATCATCTGGGCCGTCGCGCAGGGCCACGACGCCGCCATCTCGATCGACAAGTTCCTGCACGGCGAAGACGTGCGCGAACGACCCGCGCCCGGCGTCAGCCTCATCTCCCAGAAGATGGGCATCCACGAGTGGAGCTACGACAACGAAGTCGCGCCCGACGCGCGCTTCAAGGTGCCCTGGCGCGACGTCAATCAGTCACTCAAGAACATCCGCGTCGAGGTCGAACTCGGCTTCGATCCCGCCACCGCGTGGAAGGAGGCGCAGCGCTGCCTGAACTGCGACGTCCAGACCGTGTTCACGGCCGAGCAGTGCATCGAGTGCGACGCGTGCGTCGACATCTGCCCCACCGACTGCATCAACTTCACCGCCAATGGCGACGAAGCCGACCTGAGGCCGCGGCTCCGCGCGCCCGCCCTCAACGCCGGACAGTCGCTGTATGTCTCGGGCGACCTGAAGACCGGCCGGGTGATGGTGAAGGACGAGGACGTCTGCCTGCACTGCGGCCTCTGTGCCGAGCGTTGCCCGACCGGCGCGTGGGACATGCAGAAGTTCCTGCATCGAAATGACGCACGCCGGCCGCGGCGGCCGTCCGCTGCACCGGGAGGCCGCATGAGTGTTCCTGACGAAGGCCGCCCGGGTCCACGCACCAGCGGCCCCGTGATCCGCCATCGCGGCATCGCCGCGACCAACGACTTCGTCGTCAAGTTCGCCAACGTCAACGGTTCGGGGTCTGCATCCGCGAACGAGCTGTTCGCGCGCAGCATCCTGCGGATGGGCGTGCCGGTGTCGCCGCGGAACATCTTTCCGTCCAACATCCAGGGCCTGCCCACCTGGTACGAAGTGCGGGTGACCGAACAGGGACACCTCGGCCGCCGTGGCGGCGTCGACCTGATGGTCTCGATGAACCCGCAGACGTGGGACCGGGACCTGCAGGAGATCGAGCCCGGCGGCTACCTGCTCTACGACAGCACGAAGCCGATGCCGCCGTCGCGGTTTCGCCCGGACGTCCACGCGATCGGCGTGCCGCTGACCGCCATTGCCGCCGGCAAGTTCGCCGATCCGAAGGAGCGCCAGCTCCTGAAGAACATCATGTACGTCGGTGTGCTGGCGTCGCTGCTCGCCATCGAGCCGGAGGTGATCGCGCAACTGCTCGGCGAGCAGTACAAGGGCAAGGACAAGCTGGTCAAGCCGAACCTCGAGGCGTTCGAGACCGGCCGGCAGTACGCTGACGAGCACCTCGCCGGCGCGCTCGGCCTGAAGGTCGAACGGCGCAACAACGTCGGCGATCGCATCTTCATGGAAGGCAACGCGGCCGCCGCCCTCGGTGCCGTGTACGGCGGCGCGACGGTCTGCGCGTGGTATCCGATCACGCCGTCGTCGTCCGTGGCGGAGGCGTTCCAGAAGTACTGCAGCCGCTATCGCGTCGACAAGGCGACCGGCCGCAACAAGTTCGCGATCGTGCAGGCGGAAGACGAGCTGGCATCGGTCGGCATGGTGATCGGCGCGGGCTGGAACGGCGCGCGCGCCTTCACGGCGACGTCCGGGCCGGGCGTGTCGCTGATGGCGGAGTTCATCGGGCTCGCGTACTTCGCGGAGATCCCGGCGACGATCATCAACGTGCAGCGCGGCGGGCCGTCAACGGGCATGCCGACGCGCACGCAGCAGTCCGACCTCCTCGCGTGCGCCTACGCGTCGCACGGAGACACCAGGCACGTGCTGCTGTTCCCGGAAGACCCGCACGAATGCTTCGAGTTCACGGCGGCCGCGCTCGACCTCGCAGAGCGGCTGCAGACGCCGATCTTCGTGATGAGCGACCTCGACATCGGCATGAACCAGCGGCTGTGCGCCCCGCTCGCGTGGGACGACAGCCGGCGGTACGACCGCGGCAAGGTGATGAGCGCGGCGGATCTCGATGCCGGCAAGGACTTCGGTCGCTATCTCGACGTCGACGGCGACGGGATTCCCTTCCGCACCCTGCCCGGCGCGCATCCGACCCGGGGCGCGTACTTCACGCGCGGCACGACGAAGGACGCGTACGCGCGCTACTCCGAGGCCGGATCCGACTACATGTACAACATGGAGCGGCTGCTGAAGAAGTTCGACACCGCGAAGCGCCTGGTGCCGCAGCCGATCGTGCGGCGCACGAGCCACAAGACCGCGCACGGAGTCATCTACTTCGGCTCGACCAGCCCGTCGATGAACGAGGCGCTTGGCGTGCTCGAACAGTCGGGAGTGCACCTCGACCGCCTGCGCGTCCGCGCCTTCCCGTTCCCGGACTCGGTCAAGGCGTTCATCGAGCAGCACGAGCAGGTGTTCGTCGTCGAGCAGAACCGCGATGCGCAGCTGCGTTCGATGCTCGTCAACGAACTGCAGGTCGATCCATCGAGGCTGGTGCCGATCCTGCACTACGACGGCACGCCGATCACCGCGCGCTTCATCGTGCAGGCGATCAGGGACCGGATGCCGGGCGCCAGCGTGCGGCAGCTGCAGGGCGGACGGGCCGCCTGAGGAGACGCCGTGACCTACCTGGCGAAGCCGAAGCTCCACCACCCCACGCTGCCCGCGAACCGCCTCGGCTACACGCGGCGCGACTACGAAGGGAAGATCTCCACCCTGTGCGCGGGCTGCGGCCACGACTCGATCTCGGCGGCGATCATCCAGGCTTGCTGGGAGCTGGCGATCGAGCCGCACCGCGTGGCCAAGCTGTCCGGCATCGGGTGCTCGTCGAAGACGCCGGACTACTTCCTCGGCAACTCGCACGGCTTCAACTCGGTCCACGGCCGCATGCCGTCCGTGCTGACCGGAGCGAACCTCGCGAACCGTGACCTGCTCTACCTCGGCGTCTCCGGCGACGGCGACTCGGCCTCGATCGGACTCGGCCAGTTCGCGCACCTGATCCGGCGTGGCGTCAACATGACGTACATCTGCGAGAACAACGGTGTCTACGGGCTCACCAAGGGCCAGTTCTCGGCCACTGCGGACCAGGGCTCGAAGTCCAAGCGCGGCGCGGTCAACCGCGACGCCCCGATCGACATGGTGTCGCTGGCCCTGCAGCTCGGCGTGACCTACGTGGCGCGCGGGTTCTCCGGCGACAAGGAGCAACTGGTGCCGCTGATCAAGGGGGCGCTGAACCACCGCGGCGCCGCGTTGCTCGACGTGATCAGTCCCTGCGTCGCCTTCAACAACCACGCGGGCAGCACCAAGAGCTACGACTACATCCGCGCCCACAACGATGCGGTGAACCGGCTCGACTTCATGCCGAAGCACGACGCCATCACCGCCACGTACGCGCCGGGCGAAGTGATCGAGATCACGCAGCACGACGGCAGCCGGCTGCGCCTGCGCAAGCTCTCGGACGGTTATGACCCGGGCGACCGCCTGGCCGCGATCAGCCACATAACGGCGCACCAGGCCCGCGGCGAGGTCGTCACGGGGCTCCTGTTCGTCGATCCGTCGGCGGACGACCTGCACGATCACCTCAATACGGTCGAGAAGCCCTTGAACCGGCTCGGTGAAGCGGACCTCTGCCCCGGCGCCGGGGTGCTCGAAGCGATCAACGCCGAGCTGACCTGAATCTTCGGCAAGCGGTTTCCAGCCGACGCTGCTTTTTGCTGGCTGGAACACCTTCCCACGGACTGGGACGCGATTGCGACAGATCAATGTCACCAGGTCCGTTGCAATCGAAGCTCTCGCTTACGTGAGGTAGTTCGCCTCAGTCCGCGTTGCCCCGCGCCAGACGGGTGCGCGGCAAACCCACAGCGCACGGGGAGACACACCATGGCGCAGGCGAACGCGGGATCCGGTTTCCGGATCGTTGCGCGCGAGGATTATTCGGACGTCACCTACATGCTGGAGGTGGCCCATCCGCAGATGGCCCGGGCGGCTCAGCCCGGGCAGTTCGTGATCGTGATGGAGACGGAGCACGGCGAGCGGATTCCGCTCACCATCGCCGACTTCGACCGCGAACGCGGCACGATCACCCTGGTCATCCAGGCCGTCGGCAAGACCACGAAGGAAATGCAGGCCAACCTGAAGGCCGGCGACGAGCTCTTCGCCATGGTCGGCCCGATGGGCATCCCGAGCCACATCGGCAAGGCGAAGAAGGTCGTCTGCGTCGGCGGCGGCCTCGGCGTCGCACCGGTCTATCCGCAGGCGCGTGCCTACAAGGAAAGCGGCGCGTACGTGATCGGCGTGATCGGCTTCCGCAACAAGGACCTGATGTTCTGGCAGGACAAGTTCGGCGCGGTGTGCGACGAGCTGATCGTCTGCACGGACGACGGGTCGGCGGGCATCAAGGGCCTCGTCACCGAGGGCATCAAGCAGGCGGCGGCGAAGCACTCCGACATCGACGAGGTGCGTCGCGATCGGCCCGCCCGATCATGATGAAGGGCTGCTCGGAGACGACCAGGGCGCTCGGCATCAAGACCATCGTCAGCCTGAACCCGGTGATGGTCGACGGCACCGGCATGTGCGGCGGCTGCCGCGTGAAGGTCGGCGAGCAGGTCAAGTTCGCCTGCGTCGACGGGCCGGACTTCGACGGCCACAAGGTGGACTTCGACGACCTGATGGCGCGCCTCGGCCGCTACAAGCAGACCGAGCTCGAGGCGGTCGAGCGCTGGCAGGAGTCCTGCCGCATCCGCGCCGACAAGGTGGTCGACCTGAAGGCCTCGGTGCTCGACGCGCGCCCGGCCACGGACGCCTAGGAGCGCGACCATGGCGACTGCGAAGAAGAAGACGATCCGCACCATTCCGCAGGAGCGGACGCCGATGCCGGAGCAGGACCCGAAGGTCCGGGCGAAGAACTTCCAGGAGGTCGCCTGCGGCTACCGCCTCGAGGACGCGCTGCGTGAAGCGGAGCGCTGCCTGATGTGCCCCGACCAGCCCTGCGTGCGCGGCTGCCCGGTCAGCATCGACATCCCGAACTTCATCGCGAAGATCACGCAGAAGCACTACAACGGCGCGTACGACATCATCACCGACACCAACCTGCTGCCGTCGATCTGCGGGCGCGTGTGCCCGCAGGAGAACCAGTGCGAAGGCGTGTGCACGGTGGGCGAGACGCTGGAGCCCGTGGCCATCGGCCGGCTCGAGCGCTTCATCGGCGACATGGCGATCGCCGAAGGCTGGGAGAACGTCCCGTACATCGAGCCGTCCGGCTACAAGGTCGGCATCGTCGGTGCGGGCCCGGCCGGAATGGCGTGCGCCGCCGACATGGCCAAGGCCGGCTGCGAGGTCATCGTCTACGAGGCCTTCCACACGCCGGGCGGCGTGCTGAAGTACGGCATCCCCGACTTCCGCCTGCCGAACGACACGATCGATGCCGAGATCCAGAAGGTCAAGCAACCTCGGCGTCAAGTTCGAGTGCAACACGCTGGTCGGCCGCCTGTTCACGATCGAACAGATGGTGAGCGAGATGGGGTTCCACGCCGTGTTCATCGGCACCGGCGCGGGCTATCCGAGCTTCATGGGCATCCCGGGCGAGTCGCTGAACGGCGTGCTCTCCGCCAATGAACTGCTCACTCGCTGCAACCTGATGCGGGCGCGCGATTTCCCGAACTTCGACACGCCACTCGCGCCGGGCAAGCACGTCGCCGTCATCGGCGCGGGCAACACCGCGATGGACGCCCTGCGCGTGTCCCTGCGCCTGGGCGCCGAGAGCGTGCACTGCATCTACCGCCGCTCCAAGAAGGAAGCGCCGGCGCGCGTCGAGGAGATCCACCACGCCGAAGAGGAAGGCGTCGACTTCAACTGGCTGACCAGTCCGGTCGAGATCCTCGGCGACGCGAAGAACCGGGTCCGCGCGCTGCGCTGCGTGAAGATGGAACTCGGCGAGCCGGACGAGTCCGGACGCCGCCGCCCCGTCGTCGTGCCGGGCAGCGAGTTCGAGTTCGAGGCCGACATGGTCGTTTTCGCGATCGGCACCAACGCCAACCCGATCCTCGGCCAGACCTCGAAGCTGAAGCTCAACAAGTGGGGCTACATCGCGACCGACGACAACCTCGCGACCTCGATCGCGGGCGTGTGGGCCGGCGGCGACATCGTCACCGGCGCCGCGACCGTCATCCAGGCGATGGGCGCCGGCCGCAGGGCCGCCCGCGCGATGAAGGCCTACCTAGGCCTGCGCGACAGCGACTCCGTGTACGACTCCGGCGCCGAAGGCTCCCTCTTCGGCATCCCGCGCGCCGAGCACGGCTTCGCGCAGGTCCGGGTCGGCTGACGAATTCGTAATAAGGAACGAGCATGAATGCCGCAGTCCTTGCTCCCAGGGGCACCCCATCCACCAAGAAGGCCGTCAAGCTGCCCGAGCACATCGTCGAGGTCATCAGCGACTCCGGCGAAGGCGCGCAGCGCTGCGGGCAGGCGTTCGCGTCGATCGCCGCGCGCAGCGGCAACGGCATCTGGACCGTCGAGATCATCCCGGCCGAGATCCAGCCGCCGGCGCGCAGCGTCGCCGGCGCGAGCGGCATCCGCATCCGCGTGGGTTCAAAGCATGTCAACAACGGCGGCGACGAGACCGACCTCGTCGTCGCGTTCAACGAGCAGGTGCTGCTCGGACGCGTGCGCGCCGGCGAACTGAAGCAAGGCGCGACGATCCTGCTCGAGAACATGTGGGGCGAGCACCGCGATCCGGTCATCGCGAAGACGTACACCGAGGCGCTGAAGGCGCTGAAGGACGCCGGCTTCCGCGTGATTCCCCTGCCGCTGGAGAAGGAGTGCCGCGCGCTGATGAGCGACGCACGGCGTGGCAAGAACATGTTCGTGCTGGGCGTGCTCGCCAGCATCTACAGCCTGGACCTGCAGCTCGCGCGCGACCAGATCGCGCTGACCTTCGGCAAGAAGGACCAGAAGGTCATCGAGTCGAACGTGCGGCTGATGGAAGCCGGACACGCGTGGGGCGAAGCCAACCTCGACTTCAAGTTCGAGATCCCGGCCGAGAAGGCCAAGGTGCCGCAGATCGTCGTCAACGGCAACACCGCCGTCGCGCTCGGCGTGCTCGCCTCCGGGATGGACATCTGCGCGATGTACCCGATCACGCCGGCGACCTCGGCGTCGCACTACCTGTCCGAGTGCTTCGAGCGCGTCGGCGGCATCGTGCACCAGGCCGAGGACGAGATCGCGGCGTGCGCGTTCGCGATCGGCGCCTCGTATGCCGGCCGTTGCGCCGTGACGATCACCTCCGGGCCCGGCTACTCGCTGAAGCAGGAAGGCATCGGGCTGGCGGTGATGGCGGAGATCCCGCTGGTCGTCGTCAACGTGATGCGTGGCGGGCCGTCGACCGGCCAGCCGACCAAGGTCGAACAGGCGGACCTGCTGACGTCGATCTACGGCAGCCACGGCGACGCGCCGAAAGTCGTGCTCGCGGTGACGAGCATCGAGGACTGCTTCTACTCGATGATCACGGCGCGCAAGATCGCCGAGACGTTCAACATGGTGGTCGTGGTGCTGACCGACGCCAGCCTCGCGACCGCGCAGCAGCCCTTCCCCCGCCCGGCGTTCAACGACGAGTGGCTGGCGCCGCCGATCGACCAGTCGCCGCTGCCCGAGGGCGCGAAACCGTACGACTGGGACAAGATCACCGGCATCGCGCGGCGCTTCTCGCCGGGCCAGCCGAACGGGATGCACACCGTCACCGGCCTCGCGCACGACCGCAACAGCAAGGTGGCGTACGACCCGGTCATCAACGAGGAAGGGCTGCGGATGCGCAGCCTGAAGCTCGCCACGCTGCAGAAGACGCTGAAGACGCCGGAGGTGTTCGGCGACCCCGAGGGCGACCTGCTGGTCGTCGGCTGGGGCAGCACGCAGGGCGTCATCGAGGAAGCGGTGCAGCGCCTGCGCGACGAGGGCCTGAAGGTCTCGGCGCTGCAGATGCGCTTCATCCAGCCGATGCCGTCGGGCATCAAGGACATCCTCAAGCGCTTCAGGAAAGTCATGACGATCGAGGGCACGTGGGCCGATCGTCCGGCGGAAGACGAAATGATCGACGAGGAGAACCGCCGCTACGCGCCGCTGGCGATGATGCTGCGCGCGCGCACCCTGGTCGACGTGGACTGCTGGACCGAGGCCAAGGGCCAGCCGATCAAGCCGGGCCAGGTCGTCGCGGCGCTGCGCGCCAAGCTGGCCGAATGAATTCGAGCGAAGGAAAGTAGACGATGGGCTCCGCACTCAGCCAACTCATCATCAAGCTGCACGAGGAACACCACACCCTCGAGGACTACGAGGGCGGCGTGCCGCGCTGGTGCAGCGGATGCGGCGACAACGCGATCCTCACGGCGGTCCAGCGCCTGTGCCGCGACGAGAACCTCGCGCCCGAGCGCACGGTGTTCGTGTCCGGGATCGGCTGCTCGAGCCGCTTCCCGCACTACATGAAGACCTACGGGTTCCACGGCATCCACGGCCGCGCGTTCCCGCTCGCCGAGGGCGTCAAGATGGCGCGCCCGGACCTGAACGTGTTCGTGAACACCGGCGACGGCGACTGCTGCTCGATCGGGGCCGCGCACTGGATCCATGCGATCCGGTACAACATGAACCTGACGGTGATCCTGCACGACAACCAGATCTACGGGCTGACGAAGAAGCAGGCATCGCCGACCTCGCAGATCGGCACCAAGAGCAACACGACCCCGCGCGGGAGCGTGCTCGAGGCGATGAACCCGCTGACCGTCACGCTCGGCGTCCAGAACGCCTCGTTCGTGGCGCAGGGCGTCGACTGGATGCCGGAGATGCTGTACGACATCATCTCCAAGGCGTTCCACCACCGCGGCTTCTCGTTCGTGCGCATCATCCAGCGCTGCCCCGAGTGGCTGCCCAAGACGTTCGAGCCGTGGCTGCACGATCCGGGCAAGACGCTGCTGCTGACGCACAAGAACGGGCTGCAGCCGAGCGCCGAGACGAGCCGCATCTACAAGAACCAGCGCGAGCACGACCCGCTGAACATCCACCAGGCGCGCGAGATCGCCTCGTCGATCGATCCGATCCCGGTGGGCATCCTGTATCACGATCCGAGCGTGCCGTGCTACGAGGACCTGCGCGGCGCCGGGGCGCCGCGGACCGCCGAGGCGATCCGCGCCGGCCTCGACAAGGAATTCGACAAGTTCACGATCTGGCCGGACGAAGAGCGCGAACAGCGCGCCGCCTGACCACCACGAAACTCGAGGTTCGTCCCCATGGACATGGCTGCAAAGTTCCAGGACCAGACGGTCTTTCACATGACGGGCAAGCGCGCGGGCGACGGGCTCGCGGCGCTGACCGCAGGCTTCCGTCCCGCCCTGCTCGCGCCTTACCGCGACCTGACCAGGCTGCGCTACGACTATCCGGTCGTGCTGGTCGAGGGCGACGCCGGCCGCGACTACGTGCGGTCGCTCTCTTCGGTCGTCGGCGGGCTGATCGCCGAACTCGCGCCGCGCGGCATCGACGGCGAGCGCCTGCGCAAGCAGCTGCTGCGCCTCGAGCGCGAGCTCCGCGTGCTGGTCGCGGGTGGCGCCAATGGAATGCTGACCGAGCTATGGCCCGAAGCCGCGGCACGCGCGGCGGGACGCGACGACGGCGCGCGCGACGTGCTGACCCGCGCCGCGGGCGCGCTGGCGATCGACGGCGAAGTCATCGACTGCAGCCGCGCCCTGGCCGAGCGCTTCGTCACCCGCGCATGGAAGAACGTCAACGCGGAGAAAGCCAGGGCGTTCCGCCTGCTGGTCGACCACCTGATCCGCAAGCTGTCGGACATCCTGCGCGCTGCGTTCGTGCACTCGCAGGCGGGCCAGCAGCCGCAGGCGCTGAAGTCCGGCTTCGGCGATCTGCACAGAGACACGTTCGACTTCTCCGCGATGTCGAGACTGGTCACGCGCAACGTGCCGAAGGACGAGCTTCCGGCGAAGCGGCGCGAGCGCATCGAGTGGGCGCTCGCCGTGCTGCGCAGCCAGCCTTTCTATCCCGGTTCCCAGGGCTCGGGAGCGAAGGGCGAGCCGTTCTCGTTCGAGTTCGACAACTGCGCGGCCGCCATCGAGGCGCACCGCGCACGGCTGCCGCGCCTCGTCGAGTTGGTGAAGGCGATCGCCATCGCCGAACTGGAGGCGCGCGGCGGCTACGACGAAGCCGACCACGGCCCGTTCTTCGAACGCTATGACGAGCACGCGCTGACGGCCGACGACCTGGCGCAGTTCCCGGACTACCTCGTCTGCATCCCGTCCGATCGCAACGGTGCGCCCGAGAACGCCGCGATGATGGAGATGCTGTCGGCCGGCATGCCGGTGAAGGTCCTCGTGCAGCACGGCGACCTGCTCGAGGAAGCCGCGATCGGCCAGGGTCACTTCGCGTTCGGCGTCCGCAGCGCGCGGCTGGCGACGACCGCCATGGGGCTCGGCGGCCTGTTCATCCTGCAGTCGACGAGTTCCAACCTCTACGCCCTGCGCGACCGGGTCCGCGACGGCATGGGCTGCCGCGGTCCCGCCCTGTTCAGCGTGTTCTCCGGTTCGCCGGACGCGGCGGGCGACCTCGCGCCGTACCTGTCCGCCGCCGCGGCCATGAAGTCGCGGGCCTTCCCGGCCTTCACCTACGACGCCAATGCCGGCACGAACTGGGCGACCCGCTTCTCGTTCGAGAACAATCGCAACCCCGGGGACGACTGGCCGGTCGAGGAGTTCGCCTACGCCGACGAGAACCTGCAGCGGGTCAACGAGCAGCTCCGCTTCACGTACGCGGACTTCATGCTCTGCGACCAGCGCAACGCTCATCACTTCGCCGTCGTACCGCGCGAGCGCTGGACGACGGCCATGATCCCCGCGGCCGACTGGCTGCTGCTGCCCGAGAACCAGGCCACCGAACGCGTGCCCTATGTCATGGCCGTGGACGGAAGCGACAAGCTGCATCGCGTGATCGTGGATGCGCGGCTGATGCAGGCGACGCGACGCTGCCTGCTGCTGTGGCACCGCCTGCAGGAACATGGCGGCATACACAACTCGCACGCGGAGCAGGCGCTGGCCCGCGAGAAGGCCGCCTGGGAGGCGCAGAAGCAGCAGGAACTCGAGGCGTTGCGACAGGCGGCCGCCAGTTCTGCGCCCGCCGCGGCAGCACCCGCCGCCGAGGCCGCCGCCGTGAGCGCGCAGGCGCCGGCCGCGGCCGTCGCCGAAGCGGCGCCGGCGCCGTCGTCGGACCAGCCGTGGATCGAGACGTCACGCTGCTCGAGCTGCAACGAGTGCCAGAACATCAACGACAAGCTGTTCGGCTACAACGAGAACAAGCAGGCCTTCATCAAGGACCTGAACGCCGGCACCTACAAGGAGATGGTCGAGGCCGCCGAGGCGTGCCAGGTGGCGATCATCCACCCCGGCAAGCCGTGGAACACGAGCGAGCCGGGGCTCGAGGAATTGCTGGAGCGGGCGAAGCCGTTCATGGCGTAGCCGGCGCGCCCGTCGCGATGGACTTCCGGCGCTCGGACCTCGCGCACGGGCATGAACTCGAGGGCCTGGTCGTCGTCGTCGACGTGCTCAGGGCCTTCTCCACTTCGGCGTACGCCTTCGCGGCCGGCGCCCGCGCCGTCGTCGTGGCGCACTCGCTCGACGAGATCGAACCGCTCAAGCAGCGGCACGCCCCGGCCATCACGGTCGGCGCGCAGCCCGGCGGCTTTCCGGTTCGCGGCCTCGACTACGGCAACTCTCCTGCCAGCATCGCCCCGCTCGATCTCGCCGGCGTCACCCTCGTCGAATACAGCGCCGGAGGCGTGCGCGGGCTGATCGACTGCGATCACGCGTCCGAAGTCCTCGCGGGCAGCCTCGTCTGCGCCCGCGCCACGGCGGACTACATCCGGTCGAGGGATCCGCCGGTCGTCACCTTCGTCATCACGGGCCTGTGGACCGACCGCGACGGCGACGAGGACCACGCGTGCGCGGACCTGATCGAGGCCTACCTGCTCGGCCGGTCACCGGCGCTGCCGGAATTCGAGGAGCGCGTGCGCCAGTCGGACTTCGGCCGCCGCTTCGGCCACCCCGATCACTCCCACCTTCCTGCCGACGACCTCGACCTCTGCGCGCAGCGCCGACCGGTTCGACGTTCGCCATGCCGATGCGCCACGACGGCGACCGGCTCGTGATCGAGCCCGAGCCGATGCGCTCCGAGCCGGGCCTGCGCACGGGCGGCGCGGCCGATCCGGGGCCGGCGCGCGCCCTGTAGTACCCTGCCGCCGGCGCCGACGGGCCTTCACGGCCGTCGCGACTCCGCCGGCGGACGCCGGCCCTGCACGACTGCCACGCCGCGAGCGGTCTTCTCGCGGCGCCACGATCACACCAAGGGGAAATCGATGAGCAATTTCTGGGACTCCGTGTGGCTGATCTTCTCGGCCTTCCTGTTCGTTGCGTACCTGTTCGTGATGTTCCAGGTGATCACGGACCTGTTTCGCGACGACAAGGTCAGCGGCTTCGGCAAGGCGGCCTGGATCGTCGGCCTGATCTTCCTGCCGATGCTGACCGCGCTCGTTTACATCATCACGCGCGGCAGCGGCATGGCGGAGCGGCAGCGCGCGGTGGTGCAGCGCGCGAAGGCCGACACCGACGCCTACATCCGGCAAGTAGCGGGAAAGTCGCCAGCGGAGCAGATCGCCGACGCCAAGGCGCTTCTCGACGCCGGCACGATCGCGCCCGAGGAGTTCCAGCGCCTGAAGGCCAAGGCCCTCGCCTGAGCCGCGAAGCACACGAGAAAACGGCGCCCGAAGGCGCCGTTTTCGTTGACGCCCTGCCGCGCGATCAGCGCTGCGCGAGCGGCTTGACGTCGCGCGGTGTCGCAGCCGACGAAGAGCTGGCGCGGACGGCCGATCTTGTACTCGGGATCGGCGATCATCTCGTTCAGCTGCGCGATCCATCCCACCGTGCGGGCCAGCGCGAAGATGGCCGTGAACAGCGGCACCGGAATGCCGATCGCCTTCTGGACGATGCCCGAGTAGTAGTCGACGTTCGGATACAGCTTGCGGCTGACGAAGTAGTCGTCCTCGAGCGCGATCTTCTCGAGCGCCATCGCGAGCTTGAACAGCGGGTCGTCGTGCAGGCCGAGTTCGGTCAGCACTTCGTGGCACGTCTCGCGCATCAGCTTGGCGCGCGGGTCGTAGTTCTTGTAGACCCGGTGGCCGAAGCCCATCAGCTTCACGCTGCTGTTCTTGTCCTTCACCTTGGCGATGAACTCGCCGATCTTCTCGACGCCGCCCTGGCGCTGGATGTCGTACAGCATGTTCAGGCAGGCCTCGTTGGCGCCGCCGTGGGCCGGGCCCCAGAGGCACGCCACGCCGGCGGCGATCGCCGCGAACGGGTTGGTGCCGGAGGACGCGCACAGGCGCACCGTCGACGTCGAGGCGTTCTGCTCGTGGTCGGCGTGCAGGATGAAGATGCGGTCCATCGCACGCACCAGCACCTCGTTGGACTTGTACTCCTCGCACGGCGTGGCGAACATCATGCGCATGAAGTTGCCGGCGTACGACAGGTTGTTCTGCGGGTACATGTACGGCTGGCCGACGGTGTACTTGTACGCCATCGCGACCAGCGTCGGCATCTTGGCGATCAGGCGGATCGCCGACACCTCGCGCTGCCACGGGTCGTTCAGGTTCATCGAGTCCGGATAGAACGCGGACAGCGCGCCGACCAGGCCGGTCATCACCGCCATCGGGTGCGCATCCCGGCGGAAGCCGCGCAGGAAGAACTGCATCTGCTCGTTGACCATCGTGTGGTTGGTCACGCGCTTGACGAAGTCGGCCTTCTGCTTCGGATTGGGCAGCTCGCCGTACAGCAGCAGGTAGCAGGTCTCGAGGTAGTCGCACTTGGTGGCGAGCTGCTCGATCGGGTAGCCGCGGTACAGCAGTTCGCCCTTGTCGCCGTCGATGTAGGTGATGGTCGAATTGCACGACGCGGTCGACAGGAACCCGGGGTCGTAGGTGAACTTGCCGGTCTTGCCGTACAGCGCGCGGATGTCGATGACGTCCGGGCCGACAGAGCCCTTGTAGATCGGCAGGTCCATCGGAGCCGTGCCGTCCGTGAATGTGAGTGTGGCCTTTTCGGTCGAAGGAGTGAGAGCCATGTCTTGTCGTCCCCGGTTGGCGTTGTCTCAGGTCGTCCGCATCCGCCGTAGCAGGTTGCGCACGGCATTGTTGTCCAGCGCACCTTGGGGGTCTTTGCGCGCCAGCAAAAGGTCGAGCAATTCGTTGTCCGGGAGGTCCAGCAGGGCCTCGAGGGCGAGGACTTCGGTGACGTCCAGCCCCTCCCCCTCCCGGTCGAGGAAGCGGCTGACGATGAGGTCGTTCTCGAGCAATCCCCGCCTGGCCCGCCACCGCAGCCGGCGGCGCTCCAGTTCGCCGATGACCGGTGGCTCGGACATGGCCCGGGCGCCTAGACCGCCCGCCGCACCAGCATGTCCTGGATCTTGCCGATCGCCCGGGTCGGATTCAGGCCCTTCGGACAGACGTCCACGCAGTTCATGATCGTGTGGCAGCGGAACAGCCGGTACGGGTCGTTCAGGTTGTCCAGCCGCTCGCTCGTGGCCTGGTCGCGGCTGTCGGCGATGAAGCGGTAGGCCTGGAGCAGGCCTGCCGGGCCGACGAACTTGTCCGGGTTCCACCAGAAGCTCGGGCAGGCGGTCGAGCAGCACGCGCACAGGATGCACTCGTACAGGCCGTCGAGTTCCTCGCGCTCCTCCGGCGACTGCAGCCGCTCCGTTTCCGGCGGCGGCGTGTCGTTGATCAGGTAGGGCTTGATCGAGTTGTACTGCTTGAAGAACTGCGACATGTCGACGATCAGGTCGCGGATGACCGGCAGGCCGGGCAGCGGCTTGAGGACGATGGGATCCTTCAGGTCGCGCAGGTTCGTGATGCACGCCAGCCCGTTCTTGCCGTTGATGTTCATGGCGTCCGAGCCGCACACGCCTTCGCGGCAGCTCCGGCGGAACGAGACGCTGTCGTCGAAGTCGCTCTTGATGCGCATCAGCGCGTCCAGCAGCATCTTGTCGTTCGGCTGCAGCCGGACCTCGAGCTTCTGCATGTACGGCCGCGCGTCCTTGTCCGGGTCGTATCGATAGATCTCGAACCGGACCGTCCGCGTGCCGGTCGCCGCTCCGGCCACGGCGCTCGTTTCGACGTTGCTGTTCGCAGTCATGCGTCTACCTCGGTAACTTCGCCCTGCCGTGGGTGTCTAGAACGTCCGCTTCTTCGGCTCGAACGTCGGAACCGTCAGCGGCTTCATGTTGACCGGCTTGTAATCGAGCCGGCTGCCTTCCGAATAGAACAGCGTGTGCCGCAGCCACTGCCCGTCGTCGCGCTCCGGGAAGTCGTCGCGCGCGTGCGCGCCGCGGCTCTCGGTGCGGGCGGCGGCCGACACCACCGTGGCGCGCGCGGTCTCGACCAGGTTGTCGAGCTCCATCGCCTCGATCCGCGCCGTGTTGAACACCTTCGACTTGTCGGAGATCGCCACGTGCCTTGCAGCTGCTCGGCCAGTGCGTTGATCTTGCGGACGCCTTCGTCCAGCAGCGCGCCGGTGCGGAACACGCCGCAGTGCGCCTGCATCGCCTTGCGGATCCCGTTGGCCACGTCCTGCACGCGCTCGCCCTTGTCGCGTGCATCGAGCGCGGCCAGCCGCGCGAGCGTCGGGTCACCGCCGTCTCCGGGGAAGGCGCGGTGGCCCTGCTTCCGGAAGCCCTGCTCGACGATGTGATTGCCCGCCGCGCGGCCGAACACGACGAGGTCGAGGAGCGAGTTGGTGCCGAGCCGGTTCGCGCCGTGCACGGAAACGCAGGCGCACTCGCCGATCGCGTAGAGGCCATCGACGACCGCGTTCGGCTTGCCGTCCTTCGGCACGACGACCTGGCCGTGGTAGTTGGTCGGGATGCCGCCCATCTGGTAGTGGATGGTCGGCACGACCGGGATCGGCTCGCGGATCGGATCGACGTTGGCGAACGTGATCGCGATCTCGCGGATCGACGGCAGCCGCTTCATGATCGTCTCGGCGCCGAGGTGGTCGAGCTTCAGCAGCACGTAGTCCTTGTTCGGGCCGCAACCGCGTCCTTCCTTGATCTCCTGGTCCATCGAGCGGGACACGAAGTCGCGCGGCGCGAGGTCCTTCAGCGTCGGCGCGTAGCGCTCCATGAAGCGCTCGCCGTTGGAGTTCAGCAGGATGCCGCCCTCGCCGCGGACGCCTTCGGTGATCAGCACGCCCGCCCCGGCAACGCCGGTCGGGTGGAACTGCCAGAACTCCATGTCCTCGAGCGGCATGCCCGCCCGGGCGACGAGCCCGAGGCCGTCGCCGGTATTGATGTACGCGTTGGTCGACGCGTCGAAGATGCGTCCGGCGCCGCCGGTGGCGAGCACCGTGACCTTCGCCTCGAAGATCATCGGCTCGCCGGTCTCCATTTCGAGCGCCATGACGCCGACGACGTCACCGTCGGAATTGCGGATCAGGTCGAGCGCCATCCACTCGACGAAGAACTGCGTGCGCGAGGCCACGTTGCGCTGGTACAGCGTGTGCAGCAGCGCGTGCCCGGTGCGGTCCGCGGCCGCGCACGCGCGCGGCACGGGCTTCTCGCCGAAGTTGGCCGAGTGACCGCCGAACGGGCGCTGGTAGATCGTGCCGTCCGGGTTGCGGTCGAACGGCATGCCGAAGTGCTCGAGCTCGTAGACGACCTTCGGCGCCTCGCGGCACATGAACTCGATGGCGTCCTGGTCGCCGAGGTAGTCCGACCCCTTGACGGTGTCGAACATGTGCCAGAGCCAGTTGTCCTCGGTCATGTTGCCGAGCGACGCGCCGATGCCGCCCTGCGCGGCCACCGTGTGCGAACGGGTCGGGAACACCTTCGACAGCACGGCCACGTTCAGGCCCGCGTTGGCGAGCTGCAGCGAGCAGCGCATGCCCGAGCCGCCGGCACCCACGATGACGGCGTCGAAGCGACGGCGCGCGACTTTCGAAGCAGCCATGCTCACACTCTCCACAGTATCTGCACGGACCAGACGGCACAGGCCAGCAGCCACAGCGCCGTGAGCGTCTGCAGCGTCAGGCGCACCCACACCGGCTTCACGTAATCGAGCCAGATGTCCTTCACCCCGATCCACGCGTGGTACAGCAGCGCGAACAGCGCGACCAGCGTCAGGACCTTCATCCACATCGGGACGAAGATCGACGCCCACGCCACGTAGTCGAGCGGTCCGGCGACGGCGAGGCGCAGGCCGAGCAGCGCGAAGAAGACGACGAGGATCAGCGCAGTCAGGCGCTGCAGCAGGAAGTTGCCGACGCCGTAGTGCGCGCCGACGACCAGGCGCTTGGTGCCGATTCCGGCGGAGGGGGTAGCGAAGGCCATCAGAACGCTCCGAAGAGTTTCAGCGCCGCGACGAGCGTCAGCGGCAGGCTGATCGCAAAGACCGCGAGCGCGCTGCG
Organism: uncultured beta proteobacterium; assembly: GCA_963811265.1. Classification (GTDB taxonomy): domain Bacteria; phylum Pseudomonadota; class Gammaproteobacteria; order Burkholderiales; family Burkholderiaceae_F; genus JAOUJD01. The sequence continues at coordinate 145,373 of CAWEQS010000018.1, forward strand.
GCGCGCCTGCGGCAGGTCGTGGCCGACGTGCAGGTCGAGGACCAGGTAGCGGATCCCGGCCACCAGGTGGTGCAGGAAGCCCCAGGTCAGGAACAGCAGCACCAGCTTCACGAACCAGCTGGACGCCACCGTCGCCATGCGATCGAAGGTGCCCTCGGAAATCAGGCTGAGGTCGAACATCCACAGCAGGAACGGAAGCGCGAGGAACAGCGCGGCGCCGCTGATCCTGTGCATGATCGACACCATGGCCGGCATCGGCATGCGGTAACCGACGATCTGCGTGACGTGGATGTTGCGGAACTCGGGGCGGTCTCTTCTTGGCGCGGCAGCGGGAGTGCTCATCCGGTTGTGCTCTTCGATCGTGGCGCGTGGAGTGACTTTGTATTCTGAACGATTTGGTGACGCAGACAAAATCAGGTGAGCGTGTTGCGATAGTGATGGCGCGCGGTGACGCTGAGGCCGCGCCGCACTTCAACCGCACGCTCGCCATACGTGTAGGACACGCGTTCGACGAGCAGCAGCGGGTCGCCGGCGGCGACCTGCAGCAGCCCGGCCGCCTCGGGTTCGGCAGCTACTGCCCGGATGCGTTCCTCGGCGCGGATCATCCGGGTGCCGAACTCGGTCTCGAAAAGACCATAGAGCGGACCCTTGTATTCGGCGAGACGCTCCGCGGTCAGTCCCTTGAACGTCGCCCCCGGCAGCCAGATGTCGTCGAGCACGATAGGAATGCCATCGAAGGCGAGGACGCGGCGAACATAGACGAGCGGGTCGCCCGCCCGCAGGTCGAGCAGGCGCGCGATGTCGGACGGCGCTCGTACGCGCTTGCATTCCAGGACCCGGCTGACGGCCGGGACCGGATCGCCCTCGTCCGGCACCACGCGCAGGAAGCGGAACTGGGCGCGCGGCTCGTGGTGCGTGGCGACGAAGGTGCCTTTGCCCTGCCGGCGCACCACCAGGTGCTCGGCCGCGAGTTCGTCGACCGCCTTGCGCACGGTGCCCTGGCTCACCTGGAAACGCGCGGCGAGTTCGATCTCGCTCGGAATGAGTTCGCCGGGCTTCCACTCGCCCCGCTCCAGGCTCTGGACCAGCAAATCCTTGATCTGCTGGTACAGCGGCGAAAAGACGGCGGGCCGTCCGGCCCGCGGGGCATCGCCGGCGCGGTCATCGATCATGGTTCGGATTTCAGCACAGCCTCATGTGAATGATCTGGATTAAATCATATGTCTTATATAAGATATAGCCTCCAGATCAAGCAATGTGCGCCTGCCCCGCCCGGATGAAGCGTTTCCCGACGCGGCAAGGTGGTCTGGCTCAAAGAAATCGCAGATACCCGGCAGTACACTCGATCGGCTTGCGCTGCACAAGAATCGTGCCCTCTGCTCCCCGCCCTCGCCGTTCCCCATGCGGACACGCAGAAGCACCTTGCCGTCCTTCCTATGGAGACCAACACCATGAGTAAAGCGCCCGTCCGCGTCGCCGTCACCGGTGCCGCCGGCCAGATCGGTTATGCCATCCTGTTCCGGATTGCCTCGGGAGAAATGCTCGGCAAGGACCAGCCGGTCCACCTGCAACTGCTCGAGATCCCCGACGAGAAGGCGCAGAAGGCGCTCAAGGGCGTGATGATGGAACTCGACGACTGCGCGTTCCCGCTGCTCGCCGGGATGGAAGCGCACAGCGATCCAGTGACCGCGTTCAAGGACACCGAAATCGCGGTGCTCGTCGGCGCGCGTCCGCGCGGGCCGGGCATGGAGCGCAAGGACCTGCTCGCCGCCAACGCCCAGATCTTCACGGCGCAGGGCAAGGCCCTCGACAAGGCCGCGAATCGCAACGTCAAGGTGCTGGTCGTCGGCAACCCGGCGAACACCAATGCCTACATCGCGATGAAGTCGGCACCATCGCTGCCGAAGGGCAATTTCACCGCGATGCTGCGGCTCGACCACAACCGCGCGCTGTCGCAACTCGCAGCCAAGACGGGCAAGCCGGTCTCCTCGATCGAGAAGATGATCGTCTGGGGCAACCACTCTCCGACCATGTATCCGGACCTCCGCTTCGCCACGATCGGCGGCCAGCCGGCCGCGCCGATGGTCGACCAGGCCTGGTACCGGGACACGTACATGCCGACCGTCGGCAAGCGCGGAGCGGCGATCATCGAAGCCCGCGGCCTGTCGTCGGCCGCCTCGGCCGCCAACGCCGCGATCGACCACATCCGCGACTGGGTGCTGGGCACCAACGGCCGCTGGGTCACGATGGGCGTGCCTTCGGACGGCAGCTACGGCATCCCCGAAGAAGTCATGTACGGCGTGCCGTGCACGTGCGCGGGCGGCAAGTACGAAGTCGTCAAGGGCCTGGCGATCGACGAGTTCTCGCGCGGCAAGATGGACAACACGCTGAAGGAACTGCTCGAGGAGCGCGACGGCGTCAAGCACCTGCTCGGCTGAGAGCGGCCCTGGCGGCGTCCGCCCGTGACCCCGCCGCGCACGTCGAGCCGTCGGCGTGCGCGGCAAGATTGCGACCATTTCGGCACGTGCGGCCGTGGCCCCTGGAAAGTAGAGCAAGCCTGCCGTGGCGCCGGCCGCTTGCGGTCGGCACCGCGCCCGCCCACCAGTTCGTCGACCTGATGGTTACCTGAGAACACACCGAGAGAACCCGGAGCAACCGATGGCACACAACCTGTTCAACTCCCTGCAGGACTTCACGATCGGCGCCAAGAAGGGCAAGTACTACAGCCTGGCCGCGCTCGAGAAGGCCGGCGTCGGCAAGATCTCGCGCTTGCCGGTTTCGATCCGCATCGTGCTCGAGTCCGTGCTGCGCAATTGCGACGGCATCAAGGTGACCGAGGAGCACGTGCGGCAGCTTGCCAACTGGAAGCCGACCGGCGACCGCGTCGACGAGATTCCGTTCGTCGTCGCGCGCGTCGTGCTGCAGGACTTCACCGGCGTGCCGCTGCTGGCGGACCTCGCGGCGATGCGCAACGTCGCCGACGCGATGGGCAAGAACCCGAAGACGATCGAGCCGCTGGTCCCGGTCGACCTCGTCGTCGACCACTCGGTGATGATCGACCACTACGGCGACAAGAGCGCGCTCGACCTCAACATGAAGCTCGAGTTCCAGCGCAACCGCGAACGCTACGAATTCATGAAATGGGGCATGCAGGCGTTCGACACCTTCGGCGTCGTGCCGCCGGGCTTCGGCATCGTGCACCAGGTGAACCTGGAGTACCTGGCCCGCGGCGTGCACCGGAAGGACGGCGTCTACTACCCTGACACGCTGGTCGGAACCGACAGCCACACGACGATGATCAACGGCATCGGCGTGGTCGGCTGGGGCGTGGGCGGCATCGAGGCCGAGGCCGGCATGCTCGGCCAGCCCGTCTACTTCCTGACGCCGGACGTCGTCGGCGTGCACCTGAAGGGCAAGCTGCGCGAAGGCGTCACCGCCACCGACCTCGTGCTGACGATCACCGAGATGCTGCGCAAGGCCAAGGTGGTCGGCAAGTTCGTCGAGTTCTTCGGCGAGGGCACGGCCACGCTCGCCCTGCCCGACCGCGCGACGATCGCCAACATGGCGCCGGAGTACGGCGCGACGATGGGATTCTTCCCGGTCGACGAGAAGACGATCGCCTACTTCGAGGGCACGGGCCGCACGCCGGACGAGATCGCCGCCTTCGAGGCCTACTTCCGCGCGCAGGGAATGTTCGGCGTGCCGAAGGCCGGCTCGATCGATTACTCCACGGTGCTGTCCCTGGACCTGTCGTCGGTCGCGCCATCGCTGGCGGGACCGAAGCGCCCGCAGGACCGGATCGAGATCGGCCACGTCAAGAAGCAGTTTGCCTCCCTCTTCTCGAAGCCGACGTCCGAGAACGGCTTCAACCAGCCGGCCGCGCGGCTGAAGCAGCGCTTCCCGGTGGGGACCCAGGGGCGCGCGGAGCGCAAGGCGGGCGAAGGTCCGGCCGGCGCGGCACGCGACCTCGCCGAGATGACGGCCAACCGCCCGCTGGTGAAGCCGGAGCGCGAGCTCGACGTCCACGACGTGGCGATCGCCGACGGCGACGTGCTGATCGCGGCGATCACCTCGTGCACCAACACCAGCAACCCGGGCGTGCTGCTGGCCGCGGGCCTGCTCGCGAAGAAGGCGGTCGAGGCCGGACTGAAGGTCAAGCCACACATCAAGACCTCGCTCGCGCCGGGCTCGCGCATCGTGACCGAGTACCTGGAGAAGACCGGCCTGCTGCCCTACCTCGAGAAGCTCGGCTTCGCCGTCGCCGCCTACGGCTGCACGACCTGCATCGGCAATGCGGGCGACCTGTCGCCGGAGATCAACGAAACGATCACGAAGAACGACCTCGTGTGCGCGGCGGTCCTGTCGGGCAACCGCAACTTCGAGGCGCGCATCCACCCGAACCTCAAGGCCAACTTCCTCGCGTCGCCGCCGCTGGTCGTGGCCTACGCGATCGCCGGCTCCGTGCTCGTCGACGTGATGACCGAGCCGCTCGGCAAGGGCAAGGACGGCAAGGACGTCTGGATCGGCGACATCTGGCCGTCGTCGGACGAAGTCCACGCCCTGATGAAGTTCGCGATGGACCCGAAGGCGTTCGAGTCGAACTACGGCAAGGTCAAGGCCGATCCGGGCGAACTGTGGAAGAAGGTCGGCAGCGTCTCGGGGCAGGTCTATACGTGGCCGAAGTCGACCTACATCGCCAGGCCGCCGTTCTTCGACGGCTTCAAGATGAAGCCGGCCGCCGTGGCCAACGGCGTGCGGGCGGCCCGCGCGCTCGGCATCTTCGGCGACTCGATCACGACCGACCATATCTCGCCGGCCGGCTCGATCAAGGACACTTCGCCCGCCGGCCGCTGGCTGATCGAGCACAACGTCGGGAAGGCCGACTTCAACTCGTACGGCTCGCGCCGCGGCAACCACGAGGTGATGATGCGCGGCACCTTCGCCAACGTTCGCATCAAGAACCTGATGGTCCCGCCGAAGGCCGACGGCTCGCGCGTCGAGGGCGGCATCACGGTCCACCAGCCCACGGGCGAGCAGATGTCGATCTACGACGCCGCCATGCGCTACATGAAGGACGGCGTTCCCACCGTCGTGTTCGGCGGCGAGGAGTACGGCACCGGGTCGTCGCGCGACTGGGCGGCCAAGGGCACCCAGCTGCTCGGCGTGAAGGCGGTGATCGCGAAGAGCTTCGAGCGCATCCACCGCAGCAACCTGGTGGGCATGGGCGTGCTGCCGCTGCAGTTCATGCCGGGCGAAGGCGTGGAGACGTTCGGCATCCGCGGCGACGAGATGTTCGACATCGAGATCGAAGGCGCGCTCCGTCCGCAGATGAACCTGATGCTGCTGGTGTTCGGCAAGGACGGCGAGAAGCAGATCCCGGTCAGGCTGCGGATCGACACGCCGATCGAAGTCGAGTACTACCGGCACGGCGGAATCCTTCCTTACGTACTCAGGCAGCTGCTCGCTGCCTGAGTACGCCGGAAGGCCTCTCAGGGACGCCGCGCGACCGCGCGGCGTGGTGCTCAGGCAGCTGCTCGCCGCCTGATCCGCCGCGCAAGCCGATGCAACCGCCGCCCCGCGCGGCGGTTTGCATTTCAGGAGCCGGGCGGATGGATCACGACGACAGCGAACCCGACGAGGCCGCGTGATACCCTCGACCGGCGCTCGAATGCCGTGCCAACATGAACGACGCCCCGCGTGAAGCCCGTCCGCGTGCGCATCTGGAGCGCGCCTCCGATGCTGCCGGCGACGTCCTGCGCCTGACGGGCGCCTGGCGTCTCGCGGCCATCGAGGCGATCGACGCCGAACTGCGCGCCCTCCAGCTGCCCGCGCACCTCACGGTCGACGCGAGCCAGCTTGCGGAACTCGACAGCGCGGCCGCCCTCGCGCTTCTGTCGCGGCTGCCGCCCGCCGTGCAGTGGCGCGGCCTCGCCGCCAACGACGCGCGCATCATCGAGCAGGTGCGCAGCCGCATCCAGGGAATGCCGGAGCTGCCGCCGCACCGGCGCGAGAGCCTGCTCGAGGCCATTGGCAACCGCGCCAACGGCATTGCGCGCGTGGGCCACGACCATCTCGCGTTCCTCGGCGCCGCGGTCCTGGGCATCGTCGGCATCGTCCTGCGCCCGCGACGCCTCCGGATCCGCGAGCTGTCCGCACAGTTCGAGCAGGTCTGCCTGAACGCGATCCCGGTCGTGTCGCTCGTGACGCTGCTGATCGGCGTCGTCGTGACCTACCTGCTCGGCCTGCAGGCGAAGCAGTACGGGGCGAACATCTTCGTCGTCGACGGCATCGGCATCGGGGCCACCCGCGAGTTCGCGCCGATCATCGTCGCCATCATCGTCGCCGGCCGCTCCGGCGCCGCGTTCACCGCGCAGCTCGGCTCGATGCGGATGACGGAGGAAACCGACGCCATCCAGACCCTCGGCCTGTCGCCGCTCGACGTGCTGGTGCTGCCGCGCGTGATCGCGCTGATGGTCGCGATGCCGCTGCTGGTGTTCATCGGCGACGTGATGAGCCTCGCCGGCGGCATGCTGATCGCCGAACCCATGCTCGACATCACGCCGCAGACCTTCCTCGAGCGGCTGCGCGACGCGCTCGACATCTCCCACGTCTACGTCGGCCTGTCGAAGGCGCCGGTGTTCGCGCTGGCGATCGCGGTGATCGGCTGCCACATGGGGATGACGGTCGAGCGCGACACGCGCGCGGTCGGCATGGCGACCACCTCCACGGTCGTGCAGAGCATCGTGTCGGTGATCCTGCTCGACGCCGCCTTCGCGATCTTCTACCAGGAGCTCGGCATCTGATGGCGCGCGACGACGTCGTCATCGAAGTGGAGCGCGTCGTCACGCGGTTCGGCGCGCAGACCGTGCACGACGGCGTCAGCTTCACCGTCGGGCGCGGAACGCTCGTCGCGCTGATCGGCGGCAGCGGCACCGGCAAGTCGGTGCTGCTGCGCGAGATCATCGGGCTGCAGCGGCCCACGGAGGGCCGCATCCGCCTGCTGGGGACGGACGTGTGGTCGAGCACGCCGGAGGCGCTGAACGCGGTGCGCCGGCGGTTCGGGATGATGTTCCAGGACGGTGCGCTGTTCTCTTCGCTCACGGTCGCGCAGAACGTCGCCGTGCCGTTGATCGAACACGCGTCGGTGCCGCCGGACCTGCTCGAGCCCTTGATCCGGCTGCGGCTGGCGCAGGCCGGGCTGGGCCCCGACGCGGCGGAGAAGATGCCCAGCGAGCTGTCGGGCGGCATGCGCAAGCGGGCGGCGATCGCGCGGGCGCTGGCGCTCGAACCCGAGGTGCTCTTCCTCGACGAGCCAACCTCCGGGCTCGACCCCACCACGGCGCGCGGTTTCGACGCGCTGGTCCGCTCGCTGGTCGACGACCTCGGAATCACCGTGTTTCTCGTGACCCACGACCTCGACACGCTCCTGACCGTGGTCGACCGGATCATCGTGCTCGCGCGGGGCGCGGTCCTTGCCGACGGTCCCGTGCGCGACATCCTCGCGGTCGACGACCCGTGGATCCGGTCCTATTTCTCGGTGCGCACCACGGTGGGCTCGTGAGCGCGCCGATCCTCAGCGATTCCGGCGTCAAGCCGTCCTAGAATCGACCCGCAATGGAAGCCGAATCCAAGTACACGTATGTCGGGCTGGCGCTGGTCCTCCTGGTGGCTGCGCTGGTGACCGGCGTCATCTGGCTGAACCGGACCGGAACGCGCGCCGACTTCAACTACTACACGGTCTACTTCGAGCGGCAGCCGCTCGACGGCCTGCAGCTGGGCGCCGACGTCGACATGCGCGGAATCAAGATCGGCCGCGTCGAGGACTACCAGCTGCTGGCGGAGAACATCAACCGGGTCAGGGTCACGGTCCGCACCGACAAGCGAGCTCCGGTGCGCACCAACACAGTGGCCATCGTCACGCGCAACTTCGTGACGGGAATCGCGAAGGTCAGCCTCATCACGCCCGAGCCTCTCGGGCCGCCGCTCACCGAGATCCGGGACGACCAGCAGCACCCGGTGATCCCGGAGGGCGAGTCCAACCTCGACGCGCTGGCCGGCAAGGTCAACCAGCTGGGCGACATGGCGGCGGAAACCCTCGAGAACCTCAACGACGTGCTGAAGCCGCGCAACCGCGTGGCGTTCACGGAGACGCTCGACAACCTGCGCAAGCTGACCGCCGGCCTGAATGCGCGGCTCGCCGAAGTCGACAAGTCGATGGCGGCGATGAACGCCGCCGATGGCGGACATCAGCAGCGCCAGCAACCGGATCGCGAAAGTGGTCGAGAGCGCGGGCGGCGACCTCGGCCCGACGATCCGACAGGCGGAGAAAACGCTGCAGGACATCTCCGCCGCCACCCTGTCGCTCGAGAAGCAGGTGGCCGCCCTCTCGCGCGACTTCGGCGGCGCGGCCAACGCGACCGAGGAGCAGATGACCGCCGCCGTGATCGAACTGAGGCGCACGGTGGACTCGATGAACCGCGTGCTCGACCGACTGCAGGATCCGCGCGCCGCGTTGCTCGGCGCCACGCCGAAGCAGAGAGGACCCGGAGAATGATGCCTGCCACGCGCCGGTCCGCACTGATCCTCGGCTGCTCCGCCCTGCTGCTCGCCGGCTGCATCAGCGTGGACGTCGGCAACAGCGAAGGCAACGTCCGGGCGCAGTTCCGGCTCGACGACCTCGCGCCGCCGCCGGGCCCCGCGGGCAAGAAGGTGGCGCGCTCGCTCGTCGTCGTCTCGATGCCCTCGCTCGGCGTCGGCGACACCTTCTCGATGGCGTACTCGCGGGCACCGCAGCAGCGCGCCCTCTACCAGAACGCGTCGTGGGCGGATCGTCCTTCGAACCGCGTCGTGCAACTGCTCGTGCGGCGCATCGACGCACGCGCGGCCTTCACTTCGGTCGCAGAGCTCGGCAGCGGCGTCGGCGGCGACCTGGCACTGAACGTGACGGTCGACGAACTCCTGCACGACACGGCTGTCCGCGAGCGGGCGGCTCGAGCTGACCGCGGAACTCGTCGATCGCACGACCCGCACCCTGGTCGCGCGCCGCCGCTTCGACGCCGCTGCGCCCGTCGCCCAGGAGAACGCGCGCGGCGCCGTCGACGCCCTGAGCCAGGCGCTGACGAGCGTGCTCGACGAACTCGTGCCGTGGCTCGAAGCGTCCGCGGCAAAGCTGCCTGCGGCTGCCCGCTGACCGCGGCGGAAGCGCGATGCGCGACGCGAGCAAGGGCGGCTCCTCGGCACGCAACGTCCTCGGCGGCGAGCTGATCTGCTGCTGCGAGTCGCCCGCCACCGGCTTCTACCGCGACGGCTACTGCCACACGGGTCCCCACGACCTCGGGTCGCACACGGTGTGCGCGCGCATGACGGAGGCGTTCCTCGAGTTCTCGGTTGCGCGGGGCAACGACCTCGTCACGCCACGCCCCGAGTACATGTTTCCCGGACTGAAGGCGGGCGACCGCTGGTGCCTGTGCGTCATGCGCTGGAGGGAGGCGTACGAAGCCGGAGTCGCGCCGCCGGTGTGGCTGCTGGCCACGCACGAGCGCGCGCTCGACGTCGTGACCCTCGAGCAACTGACGAAGCACGCGCTCGACCTGCAATGAAGCCGCTGCATCCGCGGGCGGTGATCGACACCAACGTGCTGCTCGACTTCTGGGTGTTCGACGATGCGGCAGCGCGACCGCTGCGGGCCGCCGTCGAGAGCGGACAGGTGAACGCGCTGCGCAGCGGGGACAGCGTCGACGAGTTGACGCAGGTGATCATGCGCGAGAAGTTCGAACTCGCGACCGATGCGCGCTTCGGCATCCTGCGCGACTGGGACCGGCTCGCGACGCCCGTCGAGCGTGTCTTCGCGGCGCCGTTCGCGTGCAGCGACCGGGACGACCAGAAGTTCCTCGACCTCGCCTACACGGCGCGTGCCGACTGGCTCGTCACCAGGGACAAGGCCCTGCTGAAGCTCGCGCGCCGGGCGCGCCGGGACGGCCTGAAGATCCTCCTTCCAGCGGCCGCGTGCGCTGAACTCGGGACGTTCGTCGCGTGAAGCCGCGTTCCCGCGCGATGATCCTCGCCGCGGCCCACTCGCCGCTCGCGCTGGTCGAGCGCGACGTGCCCGAGCCGGGCGCGAACGAGGTTCTGGTGCGCGTCGACGCCTGCGGCGTGTGCCGCACCGACCTCCACATCGTCGACGGCGAACTGACGCAGCCGCACCTGCCGCTGGTCCCGGGCCATGAAGTCGTCGGGCGCGTCGAAGCGCTCGGGACCGGGGTCACTTCGTTCGCCATCGGCGACCGCGTCGGCATCCCGTGGCTCGGCGCCGACCTGCGGCGCCTGCCCGTACTGCCGCGAACATCGCGAGAACCTGTGCGACGCGCCGCAGTTCACCGGCTACACGCGCGACGGCGGCTACGCCGATCACGTCGTCGCGCGCGCCGACTACTGCTTCCGCCTGCCCGAATCCTTCGATGCGGTGCACGCCGCGCCGCTGCTGTGCGCCGGACTGATCGGATACCGCGCGCTCGCGATGGCGGGCGACGCCCCGCGGCTGGCGATCTACGGCTTCGGCGCCGCGGCGCACCTCATCGCGCAGGTCGCGGTCTGGCAGAGGCGCGAGGTCTACGCGTTCACGAAACCGGGCGACGCCGACGGACAGGCGTTCGCGCGCTCGCTCGGCTGCGCGTGGGCCGGCGGCTCCGACGCGGCGCCGCCGCGCCGTTCGACGCGGCGCTGATCTTCGCCCCGGTCGGGGCGCTCGTGCCGGCCGCCTTGCGCCAAACGCGCAAGGGCGGGATCGTCGTCTGCGCCGGCATCCACATGAGCACGATCCCGGCGTTTCCCTACGACATCCTGTGGGGCGAACGCGTCGTGCGCTCGGTCGCCAACCTCACTCGCCGCGACGGCGAGGAGTTTCTCGCGCTCGCCGCGCGGGTGCCGGTCCGCACCACCGTCGAAGTCTTCCCGCTGGCGGAAGCCAACGCCGCGCTCGACGCCGTGCGCAGCGGCCGCGTGCATGGCGCCGCGGTGCTCGACTGCCGCCCCTCGGCCTGACGATTCCTCGCTGTCGGCGAGCAGCTTCGCCGCATCGGCGGATCGCACAGGCGGGGCGCGAGCAACCCTTCGCCGCGCAGGCTTTCGATGGTCAGCGACCCCGGGACACCGTAGGATGCGCGGCCCGCCCAGCCGATCGAGCCCCGGCCGCCGCGCGGCCAACCACAAGGAGAACAACATGCCCAAGTTCGTGATCGAACGCGAAATCCCCGGCGCCGGCAAGCTGACACCGGCCGAGCTGCACGCCATTTCACAGAAGTCCTGCGGCGTCCTCAGCAGCATGGGCCCGCAGATCCAGTGGGTCGAGAGCTTCGTGACCGACGACAAGATCTACTGCGTCTACATCGCGCCTGACGAGGCGACGGTGCGCGAGCACGCGAGCAAGGGCGGCTTCCCGGCGAATCGCGTCTCGCACGTCCGCGCAATGATCGACCCGACCACGTCCGAGTAGCCGGTCCACCTCCGCCCGGTCCGCCTCACCGGGCGGGGTCGCTCACTCCGGCGCAGGCGCGACCCGGGGGCCGAGCAGCAAGTGCCGCAGGGCGCGCGCGTCGTCGAGCGCGTGGTGGCGCCTCAGGTCGAGCGCCTGCGTCGCCTGGTCGAGTTCCTCGTACGCCACCGTCACTCGCTTCCACTCGACCCCCGCCGGAAGATCCTCGCTGCCGAGCAGTTCTGCGATCGCCCAGCGATCGAACCCGGAGTCGCTGACGATGGTCGTGGGCGCCCGTCCGGCTCGTTCGTCCAGCCACGCGGCGAAGGCCTCGGCGGCCATCTCCATCGGCACCGCGTCGCCATCCAGCAGCGGCATCACGACCTCGCGAACGAACTCGCTGGTTCGGTCCGGGCTCCAGCCGCGCACCTCCGCGTAGAACGCCGTCGCGTCGGTCGCCACGGCCCCGATGCTGATCAACTCGGGCTGGTGGAGCCTCGTGAATTCGCTGTCGATGAAGACGTAGGTCCGCCCGTCCTCGCGTTGCAGGGTGGGCGACGGCACGGGCAGGACGCGGAACAGAAGCATCTCGTCCACCCAGCTCGCCCGGCGGCAGCCTCAACTTCGCGACCACTTCCCGCGCCGGCGCATCGGCCTCGCGGAAACCCGCGCGCCGCAGCGCGCGCAGCGCGCGCACGTTGCGACGGGACGGCCGGGCGAGAAAGCGGTTGACGCCGTAGCTGGCCTGCAGCCATTCGGTCAGCACGGCCAGCGCCTGCGACGCGATGCCGCGCCCGGCGTGCTGCGATCCGGCGAGCCAGATGTCGAGTTCGACGACGTCATTCAGCAGGTCGATCGGCCCGTGCGCCACGCAGCCGACCTCCTCGTCGTCGACGGCAATCACGAACATCCGTCCGGAATATGGACGCGTGCCGTCGAAGAACGAGTTGACGTAGCGCGACGCGAACTGCTCGGGCGTGGGCGCTGCGCGCTCGGGAAAGAGCGGGCCGAACAACTGCGGCGCGAGGTCCGACTGCACGAGCCACTCGTACGCCCGGGGCCGATCCTGCAGGGTTGCGCGCCGGATCGACACGCGGGAACCGGTGGCGACCGTCATGTTCGCTGCAGATGCCGCCACAGCGGATCGAGCATCGCCGCTCCGAGCCGCTGGCTGCGCGCCGCGCTCCAGCCGAACCGCGGATCCGGCGCGTCGGCGTTGTCCTTGAACGGCATCTCGAGCGTCAGGGACAGGCAGCCGAACGTGTGGCCGATGTACTTCGAGGCGAGCTTCAGGACGTCGTCCTTGTACTTGCTCGGCGAGTAGCCGTGCGTGGTCTGGAAATCGGGGCTCGCGCCGGTGAAGTCGGCGCTGAAGCGGTCCTGCTCGGCACGCTGGCGTTCGCTGAAGTTCGGCAGCATCTCGCACCCGGCGACGAACACATAGGGCAGGTTCTCGTCACCGTGGATGTCGAAGAACGCGGCGCATCCCGTCGAGTGGATCGCATCGCGCACGGCCCTGACCTCCGGGCTGCGTTCCGCGGTCGGCTCCAGCCACTCGCGGTTCAGGTTGGCGCCGGCGGCGTTGGTGCGCAGGTTGCCGAGCACGGACCCGTCCGGGTTCATGTTGGGGACGATGTGAAAGGTCGCCTGCCGGCGCAGCGCGCGCCCGATCGGGTCGGCCTCGTCGAGCAGGCGCGCCAGCAGCCCCTCGATGAACCACTCCGCCATCGTCTCGCCCGGATGCTGGCGTCCGATGAGCCAGACGGGCTGCGCGCCCTCGCCCACGACCAGCGCGTCCAGGTCGCGCCCCTGCACGGTCGACCCGAGCCGGCGCAGCGCCGCGCCGCGCGCGCAACTGTCGGCGAGCAGGGCCAGGTGACGCTCCCACGAGTACGGCTCGAAGTAGGCGACGTACGAAGGCCCGGGCGCGGGCGGAAGCTCGATCGTCATCACCTCGCCGTCGAACGCCGTCACGATGCGCTCCCAGCGCCGGCGGTCCCAACTCGCCACCGCGCGGTAGTCGCGCCACCCGCCGGCATACGTGGTCTGGCCCGCGTTGACGACGCGCAGCCGCGCTCCGCTCGCGTTCCGCGCCGCTGACGCGGAAGTGAAACCACTGCAGGAACTCGCTGCGCGTTCCGTCGGCGGCGAGATCGTGGCGGATCGCGAGATCGGCCTGCGCTCCATCGAGCGCGAGGACCTCGATCGACCCGCTGTCGAACGCGCTGCTGATTGCGATAGTCATGGTGCCGGGCGACCCGGCCCCGGCTGCCAGGCGTTGTACGTCCGCGCGTTGCGGAACAACTGGTCGAGTGCGGCGTCGTCGATGCGCTTCATGAAGGAGGTCGGGACAAGGGAGCGAAAGTATAATTTGTCCCCACACAAGTCCTTGTTTTTTCCTCGAAAACGCATCGTGAACGAACGCGCGCCCCGGGCCGTGTCTGCCCGCCCGGATTCCCTCGAGCAAGCTGCCGCGCGTCGGCACGACCATCTTCACGGTGATGTCGCACCTCGCCATCAAGCACGGCGCGGTCAACCTCGGCCAGGGATTCCCGGACTTCAACTGCGACGAACGCCTCCAGGCCCGGCTGGCCGAGGCGGTGCGCACCGGCCACAACCAGTACGCGCCGATGACCGGCGTCGCGGCGCTGCGCGAAGCGATCGCCCGCAAGAACGAGGCGCTGTACGGCCATCGTTACGACGCCGACGCCGAGATCACCGTCACGGCCGGCGCGACGCAGGCCATCATGACGGCGGTGCTCGCGCTGGTCCAGCCAGGCGACGAGGTCGTCGTGCTCGAACCGGCGTACGACAGCTACGTGCCGTCGATCGAACTGGCCGGCGGACGTCCGGTGTTCGTTCCGCTCGATGCCGCGCGCGGCTATGCGCCGGACTGGGACCGCATCCGCGCCGCGATCACCTCGAAGACGCGGCTGCTGATGATCAACTTCCCGCACAACCCCACCGGGCGCGTGCTCGACGACGACGATCTCGCCGCGCTCGAGCGCATCGTGGCCGAAACCGGCGTGCTGCTGCTGTCGGACGAGGTCTACGAGCACATCGTGTTCGACGGGGTCGCGCACCGGTCGGTGATGCGCTCGCCGCTGCTCGCGTCCCGCAGCGTGGTGATATCGAGCTTCGGCAAGACGTTCCACACGACCGGCTGGAAGGTCGGCTACGCGTGCGCGCCGAAGGAACTCACCGCGGAGTTCCGCAAGGTCCACCAGTTCATGGTGTTCGCGGTCAACACGCCCGCGCAGCATGCCTTCGCGGCCTATCTCGACGACCCGGCGCCCTACCTCACGCTGCCCGCGTTCTACCAGGCCAAGCGCGACCGCTTCGTCGCGGGGTTGAAGGACACGCCGTTCAAGGTCCTGCCCTGCCCCGGCACCTACTTCCTGCTGGCGGACTACAGTGCGGTCTCCAGCCTGCCTGAAGCCGAGTTCGCGCAGAAGATGATCGTCGACTACGGCGTGGCCGTGATCCCGGTGTCCGTCTTCTACGACCGCCCGGTCGAGAACCGGGTGATCCGCTTCTGCTTCGCGAAAAAGGACGAAACCCTGCGAACGGCGCTCGAGCGCCTGCAGCGCGGGACACCGACATGACGACGATTCCCGCCGCCAACGCAACCGGGCGCGACGTCGCGCTCGAGAACATCAACGTCCTCGGCTTCGACGCGATGCCGACCCCGGCCGCCGTGCACGCCGCGGCGCCCCTGACGCCCGCGGCCGCGCACACGGTCGAGGCGGGCCGGGCCGCGCTGCGCGCGATCCTCGAGCGCCGGGATCCGCGGCCGTTCATCGTCGTCGGTCCCTGCTCGATCCACGATCCGGCCGCCGCGCTGGACTACGCGGCGCGGCTCGAAGGCGCTCGCCGGGGAAGTCGCGGAGCAGCTGTTCATCGTGATGCGCGTGTACTTCGAGAAGCCGCGCACGTCGACCGGCTGGAAAGGCTACGTCAACGATCCGCGGATGGACGATTCCTTCCACATCGAGGAAGGCATCACCGCCGCGCGTCGCCTGCTGGTCCAGCTCGCCGAGATGGGCCTGCCGACCGGCTCCGAAGCGCTCGATCCGATGTCCCCGCAGTACCTCGCCGACCTGATCAGCTGGTACGCGATCGGCGCCCGCACGACCGAGTCGCAGACGCACCGCGAGATGGCGAGCGGCCTGTCGACCCCGGTCGGCTTCAAGAACGGCACGGACGGCGGGCTCGACGTCGCGGTCAACGCGATCCAGTCCGCGGCCCACCCGCACAGCTTCCTCGGCATCAACGCCGAGGGGCGCACGGCGATCGTCCGCACGCGCGGCAACGCGTACGGGCACCTCGTGCTGCGCGGCGGTGGCGGCCGTCCCAACTACGACACCGTCAGCGTGAAGCTGGCCGAGCGATCGCTGCAGAAGGCGAAGCTGCCGGCCAGCATCGTCATCGACTGCTCGCACGCGAACTCGCTCAAGGATCCGTCGCTGCAGCCGCTCGTCCTGATGGACTGCGTGCACCAGATCAAGGAAGGGTCGCAGGCGATCGTCGGCATGATGATCGAGAGCCACCTGCACGCCGGCAACCAGCCGATCCCCGCGAACCTCGCGGAGTTGAAGTACGGCGTGTCGGTGACCGACGCCTGCATCGACTGGGAGGCGACGCGCAGCGTGATCCTGCGCGCGCGCGATGAGCTTGCCCCGTGATCGAGGCGAGGCGCCGCGCCTAAGGCGACGGCTGGTCGTCGACGACCGGCGGCAGCAGCTGGACCGACTGTTCTGACGGGCAGCGCCTCGACGGTCTTGAGCGCGCGGTCCATCTGGCGCGTGCGGGTCTCCGCCTTCTCGATCGTGTTGGACGCCGCCTGCAACTGGTCCTTGACCCGCGCCAGCACCTCGCCGAACTTGCCGAACTCGGTCTTGACGGCACCCAGCACCTGCCATACCTCCGCCGAGCGCTGCTCGATCGCGATGGTCCGGAAGCCCATCTGCAGGCTGTTGAGGATGGCGGCCAGCGTCGTCGGGCCGGTCACCACCACGCGCTGCTCGCGCTGCAGGTTGTCGACCAGGCCGGGGCGGCGCAGCACCTCCGCGTACAGACCCTCCGTCGGCAGGAACAGCAGCGCGTAGTCGGTCGTGTGCGGCGGCTCGATGTACTTCTCCCGGATCCGGCGCGCCTCGAGCTTGATGCGGTTCTCGAGCGCGCGGCCCGCCTCCTCGACGGCCGGCAGGTCGACGCGCTCCTGGGCCTGGTGCAGGCGCTCGTAGTCCTCGATCGGGAACTTGGCGTCGATCGGCATCCAGCACGGCTGGCCGCGGCCGGGCAGCTTGATCGCGAACTCGACGCGGTCCTTCGAGCCCGGCCGGGTCGCGACGTTCACGTCGTACTGCTCCTTCGTCAGCATCTGCTCGAGCAGCGCGCCCAGCTGCACCTCGCCGAAGCCGCCGCGCGTCTTCACGTTCGTCAGCACGCGCTTGAGGTCGCCCACGCCCGCCGCCAGCGTCTGCATCTCGCCGAGGCCCTTGTGCACCTGCTCGAGCCGCTCCGACACGAGCCGGAACGACTCGCCGAGGCGCGCCTCGAGGGTGGTCTGCAGCTTTTCCTCGACCGTCGCCCGCATCTGGTCGAGCTTGGTCTCGTTGCCCTGCTGCAGCGTGAGGAGCTGCGTCTGCAGCGTTGCTCGCACCTCGGCGAGGTTGTTCTGGATGCCGCGGCTCATGTCGGTGAGCTGCTGCTGCATCAGCGCCGAGAAGTCCTTCAGCTGCTTCGCGCTCTCCTCGCGATTGGCGCGCGCCGCCGCTTGCGCCGCCTCGTTCACCTTCGCGACCTGCTCGCCGAAGCCGAGCAGCTGCTGCCCCTGCAGGCCCGCCACGCCGGTCATCTGCTGCGTCAGTCCCGACTGGACCTCGGCGAGCCGGGCGCTGACGTCGACGCGGACCTGCGCGGACGTGCTCTCCACCGCCGCGCGCAGTTCGCGCTCGAGTCGCTCGTTGTCCTGCGCGAGCGTGGCGAGGCGCGCGTCGAGTTCCGGCGTGCGGTCGCGGCGCACCGCGACGATCAGCGCGACCAGCGCGAGCACCAGCGCCGCGCCGAGGGCGGCCATCAGAAGCGTCGTTTCAGTCATGCGGTCGATGATACGGGCGCCCGAGGCTCAGGCGACGAGCCGAGGCCGGCGCCGCCCCGGCTTCGAAGTGATCGCGCCGCAGTCAGCCAGCCTGGTTCCGCATCCAGTCGGCAGTCTGGAAAAAGGACTGCAGCAGCCGAACGCGCAGGTCTTCCCCGACGCCGCACTCGACCATCGCCTGGTTCATGCACGCGAGCCACTGGTCGCGCTCGCGCACGCCGATGGCAAACGGCAGGTGGCGGGCACGCAGGCGCGGGTGGCCGAAGCGCGCGATGTAGAGATCGGGGCCGCCCAGCCAGCCGCTGAGGAACCAGTACAGCTTGTCCCGCGCATCGGTGAGATCCGAGCCGTGCGCGCGGCGCAGGTCCGCGTACTCCCGCTCGAGGTCCATCAGGTCGTAGAACCGGTCGACGAGCGCTCGCACCGCCGCATCGCCGCCGAGGCGCTCGTACGGCGAGGAGGCAGGCAGCGCCTCGTTCACGGCGTGCCCTTCGACCGGACGGTGGCCGTCGCCAGAAGGGCCGCGAGTTCCCGGAAGAACCGTGGGTGCGCGACGGCGCTGCGCGCATACGGCGCTTCCTGCATCGCTCCCTTCGACAGCAGCATGGCGCCGAGCGCGAGGCGTTCCGCGCGCGGCCAGGAGGTCCAGCCCGGCAGCGCCGCGACGAGCGGCGCGAGCCGTTCGAACGCCGACCGTCCGGAAGCGACGCGTCGAGGCAGTCGCAGGCCACACGCCTGCGCGACCTCGGCGGCCAGCGCGCGCGCGCCGGCCCGGCGCGACCAGTGCGGCTGGACGGACAACTGCCGCGCCACCACCGTTCCGAGGTGGTCCAGCGAGGACTCGTCGAAGGCGTCCGCGCCGTCCCAGTCCGGCAGGTCGAGCACGAGGTCGCCGCGCGCGAGTTGCCGCAGCGTCGCCGCCGGGCTGCGCCCGCCATCTGCCTGCAGCCGCGCCGCCTCGGCATCGGCGAGCCGCTGGTGTTCCGTCGAGGTCGGGCGGAATCCGAGGCGGTAGTAGAACCAGTAGGCGCCGCTCGCGATCGCTTCCGCGTTGCCGGCGCCGAACTGGTATCCGTTGACGATGAAGCGGCGCACACCGAACAGGCTGCGGAACGCACGCAGCGTCTGCGCCCACAGGTACGTCGCCTCGCTGCCGCGGAAGGGGTCGAACACGTTGATGCCGGTGTTGGCCTGCCGGAACAAGGGTGACACGCCGCCATACCCGATCGGCACGCCATTGGACAGCAGGACGTAACCGTAGTTGGCCTCGAGCAGCAGGCGCTGCGCCGGCAGCACGCCGATCACCGCCAGTTGCACGCCTTCACCGAGGTCGGCCAGGTAGACCTCGTCCGGGTTCGCCTGGTTCATCGCATGGACTTCGCGGCAACGCGCCGCCAGCGCCGAGCGGGCGACGTCGATGACGCGCACCGCGCGCCGGCGCGGCAGCCGCTCGATCGCGTCCAGCGGCGCCATCACGTGGCGCGCTAGTGGAACGGACAATCGGCGGAAGGCGGTGCGCAACACCGGCGCGCGCACGTCGATCCGGTTCAGCGTCACGCTCCGCGCCGAGCCGTTCAGGCGCCACCGGACCGGCACCTCGGCCTGGTCCCACGCCGCCGCGAAGCGGCCCCGCTCCGTCGCGGGCAAGGCGGCGCCCGCCTTCAACAGCCACTGCAGCGTAGAAGCGGCATCGCGCCGCTGCGCGAGCGCCAGCCAGCGCCGCGTCGGCATGCCGACGCCGAACGAGTCCCGCTCGACGTCGTTCAGGACCAGTGCAATCAGCTCATCGAGCCGCGCCGGATCTTCGACATTGGACCAGTCGAGTTCGATCGCCGCGGGATCGTCCCCGCAGACCAGTGCCGCGATCGGGTGCGCGATCGCATAGCGCGACACGCTGCCGGCGATCCCGGTATTCGCGAAAGCGGCCTGCCCGGCGGCACCGAGCGCAGCGACCCGCCGCGGAATGTCGTTCAGCTGTTCGATGGCCCGTGACCGCACCTGCGCCGAACCGGGAAACGCGACGAGGAAGAGCAAGTCCTCGTGATACGCCGAAAGCAGCGGCGAGGTCCGGAGTTCCCGCGCAGCCAGCGCGGCGAGCAGGCGTTCCTTGCCAGCCTCCGCGGCCGCGCCGAACGTCGAGCGAACCCGACGGAGCTCGCGCTGCAGCGCGGCGGAAGACGTCATGGAGACTCCGGACTGGAAACGGCAGCGAGCATTGGCCGCGTGCGATGCGATCGTCGATCGGACGGATCAGGCTTCGCGCAGCGTCGCGAGGGGCGGCGTGTTGAGCACGCCGCGCAGGCCGAACCAGCCGCCGACCAGCGCCGCCAGCGCCCCGCCGCCGATGCCGGACACGAACACCCAGGGCGACACGACGTAATCGAACTCGAACGCGTAGCGCGCCAGCGCCCAGCCGATGCCGCTCGCGCCGGCCGCCGCGAGGAAGCCGGCCAGCCCGCCGATGCAGATCATCTCGGCCACCTGCGCGCGCGACAGCTGTTGCCGCGAGGCTCCCAGCGCGCGCAGCAGTCCCGCCTCGCGCACCCGCTCGTCGCGGCTCGACGCCAGCGCGGCGTAGAGCACGAGCACGCCGGCCGCCAGGGTGAACACGAACAGGAACTCCACGGCGGCGACGACCTGGTCGATCACCGCCTGCACCTGGCGGAACACGGCGGTCGTGTCGACCACGGTGAGGTTCGGAAACTCGCGCAGCAGCTCCCCCGCAAGCCCGGCGCGCGCGGCGGGCAGGTGGAACGCGGTGATGAAGCTCGCGGGTTTGTCGGCCAGCAGCGACGGCGGCATGATCACGAAGAAGTTGGCGCGCATCGAATCCCAGTTCACCTTGCGCAGGCTCGTGATGCGCGCCGTGACGCGCTGCCCGACGATGTCGAACGTCATCGCGTCGCCGATCTTCAGCCCGAGCGTGTCGGCGATGCCCACCTCGATCGACAGCTCGTCGCTGCCGTCGCGGAACCAGCGACCCGCGGTGATGCGGTTGTGCGTCGGCGCGTCCGTCGCGTACGAGAGGTTGAACTCGCGGTCGACCAGGCGCTGCGCGCGATCGCCGGCGTAGTTCTCGGGACCGACCGGACGGCCGTTCACCTCGACCAGTCGGCCGCGCACCATCGGGTTGATCGGGGCGTCGACGCCGGCCGCGCGCAGGCGCTCGCCCAGCGCAGCGACCTGGTCAGGCTGGATGTTGACGATGAACCGGTTGGGCGCGTCGGGCGGCGCGGAGCTGCGCCAGGCGTTGACGAGGTCGGTTCGTGTCACGGTGAGCAGCAGCAGCGCCATCAGGCCCACCGCCAGCGAGACCAGCTGCACCACGGTGGCCGCGGGGCGCCGCTGCACCGCCGCCAGTGCGAACCGCCAGGAAATGCCGAGCTTGCCGGTCATGGCGCGCAGCGGCTTCAGCAGCTGCAGCGCGAGCCACGCGACGAGCGCGAACACCACCAGTCCGATCGCGAACCCGCCCGCGGTCAGCGCGCCGATCTTCAGGTCATCCGACGACCACAGCAACAGCGCGAAGAACCCGACGAGCCCGACGAGGTAGCCGAGCGCAGCGCGGCCGGTCGGCAGCCCGATGTCCTTGCGCAGCACCCGCAGCGGCGGAACCTGCCGCAGCTGCGCGAGCGGCGGCAGCGCGAAGCCGAGCAGCAGCACCAGTCCGCACGCGAAGCCCTGCACCGCCGGCAGCAGCGACGGCAGCGGCAGCGTGGTGCTGATCAGCGATCCCAGCATCGCGAGCAGGCCGAAGTGGAACGCATAGCCGGCCAGCATCCCCACCACGCACGCCACCAGGCCGACCACGAGGAACTCCAGCGCGAACAGCCGGAAGATGTCCGCCTGCGCGAGGCCGAGGCAACGCATCATCGCGCACGAGTCGAGGTGCCGCAGCGAGAACCGGCGCGCGCCCGTCGCCACGGCCACCGCGGCGATCATCGCCGCGAGCAGCGCGACCAGCGCGAGGAAACGCTGCGCGCGTTCGAGCGTGCGCTGCATCTCGGGGCGTCCGCCCTCGAGGCTTTCGAGCCGCTGGCCGCGCGCCAGCTGCTTGTCCAGCGTCGCGCCGAAAGCCCGCACGGCCTCGCGCTCGCCCGCCATCAGCAGGCGATACGTGACGCGGCTGCCGGTGGCGATCAGCTGCGTCGACGGCAGGTCCGCCACGTTGAGCATCACGCGTGGCGCGAAGTTGATGAACTGCGCGCCGCGGTCCGGCTCGATCGCGATGACCCGCGCGATGCGGAACGAGGACTCGCCGAGCCTGATGCGGTCCCCGACGCTCGCGCCGATCGACTGCAGCAGCTGCGCGTCGACCCAGACGTCGCCTTGCCCCGGCACATCTGCCGTCGGCGCATCGGGCGCGCCGGGCGCCTCGCTGACGCGCAGCCGGCCTCGCAGCGGGTAGCCGGAGGAGACGGCCTTCACGGCGGCGAGCGAATTGCGGTCTCCGTCCTTCTCGCTCAGCGCCATGCTGGGAAACACGACCGTGCTCGCGGTCTGCAGGCCCGCGGCCCGCGCCCGCACGGCGAGCGCGGCGTCGATCGGCGAATCCGAACTCAGCACGAGGTCGGCGCCGAGCAGTTGCGAGGCATCGCGCTCGAGTCCGAGCCGGATCCGATCGACGAGAAAGCCGACGCTGGTGACTGCGGCCACCGCCGTCACCAGGGCCGCGGCGAGCAGCCGCAACTCGCCGGCGCGCCAGTCGCGCGCGGTCATGCGTAACGCCTGTCGGAACAGGTGGGACCAGGTCATCCGGGAAGGGGCAATCAGAGGGCGCGGGGAGTATGACATTCCCCTCGCGTGGGGGTTTCGGGTGTCGTTCCGGGATTACCCGCTTGTCCCGAGTGGCTGCCTCCCGCGTCGGCCGACGCGCCGGGCCGTCACGCCATGGATCGGGACGCTGCCGCGAGCGCGGCGCGGGTCGGCGCGAGCATGGCGGCGTCGACGCCGAGGTCGGCGATGTCCGCGGGCACCGGTCGACCATCGAGCAGCGCCGCGGCCAGGCGCGACACGGCAGGCGACGTCTGGATGCCGTGGCCGCCCTGCCCGGCCAGCCAGAAGAAGTGCGGGACGCGCGGATCGAAGCCGACCACGAGAAGCTTGTCCTCGACGAACGAGCGCAGGCCGGCCCAGCGCGCGACGATGCGCGGCACCTGCAGCGTCGTCGCCCGGCTCAGGCGGTCCACGACGACGGCGACGTCGTACTCGTCAGCTTGCGCGTCGCACGGCAGCGACGGCGTTTCGTCCGCGGGTGACGCGAGGATCCGGCCCGCGTCCGGCTTGATGTACCACTGCTCCTCGACGTCGATCACGGCGGGCCAGCGGCCGATGTCCACGCCCGCCGGTGGATCGAACGTGATCACGGTGCGCCGCTTCGGCACCAGGCCGATCGGCTTGGCACCGGCGAGCTTCCCGACGTCGTCGGCCCAGGCGCCCGCCGCGTTGACGATTCGTCCCGCGCGGAATTCTCCGGCCGAGGTCGACACTCGCCACGCACCGCCCGTGAAGTCGAGCGCGCGCACTTCGGCGTTGTTCACCAGCCGGCCGCCACGCGCGGACAGCTGGCGAAGGTACCCCATGTGCAGCGCGTGGACGTCGATGTCCATCGCGTCGGGCTCGAGAAGCCCGGCAGCGATCTGCTGCTCCGTGAAACACGGGACGCGGGCGCGCACCTCATCCCCGGTCAGCCACTCCAGGTTGCCCACCAGCGCCGCGCACTCGTCGGCAACCTGCCGCAGCTTCGCAAGCTGTGTGGCCGTCGCGGCGAGCAACGTGCCGCGCGGCGTCAGCAAGGGCGTCGAGGTGAAGCCGGCGGGCGGGTGCAGGAGGAACGACCGGCTCGCGCGCGACAGCGCCCGCTTCACTTCGGCGCCGTAGGTTTCGGTGAACAGCGCGGCCGAGCGGCCGGTCGTGTGGTAGCCGGGCTGGGGCTCGCGCTCGACCAGCACCACGCGCGATCCGGCGGCGATCTCCGCCGCGATGGACGCGCCGGCAATTCCGGCGCCAATGACGATGACGTCGGTGGCTTCGACTGGTGGCATGGCGCGGAGCTTACTTCGACGGTCGCCCGCGCCCATGGTGACAGCGCGTGGTCGCCGTGCAGATCCGCCCGTCGATCGTCATGGCCACGGCGGGCGTCGAACCGGCCGGACTACTTGCCTCCGACCGGAACCTTCCCGACCACGCCCTCGACGTAGTAGTCCATCTTCGACAGCTGCTCGTCGCTCAGCGCGCCGCTCTCGACGACGACCTTGCCGTCGTTCGTACGGACCGGGCCGGTGAACGGATGGAACGCGCCCTTGCGCAGCTCGTCCTCGCGCGCCTTCACCGCGTCGACCACGTCCTTCGGCAGCTTGTCCGACAGGCCTTCGAGCTTGATCATGCCTTCGCGGATGCCGCCCCACACCGGCTCGACCTTCCACGTTCCATCGAGCGCCGCCTGCGCGCGCCGCGTGTAGTAGTCGCCCCAGTGATGCGTGACGGCCACCAGTTGCGCGTTCGGGCCGAACTTGGCCATGTTGGAGTGGTAGGCGACGGCCATCTTGCCCTTCTCCTCGGCCGCGGCGACGGTCGCCGTCGAGTCCGTGTGGTGCGTCACGACGTCGGCGCCCTGCCCCATCAGCGCGCTGGCGGCGTCGCGCTCCTTGCCCGGGTCGTACCAGGTGTTGACCCACACGACGCGCACCTGCGCCTTGGGGTTCACGCTGCGCGCGCCGGTCGCGAACGCGTTGATTCCCTGCAGCACCTCGGGAATCGGAAACGCGGCGACGTAGCCAAGCGTGTTCGTCTTCGTCATCCGGCCGGCGATCATGCCGGCGAGGTAGCGCCCTTCGTAGAACCGGGCGTTGTAGGTGTTGACGTTCGCGGCGGTCTTGTAGCCGGTCGCGTGCTCGAACTTCACGTCCTTGAATTCCTCGGCCACCTTCAGCGTCGGGTTCATGAAGCCGAACGACGTCGTGAAGATCAGCTTGTGGCCCTGCTGCGCGAGGTCGCGGATGACGCGCTCCGCGTCGGCGCCTTCCGGCACCTTCTCGACGTAGGTCGACGTCACCTTGTCGCCGAGCGCCTTGAGCATCTCGCCGCGGCCCAGGTGGTGCTGCGAGGTCCAGCCGGCGTCGCCGACCGGGCTGACGTACACGAACCCGACCTTCAGCGGCTCCGGCGCCGCGGGCGCCGCGGCGGCCTTCGGCGCTTCGGCCTTCGGTGCGGGCGGCGCTTCCTGCTTGCCGCAGGCGGCCGCGAGCACGGCGATGAACGTCATGGCGACGAGTCTGGCGGAGGCGTGCATCGGTTTCCCCGTGATCGATGGTCTTCTGAAGCGCGAAATTCTACGGTAGCGTGGTCCCGCATCGCGGTGGCCTCGCCCGTTCGGGCTTACATTGCGGACCACGCTGCCGGCCCACCTGAACTTCGCACCGGGAAACGCAACCATGGCGACGTCCGCCCTGACCGACCTCGAACGTCGCAAGGACCGCTTCGACCCCGCGTCGGCGCGGCTGAAGCTGAAGCGACTGCGCGAACTCGCGCGCACGCGCCTCGCGCGCGCCGACCAGGTGCAGCGGCTGCACGAGGTGCTGTGCTTCATGCGCGCCTACCCGGACAACGCCGACGTGCTCCGCGCGGTGGAGGCGATGCTGGCCCGCTTCGACCAGCGCGCCGACCTGCGCGCGCACCGCGCCGCGCTGGCCTACTCGGGCATCGCCGGCACGACGATCTGGTTTCCCTTCTTCTATCCCACCGCGCTGTGGCTCGCGCAACGCTGGCCGGCCCGGCTCGTGCTCGAGCGCGCCGACACCGAGGCCGGCGAATCGATCGCGGACCTGCTGCCTGCCCTGCTGACACCGGTCGAGGCGCACGGGCTGCGCGAGTCGAAGCTGCCGGGATTCGAGGCGCTCGACGCGGTGCGCGGCCGCGATACCGACGCGACCTTCCTCGTCCGCCGTGTCAGCGCGCTGCCCGCGGACGAGCGCACGCGCGAGGCGTACTACGACGCCATCAACCCGAGTTGCGAACTGCTGCCGGGACCGGACACGCCGAGCCGCACGCACGCTGCGCTGCCCGGCGTGGAGCCGGTGTGGCAGTCCGGTCCGCTGCGACGCGAGCGGCCCGACCTCTCGAAGGAGATCGGGCGTCCGCCGCGCACGTTCCGGCCGGCGACGCCCACCGAGGCCGAAGCGCTGATCACGCTCGCGCGGGAAGCGATGGTCACGCGCTCGCGCGACCTCGACGCGTTCGCCTACGCCAACGCGCAGGATGCATGGTGGATCGAGGACGACGGCGGGCTCGCGTTCGCACTGATCGGCATGCGCAGCGGGCGCCGCGCGGTCGTGCCTGCGATCTACGGCGGCCTGACCCTGCAGAACGGCGTGCCGGTCGGCTATCACCAGTGCGATCTCGTCGGCCGCAGCGCGGCGATCTCGTTCAACACCTTCGAGACGTTTCGCGGTGCAGAAGCGGCCCACACGTTCGCCCGGCTGCTGGCGGCGCTCGCGCGCGTCTTCGGCACGCGTTCGTTCAGCATCGAGCCGTACCAGCTTGGCAAGGGCAACGACGAGGGGCTCGCGTCGGGCGCCTGGTGGTTCTACGCCAAGCTCGGCTTCCGGCCGCGGGCACGCGACGGCCTGGCGCTGGCGCGGCGCGAGTTCGCCCGGCTTGCACACTCGAAGACCCACCGGACGCGGCCGGACACGCTGCGCGCACTGGCCGAGCATCACCTCTTCCTCGACCTGGATGCGCGCGACCCGGCGCCGCTCGTCACTCCGGCGGCGGTCGGGCTGGCCGCCGCGCGTCACCTGACGCGACTCGCCGGCAGCGACCGGGCCGCGGCCGTCGCGCAGGCAAGTGCCGATGCCATGCAGCGATGCGGCCTGGCCTCGCTCGACGGCTTCACCGCCGAGGAACGCCGGGCGTGGGACGCGTGGGCGCCGGTCCTCTCGATGTTGCCGCTCGCGCAGTGGAGCGCCGCCGAGCGCGAACAGATGGTGCGGCTCGTCCGCGCGAAGGCCGAGGACTCGGAGCGCAACTACGTGCTCGGCTTCGCGGCGCTGCCGCGCCTCGAACGCGCGCTGGGGCGCCTTGCGGTCAGGCGTTCGGGTTGAACGGCTTGCCGAGCGAAGCGGGCATGTTCAGCCGGATCCAGCGCGGATTGCGCGAGATCAGCGCGAGCACGACGATGGTGGCGAGATACGGCGTCATCGCGAGCAGCTGGGTCGCCACTTCGATGCCGAGTCCCTGCAGGTGGAACTGCAGCATCGTGACGCCGCCGAAGAGGTAGGCGCCCAGCAGAACGCGCCCCGGGCGCCACGTCGCGAACGTCACGAGCGCGAGCGCGATCCAGCCGCGCCCCGCCACCATGCCCTCGGACCACAGCGGCGTGTACACCGTCGACAGATAGGCGCCCGCGAGCCCCGCGCACGCGCCGCCGAAGGCCAGCGCGGCGAAGCGGATGCGGCGCACGGGGTAGCCGAGGGCGTGCGCCGATTCGGGCGACTCGCCGACCGCGCGCAGCACGAGGCCGCCGCGCGTCCGGAACAGGAACCACGCGACCGCCCCCGCGAGAGCGAGCGCGCCGTAGACGAGCCAGTGA
This sequence comes from uncultured beta proteobacterium, assembly GCA_963811265.1. Lineage (GTDB taxonomy): Bacteria > Pseudomonadota > Gammaproteobacteria > Burkholderiales > Burkholderiaceae_F > JAOUJD01. Next base: position 172,535 of record CAWEQS010000018.1, read on the forward strand.
TGGCCGAACAGGGCCGGCCCGAGCACGGGAATGTCCCGCAGGACCAGGATGCCGTCGTGCTCGCGCGCGGGCAGCGTCACGCCCTGCAGCGGCTGGCCGATGAACGCGGACAGCCCGGCACCGAACAGCGCAAGCGCCAGGCCGGTGGCGAACTGGTTCGTCAGCAGCCCGAGCGTCATCGCGCCGAACAGGATCGCCAGCGCCGCGCCCGCAAGCGCGCCGGCGACGAAGCCGAGGCCGTACGAGCCGGTCCAGTGGACGACCGTGAATCCGAGCACCGCGGCCACCAGCATGATTCCTTCGATGCCGAGGTTGACGACGCCACTGCGCTCGCTGATCACGATGCCGAGCGCCGCCAGCAGCAGCGGCGTGCCCGCGTTCATCGTCGTGGCGACCAGGGCGACGAAGCTCTCCATCACGCCGCCATCGCCTTCGCCGTGCGGCGCCACTGCAGCCGATACGCGATGAAGGTGTCGCACATCAGCAGGAAGAACAGCAGCAGCCCCTGGTACACGCCCGTCAGGGCCGACGGCAGGCCGAGGCGCGACTGCGCGAGTTCGCCGCCGATGTAGAACAGCGCCATCAGCAGCGAGCCGGCGACGACGCCGAGCGGATGCAGCCGTCCGACGAACGCGACGATGATCGCCGCGAAACCGTAGCCCGGCGAAATCGTCGGCGTGAGCTGGCCGACCGGCCCCGCGGCTTCGAGGCCGCCCGCCACGCCGGCCAGCGCGCCGGACGCCAGCAGCACGAACCACAGCACGCGCCGGCTCGAGAACCCGGCGTAGCTCGCCGCCAGCGGCGCGAGGCCCGCCACCTTCAGCTGGAACCCGATCAGCGAGCGCGCGAGCAGCCACCACGCGACAACGGTCGCGGCGAGCGCCAGCGGGAAGCCGATGGTGAGCCGCGTGCCGGCGAGCACGATCGGCATCCGCGCGACACTCTCGAACAGCTTGCTCTGCGGGAACCCGAAGCCCTGCGGGTCGCGCAGCGCGCCGTGCACGAGCCACGACAGCAGCAGCTGCGCGACGTACACCAGCATCAGGCTGACGAGGATCTCGTTCGCGTTGAAGCGGTCGCGCAGCCACGCCGTGATCGCCGCCCAGGCCGCGCCGCCGAGCGCGGCCGCGACCAGGATCGCGGGAACGATCGCTCGCGACGTCGCGCTCGTCGCCAGCAACGCGACGCTGCCGCCGACGATCGCGCCGGCGATCAGCTGGCCCTCGGCGCCGATGTTCCACACGTTCGCGCGGAAGCACAGCGTCAGCCCGAGCGCGCACAGGATCAGCGGCGTGGCCTTCAACGCGAGCTCGGACCAGCCGCGCTGGGTCGCGAGCGGCTCCACCAGGAAGACGCGAAGTCCCTGGACCGGGTCCTGGCCCATCAGGACGAACAGCAGCGCGCCGGCCGCGAGCGTCAGCGCGGCGGCCGCGACCGGCGACAGCCACGTGAGCGCGCGCGACGGCTGCGCGCGGGGCACGAGCGCCAGCGGCAGGGTCATGAAGACCCCCTCGCCCCGCGTGTCGTCCACGCAGCGGGAGCAAGCGCCCTCGGAGCGGCCCTGCCGCACTCATGCGCCCACCTCCGCGCCGGCTGGCCACAGGCCGGCCATCCAGCGGCCGAGTTCGTCGACGCCGATATCGTGCGCGCCGACGGCCGGCGACAGGCGGCCCTTGGCGATCACCATCAGCCGGTCGCACAGCTGGTACAGCTCGTCGATCTCCTCGGACACGACCACGATGGCGCAGCCACGGCCGCGCAGGCCGATCAGCGCGTTGCGGATCGCCATGGCGGCGCCGACGTCCACGCCCCACGTCGGCTGGTCGACCACCAGCACGCGCGGCTCGGCGAGCGTCTCGCGGCCGACGATGAAGCGCTGCAGGTTGCCGCCCGACAGCGAGGCGGCGCGCGCACCGACGCCCTCGGCGCGGACGTCGAACGCGCGGATCACGGACTCCGCGACGCGGGTCGCCTCGTCCCGCTGCAGGACGCCGCGACGATGCAGCGCGTCCCCGGTGAGCACGACGTTGTCGAGCAGGGACAGCTCGGGGACGGCGCCGTGCCCGAGTCGCTGCTCCGGGATGTACCGCAGGCCGCGCGCGCGCCGCGCCGCGGGGCCCAGATGGCCGACCGGCTCGCCGAACAGGCGAACGGATTCGGAGCGCCCCTTCCACTCGCCGGCCAGCGAGGCCATCAGCGCCGACTGCCCGTTGCCGGACACGCCGGCGATGCCGAGGATCTCTCCGCACCGCACGGAGAACGCGAGGTCGTGCAGCCAGTGACGCCGCTCGGGGCCGTGCACCGTGAGGCCGGCGATCTCGAGCGCGACCGCGCCCGGCGGCGAGTCGTGCGCGGCGATCGACGGCGGGTCGGCGCCGAGCATCAGGCGGGCGAGCGCCGCTTCGCTCTCCTCGCGCGGATCGACGGTCGCTACCAGGCGCCCTGCCCGCATCACCGCGCAGCGCGTGGCCAGGCGCCGGATCTCGTCGAGCTTGTGGCTGATGAAGACCACGCTGACGCCGTCGGCCGCGAGCTGGCGCAGCGTCTCGAACAGGCGATCGACGGCCTGCGGCGTCAGCACGGACGTGGGCTCGTCGAGGATCAGGATGCGCGGGCTCGACATCAGCGCGCGCAGGATCTCGACGCGCTGCCGTTCGCCGACCGACAGGTCGTGCACCGTGCGTTCCGGATGCAGCTCGAGGCCATAGCGCCGCGACAGCTCGCGGACGCGTTCGTCGACCTTCGACAGCGGGTGCTCGGGGGCGCCGAGCGCGATGTTCTCCGCGACCGTGAGCGTGTCGAACAGCGCGAAGTGCTGGAAGACCATCGCGATGCCGAGCGCGCGGGCGCGGGCCGGGCTCGTGATCTCGACCTCCGCGCCGTCGATCGCGATGGTGCCGGCGTCGGGCCGCGCGACGCCGTAGACGACCTTCATCAGCGTGCTCTTGCCGGCGCCGTTCTCGCCGAGCACCGCGAGGATCTCGCCCGGCATCACGGCCAGCGTGACGTCCTCGTTGGCCGCGACGTCGCCGTAGTGCTTGGTGATCCCGGCGAGCGCGAGGCGAGGCGTCATGGTTCGGCGGGAAAGTCTACAGGCCGGCCCGCTCGGCCCGGCTCGCGCGCAAGAGCGCGACGCTCACCGCGACGAGCGCGCCGCTGGTCGCCACGCCGACGATCCAGAGGGCCGAGCGCGCCGCGAGCAGGCCGCTCAGCACCGGCCCCAGGAACACGCCCGCGTCGACGCCCACGCGATACAGCGCGGTGCGCCACGCGACGCGCTGCGCCGCGCCGTCGCGGTTGAGCAGCGCGACCGGCAGCATCCAGGACGCGAGCCCCACGCCGAAGAAGACGCAGCCGGCGATGACGAGCGGCAGCGGCCCGAAGGCGACCGCGCCCACGCCCGCGGCGAGCACGAGCAGCACCGCCGCCAGCACGCGCGCGCGCGACCCGCGGTCCGCGAGGGATCCGAGCGGAAGCAGCACCAGCACGTCGACCAGTTGCGGAATGGCGAGCAGCATCGCGACGCCGTCCCGGTCGAGCCCGAACTCCCGGCTCGCGCGCAGCGGCAGGAGGAACTGGCCGATGGCCGACCACGCCACGGCCAGCAGCGCGCCGGCAACGAAGGCGAGCACGGTGAGCTGCGAAACGGAGCGCGATCGGCCGGAGCCTGCGCCGTCGTCGTCCTGCAGTCCGCGCGAGAAGAGCGGCGCGCCCGCGCTCCCCGCATCGACCGGCAGTGCGCGCAGCAACGCCGGCAGCACCGCGAGGCCGATGAACTGTGGCGTGGACGCGGCCAGGATCGTCAGGTTCCACGGCCAGTCGCGCGGCAGGAACCCCGCGCACACCATGCCGCCGAGGATGCCGAGCATGCCGCTCATCTCGTAGGCATTGAGCGCCAGGCCGTGCGACCCGCGCCGCGCGTGGCGCACGATCCCGGTGATGCCGCCCAGCATCACCAGCGTGTGGCCGAGACCGGAGAGCAGGCGACCGGCGACGAGCAGTTCGTACGGGGCGCCGAGGGCGAGGCACAGGATGCCCGCCGTGACGGCACCCGCGCCGACGACCAGCGCCCGGCGCAGGTGGTGCGTGATCAGCAGGCCGGCGGGAATGTCGGAGACCAGTCGCGCGAAGCCGAAGGCGCCCGCGAGCACGCCCAGCGCGAAGTCATCGATGCCGGCGGCGCGACCGATGTCCGGCAGCAGCACCGGAAAGGCGCCGACCGCGAACGTGTTGCCGAAGATGAGGAGGCAGAGAAGGACGACCGGGCGGGTCACGATTCGGGCACTCGTTGGGCGTCGCGCGCTCACGCTTCCGAGTGTCCGAGTGTAGAGGCGCGCTTCGACTCAACCCGCCGCCCGTCTGCGAACGCAACGCGCCCTTGACGAGCGACAACCGCACCCGCTGCGTCCGTGCCTAGCGTTGCAATAGGAGGTTGGATGTGATGTATCGGCGGATGCTCGTGTTGGGACTGTTGATCGTCGCGCTCGTGCTCATCGCCGCCCCCGCCGTCATCGCGACGCAGGCGCTGCTGCGCGGGGATGTGGACAAGGCATGGAGCGTCTTCGGGCCGGTTCTGCTGGTTCCGCTCGGCCTTCTCCTCGTCGGTGTGATCTGGTCGTTTCGGCGCGGTCCGGTCGACCGCGAGTAGCGCCTGCCGCGAGGTCGACCTGGGCGGTGGACGGCGGCGAAGGCGGCGGACCACGATACCCCTGCCATGTTGTGGACTTCTGGCGACCGGACGAGTTCCAAGGGGGCGCGTCACGCGGCCGGCGTTGCTTGCCGCCTCCATCCCGTGAACTGGGGCGGGTGAAGAAAACCCCAGCGTCTGCGTCTGCCCGAAGTCAAGTCCGCCCACGCCCCACGGTGCAGCATGCAGGCATGTTCAGCGTCTTCGTTTGCCTCTGGATCGGCTTCGCCGCCGGCATGCTCTGCATGGCGATGCTCGCGTCGGCGCAGACGGCGGATCGTCCTCGCGATCTCTGACAGCAGTGGGAAAGTCGAAAGGGCCGGGTGACCGGCCCTTTTTCGCATTACCCGCCTTCGCGGCCTTCCTCTCTGCAGGTACTTGTTGGACATGCCAGGAAGCAATGACTGGCGACTGCTTGGTGAAGACTGGCGGAGGCGGTGAGATTCGAACTCACGAAGGGCGTGAACCCTTGCCGGTTTTCAAGACCGGTGCCTTAAACCGCTCGGCCACACCTCCGGAAAGCGTGATTTTGCCGGTTTTGCTTCCGGCTGCGTGCTGCGCACGCTTGACCAGTTCCGCAGGTCAGCCTCCAACGCAACGCGGCGCTGACGCGCCGCCCGAGGTCGCGCGTCGCGCACAAGCGCCGAGACGCCGCGTGTGCGCGCGGTGACTGCGCGCCACTCGGGGCGATGCCCGCGAGTGGCGCCTTGTGATGCTTCGGCTACGTCACTTCGCGGCAGCGGTCGCGTCGGTCACGCACTTCTTGGTGAAACTCGTCTTCGCCGCGCCTGCGAGCTTCTTCTCAGCCGCCTGGGCGTCGCAGGTCTTTGCGACCGCGTTCTTGGCATCGGTCTCGCACTTCTTCACGAAACTATTCTTGGCCGCGCCGGCCAGCTTCTTCTCCGTTGCCTGCGCTTCACAGGTCGGGTTGGCGGCCAGCACGGCATTGCTGGCGAATAGAGCAATCGCCGCAACAATCACGGTTTTCAACATGGAAGTCTCCCTGGTTGGAATGGCGGATGGTGCGGTGACGGATCCTACGCTTGCTGACTCGTCAGCGCAGCCGGGCCAAGGTGCCTTCCGGCAGCCTACCTCACCGTCGACTCGACCCGCCTCTGCAGTTCGTCCAGCCGCGCCTCCTGCTTCTTCTGACGGGCGTCGAACTCGCGCGGATTCTCGGGCTGCTTCGACTCGATGGACGTCAGAGACGCCTGCCACGCCGTCATGTACTCGCGCAGCGCCGCCTTCGCCGCGGGCGTGCCGGCCTGCTTCGCGGCCGCGTCTTGCAGGCCCTTGGCCTTGTAGACCGTCTCGTGCACGCAGGCCGTCGTCTCGTCGGCGGATGGCGGGTCCATGCGACGCGGGGTGGCGATGCCGTCGTCGCTGACCAGCTCGTAGAGATCCCGCTTCTCCAGGTACGCCCGGTACTTGCCGCTGCACGTGATGTAGCCGAGGCGCGTGCCCATCAGCAGCCGGGCGACGGCGGGCGGCGGTGCCGGTTCCTCCACCTTCACCAGCTGGTCCTTCGCCTGGAGGGATGGGGCGACGACCGCGATCGAGGCCAGTACGAGTGAAACGAGCAAGCGCGTCATGATGTTCTCCGCCGTATCGGCGATAAGGTACGCGCCAGCGGGGCCGTCGGCAATGCGCGCCGAATGGACGGCCGGCGCGACCGGCCGTGCGTCGGCCGGTCAGGAGCGCAGGCGGCGCTCGGCGGCCTCGATGGCCCGCGCGAGATAGGTTTCGTAGAAGCCGGCGCGGTCGATGCCGACCAGCGGATCGCCCAGCAGTTGAGCCCGGTCGTCGAAGAGTGCGACGACCGGCACGACCCGGACGTTCAGGCGGGACGCGAACTCGGCCTGCGTGGTCCTGCGGCCCTGCGCGTCGATCAGCGGGGCGCGGCTCGTGATGTCCACTTCGCGGATCAGCAGCGAGGGGGCAGGCTGCGAGGCCTGTTCGGCAACGCGCGGCGCCAGGTAGCTGCGCCGCACCTCGCGGCAGAACGGGCAGCCCGGCGTGCTGAACAGGATCAGCAACGGCGCGCGCCGCTTCCGGACCTGCGCCATCAGCGGCCGGAGGTCCTCGATCGCCTCGAGGTGTTCCTCGCCTGCGGCCGGTTGCGCGCCGGCGCGCGCCCCGAACGCGACGGCGGCGCCTGCCAGCAGGAGTCGCCGCCGCGCGTGCATCGCCGTCTCAGAGGCTGATGCCGGGATTGCCCTGCACGCCCTTGATGGTCGGCAGGTTCAGGCGCGGCGCCTTCAGGGTCTTCTGGTCGCGCAGGTACTTGGCCACCACGTCCCAGATCGGCTCGCCGCTGGCGCCTTCGGCGACCGGCGCCCAGCCGGCGACCTTGTACGTCTTCGCGGCGTCGATCGGCTGGCCCTTGAGGCGCATCTCGGTGATGCGGCCGCCCATCTTGCCGGCCGGGTCGATGGCGTACTGCAGGCCGCCGACGCGCACCATGTCGCCGCCCTGCTGCAGGTACGGGTCGGGGTTGAACAGGTTGTCGGCGACGTCCTCGAGGATCGTCTTGATCATCTCGCCGGTCATCTCGGTGACGGTCGTGTACGGGTACGTGATGGCGGTCTGGTCCATCACGTGCTCCATCAGGATCGCCTGGCCCGGCAGCAGCGACGTGCCCCAGCGGAAGCCGGGCGAGAACGCGATGTCGGCGCCCTTCACCTGCATCAGCGCGTCGCAGATCACCTGGTCGAACGTGCCGTTGAAGTTGCCGCGGCGATAGAGCAGCCCTTCGGTCACCGCGAGCTTCTCGTTGAGCTTGCCCTCGTACGGCGCGCGCACCTTCCTGATGAACGCGTCCATCTCCTTGTCCGCGGGCAGAACGTTCGAGAAGACCGGCAGCAGCTTGTAGCGGAAGTCGGCGATCTTGCCGTTCTTCACGTCGAAGTCGAGCACGCCGAGGAACTTGCCGTTGCTGCCGGCGTTGGTCACCAGCGTGGTGCCGCCGGCGTTCTTGACCAGGCTCGGCGCCGGCACGCCGTCGTGCGTGTGGCCGCCGAGGATCGCGTCGATGCCGCGCACGCGCGACGCCATCTTGAGGTCGACGTCCATGCCGTTGTGCGACAGCACCACGACGACCTGCGCGCCCTTGCCGCGCGCCTCGTCGACGACCTTCTGCATGTTGTCGTCCTGGATGCCGAAGCTCCAGTCCGGGACCATGTAGCGCGGGTTGGCGATCGGCGTGTACGGGAACGCCTGCCCGATCACCGCGACCTTGACGCCGTTCATCTCCTTGCATCGTGTACGGCGCGAACACCGGGTCGCCGAAGTCGGCGGTCTTGACGTTCTGGGCGACGAAGTCGATCCTGCCTTTGAAGTCCTTCTCGACGATCTCCTGCACGCGCTTCTGGCCGTACGTCATTTCCCAGTGCGCGGTCATGACGTCCACGCCGAGCAGCTTGCAGGCGTCGACCATGTCCTGCGCGTTGGTCCACAGCGACGTCGCGGAGCCCTGCCAGGTGTCGCCGCCGTCGAGCAGCAGCGCGCCGGGGCGGCTCGCCTTCATGCGCTTCACGAGGGTGGACAGGTGCGCGAAGCCGCCGACCTTGCCGTAGGTCTTCGCGGCCTCGACGAAGTCGAGGTAGGTGAACGCGTGCGCCTCGGACGTCCGAGGCGCGATGCCGAAGCGCTTCAGCAGGTGCTCGCCGACCAGGTGCGGCGGCTGGCCCATGGAGTCGCCGATGCCGAGGTTGACGCTCGGCTCGCGGAAGTAGATGGGCAGCAGCTGCGCGTGGCAATCCGTGAAGTGCAGGAAGTGCACGTTGCCGAAGCGCGGCAGCTCGTACATCTTCGCGGACGCGGGCCCGGCGGCCAGCGCGTCGCGCGATGCGATCGGCAGGCCCGCGGCGGCGGCCACCGCCAGCACCTGCAGGAATTCGCGACGGTCCATCGACATCTCTTCTTCTCCCTCGTCTGTTTGAACTATTTCGCGGCGAAGCGCGCGAGCGCGGCGATGTCCTCTTCGAACATCTCGCCGGCTTCCTTGAACACGATGCGGCCCTGCGGATCGACGACGTAGACCTCGGGCAGCGTGCGGCGCCCGCCGAACCAGCCTTCGATCTGCTTGCTGGAACGCGCCGCGGCGAACGTGTAGCCGTGGCTCTTCAGGTACCCGAGCGCCGCCTCGTCGGTCTTGTCGAGCGTGAAGGTCAGCACGACGAGGCCCTGCCCCTTGCCGCCGTGCGCGCGATGCAGTTTCTCGATGAACGGGTTCTGCTTCGCGCAGAACGGGCACCAGCTCGCCCAGAACTCGACCACGACGGTCTTGCCGGCGAGGTCCTTCGCCTTCAGCACGCTCCCGTCGACCAGCTGGATGTCGCTCCAGCGCACGACCTCGGGCGCCGGGGCGGCCGCGACGACGAGCGGCATCAGCGCCACCAGCCAGGCGAACAGCGTTTTGTGCAGAGCGGAAAGTCGCATTCGGGCGAAAAAAAGGCGGCCGGGACCGGCCGCCTCGTCCTCTTCGATTACTGGTTGACGGGCGAGTTCGGATCCAGCAGCAGCGCCATCACGTCCCTGATCTGCGCTTCGGTCAGGATGCCGGCGTCGCCGAACCGCGGCATCGACGAGCAGGCGTTGTACGCGTGGGTGTTCCAGATCTTGCCCCACGTGTACTTGACGACCGCCTCGCTGTTGCCGCGCAGCTTGCCGTAGCCCTTGAGCGACGGGCCGATGTTGCCGAACGAGATCTCCTGCGGCGTCAGCTGATGGCAGGCGTAGCAGTTGCCGCCGTTGACCGTCTTCTCGTTGTCGGTCCACTGCAGGCCGACGCCGGTCTGCGCCACGCGCTCGCCGGCCTTCCAGTCGCCGAGGAACTTGCCGTCCGCCGGGTACTTGATCGTCGCCATCTGCTGCTTCTCGAGGCGTTCACGGACGTCCTTCGGCAGGTCCTTGTTGTTCAGCGAAGCGTCGGAGCAGACCTGCTGCAGCTCGGACTGGTTCAGGCGATCCAGCTTGGCGATGCCGCGCTCCTTGAACGAGCTCTTCACGACCTGCATCGTCTCTTCGCGCGTCGGCGCGGGGCTGGCGCAGGAGGCGAGCACGGCGACCGCGCCCACGGACAGCAACTGTCTTCATCATCTTCATCGTCGTCTCCTCAGCGCTTGATCGCGGGCGAATCCATCTTCGCTCCGTTGGCATTGACGCCGAGGAACGTGATCAGGTCGATCGTGCCCTGGGAGGCGAAGATCGGCTCGGGGAAACGCTGCTGCCGGAAGCAGTCGTTCAGGCGCCACTGCATCGTGCGCAGCGCGCCCTGCGACACGCGGTACGCCGGCCACGTGGTGAAGGCGCGCGCGGCGTCCTGCTTGTTGTGCGAGATGTTGGGCAGATCCTGCAGCCGGATCCGCTGGCCGTCGACGCCGTGGCACGTGGCGCACGAGAAGTCGTACGGCCCGCCGCGCATGTAGAAGAGCTGGCGGCCGCGCTCGAACGCCGCGCTGCTCCATCGCGTGGCTCTGGGAGATCTTCACCGGCACGCCGCGCGACTGATCGACCACGAACGTCGTGATCGCCTCGATGTCGGTCGGGCGCTCGCCGGCGCCCGAGAACGGGCTCTTGGTCACCGCCGCGCGGTCGAAGCCCTGCAACGTCACCATGCAGTGGATCAGGCGCGTCTCGAAGTCCATCACCTGGTTGGCGTCGGCGAAGTAGCGCGGCAGCTGCGCGTACGCTCCCTTGACGACGCCGGGCCCGAGGCCGATGTCGCACTGCTCGAGCGAGGCGTTCTTCGGCCCGCGCTTCTGCTTCCACAGTTCCTCGCCGCGCACGATCAACAGCTCGGCGGGATTGCCGTCCTGGAGCATCTGGCGGTACTTCGCGATCTCGTCCGTGGCGCTGCCCTGTGCCTGCGCGCCGGTGGCCAGCATCGCCACGGCGCAACCGGCCAGGGAGGCGGCCAGTCTGGGTCGTTTCATTGGTGCTGTCTCCTGGTTGATAAGGTCGTCACATCCCCCGCCCCTCTCTGGGGGCTCGGGGAGCAATCAATGATCGGAACTACGGCCGCAGGTAGACGTAGCCCTCGCGCGCCTGCAGCTTGGCCGCTTCCGCGACGCCCGACGGGACGATCGACGCTTCCTGGATGACCTTCGACGGGTCGATCTTGCGGGTGACAAGCGTGTTGTTGCACACGCGAAAGTCGACGCCCCTGGACTTGAGATCCTGCACGATGACCTCGTACGGGTTGCCGTTCTTGTCCTTGGCGCCTTCGAGGAGGAACTCGATGCCGCTGCCGTTCGTCACCACCGTGATCTTGCCTTTCGGGTCCGCCGCCAGGTGGTTGCGGATGTTGCCGAGGCCACGCGATGCTTCTTCGAGGCCGTTCGTGAGGTGATACACGGTCTTGATCTGGTCATCCTTGGCCTGGGCGAGCACGGCGGCTGGCTGCGCGGCGGCCAGCAGGCCGAAGGTGACCACGGTCGCGGAGAGGAGCGAACGAGCATTCATCGATGTATCCCTTTGGGTTGGTCTGTATTGGGTTGAAGCGACGGCCCGCTGGCGCACGGGCCGGAAACTTTCATCAACCGATCGTGGCTTCGTCGGTGCGGGTCTCGCCCTTGTTGTCGACCCAGGTGACGCTCAGCTTGTCGCCCTTCTTGCCGCCCTTGAACTTGAACTGCAGGTAGGGGTTCTTCGACACGGCGGGACCCCACTCGGCAGTCAGGACCGGCTTGCCGTTGTGGTTCACGGTGACGTTGGAAATGAAATGGGCGGGGACCAGCGCACCGGCGGAATCGCGGCGCTGGCCGCCTTCCATTTCGTGGCTCATCAGTACGCGGACGTCGACGCCATCAGGCTGTTCGGTCGCGCGAATGCGCATCGGATCGGGCATGTTCGCTCCTTGGATTCAGTGTGGGATTCGGTGTCGATCAGCCGCCGCAGCCGCCGAGCGTGACCTTGACTTCCTTGGTGGCGACGTAGAACTTGTTGTCCGCCTTCACCACCGCGTGAACGTTCGACGTCTGGCCCATCTTGATGCGGGTCGACACCGAAGGCTCCGTGCCGGCCGGGAGCGTGAAGCCCGCCGCCAGCGTGTTCGGATTCTTCTCGACCAGGACGTAGATGCCCTGGGTGTTGGGGATCTTGCTCGTCACGGCCACCGGCACGACGGCGCCGTTCTCGGCGATGTCGGGCGCGGTGATCGCGATGTCACCGCTCGGCGCCGTGGCGCTTCCGCCGAGGGCCTTGATCGTGTCTTCCACTGTCTTCGTGTCGAAGGCGGCCTTGTTCCACGCCTGCTGCTGCGCCCGGGCCTCCTTCATCGTGATCAAGCCTGCCGCGGCCATCAGGCCCAGCACGCCGCTGACTTTCACGAATTCCCTGCGGTTCTGGATCATCGTTGTCTCCTGCATTTCAAAAGAGAGAGATTGAAAAGGTAAACGCGAAACTCTAACAGTCGCTTCCATTGCCCACGGTTCGGATCGGGTTAACCCCGCCCCACCGCCGGCGGTTCCCCTACTTGGCGCCCCCGGCGATCCACTTCGCGATCGCCCGCGCCTCGTCGTCCGTCAGGGCCGGCTGGGGCGGCATCGGCACCGGTCCCCACACGCCCTCGCCACCGGCCTTGATCTTCTTCGCAAGATACGCCTCGTTGTCCGGCTTGCCCTGGTACTTGGCCGCGACTTCCGTGAAGCCCGGGCCGACGACCTTGCTCGTCATGCCGTGGCACGCGGTGCAGGCGTTCTTCGCCAGCAGCGCCTTCGGATCCGCCGCCGCAGGCGCCGCCGCGACCGCGACCGGCGCGGCCTTCGCCGCCGACCCGCTCGGGTCATAGCGCGTCGTGTCGATGCCCCGCGTGGGACCGATCGGCCGCTTCTGCTCGGCCAGGTTGCCGTGCTGGTTGCGCGCGAACTCGGGCAGCTCGGACGTGACCTTCACTTCCTTGACGCAGTCCTTCATGCACGGCGTGCCCGTCACGTCTGGCTTGCCCTTGACCGAGAGCATCCCGTGGTTGGTGGTCATGCCGTTGCGATTCGGCATCGCCACCTTCGTGAGGTTCCCGTCGTTCAGTTCGAAGTCCGCCGGAACGATCTCGTTCAGGTGCAGCACGTAGGCCGTGATCGCGTAGACCTGGTCGACCGTCAGCGACTGCGGATTGGTCCACGGCATCGCGCGGTTGATGTAGTCCCACAGCGTCGTTGCGTAGTTCAGCTTGGTGCCGACGGTGCGCATCCCGCTCGGCTCGCGCAGGGCCGAAGCGCGACCCGTCTTCAGGTCGTCCGGCTTCACGCCGCCGGCGATCGCCATGTAGCGATTGCTCTCGCCGAAGGTGCCGTGGCAGCTCGCGCACTGCGCGTCGTACAGGTCCTGGCCCTGCGCAACCGTGCCCTTGCCCTTGCGCACGCCATGGCCGTCCGGGCGCACGTCGATGTCCCAGCCCGCGATCTCCTGCGGCGTGGCCGCGCGACCGAGCCCGAACCTGGGTCCGTCGGCGGCGGGCTTGCCTTGCGCGAAGGCCGTGCCGGTCAGGGCGACCAGCACCGTCGAGGCGACGAGGGGCAGCAACGCCCTAAGCGATCTGGACATTCCACACCTCTCCGCTGGGCTTCACGCTCCAGGTCTTGACTGCGTTGTTGTGATAGATCGACCGCGTGCCGCGCACCGCGCGCAGCTGGGCGATCGTCGGCTGGATGTGGCCGGTCTCGTCGACCGCCCGGCTCTGCAGCAGCGCGGGGCCGCCGTCCCAGTTCCAGTCCATGCGGAAGCGCGTCAGTGCCTTCGACAGGACCGGATCCTGCAGGCGCGCCTGCTGCCAGTTGCGGCCGCCGTCGGTGGAGACATCCACCCGCTTGATCTTGCCGCGGCCGGACCAGGCCAGCCCGGTGATCTCGTAATAGCCCTTGCCCTGCAGCATCTGGCCGCCGGACGGCGTCGTGATGACCGACTTGACCTCCTGCACGCCGCTGTACTGGCGGTGCGTGCCGTCGGGCATCAGGTCGATGTAGTGCAGCGACTCCTCGCGCGCGTTCCACGGCTTGTCGCCCACTTCGAGGCGACGCAGCCACTTCACGCTCGACACGCCCTGCACGCCGGGCACGAGCAGCCGCAGCGGATAACCGTTCTCCGGCCGCAGCATCTCGCCGTTCTGGCCGTACACGACCATCACGTCGTTGAGCGCGAACTCCATCGGGATCGTGCGCGTCAGGGCCGAGCCGTCGGCGCCTTCGGCCAGCACGAACCGCGCGTTCTTCTTGTCGTAGCCGACTTCGTCGAGCAGCGTCGACAGCAGCACCCCGGTGAACTCGCTGCACGCGAGCATGCCGTGCGAGTACTGCACCGTCGGGACGGCGACGTTGCCCCACTCCATGCCGGTGTTGGCGCCGCACTCGATGAAGTGGATGCGCGACACCGACGGGAACCGCATGATGTCGTCCATCGTCAGCAGCAGCGGCCGCTTCACCAGGCCGTGGATCATCAGCCGGTGCTGCGCCGGATCCACCTCCGGCATGCCGGAGTGATGGCGCTCGAAGTGCACGCCGCTCGGCGTGATGATGCCGAACAGGTTCTGCAGCGGAGTGAAGCTCACTGACGACTGCGGCTGCGGCGTCAGGCCGGGGCTCTGGCGGCGCTGCACGGCCGCCTCGAACTTCGACGGCATGCCGTAGCCGGTCGCGCCGACCGGCGCGCCAAGCGACCGGGTCCACGGGTTGATCGCCGGGGGCGCGTCCTTCGCTTGCGCTCCGGCCCTGCCCGCGGCGGCGGCGGCGATGCCACCCGCCGCGGCGGTGGCCAGGAATCCCCGGCGTCCCTTCGCGGCCTGGATGACCTCGGCGCTCAGATGGTTCTCCGGCGCCGGCACGACCCGACCGACCGGTCGCGCGTTCTTCTCCCTGACACTCCTCATCGAATTTCCTCTGGCCTTTCGTCTTGCGCAGTGGTGCCGCAGTGGTACTTGCAATCCTGTTCAGCTGTTCGTCGTGCTCGGCATGAACCGCTTCAGCGTGCGGTTCGACACCGACTGTTCATCGAGCTGGCTCGCCATGTGGACGCACGCGGTGCGGCAGAGCGTCACCACGTTGGCGTCGGCGATCGAGTAGAAGCTCATCTGGCCGTCGCGGCGCCGCTTGAGGACGCCCCTGCCGTACATCAGGTTCAGGTGGCGCGACACGTTGGTCTGGGAGGCCCCGACGCGCTCCACGATGTCCGACACGCTGCGCTCGCCGTCACAGATCGCGCTGAGGATCTTCAGGCGCGTCGGCTCGGCCAGCAGGCCGAAGTAGTCCGACACCACCTCGTAGAGGCGCTCGAGCTCGGGCTCCATGGATTCTTCGGAAGATGCGCATATGCGCAAGGGCGCACATATTCCGGGCGCCGGGCGCCGCGGGTCAAGCGGATTCGGCGCGGCGCCATGGCTGTGTGACCGCGGTCACGGCCGCGGTCGATCGACTCGCTGTGGCTAGGGCTGCAGGCCCTTCACGGCTCCGATCGTTTCGGCCGTGCGCGCCCGGATCACGCCCACTCGGCCTTCGTGCGCAACGGGCTCGTCGGGCAGGATCAGCCACTGCATCAGGTCGCGGATCGAGACCAGGCCGTAACCCGCCCCGTCCTTGACGAGGATGTGCCGATAGCCGTTCACCACCATCAGGCGCAGGACCTCCTCGACCGTCGCGTCGGCATTCACCTGGCGCACGTTCGGGCTCATCACTTCGGAGACCTTCGTTGCCGCCGGATCGCGGCGCTCGGCCACGACGCGGCACATCACGTCACGCTCGGTGAAGATCCCGCCGATCTCGCTGCCTGCGCCTCGAATGATGACGGCCCCGACGCCCTTCTGCGCCATCAGCGCGGCGACAGCGGCCACGGTGGCGTCCGGCGCGGCGGTGATCAGGCTCTGGATGTCCTTCGCCTGCAGGACAGCGCGAATCGGCTGGTTGATCATCGGAAAGTCTCCTGTGAGCGCTGCGGCAGTCATTGCCGCCATCGGCCAGCAATCGTACGCCGAGGAACGCGAGGTCGCACCTGGCGGGATCAACGCGATGCGGCGGTTCGGCTATCGCTTCGGCTTCAGGGCGGCGCAGGGATCGGGACGGTCCTGCTCCGGGCTGACGAAGGCGACGTCGAAGAGCGCGGACCGCTCCTCCGTGCCCTCCTCCAGCAGCCCGATCGACCACGCACGCGGCTGGTCCGCCGCCGCCAGGTGGCGCGGCACGCCGATGTCCCGCCGCGCATGGCCGTTGCCGGTCAGCAGGATGACGCCACGTCCAAGGTATGGACGCAGCGACTGCGCGAGCACCGCGTCGCGCGCGATCTGCGCCCGGGCCAGCCCCGGCAAGGCAGACTTCGGCAGCATGTTGCAGTGGCCGACCTGCACGACGTGCTCGTGCTTCGCGAGGATGTCGTCGAAGCGGTCGAGCGCGAGTTCAGCGCGCTCCGCCTCGGTGAAGACCGCGTTCGGTCCCTCGCGCGCGACGCGCGCCGCGGCGCTGCGCGACAGGTTCGCCGCCACGATCGGCAGGTCGTACTGCAGCGCCAGTTCCACGAACGGCCGGTAGCGTGCCCAGTCCCACGAGTCCTTGGACGCGCGCGCCTGCGCGATCACGTGATCGGCGAGGGAACGGCCCTCCGGCGGCGGCTCCCGCCGCGCACGGTCGATGTCGGCCTGACGCTCGCGATCGAACTGCTCGAAGGCGATCGCCGGCCGTGCGCCGCCCGCCAGCAGGCGGCTCAGCGCTTCGGCGCGGATCCGGTGCTGGACGACGTTGTCGTGCACCTCGCCGAGCAGAACGACGGGGCGGCGCGCCAGTTCGGCGGCCAGGCGATCCCCGTCCAGCGGGGGCGGCGTCGCGCAGCCGGCGATCACGGGAAGCCAGGCCAGGACGAGCAGGGAACGGCGCCCAAGGCGCATGCATGCCTCGCGAAAGAAGATGGGTGGATGCCCGCAGCGCCATCGAGCGCGCGCCGCGAGGGCCGAGCCGTGGAGACGTTCCCGAGCCGTCTCGCCGCGGGCGCCCGGATACTAGCCTGACGAGCGCCCGAACGCGCCGCGGGAGCAGGCGCCATCGCGCGCGTCCTATGATCTCGACCATGACATCGCTTGCGTCCGCATGGAGCGTCCTGGCCGACCTGGGACACGCCGCGCTGCAGTGGTTCGCCGGATGGCGGCGCATCCTCATGTTCAGCGCCCGGCTCCTGGTGCTCGCGCTCTCGCCTTCGACGTACCGCGGGCCCAACCTCGCGGCACTGTCGCGCCATCTCGTCGAGGACACGGCCCCGATCCTGCTCTGGTTCACCCTGATGACGTCGATCGTCAGCCTGGTGATCATCCACATCGTCGTCGTGACCTCGGTGAGCTACGGCCTGTCGCGTTATGCGCTCGAGATGGTCGTGCGCGTCCTGGTGCTCGAGCTGATACCGCTGACGGCAGCGATGTTCGTCGCGCTGCGCTGCGCGCTGCCCAACGCGGCGGAAGTCGCGGCGCTGCACGCGCGCGGCGAACTCGACGCGCTGTCGGCCGGACTCACCGAACCGCTGCAGCGCGAGATCCTGCCGCGCGTCGTGTCGGGCACGTTCTCAGTGCTGCTGCTGGCGGCCGTGAGCAGTGTCGTCTGCGCCGCCCTCGCCTACGTGTGGGTGCATGGCTTCACGGTGGGAGGACTTCCAAGCTACACGCGGACCTTCGGCCGCGTGTTCAGTCCCTCCCTGTCGCTGATCTTCACGCTGAAGACGCTGGGCCTGGCCCTCGCCGTGGGATTGATCCCGATCGCCTCGGTTCTCTACGATCCGCCTCGGCCACACCTTCGCACCAGCGCCGAACTGCGCGGCCTGGTGCGCCTCTTCTTCGTGATCCTGCTGATCGAGATCGGCTCGCTCGTGGGCAACTACCTCTGAGGGCGACGCGATGAGCGACGAACCGACGCCTGCGCTGCGAACTCCGGGATCCCTCGAGTTCCGCGCCGCGCTGCTGGTGGGAGCGCTGGTGCTGCTGGTGGCTGCTTCGACTGCGTACCTGCTGTACGCGCGGGGCGTGTTCGAGCCCTCGCAGCGGCTGGTGCTGCTGTCCGACGACGCCGAAGGCGTCACCGTCGGCATGGACCTGACCTTTGCCGGCTTTCCGATCGGCCGGGTCCGTGGCATCGAACTGTCCGACGACGGCACGACGCGCATCGTCATCGACGTGCCGCGCAAGGATGCGCGCTGGCTGCGCGAGTCGAGCGTGTTCACGCTGACGCGCGGCCTGGTCGGCAACACCAACCTGCGGGCCTTCAGCGGCGTCCTGAGCGATCCGCCCCTGCCCGCCGGCGCCGAGCGGCGGGTGCTGGTCGGCGATGCCACCGCGGAGGTCCCGCGCCTCGTGGCCGAGACGCGCGACCTGATCCGCAACCTGTCGCAGCTCACGAACGCCGACTCGGCGCTGGCCTCCACGCTCGGCCACGTGCAGAGCGCGACCGAGAAGATCGCCGGGCCGCGCGGTGCACTCGGCATGCTGTTCGGCAACGAGGCCGACGCGCAGAAGCTGGTCGTCACGCTCGACCGGACGAATGCCCTGCTGGCGCGCCTCGATGGCCTGGCCGCCAAGGCGGACCAGCAGGTCTTCGGCGCCGACGGCCTGATGCCCGAGGCGCGCGCTGCCGTCGTGCAGCTGAACGCCGCGCTGCTCGAAGCGCGCGAAAGCCTGAAGAAGATCGACGCGATCCTGGTCGACGCCCAGGCGATCGCCGGCAACGCGCGCGCCGCATCGACCGACCTCGCCGCGCTGCGGTCCGAGGTCGACGCCAACCTGCGCAAGGTGAGCCGGATGATCGACGAGGTCAATCGTCGCTGGCCGTTCGCGAAGTCGCCGGAGATCAAGCTGCCATGAGCCGACTCGAGCGCATCGCGCGGCGGGCCGTCGGAGCGCTGCTCGTGGTGCTGGCCGCGTGCAGCAGCGCCCCGCCGGCACCGGATTGGCAATCCAATGCGAAGGCGGCGCTCGATCGCGCGGTCGCCGCCTACCTGGGCGGTGACACGCGCGTGGCGAATGCCGAGTTCGACCTGGCGCGCCGTGAACTCGCGCGCACCGGCCGCGTCGACCTGGTGGCAATGGCCGAGCTCACGCGCTGCGCGGCCCGGGTGGCGAGCCTCGACGTCGGGCCGTGCGAAGGATTCGAGAAGCTGCGGCCCGACGCAACGCCGGCGGAACGCGCCTACGCCGACTTTCTGGCCAGCCGCGTGCAGGCCGGGGACGTCGCTTTGCTGCCGGAGCACCATCGCCGTCTCGCCGCGGGCAGCCTCGGCGGCGACGCGGCGACTTCCGCTCTTCGGGCCATCGACGATCCGCTGGCGCGGCTGGTCGCAGCCGGCGTGCTGTTCCAGGACGGCCGCGCGAATCCCGCCGCGATCGCGCTTGCGGTGGACACCGCATCGGCGCATGGATGGCGGCGGCCATTGCTCGCATGGCTGGGCGTGCAGCTTGCGCTCGCCGAGAAGGCCGGCGACAGCGCCGACGCCGAGCGCCTGCGGCGGCGGATCGCACTGGTCCAGGACACGAGGTAATCGACGCGAGTCGCGGAGACAATTGCTCCGAACTGGATTTCCCGCTTGTCGTGAAACGCGCGACCAACTCCGAATTCGTATTCTCGGTGAGTGCGTCGCAGGTCCTGCGAGGGTGCTCGAACTACGCGGCCCGAGCCTCGCGAATCAGCGACAAACCTTCAGCCGTGGGTTCCGCATCATGAGCCGTAGGAGGCCACCGAGGTGCCGGGCTGCGATGTGGCGTCGTAATCGATCAAGTCTGGCGCAGGCGTCGTCGCCGACGAATCGTCAATCGGCGCGCCGTAGGCCGCCACCGAGGTACCCGGCTGCGTAGAGGCGTCGTAGTCGATCAGGTTCTTCACCACCGAATGATCAGTTGGCGACGCGGCCAACGCGGAGCCTTGCGCAGTCGGAGTTGGCAGCGCGCTGGCCGGCGGCCCCTGGACGAGGTCGATGGTCACTCCGATGACCCCCACTGCGCCGGCAGCCAAGAGCAAGCGAGCGAAGGGGCGAGAAGACAGGCGCCCCTGCGCGGGCGCCTCCCGGACTGAATGATTGCGGTCAACGGCACCTTGTAGCAGTAGCATGTACGTTCCCTCCTGTTAGGCAGAGGAGCGCCCTCTGCGCGCTTCCAAGGCGCAACTTTCGTACCGGATCCGCGCATCATCAGAATCAACGGCATACGCTTGGCCCACGGGTCAAGCGATGGGTCAAAGGGTCAGCAAAGGGTCAACAATTGACCCGGGCAGCGGACGGCGGAGGAGTCGAAGCCATGGCAGCAGCGCTGGACGCCCTACAGGGCGAGAGCCCGCGAATGGTCGCGATCCGTGCCGACCTTGCGCGGCTGCTTGGCCGTCCATCGATCGCAGGTCGTCCGCCGCCGATATTGATCCTTGGCGAAACCGGAACCGGCAAGGGGCTGCTGGCGCGTGCGATACATGAGGCCGGGCCGCGCCGGGCCGCACCCTTCGTCGCGGTCAACTGTGCTGCCATCCCCGACACCATGGTCGAGGCCGAGTTGTTCGGCTACGAGCGCGGCGCCTTCACCGATGCGCGCCAGGCCAAGGCCGGGCTCTTCCAGACGGCCCACGGCGGGACGCTCTTCCTCGACGAGATCGGCCTCCTGCCCATGGCACTGCAGGGCAAACTGCTTGCCGCAGTCGAAGATCGCGCAGTGCGCCGTCTCGGCAGCACCCGAGCCGAGCCGGTTGACCTGGCGGTGGTGGCGGCGACCAGCGTGGACCTGAAGCGGGCGATCGGCGAGGGGCAGTTCCGCGAGGATCTTTACCACAGGCTCGCCGTCGTCAGCCTCGAGTTGCCACCGCTGCGCGCGCGCGGCCGCGACATCCTGCGGCTCGCTGACCACTTTCTGGCCCGCGCGTCCGCCGACCATGGCCTCGCGCCTCTGACCCTCGCGCCGGACGCACGCGACCTGCTCCTGGCCTACGCCTGGCCGGGCAACGTGCGCGAACTCGGTAACGTGCTTGAGCGCGCGGCACTGCTGTCGGTGGGCGACGAGATCACGGCCGCCATGCTCGACCTTCCCGTCAGCAAGGCCGCGGACGCCGCGGAGATGAGCGCGCGATCCGTTCCGGGGTCGCTCGACGATGCGCTGCGCGCCCGCATCGAAGCGGGCCTTCGGGCCTCTGGAGGCCGCATTCGCCAGGCCGCGGTGGCGCTCGGCATCTCGCGCAATACGCTGCGCGCGCGCATGGACAAGTACGGCCTGCGGCATCACGAGGAGGTGTCGAGTCCGCCGCCGCTCCCCATGCCCGGCCCCGAAGGCGCGGTCCCTTCCGGGTGGGAACGTCGCCATCTCGCCTTTCTACGCACCCGGCTGGTCGCATCGCCGATCGTCGACGTCGCACGCGCCTTGATGGAGGTCGCGCAGAAGGTCCGCAGCTTCGGCGGGCAGATCGAAGAGTCGAGCCCGACCGGGCTCATCGCCGTCTTCGGACTCGAGCCGGTCGACAACGCGCCCCACTACGCCGCCCTCGCGGCCCTCGCGATCCACGGTACGGCGGCGCCTGCCCGCACGGCGTCGAGACGACACGTCGACGCAGTGATCGCCATCGATTGCGATGACCACCTCGTCCGGCGACAGGGTTCCATCTACGACATCGCGGTGGAGGGCAAGGGCGCCATATGGTCCGTTCTCGAGGATCTCGTGGCGGTCGCCGGCCCAGGGATGACCGTCGTCACCGCAGCGGTCGTCCCCTTCGTGATGCGACGCTTCGCCCTTGAGCGTCTGCAGGATCCCCACCGCGATGCGTGGGTGCTGCTGCGCCGCGAGGAC
Organism: uncultured beta proteobacterium; assembly: GCA_963811265.1. GTDB lineage: Bacteria > Pseudomonadota > Gammaproteobacteria > Burkholderiales > Burkholderiaceae_F > JAOUJD01. The sequence goes on from CAWEQS010000018.1 coordinate 193,987, forward strand.
AGGCCCGCACCTACACGATCGCAGTGAATTGACCCATCCGTGGAGCGACCACCCTCCAAGCCCTTCATGTGCCGCAGGAAAAAGTGGCGCGCGCGGTCGTCCTCCGTGAGGGGATACGAGCCGAGTGGTCAACAAGTCTTCACCGGGCTGAGCGTGTCGCCGACAGCGGCGCTTCCAGATGGCAGCGACGCAACAGCGCCTCGTCGGCAAAGATTGCGGTCGGCGGCCCGTCCGCCTGCACCCCGCCTTGGTGCATGACGACCACCCGCGAACAGACCTCGAGCACGAAGTCGAGGTCGTGGGTGGCGATCACCTTGGTGTGGGCGAACGACCGCAGCAGCGTGATCAAGTGGCGCCGAGCCGAGGGGTCGAGGCCCGACGTCGGTTCGTCGAGCACAAGGATCGACGGCGACATCGCCAGCACGCCGGCAATCGCCACGGCGCGCTTCTCACCCCCCGACAGCCGGTACGGCGCTCGCGCGGCAAGGTGCGCGGCACCGACCGACTCGAGCGCCGCGCGCACCCGCTCCTGCACTTCAGCGACCGTGAGTCCCATGTTCAGCGGACCGAACGCAACGTCCTCTTGCACGGTGGGCATGAACAACTGGTCGTCAGGGTCCTGAAACACGAACCCGACGGTGCGGTGGATCTGCGTCCGGGTCGCGGCTGTAACTGGCAGGTCGCCGACGCGCACCTCGCCCGACTGCGGCAGCAGCAGGCCGTTGAGGTGAAGAAGCAACGTCGACTTGCCAGCGCCGTTCGCGCCGATGATGGCAACCGACTCGCCGTGCGTGAAGCGGCACGTCACGTCGCGCAGGGCCGGCGTGCCGTCCGGATAGAGATAAGAAAGGCCGCGCGCCTCGAGCAGATGGTGGCTCACGACGCCCCCCCGAGCAGCATGCGACCGAGCAGCATCGGCAGGTCGACTGCGCGCACGGCGACGAAGAACGCACCCCACGCGACGACGAAGGCGGTGTCCCGCGCGTTCCACTGCAGCATGCGCAGCGTGCGCAACTCGCCGTCGAAACCGCGCGCCATCATCGCCAGGTGAATCCGCTGGGCACGCTCGAAGGCGCGCAGCAGCAGGTGGCCAAGCAAGGGTCCGTACGCCGACAGCGCGAGGCTTCGGCCGCCGGAGCGCAGTTCCCGGGCTGCGCTCATTCGGGCCGCTTCGGCACCGAGCACGAAGGCGTAGCGAAACATGAACAGCAACTGCGCGGTGAACACGTTCGGCACGCCGAGCCGCGCGAGCGCGGCGCACAGGGCGCTCACGCCGGTGCCCGCCACCAGCGCCAGCGCCGCGCTCACGGTCAGCGCGAAGCGAACGAGGATCGAGGCAAACGAGACCCAGCCGGCCGCGACCGTGACGTCGCCTGCCAACAGCATCGGCGCCCGATCGAGCATCGGATTGAACACGCCGACGAGCACCGCGAACGGCGCGGCGACCAGCATCTTGCGAGCGAGCGACGCGACCGGCAGGTCGCCGAGCGCGATCAACGCGACCGGATAGGCGGCGAGCGGCAGCAAAGCCGCGACCGTATAGCGCTCGAACGAAACCACGGTGATGATGAACGCCGCGGTGGCGATCACCTTCGCGCGAGCGTCGAGGCGCGCGAGCGGCGTATCGCGGGCAGCCAGCGCCTCCAGCGATCGAAGGTCGCGCAGGGCAGCGTCGATGCGGCTCATGCGCGCGCCTTCGCCGAGCGAGGCGCGCCTAGCGGCGCCGCTTCAGGAGCAGCGCCAGCGCGCAGACGAGAGCGAGCGTGACGATGCCGCCGATGACGCCGGCGAGCGAAGTCCCTGCCCGGACGTCCGGCCACGCGGGCTCGCCGCGCAGGTCGGCGGCGCGCGCCGTGCCCGGAAAATCGTAGTCGGGCAGCAAGGCGACAGCGTCCTGCACGTGCTTCAGCAACCCGTGCATGCCCGCTACCGGCGACTGCAGTCCGGCGTCCCCGGCCGCCTGCGCGACCGACCATTCGAGGCCATCGGGTTGGGCCGAGGCAAACCACGACAGGACGCCGCCGGTAACGAGCGCGGCCAGCGCCAGTGAGGCCAGGACCGGCTTCAACGAGGCCCGAGCCGAGGTCGCGCGCGACTCGCGTGCTGCCAGGTCCGGACGCGCGCGCCGGATGAACAGCACAAGCACCGACGTCGCGAGGCCCTCAACGATGCCGATCGCGAAGTGGATCGGCAGCATCAGCAGCAGGAACGTGGAAGACGGCAGGCTCGAGATGCCCGAAGCAGACGTCTGCAGCACGACTCCCAGCGCGCCGAGTTGCAGGCCCGCGATTGCCGCGAGGAACGCCGCGAGGGCGATACGGCGCGGCGAGGTTCCATTCCCGGCGAGCGGCCGATAGATGAGCGGGTACGCCACGAAGCAAGGCAGCACGCCGAGGTTGAAGATGTTGGCGCCAAGCGCAAGCAGGCCGCCGTCGGCGAAGAACAGCGCTTGCACCGTGAGCACGGAAGCGATGACGATGAGCGCCGCATGTGGCCCGAGCAGGATCGACAGCAGGAGCCCGCCACCGAGGTGACCGCTGGACCCGGTCGCCGGGATCGTGAAATTGATCATCTGGGCAGCGAAGACAAAGGCCCCCAGCACGCCCATCAATGGCACCCGGTCGTCGTCGCCTTGCGCGCGAACACGGCGCGCGCTCACGGCAAGTGCCGCACAGCTCGCCGCCCACATCGAGATTCCGACGGCGGGGGACAGCAGTGCATCGGCCATGTGCATGCGCGAGTTTCTCCCCAGGGAACGCCCGGCGAGCCGGGCAGCGGGCAGCCAGTTCTTTACCGGCGCGTGAAATGTAAGCAGTTTTTCAAGAATCTCCTACTCATACTTTGCGCGAACTCAAGCCGGGAGGAGGTTCGTCATGAAGTTGACGACCTTTCGTGCGCCTCGCTGTTCAGACCGAAGGAGCCCACCATGCCCACGGGCAAGCCGCCTTGTCCGGCGACACTTCGCCAGCAGGCGGTCGAGCTGGCCGAATCGATGGCAGGTTTACGGCACAGCCGCAAAAAGGAAAGGGGCTGCATCGCTGCAACCCCTTGAATGAATGGCGCGCCCGGCAGGATTCGAACCCACGACCCCTTGGTTCGTAGCCAAGTACTCTATCCAACTGAGCTACGGGCGCACGCGGGTCGCGAGTCTAGCACAGGGCCTTTCGCTGGCCGGGCCGACGGCTCGACGCGTCCGCTGCGCCGGGTCGCCATTAGAACGTCAATCCGGTCAGTCCGACAGGATGAATGTCACCTTGAGTATCACCTTGTAGCCGGTGACCTTGCCATTGTCGATGGTCACTTCCTGATCCTTGACCCAGGCGCCCTTCACATTCTTCAGCGTCTTGTTGGCGCGCTCGACGCCCTGGACGATCGCATCCTGAAAACTCACCGTACTGACACTGCTGATTTCGGTGATGCGTGCAACGGTCATGGTCCGTCCTTCACGGTAGGGACCCCGGTTCGGAGTCGAAGAAACCAGTCTGCGCCCTTCTGCGCCACTCCCATACCAGCGGCTTCACGCAAACGCGTGCGGACATCCCGATCCCGGGATGCTCCTCCCCAATGCGCGTCATCAGATGACTTCATCCCGCGACGGCACGTAGTTTCACGGTTGACCCGCCCTTGGCGCCGGCGCAGATTGACTGCCCTCTCACCAACGCGATCAGGTTTGCGACGTCGTCCGATGGGCAAGAAGAAAGCGCACGCACGGGGCAGTCACATCGGGATGCCACCGTCCCGTCGCGTCATTTGCTGAGGCGCGATTGCTACTACGAACCGAGGCGGGACGGTTGCCACTCCCTCGCGCCCTGCGGCGCTGGCTACAACCACCTTCCCACTCAAGCGATGGCCCCCGAGAAGTGCCGGAGAATGCGATGGTGATCGACACCGACACGCAGCGGGCGCGGGAGGCGGAGGTCCGGCAGCAGGCCGACACCGCGCGCGCCTTCCGCGCGCTGCTCGTGGACCCGTCCCGTCTGGGCTACACCTACTTCATCCGGCGCTGGGTCGAGCGCGGCATGCCACGCCGCGACGCCGAACGCCGCTTCGTCCATCTGCTCACCGATCTGAAGGACCTCGAAGCGGAATTGCGCCTCCACGCGGGCGACGCCGGACCGCCCGGCGTCAACAAGGGCGACACGCCGGTCGATCAGCTTGTACTCAACGACGCCGTCAGCTGGCGCCGGTACACCGGCCAGCAGCCCGATACGAGCGAGCCATCGGCGTTCGTGAAGTTCTGCCTGGCGCTCGCGTCGCTGGCCGAGTTGCCGTTGAACCGCGACCGGGTTCGCCGCGTTCTTCACAGGGGCCAATAGGCTGCGGACGAGAAGAGAAGCCGCGTTTCTGGAAGAGACGGACGGATTGCTCGGGCTGCGCCCTCGTCCCTGCGCTTTGCTCCGGGACCGCCCTCCGCGATGCGGAGGGCGTCCAAGCGCGGCGTTGCCGCGCTTGTTCGAACCGGGGACGGTTCTCATGCATCACATCTGCGCCAAACAAAAACGCCCCGAATGGGGCGTCTTTGCTTGGCGGAGACGGACGGATTCGAACCGTCGATGCACGTTTTTGCGCGCATGCTCCCTTAGCAGGGGAGTGCCTTCGACCACTCGGCCACGTCTCCGGTGAAGCCAGAAAAGCAAGGCGCGGGCGAAAGCCCGCGCTCAGCCAGCAGTTTAGACGTTGCCGCCCGCGCCGGCAACGCGATCAGCCAACCACGTTCTCCAGGCCGAACGCCTTGTGCAGGGCGCGGACCGCGAGTTCCATGTACTTGTCCTCGACCACCACCGAGATCTTGATCTCGCTCGTGGAGATCATCTGGATGTTGATCCCCTCCTCGGAGAGGGTGCGGAACATCAGGCTCGCGATGCCCACGTGCGAGCGCATCGCGATGCCGACGATCGACACCTTGGCGATCTTCTGGTCGCCGACGATCTCGCGCGCGCCCACGTGCTGCTTCACCTTGGTGTTCAGCACTTCCATCGCCTTCGCGTACTCGTTGCGGTGGACCGTGAACGAGAAGTCGGTCGTGCCCTCGACGCTGATGTTCTGCACGATCATGTCGACGTCGATGTTCGCGTCGGCGATCGGACCGAGGATCTGGTAGGCGATGCCGGGCCGGTCGGGCACCCGTGTCAGCGTGATCTTGGCTTCGTCGCGCGAGAACGCGACGCCGGATATGACGGCCTTTTCCATCGTGTGGTCATCCTCGAAGGTGATCAGGGTGCCGGAGTTCGCCTCCACGGCAAGCGGAAGATCGGGATCGGTCAGGCTGGAGAGCACGCGCAGCGGGACCTTGTACTTGCCGGCGAACTCGACGGAGCGGATCTGCAGCACCTTGGAGCCGAGGCTCGCCATTTCGAGCATTTCCTCGAAGGTGATCCGCTTCAGGCGCTGCGCCTCGGGAACGATGCGCGGGTCGGTCGTGTAGACGCCGTCGACGTCCGTGTAGATCAGGCACTCGTCGGCCTTCAACGCGGCGGCGAGCGCGACGGCCGAGGTATCGGAGCCGCCGCGACCGAGCGTGGTGAGGTTGCCGTGCTCGTCCGCGCCCTGGAAGCCGGCCACGACGACGATCGTGCCCTGCGCGAGGTCGGCGCGCATCTTCTTCTCGTCGATGTCGATGATTCGCGCCTTGGTGAATGCGCTGTCGGTCAGCACGTGCACCTGCGGCCCGGTGTAGCTCTTGGCCTCGAGGCCGCGATCCTTCAGCGCCATCGACAGCAGCCCGATCGTGACCTGCTCGCCGGTGGACGCGATCACGTCCAGCTCGCGCGGGTCGGGGCTCGCCTGGATTTCCTTCGCGAGCGCGATCAGCCGGTTGGTCTCTCCGCTCATCGCGGAGACGACGACCACCAGCTGGTGTCCGGCGCGATGCCACTTTTCCAGGCGACGCGCCACGTTGCGGATGCGCTCGACGCTGCCGACCGACGTACCGCCGTACTTGTGAACGATGAGAGCCATGATCGGCCGAGCCCCGCCTTCCCTGCGTGATGAGCAACCGTGAATTATAAGGAGCGCGCGCGGCGCGTCCTGAGCTGCGTCAGGGATTGCGGTCGATCAGCCCGGCGTCCGGCTGCCATTCGACGACGACGCGCTCGCCGTCGCGGTCGGTCATCCTGACGTCGGCGCCGAGCCCGGCGACGTAGATCAGTTCGCCCTTGCGCCACACGAGCGGCAGGCGGCCGCGCTCGAACTCCGGGATCCCCGCGTCCTGGAACAGCCGCTTCAGCGTCTTCGAGGGGCGCGTGGGGTGCGGCTTGAAACGCTCCCCGCCGCCGCGCGGGCGCACCTCGAGGACAGCCTCCCGCAGCCAGGCCGGATCGAAGCCCTCCTCGTCGACAACCGGGGTGAAGTGAAGCGCCCCGCCCCACCCGGGAACGCTGATCTCGTCCTCGCCCTGCCAGCGGAACGACTGGACGTCCTGCGAGTCCGTCTCTGCCGCCTTGAGCAGCAGCAGGCCACGATAGCGCCGCACTTCGCGGTCGCCGACCCGCACCAGCAGGCGCGCGTCGCTGCGCGCCGTGCGGGCCTGCTCAAGCAGTTCGAGGAGGCGCGCGCGGCTCGGCGACTCGACGCCGGCGCGATCGAGCCAGGCGCGCACCAGCGCCGTCTGGCGGGCGAGCGGCAGCGCGGTGATGCGATCGAGCCAGACCATCCCGTCGGGCGCGCCGTCCGAGGCCTGCGCGAGATCCGTCCCGGCGCTCGACCGCAGCGCCTCGGCGGCCTCGGCGACGAGATCGATGGAGCGCGCCGCCGCCGCGCGGAAGCCGGGGCGGAGCGCGTCGAGCCGCGGCAGGATGTCCGCGCGGAGCGCGTTGCGCAGCAAGGCCTGCTCGTCGTTCGATTCGTCCTCGACAAACGGCACGCCGGACGCCGCCAGGTACTCCTCGATCGCGGACCGCGCGACGTCGACGAACGGCCGGACGAGCAGCAGGTCGCCGCCGAAGCTGCGGCTCGGTGGAAACGCGGCCAGGCCGTCGACGCCCGCGCCGCGCAGCCACTGGATCAGGAACGTCTCGAGACGGTCTTCGCGATGGTGGGCCGTCAGCACGATGCGCGCGCCCGCGTCGCGGGCCGCCTCCGCCAGCGCGCCGTAGCGCGCTTCGCGTGCCGCCGCCTCCAGCCCGCGTCCCCGGCGCCGCACCTCGACGTGCCGCGCGACCAGCGGGACCTCGCGCGCGGCGCACTCGGCTTCGCAGTGAGCGAGCCAGTCGTCGGCGTGCGGACTGAGGCCGTGGTGGACGTGCACCGCGAGCAGCCGGCGGATTCCCGAACCGCGGACCCGCGCGAGCCGCGCCGACGCATCGAGCAGCGCCATCGAGTCGCGGCCGCCGCTGAGGGCGACGACGACCACCTCGCCACGGCGCGCCGGCGCCCGCTTCATCGGCTCCGAACTCTGTGCCGCTTCGTCGCGCAGCCGGTCGAGAGCGCGGGCGAGCGCGTCGCGAACGGACTGCAGCAGCGGCGACGAATCCGGATCAGCTTTCCGCGGTCGTGCTCTTGAACTTGCCATAAGCGAGCAGCCGTTCGTGGCGGGCCGAGAGCAGATCCTTCGTCTTCATGCCCTGGAACTGGCGCAGCGTGTCGGCCAGCGCGCGCTTGAGCATCGACGCCATCTGCTGCGGGTCGCGGTGCGCGCCGCCCAGCGGCTCGGCAACGATCTTGTCGATGACCCCGAGCGCCTTCAGCCGATGCGCCGTCAGCCCGAGCGCCTCGGCGGCCTCCGGGGCCTTGTCTGCGCTCTTCCACAGGATCGACGCGCAGCCCTCGGGCGAGATCACCGAGTACGTCGCGTACTGGAGCATCAGCACCGCATCGCCGACGGCGATCGCCAGCGCCCCGCCGGACCCGCCCTCGCCGATGATCGTGGCGATGATCGGCACCTTGAGCTGCGACATCTCGAAGAGGTTGCGCCCGATCGCCTCGGACTGGCCGCGCTCCTCGGCGTCGATGCCCGGATAGGCGCCCGGCGTGTCGACGAATGTGAACAGCGGCAGGCCGAACTTTTCCGCCACCTTCATCAGGCGCAACGCCTTGCGGTAGCCCTCCGGCTTGCTCATGCCGAAGTTGCGCAGCGCGCGCTCCTTCGTGTCCCGCCCCTTCTGGTGCCCGAGCACCATCACCGGCGTGCCGTTGAAGCGCGCCAGGCCGCCGACGATCGACAGGTCGTCGGCGAACGAGCGGTCGCCGTGGAGCTCGTGGAAGTCGGTGAAGATGGCGGCGATGTAGTCGAGCGTGTACGGGCGCTGCGGATGGCGCGCGAGCTGCGACACCTGCCACGGCGACAGCTTGGCGTAGATGTCCTTCAGCAGCGCCTGGCTCTTCTTCTGCAGGCGCTCGATCTCCTCGGAGATGTCGACGGCCGAGTCGTCCTGCACGAAGCGCAGTTCTTCGATCTTCGTCTCGAGCTCTGCGATCGGCTGCTCGAAATCGAGGAAAGTCATCTTCGCCATGGTTCGCTCAGTACTCCACGGGCACAGGATCGAGGCTGCGCCACAGATACCAGGTGGCCACGCTGCGCCATGGCGCCCACCCCGTTGCCAGCGCCTCGACCCGGGTGCGCCCCTCGCGCCCGGTGATCGCCTCGCCGTCCAGGTAGTGCAGGCTGACCGCCCGCAGCAGACCCAGGTCGTCCAGCGGCAGCACATTAGGGCGGAGCAGGTTGAAGATCAAGAACATCTCCGCGGTCCAGCGGCCGATGCCGCGAATGTCCGTCAGCTCCGCAATGATCGCCTCGTCGTCCTGCCCGGCAAAACGCGCCGGATCGACCCGCCCGCTGATGAAGTGCGCGCACAGGTCGCGGATGTACTCGACCTTGCGTTCCGACAGTCCGCACGACCGCAACGTCGTGGCGCGCCGGCGCAGCACGCTCTTCGGCGTCAGCTCGCCGCAGCTCGCGCAGAACCGTCCCCACACCGCATCGGCAGCCTTCACCGAGATCTGCTGGCCGACGATCGATCGCGCGAGCGTGCTGAACGCGTCGCCGCGCGACACGAGGCCGACGCGCGGATGCTCGGCGATGATCCTGGCCATCGTCGCGTCCGACTTCGCCAGCGCGCGCTTCGCGCGGCTCCAGTAGGCCGGGCGGGCGGATCCGTTCACGCGCGGCGCCAGGTGGTGCCGCCCGGGCCGTCCTCCAGGACGACGCCTTCGGCCGTCAGCGCCGCGCGCAGGCGGTCGGCCTCGGCGAAGTTCCTGGCCTTCTTGGCCGCGGCTCGCTCGGCGATCAGCGCGTCGATCCGCGCCGCGTCGTCGTCCGCCCCGCCGCCGCGCAGGAACTGCACGGGGTCGCGCTGCAGCAGGCCGAGCGGCTCCGAGAGCCGACGCAACTGCCGCGCGAGCGCCGGCGACTTCGCGCGGTTCACCTCGCTCGCCAGGTCGAACAGCACGGCGATCGCCACCGGCGTGTTGAAGTCGTCGTTCATCGCCGCCGCGAACCGCTGCGCATGCGCCTCGTTCCAGTCGACCGCGGCGCCGTCGCCAGCGGTGTCGCGCAGCGCCGTGTAGAGGCGGCTGAGCGCGCTGCGGGCCTCGGCGATCTGCTCCTCGGCGAACTGCAGCTGGCTGCGATAGTGGGTGCGCAGCAGGTAGAAGCGCACGACCTCCCAGTCGAAGCGGTCGACGGCGTCGCGGATCGTGACGACGTTGCCGAGCGACTTGGACATCTTGTCGTCGCCCATCCGCAGGGCGCCCGTGTGCACCCAGAGGTTCGCGAAGGGTTCGTCGAACGCGCCCTCGCTCTGGGCGATCTCGTTCTCGTGGTGCGGGAAGATCAGGTCCGGCCCGCCGCCGTGCAGGTCGAAGTGGCGACCCAGCAGCTCGCTCGCCATGGCCGAGCACTCGATGTGCCAGCCGGGACGCCCCTCGCCCCAGCGGGATGCCCAGTGCGGCTCGCCCGGCTTGGCGCGCTTCCACAGCACGAAGTCGAGCGGATCGCGCTTGCTGGTGTCGACCGCGACGCGCTCGCCGGCGCGCAATTCATCCAGTTCGCGTCCCGACAGCTTGCCGTACCCGGGGAAGCTGCGGACCGCGTAGTTCACGTCGCCGTCGTTCGCCTGGTACGCGAGGCCCTTGTCCTGGAGCAGCCCGATCAGGTCGAGCATCTGCGGGATGAACTGCGTCGCGCGCGGCTCGTGGTCCGGCCGGGCCATGCCGAGGGCGTCGAAGTCGTCGTGCATCAACTGGATGAAGCGCGCGGTGAGCGCCGACGGCGTCTCGCCGTTCTCGGCCGCGCGCTGGATGATCTTGTCGTCGATGTCGGTGATGTTGCGGACATACGTGACGCGGTAACCCGCCGCCCGCAGCCAGCGCTGCATCACGTCGAACGCGACGAACGTGCGGCCGTGGCCGATGTGGGTGCGGTCGTAGGTCGTCACGCCGCAGACGTACATCCGGACGTGACCGGGCTCGAGCGGCTCGAGCGGCTGCTTGCGGCGCGACAGCGTGTTGTAGATCTCGACCGTCATGGAACTTCACCCCTCGGGAAGACATCCGGCGAACCGGACGGGAAATGCGAGCGCAGGGACAGGAACCCGGGAGAGCTCAGTCAACAGCGCAGTGCGGACATTTCGAGGGGCCGACGCGATTGGGGTGGGCTGTAGAATCGGCCGCAGTATATCAATCGCTCCGTGGATCCACGGCCTTCGCGACGCGAGGGCGCAGCCCAGCCGCCGGCCCTCCGTCCCGTCCATCGATGCCGACCTCGCTTCGCTCCCTCGCCTTCGCGGGCGCCGCGCTGCTCGCCGCCGCGCTGCAGCCCGCGGCCGCTCAGCAGCCGGTGCCGGCCCAGTCCGTCCCCGCCCCGGCGAGCGACCGCGTCGAGCTGAGCGATCTGCAGGAGGTGCAGAAGCTGATGGCGGCCGGGCAGTTCAAGCCCGCGCTGGCGCGCGCCGATGCCCACCTCGCGAAGAATCCCCGCGATGCGCAGATGCGCTTCGTGCGGGGCGTGATCCTCTCCGAGCTGAAGGACACCGCTGGCGCGCGCGAGGTGTTCGAGCGCCTGACGGAGGAATACCCGGAACTGCCGGAGCCGTACAACAACCTCGCGGTGATCGACGCGTCGCAGGGGCAGCTGCAACGCGCGCGGACGCTGCTCGAAGCGGCGCTCGCCATTCGGCCCGACTACGTCACCGCGCTCGAGAATCTCGGGGACATCCACCTGCAACTGGGCGTCGACGCCTACCAGCGCGCGGCCAAGCTGCAGCCCGGCAATCGAAACCTGGGCAACAAGCTGTCGCTGTCGCGCGAGTTGCTCTCCAAGACCCGCATCACCCCCTGAATCCCGCAAGGAGTCCGATGAAGATCAAGACGCTGCTTTTCTGCGCCGCTCTGACGCTGGGCGCGACCACTGCCTCTGCGCAGGGCACGGCCCCGCGCGTCGCGCTCGAAACCTCCGAGGGCCGGATCGTCATCGAACTCGCCCCGAAAGAGGCGCCCAAGACGGTCGACAACTTCCTCGCCTACGTGAAGGCCGGCCACTACGACGGCACCATCTTTCACCGCGTCATCCCCACGTTCATGGTCCAGGGCGGCGGTTTCGGGCCCGACATGTCGGAGCGCTCGACGCGCCCGCCCATCCCGCTGGAAAGCAAGAACGGGCTGAAGAACGCGCGCGGCACGGTGGCGATGGCCCGCCGCAGCGACCCGAACTCGGCGACGGCGCAGTTCTTCATCAACGTCGTCGACAACCCGCGCCTGGACTACCCGAGTTTCGACGGCAACGGCTATGCCGTGTTCGGCAAGGTCGTCGAAGGCATGGACGTCGTCGACAAGATCAAGGACGTGCCGACCGGCAACCGCGGCCAGCACCAGAACGTCCCGCTGACGCCGGTCACGATCAAGTCGGCCCGCGTCGTCAAGTAACCCCACCAGGAAGCCCTCATGATTCGCCTGCAGACCTCCCTCGGCCCCATCACCATCGAACTCGACCACCAGCGCGCGCCCAAGACGGCCGCCAACTTCGAGTCGTACGTGCGCAAGGGCTTCTACGACGGCACCGTGTTCCACCGCGTGATCAACGGCTTCATGGTCCAGGGCGGCGGCTTCGAGCCGGGAATGCGCCAGAAGCGCACCGACGCGCCGATCGAGAACGAGGCCAGCAACGGCCTGCGCAACGCGAAGTACACGGTCGCGATGGCGCGGACCAACGACCCGCATTCCGCCAGTTCGCAGTTCTTCATCAACGTCGCGGACAACGACTTCCTGAACCACACCGCCCCCACCCCGCAAGGCTGGGGCTACTGCGTCTTCGGCAAGGTGACCGAGGGCCTCGACGTCGTCGACAAGATCAAGGCGGTGCGCACCGGCCGCCAGGGCATGCACCAGGACGTGCCCGAATCCGACGTGCTGATCGAGCGCGCCGAGATCGTCGAATGAGCCTGGCCGATCCACCACCGGTCCTGGCCGTCGCTCCGACGGCCGCGCCGCTCGTGGATCCGCTCTTCATCTCGGACCTGCACCTCGCCGCGGAACGGCCGCGCACGATCGCCCGCTTCCTGCGGTTCCTCGCCGAGGACGCGCCGGGGCATCGCGAACTCGTCATCCTCGGCGATCTCTTCGAGTTCTGGATCGGCGACGACGCCGCGGCCGTCCGCGCGACCCATCGTCGACGCGACTCGCCGCGTACTCGGCCGGCGGCCGGCGCCTGCTGCTGATGCACGGAAACCGCGATCCCCTGCTCGGCCGCGCCTTCGCGGCCGCCAGCGGCGGCACATTGCTCGCCGACCCGATCGTCGTCGAGGTCGCCGGCACGCCCACGCTGCTGTCGCACGGCGACGCCTGGTGCACGCTCGACGTCGCCTACCAGCGGTTCCGCTCGACGGTGCGCCAGCCCGAGTTCCAGCGGGACTTCCTGTCGAAGACGCTCGACGAGCGCATCGCCTTCGCGCGCGGGCTGCGCATGCAGAGCGACAGCGAGAAGTCGACGAAGGCCGCGGACATCATGGACGTGACGCCCGACGCCGTCGTGGCCGCGCTGCGCGCGGCCGGCGTGCGCCGGATCATCCACGGCCACACGCACCGGCCAGCGTCGCACGTGGTCGACCTCGGGGATGCGCTCGCGGAGCGCTGGGTGCTGCCCGACTGGGATCTCGACGCCGCCGAGCCGCGTGGCGGTTTCCTCGAGTTCGTCGAGGGCCGGCCCCGGCTCGTGTTCTTCGACTGACCCGGCCCTACTCGTCGACCAGCTTGTTGAGTTCGGACGGGTCGACCGCATGGGCCGCGGTCTTGGCTTCGCCGGCGATCGCGATGCCGTTCCTCTCGAGCGCCGCGACCATCTGGTCGATCACCCGCTGCTGCGCGGCGGCGTGGTCGACCAGTCCGTGCAGCGCCTTCGTGAGCGGGTCGTCGCCTTCCTGCGCAATCCCGTAGGCGGAGAACCCCATGCGGTTCGCAGCCTGTTCGCGCGCCGCGTCCGACTCCTTGTGCAGGATGCGCGCAGGGTTCCCGACCGCCGTCGCGCCCGCCGGCACTTCCTTGACGACGACCGCGTTCGAGCCGATGCGCGCGCCGTCGCCGACCGTGAAGCCGCCGAGCACCTTGGCTCCCGCGCCGACGATCACGTTGCGACCGAGCGTGGGATGGCGCTTGGCGCCCTTCACGGTCGACGTGCCGCCGAGCGTGACGCCCTGGTAGATGGTCGAGCCCTCGCCGATCTCCGCGGTCTCGCCGACCACGATGCCCATGCCGTGATCGATGAACACGAAGCGCCCGATCCGCGCGCCCGGGTGGATCTCGATGCCGGTCAGGAACCGCGAGACGTGCGAGACGAAGCGCCCGAGCCAGCGCGCACCGCCGTTCCAGCACGCGTGCGCGATGCGATGCATCCAGAGCGCGTGCAGGCCCGGATAACAGGTCAGCACCTCCCAGCGGCTGCGCGCGGCCGGGTCGCGTTCCAGGATGCAGTCGATGTCTTCGCGCAAGCGGTTGAACATGGGGTTTTCGCGGCGGTCCTGGCCTGCTGGACCGCGTTGTCGGGACCGCGTTTCGGGGCCGCCGATTCTAGCGGCCGCGCTTGCGCCCCGCGCGGTCGGCGCGCGACTCGATGATCGCCGCCGTCACCCCGCGCAGCACGTCGATCTCGGTCTGCGTGGGGCGGGCGCGATTGAAGAGCCGCCGCAGGCGCTGCATCAGGCGCTTCGGCTCGTCCGGATCGAGCGCGCCGACGGCGATCAGCGCCCGTTCGAAGTGCGCGTAGAACCCCTCCAGCGCTTCGATCGGAGCGACGGCTTCCTCCGGGCCGAAGCGGCGTTGCCCGTCGTGCACGCCCGGCGTGCCGCGCAGCGCGAGCTGGCACTCGTAGGCGGCCACCTGGACCGCCTGCGCCAGGTTGAGCGAGGAGAACGCCGGATTCGCCGGGATCGCGCAGCTCAGCTGGCAGCGCTCGACGTCCTCGTTCTCGAGCCCCGATCGCTCGGTGCCGAACACGAACGCGATCTCCTCGCCGGCCTGGCTCGCGCGCGTCGCCGCCTCCTCCGCGCAGGCACGGAGGTCTGCGAGCGGCGGGCCGAACTGGCGGTCGTAGCCGGTCATCGCGATGGCCGTGCGGACGCCCGCGAGCGCTTCGGCCAGGGTCGCGAACGAGGCGCTGGCCGCGAGCACGTCGGCGGCTCCGGTGGCCAGGGCCACGGCGTCCGGGTGCTCCCGGTAGTCCGGATGCCTCGGCTGCACGACGACCAGCCGCGCGAAGCCCATCGTCTTGATCGCGCGCGCGGACGCGCCGATGTTGCCCGGATGCGTGGGCGCCACCAGCACGAAGCGGACTTGGTCGGCAGGGTTCGACATCGGGGCCCGAAGAGGTCAATCGACTAGAATCGCCGGCCAGTCTAAATGCCGCCGGCCGTCCGGCCGGCGCGCTCAATCATGCATCCGATGCTCAACACGGCCGTGAAGGCCGCGCGCAAGGCCGGTTCGATCATCAACCGGGCCAGTCTCGACGTCGACCTCGTGAAGGTGGCGAGCAAGGGCCGCAGCGACTTCGTCACCGAAGTCGACCGCGCGGCGGAGCAGGCGATCGTCGACATCCTGCTCAAGGCGTACCCCGACCACGCCATCCTCGCCGAGGAGTCCGGCGCGAGCGGCGATTCCGAGTACACGTGGATCATCGACCCGCTCGACGGCACGACCAACTTCATCCACGGCTTCCCGCAGTACGCCGTGTCGATCGCCCTGCGTCACCGCGAGCACGTCACGCAGGCCGTCGTGTTCGACCCGACACGCAACGAACTGTTCACCGCATCGCGCGGACGCGGCGCGTTCCTCAACGAACGCCGCATCCGCGTCTCGAAGCGCAGCAAGCTGTCGGAGTGCCTGATCGGCACCGGCTTTCCCTTCCGCAGCTTCGAGCACCTCGACGAGTACGTCCGCATGTTCCGCAGCGTGACGGAGCACACCGCGGGCATCCGGAGACCGGGCGCGGCAGCCCTCGACCTCGCGTACGTGGCGGCGGGCCGACTGGACGGGTTCTGGGAAATCGGCCTGTCGCCGTGGGACATGGCCGCCGGCAGCCTGCTGATCCTGGAGGCGGGCGGCCTGGTGTCGGACTTCAAGGGCGAAGCGGCCTATCTCGATGAGGGCCGCATCGTGTGCGGCGCGCCGAAGATCTTTCCGCAGTTGCTGAACCTCGTCGGCACCGTGCATCCCGCGCGCAGCACCTGATCCGGTCGTTTTCCTCATCCGCGTGAACGCCCCCGAGTTCTCCGGCCACACGCCGATGATGCAGCAGTACCTGCGCATCAAGGCGCAGCACCCGCACATCCTGCTCTTCTACCGGATGGGCGACTTCTACGAGCTGTTCTACGACGACGCCGAGCGCGCGGCGCGGCTCCTGAACATCACGCTCACCCAGCGCGGCGCCTCGGGCGGCGCGCCGGTGAAGATGGCGGGCGTGCCGGCCGTGTCGGTGGAGCAGTACCTCGCGAAGCTGGTCAAGCTCGGCGAGAGCGTCGCGATCTGCGAGCAGATCGGGGACCCGGCCACGAGCAAGGGACCGGTCGAGCGCAAGGTGGTGCGGGTCGTCACGCCCGGGACGCTGACGGACCCTGCCCTGCTGGACGCCAAGGCCGACGCGGTGCTCCTCGCGATCGCGCCGCCCGCGCGGCGCAACGGCGAGTTCGGCCTCGCGTGGCTCGTCCTCTCGTCCGGGGCACTGCGCGCCACCAGCGCGCCCTTCGCCCAGCTCGGATCGGAGCTGGCCCGGCTCGTTCCCAGCGAGGTCCTGGTTCCCGAGAGCTGGCACGACGCGCTGCGAAGTTCCCTGCCGGCCAGCGGCTGCACGGTGCAGTCGCGCCCCGACTGGCACTTCGACGACGAGCGCGGAGCCCGGGCGCTGCAGGAACAGTTCGAGGTCGGAACGCTCGACGCATTCGGCGTGGCCGACGCGCCGCAGATCGTCGCTGCCTGCGCGGCGCTCCTCGAGTACGCGCGCGACACGCAGGGCGGAGCGCTGGCGCACGTGCGCGCGCTGCGGCGCGAGGAGATCTCCGATTACGTGATGCTCGACGCGGTCTCCAGGCGGAACCTGGAAATCACGGAGACGCTGCGCGGCGAGGACGGCGCGACGCTGTTCCGGCTGCTCGACCGCTGCGCCACGCCGATGGGCAGCCGGCGCCTGCGCCACTGGCTTCATCATCCGCTGCGCAGCCAGGCGCAAGCCGCGCGGCGCCACGGGGCGGTCGAAGCCTTGCTGGAGTCGACCGAACTGCGCCGGCAACTCGCCTTCGAGCTGAACGCTGTGCCCGACCTCGAGCGCATCGGCGGGCGCATCGCGCTCAACTCGGCGCGCCCGCGCGAGCTGGCCGCGCTGCGCGATGCGCTTCCGCACGCGCTCCGGGCCGCGCAGCTCGTCGATGGACTCGACGCGCCGCTGCTCGCCGAGTTGCGTGCCGACCTTGCGCTCGCGCCGGAGATGCACGCGCTGCTCGCGGCGGCGCTGATGACCGAGCCGGCGCACGCCGTGCGCGACGGCGACGTGATCGCGGCGGGCTTCGACCATGAGCTCGACGAGCTGCGTGCCCTGCGCGACAACACCGGCCAGTTCCTCGTCGACCTCGAAGCGCGCGAGCGGGCGCGGACGGGAATCGCGAACCTGCGTGTCGAGTACAACCGGGTGCACGGGTTCTTCATCGAAGTGACGCACGGGCAGGCGGCGAAGGTGCCCGACGACTACCGGCGGCGCCAGACCCTGAAGAACGCCGAGCGCTACATCACGCCGGAGCTCAAGGCCTTCGAGGACAAGGCGCTATCGGCGCGCGAACGGGCGCTCGGGCGCGAGAAGGACCTGTACGACGGCCTGGTCGCCGATCTCGCTCCGCACGTCCCCGCCCTGCTGCGCGCCGCCTCGGCGCTCGCGTCGATCGACGCGCTGGCCGCGTTCGCGGCCCACGCCGAACAGGCGCGCTGGACGCGGCCGCAGTTCGTCGAGGCGCCGCAGATCGAGGTCCGCGGTGCGCGGCACGCCGTGGTCGAACGGGAACTCGAGACGTACGTGCCGAACGACTGCGTGCTGAAGGCGGGCCGGCGGCTGCTGGTGATCACCGGGCCGAACATGGGCGGCAAGTCGACCTACATGCGATCGATCGCCCTGATCGCCCTGCTCGCCTACGCTGGCAGCTACGTGCCGGCGACCGCGGCGCGCCTCGGCCCGGTCGACCGGATCCTCACCCGCATCGGCGCCGCCGACGACCTCGCGCGCGGCCGCTCGACGTTCATGGTCGAGATGACCGAGGCGGCCGCGATCCTCCACGCCGCCACCGAGCAGAGCCTGGTGCTGATGGACGAGATCGGCCGCGGCACGTCGACGTTCGACGGCATGGCGCTCGCCGCCGCCATCGCGCGCGAACTGGTCGAGAAGAACCGCAGCCTGACGCTGTTCGCCACGCACTACTTCGAGCTCACGCAACTTGCCGAGCAGCATCCCGACGTCGCCAACGTGCACGTCGCGGCCGCCGAGTCCGGCGGCAAGGTCGTGTTCCTGCACGAAGTGCGCGACGGCCCGGCGAACCAGAGCTACGGACTCGCGGTCGCGCAGCTTGCCGGCGTGTCGCCCGCTGTGATCCGCCGCGCGCGCTCGCTGCTGACGCAACTCGAGGAGCGCGCGCTGGGCACGCGTCCGCAGCTCGATCTGTTCGTCGCGACGCCCGAAACGCCGGCGCCGACCGTGTCGCCGGAAGATCCGCTGCGGAACCGCCTGCTCGCGATCGACCTCGACGGCATCTCGCCGCGCGAGGCGCACCTGCTGCTCGACGAGCTGCAGCGGCTGGCGCGGCCCGAGACCTAATGCAGCGTCGTCGGCCGGGGTTCGGCGAGGCGCAGGAACTCCGGTAGTCCGGGAGAGTCCGCGTCCGCCAGTTCCTCGGGGCTCGCGGCGCGCACGTCGAGCACGGTGATGTCGAAGCGCAGCGCGAAGCCCGCGAGCGGATGGTTGCCGTCGAGCACCGCCATGCCTTCGGCGATGTCGGTGATCGTGAAGATGCGGCCCGAGGCGACGTCGCCGTCGTCCCCCTCGACGCGCATGCCCACCTCCACGCCCTGCCCGAGGTCTTCGAGCGGCATCAGCAGCACCAGTTCGGGGTCGTAGTCGCCGAACGCCTCCTCCGGCTCGAGCTGGAGCGCGACGCGCGCGCCGGCTTCCTTCCCCGCCAGCGCTTCTTCGACCAACGGGAACACGTCGTCGTGTCCGTGCAGGTAGACGAGCGGTTCCTCGGAGTGTTCCAGCCGGTTCCCTTGCGCGTCGTACATCGTGACGTCGAGGCTGACGAGCGCGCCGTGATCGATCTTCATCGCATCTCCCTGCGTGAATTATGCCCCGGGGCCAGTTCCTATAATCACCGTGTGCTCACGTCCCCTGTCCTGCAACGGCTCGGCTCGATGCCGGTCGCGCGCTTCATGCGCGACGCCTGGCAACGCCGGCCGCTGCTGATCCGCAACGCGTTTCCCGGGTTCGTGCCGCCGGTGTCGCGCGACGCGCTGTTCGAGCTTGCGCGGCGCGACGACGTCGAGTCGCGGCTCATCGCCCGCATCGGTGGACGGTGGTCGATGAGGCACGGCCCGGTCCATCGGCTTCCGTCGACCCGTCGTCCCGACTGGACGCTGCTGGTGCAAGGTGTCGACCTGCTGGACGCAGGCGCGCACGCGCTGCTCCGCCGGTTCCGCTTCGTGCCCGATGCCCGGCTCGACGACCTGATGGTGAGCTACGCCACCGACGGCGGCGGCGTGGGTCCGCATGTCGACTCGTACGACGTGTTCCTGCTGCAGGCCTGGGGGCGCCGTCGCTGGCGCATCAGCCGCCAGCGCGATCTCGCCCTCGTTCCGGACGCCCCGCTGAAGCTCCTCGCGGGCTTCCGCGCCGAGGAGGAGTGGGTCCTCGAACCCGGCGACATGCTGTACCTGCCGCCCGGCGTCGCGCACGACGGCACGGCGGTGGGAGAGTGCCTCACCTACTCCATCGGC
The DNA here is from genome assembly GCA_963811265.1 of uncultured beta proteobacterium. GTDB lineage: Bacteria > Pseudomonadota > Gammaproteobacteria > Burkholderiales > Burkholderiaceae_F > JAOUJD01. The sequence continues at coordinate 213,430 of CAWEQS010000018.1, forward strand.
TTCCGCGCGCCGACCTACCAGGAACTGCTCGAACCCTGGCTGACCGACTTCGCGGATCACGCCGCTGTCTCCGGTCGATATTCCGATCCGGGGCTGGGGCCGGCCCGACGGCCAGCGGCGCTGCCCGCCGCCATGGTCGGGCGGATCCACGATTCGCTGCGCAAGACTCGCCCGACGCAACGAGACACGCAGCGGTTCCTGCTCCGCTACCTGACGGAGCCGAAGGCACAGGTCGTCTTCGAGCGACCCGCCCGGCCCGCTCGCCCACGGCGCTTTGCGGAGATTGCCGCCCGACGCGGACTCGAGCTCGCGCGTTCGACACGGATGATGTACGCGGGCGGCGAGATCGGGATCAACGGCGAGTGCGTCGGCATGCCCGTGGGGAGCAGCGAGGCGCTGCGTGCCCTGGCGGACCGGCGCGCCTTGCCATCGCCTGCGGTGGCGCAGCTCCCGCTCCCGGCGCAGGCGCTGCTGCATGCCTGGTACGCGGCCGGCTGGCTGCAGTTCGGAGGAGGCGAGTTCCAATGAGGCCATCGGAAGTCGTGATCGGCGACCCGGCGCCGCAGCGCGTCCTCATCGACTCGCGCGAAGAGCTTCACGAAGCGTTGCGCATCGCCCTGCGCTCGGGTCACCGCACGGTGCGGGCGCTGCACCGCGACCTGTCGGCGTTCGACCTGTCGTCGATCGATTCGACGGAATCACTGAGGCAGCTGCTGCTCGGTGATCGAAGCGCGCGCATCCGGCTGCTGGTGGACGACGCCGCCTGGCTGGAAACCCGGGCGGCCCGCCTGCGCCTGTTGCAGCGGCGTTTCCCGCACGCGCTCGAACTGCGCGTGGCTTCCGACGAGGACCGGGTGGGCGATGACGCCTGCGTGCTCGTGGACGATCACATCACCCTCGAGCTGCGGGCCACGCGGGCCACGAGCGGCGCCCTCTGGCTGCATCACAAGCCGTACGCGCAGCCGCTGATCGCCGCCTTCGACCGCCGCTGGAACGCCGCGGGACACAATCTCCCGGCCTCGCCGCTGGGGCTCGCGTAGCAGCGCGAGGGCGGCTTCCAAACGCTATAATTGCCGGCTGGGAAGAGTGGGAAACATCCATTGCGTCCCGCGACCCGCGGGGTCGAACAAAACATATCGAGTCACTCAGGAAGGGTGTTTACGCAAATGAAAAAGTCACTATTGATCGCCTCCATGATGGTCGTGGCGCTCGCCGCCTGCGGTAAGAAAGAAGCTCCGGCGCCGGCTCCGGCCCCTGCGCCTGCTGCTGCTCCGGCCCCGGCGCCCGCCCCGGCTCCGGCCCCCGCGCCCGCCGCCGATGCCGCCAAGCCGGCTGACGCTGCTGCTCCGGCGGCTGCCGCTGGCGAGGCCGCCAAGGCCGCTGGCGAAGCCGCCAAGGCTGCTGGCGAGGCTGCCAAGGCCGCTGGCGAAGCCGCCAAGAAGTAATCCGGCAACGGAAGAAAAAGGGCCGGCAATGCCGGCCCTTTTTTTCGCCCGTTCGAATCGGCTACACGGCCCGCCAGTCGAGCCCTTCCTCCTGGTCGGCGACAGCCACGTCGCCAGGACCGCACCCGAGCACGGCAGCGATCGCCTCGCTCGCAAGCTCCTTCGTGTTGTTCTGCGCCGACAAGTGCGCGGCCGCCACCCATTGAAGCCGGGCGCAGTCCATCTGTCGCAGCAGCGTTGCCGCCTGGGCGTTGGACAGGTGACCGCGCGCCCCGCCGATGCGCATCTTCAGGAACGCCGCGTAGGGGCCCGAGCGCAGCATCGCCTCGTCGTGGTTGCACTCCAGCACCAGCGCGTCGACGCGGCGGAGCGCCGCGACTATTCGCGCCGTCGGCTCGCCCGCGTCGGTGAGCAGCCCGAGCCAGCGCTGGCCGTCGCCGAACACGAACTGGAGCGGCTCGGCCGCGTCGTGCGGCACCTCGTACGGATCGACCACGAGGGCACCGATGTCCTGCCGCACTCCGGATACCAGTTCCCGCCAATGCACGCCGCGATCCATCAGGCTGGCGGCGCGGGCCGTGCCCTCGGAGCAATAGACGGGAATGCCGGCCTTGCAGGCATACCGCGCGACGCCGCCGACATGATCGCTGTGCTCGTGCGTGACGAGCACAGCATCGATGTCATGCATCGAGAGCCCGGCACGCTCGAGGCGACGAGCCAGCTGCTTCAGGTTGAAGCCGTTGTCGACCAGGACGCGCGTGACGGTCGAACCGTCGCGCGCTTCCACCACCAGCGCATTGCCGCTGCTGCCGGAGCCGAGGCTGCAGGCGCGCAGCACGCCGCGACCCGCGCTACCGCAGCTGGTCGCTCAGCAGCGACAGGATCCGGTCGCCGGCCGTCGAACGCTCCGGTGCGCCGTTGGCGCCGAGCACCGTCACGACGGTCCTGTTCGTGCTTTCGCCCGACACGACGACGCGGTACTGCAGCGCCGGAACCGGCTTGTCGCTGGTAAACATCTTGGAGAAGAAGCCCTGCTCCTCCTTCTTCTTCGCCTCGTAATCCGGGTCGAGGTAGCGGACGAAGTAGATGCCCTTGGCGCGATCGCGGTCCTCGACCGTGAAGGAGCCGCGGTCGAGCGCAAGGCCGACCCGGCGCCACGCGCGCTCGAAGCCGTCGTCGATCTCGAGCCGTTCGCTCCGTCCGTCCGGCGCCTTGACGACGCGGGCGGCCTGGGGCGCCGGCGCTGCGGTCGCGGACGCTCCCGCAGGCGGCCTGGGCGCGCCCGTCGCGCCTGCCGGCGCCGCCGCGGTCGCGGCGGCCTGCTGCGCTGCCGACGCGTCGAACTTCACGAGCAGGCGCTGCAGGATTTCGGCCTCGAGTTCCGGATCCGACGGCCGCGGCTGCCACTTGGTCTGGTCCTGGGCGGACGTCGTGTACACCTCGATCATGCCGCGGTGGCTGACGAAGATCTCGGACGTGTTCTGCGGCGTGCGTTCGACGCGCGCGCGGTACTTGTCCATCTCGCCGGTCGAGTACACGGAGTCGAAGACGCGCCCCAGCGTGCGACGAATGACGTCCTGGGGCAGCTTCGCCCGGTTCTCTGCCCACGCGGTTTCGAGGATGCCGGTGGCGGCATCGGACTTCTCGACCTGCAGGCCGACCGTCGGCCAGAAGTCGACCAGCACCGGCCACACGCGCTCGGGCGGAAGGTTCACCGCGAGCCAGCGCTGGCTGCCCTGGCGCTCGATCTTCGCCACGACGCCGCCGGGAACCACGGCGGAGGTGGCTGCGGTCGGCACGGCGCCGGCAGCTGGGCGTCCCGCCTGCTGCTGGCCCGATGCCGTGATCGTCTGCGGCCGTTCGGGAACCACGAAGCGGTCGTCGCGCGGCAGCTGCGACAGGTCAGGCGGCACCTCCAGCGGCGTCCGCGACTGCTGGGCGGTCTCGTACGCGACCTTGTCGGTCTGGAAGAAGCTGCCGGTCCAGGAGCAGCCGGACAGCAACACGGCACCGGCAGCAGCCAGCCAGCGCAAACGGGTGAAGCGATCGATCATCGAGACTCCTGCCCGGGCTAGAGGAGCCCGGCTTCCTTCATTGCGCCGAGTACGACCGGCTCGTTGGCGATGCTCAGCGGCACGAGCGGCAGGCGGATGCCGTTCTCGATGTGGCCCATCTTCGCGAGCGCCCACTTGACCGGGATCGGGTTGGGCTCGACGAAGAGCTTGAAGTGCACGGGCAGCAGTCGATTGTTGATCGCGCGCGCCGCCGCGAAGTCGCCCGAAAGCGCCGCGCGACACATGTCGCTCATGAGCCGCGGCGCAATGTTCGCCGTGACCGAAATGACGCCGTGGCCGCCGAGCAGCATCAGGGCGAGGGCCGTGTCGTCGTTGCCGCTGTACAGGGCGAAGGTGCGGCGGCGCCTTCTTCAGGACCTCGGCGGCGCGACCCATGTCGCTGGTCGCGTCCTTCAGGCCGACGATGCCGGGCACCTGCGCGAGCCGCAGCGTGGTCTCGGTGCCGAGGTCCGCCACCGTGCGGCCGGGCACGTTGTAAAGAATCATCGGCAGGTCGACCCGCTCGGCGATCGTGCGGAAGTGCCGGTACAGGCCTTCCTGCGTCGGCTTGTTGTAGTACGGCACGACCTGCAGCGTCGCATCCGCGCCGACCTTGCGCGCGTGCTCGGTCAGCTCGATCGCCTCGGACGTGGAGTTGCCGCCCGTGCCGGCGATGACCGGAACGCGGCCCTTCGCCGTCTCCACGGCGACGCGGATCAGCTCGCCGTGTTCCTCGGGCGTCACCGTCGGCGACTCGCCGGTCGTGCCGACCGAGACGATCGCGTTCGTGCCTTCGGCGATGTGCCAGTCGATCAGCCTGCGGTATGCGTCGAGGTCGAGCGTGCCGTCCTCGTGCATCGGCGTGACGACAGCGACGAGGCTGCCTTTGATCATGATGGTGTTCGTCTCCCCAGCGAAGCCGGGGATTCTACAGCCGCGGTGGGTCTAGGCCGGGCGAAGCGCGACGCTGTCCGGTCGGTCGGCGCTCCCGGCCGCCGGCCGCGTCGCGGCGATCCGCTGAACCATCGCCGGCCGCGGGCTTTCCTCGAATCCGTCCTCGAACGCGATCACGCGCAGCGTTGCGAACGCTTCGAGCAACTCGCGCGGCGCGAGCAGGAATGCCGGGTTGCCCGGCTTGCCGAAGGCCGCGTTGCCGACGGCGAAGGTCTCGTACAGCAGCACGCCCCCCGGAGCAAGGGCGGCAAGCAGATGAGGAAACAGCGGGCGATGGAGATAGTTCGTGACGACGACCGCATCGAAGCGCTCGCCTGCCAGCGGCCAGGGACCCTGCTCGAGGTCAGCCACACGAAGGTCGACGCGCGCATGCCCCTGCAGGTCCGGATCGAGGCGGGGCTCGCGGTCGACGGCGACCACCGCGCATCCGCGCTCCGCGAACAGGCGCGTGTGGCGCCCGGCACCGCACGCGACGTCGAGCACGCGGCCGCCCGGGGCCACCAGGGGCGCGAACCGCCGGATCCAGTCCGACGGGCGCTGCTCGGCGTGCAACGGCATCGTCCTGTCGACGCCGGGTCAGCCGCGCGCGAGCCCCATCGCCTCGCGCACTTCGCGCATCGTCTCGCCCGCCAGCTCGCGGGCGCGTTCGCAGCCGTCGGCGATGATGTTGCGCACGGCCGCGGGATCCTCGAGGTAGCGCTGGGCGCGCTCGCGCATCGGCGTGAGCTCGCGGATCACGCCGTCGATCACTGGCTGCTTGCAGTCGAGGCAGCCGATGCCGGCGCTGCGGCAGCCCGTCTGCACCCACTCGCCTGCGTCGCGTCGTCGGAGTAGACCTTGTGCAGCTGCCACACCGGGCAGCGCTCGGGGTCGCCCTTGTCGGTGCGGCGCACCCGCGCCGGGTCGGTCGGCATCGTGCGGATCTTCTTCGTGATCGACTCCGGGTCCTCGCGCAGCGCGATCGCGTTGTTGTAGCTCTTCGACATCTTCTGCCCGTCGAGGCCGGGCATCTTCGACGCCTCGGTGAGCAGCGCCTCCGGCTCGACGAGGATGATCCGGCGCGCGCCCTCGGCGTACCCGAACAGCCGCTCGCGATCCGACATGGACAGGCTGCCCGCCTCGTCGATCAGCGCGCGCGCCTGCTCGAGCGCGTCGACCTCGCCCTTTTCCTGGTAGAGCGTGCGCAGTTCCGTGTACCGCTTGGCGCGACGCGAACCGAGCTTCTTGACGGCGTCGCGCGCCTTCTCCTCGAAGCCGGACTCCGAGCCGAACAGGTGGTTGAAGCGGCGCGCGATCTCGCGCGTCATCTCGACGTGCGGGACCTGGTCCTCGCCCACCGGGACCATCGTGGCGCGGTAGATCAGGATGTCTGCGGCCTGCAGCAGCGGATAGCCGAGGAAGCCGTAGGTCGCGAGATCGCGGTCGTTGAGCTTCTCCTGCTGGTCCTTGTAGGTCGGCACGCGTTCGAGCCAGCCGAGCGGCGTGGCCATCGACAGCAGCAGGAAGAGCTCGGCGTGCTCCGGCACGCGCGACTGGATGAAGAGCGTCGCCTGCGAGGGGTCGACGCCGGCGGCCAGCCAGTCGATCACCATGTCCCAGGTGTTGCCCTCGATCGTCTCGGACTCCGAGTAGTGCGTCGTCAGCGCGTGCCAGTCGGCCACGAAGAACAGGCACGGATGCTCGCTCTGCAGGCGAACCCAGTTCTTCAGCACACCGTGGTAGTGGCCGAGGTGCAGCGCGCCCGTGGGGCGCATTCCGGAGAGAACGCGATCGGGAAACATGGTCAGAGGAAGAGACGAACGATGGCCGCGCCGATGTCGTGCAGCGGCCGGAGGAAGAACGACAGCGCGCCGGTGAACATCAGCGCGAGCAGGATGAACAGGCCGTACGGCTCGATGCGCGAATACGCAATCGACATCCGCGTCGGCAGCAGGCCGCTGACGATGCGGCCGCCGTCGAGCGGCGGGATCGGAAGCAGGTTCAGCGCCATGAACACGAGGTTCACGCTGATCCCCGCCTGGGCGACCAGGTAGAAGTAGCTCTCCTGCACGCCGGCCGCCGACAGCGCGCGATAGAGCAGCGCCCAGACCACGGCCATGGCGAGGTTCACGCCGGGGCCGGCCGCCGCGACCCAGATCATGTCGCGCTTCGGCTTGCGCAGGCTGCCCCAGTCGACCGGCACGGGCTTGGCCCAGCCGAACATGAACCCGGTCAGCAGCACCATGCCGAGGGGAACGACGATCGTGCCGATCGGGTCGATGTGCTTGACGGGATTCAGCGTCACGCGGCCGAGGACGTAGGCCGTGTTGTCTCCGAACATGCGCGCCACGTAGCCGTGGGCGGCTTCATGCACGGTGATCGCGAACAGCACGGGGATCGCATAGACGGCGATCTCCTGAATGACGTTTTCCATCGAGTCCAGTCTATCAGCGCACCCCGGTCGTCCCGGCGCGCCGGCGTTGTGACGGCCCGGTTACAGGCCGAGGGCTTCCACCGGGCCCTTGCCCTGCCGCACGAGCACGGCCTCCGGCCCGGTGAGGTCGACGATCGTGGTCGGTTCGATGCCGCACGCACCGGCATCCAGCACGAAATCGACCAGGTGATCCAGGCGCTCGCGGATGTGATCCGCGTCGTTCAACGGCATCTCGTCGCCCGGCAGCTGGAGCGTGGTGGTCAGCAACGGCTGGCCGAGCACGTCGAGCAGTCCCGCGGCGACCCGGTGATCGGGCACCCGCAGGCCGATCGTCTTGCGCGACGGATGCGAGAGGCGCCGCGGAACTTCCCTCGTCGCTTCCAGGATGAAGGTGTACGGCCCCGGCGTCGCGTTCTTCAACAACCGGTACTGGCGGTTGTCGACCTTCGCGTACAGGCCGATGTCCGACAGGTCGCGGCACATCAGCGTCAGCAGGTGGCGGTCGTCGATGCGGCGGATCTGCCGGATGCGATCGACCGCCGCCTTGTCGTCGAGATGGCAGGCCAGCGCGTAGCAGGAGTCGGTCGGGATCGCGCCGACCCCGCCGTGATCGAGGATCTGCGCCGCCTGGCGCAGCGATCGCACCTGGGGGTCGACGGGATGGACGTCGAAGAGCTGCGCCATCAGACGAAGCGATGCCACACCGGGGTCAGGTCGGACGGCAGGCGCGCGACGCGCCCCAGTTCGACGTTCTCCGATTCGCCGGGCCCGTGGAAGTCGCTGCCGCCCGAGGCCTCGAAGCCGAACTCGCGCGCCAGGTCGGCGAACCGGCGCATCTCGCGCTCGGTGTGGTTGCTGGTCGACACCTCGATGGCCGTCCCGCCCAGTTCGCGGAACTCCTCCAGCAGCGAGTGCAGCGCGAGATCGTTGAGCCGATAGCGGCCCGGGTGCGCGACGATCGCCACGCCGCCGGCGTCGCGAATCATGTCGATGGCTTCGCCGAGGGCCGCCCACGCGTGCGGCACGAATCCGGGCTTGCCCTCGACCAGGTAGCGCGAGAAGACGTCCTTGACGTCGCGGCAGTGCCCCGTCTCGACCAGATAGCGCGCGAAGTGCGTGCGCGAGATCATCTGCGGGTTGCCCGCATAGACGAGCGCGCCCTCGAAGGCGCCTTCGATGCCGACGCGGGCCAGTTGCTCGGCCATCTCCTGCGCGCGGCTGATGCGTCCCGACCGCACGGCGCCCAGGCGCGCCTCCAGCCGGCCGTCGCGGTATTCCACTCCCAGGCCGACGATGTGCAGCGTCGTGCTGCCCCATGTCACGGACACCTCGACGCCCGGCACGAACGCCAACCCCAGCCGCTGCGCCGCCGCGGCCGCCTGCTCGAGCCCCCCCACTTCGTCGTGGTCCGTCAGTGCGTACAGTTCGACGCCCTGCTCGTGCGCGCGCGCGACCACGTCCGTCCGGCGGCAACACGCCGTCGGACACGTTCGAGTGGGAATGGAGGTCGGCGCGCACGTCCCGAGGGTCGGCGCCGGCTTGGGCAGGCATGCGCGCGATTTTACCGGGCGCCGGGCCGGATCAGCCGTGCCGCCGCAGGAAATCCATGATCAGGCGCCCAACGGCCTCGGGCTGGTCGTGATGCAGCATGTGGCCGGCGTCCGCCACCGTCGCCTGCTCGGCCCCCGGCACGGAGGCGAAACGCCGCTGCAGTTCGGCCAGCGCCTGGTCCCGGTCGCGCGCGACGTGCCGCAAGGCGTCCGTGTCGGCGGCCAGCACCATCAGCGCGGGCGCCGTGATCGCCCGCCAGCACGCCATCGCCTCGTCCACGCGATACAGCACCGGGTTGACGATCCGGTGCGCCGGATCGCCCGGCGACGCGCAGCCGTCCGCGGCCGTCGGGCTCGGCCCAGTGGTCGGCGAGGAACGCGGCCCGCTCCGCCGGCAGCCGCGGATTGTTCTTCTGCAACCGCGCCGCCACCTCTTCGCGGCTGGCGTAGTCGCGCAGGGCTCCGCCTGACTTCAGCTTCGTCGATCCACTGCGCGAGGCGGCCCGGCGCCTGCTCGGCGTGGCTCGCGTGGAGGCCGAAGCCCTTCCAGGTTGACGACCGCGCGAACGCGCGCGGGGCGCGCGCCGGCGTACATCAGCGCGATGTTGCCCCCCATGCTGTGGCCGACGAGGTTCGCGGGCGCATCGCCCTGCACCGCATCGACGATGAACTCCAGGTCGGCCGCGTAGTCGGGAAACCAGTAGCAGTCGCCATGCGTCCACTCGGTCAGGCCGAAGCCGCGCCAGTCGGGAGCGACCACGCGCCAGTCCGGATCGAGCGCGTCGACCACGAACTGGAACGACGCCGAGACGTCCATCCAGCCGTGCAGCATGAAGAGCGTGCGCCCGGGCCCGGCGTCGGCCGGACCCCATTCGCGCAGGTGATACCGCAGCCCGCGTATCGTGGTGAAGCTGGAGCGTGACGGCCGATGCGATTTCACGTTTGCGTGGGGAAATCCGTTCGGCGATTATAGGAAGGCATTCCTGCCACTCGCGAGGGAACGATGCGGGACCAGTATCGCGCGCTGTACGACGACTTCCGCTGGCACGTCCCGCGCGAGTTCAACATCGCCGAGGCGTGCTGCCGGCGCTGGGCGCAGGAATCCTCGCGCATCGCGCTGCACTACGAGGACGAGTCGGGCAACGGCGGCTCGTACACCTACGCCGCCTTGCAGGCCGACGCCAACCGCCTCTCCAACGCGCTGCAGTCGCTCGGCGTGAAGCCCGGTGACCGCGTCGCGATCGTCCTGCCGCAGAGCCCCGAGACCGTCGTGTCGCACGTGGCCATCTACCAGATGGGCGCGGTGGCGATGCCGCTGTCGCTGCTGTTCGGTCCCGACGCGCTCGAATACCGCCTGCAGAACAGCGACACCGTCGCCGCGATCGTCGATGCCAGCGCCCTGCCCGCGTTCGCGTCGATCCGCGCGAACTGTCCAGCGCTGAAGCACCTGATCGTCGTCGGAAAGGGCGGCGGCGAAGGCCACGCGTGGAGCGCGCTGCTTTCGAAGTCCAGTGACCGCTTCGCGCTCGTGACGACGCTGGCCGAGGATCCGGCGCTGCTGATCTACACCAGCGGGACGACCGGCCCTCCGAAGGGCGCGCTGATGCCGCACCGCGCGCTGATCGGCAACCTGCCCGGCTTCGTGGCGTCGCAGGACTGGTTTCCGCAGAAGGGCGACGTGTTCTGGTCGCCGGCCGACTGGGCGTGGACGGGCGGCCTGATGGACGCCCTGCTGCCGACGCTGTATTTCGGATTCCCGATCGTCGGGACGCGCGGCCGCTTCTCGCCCGAGCGCGCGTTCGAACTGATGCAGCGCTACCGCGTCACCAGCGCGTTCCTGTTCCCGACGGCGCTGAAGATGATGATGAAGAGCGTCGCGGAGCCGCGCTCGCGCTACGCGCTCGGCCTGCGATCGATGATGAGCGCGGGCGAGTCGGTCGGCGCCACCGTGTTCGCCTGGTGCCGCGAGGCGCTGGGCATCACGGTCAACGAGATGTTCGGCCAGACCGAGATGAACTACATCGTCGGCAACTCGCAGCTCAGGTGGCCCGCACGGCCGGGCAGCATGGGGCGTCCCTACCCGGGCCACCGCGTGGCGGTGATCGACGACGACGGCAACGTCCTGCCGCCGGGCACGGTCGGCGAAGTGGCAATCAACCGGCGCGACATCCACGGCGACCTCGACCCGATCTTCTTCCTCGGCTACTGGCGCAACGCGACGGCGACGAAGAACAAGTTCACCGGCGACTGGTCGCGCACCGGGGACCTGGCCAGCGCCGACGTCGACGGCTATCTCTGGTACCAGGGACGCGCCGACGATGTCTTCAAGGCCGCGGGCTACCGGATCGGCCCGAGCGAGATCGAGAACTGCCTCGTGAAGCACCGCGCCGTCGCCAACGTCGCGGTCGTGCCGAAGCCGGACGCGGAACGCGGCGCCGTGGTCAAGGCGTACGTCGTGCTGGCGGCGGGCTTCGAGGGCTCGCCGGCGCTGGTCGACGAACTGCAGAAGCACGTCCGCGGCCAGCTCGCGCCCTACGAGTATCCGAAGGAAATCGAGTTCATCGCCGAACTCCCGATGACGACGACCGGCAAGGTGCAGCGCCGCGTTCTGCGCGACCTCGAAGCGAAGCGCGCGGCTGGCGCCGAAGGACACTGAAGATGCGACTCACCCGAGAAGACTCCCTGCTGCTCGTCATCGACATCCAGCGCAAGCTCGCGCCGGCCATCCTGGACCACGAGCGCGTCACCGCCCGCACCGAAGCGCTCGTCACCGCGGCGGACTTGTTCGGCATCCCGAAGCTGATCACGGAACACTGCCCGCAGCAGATCGGGGCCCTGGTCGAGCCGTTGCGCAGCCGGTTCAGCGCGGACGAGATCTTCGAGAAGACCGCGTTCTCCGCGACCGATCACCCGGAGTTCGTCCGCAAGGTGCGCGCCACCGGGCGGCGCCAGGTCGTGATGACCGGCATGGAGACGCACGTGTGCGTGATGCAGGCAGCGCTGGGGCTGCGTGCCGAAGGACTCGACGTCTTCATCGTCGACGACGCCGTCGGCTCCCGGCCCGCCGCGCAGCGCGATCGCGAACTCGCCCTCGCGCGCCTGGCGCACGCCGGCTGCGTCGTCGCCGGCACCGAAACCGTGCTCTTCGAGTGGACGAAGTTCGCGACCGACGAGCGCTTCCGTTCGGTTCTCGCGCTCGTGAAGGGCTTCTGACCGAGCGCTCAATAGCGATCGCCGTCACGCGAAGCAAGTGACGCGCATCACCCAGGGGCTCTCCACGGCCTTTCGGTTGAACGAAGAAGGCGTCATGCATGCGGTCCCGCATGCGGGCTAGGCCGACGGATGCGGGTGACTCGAGTCAATCGCGCAGGGCATCGCGCTAGACGCTCCGCTCCGCCGGCAACTACAACCCCTCCGTCGCTCGAACTATCCCTCGAGTGAAGCGGCGGCCAGGCATCGGCCGCCACCGCGCCAACCCAGGAGGAGTCAATGACAACAACACGACGTTTCATGTGCGGCCTGGCCGCCGTCGCCGCCGCGCTGCTCGCGCCGCCCGCGCCCGCCCAGACGACCGCCCCACCCGAAGGACGGTTGCTCGCGTCCAACTGCTTCCAGTGCCACGGCACCGACGGCCGCAGCGGCTTCGAGCAGATCAACGGCAAGTCCTCGACCGAGATCTACAGCAAGCTGAAGGAGATGCAGCTCAAGCAGCCCGGCACCGAGGATTACGGAATCATGATCCCGCACGCCAAGGGCTACACCGACGCCCAGCTGCTGAAGATCTCCCAGTACCTTTCAACGATCCGCTGAGGTGACGCCATGAACTACACACGCAGAACATGGCTCACGGCCGCGGGCGCCGTGGGATTCGGTGCCGCGCTGACCCGCTGCGGCGGCGGCGATCCGCTGTCTCCGGCGACGACCGATGCCGCCTCCGCGCCTCTCGCGGACGCCGCGCGCTCCACGCGAACCGCGCCGACGGTGGTCAAAAGCACCACCGGCCGCGTCGTCGTCAT
>CAWEQS010000019.1:0-320944 GCA_963811265.1 uncultured beta proteobacterium
TCGCACCCTGGACGATGACGGTGAACACCGTGCCCACGAGCGCGTAGATCGCGACGCGCGGGCTCGGCTTGTAGAAGACCGCGCCGATCGCGATCGCGGTGAGCACCGGGCTGAAGCCCATCAGGCCGCCGGTGATGAGGTCATTCTCGGCTCCGAAGAGGTGCCCCGTGACCACCGCCACGACTGCGCCACCCAGGGCGAACGCTGCAGCGGCGAGCGAGTTGACTGCCAGTCCGGCGAGGAGCAGCAGCGCTGCCAGGATGCTCGCCTTCAGGAACACCTGCGAGATGCTCTTCAGGATCCCCTGGAGGAAGTCGCCGAACGCGAGCGGGTTCGCCGCGGCCGGGTCGAGCGGCGTGATCTCGGCACTCATCGGCAGCCCGCTGCCGTCGATCGCGGTGAACGCGTAGGTGGCCAGCAGCAGCAACCACGTGGTGAGGACGAACGGGGCGGTGAGCGCGGCCACACCCCAGGTCTTGAACACGTTGGCGGTCCCGAGGGTGGCGACCACCGACACCGCGCCGCCGAGCGCAACGTAGATCCAGAAAAGCGGCGAGACGGCGAGGAACGTCCCCAGCGCGAGCCCGACGAGGTAGGCGTTGTATCCGTACAGCCCGGCCGCGAGCCCCGCGGCGTCGACGCGCAGCCATTGCGCGGTCAGCGTTCCCGCAAGGAGCGCCACCACTCCGCCGATCGCCACCTGCGGCATGCCGGCAACGAACGATCCCCAGCCGATCGCGACGAAGAAGAGCAGCCCGGAAAGCGGGTTGTCCTGGAACATCACCTGCCCGATGCCGCGCAGGTTGACGTCGACGAAGCGCAGCATCCCCGAGCCATTGCACAGGCCCTCCCACCACGCCAGCAGCCCTTTCATCATCGCCCCCCGGATCAGCGCCAGAAAAAGGTCGGCGGTATCGCCGCCCCCGTGATCTCCTGGCGCGCGATGCCCCAGAACTCGCGCACCTTGGCCTTGACCTGCGCGGTCTCGCGGCCGAGCACCTTGAAGACGAGGCCGGCGTCGTTCGGCAGCCGGCAGGCGCCGAACGCCACTCCGTTCGCATGATCGACGTCGGCGTCGACCCGCGCGTGGATACGGTCAGCGCCGTCCTTCGGCGTGAGCAGGACGACGTTGCCGAAGACGTCGAACGAGTCCATCACGCCGGTCTGGCGCATCGGCCGCCGCGCCGGGTCGATCACGAGCTTCTCGGTGAAGAGCGTCTGCCCGTCGGGCCGCTCGGCGCCGACCGCGAGCGAGAGCATGGTGGCGCCAAAGCACTCGTCCGGGTGATGGTGCTTGCGTCCCGGCTGGAGGATCTCGGCGTAGAGCAGGGTCGCGGTCGGGGCGATCGAGATCCGCGTGTCGGAGAGAAAGCGGGCGCCCCGGTGCGGGATCAGCGGCTCGGGCAGGAACTCGAGGTAGGCGCCGTCGGCGAGCGCGATCGACTGCGTCTGCACCGCGTAGTTGGCGTCCATCGTGTGCACCTTGGTCGCCGACTGGGTGGTGACATGCGCGCGCGCGCCCGGCGCGAGCGTCACGTCGAGCGCGAGACGGTCGCCCTGCAGCACGCAGCCCGCCGTCGAGATCATGAACAGCCAGGCGAGGTCCGGCATCGCCGGGTCCGGATACAGGGCGCGCTGCGCCATGCACGGTGAACGGCATTCGAGGTCGGCGAGGACCGTGCAGTCTTCGCGACGCTCGAAGCCGAGCCTGAGAAAGCCCGTCTTGCCGACCGCGCCGCTCGCCATCTGCGGCGGCTCGTCCTGGAACGCGGCGAGTTCGGCGGACGTCTGACCGAGCGCCTCGGCCGCCGCCCACGGGGCGAACATCGGCGCGCGCTCGGCGACTCCCATCACGCCGGCTGCCCCTCCGGCAGCTTCAGGTCGAACAGCAGGTCGCTGCGGATCAGGTCGATCAGCTGCGGGATGCCTTCACCGGTCTTGCAGTTCGTGAAGATGAACGGCTTGTCGCCGCGCATCATCTTCGAGTCGCGTTCCATCACCTCCAGGCTCGCTCCGACGTACGGCGCGAGGTCGGTCTTGTTGATGACCAGGATGTCCGACTGCGTGATGCCGGGGCCGTTCTTGCGGGGAATCTTGTCGCCGGCGGCGACGTCGATCACGTAGATGAAGAAGTCGACCAGCGCCGGCGAGAAGGTCAGCGTCAGGTTGTCGCCACCGCTTTCGATCAGGACCACGTCGCCGTCGGGGAAGCGCGCCTCCATGTCCTCGACCGCCGCGAGGTTCATGCTCGGGTCCTCGCGCACCGCCGTGTGCGGGCAGGCGCCGGTCTCGACCCCGAGGATGCGCTCCTCGAGCAGGATGCCCTTGAGCGTCCGCTGCACGTGCTTCGCGTCCTCGGTGGTCACCACGTCGTTGGTGATGATCAGGACCTTGATGCCCATCTCGAGCAGGCGCGGCGTGATCGCCTCGACGATGGCGGTCTTGCCCGACCCCACCGGGCCGCCGACGCCGATACGCGTGATCTTCTTAGCCAAGTTACAACCCCTTCAGTTCATGAACAGGCGCACGTGCGCCTTGACGTGTACCGCTGCGAGGATCTCGGCGAGCGGCGCGAAACCGGCCATGTCGGTGAGCCGCGCCGCGGCCGCGGCCTCGTACGCGGCGTCGGCGCCGGCGTCGAGCCGGTAGAGGATCCGCTGTGTGTCGACGTGGCTGATCTTCATCAGCCGCAGCGCGGCGCTCAGGATCATCGCCGCGACGCCGTACTGGTGAACGACGAAGGCATCGCGCGCCGGCAGCCCCTGCGCCGCGAAGTTCATCGCGAGCGACACCGGATAGCAGCCGGGCGTCGCGCCGGCGTCGATCCTCTCGCGCCACGCCTTCAGCAGCGGCGAGCCGATCACCTCGGCGCCCATCTCGGCGAACTTCTTGCCCATGCGCACGGTCATCGTCCGCATCTCGCCGGAGAGCTTGCGCGCGTAGACCTGCTCATCGATCCGGACGACCTCGTCCACCTCGCCGGCCATCGCGGCGCGATGTGCCCAGACGAGCGCGATGCCGTCGCCCATCGCAGCCTGCTCGAGCGCGGTGCGCGTGAACGCGTGCAAGGTTTCGGTGTCGGTCACCACCCGCTTCTGGATCGCCGACTCCAGGCCGGCGGAGAACGCGAACCCGCCGACCGGAAAAACCGAGTCGCCGAACTGCAGGGCGCGGCCCAGCTGCGCGCCGGCACCCGGCGACGCTGTCGAGTGTGTGGTCGTCATTTCCGGCGCGGAGGACTGTCCGGACCGGCGTCCGTGTGCGCGTGGGTATGCGGGGGTGTGTGCGAATGCGCGTGCGGCTGGTCAGGCGAATGAGCGTGCGAGTGGCCGTGTGAATGGGCGTGCGAGCGTGCGGTCGCGCTCACCGGAGGACGGCCGTAGGTCTCGCCAGTCTCGCCATCGACCGCGACGAACTCCTCCTGCGTGTGCGTGTGCACCGGGCCTTCAGCTCCGCCGAAGAGCCGGCGCGACTCGTGCGGCGCCAGATACGGGACGATCTCGCCGCCCGCGACGAACTCGTAGCGGATGCTCTCGAATCGGTGCGTGTTCATGACCGACGACATCACCTTGCGGTCGACCGTGAGCGGCACGTAGACGCGGCCGCCCTTGACGAGCGCCGGCCAGTGCTGGTTGCCGAGCGCGTGGCCGAGTTCGACGCAGGTGCGCATGGCGAGATCGGGCGCCTCGCCGGCCAGCGCGTCGAGGTGAATGATCATCACGTCGCGCAGGCTGATCCGCGCCACGACGGCGCGGTTGGCGGCCGCATCCCAGACCAGCACGTCGCCGTCGCGCATGAATGCGCCGCGGTCGAGCGACACCGCGAGTTCGACGCCGCTCTTCGTCTTCTTGCGGAAGCGGTTCTTCTGCGCCTCCCAGTGGTCGAGATCGAGCGGATCCACGGTCGCAGCGGCGAGGCGCGCCACCCACTCCGGTTCGTGCGCATTGCCGAGTACGGCTTCGACGAGAATCACGTGCGAACCACCTGTCAGCTGAAGAAGTACTTCTGGTTGAGCGAAACCGTCGTGAGCGGTTTCACCGTGGCGTGCTTGCCGTCGACCGTGACGGCGAACGTCTCGGGGTTCACCTCGATGGTCGGCGTGCCGGAATTGCGGACCATGTCCTTCTTGCCGACCTTGCGCGTGTTGCGGATCGCCATCACCTGCCGATCCAGCCCCAGCTTCTTCTTGATGCCCGCAGAGTGCGCGGCGGCCGAGACGAAGGTGATGCAGGTGTCGGGCAAGGCCTTGCCGAAGGCGCCGAACATCGGCCGGTAGTAGACCGGCTGCGGCGTCGGCAGCGACGCGTTCGGGTCGCCCATCACCGACCAGCTGATCATGCCGTTCTTCAGCACCAGCTTCGGCTTCGCGCCGAAGAACCCGGGCTCCCACAGCACCAGGTCGGCGACCTTGCCCACCTCGACCGAGCCGAGCACGTGCGAGATGCCGTGCGCGATCGCGGGGTTGATCGTGATCTTCGCCACGTAGCGCAGGACGCGGAAGTTGTCGTTGCCCTTCGCGTCCTCCGGCAGCTTGCCGCGCCCCGTCTTCATCGCGTCGGCGGTCTGGATGGTCCGCAGCCAGCACTCGCCGATGCGGCCCATCGCCTGCGAGTCGCTCGACATCATCGAGATCACGCCGAGGTCGTGCAGCACGTTCTCGGCGGCGATCGTCTCGGCGCGGATGCGGCTCTCGGTGAACGCCACGTCCGACGGAATGTCGGGACTCAGGTGGTGGCACACCATGATCATGTCGTACAGCTCCGCCTGCGAGTTGATGCCGTAGGGGAGCGTGGGATTGGTCGAAGCGGGCAGCACGTTGGGCAGCCCCGACATCTTGATGATGTCCGGCGCGTGGCCACCGCCCGACCCCTCGGTGTGGAACGAGTGAACGGTTCGCCCTTCGAAAGCCGCGATCGTGTCCTCGACGAAGCCGGACTCGTTGAGCGTGTCGGTGTGGATGCACACCTGCACGTCCATCTCGTCGGCGACGGTGAGCGCCGAGCGCAGCACGGCCGGTGTGGTGCCCCAGTCCTCGTGGCACTTGAAGCCGACGGCGCCGGCCTCGACCTGCTCGACGAGCGCCGCCTTGCCGTGCCCGTGGCCCTTGCCGAGGATGCCGACGTTGACGGGCCAGCCCTCGAAGGCGCGCAGCATCGTCCGGATGTTTCCCGGCCCCGGAGTGACCGTCGTTGCGTTCGACCCGTCCGAAGGTCCGGTGCCGCCGCCGATCAGGGTGGTGGTGCCGTTCGACAGCGCCGCATACGCCTGCTGCGGCGAGATGAAGTGGATGTGGCTGTCGATACCGGCGGCGGTGAGTATCAGGTGCGCGCCCGAGATCGCGTCGGTGGCGAGGCCGCACTCCAGGCCCGGCGTGATGCCGTCCATCACCTGCGGGTTGCCGGCCTTGCCGATGCCACAGATGCGGCCGTCCTTGATGCCGACGTCCGCCTTCACCACGCCGAGGATCGCGTCGATGATCGTGACGTTGGTGATCACCAGGTCGGGCGCGCCGCCCGCGCGCGTGATCCGGTTGTCCATGCCCATGCCTTCGCGCAGGCTCTTGCCGCCGCCGAAGACGATCTCGTCGCCGGGAGCGCCGCGCAGGTCGCGCTCGATCTCGACAAAGAGGCCGGTGTCGCCGAGACGAATGCGGTCACCCGTGGTGGGACCGAACAGGCCGACGTACTCGTTGCGTGAAATGGTTGCCATCGGAGTCCTTGCGTGGGAACGTCTGCGGCTCAGCGCTTCTTCGCTGCCGGCGAGCGGAAGCCGCGCTTCGCGGCCAGCGCGACCGCCTTCACCTTGCGCGCCTCGCCGGTCTTGCCGGCGGTGGCGCCGTCGACCAGGTTGTTGAAGCCATACACGGCGCGCTTGCCGAGGTAGGGCACCAGGTTCACCTCGCGCTCGTCGCCGGGCTCGAAGCGGATCGCGGTCGACGCGGGGATGTTCAGGTGCTGCCCGAAGGCGGCGGCGCGGTCGAACTCGAGCGCGCGGTTGACCTCGAAGAAGTGGAAGTGCGAGCCGACCTGCACGGGGCGATCGCCGGTGTTGCGCACCTTGAGCGTGGTGACCGCAAGCTTCTCGTGGAAGGAGACGGCTTCCTTGCGGCAGACATAGCCGCCCACCGCAACTTTGGTCGTGGCCGGATCGACGTTGGCCGCAAGGCTGGGGAAACTCTTGAGGACTGCCATGGGTTACGCTCCTCTCGCCGCGCTCATTGGATCGGCGTGTGAACCGTCACGAGGCGGCTGCCGTCGGTGAACACCGCCTCGATCTGCACCATCGGAATCAGGTCGGCCACACCGTCCATCACGTCGGCCTTGGTGAGCGCGCTGCGCGCTTCCTTCGTCACCTCCTCGATCGTCTTCCCGGCGCGCGCGCCGTCGAGGGCGGCGGCCGAGATGACGGCAACGGCCTCCGGGTAGTTGAGCTTGATGCCTTTGGATTTCCGCTTCAGCGCGACGTCTGCCAGCATGTAAACGAGGAGTTTGTCGAACTCCCTGGGCGTGAGTTGCATGAAGGTTCCTCTTCTTGGGGGGCCAGCCGACAGCGATGATGCCCGGCGAGCCACCTCCGGTAAAGTACTGATTCGCCCCCCTCCCCCCGCAAAAGCACTGGTTGCCCGAGACGCCAATCGCGAAGGTCCCTGGCGGACGAAGCCACAGATGAGCGACGAAGCAACCGTCTGCCACACGCAGCCGGCACAAATATCGGACAGGGCGATCCTGCTGCTGGTTGCCGGGTACGCGCTGGCGTTCGTCGTGTTCGGACTCGTGGTCGACGGCCCGGCCGCCGTTGCGCGCGGCCTGTTCGCGATCACCACGTCGCGTGACACCCTCCTCACCGACTACTTCGGCATCGGCGGGATCGGCGCCGGCTGCGTCAACGCCGGCCTGCTGACCCTTTGCGCCTGCTTCATATACGACAGGACCGGCGCGAAGATGACCGGGGCGTCGGTGGCATGTCTCTTCCTGGTGCTCGGCTTCGCGCTGTTCGGGAAGAACCTGCTGAACATATGGCCGATCGTGATCGGAGTAGCGCTCTACTCCCGCTTCAGGGGCGAGACGTTCGCGACGAACATCAACAGCGCTTTCTTCGGCGTTGCGCTGGCCCCAATCGTTTCCGAGATCCTGTTCAGCGGCACCCTCACCGCGGCCGTCAGCGTGCCGCTTGCCATCGGCACCGGTCTGGTAATCGGGTTCGTCCTGGCACCCGCCGCGGCGCAGCTCGCCAAGGCCCACATGGGCTTCAGCCTCTACAACATGGGCTTCACCGCCGGCCTCGTCGGCACACTAGTGGTCGCGCTGTACAAGTCCTATGGATTCGTGCCCGACCCGGTCTTCGTCTGGACGACCGGTAACAACCTGCTGCTCGGGTCGTTCCTCGCGCTCGTCTTCGCCTCCATGGTCGCCGTCGGGTTCGCTTACGACCGGAGCGTGCCGTCCGGGCTGAAGAAGGTGATCGCGACCACGGGCCAGGCGCCCACCGACTTCATCGCCATCGCGGGCATCGGACCGACGTTCGCCAACATGGGCCTGTGCGGCGCGATCGCGATGGCCTACATCCTGGCCGTCGGCGGCGATCTGAACGGCCCGGTGATCGGCGCCATCTTCACCATCGTCGGCTTCGCGGCGTTCGGCAAGCATCCGCGCAACATCGTGCCGATCATGGCCGGCGTGTTCCTGGGCTCACTGGCGAAACCGTGGAGTGTGGACGATCCGTCGATCCTGCTCGCCGCCCTGTTCGGGACGACGCTCGCGCCGATCGCAGGTCGGTTCGGGTGGCACTGGGGTGTCGTTGCCGGATTCGTGCACTCGTCCGCCGCGCTGACGGTGGGCCCGCTGCACGCCGGCCTCAACCTGTACAACAACGGCTTCGCGGCCGGCATCGTCGCGTCGGTGCTCGTCCCGGTGATCATCGCCATCCAGTCCCGGACCCGACGCCCGGACGAACCGGAACCGGCGACGGGTGCCACGGCGCCCCCGAAGCGCGAGGAGTGACGCGCGGCGTCAGCGCATCAGAACCGGCTGACGAAGTTGAAGCCAACCAGCGGCGCCAGGTCGAAGTCGTCCTCGCGCACGAGGTTGCCCGAAGGACCCTCCACGCGCAGCGTTCCGCCCGCGATGACGCCCCCATAGAGGTTCAGGGTCGTCGAGCGCCCCAGGTCCAGCCTCGCGCGAAGGAAGATCGGCGCCCCGGAAATCTCGCCGACACCGCTCGCGACCGGGCCGCTCTCGCTCAGGCGGTAGCGCGTCTTGCGCCAGGCCGCGCCGAGGCCCAGCGCCCAGCCGCTGTCGAATTCGTAGTTGAGTTCAAGACCAGCCGGGCCGGTCGGTCCGGCCGCCAGCGGGTTGATCAGCCGCCAGTGGCGGTCGAATCGCCAGTTGACGATGGGGAACGGAAAGACGCTGGTCTCTTCAATGCGGTCGAAGGCTGCGACACCGAGCCCGAGCTGGTTGCCGTCCGCGAAGACCTTCACCGCCGTCATCGTCGCGCCCCAGGCCAGCGCATCGCTCGAAGAAGCGCCGTTCTCCTTGAACCAGTCGAACGACGGAGTGATGCCGAGCACCCAGCCCTCCCCCATCGTGAACGAAACCGGCATCGACACGCCGTAGCGGTACAGCTTGCCCCAGGGCGCCACCCCGCCGAAGGCAACCGGGTTGTCGAAGGAATAGTCGAAGTAGTCGTAATTCACGGTGAGCCCGGCGCGCGCACCGCCGCCGATCTCGCGCGACGTCCCGAGTCGCACGATGACCCCGCCGACGCTTGCGTCGCCGCCCGAGGCCAGGCTCGCGTCCTCGAAGACCGGCGAGACCGATACGAACGATCTCCAGCCGGAGTCCTGGGCCCGCAGCGGTGCCGCCACGCCGAGTCCGAGAACGGTCAGCAATGCGATGGCACAGCGTACCTCGCGCCTAGTTGAAGCCACGGTCACCTCTCATCACGTCAAGGAATCGGGATGCGTCGGACATCGCATCTGCTGGCCGGCGATCAGTTGCCGCGCGCCATCGCGTCGGCCAGCCACATGATGACGTCCGCCTGGCACAGGTTGTCGTTGCCCGGCGGCAGGTTCGCGGCGACCTGCGCGCGCAACCGGGCCCAGCCCGGCGACACCGGTGCGCCGCCTGCCGCTGGTGCCCGGTGCGCCATTGCGTGCAGCATCCGCGCGAAGGTCTCGCCGCTTCGGTCGCTGGCCGTCCTGCCGCCCGGGGGTGCCAAGCGAAACACCGTGGCGCCCTCCTTGATGGTCTCGGTGACCTGGATGTCGGCGATCGTGGTCGGTTCCACCGCCGTCGGATCCTTCGAGAGGATGACGAAGTCGGCGAGCTTGCCGACCTCGAGACTGCCCTTGGTCTGCTCCTCGAAGTGCTGGTAGGCCGGCCAGATCGTCATCGCCTTCAGGCCGGTGATCACGTCGACCCGCTGCTGCGGCCCCACGATGCGGCCCGAGCCGCGCGCGCGACGCGTGACGGTGGCGTCGAGCACGCGCATTGAATTGGGAAACGCCACGGGCGCGTCGTGGTGACTCGTGAAGATCATGCCGCGCTTGCGCGCCCAGCCGGTGGGCGAGATGTTCATGCCCACCTCGGGACCGACCGTGTGGTCGAGGTGCCAGTCGCCCCAGTAGAAGGTGTGCATCGGGAACAGCGATGGAATCACGCCGAGCGCCTTGAAGCTGTCGAGCTGGTCCTCGCGCAGGAACTGGCCGTGGATCAGCACCGGCCGCGTCGCCCTGGCCTTCGGGAAGCGAGCCTGCGCCGCGCGGTGCGAAGCGATCAGCAGATCGGAGGCGCGCTCGCCGTTGGAGTGCGTGATGATCTGGATGCCGTTTTCCGCCGCCCAGCTCACCGCGCCCATCACCTCGTCCGCGGACGCCGCGGCGTAGCCCGAGTAGCCCGGCGGGTAGTTGCCGACCGGCTTGTAGTACGGCCGGTCGCGCCAGGCGGTCAGGCCCTGCGGGCTGCCGTCGATGGTGAGCTTGGCGCCGGCGATCCGCACGCGCTGCACGTAGGAGCGGCTCGTCCCGCTCTTGATGAACTCGCGATCGATCAGCACGTCTGGATAGATCGCCACGTCGATCGGGAAAGCGCCCTCCTCGGCCACCTGGCGCAGCACCCTGGCGCTGGCGGGCGTGGCGCGCCCCTCCTGGGCGGTGGTGTAGCCAAAGCGGGCCCACAGCTTGGCGCCTTCGCGCGCGAACACCTTCATCCCCTGTGGCCCGACCGCCGGCAACAGTTTGTAGACCGCATTGAAGAAGGCGAGCTCCTCGAGCACCCCGTCCGGCTCCTGGCTGCCGTCGCGGCGGCGGATCACGCCGCCGGCGGGGTCCTTGGTGGCCGCCGAGTAGCCGACCACCTCGATCGCCTTCGAGTTGAGCGACGCCAGATGGGACGACTGATGCACGATCAGGATCGGGAATTCCTTCGAGACGGCGTCGAGATCGTCGCGCGTGGGATGCCGTCGCTCCTTCAGCTGCGCGTCGTCGTAGCCGAAGCCGATCACCAGCTTCACCTGGTTCACGACCGCCTGGTTGGCGGCGATCCATTCGCGCAGCGTGCGCTGCAGGCCGGGAATGTCGGTGACCTCGCCGTCCGGCGGCGCCAGCAGGTTGGCCGACAGCGCCTGCAGGCCGCCCATCATCATGTGGCCATGGGCGTCGACGAAGCCGGGCAGCAAGGCCCGGCCCTGGAGGTCGATCACCTGCGTCTGCGGGCCGCGCCGCTTCATCACCTCGGCGCGCGAGCCGACCGCGATGATCCGGCCGCCGGCCTCGGCGACAGCCTCCGCACGCATCGCCCTGTCGTTCATGGTGAGGATCGGACCGCCGGTCCAGATGCGGTCGGCAGTGGTCGAAGTGGACTGGCCCGACGCCGGCCGCAGCGCCAGGCCGGCGCCCGCGAAGAGACCGGCCCTGACAAAGCTCCGTCGCTTCAAGATGTCATCTCCTCGCAATCAGGACCGCATGGAGCGCGCCACTGCGAGGTGCCGCGCCCGGTGGCACCCGCCCATGTCCAATCGCATTCACCGCGCCCACCGGTGCAAGCGAACGCGCGCCCGTCCAACGGCATTCAATCACAAGTTGCCGCCGCGGGCGGCTCGACGAGGCTCGGGGTTCGTACTAGCGAATGTTCCGGAGGAACCCTGCTTCGGATTCACCGTCAGTGAAACCCCTACTCCCACTCGATCGTCGCCGGCGGCTTGCCGCTGATGTCGTACACGACGCGGTTGATGCCGCGCACTTCGTTGATGATGCGGTTCGAGACGCGCCCGAGCAGTTCGTGCGGCAGGTGCGCCCAGTGCGCGGTCATGAAGTCCGAGGTCTGGACAGCGCGCAGCGAGACCACCCACTCGTAAGTGCGGCCGTCCCCCATCACGCCGACGCTCTTTACCGGCAGGAACACCGCGAAGGCCTGGCTCGTGCGGTCGTACCAACCGGATGAGCGCAGTTCCTCGATGAAGATCGCGTCCGCCCGGCGCAGCAGGTCCGCGAACTCCTTCTTCACCTCGCCGAGGATGCGCACGCCGAGGCCGGGGCCGGGGAACGGGTGGCGGAAGACCATGTCGCGCGGCAGCCCGAGCGCGAGGCCGAGGTTGCGCACTTCGTCCTTGAAGAGGTCGCGCAGCGGCTCCAGCAGCTTCAGGTGCAGCGTCTCCGGCAGGCCGCCGACGTTGTGGTGGCTCTTGATCGTCGTCGCCTTCTTCGTCTTCGCGCCGGCCGACTCGATCACGTCCGGGTAGATCGTCCCCTGCGCGAGCCACTTCGCGTTCGGCAGCTTCGCCGCTTCCTCCTGGAACACGTGCACGAATTCGCGGCCGATGATCTTGCGCTTCTCCTCCGGATCGGCCACGCCCGCGAGCGCATCCATGAACCGCCTGGTCGCGTCGATCGCGATCAGCTTCATGCCCATGTGCTTGTCGAACGTGTCGATCACCTGCCGGCCCTCGTCGAGCCGCAGCAGGCCGGTGTCGACGAACACGCAGGTGAGCTGCTTGCCGATCGCGCGATGGATCAGCGCGGCCGCGACCGACGAATCGACCCCGCCCGACAGGCCCAGGATCACTTCCTCGCGGCCGACCTGTTGCCGGATCTTCTCGACTGCCTCGGCGGCGTAGTCGCCCATCACCCAGTCGGCCTTGCAGCCGCAGATCTCCAGCACGAAGCGGTTGAGGATCGCCTGGCCCTGCAGCGTGTGCGTCACCTCCGGGTGGAACTGCACCGCGTAGAACCGGCGGGCCTCGTCGGCCATGCCGGCGACCGGGCAGCTTTCGGTGGACGCCATCAGCTTGAAGCC
The DNA here is from genome assembly GCA_963811265.1 of uncultured beta proteobacterium. Classification (GTDB taxonomy): domain Bacteria; phylum Pseudomonadota; class Gammaproteobacteria; order Burkholderiales; family Burkholderiaceae_F; genus JAOUJD01. Next base: position 12,294 of record CAWEQS010000019.1, read on the forward strand.
GGGCGGCATCTCGACCACCTTGTCGCCGTGGCTCATCCAGACCTTCAGCAGCCCGTAGCCCTCGGGGCTGCGCTCGTCCTCGATGCCGGCGAGCAGCCGCGTGTGGCCGCGCGCCCGCACTTCCGCGTAACCGAACTCGCGCGTGTGCCCGCCCTCGACGCGGCCGCCGAGCTGCTGCGCCATCGTCTGCATGCCGTAGCAGATGCCGAGCACCGGAACGCCGAGATCGAACACCGCCTGCGGCGCCCTGTCGGTCGCTTCCTCGTACGCCGACATGTGGCTGCCGGACAGGATCACGCCCTTCGGGTTGAACTCGCGGACGAAGGCGTCGCCGACGTCCGCCGGGTGGATCTCGCAATACACGCTGGCTTCGCGCACGCGGCGCGCGATCAGTTGCGTGACCTGCGAGCCGAAGTCGAGGATCAGGATCTTGTCGTGGTTCATCGCGTCGTGCGCCGGCGGCGCCGGCGTCCCGAAAAAACAAGGCCCGCCGCACGGTGGCAGGCGGGCCAGGAAGAAGTCTTCACGGCGACCCTCAGGTCTCGAGCCGGTAGTTCGGCGCCTCTTTGGTGATGCGCACGTCGTGCACGTGCGACTCGCGCATGCCGGCCGCCGTGATCTCGACGAACTGCGCTTTCGTGCGCATCTCGTCGATCGAGCCGCACCCGCAGTAGCCCATGCTCGAGCGCAGGCCGCCCACCAGCTGGTAGATGATCGCCAGCACGCTGCCCTTGTACGGCACCATGCCCTCGATGCCTTCCGGCACGAACTTGTCGACGTTGGAGTCGTTGTCCTGGAAGTAGCGCTCCGCCGAACCCTCTGTCATCGCGCCCAGGCTGCCCATGCCGCGGTAGCTCTTGTAGGAGCGGCCCTGGAACAGGATCACCTCGCCCGGAGCCTCCTCGGTGCCGGCGAACATGCCGCCCATCATCACGGCGTACGCGCCGGCGGCCAGCGCCTTGGAGACGTCGCCCGAGTAACGGATGCCGCCATCGGCGATCAGCGGAACGCCGGTGCCGGCGAGCGCCCGCGCGACGTTGGCCACCGCCGTGATCTGCGGCACGCCGACGCCCGCGACGATGCGCGTCGTGCAGATCGAGCCGGGGCCGATGCCGACCTTGACGCCGTCGGCGCCCGCCGTCGAGCAGCGCCTTCGCCGCTTCCTCGGTCGCCACGTTGCCGCCGACCACGTCGACGCCCGGGAAGTTCTTCTTGACCCACTTGACGCGATCCAGCACGCCCTGGTGGTGGCCGTGCGCGGTGTCGACGACCAGGAGGTCGACGCCCGCCTTCACCATGCGCTCGGCGCGCTCGTCGGAATCGGGGCCGGTGCTGATCGCGCCGCCGACGCGCAGCTTGCCGAGCTCGTCCTTGGACGCGAGCGGGTGCTCGGTGGCCTTGGTGATGTCCTTGACGGTGATCAGGCCGCGCAGGATGTCGTTGTCGTCGATCACCAGCACCCGCTCCAGCCGGTGCTTGTGCATCAGTTCCTTGGCCTCTTCGAGGCTCGCGCCTTCGCGCACGGTGACGAGCCGATCCCGCGGCGTCATGATTTCGCGGATCGGCGCCTCGTAGCGCGTTTCGAACCGGAGGTCGCGGTTGGTGACGATGCCGACGACGCGCTTGCCTTCGACGACCGGCAGGCCGGAGATCTTGTTGGACCGCTGCAGGTCGATCGCGTCGCGGACGGTCATGTCCTGCGTGATCGTGATCGGATCGCGCAGGACGCCGGCTTCATGGCGCTTGACCTTCAGCACCTCGGCGGCCTGCTTCGCGGGCGGCATGTTCTTGTGCACGATGCCGATGCCGCCTTCCTGCGCGAGGGCAATCGCCAGGCTCGCCTCGGTGACGGTATCCATCGCCGCCGACACGAGCGGGATGTTCAGTGCGATGTTCCGGGAGACTTTGGTCGTGAGCTGCGCGTCGCGAGGCAGTACCGCCGAGTAGGCGGGGACGAGCAGCACGTCATCGAAGGTCAGCGCCTTCTGAACCAACCGCATAGTTGTCCTCATGACGCAAAAGCGGAGTATACGGGATCGATCCGGGTCCAAATTGGCCGACAAGTGCCGCCCTCTTCCGACGAATGACGTCTTGCCCGGCCTCGGGCCGCCGTCGGACAATGGACGCTCACGGAGACCATGCCATGACTCGTCGATTCCCGATCCTCGCCGCGCTCGCAGTGGCTTTCGTCGCCGGCACCTTCGCCACCGGTGCCTCGGCGCAGTGGGCCTGGAAGGACGACAACGGCCGCCTCGTGTATTCGAACATCCCGCCGCCGCCGAGCGTCAAGCCCGCGCAGATCGTGCGCCAGCCGGGAGCGGCGCCCGAGGCCGCGCGAGCCAGCACCCCTGCCTACGGCGAAGCCGAGAAGCCCGCGGCCGCGCCGGCCGCCGCGAACGCCCCCAAGACGTACGCCGAGCGCGACGCCGAATTCCGCAAGCGCCAGCAGGAGCGCACGGACAGCGAACGCAAGGCGCAGGAAGAGCAGCAGAAGTCCGCGCAGAAGGCCGTCGAGTGCGAGCGGTCGCGCGGTTACCTGCGAGGCCTCGAAGACGGAGCGCGCATCATGCGCACGGACGCGGCCGGCAACCGGGAATACCTCGACGACGCGCAGCGCGCCGCCGAGATGGATCGCATGCGCAAGGCGATCCGCGAACTCTGCAGTTAAGCCGCATCAGCGCCGTCACGAGCGACGGCGCCTGACCTCGGCGCGGACGCGCCGCGCCTCCTTCGGGTCCACCGTCAGCGGTCGATACAGCTCGACCCGGTCGCCGTCCTCCAGGCGCTGCGTCATGGCGCAGGCCCGTCCCCAGATGCCGACGTCGGGCGCGGCCGCCGCCAACTCGGGCCGCCGGTCGAGCACGCCCGACGCGCGGATCGCGTCGGCCACCGTCGCCCCGACGGGCAGCGTCAACTCGGCGAGGTCCTCGCAGCCCGGCGCGCAGTAGACGACCGTGACGCGGAGTTCAGGCCGGGCCATACAACTGCTCGGCACGCAACGCGAACGAGTCCACCATCGAGTTGGCGATGGCATCGAAGACCGGCGCCACGGCCCGGCCGAGCAGGCCGCTCGCGAATTCGTACTGAAGCGTCAACTGCACCTTGCAGGCGCCGGCGCGCAACGGCAGGAAGTCCCAGTGCCCGGTCAGCGAACGGAATGGCCCGTCGACCAGTTCGAGCCGGATCTGCTCCGGATAGCGATGCTGGTTGCGCGTGGTGAAGCGCGAACGAATGCCCTTGTAGGCGATGTCGATGCTGGCATCCACGCCGCCCTCGTGGTCGGCAACGATGCGCGAACCGGAGCACCACGGCAGGAACTGCGGATACGACTCGACGTCCTCGACAAGGTCGAACATCTGTTCGGCGCTGTAGTGGAGGTAGACGGAGCGTTGGACGTGGGGCATGGCGGGCGACGGTCAGGCCGCACGGCCCGCCGTGCGAACTGCCCTACACTCGAATTCTATTCACTGTGGCAGGCAGTCCCCGCGTGGCGATCGTCCAGAACAAGAAGGCGTTTCACGATTACTCGATCGAGGAGCGCTTCGAAGCGGGCCTCGTGCTCGAAGGCTGGGAGGTCAAGTCGATCCGTGCGGGACAGGTGCAGATCGGCGAGTCGTACGTGATCGTCCGCAGCGGCGAACTGTTCCTCCTGAACGGCCACATCACGCCGCTGAAGACCGCCTCCACCCACATCAACCCGGAGCCCGACCGCACGCGCAAGCTGCTCCTCAATGCCGCCGAGATCCGCAAGCTGATCGGCAAGGTCGAGCGCGCCGGCTATTCGCTGGTGCCGCTGGAAATGCACTACAGCAAGGGGCGCATCAAGCTGGAGATCGGGCTGGCCAAGGGCAAGCGGCAGTTCGAGAAGCGGGCGAGCGAAGCGGACAAGGACTGGAAGCGCGAGCAGAACCGGTTGCTGAAGCATCGCAGCCGCTGACCGCATCGAGGCAGCTGATGAACTTCTGGGACAAGCAGTACTCCGCGGTCGAGGGCTACAAGTACGGCACCCGGCCCAATGCGTTCCTGATGGCCGAGGCCCACCGGCCTGCCGCCGCACGCACGCATCCTGGTTCCCGGCGACGGCGAAGGCCGCAACGGCGCCTGGCTCGCGAGCCAGGGCCACGAAGTCCTGACGGTCGACATTTCCGAAGTCGGGGTCGCGCGGGCGCGGGCGCTGGCCGCGGAGCTCGGGGTCCGCGTCGACACCCTCGTGGCGGACCTCAAGGTCTGGACTCCGCCGGCCGGCGCGTTCGACGCGGTGGTGCTGACCTACCTGCACATGCCGCCCGCCATGCGCACGACGGTGCATCGCAAGGTCGCCGCGGCACTGCGCCCGGGCGGCCTGCTGCTGCTCGAAGCCTTCCATCCGCGGCAGCTGGGACGCACCAGCGGCGGGCCGAAGGAAGTCGAATTGCTCTACTCCCTCGAAGACGTTCGTGCGGACTTCGCCGGCGCGCTCGACGAAGAGTCTGGCGAAGAACTCGACGTGCTGCTCGACGAAGGGCCCGGCCATCAGGGGCTGGCCGCCGTGACGCGCTACCGCGGACACGCACGCTGACGGCCGGCCGCGGCGCAGCCGCCCCGCGGTCCTCGTGGCACCGCGGCCCTAGCCGGCTCGCCGCGCCAGCGTTCCCGCGATTCTCCGCAGCAGCCACTTCGGGGTCGCGCGCGACGCGAGCGTGACTGCGAGGTTCACTGCGCCGGGCACCGTGATCACCGCGCCGTCCATGCAGGCCCGATAGCCCGCTTCCGCGACCTCGTCGGCGTCGCCGATGAAGAAGTCCGGCAGGGTCGCGAGGCGCGCGTTCGCTTCGACGGCGCTGCTCAGCATGCGGGTGTCCGTGATGCCCGGGCACAGCGCCGTCACCGTCACGCCGCTCGCCTTCAGTTCGTCGGCGAGCGACTCGGTCAGCGACAGCACGTACGCCTTGGTCGCGGCGTAGGTCGCCAGCAGCGGGATCGGCTGGAAGGCGGCGATCGATGCGACGTTCAGCACGCGGCCGTGACCGCGCTCCTGCATCGGCGGAAGGAAGTGCGCCAGCATGCCTGTCAGCGCGGACACGTTCAGGTCGATCAGCTCCTGGTGCCGCTCGGGCAGCATCCTCGTGAACTCGCCCTGCTGCAGCACGCCCGCGTTGTTGACCAGCACGTCGATCGCGATGTGCCGGCGCCGCAGCGCGGCCGCGAGCGCGCCGGGAGCGTTCCGCTGCGCCAGGTCGCACGGCTCGACCCGGGCGTCGACGCCGAAGTCGGCCTCGAGGGTGGCCGCGAGCGACTCGAGCTTCGCCTTGTTTCGCGCCACCAGCACCAGGGGATGACCCTCCCGAGCAAAGCGCCTGGCCAGCGCCTCGCCGATCCCGGACGATGCACCGGTGATCAGCGCGGTTTCCTTCGGACGTCGTTTCCCTGCCATCGGCTTCCTTCCGGCGGCGCGTCAGCTCAGCCAGCGCGCGTTGCGCGCGAGTCTCATCATCTTGCCGAAGGACGGCGCGCCCTGGCGGCGCGCTTCCGGCAGCAGGCGCGAGGCGAGCAGCGCGGTGGCGAACGCGTCGGCGGCCGCGCTGTGGCGCGAGGAAACCGGAATCCCGAATCGATTGAGCCACTCGTCCAGCGAGCGGAGGTTCAGCTTCGGGTAGAGCGCGGGCGCGAGCTCCGCCAGGTCGAGCCAGGGGTTGTCGAACGGCTGGTTGACGTAGAACTTGATGACGCGCGCGAGGAAGCCGCGGTCGAACGGCGCGTGGAACGCGAGCAGCGGCGCGGTGCTCAGGTATTCCAGGAACATGCCGATCGCCTTGCGCGGGTCGACTCCGTTCAGCTGCGCCTCGACCCCGACTCCGTGCACGAGGATGTTCTCGCGCGAGCTCGCCGTCCCCTGGCGCACGATGATCTCGATGCTGTCGCCGGGCAACACGTGCCCGTCCTCGTGCATCGCGACCGCGCCGATCGAGATCAGCTCGTCGCTCGCGATGTCCATGCCGCTGGTCTCGACGTCGACCACGACCCAGCGCTGGTGGACCGGGCGCTCGCGGCCGAGCAGGCGATCGAGGAGACCCATGGCGCGCCGCTCAGCCGGGGAAGTCCAGCTCCAGCCGCTGCTGGATCTTGCGCGCCTGCCGGAACGACTCGTTCAGGATGCGGCGGTCGAGGGACGACAGCAAGCGCAGCTCGACCTCGTTCGGGTTGTCCTCGTGGTTCGCGCCGTACGCGTGCTCGCGCCGGTGCTGCGCGCGCAGGCGCATCAGCTGGAAGAACTCGAAGGCGGCGATCCAGCCGTCCACGTCGTCGGCGGGCAGCTGCCCCGCTTCGGCGAGCCGCTTGTAGCGCTCCGAGGTATTGGTCTCGTGCAGTCCCGCGCGCAGCGCCCAGATGCGGGCGGCGTCGACGAAGGGCACCGTGCCGTGCATCTTCAGGTCGACCCGGTCCGGACCGCCCGACTCGCCGAAAAGCGATTCGGTGAGCCGGCCCGGAGCGGGCGGCCGGTTGCGCATCGCGTTGTCCGACATCTGCTTCAGGAAACGGGGATTCGCCTGCGCCCGCTCGACCACTTCGACGCGCAACTGGTTGGCGAGCATGATGTCGCCGAACAGCGGACGAAAGTCGAAGTAGATGCTGGCGGCGAGCAGTGCCTCGGGGTCGCCGCGGTCGATCCACCGCATGAACATCTCTTCCCAGCCGGCGTACGGCAGCGTCAGCGCCGGGTTGCGCGCCATGATGTTGCCCCTGCAGAGCGGGAAGCCGCACGACGCGAGCGCTTCATTGGTGAAGTCGGCGAGTTCGAGAAGCCGCTCGCGCGCGCCGGCCGACTCGCCGTACAGGATGCCGTTGTCCTGGTCGGTCGCGATCGTCTGCTCGCCGCGCCCCTCGCTGCCGAACGACAGCCAGCAGAACGACTGCGGATCGACCTGGAACTTCTCGCACGCCAGCGTGAGCAGCCGCACGGTCAGCTGGTCGTTCAGGTGGCTGATGAGCCGCGTCAGCTGGGCCGCCCCTACGCCTTGCGCCACCAGGTGGTGCGACAGCCGCCGGATGTCGGCCGCGACCATCGACAGGCCTTCGACGCTGTCGGCACGCCGGATGGCGACGGCGAGCTGGCGCACCGTCAGCCGGTGCAGCGCGAACAGGTCGCGCTCCGAGACCACTCCGACCACTGTCCGCCGGCCACCTTCGCGCAGCATCACCGGGATGTGGCGGATCGAGTGCTCCGCCATCAGCAGCGTCGCGTCCGCGGCGGTGTCGTCGGCGTCGAGCGACATCACCCCGCGTGTCATCACGGTGCTGACCGGCGCGGTCAGCGGGATCTCGGGGAGGATCACGCGCCCGATCAGGTCGGTGCGCGTCAGGATGCCGGCGAGCCGGTCGCCGCCCGCCGCGTCGCTCTCCACGACGATGATCGAACCGACGTGCGACTGGTGCATGCGCCCGAAGGCCTCGCGCAGCGGAGTGTCGGGCGCGCAGGTCAATGGCTTGCGCGCCCGCACGAGGTCGCGCAGCGCCGTGTTCATGGTGCGCTCGGCGCTCGCCTCCGACGCATACGTCGCCTGCAGCTGCTGGCGCGACAGGTCCAGCAGCGCGCCAAGGCGACGCTTGCAGAAGTCGAGGAACGGCGCGCTCATCTGCGCGAGCTGCTCGAAGCGCGCGCGCGGCAGCATCAGGCAGAAGGTGTCCGTCACCGAGCGGTAGACCAGCGACACGGGGCGCCCGGCAAGCAGGGCACCCACCGGGAAGCAGTCGCCGACCCCGGCCTCGAACGCCACCCCGCCCTGCTTCTCGTTGGTCGTCTCGCCCTGCACGCGCCCCTGCTTCACGATGTAGCAGTGGGACGGCGGATCGCTGGACGGACGCGAGGATCGTCTCACCCGGCTCGAAGTACGCGACTTCGACGTGCTCGACGACGAAGTTCAGGTGCTCCGGCGTCATGCTCGAAAACGGCATGTACCGCGCGAGAAGCTGCTTCAACCCGGTTGCAATCGTCGGCGCTGCCATGCGTTGTTCTCGTGAAGTTGGAGGGGTCGGCCCGGGGAGCGCGCAGTTCGATCGCAGGCGCCCGTCGCGGCGCGCAGCTTCCCCTCGTTCCCCTCGCACCTTCCCCGGCAGTTGTCGTGCTGGCAATCGATGCCCCGGCGGATAGCGTACACGCGGAACCGGACGCCTCGCACATCGCCCTCGCACATCGCTCATGCCCGGACTGTTCCGCAAGGAAGTGCTGGAAGCTCGGCAGGCCGCGGTGTTCGGCCAGGTCGTCCTGCGCCCGCCGCTGTCGTTCACGGTCTGGTGCATCGCCGCCGCTGCGATCGGGGCCGCGCTGGTGGCCCTGCTCGTCTTCGGCCAGTACACCAAGCGCACCCGCATCCTCGGCATCACCGTGCCCTCGGGGGGCGTCCTGAAGCTGACGGCTTCCCAGCCGGGCATCGTGATCGAGCGCAACGTCGAGGAGGGCCAGCCGGTGCGAGCAGGCGAGGTGCTGTTCGTCGTGTGGTCCGAGCGCATGACGGATGCGACCGGGCAGAGCGCTGGCGCGCACACCGCCGTGCTCGAGCAGCTGGGACGGCGCCGCGCCAGCCTCTCGGACGAGCTCGAGCGACGCGCTCGCCTGTTCGAGCAACAGGAGACGGCGCTGTCGCGGCGGCTCGCAACGCTCGAGCTCGAGGCTGATCAGCTGCGCCAGGAACTGGCGACGCAAGCGGCGCGGGAGGCGTCGGCAGGCGAGCAGTCGGCGCGCTTCGAGCAGCTCGCGCAGCAGGGCTTCGTCAGTCCGCAGACGGCGCACCAACGGCGCGACGAGCTGCTCGAACAGACGGCCCGTCGCCAGGCGCTGTACCGCAGCCTCCTCGGCGTGCGGCGCGAGATCGGCGTCGTCGCCGGCGAGTTGAAGCAGCTTCCGCTGCGCGCGGCCCAGCAGCAGGCCGAAGTGCACCGGGAACTCTCGGTCCTGCAGCAGGAGATCGTGGGCGCCGAGGCGGCGCGCAAGGTGGTGGTGACGGCGCCGCAGGGCGGCACGGTGACCGCCATCGCCGCCGAGCGCGGCCAGCACGTCGGGCCGCAGCCGCTGGCCACGCTGCTGCCGTCCGGCAGCCCGATGGAAGCGCACTTGTTCGCCCCGAGCCGCGCGATCGGCTTCGTGGAGCGTGGCCAGAAGGTGCGCGTTCGCTTCGCGGCGTATCCGTTCCAGAAGTTCGGCCAGCACGACGGCGAGGTCGTGCAGGTGTCCCGCGTCGCGCTGGCACCCGCGGAACTGCCGCCGCAGCTCGCGGCTTCCGCGCCTCCGGAGTCGCTCTACCGCGTCACGGTGCGGCTGGCCGCGCCGTACGTGATGGCGTACGGCCAAGCGCAGCCGCTGACGGCGGGCATGCAACTGGAAGCCGACTTGATGCAGGACCGCCGGCGACTGATCGAGTGGGTGTTCGAGCCGCTGATCGCGCTCGGGAGGAAGAGCTGAGCGCTCTTCGGCAGACCGGCGGCTACTCGGCCTCGGCGATCCACGCCTGCTGGATGGCCTCGAGGATCCGCTCGCCCGAGTGCTTCGGGTCGTCGGCGAAATTCTCGAGCTCGAGGACCCAGTTGTGCAGGTCGGTGAAGCGCACGGTCAACGGATCGACGTCGGGATGCTTCTCAGCGAGCTCGATCGCGATCTCCTGCACGTCGGTCCACTTGAGGGCCGGCATGGTCATTTGCCTTCCTTCGCGTAGTTGATGCTGTACTTGGGAATCTCGACCGTCAGGTCTTCGTTCTGCACGATCGCCTGGCACGACAGCCGCGACACCGGGGTCAGGCCCCACGCGCGGTCAAGCAGGTCCTCTTCGTTGTCGGACGGCGGCGGCAACGAAGCGTAGCCCTTGCGGACGATGCAGTGGCACGTCGTGCACGCCGCGACCTTGCCGCACGCATGCTCGATGTCGACGTGGTGGTCGAGCAGCGCATCGGTCAGCGACACCCCGGGCGGCGTCTCGAACTCGGCACCGTCCGGGCAGATTTCAGGATGGGGAAGGACCGTGATCTTCGGCATGGTTACTTGGCTGGAACCGTGGCGCCCGCGACCTCGTCGACACGACGGCCGGACAGCGCCGCACGGATCGAACGGTCCATGCGGCGCGCGGCGAACTCGTCGGTGCCGTGCGCCAGCGCCTCGATCGCCTGCTTGATGGACGCCGGGTCGTTGCCCAGCACCGCCACGCCGAGCGCCGCCATGAGGCGATCGACCTCCACGCGTTCATCGTCGCCCAGCAGGTCGCCGTCGGCCGCGAGCGCCGCCTTCGTCGCTTCCTCGAGGCGCTGCGCCTCGACCAGTTGCTCTCGCAGTTCCCGCGCGTGCATGTCGGAGTCGGCGGCGCCGAACGACTCCTGCAGCATGCGCGCCACCTCGTCGTCAGACAATCCGTACGAGGGCTTCACGGCAATCGAAGCGTGCGCTCCGCTCGACATCTCCTGCGCGCCGACGGACAGCAACCCGTCGGCATCGACCTGGAAGGTGACCCGCACCCGCGCCGCGCCCGCCGCCATCGGCGGGATGCCCCGCAGCTCGAAGCGCGCCAGGGAACGACAATCGGAGACGAGCTCCCGCTCGCCCTGCACGACGTGGATCGCGATCGCGGTCTGGCCGTCGCGGAAGGTCGTGAACTCCTGGGCACGCGCCACCGGGATCGTCGAGTTGCGCGGGATGATCTTCTCGGTGAGGCCGCCCATCGTCTCGAGCCCGAGCGACAGCGGGATCACGTCGAGCAGCAGCCAGTCGTCGCCGGGCGCCCGATTGCCGGCCAGCAGGTTGGCCTGGATCGCGGCGCCGAGCGCGACGACCTTGTCCGGATCGATGTTGGTCAGCGGCGTCTGGCCGAAGAACTTCGCCACGGCCCGCCGCAGGTGGGGCATCCGCGTGGCGCCGCCCACCATCACCACGCCCGTGATGTCGGTGACGCGCAGGCCGGCATCCGCCATGGCCTTGCGGGAAGATGCCAGCGTCTTGTCGACGAGGCTGGTCGTCATCCGCGCGAACTCCTCGCTGGTCAGCGTGACGTCGACCACTTCGCCGGTCGAGAGAACGGCATTCATCCGCACCTCCGGCTCGACCGACAGGCGCTCCTTCGCCTCGCGCGCCTTGACCATCAGCAGGCGCGAATCCTGCGGCGACAGCGGCTGCACGCGCGAATGCTCGATCACCCAGCAGAACAGGCGATGGTCGAAGTCGTCGCCCCCGAGCGCGGAGTCGCCGCCCGTGGCGAGCACTTCGAACACCCCTTTCGAGAGCTTCAGGATCGACACGTCGAACGTGCCGCCGCCGAGGTCGTAGACCGCGTAGGTCCCTTCGGCGCCCTGGTCCAGGCCGTAGGCCACCGCTGCCGCGGTGGGCTCGTTCAGCAGCCGCAGCACGTTGAGGCCGGCCAGCCGGGCCGCGTCCTTGGTCGCCTGGCGCTGCGCGTCGTCGAAGTAGGCCGGGACGGTGATCACGGCGCCGACGAGATCGCCGCCGAGCGCCTGCTCGGCGCGCTTGTGGAGCACCTTCAGGATCTCGGCCGACACCTCGACCGGGCTCTTGACTCCGGCCGCGGTGCGCAACTGCAGCATGCCGGGCGCGTCGACGAAGTCGTAGGGCATGTTCTCGATGTGCTCCACGTCGCGCATGCCGCGGCCCATGAAGCGCTTGACCGACACCACCGTGTTGCGCGGGTCGACGGACTGGTGCTTGTGCGCCGGGTAGCCGACTTCGGCCGTCCCGTCCGGATAGAAGCGCACGACCGATGGCAGCAGCGAGCGGCCCTCGGCATCGTCGATCACGACCGGAATGCTGTTGCGCACCGTGGCAACCAGCGAGTTGGTGGTCCCGAGGTCGATGCCGACCGCGAGGCGATGACGGTGCGGCTCGACCGACTGGCCCGGCTCGGCGATCTGCAGCAGCGCCATCAGGCGGATGCCCGGGGAGCGTGCATCGCTTCGTCGGCATGGCCGATCTCGGAAGCGAAGCGATCGATGAACATCAGCTGGCGCACGAGCGCGGCCGCCTGAACGTAGTCCCGTGTCCCGTCGATCGCGTGCTCGATCGCGGCCAGCAGTTCTTCCCGTTCGTCGTTCATCGTCCGGCGCACCTCGGCGAGCGCCGCCGGGTCGCCGCGCGCGTCGTCGAGCGCCTCGCGCCACTCCATCTGCTGCATCAGGAAGGCCGGCGGCATCGCGGTGTTCGTCTCGGCGTCGATCGGCACGCCTGCGCGCTCCACGAGGTAGGCCGCGCGCTTCTGCGGCGAGCGCAGTGTCGTGTAGGCCTCGTTGGCGCGGGTCGCCCACTGCATGGCGACGCGGCGCTCGGCCGCGGTCCCGGATGCGAATCGGTCCGGGTGCACGTGCGCCTGGACATCCTTGTATGCGCGCTCCAGCGCGTCGAGGTCGATCGCGAAGCGGGGCGGCAGGCCGAAGAGTTCGAAGTGGTCCGGATGCGACATGCCGTCGGGCAATGCCAGGAGACGGCGCGCCAGGCGCCGCCGGTGGATCAGACGTTGAAGGACTCGCCGCAACCGCAGCGGTTCTTTTCCTGCGGGTTGTTGAACTTGAAACCTTCGTTCAGCCCTTCGCGCACGAAGTCGAGTTCGGTGCCGTCGAGGTACGCCATGCTCTTCGGATCGACGAAGATGCGCACCCCGTGGCTTTCGAACTGCTGGTCTTCGGGCTGCGGCGCGTCCGCGTACTCGAGCTTGTACGCCATGCCGGAACAGCCGGTCGTCCGCACGCCGAGCCGCAGGCCCACGCCCTTGCCACGCTTCGCGATGAAGCCGGCGACATGCTTCGCCGCGCGCTCCGTCATCGTGACAGCCATTTCCACTCTCCCCTGGATTCCCTATGCCGCCCTGGGCTCGGCGACCTGCGCCGCGCCGTGTTTCCTGCGGTAGTCGTCGATCGCCGCCTTGATCGCATCCTCGGCGAGGATCGAGCAGTGGATCTTGACCGGCGGCAAGGCCAGTTCCTCGGCGATCTGTGTGTTCTTGATCGTGCCCGCCTCGTCCAGCGACTTGCCCTTGACCCATTCCGTCACGAGCGACGACGAAGCGATCGCGGAACCGCAGCCGTAGGTCTTGAAGCGCGCGTCCTCGATGACGCCCTGCTCGTTGACCTTGATCTGCAGCTTCATCACGTCGCCGCAGGCCGGGGCTCCGACCATGCCGGTGCCGATGCTCTCGTCGCCCTTGTCGAAGGAGCCGACGTTGCGCGGGTTCTCGTAGTGATCGATGACTTTGGTGCTGTATGCCATGAGTAGCCTCTTAGCTGCTTGTTCGCGCGGGCGTCAATGCGCCGCCCACTGGACCGTGTTCAGGTCGATGCCGTCCTTGTACATCTCCCACAGCGGCGACATCTCGCGCAGCCGCGCGACCTGGCGCGTGAGGAGCTGCACGGTGTAGTCGATCTCTTCCTCGGTGGTGAAGCGGCCGACGGTGAAGCGGATCGAGCTGTGCGCGAGTTCGTCGCTGCGTCCGAGCGCGCGCAGGACGTACGACGGCTCCAGGCTCGCGGACGTGCAGGCCGAGCCGGACGACACGGCGATGTCCTTGATCGCCATGATGAGGCTCTCGCCCTCGACGAAGTTGAAGCTCACGTTCAGGTTGTGCGGAACGCGGTGGTCCCAGTCGCCGTTCAGGTACACCTGCTCGATCTTCGACAGCCCGGCCCAGAGCCGGTCACGCAGCATGCGGATCCGCTCGTTCTCGTTCGCCATTTCTTCCTTGGCGATCCGGAATGCCTCGCCCATGCCCACGATCTGGTGGGTGGGCAGCGTGCCGGAGCGAAGGCCGCGCTCGTGGCCACCGCCGTGCATCTGCGCCTCGAGGCGAACGCGCGGCTTGCGACGAACGAACAGCGCGCCGACGCCCTTCGGGCCGTAGGTCTTGTGCGCCGAGAACGACATCAGGTCGACCTTCAGCTGCTGCAGGTCGACGACGACCTTGCCGGTCGCCTGCGCGGCGTCGACGTGGAACACGATTCCGCGCGAGCGGCACATCTCGCCGATCGCCGGGATGTCCTGGATGACGCCGATCTCGTTGTTCACGAACATCACGGACACCAGGATCGTGTCGGGGCGCAGCGCTGCCTCGAGCTTCGCGAAGTCGAGCAGCCCGTTGTCCTGGACGTCCAGGTACGTGACTTCGAAGCCTTCGCGCTCCAGCTCGCGCATCGTGTCGAGCGTGGCCTTGTGCTCGGTCTTCACCGTGACGAGGTGCCTGCCCTTGTCCTTGTTGAAGTGGGCCACGCCCTTGATCGCGAGGTTGATCGACTCCGTCGCGCCGGACGTCCAGATCAGCTCGCGCGGATCGCAGCTGACGAGCGCGGCGACCTGGGCGCGGGCGTTCTCGACGGCCTTCTCCGCTTCCCATCCGAACGCGTGGCTGCGCGAGGCCGGGTTGCCGAAGTGGTTGCGGAGCCACGGGACCATCGCGTCGACGACGCGCGGGTCGACCGGCGTGGTCGCGGAGTAATCGAGGTAGATCGGAAGCTGCATTTCTCCCTGTTCCTTACGTCAGCACGGGCTCGTTCTTCTGGTCGATGGCCGGCCGCTGCCGCCCCCGATTATCGTGCAAGACCGAGGGGGAGACAGCTGCGCCCCGCCTCGGCCATGCGCTGCTTCTGCTGCTCGACGAGGTCGGCCAGGTTCACGGAGTCGAGGTACTCGACCATCTTCGCGTTCAGGTTCGCCCAGAGGTCGTGGGTCATGCAGCGCTGGTCGTCGTGGCAGTTCTCCTTGCCGCCGCACTGCGTCGCATCCAGCGGCTCGTCCACCGCGAAGATGATGTCCGCCACGGTCAGGTCCTTCGCCGGGCGGCCGAGCGTGTATCCGCCGCCGGGGCCGCGGGTGCTCTCGACCAGCTGGTGGCGCCGCAGCTTGCCGAACAGCTGTTCCAGGTAGGACAGCGAGATCCGCTGGCGCTGGCTGATGCCTGCCAGCGTCACCGGGCCGTTGTGCTGGCGCAGGGCCAGGTCGATCATCGCCGTCACTGCAAAACGGCCTTTCGTGGTCAGTCTCATCGGTGGTTCCGCCTGTTGGGAGGGGTCGGAAGGTCAGACTTTCGTCCGCCAGGAAAATTCCCGATTAATTTTGTCGGGATTGTACTAATCCCGACTAATCAGGTCAACCAAAGAGGCGTCAACCCTTGATCCTGGGGCCCTGGGGCTGGCCCGGGCCGAGTGGATCGGCGTTGATCCGCGAAACGGACGTCAACTCGCGTAGCCAGCGCGCCTGCGGCGCGGGATCAACCAGGCACTCACTCGCCGGTCGCTCGCGCCGGGCGCCCATCGTCAGCATGTTCGGCGAGCAGGTGCGCGAGCAGGACCTCGACGCTCGCCTGCTCCTCGAGGCAGAAGCGCGCCGCCGTTTCGCCGTGGGGATCGATCCTGACCGTCGTCCAGTGCCGGGGCGCCCGCTGGAACACGATCTCATCGGTTTCGTCGTCGCCCACGAACAGCACCTGGTCGACGCCCTCGTGCTGGGCGAGGATGCGAAGCGCCTCGAATTTCGTGAGTGCGCCGGGTGGCAGCAGGTTGAGGACCATCTTGCCGTCGATCACGGTGGGCTGGGGCAGCAACGAGTGCGCGACCGACCGGAGGAACGCGCTCGCTGCCGCAGGATCAGGCGTCGCCGGTAGTGAAGCGACAGCGACCGGCCCTTGTCCTCGAGGCGCACGCCCTGCCCTCCCCTGGCGGCCAGTCGCACCTTGAGGCTCGCGCGCCAGCGCCTGCACGTCTCCTCGAGCGCGCTGGCGTCAGGCTCCACGGGCAGGCCTTCGTTGCCGTGGTTGCCGACGAGATAAGCGATCTCGCAGGGCAGCCGCTCGATCAGGTCCGCTGCGCGCGGCCCGAGACGACGGCGACGGGAACACGGCGTGCCAACCGGGCGAGTGGACGCGTCACCCGGTCCGTCGCCCGTGCGCGTGCCGGATCGGCCACGATCGGGGCCAGCGTGCCGTCGAAATCGAACGCGTACAGCGTGTCGCCGCGAGCCAGCCGCTGCAGCTCGGCCCGGCCTTCGTTGGAGAACAGGGGCATCACCGGTTAGGTCAATCCTTTCGTCTCGCCGATGCGTGCGCTGATCCGCTCGCGCTGCCGCAACCGTGCCGCCTCCGTCAGCATACGGCCCGCCCAGCGATACACGTTGAATTCGCGCACCAGTTGCCGCAGGCTGACCATGCGCTCGCGCTGCTCGTTCGCCGGCATCGAAAGCGCGCGGTGGATCGCCTCGGCGACCTCCTCCACGTGGTAGGGGTTCACGATCAGCGCCTCGTGCAGTTCGCGCGCCGCTCCGGCGAACTGGCTCAGCACGAGCACGCCGCGCTCGTCGTCGCGCGCCGCAACGTACTCCTTGGCAACGAGGTTCATGCCGTCGTGCAGGCTCGTGACGACGCAGACGTCGGCGGCGCGGTAGTGCTCGGTCACCGATGCGCTGCCATGGTGCTCGATCAGCATCCTCACCGGCTCGTAGTCGCCCTTGCCGAAACGCGCGTTGACCTGCGCCGCCGTCGCGCGCACTTGCGCCTCGAACCGCTGGTACTCGTCGAGCGACGAGCGGCTCGGCGCAGCGATCTGCACGAACGTGAACCTGCCGATCCAATCGGGATGCAGTTCGAACAGGCGCTCGACCGCCAGGATCCGCTCGACGATGCCCTTCGTGTAATCCAGACGGTCGACGCCAAGGCCGACCAGGTGGTTGGGCCCGACGCCGAGGCGGGCCCGCACCTCGGCCCGGCATGCCTCGATCGGCTTGCCCGCCGCGCTGTCGGGCCAAGCGATCGAGATTGGGAAGCTCTCGACGCGGGTGAGGCGACCCCGGAACGACACGGTTGAGGACTCGTGCTCGATGCGCGCCTCGAGGAAGCGGTCGACCGCCTCGAGGAAGTTGTGGCCATGGTAGCGCGTGTGAAAGCCGAGGATCGTGCTGCCCAGCAGGCCCTCGAGGATCTCGGAGCGCCACGGACAGATGCCGAACGACTCGGAATTCGGCCAGGGAATGTGCCAGAAGGTAATGATGGTGGCGCGCGGCAACCGCTCGCGAACCAGGCGCGGCAGCAACGCGAAGTGGTAGTCCTGGATGAGAACCACGGGATCGTCCGTCTTCGCCTCCTGCGCCACGGCGTCCGCGAAGCGTTCGTTGACACGGCGATACTGCCGCCAGTCCTCGTCGCGAAACACCGGGCGAACGTGGGCGATGTGGCACAGAGGCCAGAGGCCTTCGTTCGCGAAACCATAGTAGTACCCGCGTTCCTCCTGCTCGGTCAGCCAGATGCGCCGCAGCGTGTAGCTTTGCTCGCCTGGTGGAACGCGAAGGCGGTCGCGCGAGTCGACCACCTCGCGGTCGGCAGAGCCGCTTCCGTGAGCGATCCACGTGCCGGAGCAGGCGCGCATCACGGGCTCGACGGCCGTAACCAAGCCGCTTGCCGGTCGCTGCACCTCGACGCCGCGCTCGGACTTCACGTGGATGTATGGCTCCCGGTTGGAGACGAGCAGGATCTCGTCCCCGCGCAGTTGCTCGTGCAGCAGCCGGCGCAGCATTTCCGGGTCCCAGTTGGCTGCAACGTTCTGGTCGGCAAAACGCCGTTCACGCTCGATGTCCCGCAACAGGCTACGCAGGTCCCCCACGAGCGGCTGGAGCTCCGGCCGCGGCTGGGAGAACGGGCGGATCACGCCCTCGCCCTGCAGCATGGCCCGAACGCCGGCCACCCAGCCACGCCAGCTCATGTGAGCGACCAGCATCGAGATCAGCGCGAGAATCATGCCGAGGACGGTGAACAGGATGATGACGTAGCGGCGCGTGTCCTGGCTGCGCCGTTCCACGAAGCTGAGGTCGTGGATAAGCAGCAGCGTCGCGCCGTGGACATCGCCGCGCCGTAGCGGAATGGCCGTGACGTGGACCGGCCCCCTCGGAACCTGCACCATCGATCCGCCCACTCCTGGCCTTGCCGACTGGCGGCAGTCGAGGCCACTCGGCATCAGACGGGTCTTGCGCACCAGGTCACCGTCGATGTTGCAGACGCCCAGCGCCAGCAGGCGTTCGTCATTGGCGACTCGCTCGAGTTGCGGGTCCACGCGCCGCCAGGCTTCCGTCTCGACCGCGTCCAGCACCGGCTCTTCAAGAGCGCGGCCGATGGTTCCCGCCCGGATATCCAGATCGCGCACGAACCACCGCAAAGTCAGGGAGTCGACGACCGGAACGGTGAAGTACGCCATCGCCAGCATGGCGAGGGTGAGCGGCAGGAGAAAACGCAGCGATAGTCGGATTGATCGGACCATTGAACTCGCGCACCGGCGGGAACTGCAGCGGCGCGTTGGGTCGGCGACCTCGGCGTCCGGAAACCGAAGCCGGTGTAAAGGAAGAAGAATGTCGACCTTACCAACCTCGGGGCACGCGGTCTGTAATCCTATCTACGTAGGGGTATGCACCCGCTTCCGCGTCGAATCAGAACGCGTCGTCCCAGCGACGGCTCAAACGCATCGCGCACATGATGATGCCAACCATGCTGTACGTCTGTGGAAAGTTCCCCCACAGCCGGCCGGTCTGCACGTCGATGTCCTCTGACAGCAGGCCGAACTGGTTGCGGGCCGCGAGCAGGCGCTCGAACTCGCTCACGGCGCGGTCCCGCTCGCCGAGCAGCGCCAGCGACTGGATCCACCAGAACGTGCACACGAGGAACGCCGTGTCCGGGACGCCGAAGTCATCGGGCTTGTCGTAACGCAGCAGGAAGTCGCCGCGGCGCAGGTGCCGCTCGATCGCGGCCACCGTGGAGCGCAGGCGCGGATCGTCCCGGTGCAGGAAGCCGACTTCACCGAGCACAAGCAGGCTTGCGTCGGCGAAGTGGCCGCCGAATGTGGCGGCGAATCCACCGAGTTCGTCGCTCCACGCATTCGCGCACACCTGCGCGTGGATCGCGTCGGCCCGCTCGCGCCAGTAGGGGACGCGATCGGGGTCCACGCGCTCCGCGATCCTGGCCAGGCGGTCGCACGCGGCCCAGCACATCACAGACGAAAAAGTGTGCACTTCACGCCGGCCACGGAATTCCCAGATGCCGGCGTCTGGCTTCATGTACTTCGCGTAGGCCTGCTCTCCAAGCGGTTCGAGCCGCTGCAGCAGGGCACGGTCGCCGAGCGTATCGAGGCGGTGGTCGAAGAATGCATGCGAGACGCCCAGGATCGCCGCCCCGTACACGTCGTGCTGGATCTGCTCCCAGGCCTGGTTCCCGACACGCACCGGTCCGATGCCGTCGAATCCGGCGAGATGGATGGCCAGGCGCTCGGTCAGCCGGCTTTCGCCGCTCAGCCCGTAAACCGGCTGCAGTGATGCCGGATCGGAGTCGACGATGATGTTCTCGATGTAGCGCAAGTAGCGCTCCAGCGATCCCGTGGCGCCCAGGCGATTGAGCGCGTTGATGACGAAGTAAGCGTCCCTGAGCCAGCAGTAACGGTAGTCCCAGTTGCGTTCGGTTCCTGGCGCCTCTGGCACCGAGGTGGTGAGCGCGGCGATGACCGCGCCGGTGTCGTCGAAGGTGTTCAGCTTCAGCGTGATCGCCGCGCGTATCACCGCGTCCTGCCAGTCGAATGGCACGGCCAGGTTGCGGACCCAGCGGCGCCAGTAGCGCTGCGTCTCCTCGAGCATCGCCCGGCCCGCCTCCGACGGGCTCGATTGCAGGGTTTCATCCGGGCCGAGCACGAAGGTGTAGCAATCGTCGATCAGCATCGGGTTGTGCTCGATGACGTGCGTGATCGGGGCATCTGTCGTCAGTCGCAGCGGATACACCGGTATTCCCGCACGGATATGGTGCGTGCCGAATGTGATCGGCGGTTGTTCCTCGCCATAGCCCGAGCGCGGCAGGAAGCGGACGCGCACGCGCGGCCGTCCCGCGAGCCGCCGGACGATCCGGACGAGACCGACCGGAGCGAAGATGCGGCCGTGCTGGTGGAAACGGGGGGCGAAGTCGATGATCTCGATCCGGCCGCCATCCTCATCTTCGATCTCGGAGCGCAGGATCGCCGTGTTCTTGAGGTAGTGCTGCCGGATCGACGTCCGCCGTTCGAGCTCGATGTCGAACCGGCCTTCGGGACTGTCGCCGTTGAGCAGCGAGCAGAACACCGGGTCGCCGTCGAACCGCGGCACGCACATCCACAGGGGATTGCCGCGCGGCCCCCGCTACCGCGGCAAGGCGCCGGCGAGGTCGGCCTTCAGGTCAGCGATCGACTCCAGGCCGACAGCGACCCGCACGAGCCCTTCAGTGATGCCTGCGCGCTCGCGCGCCTCCGGGCTGAGCCGCCCGTGCGTCGTGGTCGCCGGATGCGTGATCGTGGTGCGCGTGTCGCCGAGGTTCGCGGTGATCGACATGATCCGCGTGGCGTCGATCAGGCGCCACGCGCGCGCGCGCTGCTCTTCGGGAGACGCGCCACCGACGTCGAAGGCGACCACGGCACCCGGCAGCGACTGCTGGCGCGCCGCAAGCGCGGCCTGCGGATGCGACGCCAGGCCCGGGAAGTGGACGCGGGCCACGCCAGGCTGCCGTTCGAGCCATTCCGCCAGCTGCTGCGCCGAAGCACTCTGGGCGCGCATCCTCACCGACAGCGTCTCCAGCCCCTTCAGCAGCACCCACGCGTTGAACGCGGACAGGCTCGGACCGGTCGTGCGCAGCACCGGCAGCACCAGGTCGCGGATCAGCGCCTTCGACCCCAGCACGGCGCCGCCGACGACGCGCCCCTGCCCATCGAGGTACTTGGTCGCCGAGTGCATCACGGCGTCGACCCCGAACTCGAGCGGCCGCTGCGCAACCGGCGTGCAGAAGCAGTTGTCGACGACCGTCACGGCACCGATCTCGCGACCGATCCTCGCGAACTCGGCGAGGTCGACGATCTCCATCAGGGGATTGGACGGCGTCTCGCAGAACAGCAGCCGCGTGCGGGGCGTCGCCGCCGCTCGCCAGGCGGCGGAATCCGTCGCGCGGACATAGGTGACTTCGACGCCGAAGCGCGCCAGGACGGTCGAGAAGAGCTGGACCGTGGCGCCGAAGACGTTGGCGGCGCAGACCACGTGGTCGCCGGCCTTCAGGACGGCCAGGCACGTCGCCATCAGGGCTGCCATGCCCGACGAGGTGGCGAGGCAGTCCTCGGCCCCTTCGAGCGAGGCCAGCCGCCGCTCGAACATGGAGACGGTCGGGTTGCTGAAGCGCGAGTAGACGTAGCCGGGCTCCGCGCCGGAGAACCGCGCCGCCGCCTGCGCCGCGCTCCCGAACACGAAGCTCGAAGTGAGGAACAGCGCCTCGCTGTGCTCGTTGAACGCGGAACGCTCGGTGCCGGCGCGCACCGCGCGCGTGTCGAAGTCGAGTGGTTCGGACATGAAAAAACCCGCTGGGCCAAAGCGCAGCGGGTCTTGTCTGCTCGCTTTAGCCGTATTTGTTAAGCGCCCGCAAGCTGAAATCAAATCGGCGCGATGAACGGATGATACCCGATGCCTAATCGGCCCCCGCCAGGTTCAGGTTCAGCTGCGACTTCGGCTCGCCGTCGCTGCCCGCCGCGAGTTCGCGCGCGGCTTCGAGCCGGTCGAGGTACTCGGGCGTGACGTCGCCGGTGATGTAGACGCCGTCGAAGCAGCTCGCCTCGAAGCTCGTGAGGTGCGGCCCCAGTTCCTGCACCGAGCGCTTCATCGCCTCGATGTCCTGGTAGACGAGGCCGTCGGCCTCGATCATCCGTTCGATCTCCTCGTCCGACCGGCCGTGCGCAATCAGTTCGCTGCGGGTGGGCATGTCGATTCCGTAGACGTTCGGGTAGCGCACCGGCGGCGCCGCCGAGGCGAAGATGACCTTGTGGGCTCCCGACTCGCGGGCCATGTGGACGATCTCGCGCGAGGTGGTCCCGCGCACGATGGAGTCGTCGACGAGCAGCACGTTCTTGCCCTTGAACTCCGCGGGCAGCGTCGTGAGCTTCTGCCGAACGCTCTTACGGCGCACGGCCTGGCCCGGCATGATGAACGTGCGGCCCACGTAGCGGTTCTTGAAGAATCCTTCGCGGAACTTCAGCCCCAGCTTCATGGCGAGCTGCATCGCGGCCGGGCGCGAGGTGTCCGGAATCGGCATCACGACGTCGATGTCGCCCAGCGGAAACTGCCGCTCGACCTTCTCCGCGAGGTGCTCGCCCATCTTCAGGCGCGAACCGTACACGCTGACCCCGTCCATCACGGAGTCCGGGCGCGCGAAGTACACGTACTCGAATATGCAGGGATTCAGCGACGCCTTCTCCGCGCACTGCTGCGAGTAGAAGTTGCCGTCGATGTCGATGAAGATGGCCTCGCCCGGGGCGACGTCGCGAACGAACTTGAACCCGAGGCCCTCGATCGCCACCGACTCGCTCGCCACCAGGTACTCGGTCCCGGCGTCCGTCTCGTTGATGCCGTAGCAAAGCGGGCGGATGCCGAACGGATCGCGGAACGCGAGGATGCCGTGGCCGGCGACGTGCGCGACGCACGCATACGCACCGCGCACGCGGCGGTGCAGGCCGGCGACCGCGCCGAAGATCGTTGCGGGATCGAGCGTGTACGAGTTCGTGCCCTCCTGCAGTTCGTGCGCGAGCACGTTCAGCAGGACCTCGGAGTCGGAGTTGGTGTTGATGTGCCGCCGATCGATGCGGAACATCTCGCTCTTCAGCTGCTCCGTGTTCGTCAGGTTGCCGTTGTGCCCGAGGGTGATGCCGAACGGCGCGTTGACGTAGAACGGCTGCGCTTCCTCGACATTGCTCGCCGAACCTGCCGTCGGGTAACGGACGTGGGCGATGCCGACGTTGCCGACCAGGTTGCGCATGTTCCGCGTGCGGAAGATCTCGCGCACCATGCCGTTGCCCTTCCACATCGCGAACGAACTGCCCTGTCCCGTCGCGATGCCCGCTGCATCCTGACCACGGTGCTGCAGCAGTTGCAGCGAGTCATAGAGCAACTGGTTCACCGGTCCCGTCGCAACCACTCCGACGATGCCGCACATGGTTTTCTCCCCTCAGCCCTGCGCCAGCCCGCGCACGCGATCGAGCGACTCCGGCAACAAGGGCGAAGCGAATGCTACGCCCGCCTGCAGCCAGGGTAACAACATGGACTGCTTCCACCACCCCGCCTCGGGCACGTGAGTGCCGCTCGCCAGCAGGACTACCACTCCGAGCACCAGCGCGGCACGCGCGAATCCGAAGACGGCCCCGAGCAGGCGATCCAGCGTCGACAGCTTCACCGCCGTCATCAACGCCCTGAGCAATGCACCGACCAGCGCGGCGAGGATCAACACCCCGGCGAGGATCAGCAGCGCGCCGAGCACCGTCTGCAGCGTGGGAGGCTCGATCGGCAGCATGGCCCCGACCCGCTCGGCGAAGAAGAACGCAAGGACCAGGCCGAGCACCCAGCCGGCCAGCGACACGATCTCCCGCGTCACCCCGCGCAGCAGTCCAACGAGCACCGACACCAGGAACACTGAGGCGATGATCCAGTCGACCGTGGGCACGCTCACCTCAGAGCGCGACCAGGTTGCCGTTGATGCCCTGAGCCTTCAGGCGCGCCCGCGCCTTCTCGGCGTCTTCGCGCGTCGCGTACGGTCCGATCCGCACCCGATGGCGCACGCCGTCCTTGGTCTCGACGACTTCCGTGTACGTCGTGAACCCGCCCTTCTTGAGCCTCTCGACGAGTTCGCGCGCCGCCTTTTCACTGGCCGGCGCCGCGGCCTGAACGGCGAATTTTCCGGCTTTCGACGCCGGCGCCGACGGTCTCGGGCGGCTCGGACGCCTTGCGCGCCACCGCCGCCTTTGACGGCGTTGCTTCGTCGGTCTTCGTCTCGGTCTTTGCCGCCGCCATCGGTTCGGAAGGTGGTTTCGGGGCTGCCGGGGCCGCCGGCACCGCCGGCGCCGTCGACTTCGCTTCTGCCTTCGCTTCGACCCGGGCGTCCGTCTTCGACTCCGCCTTGGCGGGAGCCACGACTGGCGCCTGGTCGGGCGGAGGCGTGCCGGCGTCGGCGGCAGGCACGGGGGGCAGCGACAAGCGCGGCGTGAAGGGCGTGCGCTCGCTCGGAATGTCGATCGGGATGTTCTCGTTGACCGGCTTGGGGTTCGGATCGAGCACCATCGGCACGATGATCGCGACGGCCAGCAGCAGGGCCGACGCGCCGATCAGCCGATGGCGAGCCCGCGCGCGCAAGCCTGCGGCAGGATCGAGCCGCGGATCGACGTCGTCGTCTTGGGACAGTGGAGGACGGGAGGCCGGCTTGTCGCCGGCGCTGGCTGTGCGCTTCTTCGAACGCCAGAACGCAAGACCCATCCAGACTCCAGAAGATCCTCACGCAGCAGCAGCCGCCGGACGCGCGCGGATCGCGCGCATCACCTCGGCAACGGTGAGGAAGGAACCGAAGGCGAGGATTCTATCATCGGCCTCCGCCCTCTCCCGCGCGCCTTCGAAGGCGGCCGCGAGGTCCGGGTACTCCGAGATCGCACAACCGCCGCTGCCGGCGCGCGCGCGCACCAGCGCGGCGACGGTCGCCGCGTCGCAGCCTCGCGCCCCGGGCGTCGGAGCGACGTGCCAGTGATCGACGCGATCGCCGAGCCTGGCGATGACGCCGCCGATGTCCTTGTCGCGCAGCATGCCGAACACCGCGTGCGTGGACGGATGGAAGCCCATGTTGTCCAGGTTTTCGGCCAGCACGGCGGCCGCATGCGGGTTGTGCGCGACGTCGAGGATCACGGCGGGACGCCCCGGCAACACCTGGAACCGGCCGGGCAGTTCGACCGTGAGCAGGCCCTGTCGAACCGCCTGCTGTGACACCGGCAGCCGCTCGGCAAGCGACTCGAGCGCGGCGAGTACGCCGGAGGCGTTCAGCAACTGGTTGGCGCCCCGCAGCGCGGGATACGGCAGGCCGGACCTGCGCACTCGCCGGCCGGCGTAAGCCCACTGCTGCCGGTCGCCCTGGTAGTTGAAGTCGCGCCCGAAGCGCCAGAGATCGGCGCCGATGCGGTCCGCGTGGTCGAGCAGCGACCTGGGCGGCGCGGGATCGCTGCAGATCGCAGGCCGGCCGGCCCGGTAGATGTGCGCCTTCTCGTAGCCGATGTCCTCGCGCGTCGGCCCGAGGTAGTCCATGTGATCCAGGTCGACCGACGTGACGATGGCGACGTCCGCATCGACGATGTTCACGGCGTCGAGCCGCCCGCCAAGCCCGATCTCGAGCACGAGCGCGTCCAGCGGCCTGCGGGTGAAGAGGCGCAGGACCGCCAGGGTCGTGAACTCGAAGTAGGTCAGCGTCGTGCCGCCGCGCGCCGCCTCGACGGCTTCGAACTGCTCGACGAGGTCGGCGTCGGCCGCGTTGACGCCGTCGATCCGGCAGCGCTCGTTGAACTCGAGCAGATGCGGCGACGTGTACAGGCCGACGCGGTAGCCGGCCGCGCGCAGGACGCTATCGAGCATCGCGCACGTGGAGCCCTTGCCGTTGGTGCCGCCGACGACGATCGTCGGCACGTCGAGCTTCAGCTGAAGCCGGTCGGCGACCGCGCGCACGCGATCGAGCCCGAGGTCGATGGAGCTGGCGTGCAGCCGCTCGATGCGCCCGAGCCAATCCGTGAGCGAGCTTTCCAAGATTGCGTCGCCGGACGCGCAGCGGCCGGCGCCCCCGAACCGTTATGCAATCGCGTCCGCGGGCTGCTTCAGCAGCAGCGCGAGCAACTGCGCGATTTCGTCGCGCATCTGGCGCCGGTCGACGATCATGTCGATCGCCCCCTTTGTGAGCAGGAACTCGGCGCGCTGGAATCCCTCGGGCAGCTTCTCGCGCACCGTCTGTTCGATGACACGCGGCCCGGC
Source organism: uncultured beta proteobacterium (assembly GCA_963811265.1). Lineage (GTDB taxonomy): Bacteria > Pseudomonadota > Gammaproteobacteria > Burkholderiales > Burkholderiaceae_F > JAOUJD01. The sequence goes on from CAWEQS010000019.1 coordinate 38,095, forward strand.
AAAGCCGATCAGCGCCTTCGGTTCCGCGATCACGACGTCGCCGACGAACGCAAAGCTCGCCGACACCCCACCCATGGTCGGGTCGGTCAGCACGGAGATGAAGGGCAGCTTCGCCTCGGCCAGCTTCGCGATCATCGCCGTGGTCTTCGCCATCTGGAACAGCGACAGCAGGCCTTCCTGCATCCGCGCGCCGCCGGTCGCGGTGACGCAGATGAACGGCACCTTCTGCTCGATCGCGACCTTCACGCCCTGCACGAAACGCTCGCCGACCACCGAACCCATCGAGCCGCCCATGAAGTCGAACTCGAAGCAGGCGACCACCACCGGCAGCGCGCGGATCGAGCCGCCCATGGCCACCAGCGCATCGGTCTCGCCGGTATCGTTCATCGCCTGCTGCAGGCGCTCCGGATACTTCCTGCTGTCCTTGAACTTCAGGGCATCGACGGGCAGCACCTCCTGGCCGATCTCGTAGCGGCCTTCGGCGTCCATCAAGGCGTCCAGGCGCTCCCGTGCGCCGATGCGCATGTGGAAGCCGCACTTGGGGCAGACTTGCAGCGACTTCTGCAGTTCGGCGCTGTACAGCACCGCTTCGCAGCTCGGGCACTTGGTCCACAGGCCCTCGGGCACCTGCTTGCGCGCCGCGCCCTCCTCGCGCTTGATGCGCGGCGGGAGGATCTTGTCGATCCAGCTCATTCGGTTCTCCTCACGCTGCCACCTTGACAGGGGCCGCATCGAGCGCCGCCCGGATGCCTGCCACGAAGCGCTCCACGGCTTCCGCCGCCGCGTCGCGCGGAGTGGACTCGATCTCCTGGATGATGCGCGAGCCGATCACGACCGCATCGGCCACCTCGGCGACCGAGCGCGCGGTCGCGGCGTCCCGAATGCCGAAGCCGACACCCACCGGCACGTCGGTCACGCGCCGGATCAGCGGCATCCTCGCCGCCACGCTGGCGGTGTCGAGATTCCCGGCCCCGGTGATGCCCTTCAGGCTCACGTAGTACAGGTAGCCCGAGGCGTGCCGGGCGACCGCTTCGATGCGTTCGTCGGTCGAAGTCGGGGCGAGCAGGAAGATCGGATCGATTCCGGCCGCGCGCATCGACCCGGAGAACTCCTCGCACTCCTCCGGCGGGTAGTCGACCACCAGGACGCCGTCCACGCCGGCGGCCTTCGCCGCCTTCGCGAACGCCTCGCGTCCCATGCGCTCGATCGGGTTCGCGTAGCCCATCAGCACGACTGGCGTCGACGAATCCGTCTCGCGGAAGCGGGCGACGAGCTCGATCGTCGCCTTCAGGCCGACGCCGTTGCGGATCGCGCGTTCAGCGGCGCGCTGGATCACGGGACCGTCGGCCATCGGATCGGAAAACGGAACGCCCAGCTCGATCACGTCGGCGCCGGCGCGCGCGAGGGCGTGCATCAGCGGGACGGTGAGGCCGGCGTCGGGATCGCCGGCGCAGATGTACGGGATCAGGCCCTTGCGGCCCTGCTGGCGCAGGGATGCGAAGCGCGCCGCGATGCGGGACATCACTGGCCTCCCGGGTGGTTGCGCCTGTACTCGAGCGTAGCCTCGCGGCACGAGGCGCGGCAGTAGAACTCCAGCCCGCTCGCCTCGGACACGATGTGCAGGTCCTTGTCGCCCCGGCCCGAGAGATTCACCAGGAGGATCTGGTCCTTGCGCATCGTCGGCGCCAGCTTCGTCGCGTACGCGAGCGCGTGGCTGGATTCGAGCGCAGGGATGATGCCCTCGATGCGGCAGCACTCGTGGAAGGCCTTCAGCGCTTCCTCGTCGGTGGCGCCGACGTACTCTGCGCGTCCGCTGTCCTTCAGCCACGCGTGCTCAGGGCCGACGCCCGGGTAGTCCAGGCCGGCGCTGACCGAGTGCGTCTCGGTGATCTGGCCGTTCTCGTCCTGCAGCAGGTAAGTCCGGTTGCCGTGCAGCACGCCCGGCGTTCCCATCTGCAGGCTCGCCGCGTGGCGCATCGTCGTCAGGCCCTCGCCCGCCGCTTCCACGCCGATCAGGCGCACCTGCTCGTGCGGGATGTAGTCGTAGAAGATGCCCATCGCGTTGCTGCCGCCGCCGACGCACGCGATCACCGCATCCGGCTGCCGGCCGGCCATCTGCGGCATCTGCTCGATGCACTCCTTGCCGACGACCGAGTTGAAGTCGCGCACCATCATCGGATACGGATGCGGGCCCGCGACGGTGCCGATGATGTAGAACGTGTTCTCGACGTTCGTCACCCAATCGCGCATCGCCTCGTTCAGGGCGTCCTTCAGCGTGCGGCTGCCGCTTTCCACCGGCACGACCTGCGCGCCGAGCAGCTTCATCCGATAGACGTTCGCGGCCTGCCGCCCGACGTCCTCGCTGCCCATGTACACGATGCACTCCATGCCGAAGCGGGCCGCCACCGTGGCCGTGGCCACGCCGTGCTGCCCCGCGCCCGTCTCGGCGATCACGCGCCGCTTGCCCATTCGCCGCGCGAGCAGCGCCTGGCCGATCGTGTTGTTGATCTTGTGCGCGCCCGTGTGATTGAGGTCCTCGCGCTTCAGGTAGACCTGCGCGCCGCCGAGCAGTTCGCTCCAGCGCCGCGCATGGTAGATCGGGCTCGGACGGCCGACGAAGTGCGCGAGCTCGTCCTTGAACTCGGCGACGAACTCGGGATCCGCGCGGTAGCGGTCGTACGCCGCGCGCAGTTCGTCGAGCGCGTGCATCAGCGTCTCGGCGACGAACACGCCGCCGTATGGGCCGAAGTGCCCGCGCTGGTCGGGCAGGTCGTACACCTTCATGCGGCCTTCCGGAATTTCGTTGCAGACATCGCTTGTTCTCAATGTGGATCCTGCTGGTCCGCCCGCCGGACCGCGTCGACGAATTCCTTGATGCGCGTCGCGCTCTTGATGCCCGGGGCCTCCTCGACGCCGCTGCTGACATCCACCGCGTACGGCCGCACCGCCTGCACGGCCCGCATCACGTTGTCGCTGTTGAGCCCGCCGGCGAGTATCACGCGGCTGGAGCGGCGGGCTGGAATCCGCGACCAGTCGAACGCGCGGCCGCTGCCGCCGTAGGCCTCGGACGGCGTGTCGAGGAGCAGAGCCGCCGCAGAGGGGAAAAGGCGTTCGCAGTCTAGCAAATCGACCCCCTCGGCCATGCGCACGGCACGCACGTATGGCGCGCCGTAGCGCGCGCACTCGGGCTCCTGCTCGTCACCGTGAAACTGGAGCACCGCCGTCGGCACCGCGTCGCGCGCCGCCTGAACGCGGTCAGGCGCGGCATTCACGAACAAGAGGACGGGAACGGTGAACGGGCCGAGTTCCCGCGCGAGCGCCCGCAGTCGTTGCGGAGCGACGTGGCGCGGGCTGTTCGGGTAGCAGACGAAGCCGACCGCATCGGCGCCCGCCGCACAGGCGGTCGCCACATCCGCTTCACGGGTCAATCCGCAGATCTTGATCCGGGTACGCATCCAGCCAGGCCGGCACCGTCGCCGAAGGCGCCGGCAGTTGAAACGAAGGATCGTACTCGACCCGCACGAGATAAAGCCCGGCTGGCGAGAAGGTTGGCGCCGCACGCGACCGATCGCGTGCTTCCAGCACCTCGGCCGCCCAGGCCGGATCATGGCGGCCGAGTCCCACGTAGACGAGCGTGCCGACGATGTTGCGGATCATGTGGTGAAGGAAGGCGTTCGCGCTCGCGCGCACACGGATCAGGCGCCCTCGCCTGGCCACGCTCAGTTCGCGCAGGTCGCGCACCGGCGACGCCGCCTGGCACTCCGCCGACCGGAACGACGTGAAGTCGTGACGGCCAACGAGGCGCTCGGCCGCTTCGTGCATCGCGCTCGCATCGAGCGGACGAAAGACCCAGCCGGCTCGCGCATGCGCGAGCGGAGATCGCACGGGGTCGTTCAGGATCCAGTAGTCGTAGGTGCGGCGCTCGGCGCTGAAGCGCGCATGGAACAGCATCCGGCACTTCCCGCGCCCACCGCACGGCCATGGAGTGCGGGAGGAAGCGGTTGACTCCGCGCACCCAGGCATCGAGCGGGCGGACCGCGTCCGTATCGAAGTGGACGACCTGGTCGAGCGCATGCACCCCGGTGTCGGTGCGACCGGCGCAGATCGTCGGCGTTGGCTTCCTGGCGACCGCCGCCAGGCCGCGCTCGAGTGCGTCCTGGACTCCGCGTCCGTCCGGCTGGGTCTGCCAGCCCGTGAAGGCGGCGCCGTCGTACTCGAGGCCGAGTGCGATGCGCACGGGAAGCGCCGCGGGTCGGCTCCGACCCGCGGGACTCAGTTCTCGATCTGCTTGATGAGGTCGACGGCGGCGGAGCGCTGCTCGCGCGTGCCGTCGCGCATCACTTCATCCAGCAGCTCGCGCGCACCGTCCTTCACGCCGAGGTCGATGTAACCCCGCGCAAGATCGAGCTTGGTGGCCATCTGCTGCGCGAGCGCGCTGCCGGGTTCCGTTTCGCCACGCTTGGTGGCCGCGTCGATGCTGATCGCCGACAGGTCGAAGTCGATCAGCGGCACCGTGGCCTGCTCGGTGTTCGACGTCAGGCGCGCCGCGGCGTCCTCCGGAAGGCCGGACAGCATCATCGTGTTCACGCCCGGCGCCTTCATCAGGCCGATGACGGTCGGGCGCGAAAGCGCTTCCTCCTGTTCGGCCGGCTTGACGGCCGCAGCCGGCGGCGGAACCGGTGCAGGCGCCGGAGCGGCGGGCTTCGACGGCGGAATGTTCAGGTCCAGGTCCGGGATCTGGCCGATGGCGGTCGCCACCGCGGTTGCCATCACCGGCTGCTCTGCGGCCGGCGGCTCGATCGGGGCCTCGACGGCGGGCTGCTTCGGAGCCGTCGGTGCGAAGGCCGCGTCCTGCAGCCCGTCCAGCTTCGTGTCCGGCCCCTGCGTCGTCGGGCCGAAGTTCATCTTCGTCGGCCCGAGGTCGAAGTCGAGCGAGCCGAAGTCGGCGTTCTGGGCGGTCGGCGCCGAGATCGTGTTCTTGCTCTCCCCGTCCGTCAGCGTTGCCCGGAACTGCGTCGTCGGCGCATGCGCGGACGGTGCGGCCATGGGAGCCGGTGCCGGCACGGGAATCGTGTCCGGCATCTTCGTGTCCAGGCGCCTCATCTCCGTGTCGCTCATCCGCGTGTCGACGACCATGCGCGTCAGCGGAGGCGCACTCGATGCCGTGTCCGACGACAAGGCCGAGTTCGCGGTGAGGCCGGACAGGTCGAGCCCGGCCGTCGGCGCACCGGTCAGTGTCGACGGGCGGCCCATGGCGGTGTCCGGGTCGAGGCGGAACGCCGTCGCCGGGCCGCGCGCCAGTTCGGTCATCGGCGCGCCGGCGAACATCGGGTTGTCCGGATCCATCGTGCGGCCAAGTCGAAGCGCTTTCGCCCAGTCCTCGCCGGTCTCGCCGGTACGCTCCTTCAGGTCCTCGGCGATCGCCATGAACGCCGCCTTGTCGCCGCGCCGCGCGTAGATCTCCAGCAGCTTCAGCCGCACGGCGTGCCGATCGGGCTGCAGGCGGAGGGCTTCCTTGAGGATGTCCTCGGCCTGCTCCTCGCGGCCGTAAGCGATGTACACGTCCGCTTCCGCCACAGGATCGACTTCGTTGGAGTCGAGCTGGGAGGCCGCCGGGATGAAGCTCGAGTTGAACGTGCTGGTTCCGGTGTCGACGCTCTGGCCGCCGGTCGCGCCGAACAGCGAGTTCGCCTGCAGGCCTTCGTTCGTTTCCTTGAAGCGCTCGGTGCCTTCGGTCTTCCGCTTGCGGTACGCGCTCCAGCCGAACAGGCCGGCCAGCAGCGCAACGATGCCCACGAGCCCGAGTTGCGTCGTCGTGTTGCCGAGCATGTCGACGAACGCGTTCGGAGCTTCCTGCGGCGGCGTCGCCGGAGGCGTGGCCTTGACGGCCGGGGCGGGCGGCGGCGCTTCGGCCTTCGCCGGTTCCGCCTTCGGCGCTTCGGCCGGAGCAGCCGCCGGAGCGGGTGCCGGAGCCGCCTTCTGCTCGGCCTGCTGCTGGACCTGGGTGCCGGCCTTGCTCTGGACTTCGAGCGCCTTCTTCAGCGCCTCGTTGGTGCGCCGGAGCTGTTCGGCCTTCTCCTCTTCTTCCTTCAGCGCGCGCGCCTTGGCGGCGGCTTCGTCTGCCTTCGCGGCCGCCGCAGCCGCGGCGCCCTTGTCGTCAGCCTTTGCGATCTTCAGCTGGTCACCGGCGGGCTGCGCCGCGGCGCCCTTGTCCTCGACCCGGGTCGTGACCTGGCCGCCGCCCGCGGCAGTCGTCGACGGCGTCGCCGCCGTGGCCGGAGTTCCTGTGACAGCCTGCGCGAGCCGGCTCTTGTACTGCGCGAAGTCGGCGCTCTGGGCCACCACTTCCCGACGAGCCTCGCTCGGCCGCAAGAGCGGCCGCATCGGACGCGGACGGAATGTTCAGCTTCGCGCCCGCCTTCAGGCGGTTCATGTTGCTTCCGGCAAACGCCTCGGGATTCTGGCGGAACATCGCGACCAGCATCTGGTCGAGCGACACGCCGGCGGGCCGGTTCTGCGAGGCGATCCTGCCCAGCGTGTCGCCGGCCTTGACCGTATAGCTGCCTTCCGGGGCCGGCGCGGCGGGCCGCGGGGCCGGCGCCGGTGCAGCCGGCGGCGCCACGGTCGCGGTCGACGGCGCCGACGCGGCCGGGGCCGGACGCGCCGGAGCCGGTGCGGCGACCGGCGCAGGCGGCGCGACGGGTGCCACGACTTCGGCCTGCTGCCGCAACGACGGCGGATCCAGCAGGACGGTGTACTCGCGGATGACCCGGCCCGTGGCCCAGGTGAGCTCGACCATCAGGTCGAGGTAGGGCTCATTGACCGGCTGCGGCGAATTGATGCGGACGAAGTAGTTGCCGTCGGCCCGCCTTTCGAGCGCAAACCGCAAGTTGCTCAGGGCGGGGTTGAATTCCAGGTTCGCGGCGCGGAAAGCAGCCGGGGGCGCCAGCTTCACCTGCAGCGTCGGCATTTCGTCCCGGCCGACGGCGGTGACCTCCAGTTCGGCCTTCAGCGGCTGTCCCAGCCCGGACTGAACGGTCAGCCGGCCCAAGCCTGCGGCGTCCGCGTAGGGACTCGCAATGGCAAGTCCGAAGGCAACCGAAACCGCGCACCAAAGGGGCGCGCGCGCGAATTTTTGGGATGGCATTCCGCCCCCTGGCAGTGGGATACAACGTCGTTCGAACATAACATTCATGGACTTAGGGCGGCAAGCTTAGAAATAGCCGTAAGTCCCGCCTTTATGTGAGAAATGCCGACGCGGGTGCCGCGAAAGACGCGGCGCCCGGAAGAGATGATCGGCAGCGATCAGAGTTTGTTGAGGAGCAGGCGAACCATGCGACGCAGCGGTTCGGCCGCGCCCCACAGCAGCTGGTCGCCGACCGTGAAGGCCGACAGGTACTCCGGGCCCATCGCCAGCTTGCGCAGCCGGCCGATCGGCACGGCCATCGTTCCACTGACCCGAGCCGGAGACAGTTCGCGAATGCTGGCTTCGCGGTTGTTCGGAATCACCTTGACCCATTCGTTGCCGCGCGCCAGCAACTGCTCGATCTCGGCCAGCGGCAGATCCTTCTTCAGCTTGATCGTGAGCGCCTGGCTGTGGCAGCGCATCGCCCCGATGCGGACGCACAGGCCTTCGACGATCAGCGATCCCGGCTGGCCCATCGCCGGCTTGCCCAGGATCTTGTTCGCCTCGGCCCCGCCCTTCCACTCCTCGCGGCTGACACCGTTGCCCAGGTCCTTGTCGATCCAGGCGATGAGGCTCCCGGCCAGTGCGACCCCGAAGTTCGCCTTCGGCAACTGGTCGGACATCAGCACCTGCGACACCTTGCGGTCGATGTCGAGGATCGCCGACTTCGGATCCGCCAGCAGGTCCTTCACGCTGCCGTGCGCCGTGCCCATCTGGTCCAGCAGCTCGCGCATGTTGGGCGCCCCGGCGCCGGAGGCCGCCTGGTAGGTCATCGCGGTAACCCACTCGACCAGGTTCTCCTTGAGCAGGCCGTCGAGCGCCATCAGCATCAGGCTGACGGTGCAGTTGCCGCCGATGTAGTTCTTGACGCCCTTGGCGAGTGCGTCCTTGATCACCGGCAGGTTCACCGGGTCGAGGATGATGACCGCGTCGTCCTTCATCCGAAGGGACGAGGCGGCGTCGACCCAGTAACCGTTCCAGCCGGCGGCCCGCAGCTTCGGGAAGACGTCGTTGGTGTAATCGCCGCCCTGGCAGGTGACGATGGTGTCGCACTCCTTCAGCGCGCCGATGTCCGCAGCATCCTTCAGCGTCGGGGCGGCCCGGGCCACCCTGGGCGCCGCGCCGCCGGCGTTCGACGTGCTGAAGAACACCGAGTCGAAGAGTTCGAAGTCCCGCTCCGCGGTCATGCGCTCCATCAGTACGGAGCCCACCATGCCGCGCCAACCCACGATGCCTACTTTCATTTCCCTCGCCCCTGCTGGCTGTCTGCCTGTCGATTATCCGTTCAGCGCCGCGACCACCGCGTCGCCCATGTCCTTCGTCCCGACCTTCTTCGTGCCCTCGCTCCAGATGTCCGCGGTGCGCAGTCCCTGTCCCAGGACCTTGCGCACGGCGGCCTCGATCCGGTCGGCCTGCTCGGCCCGGTTCAGCGAGTAGCGCAGCATCATCGCCGCGGACAGGATCGTCGCCAGCGGATTGGCCACGCCCTTGCCGGCGATGTCCGGCGCGCTGCCGTGCGACGGCTCGTACAGCCCCCGGTTCCGCTCATTGAGCGACGCCGAAGGGAGCATGCCGATCGATCCGGTCAGCATCGCCGCTTCATCGGAGAGTATGTCCCCGAACATGTTCCCGGTGACGATCACGTCAAACCTCTTCGGCGCCCGGACGAGCTGCATGGCGGCGTTGTCGACGTACATGTGCTCCAGTTCCACGTCGGGATACTGGCCGTGGACCTCGGTCACGACGTCCTTCCAGAACTGAAAGGTCTCGAGCACGTTGGCCTTGTCCACGCTGGTGACCTTGCGATTGCGCCGACGCGCGGCCTGGAACGCAACGTGCGCGATCCGCTCGATTTCCGGGCGGCTGTAGCGCATCGTGTCGAACGCCTCGGGATGGCCGGCGAACGGCCCGTCCGGAGCAAGGCGCCGCCCGCGCGGCTGGCCGAAGTAGATGTCGCCCGTCAGCTCGCGCACGATCAGGATGTCGAGCCCGGCGACGAGCTCCGGCTTCAGGCTGGAGGCGTGCGTGAGCTCCGCGTAGCACAGCGCCGGCCGGAAGTTCGCGAACAGGCCGAGGTTCCTGCGCAGCCCGAGGATCGCCTGCTCGGGACGCAGCGCGCGCTCGAGCTTGTCGTACTTCCAGTCGCCGACCGCGCCGAACAGCACAGCGTCGGCCGCCTGCGCGAGCTTCAGCGTCGCTTCCGGCAGCGGATGCCCATGCGCTTCGTACGCGGCGCCGCCGACGTCGGCGAACTCGAGCTCGCAGCGCTCATCCAGCGCCTGCAGCACCTTGACGGCCTCGGCCACGATCTCCTTGCCGATGCCGTCGCCCGGCAGGACTGCGACTTTCATGCTCATCCCCGCGCGGACCGGTTGTTGTTCACCCCGCCCCTGCCCGCACCGGAACGAAGTGGAGTGATCAGCTCGTCTTGGCGAGCCACGGCTGTTTCATCAGCCGTTCCCTCTCGAACGCCGCGATCTTGTCCTTGTGGCGCAGCGTCAGACCGATGTCGTCCAGGCCGTTGACCAGGCAGTACTTCCGGAACGGCGCGACATCGAAGTCGTGCTCGCGGCCGTCGGCCTCGATGACCTTCTGCCGCGGCAGGTCGACCGTGAGCCGGTAGCCTGGATGAGCCGCAACCTCGTGGAACAGGCGGTCGATCACGATTTCAGGCAGCACCACCGGCAGCAGGCCGTTCTTGGTGCAGTTGTTGAAGAAGATGTCGGCGAAGCTGGGCGCGATCACCGCCCGGAAGCCGTACTGCTGCAATGCCCACGGCGCGTGCTCGCGCGAAGAGCCGCAGCCGAAGTTCTTGCGCGCGAGCAGGATGGTCGCCCCCTGGTAGCGCGGCTGGTTCAGCACGAAGTCCGGGTTCAGCGGCCGCTTCGAGTGATCCATGCCCGGCTCGCCGTGGTCCAGGTAGCGCCACTCGTCGAACAGGTTCGGGCCGAAACCGGTCCGCCTGATCGATTTCAGGAACTGCTTCGGGATGATCGCGTCCGTGTCGACGTTCGCGCGATCCAGCGGCGCGACCAGCCCCTGATGAACGGTGAAGGCGTCCAGAACCGCTCCCTACATCTTCTTCTTGGTGTCCGTCGCGGCCTTGTCGACCGCGCCGCCGGCGGCCTCGATGTCCTTGCCCATGCCAGCCACCGTGTTGCAGCCCGTGGTCGCGAATGCAGCGACGAGAGCGGCGATCAGAACGACGAGCAGTTGCTTCATTGGAGTCTCCTCACGTCAGCGAAATGCCCCTCGATCGCCGCTGCCGCGGCCATCGCGGGAGAAACCAGATGCGTGCGGCCGCCCGCGCCCTGGCGGCCCTCGAAATTGCGGTTGCTGGTCGAGGCGCAGCGTTCGCCCGGCTCGAGGCGGTCGGCGTTCATCGCGAGGCACATCGAGCAGCCCGGCTCGCGCCACTCGAAGCCCGCCGCCTTGAAGATCTCGTGCAGTCCTTCCTTCTCGGCCTGCGCCTTCACGAGGCCCGAGCCCGGCACGACCATCGCCAGTTTCACGCTCGACGCGACGCGCTTGCCCAGGCGCTTCACGACCCACGCGGCCTCGCGCAGGTCCTCGATGCGCGAGTTCGTGCACGAGCCGATGAAGACCTTGTCGACACGGATCGCGGTGATCGGGGTCTTCGGCGCCAGGCCCATGTACTTGAGCGCGCGCTCGATGCCTTCGCGCTTGACGGGGTCCTTCTCCGCGTCGGGGTCGGGCACCTGGCCCTTCACCGACGTCACCATCTCCGGCGACGTGCCCCAGGTGACCTGAGGCTCGATCTCCTCCGCGCGCAGCTCGACGACGTGGTCGAAGCGCGCACCGGGGTCCGAGCGCAACTGGCGCCACGCGGCGGCCGCCGGCTCGAACATCGCGCCTTCGGGCGAGAACGGCCGTCCGCGCACGTACTCGATCGTCTTCTCGTCCACCGCGACCAGGCCCGAACGGGCACCGGCCTCGATCGCCATGTTGCAGACGGTCATCCGGCCTTCCATCGACAGCGCCTCGATGGCGTCGCCGGCGAACTCGATCGCGTAGCCGGTGCCGCCCGCCGTGCCGATGCGGCCGATGATCGCGAGCACGATGTCCTTCGCGGTGCAGCCCGCCGGCAGCCTGCCGTCGACGCGCACCAGCATGTTCTTCGCCTTCTTCATCAGCAGCGTCTGCGTGGCAAGCACGTGCTCGACCTCGCTGGTGCCAATGCCGAAAGCCAGCGCGCCGAACGCCCCGTGGGTGCTGGTGTGCGAATCGCCGCAGACGACCGTCATGCCCGGCAGCGTTGCGCCCTGCTCCGGTCCCATCACGTGGACGATGCCCTGGCGCTTGTCGAGGAACGGGAAGTACGCCGCCGCCCCGAACTGCCTGATGTTGCTGTCGAGCTCGACGATCTGCTCCTTCGAGACCGGATCGGCGATACCCTCGTAGCCGCGGTCCCAGTCGGTCGTCGGCGTGTTGTGGTCGGCCGTCGCGACGACCGAACTGATGCGCCACGGCCTGCGGCCCGCGAGACGCAGCCCTTCGAACGCCTGCGGGCTCGTCACTTCGTGGACCAGGTGCCGATCGATGTACAGGACCGTCGTCCCGTCTTCCTCGACGTGAACGACGTGATCGTCCCAGAGCTTGTCGTACAGTGTGCGCGCGGCGGCCATGCCAGAAAAAACCGCGCCGGGAAAAGCCCGGCGTCAGTGGCGATTATGCCATCCGGACGCGGCCGATCCGGAACGCAACGCCCCGCGAACATGTCTCAGGCAGCAGGATGAGCGAGGAGTCCACATGAGCGCCGCCCGGCCGCTCCGAAGGCGCTCGCTCCCCCTGGGGGACGGCGCGCAGCGCCAAGGGGGCACGATGAGCGCGCAGCGCGGAGGGTGACCCAGTGAGCGAACGCCGGAACAATCGAAGCACGATGGAGCGCCGCCTGTTCGTCGCCGGCATCGCCGGTGCCGTCGCGCTTCCGCTCGCGCGCGCCCGGCCGACGGCCGGCGTCACGCCGGCGCAGACGCTCGGCCCCTTCTATCCCCGCCGCGCGTCCGAACGGCCGCGCGAAACCGATGCGGACCTGCTGCGCGTGGATGGAGATCGCGTGCGGACCCAGGGCATTCCGCTGTACTTCACCGGACGGGTCCTCGACCGGCGCGGCAGCCCGGTGGCCAACGCCGCGGTCGAGATCTGGCAGTGCGACGCCTTCGCTGTCTATCACCATCCGGACGGCGGCGCCGAGTCCCAACGCGATCCGGACTTCCAGGGTTACGGAGTGGCCGCCACGGACGCCGGCGGTGCGTTCCACTTCCGCACGATCCGTCCGGTCGCCTACCCCGGACGCACGCCGCACATCCACGTCCGCGTGCAGGCCGCCGACGGGCGCGTGCTCGCCACGCAGCTCTACCTGCCGGACGATCCAGGCAATCGAACCGACTTCCTGTTCGCGCGACTGAACGCCGACGAGCAGGCCGCGCTGACGTTGCGCGTCGGCCCGCCCACGCCGGACGCGCACCCGCTCGCGCGCGCCACCCGGCAGACGGCGCGCGCCGACCTCGTCATCGCCTAGGGCCTGTTAACGCTTGGCTCGCGCATGCGCCGGGCCTTGGCGGGCCGCGCGGCTAGGCGCGGCGACGAGACCATTGCTGATGCAAGGCGAGGAGCCGCAACGACGCTGCGCGGCCCGCCAAGGCCCGGCCCGCGGGGTGATCCTCCAGAACGCCCGCACTCGTCGTTGCGCCGCCTTGACAGGGAGCCGCCCTGCCGGCGGCGGCGCGCCTAGATTGCGACCGTTCTGGAGGTCACGCATGTGCGATCCAAGCGTTAGCAGGCCCTAGCGCGCCGCCGCCCGATAAAGCGGCATCACCTTCTGCGTGTAGACCTCGAGGTCCTGCAGGCGCGTTTCGTTGCTCGGGTGCGTCGATAGCCACTGTGGCGGAGCGCTGCCGCCGAGCTTGGCCATCTTCTGCCAGAGGGTCACCGCGGCGCGCGGGTCGTACCCCGCGCGCGCGGCGAGCTCGACGCCGATGCGGTCGGCCTCCTGCTCGGCCTCGCGGCTGTTCGGCAGCACGAACGCGGCCTGCGACACCGTGCCCGCGAGACTCGGGTCGATGCGGATGCCGGTGAAGATCTCCAGCGCGACGGCGCCGATCACCGTTCCGGTCTGCGTCGCCATCTGCCGGCTGATCCGCTCGCGCGCGTGCTCGCGCAGCGCATGCGCGATCTCGTGGCCCATCACCGCCGCGAGTTCGGCGTCGGTCAGGTCCAGGCGTTCGATCAGGCCGGTGTAGACAGCGATCTTGCCGCCCGGCATGCACCACGCGTTGACGTCCTTCGACGTCAGCACGTTGGTTTCCCACTTCCAGTTCAGCGCGTCCGGCCGGAACGCGCTGACGTGCGGGACCAGTCGCTGCGCCGTCGTCCGCACCCGCTGGACGTGCTGCGGATTCTGGTTCAGCAGGCCCTTCTTCTGCGCCTGCGCAATCAACTGCGAATACTCCTGCGACGCCTGCTGCTCGATTTCCTTCGCGCTCACCAGCGAGGTCATCGGCTGCTTGCGGTCGACGCCCACGACGCCGGCCTGGGTCGTCTGTTCCGACTGGCATCCGATCGCGAGCACCGACAACGCGCCGGCCGCGACGGCCGTCCTGATCCGATTCATCCGTTCACGCTCCCGTCGAGTTCGAGGTTCACCCTGTGCGGCTTCGTCCGGTCGCGATCGGCCCGCCGCATTCGCACCGCCGCCCAGAAACCGAGGACAGCGCCCCCGCTGCCGGCAACGAAGGCCCAGGACGGACCGAGGGCAGCCCACAGCCACGCCGCGACCAGGCTGCCCACCGTACCGCCGAGTCCGTACGCCATGCTGATGTAGAGGGCCTGGCCGCGCGCTGCCGCCTGTCCCGGGAACCAGCGCTGGATCGTCAATACCGAAGCGCTGTGGTGCACCGCGAACGTGACCGCGTGCATCGCCTGCGCCAGGACCAGGACCCACCACACCGTCGCCAGCTCAGCGATCAGCAGGAACCGGACCGCGGCGACCCCGAATGCGAAGGTCATCAGCGGGAACACGCCGAAGCGCGCGAACCACTTGCCCTGCGTGAGGAAGAACGCGATCTCGAGCACGACACTGACGACCCAGAACGCCCCGATCGCGGTCTTGCTGTAGCCGAGCTGCGCGAGGTACAGCGAAAGATAGGTGTAGAGCGCGCCGTGCGCAAACACCATCAGGGCGGCCGACGCGAAGAACCAGCGGACGCGCGGCTCCCTGAGGCGCGCCCTCACCGACACGCGCTCGTGCGGCAGTTCGACGGCGTGCTGCTCGACCACGCCGGCCGACGCTCCAAGCAGCAGCAGCGCGAGCCCGATGCATACCCACAGCGCAGCCTGCATCCCGACGCGATCGAACAACGGGCCCGAGGCAAGCACGACCGCGACGAACGCCAGCGAACCCATCACGCGCAGCCGGCCGTAACGGGTGGCCGCGTCGGCCTGCCCTCGCAGCTGCGCCGAGGCAAGAGCCTCGGCCACCGGCATCTGCGCCGTCTGGAAGAAGTTCACCAACGCCATCGCGCCGAACACGAAGCCGAAGCCGCCGGGGAAGAAGAGCAGCGCGAACGACACGACGAGCGCGAACGAGGTGGCGCGCAGGATGCGCGTTCGATGCCCCGAGCGGTCGGCCAGCCAGCCCCACAGGTTCGGCCCGACCATCCGCATCGCCTGCGCCATCGCCACCAGCAGGCCGATCTGCACGGCCGTCAGGCCGCGGTGCTCGAAGTACAGCGGCATGTAAGGCGCGAGGATCCCGACCAGCGCGAAGTACGCGCCGAAGAACATCCCCAGCCGCCGACCGGCGGGGTCGGGAGCCGCGGCGCGATTCGACATCAGCTGGAGCGCGAGGCCGCCGGGATCGGCGGGACGTCGTGCCGCACGTCGGCGTTCTGCGCGCGATGCAGCAGCACGTGGTCGATCAGCACCAGCGCCAGCATGGCCTCGGCGATCGGCGTGGCGCGGATGCCGACGCAGGGATCGTGGCGACCGTGCGTTTCGACGACGGTCGGTTCGCCCGCGCGATCGATGGATCGCCGCGGCAGGCGGATGCTCGACGTCGGCTTGATCGCGATCGAGACCTCGATGTCCTGCCCGGTCGAGATGCCGCCGAGCACCCCGCCGGCGTGATTGGTGGCGAAACCGTCGGGCAGCAGCTCGTCGCCATGCTCCGAGCCCTTCTGCGTCACCGCGTTGAAGCCGGCGCCGATCTCGACGCCCTTGACCGCGTTGATGCCCATCATCGCGTACGCGATGTCGGCGTCGAGCTTGTCGTACAGCGGCGCCCCGAGACCGACCGGAACTCCGCTCGCGGTGACGCGCAGCCGCGCGCCGACCGAGTCGCCGCTCCTGCGCAGCGCGTCCATGTACGCCTCGAGTTCGGCGACCGACCCCGCATCCGGCGCGAAGAACGGGTTGCCTTCGACGTCGTCCCAGCTCATGAAGGGAATGACGACCTCGCCGATCTGCTCCATGCAGCCGCGAATGCGCGTGCCGTGCGTCGCCTGCAGCCACTTCTTCGCCACCGCGCCGGCGGCGACCATCGGCGCCGTCAGGCGCGCCGACGAGCGGCCTCCGCCGCGCGGATCGCGCAGGCCGTACTTGCGCCAGTAGGTGTAGTCGGCGTGTCCCGGCCGGAACGTGTCGAGGAGGTTCTCGTAGTCCTTGCTGCGCTGGTCCGCGTTGCGGATGAGCAGCGCGACGGGAGTGCCGGTCGTCACGCCTTCGTAGACGCCCGAGAGGATTTCGACCTCGTCGGGCTCGCGCCGCTGGGTGACGTGACGCGACGTCCCCGGCTTGCGACGATCGAGGTCCGGCTGCAGGTCCGCCGCCGAAAGCGCCAGTCCCGGCGGGACGCCGTCGATCACGCAGCCGATCGCCGGCCCGTGCGACTCGCCGAAGTTGGTGACGCGGAAGAGATGGCCGAACGTGGACGACATGGCGCGGGATTGTACGAGGGTCGCGCTGCGCCGCCCGCTAAAGGAAGCGCTCGGCAATCGGGACGCTCGATGCGTGGCCGACATAGGCCAGGCTGGCATCGAGCCAGTCGATCGCCGTCTTCCGGCCGAGTTCGAACAGTTCCTTCAGGAACGCGGGACTCGTGTTCGTCTTGCTGGCCGCGCCGTACTTCCGCAGCTGCTCCTCGGCCTGGATCATGTGCATGTTGATCCGCTTGTACCTGTCCGGGTCGAGCTTGCGGTCCATCAGCAGGCGCTCGACGAACGCAATCGCGCGCAGTTCGTGCAGCAGCGCGGTATTGAAGCTGATCTCGTTCACGCGCTCGATGATCTCCTGCGCGGTGTCGGGCACGTCGTCGCGCACCAGCGGGTTGATCTGCACGAGCAGCAGGTCCGACGTCCTGGTCGCATAGAACAGCGGGTAGAGGGACGGGTTGCCGACGTAGCCGCCGTCCCAGAAGAACTCCCTGTCGACCTCGACCGCGTGGAAGGCGAACGGCAGGGCCGCCGACGCCAGCAGCATGTCGAGTTCCAGTTCGTGTTCGCGAAACACGCGCGGGCGGCCGGTGCGCACGTTGGTCGCGCACACGAACAGGCGGAACGGCGGCTTCGCGCGCAGGGCTTCGAAGTCGACCAGCGGCTTGAGCACGTTGCGCAGCGGGTTGACGTCGAACGGGTTGAGCTGGTACGGCGAGAAGACCCGCGAGACGAGGTCGAACATCACCGCGGCCTGCTGGGTGCCGTAGGGGGGCGCAAACCAAGGCACCGGCGTCGGCAGCCCGAAGCCCGCCGGTCGGTCGCCGATCGCGGTCCAGAACTTCGAGAGGTGCTCGCGCGCCTTGGACCGCGGGTCGGCGCCCTCCGCGAGCGCGCGCCGCCAGCCTTCCGCAAGCATCACGGCGTTCATCGCTCCGGCGCTTGCGCCCGAGATCCCTTCGAAGCCGACGCGACCGTCCTCGAGCAGCGCGTCCAGCACGCCCCACGTGAAGGCGCCATGCGAGCCACCGCCCTGCAGCGCGAGGTTCACGACCGGGGCGCCGTTGCCGTTGCGCCGCCGCCCGCTGCCGCCGTTGCCCTCGCCGTTCGGCGCGCGCCGTTGCCACCATTACCCTTCGCTCGTGTTGCCATCAGCGTTCGCTGCCCCGAAGTTCCGCGACTCGTTGCATCAGGAGCTCGGGCGAAGCCTGGGCTGCCGGAACCGGCTCGCCGACGATGAACTCGACCCTGGACCGCAGTCCGCGGCGCAGGCGCGCATCGATCGGCCGCGAGAACGCGGCACCGCCGAAGCGCGAGAAGAACGAGCCCCACAGGCCGCGCAGCGCCATCGGGATCACGGGCACGGGATTCCGTTCGACGATCCGCGCCACGCCCTGCCTGAACGGGTACATCTCGCCCGTGTCGGTGATCCTTCCCTCCGGGAAGATGCAGACCAGGTCGCCGTCGGCCAGCGCCGCGTCGATGCGCACGTTGGCCTTCTCCAGCATCGTCGGATCCTCCCGGGCCGGCGCGATCGCGATCGCCTTGGCGTTCCGGAAGAACCAGTTCATCAATGGAATCCTGAAGATCCGGTGGTCCATCACGAAGCGGATCGGCCGCGGGCTCTCGCCCATGATGACGATCGCGTCGACGAAGCTGACGTGATTGCACACCAGCACGGCCGCGCCCTGGTCCGGGATGCGGTCCGTCTCGATCGACCGCACCCGGTACAGGGTGTGGGCCAGGACCCAGGCGATGAAGCGCAGCAGGAACTCCGGCACGAGGCGATAGATGTAGACCGCCACGGCGGCGTTCAGGATGGCGGTGACCAGGAAGAGCTGCGGGATCGTCAGGCCCGCGGAGAGCAGCACCGCCGCCATCAGCGAAGCTGTCACCATGAACAGCGCGTTCAGGATGTTGTTGGCGGCGACGATGCGTGCGACGTGCGTCTTCTCGGCGCGGCTCTGGATCAGGGCGTAGAGCGGCACCGAGTACAGGCCGCCGAAGAACGACAGCGCGGCGAGGTCGAACACGATGCGCCAGGCGCCGTCGTGGCGCAGGAACTCGACGAGGGTGCCGCCCTGCATCGTCGCGAAGCCGCGCGATGCGAGATAGAGGTCGACGGCAAACACGGTCATGCCGATCGACCCCAGCGGCACGAGGCCGATCTCCACCTTGCGGCCCGACAGCCGCTCGGTCACCAGCGAGCCGGTGCCGATGCCGAACGAGAACACCGCGAGCAGGAACGTGACCACGCCTTCATCGCCGCCGAGGTTCTCGCGCGCGAACGGCGTGAAGCTGGTCAGGAAGATCGAGCCGAAGAACCAGAGCCACGAAATGCCGAGGATCGAGTTGAAGACCGCGGGGCTCGCGTGCGCGATCCGGAGGTTGGCGGCGGTCTCGCTGATCGGATTCCAGTTGATCCGCAGGTCCGGGTCCGCGGCGGGCGACAGCGGAACCAGTTGAGCCACGGCACGGCCGAGCGCCGCGATGACGAGGACCGCCGCAGCGGTGGCCGCGGCGCCGTTCGGTCCGAACTGGTTGATCAGCAAGCCGCCGCCGATGGTCCCGAAGAGGATCGCGACGAAAGTCCCCATCTCCACCAGCCCGTTGCCGCCGGTGATCTCGTGCGTGTCGAGGTGCTGCGGCAGGTAGGAGTACTTGACCGGGCCGAACACGGTCGAGTGCAGCCCCATCAGGAAGACCGTGAGGTACAGCAGCGCCGGTACCTGCAGCAGGAACCCGGCCGCGGCGATCAGCATGATCACGATTTCCGCTTCCTTCACCCGCCGGATGAGCCAGGACTTCTCGAGGCGATCCGTCAACTGGCCGCTCGTCGCGGAGAAGAGCACGAAGGGCGCGATGAACAGGCCCCCGATCAGGAATCCCGCCAACCTCGGGTCGACCCCGCCCCAGTTCGATGCGCCGTAGGTGGCGAGCAGCGTGAACGCGAACTTGAAGACGTTGTCGTTGGCGGCACCGAGGAACTGCACCCAGAACAGCGGCGCGAATCGCCGCTGCCGCAACAGGTCGAACTGGCTTCCAGCGCTCAACTCCACTCCCCGCCCGCCCCGGGCGACGCGTGATTATCGGGGTTCGCGGCGCGAGCGGCTATGCGCTGATGGCCTGTGCAAGCTTGCG
Source organism: uncultured beta proteobacterium (assembly GCA_963811265.1). Lineage (GTDB taxonomy): Bacteria > Pseudomonadota > Gammaproteobacteria > Burkholderiales > Burkholderiaceae_F > JAOUJD01. Next base: position 57,373 of record CAWEQS010000019.1, read on the forward strand.
GCCCGACATGAAGGCACCCTCGAGCCGCGGGCCGCCGCACCAGTCGCCGGCCGCGCCGATGCGCTGGACCGGGTCCCACAGGAAAGCCTGCTTCAGCGGATTCGAAGGCGTGGCGGTGACCCAGCGCCGCGCGGTGAGGAACGCGGGCCGGAAGCCGAAGTTGAAGCGGCTCGCGAAAGCGCCGGCGAGCGTTGCGGCGACGTCGTCGACCGAGTGATTCAGATGCAGCGCCGACCACCGGGGCGTCGCATGCAACACCCAGCGCTCGCCGGGCGCCGACCGCGGCGAGAGCTTCGACTCCTCGCGCGTGACCCACGCGAGTGCCGGATGGTCGTTGACGAAGGCGCCGCCGAACTCGAAACCGCTCGCCGGCTCGATCGCCAGCAACGCCGCCCAGCAGGGTTGCCAGACGATCCGCCTCGCGCGCCGGGCCAGTTCGGGGGCCCCGCCGAGCAGTGCGGCCGGCTGCGGAAACGCCAGCACGACCGCGTCGTAGCCGCCATGCGAGAGGCTCATGCCTTGCGCATCGAGGAGATGCCACGAGTTGCCGCGCTTCGACACGGAAGCGACGGTGACGTCGAACCGTACGTCGACATCGGCCGCCAGCCTGCGGCCGAGCGCCTGCATGCCCTCGCGGACGATGTAGCGACGGGCCGATGCGGTCTTGTCCACCGCGCCTTCGCCCTCGACCGCGATCACCTGCGCCGTCCACGGCTGCACGAGCCCATCGGCACACCACTCCGACACGAGGCTGTCGAAATCGGCGCTGTGCGCCGTGAAGTACTGGGAACCGTGGTCGAAGCTGCCGGCCGGCGTGATCTCGGAGGCGGCGCGGCCGCCGGGGCGGCGGGAGGATTCGAAGACGACGACGCGTGCGCCCCGCGCCTTCAGCGTGCTCGCGCACGTGAGGCCGGAAACGCCCGCACCGACGACAGCGACCCGGAAGCCGTCGGGCAGCGGCCCGGCGGAACCGGGGCTCACTAGGACCGCGCCTCCTCGGGCTCGGGCCAGTCGCGGATGTACGCCTTCAACATGCGGTTCTCGAAACTCTGCTCCTCGAGCACCGCCCGGGCGACGTCATAGAAGGAAATGACACCGGCCAGCGTGCGGCCGTCGAGCACCGGCAGGTAGCGCGCATGCCGCTCGAGCATCAACCGCCGCACCTCCATCACGTCGGTTGCCGGCGTGATGGTCAGCGGCGCATCGTCCATCACCTTGCGCACGCGGATGTCGCCGACGGCGCCGTCGTTGGCGTGAACGCGGTTGATGACCTCGCGAAAGGTCAGCATGCCGACCAGTTCGCCGTACTCCATCACGACCACCGAGCCGATGTCCTGCTCGGCCATCATCGCCACCGCGTGCGAAAGCGGCGTATCCGGCGTCACCGTGAACAGGGTGTTGCCCTTGACTCGCAGGATGTCGGCGACCTTCATCGGTGTCTCCTGGCCGCGCGGGAGAACGGGAGGAGCTGCGCGGCGGTTGAACTGGAAGGCCATCGTAGCCGCGCCCCGAGACGGCAACAAGCGCCCGATACGCGTGACAGCCGAGCGGATCAGCAGCGGCGCAGCCAGCCGAGTCCGGCCGACGTACCGCCCGGCGACGCACCTCGCGCCGGGCGGTACTCGCACCCGACCCAGCCGGCGTAGCCGAGTCGATCCAGCAGGCGGAACACCGCCGGGTAGTTGACCTCCCCGGTGTCCGGCTCGTGGCGCTCCGGGACACCCGCGATCTGGACATGGCCGATCCGCGGGAACAGGCGCTCGATGCGCTTCGACACGTCGCCGGCCATGATCTGCGCGTGATAGACGTCGAACTGCAGCGCCAGATTGGCCGCACCGACGCGCACGATGATCGCCTCGGCCTGCTCGGGTGTCGTCAGGAAGTAGCCCGGCATGTCGCGCGTGTTGATCGGCTCGATCATCACGCGAATCCCATGAGGTGCGAAGGCCGCGCAGGCGTGCCGCAGGTTCCGCACGAATACACGTTCCGCCTCCGCCGCGTTCGGCTCTGCGGCGGGCTTGCCCGCCATCACGTGCACGCGCGGCGCACCGACGGCCCGAGCGTAGTCGACGGCCTCGGCGATCGACGCTTCGAAGTCCGCTTCGCGGCCCGGAAGCGCAGCAAGACCACGTTCGCCCGAGTCCATGTCGCCCTGCGGGGCATTCATCAGGACCAGTTGCGTACGGGCCTCGGTCAGCGCGCGCCGCAATTCGCTCGCCCTCGCCGCGTAGGGGGATTGAACCTCGATCGCGGCGAAGCCGTCACGGGCCGCGGCGGCGATGCGATCGAGCAGCGGATGCTCGGGATACAGCGTGCTGATGTTCGCGGCAAAGCGTGGCATCAGGCCTCCATCAGGCGAAGTTTCAGGCGTTCGAGTTCGGCGATCACGGCCGCGCGTACCGGCGGCTCCCACACCGAGTGCCCGGCGTCGGGAACGATCACGTAGCGGGCCGAGGGCCACGCGCGCGCGAGCTCGTCGGCGTTCACGATCGGGCACACCATGTCGTAGCGCGCCTGGACGATGGACGCCGGCAGGTGGCGGATGCGGTCGATCCGGGCGAGCAGCTCGTTCGGACCGAGGAAGCACTCGTGCGCGAAGTAGTGCGCCTCCAGCCTCGCCAGCCCGAGCGCCTCGTCGGTGAAGTGACGGACGAGGTCCGGATTCGGCAGCAGCGTCGAGCAGGTGCCCTCGTACTCGCTCCACGCGCGCGCATACGGCATGTGCACCTGCGGGTCCGGATCGAACAGCCGCTTCAGGTAGCCACGCAGCAGATCCCCGCGCTCGTCCTGCGGCAGCATTCCGGCGAACTTGTGCCACGCCTCCGGGAAGACGTTCTTCAAGCCATGCAGGAACCAGTCGATCTCGCTGGGCCGCCCGAGAAAGATGCCGCGCAGCAGGAATCCCAGGCAGCGTGAAGGATGCGCCTGCCCGTACGCCAGGCCGAGCGTGCTGCCCCACGATCCGCCGAAGACGAGCCAGCGCTCGATGCCGAGGTACTCCCGCAGGCGCTCGATGTCTTCGATCAGCTGCTGCGTCGTGTTTCCGCTCGTCTCGCCCACCGGCGTCGACGCTCCCGCGCCCCGCTGGTCGAACAGCACCGCGCGAAAGAAGGCCGGGTCGAAGAAGCGCCTGTGCTCGGGAGACGATCCGCCACCTGGGCCGCCGTGCAGGAACAGCACCGGAACGCCGTCCGGATTGCCCGAAGTCTCCCAGTACATCGTGTGCACGTCGTCGAGCGGCAGCATGCCGCTGTCGAACGGCTCGATCGGGGGATGCAACGCACTCCGCGTGTCCATCCGCGGAGTTTAAGGGGCCGACTCGTCGCCGAAGGACCGGGATGCGGACGACGGCCGTCCGCGATCCCCTCGGCCCTCGACGTGTTCGATCTATGCGCCGGCGCGCTTCGCGGGCGTCCAGTGCATGTCGACGATCTGCAGCCGAGTGGCCTGCAGGCGCTCGGCGACGACGGCCAGCAGCCGCGTCATCAGGGCATATCCGAACCGCGGGTCTTCCTCGCACATCTGGCGCAGGTCGGCAGCGTCGAACGCGAGGGCCTGGACGCCGTCCAGTGCGCGCGACTGGAAGTAGCGGCCCGCGCCGTGCAGCATCGACGACCACCCGAACTCGCCGCCAGGACCGACCGTCTCGACCCGAAGTACCTCGAGGCGCCCAGCGAGCTCGATGGCCACGTGCCCGCGGACGACCAGGAACAGCTTGTCGCTTTCGTCGCCCTCGCGGTGGATGACTTCGTTCGGCGCGAACTCGACCAGCTCGGCAATGTTCATCAACTGGTCGAACTGCGCCGGCGTGAACTCACGCATCAAGGGCTGCCGGCGGAGTGCGATATCCACATCGGCCACGGTCACTGTCGTCATCGTCTCCTCCGTCCGTCGTTACGCGCCCTCCAACCCTAGTCCTCGAACGCCTCGTGCGCAATGGCAAACGAGCGCGATATTTCATTGTGCAGGTGCAATACGGCGAAGCTCGTTTTGGCATCATCCGGATTCCTACGCACCAGGCCGCCGCCATGCCCGTTCGCTATCCAGGCTTCGACACGCTCGCGCTCCACGCGGGCCAGCCGCCCGACCCGACCACCGGCAGCCGCGCGGTACCCATCTACGCCACCGCGTCGTACGTCTTCGACGACTCCGACCACGCGGCCGCGCTCTTCAACATGGAGCGCTCCGGGCACGTGTATTCGCGTATCTCGAACCCGACCGTCGCGGTCTTCGAGGAACGGATGGCGGCGCTCGAGAAAGGCGTCGGCGCGATCGCGACGGCCAGCGGGCAGGCGGCACTGCACCTTGCGATCGTCACGCTGATGGGCGCCGGCGCGCACATCGTGGCCAGCCGATCGCTGTACGGGGGATCGCACAACCTGCTCGGCTACACGCTCGCGCGCTTCGGCATCGACACGACCTTCATCGACCCGCGCGACCTCGGCGCCTGGGAGCGGTCGATCCGGCCGAACACGCGGTTGCTGTTCGGCGAGACGCTCGGCAACCCCGGGCTCGACGTGCTCGACATCCCGGCGGTCGCGGACATCGCGCACCGCCAGGGGTTGCCGCTGATGGTCGACTCGACGTTCACCACGCCGTTCCTGATGACGCCGTTCGATCACGGCGCCGACCTCGTTCATCACTCCGCGACCAAGTTCATCGGCGGCCACGGCGTGGCGATCGGCGGCGTGCTGATCGACGGCGGCACGTTCGATTGGCTCGCCAGCGGCAAATTCCCGACGCTTACCGAGCCTTACGCCGGGTTTCACGGAATGAACTTCGCCGAGGAGAGCACGGTCGCGCCGTTCCTGCTGCGCGCCCGGCGCGAGGGGTTGCGCGACTTCGGCGCCTGCATGAGCCCGCACACCGCGTTCTTCCTGCTGCAGGGCATCGAGACGCTGCCGCTGCGGATGCAGCGCCACGTCGACAACGCCCGCAAGGTCGTCGAGTTCCTGGCGAGCCACGCCGCGGTCGAGTCGGTTGCCTACCCTGACCTGCCCTCGCATCCGGACCACGCGCTCGCGCAGCGCCTGCTGCCGCGCGGGAGCGGCGCGGTGTTCAGCTTCAACATGAAGGGCAGCCGCGCCGCCGGCCGCGCCTTCGTCGAGTCGCTGCAGGTGTTTTCGCACCTCGCCAACGTCGGCGACGCGAAGTCGCTGGTGATCCACCCCGCTTCGACGACCCACTTCCGGGTGCCGGACGAGCAGCTGGAAGCGGCCGGCATCACCCAGGGCACGATCCGCCTGTCCGTCGGCCTCGAAGATCCGGCCGACCTGATCGACGACCTCGCCCAGGCGCTGAAGCGCGCGCAGAAGGTGGGCTGATGGACCTCTCGACCTCGCCCCGGCTCTACGCCTACACCGGCGGCAAGACGTTCGACGCCGCGAAGCCCACGGTCGTCTTCCTGCACGGCGCGCAGCACGATCACAGCGTCTGGATCCTGCAGAGCCGCTACCTGGCGCACCACGGCTACGGCGTGCTGGCGCTCGACCTGCCCGGCCACATGCGCAGCGAAGGGCCCGCGCTCGAGACCGTCGAGGCGATGGCCGACCGCATCGCCGATGCGCTGCGGTCCGCCAACGTCACCCGGATGATCGCGGTCGGCCACAGCATGGGATCCCTGATCGCCCTCGAACTGGCGAAGCGGATGCCGGAGTCTGTCCGCGGCGTCGTGCTCGTCGCCACGGCGTTCCCGATGCGCGTCGCCGAGCCGCTGCTCGCCGCCACCCGCGAGGCGCCGGACGAAGCGATCGACATGATCAACGTCTGGTCGCACAGCCCGTCGATCGCGGGATTCGACCGCAAGCCGTCGAACCCGGGACCGGGGTTCTCCACCATGTGGCAGAACCTGCGCCTGATGCAGCGCATCCAGCGGTGCAACGGCAGCACCGTGCTGCCGACCGACTTCGTCGCGTGCAGCCGCTATGCGGCGGGACTCGAAACGGCGGCGGCACTGCAATGCCCGGTGCTGTTCGTGCTCGGCAGTTCGGACTCGATGACGCCGCCGCGCGCGGCGAAGGCGCTGATCGACGCCTGCCGGCAGCCCGAGGTCGTGACGCTGCCCCGCGCCGGCCACGCGCTGATGTCCGAGAACCCGGACGGCGTGCGCACGGCCCTGGCGGACTTCGCTCGGCGCGCGTTCGCAGCGCCCGCGAGCTAGTTCGTGGCGGCACTGGCTCGACGCGGTCAACTGGGACACCTTCTGGCTGTACGTGCTGGCCGAAGCGGCGCTGTCGCTGTCGCCCGGTCCCGCCGTGATGCTGGTGATCGCCTGCGGCCTGACCTACGGGGCGCGCAAGTCGGTCCACGCCACGCTCGGGATCCTCAGCGCCAACGCGATCTACTTCGCGATCTCGGCGACGGCGCTCGGCGCGCTGCTGGTGACATCGAAGGCCTTCTTCATCGCCGTGAAGTGGCTCGGCGCGGCCTATCTGGTCTACATCGGACTGTCGGCGCTGTTCGGGCGGCCCTCGCCCATCACCGTGACCCGCGACGAGCGCTCCGGCGGCGCACCCGGCGCGATCTACCTGTCCGGGCTGACGCTGCAACTCGCCAACCCGAAGACCCTGGTGTTCTTCGCATCGATCCTGCCGCAGTTCGTCGACCCGAGGCTGCCGGTCGGGGCACAGATGGCCTGGCTTGCGGCCGGCTCGATGATTCCGGAGTTCTTCATCCTCGGCGGATACGGCTACCTCGCTTCGCGCGCGGCGCGGCTGACCAGCGACCCGCGGTTTGCCCGCTTTACCGAGCGGGCTGCCGGCGTGCTGGTGCTCGGCGCGGCGGCGCTCGTGCTCAGCGTGACTTGACCGGCACTCGGCGCGCCGTAAGATGGGCGCTCACCGCTCGCTCCCGAGGTCCACGATGAGCACTTCAGTCGCCCTGCGCCGCACGACCCGTCCCGCCTGTGCGCGCACGGCCGCTCCGAAGCGCTCATCCAGGGGCACGCAGCGCGCGAGGGTAGTCCAGTGAGCGACGACGCGAACCCGCTGAAGGACCAGGGCACGCGGGAACGCATCGCCGCGGTCGTGATCGGTGCGCTCTTCGTGGGCATCGCGCTCGCCATCCTGGTGTCGTTCGTGCACGACCTGTCGGTCGGCCCCGTGCTGGCCGCCATCGTCATCGGTGGCCTCGGCATCGAAGCCCTCCTCAGCGCGGCCCGCAACCGGCGCTGCCTGCTGTCACGGATCGGACCGTTGCCCTGACCTGCCTCGAAGGAAACACTCGGCGAACCGGCCGCCGCAGGCCGGGTCCAATCGCCGAGCGCCCCGACCCGACGTGAGCAAGAAGTTCCCTGTCGCCCCGAAGAGTCCCCACCGCATCTGCTGGGGCTGCGACAAGTACTGCCCGTCCGACTCGCTCGCCTGTGGCAACGGATCGGAACGCACGATGCATCCGGTCGAACTGTTCGGCGAGGACTGGCTCGAATGGGGCCTCGGGAGCGCCGCACCGACGAACCCCTCGGACTCGCCGCCCGACAAGACGGATTGAGAGCGATCCCCCGCCGCCTCGACGGGCCGGCTCGAGCGTCCGGCGCTGGCTCGTGCAAGCGACGCGGCGATCGCAGCGGCTTCGCACCGCGCCACGCCCTAGCCTGAACCGAGCGACTCCTCCATCGGCGCCTTGAGCCACTCCGCCTCCGACCATCGCCGGCACACGGGCGCCAGTCCAACCGACGCCGCCGACAACAGGGTGTTGTTCGGATCGATCGCGAAGCGGCCGAAGACCGGCGCGAGCGTCATCGTCTTCGTGTCGCAGACCAGCAGCCAGTCCTGCTCCCGGGCCCGCCCCGTCAACGTGGCGGCCGCGCGCCTCACGTAGCCCAGCCGCTCGAGCGACTCGAGCAGAAGTTCGGCTTCCTCCGTCGGCGTGCGCACGACACGCGCGAGTTCGCTGGTGGGAATCGCCGAGCGGCCGTCCGCCTTCGCGTCGAGCAGCGCCTTCAGGAGGGCCACGGCGGTGACGAACTGGTTGCCTGCGCGCGATTCATCCGAGAAGCGCGTTGCGCGCAGTCGCGGCAGCGTCGCGGCGATCGCCGCACCGAACAGCAGCACGTACCACGCGAGGTAAACCCAGATCAGGAAGAACGGCACGACCGCGAACGCGCCGTAGACCGATCGCACGACGCCCCGCGACACGAACACCCCGAAGGCGCCCTTGACGAACGCCGCGAGGATGGCGGCGATGAAGCCCCCGATCAGGGCGTCGCGCCAGGAGACGCTGCGATTGGGGACGAACACGTAGAGTGCCGCGTACGAGAGGCCGGTGAGCACGACCGGCGCGTAGTCGAGCAGGTGGCGCAGCAGCCGCGGCAACTGCCGCACGGTTTCGGCCGACTGCGACCACAGGAACGAACTGGCGCTCAGGCTCGCGCCGATCACCAGGGGGCCGAGCGACAGAATGGCCCAGTAGATCAGCACGCGCTGACCGAACGGCCGGCGGTCGCGGACGCGCCAGATGTCGTTCAGGACCCGGTCCACCGTGACGATCATCGTGAGCGCCGTGACGGCGAGGAACGCCAGGCCGACGGCCGTCAGTTCCGTAGCCTGCGCCGCGAACTCGTTCACGTAGCGCAGCACGGTGCCCGAGATCTGGCCCGGAAGCGCCCTGAGCAGGTAGTTCTCGAGTTCGCCGTGGAACCGCGCGAACAGCGGAAACGTGGTGAACAGCGCCAGCGCGACCGCGAACAGCGGGACCACCGACAGCATCGTCGTGAACGTCAGGCTGCCGGCGACCTGCGCCAGGCGAACGTCGCGCGCCCGCGCTTTCGCGAACGACAGCGCCTCGCGTACGCGGCGCAGGTGCGGGTGGCGGTCGAACGTGTCGGCGAAGGGCCAATGCATCGGGGAAGGTCGGAGGACGGGAGGGCGAAGCGGCGGTTCCTATAATGCCAGCCTATCCCTTCGCCTCGCCCTTCCTGCGTGGACATCCTCGTCCTCTACTACTCCCGCCATGGCGCCACCCGCCTCCTTGCCGACGCGGTCGCCAACGGCATCGATGCCGTCGACGGCGCGCAGGCACGCGTGCGGACGGTCCCTCCGGTCGTGCCGGTCGTGACGGCGGCTGCGCCGCCGGTCCCCGTCGAGGGCGCGCCGTACGTCGAGTTGCCGGACCTCGAGGAGTGCGGCGGCATCGCGCTCGGATCGCCGACGCGCTTCGGCAACATGGCGGCGCCGTTGAAGCACTTCTTCGATTCGACGTCCGGCCTGTGGCTGTCGGGCGCCCTCGCCGGCAAGCCGGCCGCAGTGTTCACTTCCACGAGCTCGATGCACGGCGGCCAGGAGGCGACGCTGCTGTCGATGATGCTTCCGCTGCTGCACCACGGGATGCTGGTGCTCGGCATTCCGTACACCGAACCCGACCTGGACGCCACGGCGAGCGGCGGCACTCCGTACGGCGCCAGCCACCTCGGACGGCGCGGAGCGCCCGTCGTGCTGACCGACGAGGAGCGCCGTCTCGCGGTGGCGCTCGGCGCCCGCCTCGCGCGGACGGCCGTCGCGCTGGGACGCGCGTGAGCGCGGACGTCTCCCCGCGCCAGCGTGTTGCCTGGCACCTCGCGGTGGCCGCGTGGTTGTCGCTGATCGCGCTCGCGTTGCTGTGGGAAACCTGGATCGCCCCGCTGCGTCCGGGCGGTTCGTGGCTGGCCCTGAAGGCGCTGCCGCTCGCGCTCGCGCTGCGCGGGCTGCTGCGGGCCGACGCCTACACGATGCAGTGGGCGCTGATGCTGTCGCTGCTGTACGTGCTCGAAGGAGCGGTACGCATCTTCGACGCGGCGCCGGTGAACGTGCTCGCCGCCATCGAGATCGCGCTCGCGGTGCTGTTCTTCATTGCGTCCATCGTCTACCTGCGCCCGCTGAAGCAGGCAGCCAAGTCGCGGAAAGAGGCCTCGTGAACCTGCTCGAGCAGCTGAGCGCAACGGTCGGCGACGCCAACGTGCTGACCGAGCCCGTCGACACGGCGTCCTATCTCACCGACTGGCGCAAGCGCTACACCGGCCGCGCGCAGGCCGTCGTGCGGCCTGCGACCACGGACGAAGTCGCCGCGGTCGTGAGGCTGTGCGTGCAGGCGCACGCGCCGATCGTGCCGCAGGGAGGCAACACTGGACTGGTCGGCGGCGGCACGCCGGACGACTCCGGCCGCGCGATCCTGCTGTCGCTGGGCCGCATGAATCGCGTGCGCACCGTCGATCCGGTCAACAACACGATCACCGTCGAAGCGGGCTGTCCGCTGCAGCGCGTGCAGGAAGCCGCCGCCGAGGCGGGGCGCCTGTTCCCGTTGTCCCTTGCGGCGGAGGGCACGGCCACGATCGGCGGCAACCTGTCGACCAACGCGGGGGGCACGCAGGTCCTGCGCTACGGCAACGCGCGCGAGCTCGCCCTCGGGCTCGAGGTCGTGCTGCCCTCGGGCGAGCTGTGGGATGGCCTGCGCGGACTGCGCAAGGACAACACGGGCTACGACCTGCGCGACCTCTTCATCGGCGCGGAAGGCACGCTCGGCGTGATCACCGCGGCCTGCCTGAAGACTTTTCCCTTGCCTCGGGGCGAAGGGACGGCACTGCTCGCAGTGCGATCGGTGGAGGCGGCGCTGGCGCTGCTGGAAGTCGCGCAGTCGATCGCCGGTCCGGCGCTGACGGGCTTCGAGCTGTTCTCCGACCTGTGCCTGGAACTGGTCGAACGGCACTTCCCGCCGCACCGGTCGCCGCTCGCCGGGCGCTCGCCCTACTACGTGCTGCTGCAACTGAGTGACCACGAGAGCGACGCGCACGCGGCGGCGCTGCTGCAGGCGGTCGCGGAGCAGGCCATCGAACGGGACCTCGCGACCGACGCCGCGCTGGCGCAGTCGGTCGCGCAGGCGCGCGGCCTGTGGGCCTTGCGCGAGTTCATCTCGGAGGCCCAGGCCGCCGAAGGAACGAACATCAAGCACGACATCGCCGTGCCGATCTCGGCGATCGCCCGCTTCGTGGCCGAGACCAACGCGCTGCTGGCGCAGCAGCTGCCAGGCATCCGCATGGTCATCTTCGGCCATCTGGGCGACGGCAACCTCCACTACAACGTCAGCCCGCCGGTGGGCGCGTCCGATGCGGAGTTCGTCGCGCGACAGCCGGCCGTCTATCGCCTGGTGCACGACCAGGTGGCCCGGCACGCCGGGTCCATCTCCGCCGAGCACGGGATCGGGCAACTGAAGCGCGTGGAGATCCAGCGTTACAAGTCGCCGGTCGAACTCGCGCTGATGCGCCGCCTGAAGGAGACCCTGGACCCGCTCGGGATCATGAATCCGGGCAAGATGGTCTAGGACGCGGGCTGGGAACTTGAGTCCCGCCTTCACGGGAGATACCGCCTCCATTCTTCGGATCGGTCAAGCGTCCCCCATTGGATAGCATGCAGCCACAAACAAGGGAGCCACAGAGGAACGCATGACGACGAAAAGCAAGCTTTGGATCGCGGTTGCAGCCCTGGTCGCCGGTTCGACGGCGCTCGCCCAGCAGGAACAGGTGCCGACCTACGGGCCGCTGCGCCAGCCGGTGCCGGTGCCGGGCGCCAAGCCGGTCAACCAGCCCGCGATCGACGCGCTGAAGGGCGACGGCCTTTTCTACATCTACGGTTCCAAGGTGGCGAACCTCAAGGCCAGCGGCACCCCGGGCCAGGGCAACCGCTACGCGCTCACCGAGACCAGCAGCGACGCCAAGACGGGTTCGGTCAACAGCCACATCGACGTCGGCAGCTTCGTGCTGAACGGCGAGCGACGCTCGGCCGGCCGGCCGAACTTCGCGATCCCGGCGCCCGACGGCAGCATGTACCTGCTGTACTCCGCCGCCGACAACCCCCTGCGCATCGCCGTCACGCTGCAGCCGTTCGACGTCAGCGACATGCCGATCCAGCCTTTCCTGCGCACGCCGGACAACTATCCGAAGCAGGAAGCGGCGAAGGCCGGCAGCGCGCGCTTCCCGGCCAATTCGATTGCCTACCTCGTCGTCGCGCGCTTCGTCGACGACGTGCTCGTGCTGCCGTCGAAGGAGTCGTTCACGGGCGCGACGGACACGATGCAGTTCGTCGGCAACTTCTCCAAGCAGATCCCCTACTGCCTCGCATACGAAGACCGCAACGGCGCAAAGCCCTATGCGATGTTCTTCAAGCCCGGCGCCAAGGGCGCAGGCTCCGTGCAGTTGTTCCCGGCGAAGACCGGCACCCTGTTCTGCGACCGCACCAGCGCGGAAGTCGTGGCCGAAGGCAAGTGGGAGGAGAGGACCGTCGGCGGCACGAAGGCCGTCGTGCTGTCCTTCCCGGCGCTCGTGGATCCGCTCGACACCGGTGTCTCGAACGTGGAGCGGGAGTCCGCCCGCATCGCCTTCGTCCAGCCGACCAAGGGCACGCCCGGCGTGCGCCCGGGCAAGCTGTACGAGGCCGGCGCCAAGATCTACGACTACCAGTACCGCTTCAACAAGACGGCGGCCGACGCGGTGCGCCAGGCGATCGGAGTCGCAGCGCAGTAGTGGTCGTGGTCACTTCGGGCATGGCGTTGGCTAGACTGACGCCATGCCGTTCGGTTTCTCTCCCTTCGCTCGACTGCTGCTCGCCGGCCTGGCGCTGATTCCGACCGCCCTTGCCGCGCAGTCGATCCAGCGCTGCGAGTCGAAGGACGGGCGCGTCACCTACTCCAACACGGCGTGCCCGGACGGAACGGTGCCGGTGCGCAAGGTCAACACCGAGCCGCCGATCAGCGTCGACGACAGGAAGGCCGCGCAGGAGCGCACCCGGAAGGAAAGCGCGGCTGCGAAGCAGGTCGACAAGGAGCAGGCCCAGCAGGAAGCGCGCGACCGGAAACAGGCCGACGAGCGTGCGAAAGCCGACGCCAAGGCCAAGGAGCGCTGCGACAACGCGCGGCGCGAACTCGAACGATCCAGGGCTTCGCGGGCCGAGCTGAACGCCCGCCCATCGACCGCCGAGAAGATCGAGAAGGCGGAGTCCGAGATCAAGCGGCGCGAGTCGGACGTCAAGCGGGACTGCAGCGGCTGATCAGGCGACGCGCAGCAACGCGGGAGGCGTCACGCGCTGCGCCGCATGCGTCAGCGCATCCGCGCCTTCCCGCTCGAGCACGGCGGCATCGCTGAGTTCGCGCCGCCACTGCCGCGCTCCACGCACTCCCTGATAAAGCCCCAGCACGTGGCGGACGACGTGACGGGGCGATGTCCCGCGCGCGGCCTCCCGATGCAGGTACGCCGTCATCCGCGCGATGACTTCGTCGCGCGATGCCACCGGACCCTCGTCCCCGAAGAGCCGGCGGTCGACGTCGGCCAGCAGCCACGGATCGTGGTACGCAGCGCGCCCGAGCATGACCCCGTCGACGTGCGCCAGCTCGGCCTGCGCGGCGTCGAGCGACGCCAGCCCGCCGTTGAGCACGAACACCAGGGACGGGAAGTCGGCCTTCAAGCGGCGCACGACCTCGTAACGCAACGGCGGCACCTCACGGTTTTCCTTCGGACTGAGGCCCTTCAGCCATGCGCTGCGCGCATGCACGATGAACACCCGGCAACCCGCCTCGGCCACGGCGCCGACGAAGTCGCTCACGAAGCCGTAGTCCTCCTGCTGGTCGACGCCGACGCGATGCTTCACCGTCACCGGGATGTCGACGGCGTCCAGCATCGCTTTCACGCAGTCGGCGACCAGGCGTGGCTCGGCCATCAGGCAGGCGCCGAAGGCGCCGCGCCGGACGCGCTCCGAGGGGCAGCCGCAGTTCAGGTTGATCTCGTCGTAGCCCCGGCGCTCGCCCAGCCGCGCGGCGCGCGCCAGGTCATCCGGCTCGCTGCCGCCGATCTGCAGCGCGACCGGGTGTTCCTCGGCGTTGAACTCGAGATGGCGGCCGGCATCGCCCTGCAGCAGGCCGCCGGTCGTCACCATCTCCGTGTACAGGCGCGCGCGCGCAGACAGCTGCCGGTGGAAGTACCGGCAGTGCCGATCGGTCCAGTCCATCATCGGCGCAACGCAGAAGCGCCACGGCGATGCGACCTCGGGGGAGACGGAAGGCAACGGATCAGTTCACGGGCGAGCGGATCGCCATTATCCGGGTCACAGCTTCATCAGCCACTGGATCACGGACTTCATCGCGAAGCCGAGGATGCCGAAGGCGAGCACGAAGAACAGGATGAAGGTGCCGAACTTGCCCGCCTTCGAATCGCGCGCCAGGTTCCAGATGATCACGAGCATCAGCAGGATGAAGCCGCCGACGCCCCACGTGAGCCCGAGTTCGGCGATGCGCTGCTCGGTCAGGCCGAAGACCGTGCCTTCCATGGTCACGGGTGGCGCAGCGGCGCGCTCTCCGCATCGACCAGGTCGCGGTAGGCGTGCCAGCTGGCGTGGCCGAGCACCGGGACGGTGACGAAGAATCCGAGCATGCCCGTGACGATCGACGCCGACGTGGCCACGAGGATCACGATCGCCCACAGCGTCATCGGCCCGGGGTTCTCGCCGACGGCGCGCACGCTGGTCAGCAGGGCCTGGCGGAATCCCACGCGACGGCCGAGCAACAGAGGCGGCGACACCGCGGTCACGGCAAAGACCACGGCCACTCCCAAGCCGCCGAGCACGGCCCACATGGCGAACAAGACTTCCCCCTGCTCCACGAACGCGTACCGGAGGAACTCGAGCGGTCCGCGCAGCGGTGCGGGAGCGAACAGCGTGAACAGCAGCGCCGAGACCAGGACCCAGGCCGTGCCGAGCACGGCGAGCAGCAGGCCGAGCCACACCAGGGGAGCGGTGCCGCGCCGCCATGCGGCAACGGCGTCCCGCAGGCCGGCCGACTGCCCACGCGCATGCAGGCGGCTGATCTCGTACAGCCCGGTGACGAGGATCGGCCCGAGGATCACGAAACCGGAGAACGCCCCGGGGGCGACCCAGCCGAAGCGGAGGGAGGCCAGCACGACGACCCAGCCACCCAGCGCAACGAAGCCGCCATGGACCAGGCCCGCCAAGGGCTGCGCGCGAAGTCGCGCCAGCCCGCCGCGAGCCAGGCGAGCGGTCTGGAGAGATCCACCGAGCGGACCGGCAACGGGGCAGAGGCGGCGGCAGTGTCCATCGCGCCCGCATTATCGCCGCTGGCCATCCCGCGGGCGGCCGCTCGTCGGCAGGCGGGCTGAAGGCGTGGGCCCGGCCGCTGCCCTCGACTACCGTGCGCCGCTGCCGCGGGCGGGACACGATGGCGCCGCCGCCGGCTAAGTAGCCGCCCGCGTCGCCGTCCTCGCCGCCAGCTCGTTGATCAGCAGCGCGGCGAGCACCAGCGTGCCACCGGCGATCGTCGTGGTCGCCGGGACTTCGCCCGCGCCCAGCCAGGCCCACAGCGGCCCGAGCACGACTTCCAGCAGCGCCAGCAGCGCCACTTCCGTCGCCGCGAGGTGGCGCGCGGCGATCACCAGCAGCATGCACGGCAGCCCGAGCTGGGCGAAACCGAGCAGCGCGAGCAGCGCGATGTCGCCCGGCGGTCGCGATGGATGGCAGCGCGAGCGGCAGCATCAGCGCGGCTGAAATGATTCCACCGAGGAACACCGCGGGAACCAGGTCGACGCCCTGCCCCCGCTTCTTCAGGATCACCACGTTGATCGCCGACGCCACCGGCGCGCCGAACGCGATCAGCATGCCGAGCACGCTGGCGCGCGACTCGATCCGCAAGCTGCCGGCGAACATCCACACGATTCCGGCCATCGCGATGCCGATCGCCAGCCAGGTGCGCGGGGCGATGGGCGAGCGCAGCACGGCCCACGCGAGAAACGCCGTCGTCAGCGGCGCGACGGCGAGGACGATCAGCGTGTTCGCCGTCGACGTGAGCGTCAGCGCCAGCATGAAGCAGACGAACATCGTCGCCCACATCGCCCCGGACAGCAGCCCCGGGCCGCCGGCGCGGCGGATCGAGCCGACGAAGTCGCGCCGGACGAAGAGCAGGAACCCCGCGACGGTGAGCGCCGCGAAGAAGCTCCGCCAGAACGTGATCTCGAACCGCCCGTCAGCCTGCAGCTCGGGCGACAGGTGACGCGTCACGACGCCGGCGATGCTCCACAGCGTCGGCGCGATCACCATCAGGATCACGGCGCGGCGGTGCAGCGAACGGTCAATTGCGGCGGTCATCGCAACTTGCACAACAGCAGCCGAAGGCTCGCATCGCAGTTCCCCCTCCCTCCAGGAGGGAGGGCCGGGGAGGGAGCGGTTGATATTGCCGCCTTTCGGCGGCATGAACGCGCAGCGTTTATGCCGCCTCGCGCTGGGCGCGCTTGCGCTCGTGTTCCTTGAGGTATCTCTTGCGCAGCCGGATGCTCAGCGGCGTGATCTCGACCAGTTCGTCGTCGGCGATGAACTCGACCGCGGACTCGAGCGTCAGCTGGATCGGCGTCACCAGGTCGATGTGCTCGTCCTTGCCCGACGCGCGCACGTTGGTCAGCTTCTTCTCGCGCACCGGGTTGACGATCAGGTCGTTGTCGCGCGAGTGGATGCCGATGATCATGCCCTCGTACAGCTTGTCGCCGGGCTTCACGAACATGCGGCCGCGCTCCTGCAGCTTCCACAGCGCGTAGGCGACGGCCTCGCCGTCGTCCTGGCTGATCAGCACGCCGTTGCGGCGCTCGCCGACGTCGCCCAGGCGCACCGGGACCGTACTCGTCGAACACGTGGCTCATGAGGCCGGTGCCGCGCGTCAGCGTCATGAACTCGCCCTGGAAGCCGATCAGCCCGCGCGCCGGGATGCGGTACTCGAGGCGCACGCGGCCCTTGCCGTCGGGCTGCATGTCCTGCAGGTCGCCCTTGCGGCGGCCGAGCTCCTCCATGATCGCGCCCTGGTTCACGTCCTCGATGTCCACCGTCAGCATCTCGTAGGGCTCGAGCCGCTCGCCGTTGATTTCCTTGTACAGGACCTGCGGCCGCGACACCGCAAGCTCGTAGCCCTCGCGCCGCATGTTCTCGATCAGGATCGTCAGGTGCAGTTCGCCGCGCCCCGCCACCTCGAACACCGTCTCGTCGTCGGTCTCCTTCATGCGCATCGCGACGTTCGACTTCAGCTCGCGTTCCAGGCGCTCGCGGATGTTCCGGCTCGTGACGTACTTGCCCTCCTTGCCCGCGAGCGGCGACGTGTTGACCTGGAAGTTCATCATCAGGGTCGGCTCGTCCACCTTCAGCAGCGGCAGCGCGTCGGGCGCGTCCGGCGGGCACAGCGTGCAGCCGATGCCGATGTCCTCCATGCCCGTTGATCAGCACGATGTCGCCCGCGATGGCCTCGTCGGCCAGACGGCGCTCGAGGCCCTCGAAGGTCAGCACCTGGTTGATCTTGCCCTTCGTCGTCGGCGCGTTCTGGCCGCCCTCGGGCCCGTGCATCACCAGCACTTCCTGGCCCGGGCGCAGGCGCCCGCGGCTGATCCGGCCGATGCCGATCTTGCCGACGTAGCTCGAGTAGTCGAGCGAGCAGATCTGCAGCTGCAGCGGGCCCTCCGGATCGTCGTCGCGCACCCGGCACGTTCTTCAGGATGGCGTCGAACAGCGGGCGCAGGTTTCCGTCCCGCACGTCCGGGCTCGTCCCGGCGTAGCCGTTCAGCGCGGAGGCGTAGATCACCGGGAAGTCGAGCTGCTCCTCGGTCGCGCCGAGCTTGTCGAACAGGTCGAACGTGTGGTTCACGACCCAGTCCGCACGCGCGCCCGGCCGGTCGATCTTGTTCACGACCACGATCGGCTTCAGCCCCTGCGCCAGCGCCTTGCGCGTGACGAAGCGCGTCTGCGGCATCGGCCCCTCGACCGCGTCGACCAGCAGCAGCACGCCGTCGACCATCGACAGCACGCGCTCGACCTCGCCGCCGAAGTCGGCGTGGCCCGGCGTGTCGACGATGTTGATGTGCGTGCCCTCGTAGTCGACCGCGCAGTTCTTCGCGAGGATCGTGATGCCTCGCTCGCGCTCGAGGTCGTTGCTGTCCATCACGCGCTCGGCCACCTGCTGGTTCGCGCGGAAGGTCCCCGACTGCTGCAGCAGCTTGTCCACCAGCGTGGTCTTGCCGTGATCCACGTGGGCGATGATCGCCACGTTCCTGATTGCCCGTTTCATGAAGCGCTCTTTTCGTTCGAAATCAGTCGTTCGGGCCCGACGACGCCCCACTCGTTGACCGTCGCCGTGCCCAGCAATGTGCTGTCCGCCCCGTACACCCGCACCCGTCCACCCTTCGGCTGCGCGTCGATCGCGAGGCGCTGGCCCTGGCGGAAGCGCTGCGTAAGCTCCCCATCGAGGTCCACTTTCGGCAAGGTGCCGAGCAGTTCATCGACGGGCCGCAGGCACGCCCGCCGCGCCTCGATCTCCATTCCTTCCAGCGCCGGCAGCCCGACCGCGCCGTCCAGCGCGAGCGGGCCGACGGCAGTGCGCCGCAACGCCGCCAGGTGCGCGCCGCAGCCCAGCGCCTTGCCGATGTCCTCGGCCAGCACCCGCACATAGGTGCCCTTGCTGCAGTCGACGTCGACAACCAGCGTGTCGCCCGACCGCTCGACCAGCCGCAGCCCGTGAATCCGCACGCTGCGCGGCGCGCGCTCGACTTCCACCCCGGCGCGCGCCAGTTCGTACAGCGGCCGGCCATCGCGCTTCAGCGCCGAGTGCATCGGCGGAACCTGCTCGATCGCCCCGGCGAACCGCGCCAGGGCCTCGTCGATCGCGCCCGGTTCCAGCGCCACGGGCCTGCGCTCCACCACCTCGCCTTCGGCGTCCCCGGTCGTCGTCGTGACGCCCAGTTGCATCGTGGCGCGGTACGACTTGTCCGCGTCCAGCAGATCGGCCGAGAACTTCGTCGCTTCGCCCAGCATCACCGGCAGCAGCCCGCTCGCCAGCGGGTCGAGCGTGCCCGTGTGCCCCGCCTTCTGCGCATTCATCAGCCGCCGCGCCATCTGCAACGCCCGGTTGGAGGTCACCCCGACCGGCTTGTCGAGCAGCAGCACACCGTTGACGCGGTCGCCGCGCGGCTTGCCCATGGCGCTTCCGGCCCTACTGCGACCGGTCCTTGTTCGCTTCGGCGATCAGCCGGTCGATCTCGATGCCGTGCTCGACCGACGCGTCGTGCACGAAGACGAGCTTCGGGATCGTGTGGATCGACAGCCGCTTGAACAGCAGCGAGTGGAAGTACCCCGCCTTCTCGTTCAGCACCTGCTGCGCGTGCGCGACCGGCGCGCCGATCACCGTGTAGTACACCTTCGCGTGCGCATAGTCCGGCGACAACTCGACACCGGTCAGCGTCACGAGTCCCGCCCGGTCCGCCGGCACCTCGCGCTGGATCATCTCCGCGAGGTCGCGCTGGATCTGGTCCGCGATGCGCAGGCCGCGTCCCGGCTTCTTCCTTGGCTTCATTTGCCGTTGCCGTTGCAACTCAAAGAGTTCGACCGGCTTTGCCAGCGAACGTTTTCAGACAGTACGAATCGGTGCGACAAGCTCGCGTATCGTACGTTCGCCCGCTCGGCTACAGCGTCCGAGCGACTTCCTGGACTTCGAAGATCTCCAGCTGATCGCGCTCCTTGATGTCGTCGTATCCCTTGAGGCTCAGGCCGCACTCGAAGCCGGCCTTGACCTCCTTGACGTCATCCTTGAAGCGCTTCAGCGAGTCGAGCTCGCCGGTCCAGATCACGACGTTGTCCCGCAGCAGCCGCGCGTTCGCCGTGCGCTTGACCACGCCGTCGATCACCATGCAACCGGCGACGGCACCGATCTTCGGCACGCGGAAGATCTGGCGGATCTCGACGAGGCCGAGCACCTGCTCGCGCTGCTCCGGCGCCAGCAGCCCGGACAGGGCCGCCTTCACCTCGTCCACCGCGTCGTAGATGATGTTGTAGTAACGGATGTCGATGCCGTTGCCCTCGGCGAGCTTGCGCGCCGACTGGTCCGCGCGCACGTTGAAGCCGATCACGACCGCCTTCGACGCGATCGCGAGGTTGATGTCGCTCTCGGTGATGCCGCCCACCTGGCCGTGCACCACCTGCACCTTGACCTCGTCCGTCGACAGCTTGGTCAGCGCGTTGGTCAGCGCCTCCTGCGAACCCTGGACATCCGCCTTGATGATGAGCGGCAGGGTGCGCACGGCGCCTTCGCCGATGCCCTCGAACATGTTCTCGAGCTTGGCCGCCTGCTGCTTCGCGAGCTTCGTGTCGCGGAACTTGCCCTGGCGATACAGCGCGATCTCGCGCGCCTTGCGCTCGTCGCCGAGCACGATCAGCTCGTCGCCCGCCGACGGCACGTCGGACAGGCCCTGGATCTCCACCGGGATCGACGGGCCCGCCTCGTGAATCGCCTTGCCGGCCTCGTCGAGCATCGCGCGCACGCGGCCGAACGCAGAGCCGGCGAGCACGACGTCGCCGCGCTTCAGCGTGCCGCACTGCACGAGCACGGTCGCGACGGGACCGCGGCCCTTGTCTAGCTGCGACTCGATCACCAGCCCCTTGGCCGGCGCGTCCTTCACTGCCTTGAGCTCGAGGACCTCAGCCTGCAGCAGCAGGTTCTCGAGCAGGTCGTCGATGCCCTGCCCGGTCTTCGCCGACACGGCGACGAACGGCGCATCGCCGCCGTACTCTTCCGGCACGACCCCGTTGGCGACGAGTTCCTGCTTGACGCGGTCCGGGTTCGCTTCCGGCTTGTCGATCTTGTTCAGCGCGACCACGATCGGCACGCCGGCCGCCTTCGCGTGGGCGATGGCCTCCATCGTCTGCGGCATCACGCCGTCGTCCGCCGCCACCACCAGGATGACGATGTCGGTGGCCTTCGCGCCGCGGGCACGCATGGCCGTGAAGGCCTCGTGGCCCGGCGTGTCGAGGAAGGTGACGATGCCGCGCGGCGTCTCCACGTGGTACGCGCCGATGTGCTGGGTGATGCCGCCGGCCTCGCCCGCGGCGACCTTCGTGCGGCGGATGAAGTCGAGCAGCGAGGTCTTGCCGTGGTCGACGTGACCCATGATCGTGACCACCGGCGGACGCGGCTCTTCGACGCGCGCCTCGACGCCCGGCTCCGACGACTCTCGGCAAGCAGCGCCTCCGGATCGTCCAGCTTCGCGGCCACCGCGGTGTGCCCGAGTTCCCCGACGAGGATCATCGCGGTCTCCTGGTCGAGCACCTGGTTGATGGTCACCATCTGGCCGAGCTTCATCAGCACCTTGATGACCTCGGACGCCTTCACCGACATCTTGTGGGCAAGGTCGGCGACCGTGATGGTCTCGGGCACGGACACTTCGCGCACCACCGGTTCGGACGGCGTCGACGCGCCGGCACCGTTGCCGTCGTCGTGCCGTTCGTGCTTGCGATGTCCCTTCGGACCGCGCCAGCCGCCCGCGCCGCCCGAAGCGTCGCCGCGAGTCTTCAACGCGCGCTTCTTCTGCTGCTCCTCGGACCAGCTCGACGCGAGCTTCCCGGACTTGACTTCCTTGACGCCCGGCTTCTTTTCGTCCTTCTTGTCCTTGCTCTCGGTCTTCGCCGCGGGCTTGTGCAGCGTGCCGGCCGGCGCGGCCGGCGCGACGGGCTCGGGCGCCTGCAGCACCTTCTTCGGCGCCGCCATCATGGTCTTGATCGCCGCGACTTCGTCCTCGACCGCCTTGCGGGCGCGCAACTGCGCTTCCTGCGCCTGCCGGGCGGCAAGCTCGGCTTCCTTCTGCGCGCGTTCGGCGTTCTGCAGTTCCTCGGCGGCGGCCGCTTCGCGCGCCTTCGCCTCGGTGAGGTCGATTTCCTGCTTCTGCTGCGCCTCGGCCACCTCGCGCTGGGCGCGCTCGGCCTTCTCGCGGGCCGCGGCCGTCTGGCGCGCGACGAGCTCGGCCTGGCGCCGCGCTTCCTCCTCGCGCTTGGCGAGTTCGGCCTCGTCGATCACCGCCGGGGCGGGAACGGGCGCCGCGGCTTCCTGAGGCTGCTCCTGCACGCCTTCATCGCGCTTCACGAACACGCGCTTCTTGCGGACCTCGACCTGGATCGTGCGCGCCTTGCCGGACGCATCGGCCTGCTTGATCTCGGTCGTCTGCTTGCGCGTCAGCGTGATCTTCTTCTTCTCCGCCGCGCCGTCGCCCGCCCCGTGCGCCTTGCGCAGCGACTCGAGCAAGCGCGACTTGTCGTCCTCCGTCAGCGAGTCCGACTCGGCCTTCTTGACGACCCCGGCCGCTTTCAACTGTTCGAGCAGCAACTGCGGCGGAAGCTTGAGTTCCGTCGCAAACTGGGCCACCGTCGTGCTTGCCATAGGGTTCCTTGTTTCCTGCTTTTCCGTGGCGCCATCACGGCGCCGATTCAACGTTTCACTTCATTGCGCGTTCACTGCGGCGATTCCGCGAACCAGTGCGCGCGGGCGGCCATGATCAGCGTCTTCGCGCGTTCGTCGTCGATGCCGGTCATCTCGGTCAGTTCGTCCACCGCCAGCTCGCCGAGGTCGTCGCGCGTGCGGATCCGAGTTCTCCGCGAGCTTGGCGGCAAGGTCGGAGTCCATGCCATCGAGGTCCAGCAGGTCCTTCTCGGCCTGCTCGAGGTTCTCTTCGCGCTTGATCGCCTCGGTCAGCAGCGCGTTCCGGGCACGGGTGCGCAGTTCCTCGATGGTCTCTTCGTCGAACGCCTCGATCTCGAGCAGCTCGTTGACCGGCACGTAGGCGATCTCCTCCAGGGTCGAGAAGCCTTCGCCGATCAGGATGTTGGCGACTTCCTCGTCGACGTCGAGCTTCTCGACGAAGCCGGCGCGGATCGTGGCCTGCTCGCCTTCCTGCTTCTGCGCCGATTCCTCGGCGGTCATGATGTTGATCTGCCAGCCGGTGAGTTCGGACGCCAGGCGCACGTTCTGCCCCATGCGGCCGATCGCGATCGCGAGGTTGTCCTCGTCGACCACGACGTCCATCGCATGCTTGTCCTCGTCGACGACGATCGAGCTGACGTTCGCCGGCGCCAGCGCGCCGATCACGAACTGCGCCGGATCGTCGGACCACAGCACGATGTCGACGCGCTCGCCGGCAAGTTCGTTCGTCACCGCCTGCACGCGCGATCCGCGCATGCCGACGCAGGTGCCGATCGGATCGATGCGCCGGTCGTTGGTCCACACGGCGATCTTGGCGCGCACGCCCGGGTCGCGTGCCGCGGACTTGATGACCAGCAGTCCCTGCTCGATCTCCGGCACCTCGAACTCGAACAGCTTCATCACGAATTCGGGCGAAGTGCGCGACAGGATCACCTGCGGGCCGCGGGCCAGCCGGTCGATCTTCTGAACGAAGGCGCGGACGCGGTCGCCGATGCGCAGGTTCTCCTTCGGGATCATCTCGCTGCGAGGCAGGCGCGCCTCGACCTTGCCGATCTCGATGATCGCGTCGCCCTTGTCCATCCGCTTGATGGCGCCGCTGACGATCAGGTCGCCGCGGGCGAGGAAGTCGTTCAGCACCTGCTCGCGCTCGGCGTCGCGGATCTTCTGCAGGATGACCTGCTTGGTGTCCTGCGCGAAGCGGCGGCCGGTGGTCAGGTCCTGGCGCGGCAGCAGTTCCTCGATGTGCTCGTCGACCTCGATGTCGGCGATCTGATCGCGCGCGTCGGACAGGATCACCTGGTGGCCGGGCTCCTGCAGCCCCGCCTCGTCGGGCACGACCTGCCATCGCCGGTAGGCGTCGTATTCGCCGGTCTCGCGGTCCACCGAGACCCGGATGTCCACGTCTTCCTCGGCGAACAGCTTCTTGGTGGCGGTGGCGAGCGCCGACTCGAGGGCGCCGAACACGACGTCCTTCGGCACGTTCTTCTCGCGCGCGAGCGCGTCGACCAACAGCAGAATTTCACGGCTCATTGCTTCTTGCTCCCTGTATTCGCCCCGCGCGGCTTCTCACCTTCGGCGCCGTCCTTGCCCGTGCCCCGGAAGTGGAGTTCCGGCACCAGCTTCGCCTTGACAACGTCTGCCAGGGCGAACTCGACGACGACCGCCGCCGCACGCTCCACCTTCTTGCCTGCCTTCTTCGCCTTGCCGGTGCCCTTGCCTGGCCGCGCCGGCGCCGGCTCATCCGGCGTCAGTTCGACCCGTACCTTCTCCGCCCCCGGCGCGCCGGACAGTTCCAGCAGCCGGCCACGCAGGCGCTTGCGCCCCGCGCTTGCGCCCTCGGCCGGGACCGCCTCGGCCAGTTGCACCTGCACTTCGGAACCGACGAAGCGCTCGAAATCCCGCGCCCGCTTCAGCGGCCGGTCGAGCCCCGGCGAAGACACCTCGAGCCGGTCGTAGTCCACATCCTCGACCGCGAAGAGGTGGCTCAACTGCCGGCTGACCTTCTCGCAGTCTTCCAGCCGAACGCCTTGCGGCGAGTCCAGCGTCACGCGCAACAACCCGGCAGCCAGGCGCTCGACGTCGACGAGCTCATAGCCGAGCCCCTCGACCGTGCGCTCGATCGTTCCGTACAAGTCCGCCGCTATACCTGCCATCGCCACACTCCAATGGGCGAGGGCTGCTCGCGCAAGCCGGAAATAAAAAATGGGCCCGAGAGCCCATCCGTTGAATTTCAACAGGCTTGCGGGTCCGCGCTCCATCACTCGCGCCTGACCACGCACCCGGTGCCAGCTTGCCGACAATGACAAAAAGGCCCGCCCGGTAGTCCGCCATTATAGGGGCGGACCCGGTCTCCAACAAGCGACTTGGTCGGAAGAACCTAGAAGCCGCGGTTGGGTTTGCCGCGCTTGAAGCGCGCCGGGCGGCCGTTGTTCGGAAGGCCGTGGCCGGCAGCGATGTAGTTGACGCTGCTGGTCAGCGGGTCGGGCTGCTTCGAGGGCCGATTGCCCTGCGGCTTGCCACGCCCGCGCTGGCCCATGCCTTGTCCCTGCCCCTGGGCCTGACTGAAGGCCTGGCCCGAGCCGGAGCTCATCGGCCCGGTGCCCGGCGCATACCCGCTGCCCATCGGACCGCGCGGTTGGCCCTGGCCCTGGCCATAACCCTGCCCCGGCCCGCGTCCCCGTCCCTGGCCCTGCCCCTGTCCCTGCCCATGCGGTCGGCCCTGCCCACCCTTGCCCGGACCCTTGCCGCGGCCACCCTTGCCCTGGTTCGGCTGGCCGTTGCCGCGCTGGCGGACTTCTTCGATGCCGATGCCGAGGTCGTGGATCCACGCCTGCACCCACTCGGGCGCCAGCTCGTAGTAGCGGCCGCGCGCAACACTGCGCGGCAGCTGGATGGCGCCGAAGCGGATGCGGATCAGGCGACTGACGGTGATGCCAACGGCTTCGAAGATGCGCCGAACCTCGCGGTTGCGCCCTTCGCTGATGACGACGCGCACCCAGTGGTTCGCGCCCTCGCCACCGGCATCCTCGATCTTCGAGAACTTCGCCGGGCCGTCTTCCAGCTGGACGCCATCGAGCAGTCGCTGGCGCTGTTCCTCGGTGAACTCGCCGAGGATGCGGACGGCGTACTCGCGCTCGACTTCGTAGCGCGGATGCATCAGCCGGTTCGCGAGTTCGCCGGAGGTCGTGAAGATCAGCAGGCCCTCGGTATTGATGTCGAGGCGTCCCACCGCGACCCAGCGGCCGCCCGACACCTTGGGCAGCTTCTCGAACACCGTCTGGCGCCGCTCCGGATCGTCCTGCGTGACGATCTCGCCGGCCGGCTTGTGATAGAGGAGCACGCGGGGCGGACGGCCGGGCGGCTTGCGCGCCAGCGGCTTGCCGTTGACGCGGACCTGGTCGGTCGCGAGCACGCGCTGCCCGATGTGCGCCGGCTCGCCGTTGACCGAGACGCGGCCGGCGATGATCATCTCTTCCATGTCGCGGCGCGAGCCGATGCCGGCGTCGGCGAGCACCTTGTGCAGCTTCTCGGATTGCGCCAGCTCCGCCTGCTTGGCGGCCTTGCGGCCGCGCTCGAGCAGGTCGCGGGACAGCGCCGCGTCGGCCATCGAAGCCGGTTCGATGTCTTCGCCGTCCGCCGATACCTGGAGCGTCGGAGCGGATGCACCTGCGTCCTGCGCCTCGTCGCCAGTCGCTCCGGGAGCGCGTTCGCCACCGGCAGCTCCGCGCCCGCCGCGGCCGCGCCGTCGGCGACCGTGAGGGCCACGGGCGCGTGGCTTGTCCTCGCCTTCGCGGGGCTCACCGCCTTCGGTGCCCTCGCCGCCGGCATCGATGTTCCCGTCGGCCTCCTGGGCGGCAGGCGCGTCGCCCTCGGTTGCCTGTGGCAACGGTCGCGCGGGCTCGGGCAGTTCTTCTTCGGGGACGATGGAGTCGATGGTCACGGCGAGGGTTGGGCTGAGTTGGGGGCCGAGGAGGGAGGAGTGGTTGCAGCAGGGTCAGCGGCGGGCTCGGCGTCCGCTGCCTCGTTGGTCGCGCCGACGGTCTCGATGACAGCGGGCGTGGCTTCGATCGTTTCGGCCCCAGGTGCCGGTTCGGGCGCTGTTTCGGGGGCACCTTCGCCCGCCGCGCGCGCGGCCAGGGCAAACTGAAGCTCGAACTCGGCGGGCACCTGCCCGCCCGACTCCAGCGCCGGCAGCTCTTCGAGCGAACGCAGGCCGAGGTCGTCGAGGAATTCCTTCGTCGTCGCGAAGAGCGCGGGACGGCCGGGCGTTTCGCGGTGGCCGATCACTTCCACCCAGCCGCGGTCCTCGAGCGTCTTGATCACGTTGGTCGAGACCGTGACGCCACGGATCTCCTCGATGTCGCCGCGCGTCACGGGCTGGCGATACGCAATGATCGCAAGCGTCTCGAGCACCGCGCGGGAGTACTTCGGCGGACGCTCGGGGTTGAGGCGCTCGAGGTAGGGACGCATCGACGGCGCGCTCTGGAAGCGCCAACCGGTGGCGATCGCCGCCAGCTCGACCCCGCGGCCGTTCCAGTCGGCGCGCAGCTCGTCGAGCAGCACCCGCACCGTGTCGGCATTGAGTTCGTCGTTGAAGAGCCGGCGCAGCTCGGCCACCGACAGTGGCTGCTCGGATGTCAGCAGGGCCGCCTCGAGGACGACCTTGGCCTCTTGTGTATTCATCGTCTCCATTGAGGAGTGATCCGGTGGCGTTCGACACGCCGACGTGGCGGAATGCCGCGCGAATGGCGCAGTGGACCTGCTGGGTCGGCCGTGATGTAACGCTTGTCCGGGAAACTGAGCTACGGAATCCGAGGTCCGCGGAGGGCGGCGGCTTCCGGCGATGCATGACGGCGGTGGCGACGACTCAACAACACACGCCGACGTCTTCTTATGGCCGGGCAGTCTATCACAGCGATTCTCTCGTACAACACGAAAAGCGGGTCATAGGAAGTCGGCTTCCGGGCTCGCTCCGCGAGCGTCAGGAAAGCGATCGACTGAAGCAGGCCCGGCGTGCGTAGCGCAAGGGCTAGAAGCTGCCCGTGATCTTGAGCACGCGGCCCGCCTCGGTCTCGCCCACGTAGAGGTTTCCCGCCGCATCGAAGGCCGGATCGCGCGGTTCCCTCAATCCCTGCAACAGCGTGATGACGGCCCCGTCAGGCTTGATCCTCGACACCTTGCCGACCTGGGGCTGCGCGACATAGAGGTCGCCGGACGGCCCGAAGGCCAGTCCGACCGGACGTTCGACGTCGACGAAGCGCTGCAGCGCCGCGCCCGGTGCGATGCGGTCAATGCGGTTTCCGGTGTTCTCGTTGATGAATATCTCGCCCTGCTTGCCGAATGCCAGCCCGTGCGGCCACGACAGGCCCGAGGCGACGACACGAACCCGTCGCTGCCCCTTGAACGCAACGACGCGTCCCCGATACAACTCGCACACCAGCAGTTCCCCCTGCGGACTGAAGTCGAGATCGACCGGAAACGCGACGTCGTTCAGGTAAGTCGTCACCTCTCCGGACGCAGCAATCCGCGCCACGCGATTCGCGCCGCTCTCCGCCACGTACAAGTTGCCCTGCGCATCAAAGGCGAGATCGTGCGGATTGGAAAGGCCGCGGGCAACGCGGGTCACGCGGCCATCCCGATCGATCTTCACCACGGCCCCTCCGGACTGTTCCGCGACGAAGAGTTCGCCCGACGGACCGAACAGCAGGCCCCTGGGGCCCTCGATCCCGGTCGCGAACACCGTATAAGCCGATGTCCCGACCCCATCTTTCGACGTCGCGGGCTTCTGCTGGGCGACCGCCGCGGTGCAGAGCGAAACGACCACGACAAACAACGTGCACGACCATGAGATGTTGCGCATGTCACCTCCT
This sequence comes from uncultured beta proteobacterium, assembly GCA_963811265.1. Lineage (GTDB taxonomy): Bacteria > Pseudomonadota > Gammaproteobacteria > Burkholderiales > Burkholderiaceae_F > JAOUJD01. The sequence goes on from CAWEQS010000019.1 coordinate 85,479, forward strand.
GCTAGGCCAGCCCGGTCCGGGCCGCGAGGCATCTTCAACGAGGCGCTGCCTCGACACTGCCACCCTTCTCGATCAGCAGTTCCCGCAGCACCGAGCGATGGCAGTGCGACTCGTCCTCGCAATAGCACCCGACCGAGAAGTCGGTCTGGTGCGACAGCCTGGCGAGCAGTTCGAGCGCGTGGCTCGCTTCGGGCGCATTCATCTCCGCGCGGTACTTCCTGCGGAACGCGGCCCACTGCGCCGGCGTTGCGGCCTGCTGCCCGAGCTTCATCGTCTCGACGCTCGGCGCGAGATTGGGGAACCAGACGTCGTACCAGTCCTGTGTCGCGAACTCGGTCTTCGGCACGCCACGCGGCGGGCGGCGGACGGTGCCGATGCGGAGACCTTCATCCTTCGCCCTTGGCGTTCCGAGACGCACGATGCGGATCGTCACAGGACACCTCCCTTGGATTGATGCGCCGAGAAGCTGCGTCGGCGGAATTCCGGTTTCGTACTCCAGCGCCTGGAAATTGTCGAGCTGCAGGGCAGCCCGCGCGGGGACCGGCAGTACCGGGAACAAGGGTCGCGCGCGCCCTATTGCATTTCCATCCAGTACTGTATACATTGACAGTAACGACGCTCCCGCAGAGAGGCTCGACATGGCACCACCGTCCATCACCCCCCACGCCCTGCTCACGCCGCGCCAGTCGGAGATCCTGGAGTTCATCCGCAACGCGCTCACCGAAAGCGGTGCGCCGCCCACGCGCGACGAGATCGCGCGCGCCTTCGGCTTCCGCTCGCTGAACGCCGCCGAGCAGCACCTGCAGGCGCTGCAGAAGAAGGGGCTGATCGAACTCGTCTCCGGCACCTCGCGCGGCATCCGCCTGAAGGACAGTGTGCGCGAGCTGATGGCCGCTGCGCAGCAGCTGACGCTGCCGCTGATCGGCAAGGTCGCGGCCGGCAGCCCGCTGCTCGCGCAGGAAAACGTGCTCGCCACGCCGTCAGTCGACCCCGGCATGTTCAGGCCGCGCGCCGACTACCTGCTCGAGGTGCGCGGCCTCAGCATGCGCGACGCCGGCATCCTCGAGGGCGACTGGCTCGCCGTGCACAAGCAGGCGCAGGCGCAGTCGGGGCAGATCGTCGTGGCGCGCCTTGGCGACGACGTCACCGTGAAGCGGCTGAAGATGAAAGGCGCGCGCGCGGAACTCATTGCCGAGAACCCGGACTTCGCGCCGATCATCGTCGACCTGAAACGCGATCCGTTCGCCATCGAGGGCATTGCCGTCGGCGTGATCCGGCCTTCGATCTGACGTCCTGAACTGACCCACCCGACTCTTCAAGGAGGACGCACATGCGTGCGGCCACGGCCCTGCTTTCACTTTTTTCCTCCGGCGGCGCTCCGATCTGGCGCGCCGACGAGCGTCCGGCCGATGAAGTCGCCGGCCCGGTCCTGGCGAGCGGCTTCGCCGAACTCGACCGCGAACTGCCCGGCGGCGGCTGGCCGCAGGGCCAGCTGACCGAACTGCTGCTCGACGACGCCGGCATCGGCGAACTGTCGCTGCTCGCCCCCGCGCTCGCGCACCTCGGCGAGGTGAAGCGCTCGACCGTCTGGGTGCTGCCGCCCGACGGCACGCGCGGCATCGAGGCCCAGGCGCAGCCCTACGCGCCGGCGCTCGCCGCCGCGGGCGTCGACCTGCTGCGGACCATCTTCGTGCAGCCCACCACGCCGCGCGAAGGCCTGTGGGCCATCGAGCAGGCGCTGCGCGCGCAGCACCTCGGCGCCGTGATCGGCTGGCTGCCGCCCGCCGGCACGACGGACAGCGACTTCAAGGCGCTGCGCCGCCTGCACCTGCTGGCACAGCGGCACTCGGCGCTCGCATTCGTGCTGCGCTCCACGCGCCATGCGTCGGCACCCTCGCCCGCCGCGCTGCGCCTGCAACTGGCGAGCGACGGCCGCGTGCTCGAAGCCACCGTGCTGAAGCGCCGCGGACGCCCGCTGCTGGAGCCGGTCGTGCTGACGCTGCACCCCGCGCACTGGGCCACCGCGCAGGTGGCCACGGAGCCCGTCACGCCGAACGTGCAGCCGGCCTCGAAGACACCGCTGCTCGCGGCCCGTTCGCTGCAGGCGCTGCTGGATCACTGACCGCCACGGACACCTGCGCGGGAGCGGCACAACCGTTGCGGGTCGCCTCGACCGAAGGGTCAGGGCTTTGCGAGCAGAGACAGGAAGCCTGCCGTCGCACTTTGTGTGGCCGGGAGATTGAGCAGCGTGTGCGGAGCGTTCGGCACCAGCAGGATGGATGCTCGAGCGTTTTCCTTGAGCGCCGCACCGCAGTGACCTTGTGCCTCCGGATTTCCCAGCCAGGCGTTGGACCGGGAGAAGAAGGGATCCGACGCGCTGATGACATTGAGAACCGGCTTGCTCGGCTCGAAGGCGTTCTGCGGCTCCTTGACGAAGTAGTTGGCCTCGCAACTCCATGCATACAAGATACGAGCCATGAACTCCGGGCCGGGGTGGCGGGCGACCGGGACGGCGCCTTCACTCGTGCCGGCAAGTATGAGGCGGCCGAAGTCGGCCCAAGCCTGGCCTCTCAGCGCCGCGAGTGCCGGCGCGATCTCGGTGGCCCTGAGAGCGTGAATTCTCTCGTAGGACTCCTTGTCGATCGGTGACTTGTAGGTCACGCGATCCGCAAGCGCGAACGAGTCTGGCGCGATGCTGGCGTAACCAAGGCTGGCGAGCCACTGCTGCCACTCCCCAATGGCCTTGAGCCCAAGTCCGGACGAGCCGTGGAGGAAGACGACAACAGGGACCCGTCTTCCGCTGAGCGGTGGAATGCTGCTGAACTTTCCGCAGAAAGTTGCGGCACCCGTTGCCGCTGGAGGCAGGCAGACGTCGGCCTGCTGGACGGTAGCCGCGAGCGACTCTCGGGTGTGGACCCATGCGCTCCCCTTGATTTCGCCTGCGGGCACGAGCGGCTGTGCGCGAACGTTCGCGCCGGCGACCATGAGGAGCGCCGCAATTGCCGGAATGAAGGGTGCCATGAACTGTGCTCGCGGAAGTGAAGTTGAGAGTGTGACGGATCCAGGCCCTAGCGTCCGAACTGAGCCGAGGGCGAGGGGTCAGGCGTCGCTGCGCTTCGACCACTGAACGACAAAGTCATTGTCGTCGTCCACTCGCGTGCCGACTTTCTCGAAACCTGCCTTCCGGACCACTCGTGTTGAGGCGAGATTTGTCGGAGCAACTTCAGCCAGAACCTCGGTCGCACCGGCTTCAAACGCCTTGGACACAAGCAACCGCAAGGCCTCGGTGGCCGCACCTCTTCCTCGAGCCGTCGGCGCAACGCCGTAGCCGACTTCCACCCTGCCGTTCCTGGGCGCGGTCTTGAACCCGCAGCCGCCGACGATTCTGGAGTCTTCGTCGTCGACGATGAGAAACGTCGTTGACCAGGGTGCTGGATGGCCCGCCGCGGCAAGGTCGATAGCTCTGGCGGCCACGAACGCAGGCGGCATCGCTTCGGGCTCGACTCGGCCTTCCAGGCCTTCGGGAACGCGCGATGCCGCAATCGCTTCGATTGCGGTCCTTGAAAGCTGGAGCAGCGAGAACGGCATTGAGCGAGGCCTGACGTTTGAACTCAGCTGCGTGCGGAGGCCGCAGGATAACTTCCCTGTTGAACGACAAGTCGGCGCCTCGACGCCCGGCACACCGCGCCCGCGCTTGACTTGCGGCTCTATACTGTATAAATAAACAGTATTGATGACGTCGCGTCCATGGCCCCCCATTCCCCCCGCAACTACCCTCCGAGCGCCCCTCCCCCGCCGCTGCGCTCGGCGCGCCTGCTGGACCAGGTGCGCGAGCGCATCCGGTACGACCATTACAGCCTGAAGTGAACGGTTCCCGATGTTGTGGCTGGCCGTCGCATTGCCCGCATTGCCCCTGCAACTGGCAGAGCGGGCGATCGAGCCCGGCCACGCGATCGCGATCGTCGAAGGCCCGCAGCAGCGCCCGCTGGTCATCCACTGCAACGACATCGCGCGCAGCCAGGGAGCGATGCCGGGAATGAAGCTCGCGGCGGCGCAGGCGCTGGTGCGCGACCTGATCGCCGTCGAACGCCACCCCGGACGCGAGCGCGACGCGCTCGCCGAACTGGCCGCGTGGGCCTACCAGTTCTCCGGCGAGATCGTCGTGCAGCCCGACGGCGTGCTGCTCGAAACCGGCGCCAGCGAGCGGCTGTTCGGCGGGCGTTCGCGGCTCAGCCGCGCGGTGCGCGACGGGTTGCAGGCACTCGGCTATCGCGCGACGTTCGGCTATGCGGTGACGCCGCGCGCCGCGCGCGTCGTCGCGCTGGCGCGCGCACGGCGGCTGCCCTGCCCTCACCTGTTCGAGGCATCCCGGCTCGAAGGCGCCCTCGCTCCCCTGCCCTTCACGCTGCTCGGATGGGACGAGGCCGCCCTGGACACGCTGCACGCGCTCGGCCTCGCCACGATCGGCGACCTGCTCGCACTGCCGCGCGCCTCGTTCGCCCGGCGCTTCGGCCGCGAGCGGCTCGACGATCTCGACCGCCTGCTCGCGCGGCGCGCCGATCCGCAGTCGCTCTACACGCCGCCGGAGCGCTTCGCCGCGACGATCGAGCTGCCGGCCGACGTGACCGACACCGCGCAGCTGATGTTCCCGGCGCAGCGGCTGCTCGCGTCGCTCGAGGGCTTCCTGCGCGGGCGCGGATCCGGCACGACCGAATTGCGCTTCATCGTCACCCACGACCCGCGCCGCGCCAGGCCGCAGGCGCCGACCGAAATCCGGCTGACGCTCGCCGCGCCCGAGCGCGATGCAAAGCGCCTCGCCGCGCTGCTGGGCGAGCGGCTGGCCCGCGTGGCGCTGCCGGAACCCGCGGTGGCGCTCGCGCTCGGCGTCGATCGCCTGCAGCCCTTTGCCGCGCTCAACGGCAGCCTGCTGCCGCAACCCGCCGAGCCCGGCATCGACTGGCTGAAGCTCGCCGAGACGCTGCACGCGCGGCTCGGGTCCGAGCGGGTGTTCCAGCTGCAGGCGGTCGACGATCACCGGCCCGAACGGGCGTGGCGCGCGGTGCCGCTCGCGATCGACAGCCGGGGCGACCGCCCGGTCCCGCGGCCGCCGTCGCCGCGCCCGCTGCTCCTGCTGCCCTCGCCCCAGCCCTTGCCGACGCGCAACGACCAGCCGCTGTACCGCGATCCGCTGACGCTGGTCACCGGGCCGGAGCGCATCGAGTGCGGCTGGTGGGACTTCGGCAGCCCGGCCGCGCAGGCCGTGCATCGCGACTACTTCGTCGCGCGCAACGGCCGCGGGCAGTTGCTGTGGGTGTTCCGCGAACTCGCCGCGCCGCGCGGCTGGTTCCTGCACGGCCTGTTCGCCTAGCGGGCGTTGATGCCATGCAGGTCCGGTACACCGAGCTGCACTGCGTCAGCAACTTCTCGTTCCTGCGCGGCGCGTCGCATCCCGAAGAACTGGTCGAGCGCGCGCTCGCGCTCGAATACGGCGGACTCGCGATCACCGACGAGTGCTCGTTCGCGGGCTCGGTGCGCGCGCACCTCGAGTTGAGGGAACTGCGCGAGAACGACGAGCCCGCGCGCTCGTTCCGCCTGATCCACGGCACCGAGATCCAGCTGACCGAGGGCGAAGGTCGTGCCGCCGTTCCCGGCGCGAAGCTCGTGCTGCTGGCGGCCACGCGCGCCGGCTACGGCAACCTGAGCCAGCTGGTGACGCTCGCGCGCCGGCAGGCCACCAAGGGCAGCTACCGGCTGAGCGCGGCCGACCTCGAGGCGAACGCCGACTGGCTGCAGGACGTGCTCGCGCTGCTGGTGCCGCTGCGCACGTGGCGCGAGCCGCTCGACGAAGCGCGCGTGCGGCGCGAGGCGCGCTGGCTGGCGGACCTCGCGCCCGGCGCGAGCTGGATCGCGTGCGAACTGACGCGCGACGCGGACGACGCGGCACGGCTCGCCGCGCTGCAGGCGATCGGCGACGCGGCCGGGCTGCCGCTCGTCGCGGCCGGCGACGTCCACATGCACGCGCGCCGCCGCCGCAAGCTCGCCGACGTGCTGACGGCCGTGCGGATGAAGACGCCGCTCGCGCAGTGCGGCCGCGCGCTGGCTCCGAATGCGGAGCGCTACCTGCGGCCGCTGTACCGGCTCGCCCGCATCTACCCCACCGAGCTGCTGATGCAGACGCAGTCGATCGCCGAGCGCTGCGCGTTCTCGCTCGACGAACTGCGCTACGAGTATCCGGAGGAGATCGTGCCCGCCGGCGAGACGCCGGCCTCGTGGCTGCGGCGCGTGACCTTCGAGGAGGCGCAGACGCGCTACCCGCAGGGCATGCCGGAGAAGGTGAGATCCATCGTCGAGCACGAGCTCGCGCTGATCGCCGACCTGCGCTACGAGCCGTACTTCCTGACCGTCCACGACATCGTCCGCCACGCGCGCTCGCGGGGCATCCTGTGCCAGGGGCGCGGGTCGGCGGCCAACTCCGCGGTCTGCTACTGCCTCGGCATCACCGAGGTCGACCCGGCGCGCATGTCGGTGCTGTTCGAGCGCTTCATCAGCAAGGAACGCAACGAGCCGCCGGACATCGACGTCGACTTCGAGCACCAGCGGCGCGAAGAGGTGATGCAGTACATCTACGCCAGGTACGGCCGGCACCGCGCGGCGCTGACGGCGGCGCTGCACACGTACCGGCCGAAGGGCGCGCTGCGCGACGTCGGCAAGGCGCTCGGGCTGTCGCTCGACCAGGTCGACAAGCTCGCCGGCACCATGGCGTGGTGGGACGGGCGCAAGATCATTCCGCAGCGGCTCGAGGAAGCGGGCTTCGACCCCGGCCACCCGGTCATCGCCGAACTCGCCGCGCTCGCGCAGGAGGTGATCGGCTTCCCGCGCCACCTGTCGCAGCACTCCGGCGGCTTCGTGATCGCGCGCGACCGCCTCGACCGCCTGGTGCCGATCGAGAACGCGGCGATGGACGAGCGCACCGTCATCCAGTGGGACAAGGACGACCTCGACGCGCTCGGCCTGCTGAAGATCGACGTCCTCGCGCTCGGCATGCTCTCCTGCGTCCGCCGCGCGCTCGACCACGTCACCCGGTTCCGGAAATCGGGCGCTTCTGAAAAATGCGACCTCGATTTGTCGTCGCCCCTGCAGGCCGTGATCGGAAAGTCGGGGTCAGACCACGAATTCCGGCTGCGGCTGCAGGACATCCCGTCGGAGTGCCCGCAGGTGTACGACATGCTGTGCCGGGGCGACTCGCTGGGCGTGTTCCAGGTGGAGTCGCGCGCGCAGATGAACATGCTGCCGCGGCTCGCGCCGCGCTGCTTCTACGACCTGGTGATCGAGACGGCGATCGTGCGGCCGGGGCCGATCCAGGGCGGGATGGTGCATCCGTACCTGCGACGGCGGCAGAAGCTCGAGCCGGTCACGTATCCGTCGGAGGCGGTCAAGGGCGTGCTCGAGCGCACGCTCGGCGTGTCGATCTTCCAGGAGCAGGTGATGCAGCTGGCGGTCGTCGCGGCGGGCTTCACGCCGGGCGAGGCCGACAAGCTGCGCCGCGCGATGGCCGCGTGGAAGCGCAAGGGCGGCATCGGGCCGTTCCGCGACAAGCTCATCAGCGGCATGCTGGCGCGCGGCTACACCGCCGAGTACGCGGAACAGATCTACCGGCAGATCCAGGGCTTCGGCGAATACGGCTTCCCCGAGAGCCACGCCGCGAGCTTCGCCCTGCTGGTGTACGTGTCGTCGTGGCTGAAGTGCCACGAGCCGGCCGCGTTCTGCGCGGCGCTGCTCGACTCGCAGCCCCTCGGCTTCTACGCGCCGGCGCAGATCGTGCGCGACGCGATGAACCACGGCGTGGAAGTCCGGCCGATCGACGTCACGGTGAGCGACTGGAACTGCATGCTGGAGCCGTCGACCGCCGACCGCTCGAAGCCCGCCGTGCGCCTCGGCCTCGAACTCGTCGCGGGCCTGCCGGAAGCCGCCGGCGAACGGATCGTGGCCGCGCGCCGCGAAGCGCCCTTCGCCGATGCGCAGGACCTCGCGCGCCGTGCCCGGCTCCATCGCGGCGAGACCAGCGCCCTCGCGCAGGCCGATGCGCTGGCCACCCTCACCGGCCACCGCCGCCGCGCGCTGTGGGCCACGCTCGGCGTCGACGCCGACGCGCCGCGCGCCGCGCCGCTCGCCGCCGCCACCGCCGCCGAACCGCAGGTCGACCTGCTGCCGCCGACCGAAGGCCAGGACATCGTCGCCGACTACCACCACACGGCGCTGACGCTGCGCCGCCATCCGCTCGCGCTGCTGCGCGACCGCTTCGACGCCAGGGGCTACCTGTCGGCCGAGCAGATCGGCCGCGCGCGCGACCAGCAGCGGGTGCGCACCACCGGCATCGTGACCTGCCGCCAGCGCCCGAGCACCGCGAGCGGCGTCACCTTCATCACGATCGAGGACGAGACCGGCACGGTGAACGTGGTGGTGTGGAAGACGACCGGCGAGAAGTACCGGCGCGCGATGCTGGGTTCGACGCTGCTGACGGTGTACGGCCACGTCGAGCGCGTGACGAGCGGCGTCACGCCGATCGTGCACCTGATCGCGTCACGCCTCGAGGATCACTCGCCGCTGCTGGGCGAACTCACGGTCGCGAGCCGGGACTTCCACTAGGCCTTGCGCGCGACTGACCTGACGGTACGCGCCCGTGACGCGGGCTTGCGCGCAGGGGAGGTCTTCGGGCCGGCACCGCGCTTGGAACGCGCCGCTGCGGGACGCGGGGCCGCGCCGGCCTTCTTCGCGCGGGCCTCGGCGCGGGCGTGCGCCCGTGCGCGGCGCGCCCGCTCGGCCAGTGCGAGGTCGCGCACGCGCGCGATGTCGTCGTCCGAGAACGGCCCGTTCACCCCCGAGATCGCGGCCAGCTTCATGCCGTGCTTCAGCCCCAGCTTGTAGATCTCGCGCACCTTTTCCCACTCGATCGCGCGGCCGACGGTGAAGTTCTCGAAACGGCCTTCGAGCGCCAGCACGATGGTCTCGGCCAGGCAGGCGTAGGCGACGTTCTTCGGCAGGCCGATGTTCTTCATCGACACGTCGCCCGGCAGCTCGATCTCGCCGGACTCGATCACCAGCACGTCTGGTCGCTTGGCCACCTCTTCCGGCGGCAGATCCAGCGGCCGTGCGACATCGGTGATGACGCAGCCGGGCTTGACCTTCATGATGTCGAGGATCTTCTTGCCGGCGCCCGAGGTGGCGGTGACGATCATGTCCATGTCGGCAATGTCCTTGTCGGCGCGCGCCGACAGGAACATCTTCGCCTGTGGCGTCTCCTTCAGGATCGACTCCTTCAGCGCCAGCAGCTTGGCGGTCTCGGGCGAGACCATGTAGACCTCCTCCGCCACCTGGACCAGCAGCCGCGCGCACACCGAGCCGATGGCGCCGGTGGCCCCCACCACCATCGCCTTGAACTTCACCTTCTCTCTGCCGTTTGGCCGCGGCACCAGGCCGAGCTTGAGCACGGCGTCGTGCGCGGCCCACAGCGCACCGGAGGCGGAGTAGCTGTTGCCGGTCGTGATGGGCAGCGGCGCGCGCTTGGCCACCGTGGCGCCGGCGTCGCCCACCACCTTGGTGAAGGCGCCCAGCCCCATGATCTGCGCGCCGAGCTTCCTGGCGATCCGGGCCGCGTCGAGCAGCCGCCGGTAGGTGAACTCGGGGCTGCGGCTCATGATCTCGCGCGGCGTGCCGCCGACCGAGATCAGCCAGCCCTCGGCCTCCACGCCGGTGGGCGAGCGGATGCCGGTGACGTGCGAGTACACGAACGGTGGCGCGTAGGCCATGATCTTCTCGAGCGAGTCCATGAACACCGGCGGCGACACGCGCGACAGCAGGTCGATCTGCTTGATTGTCTTGAAGTACTCCTGCGACAGCGGATGGATCACGAAGGCGAAGCGGTTGACGCGGCGGAAGCCGTTCGGATAGATGACGCGCGGCTCGATGCCGAGGCCGGTAATGATCTCGAGGTAGTCGTCCTCGAGCAGCTCGTCCGGCTGCTTGCCGGTGGCAGCGATGATCATCGCGTCCAGCAGGTTGGGCGCCAGGACGTGGTCGAACAGGAACGGCGCCGCGTCGACGATCAGGTTGACGCCCTTGTCGCGGAACTGCTCGATGCGCTCGTCGTTGACCGTGCTGGTGATGATGGTCTTGCCGGCCAGGTCCTCGAGGCCGAAGCCGTCCAGCTCGTGCACGGGGGCGACGATCACGGTGGCGTTCTGCATCGCCTTTCTAAGCACGTACCTGCTCCAGTCGCTCAGCACGCCCTCGGCCAGCACGCGCGGTGGTTCCCAGCGCGACACGTAGTGCGCGCCGCGCTGGTAGAGCGCAAGCGCATCGAGCGAGGTCAGCAGCTTGGGCACGCCCAGTTGCAGCACCGGGTCGGCGAACTGGAAGTTGTCGGTGTACTCGGCCATCGAAGCGGCCAGCTTCTGGTTCGCGATGCCCGAGAAGAACAGCACCTTGGCGTTGTTGAAGTACTGGCCCAGCGCGATCTGCGCGTGGCGCACTGCCCACTCGAGGAAGATCTCGCCCAACCGCTCGCCGCTCGTCACCGGGCTCGCCTTGACCTTGGCCGCGAGGCGGACCGCGTCCTGCGCTTGCCGCCGCAGCCAGCCGCCGCCGTTGCCCTCCTTGGCCACGCCCAGGCCGATCGCATCGGCCTTGCCGTCCCATCGCCTGACCAGCTTCTCCGCCGTGGCCAGGCTGCCGTCGGTGCCGAGCCGGCGCACCGTCAGGTGCTCGCCGAGGAACTGTGTTGTGAACCTGAAGTCCTGGTTGCTCGCGCCAAGGCTGATGCTGATCACGTTCTTCATGATTTTTCCGTGACGGACGGGTGTCTCCTGAGCAGACTTGATCGTGCCCAGCAGGTTGGAATGGCTAGCGACGCGCTCTGGAGCGCGCCTGCACCTCGCAGTCAAGCACAGTGAATACGGAGGCCCTTGATGACGAACAGGCTTGGCGACTTGACCCGCACAATCGGGCTGCCCGTGGTCAAGAAGGCGGCCGGCGTGGCCACGCGCCTGCTGCCGATCCCGCAGCCGACCTTGCTGGTCGGCCCCGGCGCGAGCGCGCGGCTGGGCCAGGCGATCGGCGCCTTTGGCCACCGCAAGATCCTCGTCGTGACCGACGGCATCATCGCCAAGCTCGGCCTGATGAAGGCCTGCCTGGACGCGCTGCAGGCCGGCGGAACCGCCGTGCTCGTCTACGACGAGATCACGCCGGATGCGCCGATCCCGCTGATCGAGAAAGGCATCGACCTGTACCGCCGCAAGGGCTGCGACGCGATCCTCGCCTTCGGCGGCGGCTCGGTGATGGATGCGGCCAAGACCATCGGCCTGGCCGCCGCGAACAACAAGCACCCGCGCAAGCTGGTCGGCTACTTCAAGGGCCTGTATGCGCCGCCGCCGCTGTACGCGGTTCCGACCACCGCCGGCACCGGGTCCGAGGTCACGGTCGCCGCGGTGATCTCCGACCCCGAGCACGAGCGCAAGCTGGTGATCGCCGACACGCGCATCGTGCCGCAGATGGCCGCGCTGGACCCGCTGCTGATGGCAGGACTGCCGCCGGCAGTGACCGCCGCCACCGGCATGGACGCGCTGACGCACGCGGTGGAGGCCTACCTCGGAGATTGGTCGACCGAGTTCACCGACCGCATGGCGCTGTCGGCGGTGGCGATGATCTTCGAGAACCTGCCGCGCGCCCATGACCGCGGCGACGACCTGGTGGCCCGCGAGCAGATGGCGCTGGCCTCCACTTACGCCGGCATGGCATTCACCCGCGCCAACGTCGGCAACGTGCACGCGATCGCACACCAGCTCGGCGGCAAGTACCACACGCCGCATGGCCTGGCCAATGCGATCATGCTGCCGCACGTGCTGCGCTTCTCGGCCATCGCGACGGTCGGCCGGCTGGCTACGCTTGGCGCTGCGCGCCAGGGTGGGTCGCATTGGCGATTCGCGCGAGGAGCTGGCGCGCAAGTTCCTCGACGGCGTGGACACTCTCAGCCGCACGGTCGGCATACCGCGCACGCTGGAGGCGCTGCGCGAAGCCGACATTCCGGCCCTGGCCAAGGCTGCCTGCCAGGAGGCCGATGCCAACTACCCAGTGCCGCGCGTGATGCTGCAGGCCGACTGTGAGGCGCTGCTGCGCATGGTGCTGCCGGCGCCCGGCGCTCGGGTGTCGAAGGCCGCGAAGGCCGGGTCGTCGAAGTCGGCGCAGCCGGCCGCCCGCAAGGCGAGCGCGCGCAAGGTCGCGCCGGCGCGACCCGCGCGGCGCCGCACCGCAGCGCGCACTGCGGCGTGAGGGGAACGCTGGCCGATGTCCAGCCTTTGCTGACGCAACTCACGCAGGAACTCGAACGGGCCAGGGCACTGCTGGAGATCGAGCGCCGCCGCTGTTGAAGGCATCAGGCCCGTGAGTCGATCCGCAAGAAGCCCGGGCCCGGAGGCGTCTGCGTACTGACGTAGATTGCTCGCCCTCGCGGTCCGCTTCCGGGCGGTTTTTTCAGCGTCCCGCGGCGTGACATTTCGCGCATCGGGACATAGCGCCCTCTTCCGGCACCAGCAACCTGGCGCACACGGCCTCATAGGCGCGCTTGAGCGGGGCGGGCGATGCTCAACAACTGACTGGCTCTGGACCGACCCTCAACCAACGCCCGGCAAGGTCCGGCCCATGCAGGGATCGGCCATGTCGCCCGCTTCCGCGCCTCAGGACTTTCGCTTTGGCCGCACCGTCGCGGCGTGGGCCCGGGCCGCATGCCGGGCGAGAAGCAGCGACTCCTCGCGAACCAGCGCTGCCTCCGCTTCGAGCAAGTACTCGCGGAAGCGGATCGCCGCGGCGCTTGGCGCGTGCCCCTTCAGGCTGACGAGTCCGTAACACGAACTCGCCCATGACTCGGCACCGAGCACCAGGAACGTGCCGCGCTCGACCTCTTCGGCCACGCACGGCAGCGTGAGCGGAGCAATCGCGTCGGACTTCGCCAGCACGCGCTTGACTGCCGCCAGCGAGGACAACTCGATGGCGGGAAACGGGCGTCCGCGCCGAGCGCCATCCGCCTCCTGCAGCGACGAAAGCATGGGCTGAAGGAGTCGGGGTGGAAACCGGCTCAAGGCGACGAACGGATACGCGAACGTGTGCTCCGCACGCACGGTGCCGCGCCGGGCCAGTGGATGGCCGGCACGGGCGATGAAGTACGCCGGGTGCGGGGCAAGGCGCTCCACGTCCAGGTCGTGCTCGCCTTCGAGGGTGCTGGTTTCCGCGACGAAGAAGTCGAGTTCGCGCGCCCGCAGCCGGCGCAGCAGGTCGTCCCAGTCGCCGCGAACGAGCACGCGCACGCGCACGCGGGGGTGCGCGGGAGAAAACTCGCTCAGCGCGGCGGGGACGATCGTTTCCGCCGGATACGGACCGGCCCCGACGACGAGTTGCCCCGAGCCGGGGACCCGCCGGCGCACGAGTTCTCGATCGAGATCGTCGGCGGCGTGGATCAGGTCGCGCGCGCGCTGGATCAGCAGCCGGCCCTCGTCGGTCGGCGTGGCGCCATTGGCGGAACGATCGAACAGCGAAGCGCCGATCCGCTCCTCGAGAACCTTGATGCTGCGGGATAGCGCGGGCTGGGTCATGTGCAGCGCCGCGGCCGCGCGTCCGAAGCCGCCGTGTTCGGCGAGCGCAAGGAGGTGGCGAAGGGAACGAAGGTCGATGGCCATGCATGAAGTGTATGGCCGCCAGAGCATCGCGGCATTGGACAGGCCGGTGGCCGGAATGGAAACTCCACCGGCCCGGTGAGCGGACGCGGCGCCGCTCGCGCGGCCGACCGAGACGCAGCGGGAGGCGCCGATGCGCCCGGCCGCGCCTGTCACCGGCATTCCATGCATCGCTGTGAGGTCTGAATGAAGCGAATCACTTCGCCGGGAATCGCGCTGGCGCCGCTCGCGGCCGGCGTGCCGTCCGCGGCCGCGCGACCGCGCGCCGTGCGACGCGCGGTCGCCATCCTCGCAATCGGGATCCTGGGCGCGACGGCGTCCGCCGCGGCGAATGCCTGCGGTTACCACGTTGCCATCGGCGGCGTTTCGGTGGTCCATCCGACGTCCATCCCGGTGGCGGTCGCGATCCACGCTGCGGTGCGCGACGGGCAGCTGGCGCCCATCGCCGAGGCCCCGGCTCCGCTCGCGCTGCTGCGCGCAAACGGTGCGATGCGCACGCTCGCCATGGCGCTGCAGGCGCAAGCCCCGGACCTGCCGCCGGTGGCGCTCGTGCTGGTCGAGGCGCACCTGTGGGGGCGCGTCGTACCCGGCGCCGGTCCGGCGTCCTGGCAGGCGCACGCCGACGGACCCGCCAGCGGCGACGTGATCGTCGTCACCGGCGAGCCTGCGCTCGCCGCGCTGCTCGACGGTCGGCTGCGCTGGGACGCCGCGATCGCCTCCGGCCTCGTCGTCCTCGACGGCCCCGCCGAAGGTCGGGCGCGCGTCGTGGGCATCCTCGCCCGGCAGTTTTCCTGAAGCGCTGCACCGCAGCGCCGATCCAGTTCCATCACCCGGAGTCCACGTTGAAGAACCTGCGTCAGTTGCGTCAACTCCTCGCGTCCGCCGGCGTCTTGCTGGCCGCGACCGCGCCCCTTGCCATCACGCCAGTCGGTGCGCTTGCGCAGCAGGCCGCGCCGACCGGCCACTTCGACCCCAAGGGCAAGCCGCCGTCGAAGTTCACGCTCGACGTGCTCGAGCGCTCGCGCGCGACGCTGCCGTTCTCCGACACGCGCGACTTCGACGAGCAGAAGAAGGGCTTCATCGCGCCGATGAAGGACCTGAAGATCCGCGCCGACGCCGGCCACGTCGCGTGGGACATGGAGCGCTACCAGTTCCTGCTGCAGAAGGACCGGTACGACTCGATCCACCCGTCGCTGATGCGGATCTCCACGCTCAACATGAACTACGGGCTGTACGAGGTGATCCCGGGCATCTACCAGGTCCGCGGCTTCGACCTCGCCGACGTCTCGTTCGTGCGCGGCAAGACCGGCTGGATCGTGATCGACCCGCTGACGGCCGCGGAGACCTCGCGCGCTGCAGTCAAGCTGTTCCAGGAGCACGTCGGCAAGGGCCTGCCGATCAAGGCCGTCATCTACTCGCACTCGCACGGCGACCACTGGGGCGGCGTGCGCGGCGTCGTCGACGAAGCCGACGTGCGCGCCGGCAAGGTGCAGATCATCGCGCCGCGCGACTTCATGCAGCACACGATCTCCGAGAACGTGTACGCCGGCAACGCGATGAACCGGCGGCTGTTCTACCAGTACGGCGTGCTGCTGCCGGCGAGCCCCTACGGTCACGTCGGCCAGGGGCTGGGAATGAACATCGCGGCGGGTGCGTCCGGGCTGATCGCGCCGACAAGGGTCGTCGAAAAGGACATCGAGGAGTTCGAGGTCGATGGCGTGAAGATGGTGTTCCAGAACACGCCGAACACCGAGGCGCCGTCGCAGATGAACACGTACATTCCCGCGATGAAGGCGCTGTGGATGGCCGAGAACGTGACGGGGACGCTGCACAACATCTACACGCTGCGCGGTGCGCAGGTGCGCGACCCGCTCAACTGGTCGAAGTACATCGCCCGCGCCCTCTACCTGTACGGGCAGGAGGCCGAGGTCATGTTCGCGTCGCACCACTGGCCGCGCTGGGGCAACGCCCGCATCCAGGAGGTGCTGCGCGGCCAGCGCGACCTGTACGCGAACATGAACAACCAGGTGCTCCACCTCGCGAACCAGGGCGTGACGATCAACGAGGTGCACAACGTCTACAAGGTGCCGCCCAGCCTGCAGCGGATGTGGTTCAACCGCGGCTACCACGGTTCACCCGAGCACAACAGCCGCGGCGTGATCCAGCGCTTCCTCGGCTTCTGGGACGCCAACCCGGCGACGCTGATTCCGCTGTCGCCGGCCGACTCCGCGCCTCTGTACGTCGAGATGATGGGCGGTGCCGACAAGATCATGGCGCGCGGCCGGCAGCTGCACGGCGAGGGCAAGTACCTGCTGGCGCAGGAGATCCTCAACAAGCTCGTCTACGCCGAGCCGAACAACCAGGCGGCGAAGGACCTGCTCGCCGACGTGTTCGAGCAGCTCGGCTACCAGCAGGAGAACCCGGGGCTGCGCAACAGCTTTCTCGCCGGCGCCTATGAACTGCGCTCGGGCATTCCCGCCGGCACCTCACCCAATTCGAGCGGGCCCGACGTGATCCGCGCGATGTCGACGGAGTTGTTCCTGAACTTCCTCGGCATCCGCATGGACAGCCGCAAGGCCGAGGGCATGCGCTTCACGATCAACCTGATCACGCCGGACAACGGCGAGAAGTTCGTGATCGAGATGGAAAACGCGACGCTCACCAACCTCGCCGGGTTCCTCGCGGCCAAGCCCGACCTGACGATGACGATCAGGCGCACCGACCTCGAGCAGATCATGTTCGGCGCGAAAACCCTGGAAGCGCAGATCGCCGCCGGCCTCCTGAAGCTCGAAGGCGATGCGAGCGTGCTCGCCAAGCTCGCGTCGACGATGATCGACTTCGATCCGCGCTTCCAGATCATGCCCGGCACCAAGGTGAGGGACACCGGAGTCTCGAAGGCCCTGCCCTACGAGGCCGTGCCGCGGCAGACGATTGCGGAGTGACGACAGGGGCCACCGGCGATCGATCGGGAGATCGCCGGCGGCCCCCTTCGGACCTTGAAGGCCGGTCATCGGTACCGGTTGGGCCTCCTTGCGGTCCCGCCGCTCTCGCCGACCCCGACGCCCCCTGGAGCATGAGATGACACGACGCACACGATTCGGCCGATCGGTCGGCACGGCGGTTCTCTGGGCCGCCACGGGACTGGCCTCGGGCCCCGCCACGGCGGGCGGGCTCCTGCTTTACGAATTCGGCACCGCCGAGGTGGGGCTGGCCGCCGCCGGCTACAGCGCGCGGGCGCAGGACGCTTCGACGGCGTTCACCAACCCGGCCGGCATGACGCGCCTGGAGGGCACGCACGTGCTCGCCGGCGGGCAGCTCATGTGGCTGAACAATCGGTTCTCGATCGGCGACGGCACCGCGGCCGGGCTGGGCAGCAGCGACGGCGGGCGGGTCTTCGGCTCCGGCGGATTCGTGCCCGGCGGCGGCGCGTTCATGACCCACAGCCTGTCGCCTGACCTGAAGGTCGGCTTCTCCGTCGCCGGCAACTTCGGCTCGATCGTGGACTACGACGAATCCTGGGTCGGACGCTACAGGGTGCAGCAGGCGACCCTCCTCGGCGTGTCGTTCGTTCCGTCGATCGCCTACCGCGTGAACGACAAGCTGTCGCTCGGCGCGGGCGTGAACGCGATGTACGGGATCTTCAAGCAGCAGGTCGCGATCAACAACGTTCTGCCCGGCACGCCCGACGGCCGCCTCGAGCTCGACGACAACACATGGGGCTGGGGCGCCAACCTCGGCCTGCTGTACCAGGTCACGCCCGAGACCCGTGTCGGGCTGACGTGGAACTCGCGCGTCAAGCTCGATTTCTCCGCGCCGGCGCAGTTCTCCGGCCTCGGGCCCGGCCTGTCCACGCTGCTCGGCGCCCGCGGCCTGCTGGGCGCTCAAGTCGATCTCGGCGTCACGGTGCCGCAGCAGGTGATGGCCAGCGCGTTCTCGAAGATCGACGAACGCTGGGCCGTGATGGGCAATGTCGGCTGGCAGCAGTGGTCGAAGTTCGGCGAAGCCGAGGTCGGCATCGACAACGTCCTCAACCCGCGGAGCCTCACCACCGCGCTCGACTTCAAGGACACCTGGCACGTCGCGGTCGGCGCCCAGTACCGGCCGAGCGGGCCCTGGACGCTCAACTTCGGCGTCGCGTACGACTCGGGCTTCCAGTCAGGAAGCAACGTGTCGCCGCTGCTTCCGGTGAACGCCGCGTGGCGCTTCGGCGTGGGTGGCGAGCAGCAGGTGAGCACGACCTTCAAGTGGGGCGTTGCCAGCGAACTGCTCTACGGCGGAACGCTCGACGTCGACCAGCGGAGTGCCCTTCCGCCGGCCCTTGGCGGGCGCGGCAACCTCGTGGGCTCCTTCGACAACACCACCTCCGTCATCGTCTCCGTCTACGGGAGCTGGAACTTCTGATGCTCAGTGCGCCCTCGAGCAGTCATCCAAGCGACCGCTCTGGGGCACTTCTGATGCGGTCGTTGAACTTCCGCTAATGGCGGCGGATTCAACCGGTCCTTCCACACACTGCCTTCCGGGAAGATCCGGACCGGCCTTTCTTGCCGAGTCGTCAGTCGGCGAACTCCAGCACCACGCGGCGCGTGCGCGCGCTCTTCTTTTCGATCTTCGCGACGCGGACCTTGCCGATCTCCGCCGTGTTCTTCACGTGCGTGCCGCCACACGGCTGCAGGTCGACGTCGTGCACGCGCAGCAGCCGCACGCGGCCGAAACCGATCGGCGGGCTGACGCTCATCGACTTCACCAGCTGCGGATTGGCGAGCATCTCCTCGTCGGTGATCCACTCGCACGACACCGGATGCGCCTCGGCGACCAGCCGGTCGAGGCCGGCCTGCACCTCGCCCTTGTCGAGCAGGTCGGTCATCGCGAAGTCGAGCCGCGCGTAGTCGGACGTGATGCTGCAGCCGTCGACCAGCTGCTTCACGACCGCGCACAGCAGGTGGGTCGCGGTGTGGAAGCGCATGTGGCGGTAGCGCCGGTCCCAGTCGATCTCCGCACGGACCGGCGTGCCGACAACCAGGCGGCTTTTCCAGTCACTGGCGGGATCGAGTACGTGCAGCGTGTCGTCGGGCGTGGCGTCCTCGCGCCTGCTCTTGCGCGCGTCGGTCACGCGCAGCCGGGTGCCGTCGCCGAGCACGAACCACCCCGAATCGCCGGCCTGGCCGCCGCCGTGCGGATAGAACACCGTGCGATCGAGCTCGACGCCGTCGTCGGCGACGCGCGTGACGACGGCGTCGCAGGCGGCGACGTAGGCGTCGCTGCGGAACAGCGCTTCGGTCACGCGATCACTCGGCCGCGCGGGCGGCCGCGGGTGCCGGGCGTCGGGTGCGCGCGCGCCGCGGCTTCACCGGCGCGGACGCGGCGGCCGGCGTGGCTGCTGCCGGCCCGGGCACGCCCGGGAACAGCCACGACTCGGCTTCGTCCGGATCGACGGGGCGTTCCCACGGCAGCAGGCACAGCGCGAGCACGATCTTCTCGAACTCCGGCGCGAAGCGATCGATGATCCGCTGCGGTTCGGCGCACAGCTTCTTGTCGGTGATCAGGCCGAACTGCACGCCCCCCGAGTACGACAGGATCGACACACCGACGCCGATGTCGCCCGACTGCGGCACCCACGCCATGATCCGGCGGATCCTGGCCCCGGCCATGTACAGCGGCTGCTGCGGACCGGGCACGTTGGTCATCACGGTCGTCGCCTTCCGTGCGAGGAAGTCGAGCGTCTGCTTCTGCAGCATGCGCGGCGCCAGTCCCACCACTCCGAGCAGCGCCATCGCCAGCACAGCCTGGTAGCTGGTCTTCAGCTCGGTCATCCGGCGCTGCACCTCGAACACGCGGGCGATCGGGTTCTCGATGCCGACCGGCAGCAACAGCGGGACCAGGCCGAACTTGTTGCCCAGTTCCCGCCACTTCTTCGGATCCCGCAGGTTGACCGGCACCATCGCACGGAGCTCGCACCCGGAGACGTCCTCGCCGCGCTCGACGAGATACGAACGGATCGCGCCGGCGACCGATGCCAGCAGCACGTCGTTGATCGAACAGCCGAGCGCCTTGCTCACGGCCTTGACGTCGTCGAGCGACAGCGGCTCGTTCCACGCCACGACCTTCGAGCCCGAGGGCGACCCCTTCAGGCTGGTCACGCTGTCGTTCTCCATCAGCGCAATCGCGGCGGCGTCCTTCGCCACCTGCGTGGCGATGCGCGCGTATTCACCGGCGGTCGCGCCGAGCGACTCGGGGTCGCTCAGCATCGCGCCGTAGGCGTGCAGCACCTTGCTGGCCACGTCGCCGGTCGTGTCGATGGCCCGGACGGTTGCGTCGGTCAGCGGCCGCAGCAGCGCGTCCCAGTCGCTGCTGGGCCCCCGCCGCGATGGTGCGCGCGCGTCCGGTTCCGGCGCGTCCTCCAGCGGGTCCTGCGACGTCATTCCCAGCAGCACGCCGATCAGCGCGATGCCGTCGGCGATGCAGTGATGGATGCGGGCGACCAGCGCGTGGCCGCCGTTGTAGTTGTCGACCAGCTGGAACTGCCACAGCGGCCGCGACGGATCGAGCGCGGTGGACGCCATCCGGCCCGTGAACTTCTTCAGGTCTTCGGTGGTGCCGGCTCCCGGCAAGGCGGTGCGCACCAGGTGAAGGTCGAGGTCGAAGTCGTCGTCCTCTTCCCAGTAGTACCCGGTCGCATCCTGGACGACCTTGCTGCGGAAGCGGCGGTGCACCACGAAGCGCTGCTGCACGAGTTCCCGCAGCCGCGCAAAGTCGAGCTTCCCTTCGTACTCGTAGATGCCGACAATCATCATCAGATTGCCGGGGGAGTCCATCCGCAGCCACGCGGTGTCGACGGACGACATCCGTTCGCGCTTGCCCATCGCGTCTCCTCAAGTGGCGCCGTCTGCTGCGGCGCGCCGTGACGAATCGTGCAGAGTCGCTGCCATAATAGACGCAGCGGTCGGCCCCAAGCCGCCCTACAAGAATTCGAACCCATCAAGGAGACATGCAGTGAGCGACCTGAAATCCACGTTCGAGCAGGCGGTGGCCGCCTCGAAGAACCTTCCCGAGCGGCCCGACAACCAGACGCTGCTGAAGCTCTACGCCCTGTACAAGCAGGCCACCGCCGGCGACGTCGAAGGCAAGCGCCCCGGCTTCACCGACATGGTCGGCCGCGCGAAATGGGACGCGTGGAACGAGCTCAAGGGCACGAGCAACGACGACGCGATGAAGCAGTACGTGAGCCTGATCGAGGACCTGAAGGGCTGAGCTTCCCGAGTCCGGTCGCAAAGGGCCCGCGCTGCGGGCCCTTTCTTTTTCCCTCGGCCCGTCAGGCCTTGCGGGTCGTCTTCTTCGCGACCTTCTTCGCCGCCTTGCCCGGCGCCTTGTGTTCGCCCTTCGCAGCGGCGTGCGCGAGCAGCCGGTCGAAGTTGTGCTCGATGTGCTCGACGAACTTCGCCTTGAACGGCCGCAGCAGGAAGCCGAGGGTCACGTCGAGGTGGATCTCGGCCGCGGTGACCTTCATCTGGCCCTCCACGCCGCTGCGATGGAAGCGCAGCGTGTCGCCGTGCCACTCGCTCGTCAGGTCGTACTCCTCGCCGAGATCGTCGGCCGCCTTCTGCACGAGCTGTTTCGCCTTCGCCATCGGCAGCTCGTGGTACTTGATCATCTTGATGTCGGCCATCGTGTCTCCGTTCAGCGGCGGCGATTGGGCAGGACTTCGGGGTTCAGCAGCGACGGTGGCACCTGGCCGGCCAGCGCGGCGCGTGCATTTTCCGCCGCCAGCGTCGCCATCGCAATCCGCGTTGCGCGCGTGCTGGACGCGATGTGCGGCGTCAGCACCACGTTCTCGAGTTCGAGCAGGCCGGGATGCAGCGCCGGTTCGTTCTCGTAGACGTCGAGCCCGGCCGCGGCAATGCGCCCGTCGCGCAGCGCCGTCACCAGGGCGGCGTCGTCGACCACGCCGCCGCGCGCGATGTTGACGAGCACGGCGGAGCGCTTCATCCGCGCCAGTTGCGCCCCGCCGATGATGTGATGCACGGCCTGCGAGTACGGCACCACGAGCACGAGGTGGTCCGACTGCGCGAGCAGTTCGTCGAGCGCGACGTACTGCGCCCCGCCCTCCTGCCCGGCCGGCAGGCGGTTGCGGTTGTGATAGACGACCCGCATGGAGAAGCCCGCCGCGCGCCGCGCGATCGCGCTGCCGATGCGGCCCATGCCGAGGATTCCGAGCGTGGTGCCGCAGACCTCGGCGCCGTTGAACATCTCGAAGGTCCAGCGCTTCCAGTGTCCCGCGCGCAGCCAGCGCTCCGATTCGCCGACGCGGCGGGCCGCCGCGAGCAGCAGCGCCCAGGCGTGGTCGGCCGTCGCTTCGTTCAGCACGTCCGGCGTGTTGGTCGCGAGCACGCCGTGCTTCGTGCACGCCGCCACGTCGATGTTGTTGTAGCCGACGGCGATGTTGGCGACGACCTTGAGCTTCGGGCAACGCGCCAGCAGCGCATCGTCGATGCGCTCGCCGGAGGTGATCAGCGCGCCGTCGGCGTCCGCCAGCGCCTGCGCAAGGTCGGCGGGACTCCAGTTGCGGTCGTCCTGGTTGGCGACGACATCGAAGTCCTTCCGGAGGACGTCGATCAGTTCCGGATAGATGCGGCGGGAAACGACGATTCGATTCATCACGAACTCACTTCGACTGATGCTGGGCGGGCGGCGCGGGGGTGTCGCGCGTCGCCGGAGCATCGGGATGGAAACCGATCAGCGCCAGCATCACGAAATAGCCGATCACGTACGCGAGCGCCACGTGCCAGCCGTGGCGCACCCACTGCCCCACCGAGCGTGCCTGCGAGAACATGTTGGACAGGGCGACGCCGGCCGAAGAGCCAAACCAGAGCATCGAGCCGCCAAAGCCGACCGCGTACGCGAGGAAGCCCCAGTCGTAGCCGCCCTGCTTGATCGCGAGCTCGGTCAGCGGAATGTTGTCGAACACGGCGGAGACGAAGCCCAGTCCCAGCGCCGTCTGCCACGACGCGGCCGGCAGCTCTTCCACCGGCATCATCGACGCCGCGAGCACCAGCGACAGCAGGAAGATCGTTCCCTTCATCGATGCCGGCACGAGCCGCCAGTCCGGGCGACGCACGTGGCCGCCGATGAAGATCGCCGTCCACACGGCGACGCCGATGAACGGGAAGCGGTCCGCAATCTCGTTGAAGAACAGGTTGACCGTCACGTTCACCGCGATGGCTGCCGCCAGGATGAACGCGACCACGGCGAGCGACCACCAGTCGACCCGCGCGCCGGCCTCCGCGTCCTTCTGGATCGGCTGCAACGCGTGCTGCTGGCGCGCGGCGATGACGCCGAAGATGAGAAGCGCCGTCACGGAGGCGATGTACGCCTCGAAAACCACCATGGGCGAGATCCCGGAGATCCACATCATCGTCGTCGTCGTGTCGCCGACCACGCTGCCGGCGCCGCCTGCATTGGACGCGGCGACGATGCCCGCGAGGTAGCCGATGTGCACCTTGCCGCGAAACACGGTGGCCGCCACGGCGCCGCCGATCATCGCGGCGGCGATGTTGTCGAGGAAGCTCGACAGCACGAAGACGAGCACGAGCAGCACGAAGCCCCCCTTCCAGTCATCCGGAAGGTAGCGGGGGAGGATGGCCGGCACCCGGCTTTCCTCGAAGTAGCGGGCGAGCAGGCCGAATCCCAGCAGCAGCATGAAGAGGTTCGCGAGCACCACCCATTCATGGCCCAGATGGACGAAGAATCCGGTGAAGCCCGCCCCGGTCGCGGAACGGGGAAAACACGATCTTGTAGATGGCGACGATCGTCGCGCCGCCGACCGCGATCGGCATCGTGTGCCGATGGAACAGCGCCACGCCGGCGAGCGTCGCGGCGAACAGGATGAACTCCACCGGAACGCCGGCGATCGTCGGTCCGGCAAAGGAGCCCCCCGCAGCCACCGCCATCGCGGGTGCGGCGGACAACGCGATTCCGACGGCTGCCCGTCTCCATTCCTGCATGAGGCTGTCTCCCTTGCGCCGCTTCTTGTTGTCAGTCGGCTGCTGTAATGATGACGTGCACCCGGTA
This sequence comes from uncultured beta proteobacterium, assembly GCA_963811265.1. Lineage (GTDB taxonomy): Bacteria > Pseudomonadota > Gammaproteobacteria > Burkholderiales > Burkholderiaceae_F > JAOUJD01. Next base: position 109,265 of record CAWEQS010000019.1, read on the forward strand.
CGGGCCGTGAGCTCCCAGCACGATGGTCTGTTCGATGTCTCCGGTCCGCGAGGGGCCGGACACCATGTTGATCGCGCGCGGCATCATGCCGGCGACGCCGCCGCGCTCCGCTCGCATCAGTGCGAACGCGTCCTCCATCGTGGCGACGATGCGAGACGCCGGCACGATCGCGACGTGCGTTTCCGGCAGCAGGTGCGTCGAGGACGGCGTCTCGTGGCTGGACGTGAGCACCAGGGTCCCGGTCTCGGCGAGTGCGCAGAAGCAACCCGTGACGCCGACCGGGTCTGCACCCAGCGACTCGTCGCGCTTCGGCCGCCGCGCTTCGGCGTCCACGCCCGCAGCGGCCCAGTCGAGTTCGGCCAGCTGCGGCCACACCACGACCTTCGGCGCGAGTCCCTGCGCCACCAGGTAGCGCGCGACGGCGCCGGGCACCTCGAGCATCGACGGCACCTCTTCGACCGTGCTCGCCATCCGCTCGGCCATCTGGCGGAAGTGGCGTGTCAGGTCGCCCGGGATCGCCGGGCCCGGCCCGGACGGATGGCGCGCCATGTAGTCCTCGGCCTGGGCCCGCTCGGCGTCGGTCGCCGCTCCCCCGCGCCGCTGGTTGGTGCGTATGCGCTGCAGGATCGCCGCGCGTGACTTGCTCGTATCGAAGCTCATCGCTGCGCCTTCCGGATGAAGGTATCGATGCGGCGGACGCCCTCCTCGATCGCGGACTCGCTTGCGGCGTACGAGAAGCGGATGTGCTGGCCGTCGCCTTCGACGCGCGCACCGAAGTGGATGTCCGCCAGGACAGCGACGCCGGCCTCGTGCAGGAGGCGCTTGCGCAACTCCTCCGAGTCCTTCGCACCGACGCGCGCGCACGCGTCAGTCACGTTCGGCCACGCATAGAACGCGCCGCCGGGCGATGCGCAGTGGAAACCGGGAACCTCGTTCAGCAGCCGGACGATCAGGTCGCGACGCTCGTGGAAGCTCGTCTTCATGCGGTCGGCCTCGTCCTGGGGACCGGTCAGCGCCGCGAGCGCGGCCCACTGGCTGATCTGCGACGCGCACGACTCCGTGTTGGTGATCCAGCGCGTGAAGACCGGCGCGAGCGCCGCATTCGCCGTGAACCCGATGCGCCAGCCGGTCATCGCGTACGTCTTCGACGCGCCGTCCGAAATGATGGTCCGCTCGCGCATGCCGGGCAGCGTCGCGATCGACACGAAGTCGCCGTCGTAGACCAGCTTGCTGTAGATCTCGTCGGCGTACACCCAGACCTGCGGGTGCTTGCGCAGCACTTCGGCGATCGCCTCGAGGTCCGCACGGGTCAGCAGGCCCCCGGTCGGGTTGTGCGGCGTGTTCAGGATCAGCAGCCGCGTCTTCGGCCCGATCCTGGCCTCGAGCTCCTGGGGGTCGAACGCGAAGGCGCGCGACTCGCGCAGCGGCAGGCCGACCGGCACCGCCCCGTTGGCGACGATCTGCGATTCGTAGATCGGGAAGCCCGGCACCGGATAGATCACTTCGTCCCCGACCCCGTAGTCGGTCACCGACGCGATCGCGTAGCCGATGAAAGGCTTGGCGCCCGCGCCGACGACCACTTCGTCGGGCGAGATCTCGATGCCGCGCAGCGCTCCCATCGAGCGGGCGGCGGCGGCCCGCAGCTCGTCGATGCCCGCCGACGGCGTGTAGCCGTGCTTGCCGCCGCGGACCGCCTCGACCGCGGCGTCCTGGATGTGCGCCGGCGTCGGGAAATCCGGCTGGCCGATGCAGAAGGAGACGATGTCCTTGCCTGCGCGGATCAGTCGGTTGACTTCGGCGAGGACGACGAAGGCGTTTTCTGTGCCCAGCGCGCTGGCACGGCGAGAGAGGTTTGGCATGGCGCGGCGATTATAGGAGCGGGGTCACGCTGGCCGCGCAGTCCAGCGGCGAACGCAGGCGCGAGCAAGCGCATCGGTCGAATCGATGCAGCGGGCGCGCAGCGGCGACGCGATCGCATCCAGCGCGATCGGCAGTTCGGTGCAGGCCAGCACCACCGCCGCGGCGCCGCGCTCGAGTTCGGCCGCGATCACCGGTTCGAGCAGGCGGCCGCCCTCCTCCGTCGCGCCGCGCTTCACGGCTTCGATCGCCGGCTGCACGGCGCGGTCGTAGGTCGCTTCGTCCGGCGCGGCAAGCGCGATGCCGCGCCCGGCCAGGCGCCGTTCGAACACGCGCGCGCGCAAGGTCGCCCGCGTGGCGACGATGCCGAGCCCGCGCGCGCCGGCCGGAAGCAGTTCGGCCACCGCATCGACGATGTGGATGAACGGCACCGTGCAGCCTGCGACCAGGTCGTCGTACCAGTGGTGCGCGGTGTTGCACGGCATCGCCAGCATCGTGGCGCCCGCGCCCAGCAGGCGGTCGCGCGCTTCAATGAGAGCCGGCAGTGGCGATGGCCCGCCGCGCAGGATCGCTGCCGGCCGTGACGGGATCTGCGGCACCGAGTGGATCAGCACCGGGATGTGCTCGTCGTCGTCCCTGGCGGGCGTGGCGTCGATCAGCTTGCGGAAGAAGTCCGCCGTCGCCAGCGGCCCCATGCCGCCGATCACGCCCAGCATGGTCTACAGCCCGAGGCGCTCGGCCCAGCCGTGCACGTAGCCGAACAGGCCGACGGCGCCGCCCGTGTGCAGGAACACGATGTTCTGGCCTTTCGTGAACTGGCCCTTGCGGATCAGGTCGATCAGGCCCGCCATCGCCTTGCCGGAGTACACCGGGTCGAGCAGGATGCCTTCGGTGCGCGCGACGAGCTCGAGCGCTTCCATCATGCCCGGCGTCGGCAGCCCGTAGCCCGCGCCCACGTAGTCGCAGTTGGCAACGACCCGTTCGCGCGTCACCGCGCCCGGCACGCCGAGCAGTTCGGCCGTGCGTGCGGCGAGCGAATACACCTTCTCTTCCTGCACCGGCTTCGGCGCGCGCACCCCGATGCCCAGCACCGGAATCCCCGCGCGGGAGCCTTCGAGGCCCGCGAGCAGCCCGGCCTGCGTCCCGGTGCTCCCGGTCGCGTGCACCAGCAGGTCGATGTCGAGCCCGACCGTGTTCGCCTGCTCGGCGAGTTCCAGCGCGCAGGTGACGTACCCAAGCGCCCCGATCGGGTTGGAACCGCCGCCCGGGATCACGTACGGCTGGCGGCCCTCGGCGGACAGCTCCGCGGCGAGCTTCGCCATGGCCGCATCCATGTCGGTGCCCGCCGGCACGTGGCGGATGTTCGCGCCGAGCAGGCGGTCGAGGATGACGTTGCCCGACGTCCGATAGTCCTCGTGCGTGTAGCCGGTGCGGTCCTCGAGGAGGATCTCGCAGGCCATGCCGAACTTCGCGGCGGCCGCGGCCGTCTGCCGCGCGTGATTCGACTGCGTCGCGCCCTGGGTGATGACGATGTCCGCCTTCTTCGCCAGCGCGTCGCCGATCAGGTACTCCAGCTTGCGGGTCTTGTTGCCGCCGGTGGCCAGTCCCGTGCAGTCGTCGCGCTTGATCCACAGGTTCGGGCCGCCCAGCAGGCGACTGAGGTTGCCCATCGGCTCGAGGGGCGTCGGCGCGTGCGTCAGCCGCACGCGGGGAAATCGGGCCAGCTTCATTTGGTCTTGGCTTCCGGTGGCGTGATCTCGAACACCTGGCGCAGGTAGGCCAGGTAGGCAACGTCTTCGCACATGTTCTTGTCGGGCGAATCCGACAGCTTCGCGACGGGCTGCCCGTTGCAGCGGACCATCTTGATCACGATCTGCAGCGGCGTGTAGCCGAGGTCGTTCGTCAGGTTGGTGCCGACGCCGAAGGCGATGCGGGCGCGCTCACGGAACCGCTGGTACAGCTCGATCACCTTCGGGATCGTCAGCGAGTCGGAGAACACGATCGTCTTCGTCCTCGGATCGACGCGGTTGCGCTCGTAGTGCGCGATCAGGCGCTCGCCCCACTCCATCGGGTCGCCGGAGTCGTGCCGGGCGCCGTCGAACAGCTTGCAGAAGTACAGGTCGAAGTCGCGCAGGAACGCGTTCATTCCGTAGACGTCCGACAGCGCGATGCCGAGGTCGCCGCGGTACTCCCGGGCCCACGTCTCGAACCCGAAGGTCTGGGAGTCGCGCAGCCGCGGGCCGAGCGCCTGGCACGCCTGCAGGTACTCGTGCGCCATCGTCCCCAGCGGTGTGAGCCCGTGCCGCGCCGCGTACATCACGTTGCTGGAGCCGGCCAGGTTGTCGCCCAGGCCCTCCCTGAGCGCGACGATCACTTCCTCGTGCCACAGCCGCGAGAACCGCCGGCGCGTGCCGTAGTCGGCGATCCGCACGCCTTCCATCTCCGGGTTGCGCGCGATCAGCGCGATCTTCTCTCGCAGCCGCCGGCGGCCCTCGACGAAGTCGGGCGCCTTCTGCGTGGCGCGGAAGTAGACCTCGTTGACGATGGCGAGCACCGGGATCTCGAACAGGATCGTGTGCAGCCACGGGCCCTTGATCACGATCTCGATCTCGCCGTTGTCCTGCGGCGACGGTCTTATCGTGATGTACTTGGTGTTGAGCTGGAACAGCCCGAGGAAGTCGACGAAGTCGCTCTTGATGAACCGCAGGTCGCGCAGGTACGCGAGTTCCTGCTCGCGAAAGCGCAGCGTGCACAGGAAGTGCACCTGTTCGCGGATCTCGTCGACGTACGGCCTGAGGTCGATGCCCGGATTGCGGCACTTGAACCGGTACTCGACGCTCGCGCCCGGAAAGTGATGCAGCACCACCTGCATCATCGTGAACTTGTACAGGTCGGTGTCGAGCAGTGACGTGATGATCATCGGGCGATTGTAGGCAGATCAAACGCCGAGCACCCGCTGCACCGCGGCGCTGGGCTGCAGAAGGTCCTGCCGCGAGGCCTCGCCGGCCAGGCGCCCCTGCTCGATCAGCACGGCCCGGTCCGCGATCGTCGCGACGAACGCGAGGTTCTGCTCGGACACCAGCACCGCGACGCCGCGCTCGCGCATCGCGAGCACCGCCTTCTTCATCCCGCCGACGACGATCGGCGCGATGCCCTCCGAAGGCTCGTCGAGCAGCACCACCCGCGGATTGGCCGCGAGCGTGCGCGCAACGGCGAGCATCTGCTGCTCGCCGCCGCTCATCGCGCTCGCGGGCCGCTCGAGCATCGACGCGAGGTTCGGAAACAGCGCCAGCAGGTCGGCTTCGCCGAAGCCTCCGGGCACCGGACGGGCGACCAGCCGCAGGTTTTCCGCGACGGTGAGGTCGGTGAAGATGCGGCGATCCTCGGGCACGTACCCGAGCCCGAGCCGTGCGCGCGCGTGCGGTGGCAGCGCGCTCACGTCCTTGCCGTCGAGCAGCACCTCGCCGCGCACGCGCGCGCCGAGTCCCATGGCCGCCCGCAGCAGCGATGTCTTGCCGGCCCCGTTGCGCCCGACGAGCGCCACGACCTCCCCGGTCGCGACCGCCAGGTCCACGTCGAACAGGACCTGGGCGTCGCCATGGAACGCCGCGACGTGCCGCAGTTCCAGCGCGGATCCTGCTGCCGCCCGGGCGCTCATGCGGCATCCCCCAGGTAGACGCGGCGCACCTCCGGATCGGCGCGCACGGCTTCGGGAGCGCCGTCGGCGACGAGTCGCCCCGCCGACAGGACGAGCACGCGCCGTGCAAATCCGAACACGACATCCATGCTGTGCTCGGTGAACAGCACGGCCATCCGGCGTGCGGTTGCGAGTTCGACCACGAGGCGCATCAGCGCCGTGCGCTCGCCCGGCGCCATCCCGGCGGTCGGTTCGTCCATCAGCAGCAGGCGCGGCCCGGTCGCCAGCGCCAGCGCGAACTCGAGCCGCTTCAGGTCGCCGTAGGCCAGCGTCGCGGCGGCGACCTGTGCGCGTTCGGCGAGGCCGACCTGGGCGAGGAGCGCGTGCGCGGCATCCACGTGGCGATTCCACAGCGCGGCGCCGACGCTCAGCGGCGCCCGGGCAGCTTCGATCGCCACCTGCGCGTTCTGCAGCGCGGTCATCGACGCGAATGCCTGCGCGACCTGGAAGGTGCGGCCGATGCCGAGCCGGGTGCGAGCGGCGGTCGACAGGGCCGCGAGCGGTCGACCGAGGTAGCGCACGTGCCCCGCGTCCGCGGCCAGCTGGCCGTCGATCACGTTGAAGAGCGTCGACTTGCCCGCGCCGTTGGGTCCGATCAGCGCCGCCACCTCGCCGTCGTCGAGCGCGAAGCTCACGCCGTCGACCGCGCGCACGCCGCCGAAGCTCTTCTGGAGGTTCTCGACGACGAGGACGCTCACCGTGGCCTCCCCTCGCGACGGCGGCGCAGGAAACCGACGATGCCGCCGGGGAACAGCACGACCAGCGCGACGATCGCCAGGCCGAGCACGAGCCGCCAGTGGTCCGTCGCCCGCACGAGCTCGGTCGACAGGCCGTGATACGCCAGCGCGCCGACGAGCGGCCCGCTCAGCGTCTGGAGCCCGCCGAGCAGGACCATGACCAGCGCGTCGACCGAGACGGGAATCGACAGCGCCGTCGGGAAGACCGCTCCCTTCTGCAACGCATGCAGCGCACCGGCCAGCCCGGCGAACAGTCCGCCGGCGGCGAAGGCGAGCCAGCGCACGCGCGCGACGTCGATGCCGAGCGCCTCGGCGCGCAGCGCGCTGTCGCGGGTGGCGCGCAGCGAGAAACCGAACGGCGCGACCGCCGCGCGGCGCAGCGCCAGCAGCGAAACGGCGACCACCCCGAGCGCGAGCCAGTAGAAGCCGAGCTCGCCGGCCAGCCCGGCCGGCAGCGACGACCACAGTCCGAGCACGCCGTTGTCGCCACCGGTGATGTCGACCCACTGGATCGCGGTCGACGACAGGATCTGCGCGAAGGCGAGGGTCAGCATGGCGGCGTAGACGCCGGCGGACCGCAGCACGACTACGCCGACGAGCAGCGCGGCCGCGGCGGCGGCGATCGGCCCGCCGATGAGCGCCAGCGCGAACGGGGCGTCGGCGAGCCGGATCGCGAGCGCGACGGCGTAGGCGCCGAGCCCGAAGAATGCCGCGTGACCGAACGACACGATGCCGCCGAGTCCCATCGCGAAGTGGAGGCTGGCGGCCAGCAGCGCCGCGATCGCCATCTCCGTGGCGATCACGACGATGTAGTCGCCGACCACGAGCGGCAACAGCGCGGCGACGGCGAACGCGGCGAGCCACAGCCACTTCGCGCGGGGCGGCAGCGGCACGAAGGGCGGGTGCGTCAGCGGCTTGCCCGGCGCCTCGGCCTGCGGGCGCCCGAGCAGGCCGTGCGGCCGCACGACCAGCACCACCGCCATCACGACGAAGATGAGCACCAGCGTCGACTGCGGCAGCCACCAGGTGCCGAACGCGTGCAGCAGCCCGATCGCGAGCGAGGCCCAGAGCGCGCCGGTGACGGACCCGAGCCCGCCGACCACCACGACCACGAAGGCCTCGACGAGGATCCCCATGTCCATCTGCAGGTTGACCGTCTCCCGCGGGATCTGCAGCGCGCCCGCGAGCCCGGCGAGGAACGCCCCGAGCGCGAACACGGTCGTGAACAGGACCGGCTCATTGATCCCGAGCGCACCCGCCGTCTCGCGATCCTGCGCCGACGCGCGGATCCAGACGCCCCAGCGCGTGCGTTTGAGAAGCCACGCAAGCAGGGCGAACACGAGCGGGCCGACGGCGATCAGGAACAGCGTGTACTCGGGAATGAACGCGCCGAAGAGCTCGACGCTTCCCGCCAGGCCGGGCGCCCGCGGCGCGAAGCGCTCCTCGGGTCCCCAGGCGACGAGCACGAGGTCCTGGACGACGAGCACGAGCCCGAAGGTCGCGAGCAGCTGGAAGATCTCGGGCGCCGCATAGATCCGCCGCAGCACCACGACTTCGATCACCACGCCGACCAGCGCGACCGCCAGCGCGGCGACCAGCAGCCCGGAGAAGAATCCGATCGGCGTCGACGGCAGCGCGGCGGTGACCGTCGACGCCACGTAGGCGCCCACCATGTAGAGCGACCCATGCGCGAAATTGACGACCCGCGTGACGCCGAAGATCAGCGTCAACCCGGCGCTGAGCAGGAACAGCGTCGAGCCGTACGACAGGCCCGCGACGAACTGGCCGAAGATCAGGTCCACGTGGAATCGGGCGGCCCGTCAGCCGCCTGCGTCACTTCTGCGCTTCGGCAGGGCGGCGCCTGGCGGCCTCGGCCTCCGTGGGCAGGAACTTCGCGCCATCGGCGTAGCGCCAGTCGACCATCGTTCCCCTGCCGTCGCGCACGCCGAGCTTGCCGACGAAGGCGCCCATCGTCGACTGGTGGTCGACGCGGCGGAACATGACCGGGCCGAAGGGCGTCGTCCACGCGAGCCCGCGCATGGCCGCGATCAGCTTCTCGGTGTCGGTCGACTTCGCCTTCTTCAGCGCCTCGAAGATCGCGGTGAAGGTCGAATACCCGACGACCGAGCCCAGGCGCGGGTTGTCGTTGTAGCGCTTGTAGTACGCGTTGAAGAACTTCGCGTGTTCGGGTGTGGCGATCTGGTCCCACGGATAGCCCGTGACGATCCAGCCCTTCGGCGTCTCGTCCTTCAGCACGTCGAGGTACTCGGGCTCGCCCGACAGCAGGCTGACGACCGGCACGCGCGGGAACAGCCCGCGCAGGTTGCCCTCGCGCACCAGGCGCGGCAGGTCGGCGCCGAAGGTCACGTTGAAGATCGCCTCGGGCCGCGCCGCGAGGATGGCCTGCACCGTGCTCGCCGCCTCCAGCTTGCCGAGCGCCGGCCACTGTTCGGCGACGAACTCGACGTCCGGCCGGCGCGCCTTCAGCAGCGCCTTGAAGCTCGTCACGGCCGACTGGCCGTACTCGTAGTTCGGCGCGATGATGGCCCAGCGCTTCGCCGGCAGCTTCGCCGCCTCGTCGACCAGCATCGCCGACTGCATGAACGTGCTCGGACGCAGCCGGAACGTGTAGCGGTTGCCCTTCTCCCACACCATGGCGTCGGTCAGCGGCTCGGCGGCGACGAACAGCACTTTCGAGCGCAGCGCGAAGTCGGCGACGGCCAGCCCGACGTTCGACAGGAAGGTGCCGGCCAGCAGCGCCACCTTTTCATTCGACACGAGCTCGGTCGCGAGGCGAATCGCGTCCTCCGGCTTGCCGGCGTCGTCCCGCGAGACCACCTCGATCCGCCGCCCCAGCACGCCGCCCGCCGCGTTCGCTTCCTCGACGGCGAGCTGCCATCCCATGCGATACGGGATCGTGAACTGCGGGATGGTGGAGTAGCTGTTGATCTCGCCGATGCGGATCGGGCCGGCCTGCGCGAACGACCGCGACAGCGGTGTCGCCAGCGCAGCCAGCGCGAGAAGCTCACGACGCGTGGTCATCGGAATGGCCTTGTTGTCAGAGGGAAAACACGCGGGGCGACCGAACCCCGTCAGCTAGAATACCGGCTTTGCACGGTGCGCGTTCCTGCCTTCCACCGTGCCTTCGATGGAGCCCTGAGGATGACGCACGTCGTCGTCGAATCGTGCATCAAGTGCAAGTACACCGACTGCGTCGACGTCTGCCCCGTCGACTGCTTTCGCGAAGGTCCGAACATGCTGTCGATCGACCCGGACGAGTGCATCGACTGCGCGGTGTGCATCCCGGAGTGTCCCGTCAACGCGATCTATGCGGAAGAGGACGTCCCGGAGGACCAGCGCGACTTCATCCCGCTGAACGCGGAGCTCGCCAAGCAGTGGCCCGCGATCACGCGCATGAAGCCCCACCCCGCCGATGCGGACGAGTGGAAAGACGTGCGTGACAAGCGTCACTTGCTGGAACGTTGATTGCCCACGCCTCCCCCGAAGAGGGCCATTGGTTCCGCTATCCGGTCCCCGGTCTCGGTGGCCGTCTCAGTGAAATTGCTTATGCCGTGCCTACCGCGCATAATTGGCCGCGAACGCTTGGCCGTTTTGGGTGGAGCCGGCCGCAAGAGCCGGTCGATTGCATGGGGACTTTCGAGGAGTACGCGTTGACCGGAGAGTGCCGTGCTTTATCACCTGCATGAACTGCAGCGTCGATTCCTCAATCCCCTGTCGGTGTGGGCCCAGGCCACATCGGAACTCTTCACCAGCCCCTACAGCCCGCTCGCGTACACCCCGGTTTCGCGCCGCCTGGCGGCCGGCTACGACCTGCTGCACCGCGTCGGGAAGTACTACGAAAAGCCCGAGTTCGGCCTGCGCACCACCACGGTCGGCGGCAAGGAAGTCCCGATCGTCGAAGAGACGCTGGAGACCAAGCCGTTCTGCCGCCTGCTGCACTTCAAGCGCGTGTGGCCGAACGGCATGGGCAAGCGCCCGGCCGACCCGAAGGTCCTGATCGTCGCGCCGCTGTCGGGGCACCACGCCACGCTGTTGCGCGACACGGTCCGCGCGCTGCTGCCCGATCACGACATCTGCATCACCGACTGGACCGACGCGCGCCTGGTGCCGCTGGCCCAGGGCCCCTTCCACCTGGATGACTACGTCGAGTACGTGATGGACTTCATCCGGATCCTCGGGCCGGACGTCCACGTGATCTCGGTGTGCCAGCCGACCGTGCCGGTGCTGGCGGCAGTCTCCCTGATGGCCACCGCCAAGGATCCGAAGCTGCCGCGCTCGATGACGATGATGGGCGGGCCGATCGACACGCGCCGCAATCCGACGCAGGTCAACGCGCTGGCCAAGCGCAAGAACTTCGACTGGTTCGAGAACAACGTGGTGTTCAAGGTGCCGTCGGCCCATCCGGGCTACCTGCGCAAGGTGTATCCGGGTTTCCTGCAGCACGCCGGCTTCGTCGCGATGAACCCGGATCGCCACCTGAACTCGCACTGGGATTACTACCTCGACCTCGTCAAGGGCGACATGGACGACGTCGACGGCCATCGCAAGTTCTACGACGAGTACAACGCCGTCATGGACCTGCCGGCCGAGTATTACCTGGACACCATCAAGGTCGTGTTCCAGGAGCACCGCCTGCCGAACGGCACGTGGGAGGTGCGCGGCAAGCTGGTGCGGCCGCAGGACATCCGCAGCGTCGCGCTGTTCACCATCGAAGGCGAACTCGACGACATCTCCGGCAGCGGCCAGACGCAGGCCGCGCACGACCTCTGCGCGAACATCCCGAAGGCGAAGCAGAAGCACCTGACCGCCGAGGGCGCCGGGCACTACGGCATCTTCAGCGGCCGTCGCTGGCGCGAGCAGATCGCGCCGCAGATCCGCGACTTCATCCGCGCCAGCGCCTGATCGCGGGCGCCGCGGCGCGGCGCCCCTCGGCGATAATCGCGCTTCGCCCCGTCTCCTGCCCGGGCGCCGCATGACCGCCCCCACCTGTTCCTCTCCGCTTGCCGACGCGATCGACGCGCTGCTGCCGCAGACGCAGTGCACGAAGTGCGGTTACGCCGGCTGCCGCCCGTATGCCGAGGCGATCGCCGCGGGGAGCGCGCCGATCAACCAGTGCCCTCCCGGCGGAGCGGCAGGCATCGCCGAACTCGCCGTGCTGCTGCGCCGTCCGGCGCTGCCGCTGAACCCGGCCAACGGCATCGAAAAGCCACTCACCGTCGCCGTGATCGACGAGACGCTGTGCATCGGCTGCACGCTGTGCATCCAGGCCTGCCCGGTGGACTGCATCGTTGGTGCGCCGACGAAGATGCACACCGTGATCGAGTCGCAGTGCACTGGCTGCGACCTGTGCCTTCCACCGTGCCCGATGGACTGCATCGCAATGGTTCCGGTGCAGCCGCTGCGCGCCTGGACGCGCGCCGACGCGGAGGCGGCACGCCATCGCTACGCCGAGCGCAACGCGCGCCGCGCCAGCGGGAAGGCCCGCAACGAGAGGCGCCTCGCGGAGAAGGCGGTGGCCAAGCTCGCCGAACTGGATGCGCGGGACGACCTGACGGCCGAGCAGGTCGCCCGCAGGAAGTCCGTCGTCGAAGCCGCCCTCGCCCGCGCGCGCGCCCGCCGCGCCGCTTCTCCTTCGCCCACACCATCCGCATCCGAATGAATCCTGCAAAGCGGCGCGCGATCTACGAGACGCTGCGCAAACTGAATCCGCACCCGACCACCGAGCTTGAGTTCTCGACGCCGTTCGAGCTGCTGGTGTCCGTCGTGCTGTCGGCGCAGGCGACCGACAAGAGCGTGAACGCGGCCACCCGGGTGCTCTACAAGGTCGCCAACACGCCGGCTGGCGATCGTCGAGCTGGGCGAGGAGACGACTGACCGAGTACATCAAGACGATCGGACTCTTCAGGACAAAGGCGAAGAACGTCATCGCGGCTGTCCCGTCTTCTGCTCGAGCGCCACGGCGGCGAAGTGCCGCGCGAGCGCGAAGCCCTCGAGGCGCTGCCCGGCGTTGGCCGCAAGACGGCGAACGTGGTCCTGAACACCGCCTTCGGCCAGCCGACGATCGCGGTCGACACGCACATCTTTCGGGTGTCGAACCGCATCAACCTCGCGCCGGGCGACACGGTCGACGAAGTCGAGGCGCGGCTGGAGAAATTCACGCCGGACGAGTTCAGGAAGGACGCGCACCACTGGCTGATCCTGCACGGCCGCTACATCTGCAAGGCCCGCACGCCCGAGTGCTGGCGCTGCCCGATCGCGGCGTGGTGCGAGTACAAGCCGAAGACGCCCGCGCCACGGGCGCCGGCGCGTCTGTTGCCCGGCCCGTCCGCAGCCGACGACTAGGACGACGATGTTCAATCCATCGAAGGATGAGGTCCGCCGCTTCTTCTGCGACGCGTGGAGCAAGCACCGCGCCGGCAGCGTGCTGACGCCGCTCGAAGCGATCGCCGTCGACTGGATACGCCAGCATCCCGAGTACCAGGACGAACTGGCCGACTCCGCAGCGGCGGTCGCCCGCAACTACAGCGTCGACGAGGGGCGTACCAATCCCTTCCTGCACCTGTCGATGCACCTCGCGATCGCGGAGCAGCTGTCCGTGGACCAGCCGCCCGGCATCCGGGCCGCCTACCGCAGGCTCGCGGAGCGGCGCGGCGACGAGCACGCCGCCGCCCACGCGGTGATGGACTGCCTCGGCGAGGTGGTGTGGACAGCGCAGCGGTCGGGCTCGCCCCTGCCGCCGGACGAGATGACGGCGCGCTACCTCGAGTGCCTCGAGCGCCAGGCCGGCGCCGACTGAGCTGCACCAAAGAAAAACGGGCCTGGCGGCCCGTTCGTCCCGACGTTCCCTCGTCCCGCGCTCAGCGCTTCTCGTTGTTCAGCGGGCCGGGCAGGCTCGACAGGTAGGCCGCGAGGTTGCGGATGTCGTCGCGCGACAGCGGCTTGGCCAGGCCCGCCATGATGGCGTTCTTGCGCGCGCCGGTCTGGTAGTCGCGCAGCGCCTTTTCCAGGTAGTCGACGTACTGGCCGGCGAGCTTCGGATAGGTCGGATCGACCGCGGTGACGAAGTCCTTGCCGTGGCAGGCGGCGCACTGCTGCTGCGCCAGCTGCTCGCCCTTCTTGGCATCCGCGGCAATCGCCGGCTGCGCCGCGATTGCCAGCGCGAAGATGATCAGGCTGCGTTTCATCGTTTCGCTCCCAGGTTAGCGGCCACGCTGGGCGTAGTACGCCGCCACGGACGCGATCTCGTCGTCGGTCAGGCCCTTGGCCACGCCGATCATCGTCGGATGCTTGCGGTCGCCCTGGCGGTAGGACTTCAGCGCCGCTTCGATGTACTGCTGCGACTGGCCGCCGATCTTCGGCACCCGGTAGACCTGCGGGAACGAGGCCTGGTACCCGGGGATGGAGTGGCAGCCGATGCACGTCGACACCGGCGCTGCGGCCACGCTGGCTGGCGCGCCGGTCTTCTTTTCTTGTGCCACCGCGGCGAACGACATCGTCGCGGCCGTCGCAAGCAGCAGGATTCGGGAAAGTTTCATCCGGATGATCCGTCTTGGAGGTTGAGTCTCTTGGTTGTGGTGACTGCCGCGCGGGCTGGCGCCCCGCTGCCTCCCCGTAAAGCAGCGCGCGATTGTAGCGGAGTGGTTCGCCTGCGGCACCCCTCGGGCCCGTGCGCCGCGGCCGGGCGAACCCGGTGCGTATACTCGATCGGGCCCTGCCAGCCCCCTCCCGAATGGCCCGAATGTCCCCGATGCCCCGCTTCGAAGGTTCCAGCACTTACGTCGCCACCGACGACCTCAAACTCGCCGTCAACGCCGCCCTGACCCTGCAGCGCCCGCTGCTGATCAAGGGCGAGCCGGGCACGGGCAAGACCATGCTGGCCGAGGAAGTCGCCACGGCGCTGGGCATGCCGCTGCTGGCGTGGCACATCAAGTCGACCACGAAGGCGCAGCAGGGCCTGTACGAGTACGACGCGGTGTCCCGCCTGCGCGATTCGCAGCTCGGCGACGCGCGCGTGCAGGCGATCGAGAACTACATCGTCAAGGGCGTGCTGTGGCAGGCCTTCGATTCGCCCGAGCCGGCGGTGCTGCTGATCGACGAGATCGACAAGGCCGACATCGAGTTCCCGAACGACCTCCTGCGTGAACTCGACCGCATGGAGTTCTTCGTCTACGAGACGCGGCAGACCATCCGGGCGCGCCACCGGCCGCTGGTGGTGATCACGTCCAACAACGAGAAGGAGCTGCCCGACGCGTTCCTGCGGCGCTGCTTCTTCCACTACATCAAGTTCCCGGACAAGGACACGATGCAGTCCATCGTGGACGTCCACTTTCCCGGGCTGCGCAAGGAGCTGCTGCAGAACGCGCTGGCGGTGTTCTTCGGCGTGCGCGACCTGCCGGGACTCAAGAAGAAGCCGTCGACGTCGGAACTGCTCGACTGGCTGAAGCTGCTGGTCGCCGAGGAGATTCCGCCGGAAGTGCTGCGCTCGAAGGACGACAAGCTCGCGGTGCCGCCGCTCGCCGGCGCTCTGCTGAAGAACGAGCAGGACATGCACCTGTTCGAGCGGCTGGTCTTCATGGCACGCAACAACCGCTGACGCGATGGACACGCCTTCGCCGATCACGCTCGAGGGCCACGGCGTGCGGCTCGAGCCGCTGACCCGGGAGCACCACGACGGGCTGGTGGCGGCCGCGCAGGACGGCGAACTGTGGAAGCTCTGGTTCACGTCGGTGCCCGAGCCCGACCAGGCGCACGCATACATCTCGGCCGCTCTGGCCGGCCAGGAAGCCGGCCACATGCTGCCGTGGGCCGTGCGGGAACTCGCGACCGGCCTGATCGCCGGCAGCACGCGGTACCACGACATCGTCCCGGCCGCCGGACGCGTGGAGATCGGGTACACGTGGTACGCGCGCCGCTGGCAGAAGAGCCACGTCAACACGGCCTGCAAGTTGCTGCTGCTCGGCCATGCGTTCGAGGTGCTGGGTTGCGGTGTCGTGGGACTGCGGACGGACAACTTCAACTTCGCTTCGCAGCAGGCGATCGAAGCGCTCGGCGCGAAGAAGGACGGCGTGCTCCGCCACCATGCGCCGAGGCGCGACGGCACGGTGCGCGACACGGTGATGTACAGCATCCTCGCGAGCGAGTGGCGTGACGTGAAACGGCACCTCGAATCACGCCTCGCACGCCACGCCTGACCCGATGCTGATCGACTTCTTCTTCCACCTGCGGGCGGCGAAGCTCAAGGTCTCGATCAACGAGCTGCTGACGCTGCTCGAGGCGATCCGGCGCGACGTGATCGGGCCGTCGATCGACGAGTTCTACTACCTGTCGCGCGCCACGCTGGTCAAGGACGAGACCCAGTTCGACAAGTTCGACCGCGCGTTCGGCGAGTACTTCCGCGGCGTGACGACCCATCTCGACTTCGCGAAGGAGATCCCCGAGGAGTGGTTCAAGCAGGTGCTCGAGCGCGCCTTCACTCCGGAGGAAATCGCGAAGCTCGAGAAGCTCGGCTGGGACAAGCTGATGGAGGAGTTCAGGAAGCGCCTCGAGGAGCAGGACGGCGCTCACCACGGCGGCAGTCGCTGGATCGGCTCGGGTGGCACCTCCCCCTTTGGCCACGGCGGCGCGCACCCCGAAGGCATCCGCGTCGGCGGTCCGAGCAAGGGCGGCAAGTCGGCCGTCAAGGTGTGGGAGATGCGCGGCTACCGCGACTACGACGACAGCGTCGAGCTCGGCACCCGCAACATCAAGGTGGCCCTGCGCCGCCTGCGGCGCTTCGCGCGCGAAGGCGCGGACCTCGAACTCGACCTGCACGACACGATCGAGTCCACCGCGAAGAACGCGGGCTGGCTCGACCTGAAGCTGGTGCCCGAGCGCCACAACACGGTGAAGGTGCTGATGCTGCTCGACGTCGGCGGCACCATGGACGAGCACATCAGGCGCACCGAGGAGCTGTTCTCGGCCGCCAAGAGCGAGTTCAAGCACCTCGAGTTCTACTACTTCCACAACTGCGTGTACGAGTTCCTGTGGCGCAACAACCGCCGGCGCTACACCGAGCGCTTCGCGACCTGGGACGTGATCCGCAAGTACCCGCACGACTGGAAGCTGATCTTCGTGGGCGACGCCACGATGAGCCCGTACGAGGTGCTGCAGCCCGGCGGCTCGGTCGAGTACAACAACGAGGAGGCGGGCGCGGTGTGGCTGCAGCGCTTCTTCCACACCTTTCCGAAGTCGGCGTGGATCAATCCCGAGCCCGAAGGCCTCTGGCAGTACCGCCAGTCGGTGTCGATCATCCGCCAGCTCGCGGGCGGCCGGATGTTCCCGCTGACGCTCGAGGGGCTGACGCGGGCGATGCGGCAGCTGACGAAGTGACGGGCCTGTCGCCGCGGCGGCGCACGGCAGTCCGCGCGCTCAGCTGACGAAGGGCGGCGCGGCCTTCAGCACTTCATCGACGGTCGTCACGCCCTTCGCGATCTTCTCCGCGCCCGACACCCGCAGCGAACGCAGCCCGTCGCGCGCTGCCTGGGAGCGGAGCTCCGTGAGGTCGGCGCCGCGCGCGACCAGCGCCCGCAACGCATCCGTCATCACCAGCAACTCGATCAGCCCGGTGCGACCCATGTATCCGGTGTGCCGGCACTCCAGGCAGCCGACCGGCTTGTACACGGACTCGGGCACGTTCGAACGCCACGGGGCGACGATTTCCTTCCACAGCGCCGGATCCACCGGCTCGCCCACCGCCTTGCACTGCGGGCACAGCGTCCGCACCAGGCGCTGCGCCAGGATGCCGATCAGCGTGGCGTTGACGAGATAGTTCGGCACTCCGAGTTCGAGCAGGCGCGCGATCGACGCAGCGGCATCGTTCGTGTGCAGCGTGGAGAACACCAGGTGCCCGGTCAGCGCGGCCTGCACGGCCATGTCGGCGGTTTCCTTGTCGCGGATCTCGCCGACCATGATGATGTCCGGGTCCTGCCGCATCAGCGCGCGCAGCCCGTCGGCGAAGCCGAGGTCGATGCCGTGCTGGACCTGCATCTGGTTCAGCGCCGGATCGACCATCTCGATCGGGTCCTCGACCGTGCTGACGTTCACTTCGTCGGTCGCCAGCTGCTTCAGCGTGGAGTACAGCGTGGTCGTCTTGCCCGATCCGGTCGGCCCCGTGACGAGCACGATGCCGGACGGCCGGTGGATCAGTTCCTCCCAGACCTTCGCTTCCTCGTTCGAGAAGCCGAGCTCGGCATAGCTGCGGACCACGACTTCCGGATCGAAGATCCGCATCACGAGCTTTTCGCCGAAGGCCGTCGGCAGCGTCGACAGCCGGATCTCGACCTCGCGGCCGGCGTTCGCGCCGCTCGCGATCTTGGTCTTGATGCGGCCGTCCTGCGGACGGCGCTTCTCGACGACGTCCATGCGCCCGAGCAGCTTGATGCGGCTCGTCATCGCGCCCATGACGCTCGACGGCACCTGGTAGACCTGGTGCAGCACGCCGTCGATGCGGAAGCGCGCGATCCCGACCTCGCGCCGCGGCTCGAGATGGATGTCGCTGGCGCGCTGGTCGAACGCGTACTGCAGCAGCCAGTCGACGATGTGGACCACGTGCGCGTCGTTGGCCTCGACCTTGCCGCCGAGTTCCACCAGCTGCTCGAAGCTCGAAACGAGCGGGGCGGCGCCGCCCGCCCTGTTGGCCGCGCCCTTCACCTGCTGCGCCAGCTTGTAGAACTCGGTGGTGTAGCGCGCGACGTCGACCGGGTTGGCGACGACGCGCTTGACGGACTTCTTCGTGATCTGCTCGATCTCGCGTTCCCAGCCCGTCTGGAACGGCTCGCTGGTGGCGATGGTCACTTCGGCGCCCGAGATAGCAACCGGCAGGATCGAATACGTACTCGCGTAGGACGACGACATCACGTCGACCACGCGCGTGAAGTCGACCCGCAGCGGATCGATGTGGAAGTACGGCAGGCCGGCCTTGCCGGCGAGCCACTGGGTGAGCGTCTCGAGGTCGAGCAGGCGACGATCGGCCTGCGGCGATCGATAGTTCATTTCCGCCAGCACGGCCAGCGGGTGACCCGGGCGTTCGCGTCCACCGGATTGGTTGAAGCGCTCGGCGTCGCTCGCCGACAGCAGGCCGTCGGCCACGAGTTGCTTGACGACGTAGCCGCCCGTCACGCGGCCGTTCAGTACCGCGGGCGGATGCCCGTGCGGCCGATGGGAATCGGGTCCGGTGCGTTTGTGCGCGCCGGCCGCGTCTTTCGCGTTCATCGGTTCAACGGGTTCAGGCGGGCCGTGACGCGGCATACCGGTTCGCGAGCTCCTTGGCCCGGTCCGGCGCCCCTTCGAAGTCGGCGACCACCGCGTCGACCGCGCGCTTCATCAGCGGGACGCTCTCCATCGGCTCGATGTACTTGCGCGCGAGGTAGGACTTCAGCGTGTCCGCGGACAGCACGTGGGCCTTCTGGTTGTGTTCGCCCGAGAACAGGAACAGCGTGCGCAGCGGACTCATCCAGCGCAGCTTGACCTGCTGGAACTCGGTCCCGTTCCACAGCTTGAACCAGGCTCCGCGCTGCCAGCGACCGATCTCCTCCTGGATCTGCGCTTCCTGCATCGGATCGAGCTTGGCGATGTCGGTCGCCGCCTCCGGCACCAGGATCTCCGCGTCGTGCTCCTTCGCCTGCCGCATGATGAGTCCGGTCGACACACGGATGCCGCCTGCCACCGTGGCGACCGGGAAGGCGCCGGACAGCTGCATCTGGTCGATCTGCACGCGCAGGTCAGAGGCCATCAGGCTCGACCTGATGTAGGTCGCCTGGTCGACCGGCTTGACCGCCATCGCGTGGGATTCCATCAGGTGCTTGAGGAACTCGTCGCGTTCGCGCTCGGGCATGTTGATCAGCGCGAGCCCGTCCCGCACCACCCGCACCATGCCCGGGATCAGCTTCACCAGGCGGCTGCGGTCCTCGTTGCTGGCCTTCGGCTGCACCGACCACACGAGGTCGTGGATGACGTCCCGGAAGGACTTCGCGAAACCCGGCTGGGCGTCGTTGCGCACGGCGGCTGCCACCAGGACCTTGACCCAGGGCCCCAGCAGGAATTCCCTCATGTACGGCTCGAGGAAGACGCGCTCGAAGGCGCGGCGGACCTGGATCGTCGTGTTGATCATCAGGACTTCGTGCTTCTCGGCGGCCTCGAGCGCCTTCTTGGCGCGAGCCACCGGGTCGTTGTCCTCCGGCTGGATGTCCGAGACGAACTTGTCGAACTCGCCGTACACGCGCTCGAACACGCCGACGTCGGACTCGAAATTCCTGAGGATGTCCGTGACGAGCCGGTCGATCTCCTTCAGGTAGAGCTGGTTGTCGTCGCCGTACGGCTCCCAGCCCGCCGATGTGCTCGCGATGCGGTCGATCAGCCTGCGCGCCGGGTGCGCGCTCGAGGCGAAGAACGCGGCGTCCACCAGCGCCGCTTTCAGCACCGGGAACTGCAGCCGCGACAGTCGTGCCTTGATCTCCGCCGGAACCTGCTTGTCCTGCATCACGTGGTCGAACAGCATGCCGACCAGCTCGATCGTGAGCTTGTCGACGGTGCGCGTCGACTTCGCGATCAGTTCCTGGCGAACTGCGGCGACGACTTCCGGCGCCGGCATCGCCGAAAAATCCGCGCCGGACGCCAGGCCCTGCAGGTCCTGCTGCTGGAACTCGCCGATCGACTGGAGCAGCTGCCGTGGCGCCGGGCCGACGGCCGGCGTCGACTGCTGGCGCGAAGCGCGCGCGTTGGACTGCAGCTGCGTCAGCAGTCCTCCCAGAAACTCGGACGCTTCGCTCGCCGACAGCACGCCGGACGATCCTCCGCCCGCCCGTCCCCCACCGGAGCTTGCGCCGGACCCCGAGCCACCGATCGCCGTGTTGCGGAACGCCGTGTTGCCCGACGACCCGCCGCCGGCAGCGCCTGCCTGAACGATCGTCGCCGGTGCCTCGATCGTCCAGTCGCGGCCACCCGCGAACGAGCCACCCAATGCGCCCGGCCGCGTGTGGCCGCCTGTCAGCGTGTTGCCGCCCATCAGCGTGTTGCCGCCAACCTGCGTGTTGCCGCCAACCTGCGTGGCGCTCCAGCTGCCCCGCGGAATCGCCATCGAACGGCGAATCGCGCGCACGTCGACGCCGTGCCGCGCGAAGTGCTCGAGCAGTTGTCGAGCGACCTTGCCCAGCTCTTCGGCCAGCGGCTTCTCGAACAACGCCAGAAAGCTTCCGAACGCCTCCTTGCCGAGACCGGTGTCTTCGGCCGCACTCATCAGCGCCCGCACGTATACGTAAGGCCCCAGCGGGTTCTCGGAGGTCCGCAAGGAAGGGCGCCCGAGCAGCGCGCCGACCACGACGTTCAGGTCGCTCACCGGCTGTTCGACGAGCCCTGCGACCTTGTTCGCGTGGCGGTCGACCACGGTGGAGCTGTCGACCGAGACTTCATCGACCAGGGACAACGTCTCGGAATCGAGCGCCAGCGTGGGTCGGGCCTGGCGCGACGCAGTCAGGTCGTTGAGGTACTGGTCCTGCGCCCCCTGCAGCCGCTCGAGGAACGTCCGTTGAACCTCCGCGGCACGCGCGGCGAGGTGATGCTGCACCTGCAGCGCGCCGGCATCGGAGCCCGCGTTGCCGCCCGCCTGGCCGGCCAGCCCCCGGACCATCGCCGGAAACGACGCCCCGATCAGTTCCGACGAGATCGCCATCGCCGAGCGCAGCAGCGCCGAGCCATGCGAGGGGCTCACGTGGAACGCCTCGCCGCCGGCGCGGCTGGAGTCTGGATTGGGAGGGAACGCCATGGGGTCTGGCCGCGGCCGGAGTCCTGCGAAAGACCGAACTATAGACGCCCGAATCTATCGGCGCGGTCCGGCGTGTCAAGCGACTTTACGTTGTACCAAACTCGCGCGTGGCGGCTTTCCTCGATGGCTCAGATCGACAGTTCGTCTCCCCAGCCCGTTGGCCGCGCGCAGGCCGGAGACCCAGCGACGCGCCGGCAATTTCCAGCGCGCCTCGAGTTCCGCGGCACGCTCCAGCAGGGCGGTGATCGGGACGGAAAGCCGGGGACCGCTGAAGGCCAGGACGATGCGATTGCCCTCGTCGACTTCCGGCAGCGCCAGCGCGCGATCGTCGAACGCCGCGCAGATGCGCTCGAAACTGGGATCGAAACGGCGACCGAACAGGTTGAAGCAGGCGACTCCAGGTCGACTCAGTGCGGCGCGGCAGGTGCGGTAGAACTCGACATCGTCGTACACCGGCCCGCGCGCGTGCTTGTCGTAGAGGTCGACCTGCAACCACTCCGCACGGCCGCGCTGCTGCGGGCGCGCGATGAAGTCCTTCGCGTCCTCGTGCACGACCGTCAGGCGGGCATCGTCGTCGGGTAGCAGGAACCAGCCGCGCGCGGCGTCGATCACTTCCTGGCTGAGTTCGACGACCACGACGTCGGCGCTCGGCACGTTGCGGTAGCAGAACTTCGTGAGGGCCGCCGCTCCCAGGCCCAGTTGCACGATGCGGCGCGGCTCCGGCAGGAACAGGCCGGGCGCCATCATCTCCTGCTGGTAGGCGAGTTCGAGCGCGTACGGCCGCGACACCCGCATGCCACCCTGGATCCACTCCGTGCCGAAGTGCAGGTAGCGCATGCCGTCCTCCTCGGACAGGGTGACACCGCTCGCCTTCGGCCGACGCGCCACAGGATGACTCCGCGAGCGCGTCCGCAGCTACGCCGGGAGCGCGGCGCCCTCGCCTTGCAGATCGCGCAGCAGATGGTCGACGACCCGCTGGAACAGCGGGGATTTCTCCGCGGGCCTGATGCGGCCTGCCCGGACATAGCCGCGCAGGACGGACGGCGCAAGGGAGTGAGCCCGCCCGCCCTCGGCCGACGTGAAGAGGTAGAAGTGCCCACGCGGGCTGACCCACCGGAGCCGGACACGCTCGGTCTCCTCGCCCGTCCACAGGTCGAACCAGGAGCCGCGCTCCCAGCCATTGATCATCGCGTCGATGGCGTCGTCGGACAGACTGATCGATCGCGACGTTCTCCTCGCCTGCCGCCGGCTCCGTCTCGTCGAGCAGGTTGACCTCGGCGTTGTTCGCCGCCATCGCGTCGCGCAGCACCGCTGCGGCGATCGCCCACGGCTGTTCGGTCATCTCCGCGGGCGGCGCCTCGATCGGGACCTCGTCGACCTTCCTGCGCAGGGTCGTCTGGTCCACCGTCGTGCCGCCGACGGATGGCGCCTCGCCGGCCTTCACCGCCAGTGCGTGCGACGCCATCAGGCTGGTGAAGAAGGGCCGCATGCCGGAGAAAGGCACGTCGATCAGCTGCAGGCCTTCCCGCAGCGTGTTCAGCACGGCGGGGATCGTCTTGACCAGCCGCTTGCGGTCGTCGGAGTCGAACTTGGCCTGCACGCTCCAGATCAGGTCGGACACCGCGTCACGGTAACGTCCTGCAAAGCCCGGCTCGGTCCGTTCACGCAAGGTTGCCGCCACCAGCACCTTGACCCACACGTCGAGCAGGAACCCGGAGAGGTACGGCTCGACCGTCACCTCCTCGAGCGCGCGGCGGATGCCGGCGGCCGCGTTGATGGCCATCGCTTCGCGCTTCTCGGCGTCGTCGAGCGCACGCCTGGCGCGCGTCACCGGATCGTCTTCCCGTCCGCGCTCCTCGGCCAGGTACTTCTCGAACTCGTCGAGCGCCGTCTCGAAGATGGTCGGGCCTTCGTTGATCGCCAGCGCCACGGTATTGATGGCCTTGTTGACCTCGGCCAGGTAGCGCGCGTTCTCGTCACCCTCCGGATGCCAGCCGACGGCCGTGGTCGCGATCCGGTCCATCAACCGTCTCGCCGGCTGCGACGGCGAGACGAACAGGTCGACGTCCGCCAGCGCAACCTTCATGACCGGGAACTGGAGCCGCGACAACGCGACCTTGATCTGCGACGGAATCTGTTCGTCCTGGTGAATGCGGTCGAACACCATGCCGACCAGTTCGACAGTCAGCTTGTCGACCTGCCGCGTCGCCTTGTCGGCCACTTGCTGGCGCAGCTGATGCTCGTCGCGCTCCATGACGGCTGGTGCGGAGTTGCCGCTCCTGCCGGTCATCGTCGCCAGCGCGTTCAGCCGCTGCACTTCGTTGATCGATGCGAGCAGCGCGGGGTCGATCGCCGCGAACTGGACCGGAGTGCCAAGCCCGACCGGCGCGGCGGACAGGATGGGCGCGACGGTGGCAACGGGTGGCGAAGCCGCGGGAACGCTGCCTGCGAAACCCTGCGTCGTGGGGCCCAGCGCATGCGTGTCCGCGTGGTCGAGCACCATGGCTGGCGCCGGAACGGTCCCGCCGATGCCACCCGGAATCCTCGCGTTCATCCTCTGGAACAAGGCGGTCAGCAGCTGCTCGGCGGTGGTGCGACCCGCCGATGCCGGCGCCGGGGCCGCGTCCGAGGTCAGGCCGGTGCTCGCGGCTGCTGCGGCCACCGTCCCGGCAGCGCGGGCCGGCTGCGCCGCCGGCTCGGCCGTGGCCGCGGCGGCGCGGACACCGGCAGTCCCATGACCGTGGCCGACCGCTTCCCTGTCCGGCACGCCCTGCTGCTCGAGCTGCTCGTTCAGCGCCGCATACACGGCGAACAGGGGCTTCTGCAGCGGCACCTCGAACGCCTTGACGACCGCCTGGCGCTCCTCGCCCTTGAACCCGAGCTTGTCCACCGCGCTGCCCAGCGCGCGGCAGTAACGCAGCGGATGGAATGGATTCTCGCGAGCCCCGAGCTCCGGCAGCCGCAGCGCGCGGGCGACGCGCCGGGTCAGCGGACCGTATTCGGAATCGGTGGCGTTGCGCAGCCGTGCCGCGACGCGGTCGACCATCGCCTGCTCTTCCATCTGGTCGTAATCGACCAGCGACAGGCTCCGGCCGCGCGCGCGCGCCGGTTTCTCCGGCACGTCGCGGCCGTCCAGATGGTCCTCCAGCGCTGCGTCCATTTCCTTGTCGAGCGCCGCGAAGAACGCCGTGGAGAACACGGCATAGCCGACCAGGATGTTGCGCGCCGAGCTCTTCAGCGAGCTGGACATCGACAGGTCGAGCTCGACTGCCTGCACCGCGTCCTGTGTCGCGGCCTTCAGGTGCGGTTCGAGCGTCCTGCGCGCGGACTGCCGCATGCTGGACAGGGCGCGCTGCGCGGCGGCGCGTCGGGCGGCTCGACTTTTTCTATCGGTGTTCATGACTCCAGTCGTGGCGCACTCCTTCAGTGAGCCTGGGGCAGAGCGTACCGGAAGGCGCCGCCCGGCTCGGGACGTAATGCGCTCGCAATTGCCCGCATCTTCCGGCATCGGCCTGCCGCACCGCGTCAAGCGGTGTCCGTGCGGTGCCACCACGCGCGCCAGAACGCAAGCTTCTGCTCGTAGGTCCGGCCTGCGTGTGCCGGGCTGGAGGATGGCAGAACGGAGGTGCCGTAGCCGGCTTTGGCGAAGGCCCGCGCAAAGCGTCCGGCCGTTCCGCCGTTGAACGCGACGTCGGCGAGGCTCGGCGCGAGCCGCTCGAGTCGGGCGAACGGATTAGCGCGCACGTTCGTGATGGCCGAGTCGAGGCTGCCTTCGCGGTCGCAGGCGTCGATCACGTCCCACAAACCCACCCTGTGAGCCAGCAGCCGTTGCAATCGCCTCGGGTACGGCTGCTGGTGCAGCGGCTCGCCGAAGAGGTCACCCATCAGCCGCCAGAACTGGTTTCGCGGGTGCGCGTAATACTGGCCGGCCGCGAGCGACGCCTCCGACGGGAAGCTGCCGAGTATCAGGCGGGTCACCCGCCGGTCGATCACCGGCGGGAACCCTTTCAGCCGAGGCGGATCGCTAACGACCGACCTCCAGCAGCATCGCGTTCAATCGCTTAACGAACGCGCCCGGATCGTCGAGCTGTCCGCCCTCCGCCAGGACGGCCTGGTCGACCAGCAGCTCGAGCCAGTCCCTCACGCGATCGTCCCGTGACTCGTCCTTCAGGCGCTGCACCAGCGGGTGGTGCGGGTTCAGTTCGAGGATCGGCTTGCCGGTGGGCGCCTTCTGGCCCGCCGCCTTCAGCAGGCGCTGCAGGTGGCCGCTCATCTCGTGCTCGTCGGCCACGAGGCACGCCGGCGAGTCGGTGAGGCGGAACGTGACGCGCACGTCCTTCACGCGTTCGGCGAGCGCGGTCTTCGCCTTCTCGACCAGGACCTTGAACTCGTCGCCGGTCTTCGCCTGCTCGGCCTTCTCGGCCTCGTCGGCGAGCTCGTCCAGGTCCAGCGCGCCCTTGGCCACCGACGTCAGCTCCTTGCCGTCGAACTCGGTCAGGAACGACAGCATCCACTCGTCGACGCGGTCCGTCAGCAGCAGCACCTCGACGCCCTTCTTGCGGAAGATCTCGAGGTGCGGACTGCCGCGCGCGGCCTCGAGCGTGTCGGCGGTGACGCAGTAGATGTGCTTCTGGCCTTCCTTCATGCGGCCGACGTAGTCGGCGAGCGCCACCGCCGGCTCGTCCTCGTGCGCGGTCGAGCGGAAGCGCAGCAGCTTCGCGATCCGGTCGCGGTTCGCCGCGTCCTCGCCGACGCCCTCCTTCAGCACCTGGCCGAATTCCTTCCAGAAGCCGGCGTACTTCTCCTTCTGGTTGTCCGCCAGGTCCTCCATCAGTGACAGCACGCGCTTGGTGCAGCCCTCGCGGATGGCCTTCACGTCGCGGCTCTCCTGCAGGATTTCGCGCGACACGTTGAGCGGGAGGTCGTTGCTGTCGATCACGCCGCGCACGAAGCGCAGGTACGGCGGCATCAGCTGCTCGGCGTCGTCCATGATGAACACGCGACGCACATAGAGCTTGATCCCGTGGCGCTGGTTGCGGTCCCAGAGGTCGAACGGCGCGCGCTCGGGCAGGTACAGCAGCTGGATGTACTCGGTGCGGCCCTCGACGCGGTTGTGGGTCCACGCCAGCGGCTCGCCGAAGTCGTGCGACACGTGCTTGTAGAAGGCCTGGTACTGCTCGTCGGTGACCTCGGTCTTCGGTCGCGCCCACAGCGCGTTTGCCTGGTTGACGGTCTCGAAGTCGTCCGTCACCCGGAACTCGTTCGCCTCCTTGTCCCACTCCTCCCGGCGCATCCGGATCGGCAGCGAGATGTGGTCCGAGTAGCGGGTGACGATGCCTTTCAGCTTCCACGTGGACAGCAGCTCGTCCTCGCCTTCGCGCAGGTGCAGGGTGACGTCGGTGCCGGCCACGGCCCGTTGCGCCGGTTCCACCGTGAACTCGCCCGCGCCGTCGCTCTCCCAGCGGATCGCCTCGGCGGCCGACAGCCCGGCACGCCTCGACACGACCGTCACCCGGTCCGCGACGATGAAGCTGGAGTAGAAGCCGACGCCGAACTGGCCGATCAGCTGCGCGTCCTTCTGCTGGTCGCCCGTGAGCTGCGAGAAGAACTCGCGCGTGCCCGACTTCGCGATCGTGCCGAGGTGCTCGATGGCTTCCGCCCGCGACAGCCCGATGCCGTTGTCGGAGACGGTGACCGTGCGGGCGGCCTTGTCGAACGCGACCGTGATCGCCAGCTCGCCGTGTCCTTCCAGCAGTTCGGGCCGGGTCATCGCCTCGAAGCGCAGCTTGTCGCACGCGTCCGAGGCGTTGCTGATCAGCTCGCGCAGGAAGATCTCCTTGTTGCTGTACAGCGAGTGGATCATCAGCTGCAGCAGCTGCTTGACTTCGGCCTGGAAACCCAGCGTCTGCTTCGCGGTCGCGGCCTCGGCGTGCGCCCCCATTGGTGCTCCTTTCGTGTCGTCCGTTGCTGTTGCCCGAGCTCTCGCGCGGCAGATGGGACCGGATGTCGGCGTTTCAAGCGCCCCGGCAGGCCTCAGGCCGTGCCGGTCGGCGGGCGGTGCGTGATGATCGGCGACGGAACGCTGCGGCTACAGGACAGCGCGCCCGATCGTCGCCACGGCGATCGTGACTATCCCCAGCACCAGGTTGGTCGTGACCAGCAGGCGCACCTGCTCGAGGTGACGCGCGGCCTCGGGCCACTCCGACGACGCCACGGTCGACTGCAGGCGCTTGAACGGCGCGAACCGGATGTGCAGGTAGATCGCCATCATCGCCAGGCCGATCGCGAACATCACGTGCACCGACAGGTGCGCGTTCCGGAACCCGCCGCCCTCGAGGATCATGCCGATCCCGCTCAGCAGGACCGCGACGATCGCGATGGCGACCCAGAAGAAGAAGCGCCCGAGCACCGATGCGATCAGCGGCAGACGCTGGGGTGGCTGCAGCAGTTCGACAGCCGCCGGGCGAACGGCGACGTGCATCAGGAACATGCCGCCGACCCAGACGACCACGCCGAGGACGTGCAGCAGCAACATCGAGGTGTAGAGCACCTTCATCGTCGGTCAGGCTCCTGCTTCAAGGTCCGGTTTCGTGGTCGGGCTTCGGTATCTCGTCAAGCCGGAGAGTAGCGAACCGGCGCGACGCTCAACCGCGCGCGCGCGCCAACCGGAATGGCGGCTTGAGCTTCGAGTCGACGAGCTTGCCCTTGCGCGCGCGATGACCGCGCTGCGCTTGCAGCGCCGCGCCAGCCAGGTTCACCTCTACCGGCCGGGCCGCGGTTCCCTTCGTCGCGTGCAGCACCGCGCCGGTCTTTGCCACCGGCAGGGCGACAACCAGCTTCTCGCCGTCGTCGAGGTCCATCAGCGTGACGCCCCGGCCGCCGCCGGACTGCGCCTTCACCTCCGTCATGTCGAACACGAGCACGCGCCCCTTCTCCGACATGCACATGAGGATGCGGTCGACCGCCGGATCGAAGACCTGCGGCCGCAGCGGCTCGGCGCCGTCGTCCACGTTGATGAACTGCTTGCCGGCCTTCTGGCGCGACACGAGATCGCCCAGCGTCGAGGTGAAGCCGTAGCCGCTGGTCGTCGCGAGCATCAGCGCGGTCGTCGGTGCGGCGGCGACGTAGCCGATCAGCTTCGACCCGGGAGCGAGATCGATCATCGACGTGAACGGCGACCCGTCGCCGCGCGCCGACGGCAACTGGGCGACCGGCACCGAGTACACGCGACCGTTGCTGCCGACCGCGACCAGCGCGTCGACCGTGCGGCACTCGAATGCGCCGTACAGGCCGTCCCCGGTCTTGAACGTGAACTGCGAAGGATCGTGCCCGTGGCCGGCGCGCGCGCGCACGAATCCCATCTCCGACACGATCACCGTCACCGGCTCGTCGGCGACCCTGGCCTCGAACGTGGCCCGCTCCGCCTCCCTGATCAGCGTGCGGCGCCTGTCCTTGTCGCCGTACTTCCTCGCGTCGTCCTCGATCTCCTTCGCGACCTGCTTGCGCAGCGCGGCGTCCGAGCCGAGCAGCCTGCCGAGCGTCGACTCTTCCTTGCGCAGCTCCGCGAGTTCCTGCTCGATGCGGATGCCCTCGAGGCGAGCCAGCTGGCGCAGGCGGATCTCGAGGATGTCCTCGGCCTGCCGCTCGGACAGCCTGAAGGCCTTCATCAGGTCAGGCTTCGGCTCGTCCGAGTTGCGGATCAGCTTGATGACCTTGTCGATGTTCAGCAGGATCGCCTGCCGCCCCTCGAGGATGTGAATCCGGTCCTGCACCTTCTGGAGCCGGTGCTGCGAGCGCCGTCGCACGGTGGCGACCCGGAACTCGATCCACTCCAGCAGCACCTCGGTCAGCGGCTTGCAGCGCGGGCGCCCGTCGCGGCCGATCATCACGAGGTTGACCGGGGCGCTCGACTCCATGCTGGTGTGCGACAGCAGCACGCGCACCAGTTCCTCGCGATCGACCTTCGCGGTGCGCGGCTCGAACACCAGGCGCACCGCCGCGTCCTTGCCGGATTCGTCGCGCACCGCGTCCAGCACGGACAGCACGAGCTGCTTCGTCTGGACCTGTTCCGCGCTGAGCGCCTTCTTGCCGGCCTTGACCTTCGGGTTGGTCAGCTCCTCGATCTCCTCGAGGACGCGCTGCGACGACGCGCCCGGCGGCAGCTCGGTGACGACGAGCTGCCACTGCCCGCGCGCGAGTTCCTCGAACTCGTGACGCGCGCGGGCCTTGAGGCTGCCGCGTCCCGAGGCATAGACGTCGCGGATCTCCTGCGCCGAGGAAATGAGCTGGCCGCCGCCCGGGAAGTCCGGGCCGGGCATCGCCCGCAGCACGTCCTCCAGCGACGCCTTCGGGTCCTTCATCAGGAGCAGCGCGGCGTCCGCGACTTCGCGCAGGTTGTGCGACGGGATCTCGGTGGCCATCCCGACGGCGATGCCCGAGGCGCCGTTGAGCAGCACGAAGGGCAGCCGCGCGGGCAGCAGGCGCGGCTCCTGCGTGGACCCGTCGTAGTTCGGCATGAAGTCGACAGTGCCCTCGTCGATCTCGTCGAGCAGCAGCCGAGCGATCGGCGTCAGGCGCGCCTCGGTGTAGCGCATCGCCGCCGCACCGTCGCCGTCGCGGCTGCCGAAGTTGCCCTGCCCGTCGATCAACGGGTAGCGCAGCGAGAAGTCCTGCGCCATCCGCACCATCGCGTCGTACGCGGCCTGGTCGCCGTGCGGGTGGTAGCGGCCGAGCACGTCGCCGACGACGCGCGCCGACTTGACCGGTCGCGCTCCTGCAGCCAGCCCCATCGCGTTCATCGCGTAGAGGATGCGGCGCTGCACGGGCTTGAGGCCATCCGCGCCATCCGGCAGGGCGCGTCCCTTCACGACCGAAATCGCGTAGTCGAGGTAGGCCTGCTGCGCGAAGCGGCCGAGCGTCAGCGCGTTGTCGTCGTCCCCGCGGTCGCCCGGGGGGAAAAGAGTCTGTTGTTCGAGCATCGGGGGAAGTCGCGCACGAATGGCGCGTGGCGTCGGATTTTACGTCAGCGCGCCAGGTGCCACGGTCGCGCCAGCTAGACCCGGCACTGCTCCGCGAACTTCAGGTAGAGCTCGCGCGCGCGCGTGGCGACGGGCCCGATCGGCATTTCGTGCGCTCCGTACCGCGTGCACGGCATCACCTTGCCGTAGTTGCCGGTGTTGAAGATTTCCCGCGCCGACTCCAGTTCCGCCGGCTCGACCGTTCTCTGCTGGACAGCGACGCCGTCTTCGGCGAGCAGGTTGATCACGCGGGCGCGGGTGATGCCGGCCAGGAATGTTCCGTTCGCCGCCGGCGTGACGACCGTGCCGTCGGCCGCCACGAAGAACAGGTTCGCGGTGGCGAACTCGGCGACGTGACCGTCGGGATCGAGGATGACCGCATTGTCGAAGCCCGCGGACTTCGCCTCGCGCAGGGCGCGGGCCACGTTGGGATACAGCGCGGAGGCCTTGGCGTCCGTCGTGGCCGCAAGGGGCGACGGGCGACGCCGGCTCGACAGCATCGCCGAGAAGCCGGCGAACGGCGGCAGGGGCGCGTCGAACAACGTCAACGCGAAATCCGAACCCGTCGGCACAAGCAGGCCTTCGGTGCCGAACACCAGCGGCCGGATGTAGAGGTCGGCGTCCGCGGGAAACCGGTGGATGCCCTGGATGCAGAGCTCGACCATGTCGTCGACCGTCAGCGGGACGCCGAGGCCGACGCGCTCCGCCGAGTCGAACGTGCGCTGGCAGTGCGCGCGCAGGTCCGGCGCCATCCGGTGGATCGAGCGCGCGCCGTCGAACACGGTCGAAGCCAGCCAGACGCCGTGATCCATCGCACCGATCAGCGGCGTATTGCCGTCGGTCCACTGCCCCTTGAACCAGGTCGTGTACATGTCGCGTGCTCGCTTGCAGTCCCCGCCGGCCTGGCGGGAACCGGAGCTTAGTGCATCAGCGAGCGTTCGCGACCGGCGCCGCGGCGATCGACGAAGAGCTTCAGGAAGTCCTCGGCGGTCATCGGCCGGGCGAACAGGTAGCCCTGGGCGGAGTCGCAGCCGAGGTGCTGCATCCACGTCTGCTGCGCCTGCGTTTCGATTCCTTCCGCGGTCACCGTGATGCCGAGCGAACGCGCCATCTCGACGACCGCCTTGACGATCGTCAGGGTCCGCGCGTCCCGCATGCACTCGACCGTGAAGCTGCGGTCGATCTTCAGGCGATGGATCGGCAGGTCGCGCAGGTGCGCCAGGCTGGAGAAGCCGACGCCGAAGTCGTCGAGCGCGATCCGGATGCCCGCATTGCGCATCCTGACCAGGTTCTCGCGCGACACGGCGGACGTGTCGAGCAGGCCGGTCTCGGTCACTTCGATCTCGATCTCGGTCGTGGACACGCCGTACTCGCCGAGCACGTCGAGCAGGTCATCGACGCAACCGAGCTGCCGCAGCTGCACGCCCGCCATGTTCAGCGACACCGGCGGCACGTCGATGCCGAGCGCGCGCCACTCCTGCCGGTGGCGGCACGCCTCGCGGATCACCCAGTCGCCCAGCCCGACGATCAGCCCCGACTCTTCGGCGATCGGCACGAACTCGGCCGGCGAGATGTCGCCCAGTTCGGCGTCACGCCACCGTATCAGCGCCTCGGCGCCGACCATCTTGCCGTCCGCCAGCGAAACGAGCGGCTGGTAGAACAACCGGAAGTCGCGCGACTCGACCGCCTTGCGCAGGCGCTGCTCGAGCCGGAGCCGCAGGTCGACGCGGCGCGCGACCGTGGGCGTGTAGAACGCGTACGTGCGGCGACCGCTCTCCTTCGCCTGGTACATGGCGGCGTCGGCGGCGTTGAGCAGCGAATCGAGATCCACGCCGTCCTGCGGGAAGAAGCTGATGCCGACCGACGGCGTCACCGCCACTTCCATTCCGAGGACGCGCGCGGGTTCGGAGATCGACCTGATCAGTGCCTGAGCGACCTCGACCGCGCGGTCGGCGCCAGGGATGTCGACCAGCAGCGCCACCAGCTCGTCGCCGCCGCGGCGGCCGATCAGGTCCGGCTCCGCGATGATGTCCCGCAGCCGACCGGCGACGACCGACAGCATCTCGTCGCCGACACGATGCCCGTAGCCGTTGTTCAGCAGGCGGAAGTTGTCGAGGTCGATGAACAGCAGCGCGCAGCGCTTGCCCTCGGAGTACGCGCCGGCGAGCAGGCGCGCGGCGCGTTCGTCGAAGGTCTGTCGATTCGCGAGCTGCGTCAGGCTGTCGACGGTCGCCAGCCGCTCGATCCGCTCCTGCGCGCGCGCCTGTTCATCGACGAGGTCTTCCATCAGCCGGCGCGACTGCTGCCACGCACGGCGCTGCTCCCGGACGGCGGTCAGCGCCGAGCGACTGGCCATCAGCCACACGACCAGCACGACGAAGAGCGCGGCGCCCGACAGCGCGTGGAGCAGCGCCATCGTCCGACCCGTGCCTCCTGCCACGAGCGTGCCGACCAGCGTCACCATCGACAGCACGGCCAGGACGCCGATCAGCGTCCGCAGCCAGGCGGCGTCCGCGAAGGCGGCGAGGCCGCGCGCCCGCGCCGGCTCTTCGCCGCTCCCATGCCGTTTCCCTTCAGGCATCCAGGTCCCTCATGGGGACGCCCACACGGCCCCCCGCGCGCGAAAGTATGCGTGAAGGGTTCCGGACGAGAACCACCGGTCTCCGGTATCCCGACCCGGCCAACCGGCTGAATGGACGTCAGATGTCCGCTTCCACCTCGTGGCCGTGCTCCTCGAGCCACGCGCGCCGCGCCTGGCTTTCGGCGCGGCCCATCAGCATCGTCATCATCGCGGCCGTCTGCTCTTCGGCCATGTCACCGAGGCCCACGCGAAGCAGCCGGCGGGTGTCGGGACTCATCGTGGTCTCCCACAGCTGCTCCGGGCTCATCTCGCCCAGGCCCTTGAATCGCCCGATGTCCCAGCTGCCCGGCTTCACGCCTTCGTCGGCGAGCTTGTCGACCACAGCGTCGAGTTCGTCATCGTCGAGGCAATAGAGGCGCCGCGCGGGACGCTTGCCCTGCGCGGGCACGTCGACGCGGTAGAGCGGCGGCCGCGCGACGAAGATGTGGCCGCGCTGCACGAGCTGCGGAAAGTGGCGGAAGAACAGCGTCAGCAGCAGCACCTGGATGTGGGAGCCGTCGACGTCCGCATCGGCCAGGATGCAGATCTTCCCGTAGCGCAGCGCCTCGAGGTTGACGCTGTCGTGCGGGCCGTGCGGATCGACGCCGATGGCCACCGAGATGTCGTGGACCTCGGCGTTGCCGAAGAGGCGGTCGCGCTCGACCTCCCAGGTGTTCAACACCTTGCCGCGCAGCGGAAGGATCGCCTGGTACTCCTTGTCGCGGCCCATCTTCGCCGATCCGCCGGCGGAATCGCCCTCGACCAGGAACAGTTCGTTGCGATCGATCTCGGTCGACTCGCAGTCGGTCAGCTTGCCCGGCAGCACGGCGACCGCAGAGCCCTTCTTCTTCTCGACCTTCTGGCTGGCCCGCGCACGCGCCTGCGCCTGACGCACGACCAGCTCCGCAAGCTGGCGCCCCTCGTTAGGGTGCTGGTTCAGCCAGAACTCGAGCTGTGGGCGGACATACGACGAGACCAGGCGCAGCGCGTCCCGGCTGTTCAGCCGCTCCTTGATCTGCCCCTGGAACTGCGGATCGAGCACCTTGGCCGAGAGCACGAAGCTCGCGCGCGCGAAGACGTCCTCGGGCAGCAGCTTCACACCCTTGGGCTGCAGGCTGTGGGCATCGATGAATGCACGCACCGCGTTGAAGAGCGCTTCGCGCAGCCCCGCCTCGTGCGTGCCGCCCGCCGGCGTGGGGATCAGGTTGACGTAAGACTCGCGCGCGACCGGGCCCTCTTCCGTCCACACGACGACCCAGCTCGCGCCCTCGCCTTCGGCGAAGGTTTCGTCGTCGGCGGCCGCGAAGGCGGACGATTCGAACGGTGGCAGCAGCGGATCGGCCGGCAGCAGGCTCAGCAGGTACTCGCGCAGCCCGCCGTCGTACTTCCAGCGCCGGGTGACTCCGCTCTTCTCCAGCGTCAGCGTGATCTCGGTGCCGGGCAGCAGCACCGCCTTGCTGCGCAGCAGCCGCTCGAGTTCGTCGACCGGGACCTGCGCCGTGTCGAAGTACTTCGGGTTCGGCCACACCGTGACGCGGGTGCCGGTCGTCTTGTTCGTGCCCTTGGCCGACATCGACTTCAGCGGCTGCGTCACATCGCCATCGCCGAATCCGATGGTGTGCATCTTGCCGTCGCGCCACACGGTGACGTCGAGGCGCGACGCGAGGGCGTTGGTGACGGAAACGCCGACGCCGTGCAGGCCGCCCGAGAACGAGTAAGCGCCGCCGGCGCGCTTGTCGAACTTGCCGCCGGCGTGCAGGCGCGTGAACACGATCTCGACCACCGGCGTCTTCTCCTCCGGATGCAGGCCGACCGGAATCCCGCGGCCATCGTCGTCGACGGTGACCGAGCCGTCCTTGTGCAGCGTCACGTCGATCCGGCTGCCGGAGCCCGCGAGGATTTCATCCGACGCGTTGTCGATCACTTCCTGCACCGCGTGCAACGGGCTGTCGGTGCGCGTGTACATGCCCGGCCGCTGCTTGACGGGCTCGAGCCCTTTCAGCACGCGGATCGAAGCCTCGCCGTACTCGGCGGCGCGGCGGCTCGAAGAACTCTTCTGCTTTTCCTGCATGGCCTGGCTTCTGTATATGGAAGCGGAAAGGGAAGTTGTCCCCAGTGTCTGTGGAAAAGACCGGGGCAGCACCGCGCAAACCCGCGCCGTTGCTGGCTCCCGTCGGATTGTTCAGTTGATGAGCACCGCGCGCATCGTGGCAGGAGTCGTCAACGGATTCCGCACATCTGGGCGATGGCGGCCCAGTCGAGCCGCATGTCCGGATGCAGGTAGCCCGCGAAGCCCGCCGCGAGCAGCGCTGTTGCGGCGATCCAAATGAGCAGTGCGGAACGTCGAGACATGCTTGACCGTGTGTTCAGACAGGGGTACCCGAGGGCCGCGCCATCGACCGTTCATCGATGGGCCACGACAGTGCCGCCGCCATGAACGCAAGCCCGATGCCCAGCCACCATATCAGGTCGTACGAACCGGTCGTCTCGAACACGTAGCCGCCGAGCCACACGCCGACGAATCCGCCGATCTGGTGCCCCAGGAAAACGATGCCGTAGAGCGTCGACGCGTAACGGAGGCCGTAGATCTGGCCGATCAGCCCGTTGGTGAGCGGCACCGTGCCCAGCCACAGCAGCCCCATGCCCGCGGCGAACGCATAGAGCACGATGGGCGTCAGCGGGAAGATCAGCAGCAGCGCAATGAACACCGAGCGCAGCCCGTACACCCAGACCAGCAGGTTCTTCTTGCTGTAGCGCCCGCCCAGCCAGCCACAGCCGTACGAACCGAAGACGTTGAACAGGCCGATCAACGCGATCGCCAGCGCGCCGTGCGTGGCGGTCAATCCGCGGTCCATCACGTAGGACGGAAGGTGCAGCGTGATGAACGCCGTGTGGAAGCCGCAGACGAAGAAGCTCCAGAAGAGATAGTGGTACGAGCCCGTTCCGACCGCCTCGCGAAACGCCGCTCCAAGGGACTGGTGCACGTGCGCGAGCGCGCTGTCGGCCTTGCCGCGCAGCATGTAGGCGAGCGGCAGGCCGAATGCCATCACCGACGACAGCACGAGCAGGGCCGCATACCAGTCGAAGTGCGCGATCAGTTGCTGGCCGAACGGCACCATCAGGAACTGGCCCATCGATCCGCCGGCGCTCGCGATGCCGAGCGCGGTGCTGCGCCTGGCGACGGAGAAGTTGCGGGCGACGACCCCCAGGACCACGCCGAACGTCGTGCCGCTCTGGCCGAGTCCACACAGGACGCCGGCGGTCCAGTACAGGTCGGACGGCGACTGCGCATGCGCCATCCCCGCCAATCCGGCGGCATAGAGGAGCGTGCCGAGCACGACGGTCCGGCCCGCCCCGTAGCGGTCGGCCATCGCGCCGAAGGCCGGAGCGCCGATGCCCCAGACGATGCTCTGGATCGCGAAGGCGAGCGAGAACACCTCCCGCGTCCAGCCTTGCTCGACGCTCATCGGCTGCAGGAACAGTCCGAAGGTTGCGCGCACGCCCATCGCGACCAGAAGGATGGCGACGGCGGCCGCGAGGACCCATTCGGGACGGCGAGAGGAGTTCACAGCGAAGGACGACCTGCGGAAGGGGACGGATTCTACGTGACCCCGTCGCTATACTGCCGTCCGCTCCCCGTAGTTCAATGGATAGAACAAGTGCCTCCTAAGCGCTAGATGTGGGTTCGATTCCCGCCGGGGGGGCCATGCAGTCGGCCGGTGCCGCAGGCCGCGGCGCACGACAGAAGGATTCCAACACGCCATGCCCGACACGCCGCTGTCCACGATGACCGGCCGCTTCGACGTGATCTTCCGGCTCATCGGCGCCGGCATCATCGTCGTCGGAATCTACCTGGTGCTGCAGCCGTTCCTCAGCGCGCTGCTCGTCGCCGGCGTGCTCGCCATCGCGACCTGGCCGCTGTACCGGCGCATCCATGACGGCCTGGGCGGGCGAGCGACCTGGTCTGCCGCCCTGATGATGCTGCTGATCCTCGTGCTCGTCGTCATTCCGATCGCCTTTCTCTCGGCCGCCGCGGCGGAGCAGCTGCCGGGGCTGTTCGCGACGGTCAAGGGATGGTTCGCCGGCGGCGTCCAGGTGCCCGAACAGCTGAAGAGCATCCCGGTCATCGGCGAACGGATCTACGACCAGCTCACCGTGCTCGCGAGCGACAAGGATCAGCTGACCGCGATCGCGCAGAGGCTGCTCGAGCCTGCTGGCAAGCTCTCGGTCGCGGTCGTTCGAACACTCGGCGACGGCATCCTGCAGCTGCTGCTGGTCACCTTCATCGTGTTCTTCTACTACCGCGACGGCCATCGGGTTGCCGAAGTGATCGGCCGCATCTCCGGCCGCATCTCGGGCGAAATGAGCGTCGAGGTCCTCGACATCATCGTCAACACCACGCGCAGCGTCTTCCTCGGCCTCGTCGGAACGGCGGCGGCACAGGCCGTCGCGGCGTTCATCGGATTCATGATCGCCGGGGTCCCCGGCGCCTTCCTGCTGAGCGTGGGCACCTTCGTGCTGTCGGTCGTGCCGATGGGCCCGGTGCTGCTGTGGGGCGGAGCGGCGGTGTGGCTCTACCTGCAGGGCGAGACCGGGTGGGCGATCTTCATGGTCGTCTGGGGCGCGGTGGTCATCAGCAGCATCGACAACTTCGTGAAGCCGCTGCTGATAGCGCGCGGCTCCACGCTGTCGCTCGCCCTGATCTTTCTCGGCGTGCTTGGCGGAGTCATCGCCTTCGGCTTCATCGGCGTGATCCTCGGTCCGGTGCTGCTCGCCCTGGGAATGGCCCTGGGCCGCAAGTGGATCAGCGCGCGCGACACGGGAATTCCGGAAGCGACCGGCGCCGTCGTTGCCGCAGTCACGGCAACGGCCGCTGCGATCGAACCGACCGGTTCGACGCCGAAGGCGTCCTGACCGCGCGTTCCGGCCCTACGCGCGCAGGAAGTGCGCGCGGTAGTGCTTCAGCTCGTCGATCGACTCGTAGATGTCGGCGAGCGCCTCGTGCCGGCTCTTCTTCTCGAACGAGCGGTGCACTTCGGGCTGCCAGCGGCGCGCCAGTTCCTTCAGCGTGCTGACGTCGACATTGCGGTAGTGGAAGTACGCCTCGAGCCGCGGCATCCAGCGCGCCATGAAGCGACGGTCCTGGCAGATCGAGTTGCCGCACATCGGCGCCTTGCCGCGCGGCACGAGCGGCGCCAGGAACTCGAGGAGCCGGTCCGTCGCCGCTTCCTCATCCAGGCCCGAGACCCGCACGCGTTCGGTCAGTCCCGAACGCCCGTGCGTCGCGGTGTTCCAGCCGTCCATGCCGAGGAGGATCCGCTCCTCCTGGTGGATGGCGAGCGCGGGCCCCTCCTCGATCACGTCGAGCGCCGCATCGGTGACGACGACCGCCACCTCGATCACGCGGTCGGAGTCGGGATTCAGGCCCGTCATTTCCATGTCGACCCAGACGAAATTCGTCTCGGCGAACCGGGGATGGCGAGCGACGATGGCCTCGGGGGGCTGTGACATAATTTCCTGAACTTCAGGGGCGCGCGATTGTCGCACAGCGAAACGCGCGCCTTGCCTTTTCTGGTTCCGATGTCCCTCTTCCTGACCTTCTCCTTCGTCGCCTTCCTGCTGGCCATGGTGGGCCTCAAGTACTGGCTCGCCTTCCGGCAGATCCGCCATGTCGCGGCGCACGCGAACGCCGTGCCGTCGCAGTTCGCGGATCGGGTGTCGCTCGACGCGCACCGTCGCGCGGCCGCCTACACGGTGGAGAGGACCCGGCTGGGCTTGTTCGAGACCGCGGCGGGCGCACTCGTCCTCGTCGCCGCGACTCTGCTCGGCGGACTGGACTGGATCGTGGCCCGCCTCGCCGGGCTCGGCACCGGCGACTTCATCCTCCAGATGCTGATCGTCGCGGTCGTCCTGCTCGCCGTCAGCGTGCTCGACCTGCCCTTCGCCTGGTATCGCCAGTTCCGCATCGAGCAGAAGTTCGGCTTCAACCGGATGACGCTGAAGCTGTGGATTGCGGACCTCGCCAAGTCGCTCGTGCTGACGGCGCTGCTGGGGCTGCCGCTGCTCGCGGCCGTGCTGTGGCTGATGCGCAGCGCGGGCGACCTGTGGTGGCTCTACGCGTGGCTGCTGTGGGTCGGATTCAACGCGCTCGTGCTCGTGCTGTACCCGACGCTGATCGCGCCCCTTTTCAACAAGTTCGAGCCGCTGAAGGACGGCGGGCTCGCCGAGCGCATCACCGCGCTGCTTGCGCGCACGGGATTCTCGAGCAAGGGCGTGTTCGTGATGGACGGCTCGCGCCGGTCGGCGCACGGCAACGCCTACTTCACCGGCCTCGGACGCGCGAAGCGCATCGTGTTCTTCGACACCCTGGTCGAGCGACTCCAGCCTTCGGAGATCGAGGCCGTGCTCGCGCACGAACTCGGTCACTTCAAGCTGAAGCACATCGCCAAGCGGCTGGTCTTCTCGTTCATCGCCAGCCTCGCGTTCCTCGCGCTGCTCGGCTGGCTGGTCACTCAGCCCTGGTTCTACACCGGGCTCGGCGTGACGCCTTCGCTGACCGGCTCGAACCACGGCGTGGCGCTGGTGCTGTTCGCACTTGTCCTCCCGGTGTTCACGTTCGTCTTCGCGCCCGTCGCGAGCCTGCTGTCCCGCAAGCATGAGTTCGAGGCGGATGCCTTCGCCGCGCGCCACGCCTCCGCCGGGGACCTCGTCAACGCCCTGGTGAAGCTCTACCAGGACAATGCGTCGACGCTGACCCCGGATCCGCTGCACTCGGCTTTCTACGACTCGCATCCCCCGGCGTCGATCCGGATCCAGCGGCTGGCGCAGCAGGCGGCATGACGTGAGGAGCCGCGAAACCCTGCTCGCTTCGCAATGCCGGCCGCTCGCATCCGGCGCGTTGTCGGACAGCGAGGTCGCGGCGCAGCTGTCGGTCCTGCCTGACTGGAAGCTCGTGCGTGGAGCGATCGCGCGGACCTTTCGCTTCTCGAACTATCACGAGACGATCG
Organism: uncultured beta proteobacterium; assembly: GCA_963811265.1. Taxonomy (GTDB): domain Bacteria; phylum Pseudomonadota; class Gammaproteobacteria; order Burkholderiales; family Burkholderiaceae_F; genus JAOUJD01. The sequence goes on from CAWEQS010000019.1 coordinate 149,018, forward strand.
CGTTCGTGAACGCGCTGGCCTGGGTCGTGCACGCCGAGGATCATCACCCGGACCTCGCCGTCGGCTACGACCGCTGCGAAGTCCGCTTCAGCACGCACTCGGTCGGCGGCATCTCCGACAACGACTTCATCTGCGCGGCGAAGGCAGACGCGATCTACGCGCAGCGCACGGCGTCTGCGTCCGCATGAGGGCAGCCGCGCAATCCGCCGATGCGGCGGACTTCGATGCGCGGGTCGTGGCTACATTCGGCACGCAGTCCCTCATCGAGGACAACGGCGGCACTGTCTGGACGGCGACGCGCCGCGGCAGGAAGAGCGATGTAGTCGTCGGAGACCTGGTCCACGCGCGCGCATCCGCACCCGGACTGGCCCGCATCGAGTCGGTCAGCCCGCGCGCTTCGCTCCTCTTTCGGGCAGATGAGTTCCGGACCAAGGAACTGGCCGCCAACATCGACCGGGTGCTCGTCGTCTATGCGGCCCGGCCGACGTTCAATCGCTGGTTCGTCTGGAAGACGCTCGTGGCCGCGCACGTGGCCGACATCGAGGCCGTGGTGATCCAGAACAAGACCGACATGGACGACGAGGGCGAAGCGGGCAGATTCCGCGAAGCGCTCGAACAACTCGGCGTCGCCACGCTCGCCATCTCGGCGAAGTCCGACGCGGAGCACGCTCGCGCGGCGCTGACGGCGATCGCCCGCGATCGCGCCAGCCTGCTCGTCGGCCAGTCGGGCATGGGCAAGTCCACGCTGCTGAATCTCCTGGTCCCCGACGCCGGGGCGCGCACCCAGGAGTATTCGCAGAGGCTCGACCTCGGCAAGCAGACCACGACGGCGTCGCGCCGCTTCACCCTGCCCTTCGGCGGCTCGATCGTCGACACCCCCGGTTTCCAGGAGTTCGGACTGGCGCATGTGCCGGTCGGGCAACTGGCCGAGAGCTTCCCGGAGTTCCGTCCAGCGCTGGGTCAGTGCCGGTTCCAGGACTGTCGTCACCTCACCGAGCCTGGCTGCGCGGTGCGTGTCCTCGTCGGCGATGGCAAGGTGGCGGCGGACCGCTACGCGTTCTATCGCTCGCTGGCGGAGGCCCGTCCATTGTGAAGCTGGTTGCCCGCGCCGATCATCCGCTGCAGGCGGCCATCTGGGCCGACACGCTGCGCGCGGCCGGAATCCGCTGCGAGGTGCGCAACACGACGCTCTCGGGTGCGATGGGCGAGATTCCTTTCCTCGAGTGCGCGCCACAGCTCTGGGTGCTGGACGAACTCGACGCGACGCGCGCGAACGAAGTGCTGCAGCAACTGCGGCGGCCTGTCACGGGTGCGCCATGGCGCTGCGCGGAGTGCGGCGAGGAGTCGGAACCGCAGTTCGGCACCTGCTGGAAGTGCGGCGCCGTCCGTCCGCTCTAGCGGATCAGGCAAGCCAGTTCGCGAGCGTAAGGGCGAGCAGCAGGGCGAGCCACAGCAGCATGGCGCGCCAGACCAGGCCGACGACGGAGCGCAGGGCCGCGGCCGTCGGTTCCGCCAGTCCCGCGCCCTCATTGCCGGCTTCGTCGAAGTGCTTCACCGCTTCGGCCGCGGGGAGCAGCCGCATTCCGAGCGCGCCGCTGGCAGTGGCGAGGATCAGCGTGCGCGAGTCCGGGAACGGCATGCCGTCGCTCGGTGCCTGCCTCGCCACCTGGCGCCAGCAGTAGATCGCGCCTTCGAAGTCGCCGACGATCGCGAAGCCGAGCGACGTGAGGCGCGCTGGAACCCAGTCGATCCACGCGAAGGCGCGTCGCGCGAAGTCGCCGAACAGGTCGGGCGGCGTGCCGGACGGCGGCGGCCGATTCCAGACCCGCGACACGTGCTCGGCGAGCCGGTACACCACGGCGCCCATCGGACCGGGCAGCACCACGAACCAGAAGAAGACGCCGAAGACGTGCCGCTGCGCCAGCAGCAGCCCGTGCTCGATCGCCTGCCGCACCACTTCGTCCGGCAAGAGGTCGGCGGCGGTGAACGCCGGATCGCTCTGCTGCTTCCAGGCGGTCAGTTCGCGGCGCGCGGCGTTCAGGTCGCCATTGGCCAGCGCGGTCTGGATCTCGGTGCCGTGATGACTGAACTGGCGAAAGCCCAGCGAGACGAACAGGACGGCCACATTGACCACCAGCCCGAGGATCACGCTGATCGACGACGCGACCGCGAAGAGCGCACCGACGACGAGCGCGAGGCCGACGACCACGAGCAGCCACGCGTACACGCCGTGACGTCGGCGCCCGGCGTTCAGGTTGCGCTCGGCCCAGCCCGATACCTGGCGGACCGCCGAGTACACGGGGTTCGATCGCGGCAACGGTCGCAACTGTTCCAGCAGCAACGTGATGACGAGGGAAAGCCAGCCCAAGGTCGACACCTCCGCAGCGGATTGTAGAGGGCGTGCGAGCGACGCCCCGGGCGCCCTCAGGCGCGCAGGAAGTGGTAGAAGTTCCGCAGCATGGCCGCGGTCGCGCCCCAGATGAAGTAGCGGCGGGCCGCCTGGTAGGGCATGGCGTAGAAAGTGCGGGCGATGTCGGCGTAGCGATAGAGACGGCGTTCGTGATTGGCCGGGTCCATCAGGAACGCGAGCGGCACCTCGAACGCCTCGGAGACCTCGAAGGTGTCGAGCCTGAGCGTGAACGGCCGCTCGATCAGCGCAACGACCGGCGTCACGCGGTAGCCGGTGACGGTGCGGTACTCGGGCAGGCGACCGAGCACGTCCACCACGCGCGGCGGCAGGCCGATCTCCTCTTCGCTCTCGCGCAGGGCGGTCGCGACCGCGTCGGCATCACCTTCCTCGACGCGCCCTCCGGGAAAGCTGATCTGGCCGGCGTGATCGGTCAGGTGGGCGGTGCGCTGCGTCAGCAACACGTGAACGCCGCTGTCGCGGACAACCAGCGGCACGAGCACCGAGGCCGGGCGCGGTTCGACGCCGGCATCGAACAGGCGCGCGTCCGAGCGCATTTCGGGAGCCCACGGCGGAGGCGCGACAAAACGCTGCCGCAGCGCGGCCGGGTGCATCGCGTCGAGCGGGACCGGCACTCCGCGACCAGCCGGATCGGCGAAGTCGGGGTCGTGCGGAACCGACTCCGGGTCGAAGCCGGGCAGGCGCGTTGGTGGGCCGGAGGCGAGCGAACTCATCGATCTGCGCGGGAAACAAAAAGGCCGCCGCATGCGGCGGCCTTCGCGGGCCGGTTGCCGTGCAAGTGCTACTCGGCCTTCGTCGCCTGGTCGGCCGCGGCCTTCGCGGCGGCGCTCTTGTGCTGCAGCTTCTCGCGGATGCGCGCGGACTTGCCCGAACGATCGCGCAGGTAGTACAGCTTGGCGCGACGCACGTCGCCGCGGCGCTTCACCTCGATCGACGCGATCGTCGGCGAATAAAGCTGGAACGTGCGCTCGACGCCTTCCCCGCTCGACATCTTGCGAACGATGAACGACGAGTTGAGGCCACGGTTGCGGCGACCGATGACGACGCCCTCGAACGCCTGCACGCGCTTGCGCGTGCCCTCGACGACGTTGACGCTGACGATCACGGTGTCGCCCGGACCGAACGTCGGAATCGTCTTGCCGACGCTCACGCGCGCCATCTCTTCCTGTTCCAGCTTCTGGATGATGTCCATCTCTGCTCCTTTAGCCATCGTCGTGCGGCTCTGTTCGTATGTTGCCGCCGAGAGGATGGGTCCTTGCTCAAGCGGCGGATCGCTCCGCCGCACCCTTCTGCGCACTTTCGCGCAAATACTTTTCGTCCTGCGCGCTCAGGCGCCCTTCGGCCCGCGCGCGCTCGATCAATTCCGGCCGCCTCGCCTGCGTCGCCGCGAGCGCCTGCTGCCTGCGCCACCGCGCGATGTCCGCGTGATGGCCCGACAGCAGCACATCCGGCACCGCACGCCCGCGCCACGCTTCCGGCCGGGTGTAATGCGGCCCGTCGAGCAGGCCCGTGGCGAACGACTCCTCGTCCGCCGACGCTTCCTTCAGCGCGCCGGGCAACTGCCGCACGACCGCGTCGATCAATGCCATCGCCGGCACTTCGCCGCCCGACATCACGAAGTCACCGACGGACACCACCTCGTCCACGCACTCCTCGAGGAAGCGTTCGTCGATCGCCTCGTACCGCCCGCACACCAGCGCGAGCGAACCGCCCTGCTCCGCCAGTTGCCGCACCCGCGCATCGGTCAGCGGCCTGCCGTTCGGCGCGAACGTCACGACCCGCGCCGCCCCGCCGTCCGCCTTCGCCGCCGCGACCGCCTGTGCGAGCGGTTCGGCCATCATCACCATTCCGGGCCCGCCGCCGTACGGCCGGTCGTCCACGGTGCGGTGCGGATCGCTGGTGAAGTCGCGCGGATTCCAGCTCACCAACGACCACAGGCCCTGCTCGCAGGCGCGTCGCGTGATGCCGTGCTCCGTGACCGCCGCAAACATCGCCGGGAACAACGTGATCACGTCGAAGCGCATCCGCAGTTCCTCACCCGCCGTTCCTACCAGTCTCGCTGCCAGTCGACCCGCACCACCTTGCCGGCCGCGTCGACCTCGTCGACGTACTGTTCGACCAGCGGGATCAGGTGCGTCTGGCTGCCGTCGGCAACTTCCAGCCACTTCCGCAGGGCGCCCGCCGCGTCATTGGCACGCAGACCGCTCACCTCACCGAGCGTCTCGCCCGACCGGTTCACCACCCGGCTGCCGAGCACGTCGCTCAGGTAATGCTCTCCTTCGGGCAACGGGGGGAATGCCCCTCTCGCCACCGCCACCCTCGCACCCTTGAGTGCGTCGGCAGCTTCCTTCGAATCACATCCCGGCCACTTTGCGAGGAGCGCCTCGCCATGCCGACGACATCCCTCGACCGTAACGCGCTGCTTGCCACTGTCGCCCACGATCCACCACTCGCGGACCGCTTCGAGCACTCCACCGTCGGACGAGTGAGGCACGACCCGCGCCCATCCCCTGATCCCGTAGGCGCCGCGCACGACGCCGAGTTCGATCAGGTCGGCCGGTGCAACGGCCTCACGCATTCACTCCGCGCCGATCAGGCGCTGGCTGCAGGAGCGTTGACGACAGGCTTGAACTCCTTCACCAGGCGAGCGACGGTCGGCGACAACTGCGCACCGACGCCGGTCCAGTAGGCGAGGCGATCGTTGGCGATGCGGAAGCGCTGCTCGCTTTCGGCAGAGACCGGGTTGTAGAAACCCAGGCGCTCGATGAAGCGACCGTCACGCGCGTTGCGCGAGTCGGTGGCGACGATGTTGAAAAACGGGCGCTTCTTGGCGCCGCCCCGGGCCAGGCGAATCACGACCATAGGTCAAATCCCTTTTTATGTTCGGTACTTGCGTACTTTCCGGTCCGCCGGGAAGGCTGTGCGTGAACGAACCGCCGGCACCGCGGAAAACTGGCAATTGTAGCCGGGGCGGCCCTGCGGCGGCAAGCCGAGTCCCGGCATGCGGCAGGAACCGGAATGCGCTCCCCGGGACCTCTATGATGGCGCCCGCCATGCCTCGGTTCCGCCACAAGGCCCTTGCCGCCCTGCTCGCTGCCGTCACCGGCGCCCTCGGACTGAACCGGGTCTACCTCGGCCAGGGGCTCTGGTGGTTGCCGCTCGGCATCACGCTCGGGGCGCTGCCGCTGCTGATCGGCGTGCGCAACTGGTACCAGACGCCCGCGTTCTTCGTCGCGATGGTCCCGGTGGTCGCCGGATTCATCCAGGCACTCGTGCTGGCCCTCATGCCGGACGAGAAGTTCGACGCCCGGTTCAACGCGAACACCGCCCGTCGAAACCGCAGCGGCTGGGATGCCGTGCTGGTCGCCATTGCCTCGCTTGCGGCCGGCACCATCATCCTGACGGCGACGATCGCCCTGCTGTTCCAGACCTACTTCGAAAGCGTGCTCAGGCCGGCGGGCTGAGCGATCAGAAGAGATCCATCTGCGGCGTTGGCAGACGAGGCCGGACGAAGAGGTCTGTCCGCAGCGACGGACAGCTGTCGCTGAAGCCATGCCGCGCGCCGGCGCGAGCGAACCGCTGCTCGATGAGCTTTGCCCAGGTGCCCTCCCCGGTCATGCGGCGCCCGAACCGGGCGTCGTAGTTCTTCCCCCCGCGCATTTCGCGGATGCGGTTCATCACCCGCTGCGCCCGGTCGGGGAAGTGCGTCCGCAGCCACTCCTCGAACAGCGGGCTGACTTCCCACGGCAGCCGCACCACCGTGTAGTGCGCGTTCCTTGCCCCTGCCTGCGCGGCGGCGTCGACGATCGCCTCGATCTCGGGCTCGTTGACGAAAGGAATGACCGGCGCCACGTTCACGCGCACCGGTACGCCGGCCTCGGCGAGCGTGCGCACCGTTCGCAACCGCCTATCCGGGCTCGCCGCCCGCGGTTCGAGGATGCGCGAAAGTTTCGAGTCGAGCGATGTGATGCTGATGCTGACCGACACGAGGTTCGATTGCGCCATTGCCGCGATGAGGTCGAGGTCGCGTTCGACCAGCGATGACTTGGTCACCAATCCGAACGGGTGACGTGCCGCGACCAGCACCTCGAGGACGCCGCGCGTGATCTTCAGCTCGCGTTCGATGGGCTGGTAGGCATCCGTGTTCACGCCAACCATGATCAGTTCCGGCGTGTAGCCGGGCGCGGCAAGTTCCTTCGACAGCAGCTCGGCCGCGTTGCGCTTGGCGACGAGTTTCGTCTCGAAGTCCAACCCGGGCGACAGGTTCAGGTAGCTGTGCGTCGGCCGCGCGTAGCAGTAGATGCAGCCGTGCTCGCAGCCTCGGTACGGGTTGATCGAGCGGTCGAAGCCGATGTCCGGCGACTCGTTGCGCGTGATGATGGAGCGCGCCGCCTCGAAAGTGACAGTCGTCTGGAGCGGAGGAAGCTCCTCGTCGTCCGTCAGCGCGTCCGGTTCGGCTGACCGCTGCACCGATTCGAACCGGTGCGCGAGGTTGGACACGGCGCCGCGCCCTTTGCGGGCGACCGCGACGTGAGCGGGTCCGGCGACGACGGGATCGTCGCTCGGGATCCGCTCGACGGCGTCGTCAGCGGAAGTCCTGGACAAGTGCGGCCTGGACCTGTGGCGCGACTTCGTCGATCCGCAAATTGCAGTTCGGGTGGTCCACACCCATGGCAATTGCCGCGCCCTGCTTCAGGACGGCAATCGCGTCCGGGTCGAACTCGAAGCGCAGGAAGTGGACCGACGATGTCTTCTCGTCGTTCTCGCGCTCCAGATCCTCGTCGGCGATTGCGTAGACCCTCGGCTGGCCGTCGACCTGGACGTAGACGCGGTCCTCGACGCCCTTCAGCTTCGCCAGCGCGCCCTTGCGCACGACGGGATCGTCGTACTCGATCATCATCGTCGCCTTCAGGTTCGTGCCGTCGGGAATCAGCGGGTTGTACGCATCGAGTTCGTCCTGGATGCCCGCCTCCTCGAACGTCTTCTCGATCCGCAGCATCTCCTGGATCTGGTAGCGGATCGTCAGTTCGTCCTCGAAGATCAGCGTCACGTGGTCGCCAAGCCGCACCGTGCGGTTCTTCTTGTGGGCGAGCACGCGGGCGCGGAACTCCGCGCGCTGCTTCGCATAGGCCTCGAGCGTCAGCAGGCTGTCACGCGAGATCTGTGCCATCGTCATGTCTCCAACGTCCTTTCGGTTACAAGCCGTACGCGATGCGTACGAGGGTGATCGGATGGGCGACTTCGGGTGTCTTGCCGCCAAGCGCCTCCCTGGCGAACAGCTGGATGCCCTGCTCGATGTGGTGGCCCGCCAGCTGGCAGTCCGAGCTCACGTAGTCGGGCCTGGCGCTCGCCATGTTCTTGAAGACCGGCTTGCCGATCTTCATCGCCATGCCGTGGAACTCCTTGCGCGTGCCCCAGATGCCCGAGTGGCCGGAGCACCGTTCGACGGTGTTGAGCGTCGTGTTGGGCACCAGCTTCAGCATCTCCTCGGTCTTGCGCCCGACGTTCTGCACGCGGCCGTGGCACGGCACGTGGTACGAAACCGTGCCGAGCGGCTTCTTGAAGTCGGTCTTGAGCAGGCCGTCCTTGTTGCGCGCGACGAGATACTCGAACGGGTCCCACATCGCCGCCTTCACCGCCTGCACGTCGGCATCGTCCGGGAACATCAGCGGCAGCTCCTGCTTGTACATCAGCGTGCACGACGGGATCGCGGTGACGATGGCGTAACCCTCTCGAGCGAGCCGCGCGAGCTGCGGAATGTTGACGTTCTTCAGCTGCTCGACCGCGTCGAGGTCGCCGATCTCGAGCTTCGGCATGCCGCAGCACGCTTCCTTCTCCGCCAGCACGTACGGAATCTCGTTGTGGTCGAGGATCCTGATCAGGTCCCAGCCGATGCCCGGCTCGTTGTAGTTGACGTAGCAGGTCGCGAAGATGGCGACCTTGCCGGGGGTCTTGGCGCCGTCGCGCACCGCGGCGCTCGCGTTCGAGCGCGCGCCGGCGCGGAACGTCTTCGGCGCGAAGTCGGGTCGCCACGCATTGCGGTCGATGCCCATCAGCTTTTCCATCGCCGCGCGCGCCGGGCCTGTCCGGTTCACCGCGTTCACCGTTTGCGTGACGATGGGGATACCCGCGAACAGGCCGACCTTGTCGGTCGAGGTCAGGAACTTGTCGCTCGCGGTGGCGCCGTGCTTCCTGAAGTGGACCGCCTTGGCGCGCAGCATCAGGTGCGGGAAGTCGAGGTTCCACTGGTGCGGCGGCACGTACGGGCACTTGCTCATGTAGCACATGTCGCACAGGTAGCACTGGTCGACGACGTCCTTGTACTTCTCCTTGGGGACACCATCGACCTCGCCGGTCGGCCCGTTGTCGACGAGGTCGAACAGCGTCGGGAATGATCCGCACAGGCTGACGCAGCGGCGGCACCCGTGGCAGATCTCGAACACGCGCTCCATTTCCTTCTCGAGCGCCTGCTCGTTCCAGAACTCTGCGCTCTTCTGGCCGAGCGGATGCCGGGTCGGCGCCTCGAGGCTGCCCTCACGGACGGTCATGGTGTATTCCGAAGTGATTGAACTGCAGGGCTCCCGCGGCCCGGCACATGCCGGGCCGAGGAGTAACCGCGCGTCGTCGCGACGCGCGGGCATTGCATCTGCGGGACGAGGCCCGCATCGACTTACTCGGCGAGCGCGTCGAGAGTTCTCTGGAACTTGTTCGCGTGCGAACGCTCCGCCTTCGCCAGCGTCTCGAACCAGTCGGCGATCTCGTCGAAGCCTTCGTCGCGCGCCGATTTCGCCATGCCCGGGTACATGTCCGTGTACTCGTGTGTCTCGCCCGCGATCGACGCCTTCAGGTTGGCCTTGGTCGGGCCGATGGGCAGGCCGGTGGCCGGGTCGCCGACAGCCTCGAGGTACTCGAGGTGGCCGTGCGCGTGGCCCGTCTCGCCTTCGGCGGTCGAACGGAAGACGGCCGCCACGTCGTTGTAGCCCTCGACGTCCGCCTTCGCTGCGAAGTACAGGTAACGACGGTTGGCCTGCGATTCACCGGCGAACGCGTCTTTCAGGTTCTGTTCAGTCTTGCTGCCCTTCAGTTGCATCGATGTCTCCTGTTGCTGATCCAGACGAAGGAAGAAGTCCGGAGCGCGCCGCGCTTCGGCTCGAAGTCGAATCTACGCTTCCGACACGCATGCAAAAAATAGATTGTCTCTATTTTATCGATAGCTATCAGCTATTGCCTCGCAGCGCAGCCCTGCTTGCGGCAACTCCGGTCAGAACTGCTCTTCCGTCAGCGCCAGGGTGCCCACGCTGCCCTCGGTTGCAGTCGCCGCGAGCGCCTCCGCGGTCACGAGCATGTGGTCCGCGAAGAACCTTGCCGTGCCGATCTTCGCGCGGTGGAAGTCGGGATCCTCTCCGGCCGCGAGGCGTCGGCTGGATGCAAGGGCGGCCCGCGCCATCTGCCATCCGCCATGCACGATGCCCGCGAGCTTCAGGTACGGCACCGAGCCGGCGTAGACCGCACGCACGTCACCGCCCTTGAACTCGCGCGCGACGAAGTCGATCACTTCCACGTAGGCGTCGACGGCGGCCCGCAGGCGTCCGGCGATCGCCGCGCAGTCGCCGCCCGCCTTGTCGAGTTCGTTCGCGGTCGCGCGCATTTCCTCGGCGAAGCGCCTGGCCGTCGCGCCTCCATCGCGGCTGGTCTTGCGGCCGATCAGGTCGTTCGCCTGGATTGCCGTCGTGCCCTCGTAGATCGTCAGGATCCGCGCATCGCGGTAGTACTGCGCGGCCCCCGTCTCCTCGACGAAACCCATGCCGCCGTGCACCTGCACCCCCGTGGAAGTCACGTCGATCGACATCTCGGTGGACCACCCCTTCACGATCGGCACGAGGTAGTCATACGCCGCCTTCGCCGCAGTGCGCGCTTCGGCGTCCGGATGGTGGTGGGCGAGATCGTTGTAGCCGGCGGCGACATAGGCGACTGCGCGCGCGGCTTCGGTGTTCGCGCGCATGAACATCAGCATCCGGCGCACGTCGGGATGCTGGATGATCGGCACCGGGCCGGGCGAGCCTTCGACCGCCCGGCTCTGGACGCGGTCCTTGGCGTACCAGACCGCCTGCTGGTAGGCGCGCTCGCACACCGCAATGCCCTGCATCCCGACCTGGAAGCGCGCGGCATTCATCATGATGAACATGTACTCGAGGCCACGATTCTCCTGGCCGATGAGTTGCCCGATCGCGCCCGGCCCGACTTCGCCCTTCTCGTCGCCGAACAGCAGCACGCAGGTCGGGCTCGCGTTGATGCCGAGCTTGTGCTCGATCGACGCGCAGTACACGTCGTTGCGCTTGCCCAGCTTGCCCTCGGCATCGAACAGGAACTTCGGCACGATGAAGAGCGAAATGCCCTTGACGCCTTCGGGCGCGTCCGGCGTACGCGCGAGCACGAGGTGCACGATGTTCTCGGCGAGGTCGTGCTCGCCGAAGGTGATGAAGATCTTCTGGCCGAACAAGCGGTACGTGCCGTCGCCCTGGGGCACCGCCCGCGTGCGCACCTGCGCGAGGTCGGACCCGGCCTGCGACTCCGTGAGGTTCATCGTCCCGGTCCAGCTGCCGTCGATCAGGCGGTGGATGTAGGTCGATTTCTGCTCGTCGCTGCCGGCCGTCAGCAGCGCCTCGATGGCGCCGTCGGTCAGCAGCGGACACAGCGCGAACGACAGGTTCGCCGACTGCAGCATCTCCATGCAGGGCGCAGCGACAACCTTGGGCAGGCCCTGGCCGCCGTACTCGCCCGGGTGCTGCACGCCCTGCCAGCCCGCCTGCACGAAGGCGTCGAATGCCTGCTTGAAGCCCGGCGTCGTGATCACGCGGCCGTTGTCCCACTTCGCCGGCTGGACGTCGCCAGTGCGGTTCAGCGGCGCGACCACCTCGCCCATGAAGCGCGCGTTCTCCTCGAGCACCGCGGCGACCGTTTCGTCGGTTGCATCCTCGCAGCCGGGGAGGGTCTGGATCTGTTTCAGTCCTGCCAGTTCATTCAGGACGAACTGCATGTCCTTGATCGGGGCGACGTAGTTCATGGCGTTTCCTGCTGGGTAAACAAAAAGGGCACAGCTTCACGGTGGTCCGTGCGCGCTGTGCCCCGTCTCGTCATGGCGTCAGGCCGTCAGCCGAGTTCCTTGACCAGCTGCGGCACGACCTCGAACAGATCGCCCACCAGTCCGTAATCGGCGACCTGGAAGATCGGCGCCTCGGGATCCTTGTTGATGGCGACGATCACCTTCGAGTCCTTCATCCCGGCCAGATGCTGGATCGCGCCGGAAATCCCGACCGCCACGTAAAGCTGCGGCGCGACGACCTTGCCGGTCTGGCCCACCTGCCAGTCGTTCGGCGCATAGCCGGCGTCGACCGCGGCGCGGGAGGCGCCCATCGCGGCATTCAGCTTGTCGGCGAGCGGTTCGAGCAGCTTGAAGTTTTCCGCCGAGCCCATGCCGCGCCCGCCGGAAACGACGACCTTGGCGCCCTGCAGTTCGGGGCGGTCGGACTTCGCGATGTCGCGCGAGATGAAGCGCGATGAGTCCGCGCCGGCAACCGCAGCCACGTTCTCGACCGTCGCGGAGCCGCCCTCGGCGGGGGCGGGATCGAAGTTGGTCGGCCGTGCCGTGATCACCTTAACCTTGTCCTGGCTCTGGACGGTGGCGATCGCATTGCCCGCGTAGATGGGCCGCGTGAACGTGTCGGGCGACTCGACGCTGATGATGTCGGACACCTGCGCTACATCCAGCTTGGCGGCAACGCGCGGGAGGATGTTCTTGCCGTACGCCGTCGCGGCGCCCACGACATGGCTGTAGCTGCCGGCCAGCGCGACGACCTGCGCCGCGACCGCTTCGGCGAGCCCGCCTTCGAACTGCGGTGCGTCAGCGAGCAGTACCTTGGCAATCCCCGCGATCTTCGTCGCCTGCTGGGCCGCCTCGGAGGCGTTGTGTCCCACCACGAGCAGGTGGACGTCGCCGCCGCACTTGGCGGCAGCGGTCACGGTGTTGAGCGTCGAGGGCCTCAGCGCGTGGTTGTCGTGTTCGGCGAGTACAAGAACCGTCATGTGTGTCTCCGCGCGGTCTGTTCTAGAGGACTTTGGCTTCGGTCTTCAGCTTGGCGACCAGCGTCGCCACGTCGGGCACGCGAGCGCCCGCCTTGCGCGCCGGCGGCTCGCTGACCTTGAGCGTCTTCAGGCGGGGCGTGACGTCGACGCCCAGGTCGGCCGGCTTGACGGTCTCGAGCGGCTTCTTCTTCGCCTTCATGATGTTGGGCAGCGTGACGTAGCGCGGCTCGTTCAGGCGCAGGTCGGCGGTGATGACCGCCGGCAGGGAAATCGAAATCGTCTCGAGGCCGCCGTCGACCTCCCGCGTGACCTGTGCGCGACCATCGATCAGTTCCACCTTCGAAGCGAACGTTCCCTGCGGCAGGTCGGCAAGCGCGGCCAGCATCTGGCCGGTCTGGTTCGCGTCGTCGTCGATCGCCTGCTTGCCGACGATCACGAGATCGGGCTTCTCCTTGTCGACGATCGCCTTCAGCAGCTTGGCGACGGCGAGCGGCTGCAGTTCGACATCCGTTTCGACCAGGATGCCGCGATCGGCGCCGATGGCCATCGCAGTGCGCAGAGTCTCCTGGCACTGCGGCAGGCCGCAGGACACCACGATGACCTCGGTCGCAGCGCCCTTCTCCTTCAGCCGCACCGCTTCCTCGACGGCGATCTCATCGAAGGGATTCATCGACATCTTCACGTTCGCGATGTCGACACCGGTCTGGTCGGACTTCACGCGGACTTTCACGTTGTAGTCGACAACGCGCTTCACGGGGACGAGGACTTTCATGGGAGCCGTTGGTGGGTTGGCGTTCTTGGGGTCTGGGACGCGCCGGACGGCGCGCGGTTTGAATCGCGTTCAGCGCTCGATTATACGAACCCTCCCGCGACTCCCGCCGCCCCGCGTAGAGGGGGACACCTAGACACGGAATAGCGTCTCGAGCCAGGCCCAACCGCCGCCGACCATGACGTAGCGAAAGCACTTGCCGATGGCGAAGGCGGCCGTGGTCAGCCACGGATTGAGCCGCAGCCAGCCCGCCCCCACCGCCAGCGCGTCGCCGACGAGCGGCAGCCACGACAGCAGCAGCGCCCAGTAACCGTACTTGTGCAGCGTGATGATGACCCTGTGCTGCGCCCGGTTGGGAAGCAGGCGTCCCATCCAGTACGACGTGACGCCACCCAGCGTGTTGCCCAAGGTGGCGATGCCGATCGCCTGCCACAGCGCGTCCGGGTGCTTGTGGATGACACCGATCAGCACGATCTCGGATCCGCCGGGCAGGACCGTCGCCGCGATGAAGCTCGCCGCGAACAGCGCGATGAAACCGGACTCGGCGGAAAAGTCGAACATGCGGGCTCCAGAGGGCGCGCGATTGTAGGAGCAGCAGCCCGGCCCTGCCGTAGAGGACAACCCCGAGGGAGCCGGTGCTAAATTCGAATCGCCTTTCCTCGCTGGAGGCCACATGCCTGGCGTACTGGAAGCACTGCAGCGCTTGCCCGACCTCGGCGATCCGTATGCAGATGAGCGGTCGGCCATCCAGCGCCTGCTCGCACTCGGCGAGCCGCCGGCCGAACGCCGCGCGGCCGCACGCGAACGCGCCCTTGGCTACATCGAGGCCGTGCGCGCCGTTGATCCCGGCCTTCTGTCGGCGCAGAACCTGCTCAATTCGTTTCCGCTCGCCACGCCGGAAGGCATCGCCCTGCTTCGACTGGCCGAGGCCCTGCTGCGCGCGCCCGACGCCGAAACACAGACCTGGCTGATCGCCGAGAAGCTCGCTGCGTTTCGCTCGAGCCGGATCGGCATGGACGGCAACTTCGTCACCCGCGTGCTCGCGGCGGCGCTGAAAGCCGCCGGGCACACGGCCGCGGATGCCGACCTGCGCGGGGCCGAGGGCGACCAGGGTTCCGTGCGTTCCTGGTTCGCGCGCAGCGCGCTGCGTCCCCTCGTCATCGAGGGAATCCGCCGCTTCGGGGACCAGTTCGTGTTCGCCACCGACCTGAAGGGCGCACTCGCGCGCGCCGGGCAGCGGCCGGACGCCCGCATCCTGTACTCGTTCGACATGCTCGGAGAGGGCGCGCGCACGCGTCCGGATGCGGACCGCGCCTACGAGTCCTACGTCAATGCGCTGTCCGCGCTCAGGGTTGCCGGAGGAGACGACTGGACACTGCGCGACGGCATCTCGGTCAAGCTGTCGGCGATCCATCCCCGCTTCGAGACAGCGCAGATCGAACGCAGCGACCGCGAGCTGTATCCGCGCCTCGTCGAACTCGGCCGACTGGCGCGCGCGGCGGACGTGAACCTGACGATCGACGCCGAGGAGTCGGAGCGACTTGCCCTGCACATCGGCCTGTTCGAACGCCTGATGCGCGAGCCCATGCTCGCCGACTGGCCCGGTCTCGGACTGGCCGTGCAGACCTACCAGGGGCGCGCGGTGGCCACCGTCGATCGCCTGCTGCAACTGAGCCACGAGTTGCGGCGCCCCATCACGATCCGATTCACCAAGGGCGCGTACTGGGACGCGGAGATCAAGCGCGCGCAGGAACTCGGAATGCCGGGCTTTCCCGTCTACACGCGCAAGTGGGCGACGGACCTGTCGTACCTCGCTACCGCGCGTCGCCTCCTCTCCCACCCCGCTCCGGTCTATCCCCAGTTCGCGACGCACAACGCCCTGACCGTCGCTTCGATCGTCGAGTACGCCGCTGAACTCGCTCCGGGCCGGCGCTACGAGTTCCAGCGCCTGCACGGCATGGGCGATCCGCTGTACGACGCGCTGCTCGCCAACAGCCCCTACGTGCGCGTCCGCGTCTACGCGCCGGTAGGCGCGTTCCGCGACCTGCTCGCCTACCTCGTGCGCCGGCTTCTCGAGAACGGTTCGAACACGTCGTTCGTCCATCAGATCACCGACCGCTCGGTGCCGTCCGCCTCGCTGGTGGAGGATGTGTACGAACTCGCGCGCGCCTTCGTCGCGTCGGACGAGCCTGCGTCCGCGCTGCCGACCGGGCACGGACTCTTCGGCACGCGCAGGAACTCGCGCGGCATCGATCTTCAGCAGGCGCCGGCCCTGATCGACCTGGCGTCGGCTGTCGAACGCGCGAGCGACGTGCAGGCGACCTCGATCATCGGCGGCGCGCGGACCGGCCCGGGCGCGGGCGTCCGCAACCCGGCGTCACTCACGCAGGCCATCGGAACGGTGGCCAATGCCAGCGCGGCCGACGCCGAACGCGCGGTCGGCGCGGCGCTCGCGGCCTTCCCGGACTGGGAAGCGCGAGGAGTCGACGCCCGCGCGGAGATCGTCGACCGCGTTGCCGATGCATGGGAAGCCGCCCACGACGAACTCGCCGCGCTGGTCGTGCGCGAGGGCGGCCGCACGTTGCTCGACGCGCACCTCGAGGTGCGCGAAGCGATCGACTTCTGCCGGTACTACGCCGCGGTCGGTCGCGAACGCATGCAGCCTCAGCCGCTGCCCGGGCCGGCCGGCGAATCGAACGAATTGCGCCTGGGCGGCCGCGGCGTCTTCGTGTGCATCAGCCCCTGGAATTTCCCGCTCGCGATCTTCGGCGGGCAGATCGCCGCCGCGCTGGTCGCGGGCAACGCCGTGGTCGCGAAGCCGGCGGAGCAGACTCCGCTCGTCGCTTTCCGCGCGGTGCAGCTGATGCACGAGGCTGGCGTGCCGCCGGACGTCCTGCACCTGGTCCTGGGCGATGGCGAGACCGTCGGCAAGGCGTTGACGACCGACCCGCGCGTAGCGGGAGTGGCGTTCACCGGATCGGTCGCCACCGCCCGCGCGATCAACCGCGCACTCGCGGCACGCGACGCGCCGATCGGCGTGCTGATCGCCGAAACGGGCGGCCAGAACGCGATGATCGTCGACTCGACGGCCCTGCCGGAACAGGTCACCGATGCCGTGATCTCGAGCGCGTTCCGCTCGTGCGGGCAGCGCTGCTCCGCACTGCGCGTGCTGTTCCTGCAGGCCGAGATCGCCGACTCGATGATCGAGATGATTGCCGGCGCGATGCGCGAACTCGTGATCGGCAACCCGGCCGACCCGCGCACGGACATCGGGCCCGTGATCGACGCCGAGCAACTCGCGCTGCTCGTGCGGCACCGCGCCTGGCTCGGGAAGCACGCGCGCATCCTCCACGAGTGCACGCTGCCGCACGGCCTCGACGGCCACTACTTCGCGCCGGTGGCGGCCGAGATCGACTCGATCGGCGACCTCGCGCACGAGAACTTCGGTCCGATCCTGCACGTGGTCCGTTACGACAAGCACCAGCTCGAAGCGGTCATCGATTCGATCAATGCGACGGGCTACGGCCTCACGATGGGCCTGCACACGCGGCTCGACGGACGCGTCGAGCACGTGGCACGGCGCGCGCGCGTCGGCAATCTCTACGTGAACCGCAACATCATCGGCGCGGTCGTGGGCAGCCAGCCGTTCGGCGGCGAGGGACTGTCGGGCACCGGACCGAAGGCGGGCGGGCCGAACTACCTGCAGCGCTTCTGCGTGGAGCGCACGGTGACGATCAACACGGCGGCGGCGGGCGGGAACGTCGAGTTGCTGGCCTGAGAGCATCGCGGCGGCATGGCGGCAGCTGCGCGGCAGGCGGAATCGCGCCGACGCGGCTGGTGCGGCGGTCAGCGCTGCGCGCTGACTCCGCTGCGCTGCTCCCCGAGGGCCGTGCGGCGTAACTCGCTCTGCGCGCTGCGCGCGCGCCGCTCGGACAGGACGCCGCAAATCAGAAGACGAGCGCGCTGCGCGCGCCGGCCCCTCGGCTGCGCTGCTCGCCGCCGCACAAAGCCGCGCCGGCGCGGTTCCGCCTGCCGCGCGCGAGCGTCGAAACTCGGCAAGCGGCCTCACGGCGAGTGGGTGGCCGCGGCCCCGGCCTTCGGAGGCGCCGAGCAGCGCAGGCGAGGCCGGGGAGTCGGCCAGCGAGTGCCGTGTGTTGGCCCTCGCTGGCCGCCGGCCTCGTCGAGCAGCGCAGGGAAGTCGGCGCGCAGCGCCGACCGCCTCCGTAGGCCGGGGCCGCGGCCACCCACTCGCCGCGCGACGCGCCCTACCGAAGGTCGCGAACGATCTCCCGCGCCGCGTTGTGCCCCGGCGCGCCGGTCACGCCGCCGCCCGGGTGCGCGCCCGAGCCGCAGTGGTACAGGCCCTTCAGCGGCCCGCGATACCTTGCATAGCCCATCAGCGGCCTCATCGAGAACAACTGGTCGAGCGACAACTGGCCGTGGAAGATGTCGCCGCCGACCAGCCCGAATTCGCTTTCGAGGTCGGCGGGCGACAGCGCGCGCCAGCCGAGCAGCGCGTCGCGGAAGTTCGGGCAGTGCGACTGCACGACGTCGAAGATCGCCTGGACCGCCGGCTCCTTGAGCGTCGTCCAGTCGGCATCGGGATCGAACTGCTGGCAGAACAGGCTGGCCACGTGCGCGCCGCGCGGCGCGAGCGTGTCGTCGACGACACTCGGGATCAGCATCTCGACGATCGGCCGGGCCGCGAACCCCTGCGCGACCGCGCTGTGCCAGGCCGCGTCCATGTAGGCGAGCGACGGCGCGAACACGATGCCGCTCGCATGGTGAGGCTGCGCCTGGACGCCGGGCATGGCAGAGAAGTCGGGGAGTTCGCGAAGCGCGACATTCATCCGGAACGTCCCCGATCCGCACTTGTACCGCTGCATCGCTTCGTTGAACTCGGGCGGCAACACGCTGGCGTCCAGCAGTCGCTGGTACAGCAGCTTCGGGTTGACGTTCGCCGCCACCGCGCGCGCACGGACGACCTCGCCGGAGGCGAGTTCGACGCCGACCGCCGCGCCGCGCTCGACGACCACGCGCCGCACCGCTGCCTCCGTCGTGACCTCGACGCCGCGTGCGCGCGCTTCCGCCGCCATCGCCTGCGTGATGGCCCCCATGCCGCCGATCGCATGGCCCCACTTGCCGGGCTTGCCGTTCACTTCGCCGAAGCAGTGATGCAGCAGCACGTAGGCCGACCCGGCCGCGTATGGGCTGGCGTAGTTGCCGACCACCGAATCCCAGCCAAGCACCGCTTTCAGCGGTTCCGACTCGAACCAGTGGTCGAGCCAGTCGCCTGCGCTCTTCGTGAAGACGTCGATCAGGTCGCGCTGCCCTTCGCGGGGCAGCCGACCCATCTGCAGCAGCAACTGCGCCCCGGCGACGAGATCGCGCCAGCCCTCGATGACGAAGGGCCCGCCGAGGTTCGGCGGCGTGCGCAGCACCCATTGCTTCAGCTGGTCCGCGAGCCGGTCGAGCCGTGCGTAGTACGCGGGCAAGCGCTCGGCATCGCGCGGCGGAGAACTTCGAGACTTCGGCCTGTGTTTCAGCGAGATCGCCGCCGAACCTGAGCGAGCGGCCATCGGGCAGCGGAACGAAATTCGAGAACGGGCGCTCGACGATCCGCAGCCCGTGCTCGGCGAGCCGCAGGTCGCGGATGACCTTCGGGTTCAGCAGGCTGACGGTGTAGCTGGCCGTCGAGTTGCGAAACCCGGGGAAGAACTCCTCCGTGACCGCGGCGCCGCCGACCACCGGACGGCGCTCCACCACGCGGACCTTGAGCCCGGCGGCAGCCAGATAACAAGCGCAGGTCAGGCCGTTGTGGCCGGCGCCAATGACGACGACATCGAGCGAGGAAGACGGCATGCGCGCCTCGAACCCTTCGAGGCGCGCATCTTATCGGCGGCTGGGCGCAGCCCCCTTGATCAGCGGTAACCGACGCGGTCGAGGATCCGCTGTGCCGCGATCTGGTTCTTGCCGATCGTGGAAATCGGCACGTTTTCCATCTTCGGCGTGCCGAGCGCGGCAAGCGCGGCGTTGTTGGTCACCGCGCCCTTGACGACGGGCCACTCGTTGTTGCCCTCGGCAAAGTAGGCCTGCGCCTTCGGGCTGGTCAGGTACTCGAGGAACGCGACGGCGTTCTCCTTGTGGGGCGCGTTCTTCGCCACGCCGCCGCCCGAGATGTTCATGTGCGCTCCCGTGGTCGCCTGGTTCGGCCACACGAAGCCGACCCGGGACACGACTTCCTTGTCCTTCGGGTCTTCCGAGCGGACGAGCCGCACCCAGTAGTAGGTGTTGGTCAGCGCGACGCCGCACTCGCCGGATGCGACGCCCTTGATCTGGTCGGTGTCGCCACCGCGCGGCGGCCGCGCCATGTTGGCGACCATGCCCCTGGCCCACTCCTCGGTCTTCGCTTCACCCAGGCGTTCGACCAGCGAACCGATCAGCGACAGCATGTAAGGGTGCGATCCGGAGCGCGTGCAGACCTTTCCCTTGTTCTTCGGGTCGGCCAGTTCTTCGTAGGTGTCGACATCCTCGGTCTTCACCTTCGCCTTGTCGTAGACGATGACGCGCGCGCGGCTCGAGAAACCGAACCAGGTGCCGTCGTTCGACCGCAGGTTGGCGGGGATGCGCTCGTTCAGCACTCTGGACTGGACCGGCTGGAACAGTCCTTCGACCTGCGCGCGCCACAGGCGCGCCGCGTCGACCAGCAGCACGACGTCCGCCGGGCTCGCGGCCCCTTCGGTGCGAAGGCGCTGCAGCAGTTGTTCGTCGCCGAGTTCGATGCGATTGATCTTGATGCCGGTCTGCTTCGTGAAGTCCGCGTACAGGGCTTCGTCGGTCTGGTAGTGCCGCGCCGAGTAGAGGTTGAGGACCTTGTCCTGCGCGTGGCTGTCGATGGGCGCCGCGGCGGCCAGGACCAGGCCACCGACCACGGCAGCCTGCATCGCGCGCCGCAAGGCGACTTCGAGGTGTTCCTTCAGGGTCGAGAACCGCTTCATTGCATCGTCCGTTGTGGTTGGTCCGAGGGTGCCGGCCGGCCCGGGGGCCAGGGGGAGCCCGCGGACCGAACCGACCGCCAGAACGTTATCGCAAATGATTCTCAAATGCAAATACTTCTCATTTGCGATGCATTGACCCTGGTCAACGCAGGGATGACTGCTACGGCTCGGGCAACCGCTCAGGCTGCGCTCCTGAGGATTGGAAGAGCAGAAGGGGAGCCCGTGGAGGGCGACGTGTCCGGGTTCGCGAGGACGGGACCGGCAGGCAACGGGCTCCATCACGCGACGCGCCCCGTTGAAGCGCGTTGCCCAGTACCGGTCGTCCAGTCCTTCGATGCGCACGCGGCCGTTTCTGGCCGGCGCATGGACGAACCGGCCCTCCCCGATGTAGATCGCGACGTGCGAGAAGGCGCGCCGAAGCGTGTCGAAGAACACGAGGTCGCCAGGTTGCAGGTCCGCGCGCGACACAGGGTGGCCGACTGCGCTGATCTCTTCAGCGCGCCGCGGCAAGTCCCGATCGAGGACCGAGGCGAAGACATGGCGCACGAGTCCGCTGCAGTCGAATCCGACATCGGGACTGCTGCCGCCGAAGCGATACGGCGTCCCGAGCAGCGACAGGGCCTGGACAACGACGTCCGAGCGTGCGCTGTGCGCGCGTTCCTCCGCCTGCGCGACCATGCCGAGCAGCGCCAGCGCCAAGCCGGCCACGAATCGTCCTGCCCACGACCTTCGATGACCGCTCATCCGCCCGCCGCACCGGTCGCCATCAACGGACCGCAAAATAGCGCATTCGGGCGAGAAAACCTAAAGAACTCCGCAGGTTAGGCCGAACAATTCGGCTAGAGTCATCACACTCCGGGCTCTGCACCGGACCGGACCGGGAACCAGGCGTCGTGGCGAACGAATCGCAAATCAGTGCAGCGGGAAACGTATCCGGAAAGCCCCGCGTCCTGATCGCCGACGACTCCCGAATCGTCCGCGCCTCGCTCGTCCAGCACCTGAAGGACCGGTTCGACATCCGCGAGGTCACGGACGGGGAAGCCGCGTGGCAGGCAATCCTGCTCGACTCTTCGATCCGGGTCGTCATCAGCGACCTGACGATGCCCAAGGTCGACGGCTTCGAACTCCTCAACCGCGTGCGCAGTTCGAAGGTGCAGCGCATCCGCGAACTCCCGATCGTGATCATTTCCGGCGAAGAGGAGACCGCCGAACGCGAACGAGCCGCCGGGGTGGGCGCCACCGACTTCATCCGCAAGGGCGTCGGCGCCGCCGAACTCCTCGCGCGCATGGAGGTGCTGGTCCGGCTGTCGAGCACGCGCGAAGCGCTCGCCGACAGCCAGGCGTCCCTCGAATCGTCGCGCACCGTCGACACGGACACGGAACTGCTGAACCTGCCCTTCTTCGACAAGCAGGTCGAGAAGCTGGTCAGTTATGCCCGCCGCAATCTCTCCGACGTCGCAGTCATCTGCGTGCGCATCGAGCTGTCGCTTGCGAGCAGCGACTCCTGGGACGGCGAAGCCGACCAGAGGCTGAAGCTCGTCGGCCGCGCCATTGCCGCCTCGATCCGCCTCGAGGACCTCGGCACCCGCTCCGACAAGTACGAGTTCTGCGTCGCCACGCCGTCGTCGGGCCTGTCCGGCGTGCTCCGGTTCGCGGCCCGCCTGCGGAAAGTCCTGGAGAACGCAGAGACAGCCGGGCCGGGCGTCGAGGTCTGGACCTGCATCGGCGTTGCCACCCTGTCCGAGGAACTGCGTCGCAAGCGCAGAGGAACTTCGTGCGCTGGCTCAAAAGCGCGCCGAGAAAGCCCAGCAGAATCGGTCGCGCCGCATCATTCTCGGCGCCGGCGACGGCGAGGCGGGAAGCGTCGAGCCCCAGCAGGCCGAGGGCTCGATGGACATCAACCTCGCGCTGGCGCTGATCCGTGCCGGCCGGGCTACCGAAGTGGTGCCGCACCTGCCAAGATTGCTGCAACAGGTCGCACCCCTGCTGAAGCTGGTGCGACTACAGAGAGAACTACAAGCACAGGCGACAGCCGCGGAGGGAGGCCCGCATGACGACGTACAAGCAATTCCACGCTAGATCCATCAGCGACCCGCAGGGGTTCTGGGCCGAGCAGGCCGCCCTGGTCGACTGGAAGCAGCCGTTCAAGCAGGTCCTCGACTACTCGCGGCCGCCGTTCGCGAAATGGTTCGTCGGCGGAACCACCAACCTGTGCCACAACGCGGTCGACCGCCACCTCGCGGCCCGCGGCGACCAGGCCGCGCTGATCTACATCTCGACCGAGACCGGCGAGGAAAAGACCTACACGTTCGCGCAGCTGTACCGCGAAGTGAACCGCATGGCCGGGATCCTGAAGGGGCTCGGGGTCGGACGCGGCGACCGCGTCCTGATCTACATGCCGATGGTTCCGGAAGCCGCGTTCGCGATGCTGGCGTGCGCGCGCATCGGCGCGATCCACTCGGTCGTGTTCGGCGGCTTCGCGTCGGTCAGCCTCGCCACCCGGATCGACGACGCGCAGCCGAAGGTGATCGTGAGCGCCGACGCCGGCTCGCGCGCCGGCAAGGCGGTGCCGTACAAGCACCTGCTCGACGAGGCGATCGCGCTCGCCGAAGTTCCCGCCGAGCAGCGTCCTGATGGTGAACCGCGGGCTGGCGCCGGCGACGATGGTTGCGGGACGCGACGTCGACTACGCGAAGGCGCGCGCCGAGCACATGAACGACGAGGTGCCGTGCGAGTGGCTGGAGTCGAGCGAGCCGTCGTACATCCTCTACACGTCCGGGACGACGGGCAAGCCGAAGGGCGTCCAGCGCGATACCGGCGGATACGCCGTCGCGCTCGCCGCTTCGATGAAGCTCATCTTCTGCGGCAACGCCGGCGAGAACTACTTCTCGACGAGCGACATCGGCTGGGTCGTGGGCCACAGCTACATCGTCTACGGTCCGCTGATCGCCGGCATGGGGACGATCATGTACGAAGGCACGCCGATCCGGCCCGACGGCGGAATCTGGTGGAGCATCGTCGAGAAGTACAAGGTGACGTCGATGTTCTCGTCGCCGACCGCGATCCGCGTGCTGAAGAAGCAGGACCCGGCGCTGCTGAAGAAGTACGACCTGTCGTCGCTTCGGTTGCTGTTCCTCGCCGGCGAACCGCTCGACGAGCCGACCGGCCGCTGGATCGCCGACGGCATCGGCAAGCCGGTGATCGACAACTTCTGGCAGACCGAGACGGGCTGGCCGATCCTCGCGATCCCGCGCGGCGTCGAGGCGCTGCCGTCGAAGTTCGGGTCGCCCGGGCTGCCCTGCTATGGCTACAACGTCAAGATCCTCAACGAAGCGACCGGCGAGGAGATCACCGCCCATCATGAGAAGGGCGTGGTCGCGATCGAAGGCCCGTTGCCGCCGGGATGCATGACGACGGTCTGGGGCGACGACGAACGGTTCGTGAAGACTTACTGGACCAGCATTCCGAACCGGCAGGTCTATTCGACCTTCGACTGGGGCATCCGCGACGAGGACGGCTACTTCTTCATCCTCGGCCGCACGGACGACGTGATCAACGTCGCGGGCCACCGCCTGGGCACGCGCGAGATCGAGGAGTCGCTCTCGTCGCACCCGAACGTCGCCGAAGTGGCCGTGGTCGGCGTCGCCGACCAGCTCAAGGGCCAGGTCGCCATCGGATTCGTGATCCTGAAGGACCCGAGCAAGGCCGACACGCTGGAGAAGAAACTGGCGCACGAGGGCGAACTGATGAAGGTCGTCGACGGCCAGCTTGGCGCGGTCGCCCGGCCCGCGCGCGTTCACTTCGTCAGCAGCCTGCCGAAGACGCGCTCCGGCAAGCTGCTGCGCCGGTCGATCCAGGCCCTGTGCGAGGGACGCGACCCGGGCGACCTGACCACGATCGAGGACCCGACCGCCCTCGATCAGATCCAGGCGGCGGTGCGCAGCTAGCCGCCGCGTCACGTCGCGGCCGCGGGCTCGCGTAAGCTCGCGGCCGTTTTCATTGGTGCTCGCGCCCTGGAACCCGTGTCCGTCAGCTATCTCCTGTCCGGCTTCGTCCTGCCGCCTACGTCGCTCGTGCTGCTGACGCTGCTCGGGCTGCTGCTGCTGAAGAGCCGCCCGCGCTTCGCCGTCGCGCTGATGGCGTTCTCCCAGCTCGCGTTGCTCGCGCTCGCCATGCCGGTGGTCGCGGGCGCGATCGCGCGAACGCTCGAGCCGCCCCCGCTCGCGGCCGACGGCCTCAAGCGCGCGCAGGCGATCGTGATCCTCGCCGGCGGACTCAACCGCAGCGCCATCGAGTGGGGCGGCGAGTCCGTCAACGACTTCACGCTGCAGCGCGTGCGCTACGGCGCCCACCTCGCCCGCTCGAGCGGCCTTCCGATCTACGTCACCGGCGGCGTGCCCGGGGACGCCCGTCACTCCGAGGCGCAATTGATGGCGAGCGTGCTGCAGCGGGACTACGGGATCCAGCCGAAGTGGATCGACCAGTCGGCACCGACCACGCGCGGCAACGCACTGATGGCCGCAAAGGACCTGAAGCCGCTCGGCATCCAGCGCGTCGCGCTCGTGACGACCGCCATGCACATGCCGCGCTCGAAGCAGGCTTTCGAGGCCGCGGGATTCACCGTCATCCCGGCGCCGACCGACTACGTCGCGCAGCGGCCGTTCACGCCCGGGCAACTCGCGCCCGGGGCCGGCGCCCTGGTGGTGTCCCACCTCGCGCTGCGCGAGTGGGTCTCGCGCGGCTGGTACCGGCTCCTGGGCAGCTAGGCATCCCGGCGCCGACGATCACGAACGACGACAAGGAGAGGCAATGAAGACGAAACCGACGCTGACGCTCGACGACGCGCGCAGGATGGCCGCCGCGGGCGAGGCCGAAGCGAGCAGGAACCAGTGGAACGTAGTGATCGCAGTGTGCGACGACGGCGGGCACCTGATCCTGCTGCACCGGCTCGACGGCGTGGCGCCGATCTCCAGTTACATCGCGCCGGAGAAGGCGCGCGCCGCCGCGATGGGCAAGCGCGAGACGAAGGTCTACGAGGACATGATCAACCAGGGCCGCAACGCTTTCCTGTCGGCGCCCTTGCAGGGCATGCTCGAGGGCGGCGTGCCGGTGATCGTCGACGGCCAGGTCATCGGTGCGGTCGGCGTTTCCGGCGTGAAGTCGAGCGAAGACGCCCAGATCGCGAAGGCCGCGATCGCCGCGCTCGGCAACTGATCGACGGCGCTTCCTGATTCCGCCGATTCGGCGGAATCGTATACATTGCCGCCATCATGGCGACGCGCGAACTCGACCGGCTCGACCGCAGGATCCTCGAGATCCTGCAGCAGGATGGCCGGATCACGAACCAGGAACTGTCCGAGCGCATCGCACTGAGCCCGCGCGCCTGCCTGGATCGCACGCGCCGCCTGGAGCGCAGCGGGCTGATTCGCGGCTACATGGCGCTGGTCGATCCGCGCAAGCTCGGCGGCACGCTGCTGACGATCGTCGTCGAAGTGACGCTGAAGGACCAGACGCAGGCGACCCACGCGCGCTTCGAACAGCGCATCCGCAACGCGGAGGAAGTGGTCGAGTGCTTCCTCGTGTCCGGCCAGTGCGACTACGTCCTGCGGCTCGCCTGCCGCGACCTCGACCACTACCGCGAACTGACCAATGCGTGGACGGACGATCCGGCCCTCGGCGTCGAGAAGATCACGTCGAAGCCCGAGTTGCAGACGATCAAGCCGTTCCGCGGCTATCCCCTCCCCTGAGCCTTCCAGGACTGCGGTCGCCGCCGATTCGGCGGTGACGGCGCCCGTTACACGCGGTTCCTGCTTTCCGGCCGCCGCACTTACGCCGTGCGTGGCGCGCGCGATTCCTACACTTCCCATCCAGTCGAGGTGTCGATGGTGCGAGGTGAGCGATGGACGCGCGTGTCGGGAAGACGCAGGAACTGATCGAACTCGAGACCGCCGTTGCGGCGCCGAACTATGCGCCGCTGCCCGTGGTGCTCGAGCGCGGCGAAGGCAGCTGGCTGTGGGACGCTGATGGCAGGCGTTACCTCGACTTCATGTCGGCGTATTCGGCGGTCAGCCACGGCCACGCGCATCCGCGCCTCGTCCGCGCCCTGGTCGAACAGGCCGAGCGCGTGGCGGTCACCTCGCGCGCATACCACTCGACTGAACTCGCGCCCTTCCTCGCCAAGCTGGTCGAGGTGGCCGACCTCGATGGCGAGGCACGCGCGCTCCCGGCGAGCGGCGGCTGCGAATCGGTCGAGACGGCCATCAAGGCCGCGCGTCGCTGGGGTTATCGGGCCAAGGGGATCGATCCGGACCGGGCCGAGATCGTCGTCGCCCGCGGCAATTTCCACGGGCGGTCCACGACCGTGGTCGGTTTCTCCTCGGAAGACGACTACCGCGCCGACTTCGGCCCGTTCGCGCCCGGGTTCCGGCACTTCGACTTCGGCGACATCGCGGGACTCCGCGAAGCGATCAACGAGAACACCTGCGCGGTCCTGATCGAGCCGATCCAGGGCGAAGCCGGCATCGTCACGGCGCCGCCAGGCTTCCTGCGCGCCGCGCGCGAACTGTGCACCGCGCGCAACGTCCTGCTGATCGTCGACGAGATCCAGTCGGGCCTCGGCCGCACCGGCGCCTGGTTCGCCTACATGCACGAAGGCATCCGTCCCGACGCCGTCATCGTCGGCAAGGCCCTGGGCGGCGGCCTGCTCCCGGTCTCCGCATTCGTCGCGCGCGCGCCGGTGCTCGACCTGATGGGTCCCGGAAGCCACGGTTCGACCTTCGGCGGCAATCCGCTCGCGGCGCGCGTGGCCCTCGAGGCGCTGCGCGTCATCGAGGACGAGAAGCTCGTGGAGCGCAGCCAGGCGCTTGGCGCGCACCTGCTCGACCGGCTCCGCCGCCTGCGCTCGCCGCTGATCCTGGCCGTGCGCGGGCGCGGCCTGTGGGCCGGCGTCGAACTCACGCCGGACGTCTCGGCGCGCGCGGTCGTCGAGCGACTCGCGCAGCGCGGCGTGCTGACCAAGGACACGCACGGGACCGTGATCCGCTTCGCGCCACCGCTGACCATTGGCCGCGAGGCGCTCGACTGGGGCCTCGATGTCTTCGCCGCCGTGCTCGCCGAGTTCGACTCGCCCAGGGCAACGTCCCCCGATTCCAGCATTCCACACATCGGCGCCCTTGCCGCGCGGAGGAACGACGACGTGACAGCCGTTACCCGAATCGCACGCCGTGCCCGCCCATCGGCGCAACTGATGATGAGTTCGCCGCGGCACTTCGAGGTCAGCTACGCGATCAACCCATGGATGGATCCATCGCAGTGGTCCGTTTCCGCGGACCGGCTCGCCGACGATGCGCGCCGCGGATGGGCGCCGACTGAAGGCGACCTACGAGCGGCTCGGCGCGCGGGTGACGACACAGGACCCCGTGCGGGGCCTTCCCGATCTCGTGTTCACCGCCAACGCGGCAGTCGTTCTCGATCGCAAGGTGCTGCTCGCCCGGTTCCTCTGCGAGGAGCGACGGGGCGAAGAACTGCACAACCGCAGGTTCTTCGAGGCGCTGCGCGAACGCGGACTCGTCGACGAGGTGGTCGACCCGCCGCCCGGCCTCTTCTTCGAGGGAGCGGGCGACGCTATCTGGGACGCGAGCCGCCGGCTCATCTGGACGGGCTACGGACAGCGCTCGAGCCGTGGAATGCACGCGGCGATCGAATCGCTCTACGGCGTGCCGACCGTGCCGCTGGAACTGGTCGACCCCCGCTTCTATCACCTCGACACCTGCTTCTGCGCGCTGTCCGGCGGCGAAGTCCTCTGGTACCCGCCGGCGTTCTCGACGGAGTCGGCCGACGCCGTGCGCCGCGTGGCGGGCGCGGGCAACCTGATCGAAGCGACCGACGAGGACGCGTTGCACCTTGGTGTCAACTCGGTGTGCCTGGGGCGTGATGTCGTGATGTGCCACGCATCCGATGCCACCCGCGCGTCCCTCACCGCGCGCGGTTACCGGGTGCACGTCGTTCCCCTCGATTCGTTCAATCGGTCGGGCGGTGCCGCCTATTGCCTGACGCTTCGCCTCGACAACGAAACCCGCGCCGCCGACTGCGACAGCGACATCGACTTCAAGCCGGAATTCGAGCAACTGCGCCGCGCGGCCTGAGCCCCGGTGCCCCGCACAATCGCCGAAGCGGGTGACGCACCGTCCAACGGACGGACGATCCGCAGTTCCGTCTCGCCTGTCGAAACTGTCCATGAGAGGCCCAAGGAGGCGACATGGACGTACTTTCCACGAAGGACGGCAGCGCACAGGCCGTCCGCGACGCGGCGGCATCGGAGGTCATCGACAGCCGCATGGCGCTCGAACGCGAACTGGATCGCCTGAATGTCGCGGTCGGTGCGCACTCGACCGCGTCGGCGCAGCACCTTCAGTGGACGCTGCTGGCGCAGGCTTTCCTGCTGACGTCCTACCTGACAGTGCTCATCGGCGGCTGGTCGCTGCCGCTCCCCGGCAAGCGCTGGCTGCTCGCCGCCATCGCGGGCTTTGCCCTCGTCTCCCTGGTCCTCGGACACTTGTCCCAGCGGGGCTCGCGCGATCGCATTGCGCCGCTGCGCCAGAGTCGGCGGCTGGTCGAGCAGGCACTCGAACGCATCGCGGCGCGTCCCGTCGTGTTCTCGCGCGACGGCGTCATCGCGCGCAGCGTCGGCGACTGGTCGACCACCCTGCTGCCGATTGCCGTGCTCGCCGGCTGGGTGGCGCTCACGCTCTACACACTGGCCCTGCCCTTGCCGACCGACGCCCGGGCCGCCGCGGAGGTGCGTGGAGCAACGCGCGCCGCAGCCGCACCGGCTTCCACCGCGTCGACTTCCACCGCGCCGGCACCGCGCGCGAAAGGACCGGCGCGCAAGGGCGAGGACGTCGCAACCGCGCCGGTCGCCACCGAAACGACCGCGCCTGAAGAAACCGGCCTGGCAGCGCTGTTTCGTCGCGCCATCAATGCGCCGCCGACAGAGACTGCCGCCACGGCTGAATCCGTCAAGCCGTGACGGCGGCTGGCGGCGCGAGGGTCAGGCCGGGGGTGCCCAGCTCGGCTTGCGCTTCGCCATGAAGGCCTCGAGGCCTTCCTGCGCCACCGGGTCGATGAGGTTGCAGGCCATCGTCTGGCCCGCCATCTGGTACGCAGCTTCCGTGCCAGCCTCGACCTGCCGGTAGAACATCTCCTTGCCCATCGCGATCGAGATCGCGGGCTTGGCGACGATCGAGGCGGCGAGCTTCGCGATCTCGGCATCGAGCTGGTCGGCCGGGACGACGCGGTTCACGAGGCCGCGTTCGCGCGCAGCCTGCGCGTCGATGAGGTCGCCGGTCACCAGCATCTCGAACGCCTCCTTGCGGCCGACGTTGCGCGCCAGCGCCACGCCCGGCGTCGTGCAGAAGAGGCCGACGTTGATGCCGGAGACTCCGAAGCGCGCGCCCTCGACGGCGACCGCGAGGTCGCAGGTCGCCACCAGCTGGCATCCCGCGGCGGTCGCCACACCGTGGACCCGCGCGATGACGGGCTGCGGCATGTGCTGGATCGTCAGCATCAGCTTCGCGCACTGTGCGAACAGCGCGCGATAGGTGTCGAGCGACGTGTCTTCCTTCATCTGCTTCAGGTCGTGCCCGGCACAGAACGCCCTGCCCGCGCCCGCCAGCACCACGACGCGCGCCGACGGATCGGCGGCGATCGCGTCGAGCGCGGCCTGCAGCGCGGTCATCATCTCGACCGACAGCGCGTTGAACTGCTGCGGCCGGTTCATCGTCAGGGTCACCACGCCGGACGCGTCGCGCGATTCCAGCAGGTAGGGTTCGACCGCGACCTTCGACTCCGGTGCGTTCATGGGGCCTCCGCGCCTCTACAGTTGTGCGAGTGTCTTCACGTGCGCGCCGACGCTGCGGGCCAGCGCGCTCAGGTTGTATCCGCCCTCGAGCGAACTGATCACGCGGCCCTCGCCGTACTCGTCGGCGACGTCCATCAGCCTTTGCGTGATGTATGCGTAGTCGGATTCCACGAGGCCCATCTGGCCGAGGTCGTCCTCCCGGTGCGCGTCGAACCCCGCCGAGATGAACACTGCCTGCGGCCTGAACGAACGCAGTCGCGGCAGCCACACTTCGTCGACCACCTGCCGGACGACGTCGCCCTTGGTTCCGGCCGGCAGCGGGACATTCACCATGTTCTTCGCCGGGTTGTCCGCGCCGGTGTACGGGTAGAACGGGTGCTGGAAGAAGCTCGCCATCAGCACCCGTTCGTCGTTCGCGAGGATGTCCTCGGTCCCGTTGCCGTGATGCACGTCGAAGTCGATGACCGCGACCCTTTCGAGGCCATGGACCTCGAGCGCATGGAGCGCCCCGATCGCAACGTTGTTGAAGAAGCAGAAACCCATCGCGGACGCCTTGCGCGCATGGTGCCCGGGCGGGCGCACGGCGCAGAACGCGTTTGCGAGCTCCTTGCGCATCACGCGGTCGGTCGCGTCGACCACCGCGCCGGCCGAGCGCAGGGCCGCCTCCCAGGTGCGCGGGTTCATCGACGTGTCCGGGTCGACGGGCCAGTATCCCTGCTGTGGTACGCTGATTTTCAACCGTTCGACGTACGCCGCGTCGTGCGCCCGGACGAGCGATTCGAGCGACGCTGCCGGCGCATCGTGATGTTCCAGGTGCGGCGAGATCCCGATGGCAATCAGGTGGTCGTGAATCGCGGCCAGTCGCTCCGGCGATTCCGGGTGCCACGATCCCATCTCGTGTTCCGCGCAGGTGCGGTGGGTGAAGAACCCGGTATGCAGCATCTGTCTCCGTTCGGACCGTTGTCTTCGGCGGCCTTCGTCTGTCACGTTATAGCCCAATGTTAGAGAAATTCCGCGCGACTGCCAGCCAGATCGGAACGATCATCGTCGGCAAGACCCTGCAGATCCGGCAGAGCCTCACCTGCCTGCTGGCAGGCGGGCACCTGCTGATCGAGGACGCGCCCGGAGTCGGCAAGACCACGCTCGCGCACGCGATCGCGCTTTCGATGGGCCTTCCCTTCCGGCGGATCCAGTTCACGAGCGACCTGCTGCCGTCCGACGTCATCGGAGTGTCGGTGTATGACAGGACCAGCGGGCAGTTCGTGTTCCATCCCGGGCCGATCTTCACGGAAGTGCTGCTCGCCGACGAAATCAACCGCGCGAGCCCGAAGACGCAGAGCGCCCTGCTCGAGGCGATGGAGGAGAACCAGGTCTCGGTCGACGGCCTGTCGCGCCCGTTGCCCCAGCCCTTCTTCGTGATCGCCACGCAGAATCCGTTTCACCAGGTCGGCACCTTTCCGCTGCCCGAGTCGCAGCTGGACCGCTTCCTGATGTGCATCAGCCTGGGCTACCCGGACCGCGACGCCGAACGCGCGCTGCTGGCGGGCGACCCGAGACGCGACCTGCTGAAGGCGCTGCAGCCGGTCGCGCGGCCTTCGGACCTGCTCGCCGCGCAGGCAGAGGTGAAGAAGGTCTACGTGTCCGCGGCCTTGCTCGACTACGTCCAGGCGCTGATCGCGCACACGCGGGCTTCAGGCAAGTACGCCGAGGGGCTGAGTCCGCGCGGGGGGCTGGCGCTGCTCGCCGCGGCGCGGGCATGGGCCTGGCTGGATGGTCGCGAACACGTGATCCCGGAGGACGTCCAGAACATCATGGCGTCGGTGGCGGGACATCGGCTGCACGCCACCAACCGCGAGAGCGGACGCGCGCTGCACGGAAGGGAACTCGTCGCGCAGCTGATCGCCGCCGTGCCGGTGCCCTGACCGAATGAACGCCGCACGGCCGCTCCGAAGGCGTTGCTCCCCTGGGGACGGGCGCAGCCCAGCATCACGGCGAATCCGCTGACGCTGCGGATCACGCGCTGGATCGCGGGTCGCGACGGACCCGAGGCGGGCGAGGTGCTGCTCGACCGCCGGCGCGTGTACATCCTGCCGACGGCGCCCGGCCTCGCGTTCGGCGTCGCCGTGCTCGTCCTGCTGGTCGGCTCGATCAACTACAGCCTGCAACTCGGGTTCCTCCTGACGTTCCTCGTGGCCAGCATGGCGATCGTGGGAATGCACGCGACCCACTCGAACCTGGTGCAACTCGTGCTGCGCGGCGTGCGCGCCGAACCGGTCTTCGCCGGCGAAGTCGCGGTGTTCGAGGTGGCTGTCTCCAATCCAGGCACGCTCGACCGCTTCGCGCTGCGGTTCGCGTTCAACCCCGGGTCGACGCTCGCGCGCGGCAAGCGCAATGGTCGGAACCCTTCATCCGCACCAGCGGTGTCGGTCGAGGTTCCCGCCCGCGGCGTGCGAACGGTGCAGGTGCCCCTTCCCGCCCCGGACCGTGGCCGCCTGCCGGCACCGCGGATCACCGTGGAGACGCGCTTTCCGTTTGGCCTGTGGCGCGCGTGGGCCTACGTGACGCCAGCGCTCGAGGCCATCGTGTATCCGAAACCTGAAGAAGACGCGCCGCCGCTGCCCGCGGCCGAGGGCGGCCACGACGAGGCGGCCGGCATGGCTCCGAGCGGCGACGACTTCGCCGGCGTGCGGCCATACCAGGCTGGCGACACCCAGAAGCTCATCGCGTGGCGGTTGGCGGCCCGCTCGGACGATCTGTCCGTGAAGCAGTTCGAGGCGGCGGGCGGCGGCGACCTGATGCTGGACTTCGCTGCGCTGCCGTCCTCGCTCGGGCTCGAACATCGCCTCTCCCGGCTGACGCGCTGGGTCCTCGACGCCGACGCATCCCGCATGCGCTATGGCCTGCGCCTGCCCGACGCGATGATCGAAATGGGCAGCGGCGCGCAGCACCGCGATCGCTGCCTGACGGCGCTTGCCGTCTGCAAGGGCTGACATGGCGGCGTCCGCGACGACGGCACGCCGTTCGCGCGCTTCGCGCGTGACGGGGCCGCTGAACCGTCTCTTCGGTCCGCAGACGTCGAGCGGCGCGCGCGAACGCCGCGACATCCTGGTGCTTGCTGCTCGCGGTCACGCTCGTCGTGGTGCCCCACTTCGAGCACCTGCCATGGTGGGCGACGCTGCTGCTGCTCGCGATGCTCCTGTGGCGCGGCGTCATCGCGGCGAAGCAGTTGTCGGTGCCCGGCCGCACCTTGCTGCTGCCGCTGCTGATCGGCGTCGGCGCCGGCGTGTACCTGCAGCACGGCACGCTGGTCGGGCAGGAAGCCGGCGTCACCTTCCTGCTTCTCCTGATGGCGCTGAAGCTGCTGGAGATGCGTGCGCGCCGCGACGTGTTCGTCGTCATCTTCCTGTGCTTCTTCATCCTGCTCACGCAGTTCATGCACAGCCAGGGGCCGGGCGTGGCGCTGATGACGCTGATGGCGGTCGCCGCGCTGTTCTTCGTGCTGGTCAGCGTCAACCTGGACGAGGCGGACCTGCCCGCCGCGCGCAAGATGAAGATGGTCGGATGGTCGCTGCTGAAGGCAACGCCGCTGACGATCGTGCTGTTCCTCCTGTTTCCACGCATCTCCGGTCCGCTCTGGGGCATGCCGGGCGATGGCGCGAGCGGCGGCACCGGCCTGTCGAACTCGATGTCGCCGGGTTCGATCGGCCAGCTGATCGAGTCCCGTGAAATCGCGTTCCGCGCGAAGTTCGATGGCAGCGCGCCGGCCCCGGGTCAGCTGTACTGGCGCGGACCCGTCTTCGGCAGCTTCAACGGGCGTACCTGGTCGCCGCTTGGGCGCCGCTCCGTTGAACCCGCGCCGCCGACGATCGAGCCCGACCGCGACTCGGCCGTCGCCTACACGGTCACGCTCGAGCCGCACCGGCGCGACTGGCTGTTCGCGCTGGAGGCGCCCGCCGGCCTGCCTGCAATCGGCAACATGGCCGCGCGCCTGACTGCGGACATGGAACTGCTCGCGGGCGATCTCGTGCGGGAACGCACGCGCTACGCGATGCGCTCGCACCTGGGCTTCCGCCTTGGGCGCGACGCCAGCGCCAACGAACTGCAGGACTGGCTGACGCTGCCTGCGTCCTACAACCCGCGCACGCATGAGCTCGCGTCGGATCTGCAGCGACGCGTCCCCGCAGACAGCACGGACCGCGACGCCCGGCTCGTGCGCGCGGTCCTCGATCACTTCCGCAACGGTGGCTACGAGTACACGTTATCGCCGCCGCGGCTCGGGCGCCACTCGGTCGACGAGTTCCTGTTCGAAACGAAGCGCGGCTACTGCGAGCACTACTCGTCGGCGTTCGTGGTGATGATGCGAGCCCTCGGCGTGCCGGCGCGCGTCGTCACCGGATACCAGGGCGGTGAACTGAATCCGGTCGACGGCTTCGTGACCGTGCGGCAGTCGGATGCCCACGCGTGGTCCGAAGTGTGGCTGAAGGGACGCGGCTGGTCGCGGGTCGATCCCACCGCAGTGGTGGCCCCGGCTCGCGTCGACCCGGCCGCCGAGGCCGCGCGCACCGCCGAGCTCACTCGCAACCCCGTGTTCGGGAATGCAGACTGGCTGCGCGTGTGGCGTTTCAACTGGGAAGCCGTGCAGAACAGCTGGCACCAGTGGGTGCTGTCCTACTCGCAGGAGCACCAGCGTGCACTGGTGGAAATGCTGGGGCTGGCGCCGCGCTGGGAGAGCGTCGCCACCGTGCTGGCGGTGCTCGTCGGGCTCCTGGTCGCCGGCATGGCGGCCTTGTCGATGCGGTCGCGCGCGGTGCGCGACCCGCTGGGCGACGCCTACCGGCAGCTGAGGGAGAAGCTGCAGCGCGCGGGCGTCGATGCCGGTGACCACTGCGGGCCGCGCGACCTGCGCGAGCGCAGCGAGCGCGCCCTGCCGCGCGACGCCGCGCGGCAGGCCGGGCAACTGCTGGCGCGCTACGAAAGCATGCGATATTCGCGCCGCTCCGAAGGCGTTGCGGCCGCCGACATCCGCGCGTTGCGCGGCGCGGTCCGCGCCTTCGAACCTGCCCGGAATCCAGAATGAGAGTCCCGGACGTGAAGCGACGCAGTTTCGTCGCTGCGCTGGCCGCCGCGCTCGTTGCTCCCGCGACGGCGCGCAGTCCAGCGCGGCCGCCTTACGCCTCCCGTGCCGAGGTGCGGCAATTCATCGACGAAGTCGTCGCCGAGCATGGCTTCGACCGGGAGCGCGTCGAAGGCTGGCTGAACGCGGCGCGCTACTCGGCAACCGTCGAGCGCCTGATGCAGCCGCCGATTCCCTTCGGACAGCGCAACTGGCTCGAGTACCGATCGCGCTACCTCGACGACAAGCGCGTGCAGGCAGGCGTCGACTTCTGGCGCAGCAACGCCGTGGCGCTCGAGCGCGCAACGGAACGCTACGGGGTGCCGCCCGAGATCATCGTCGCGATCATCGGCGTCGAGACGTACTGGGGCCGTATCACCGGGAACTTCCGGACGATCGACGTGCTGGCAACGCTGTCGTTCGACTACCTGCGCCGCTCGGACTATTACCGGAAGGAACTCGTCGAGCTGCTGCTGCTGGCGCGCGAGCAGCGCACGGATCCGCTGCGGTTCAAGGGTTCGTTTGCCGGCGCGATCGGCCTGCCGCAGTTCATGCCGGGATCGATCCGCCGCTTTGCCGTCGACTTCGACGGCGACGGGCGGATCGACCTCGCGGGCAGCGCGACCGACGCGATCGGGTCGGTCGCCCGCTTCCTGGTCCAGCACGGCTGGCAGCGCGATTTGCCGATCCTGTTCGAAGCCGAGGCGGACGAGGCGATCGTCGATTCGCTCGGCCGTGGCATCGACGCGGCCGCGACCTGGTCCGACGCCCTCAACGCCGGTGTGGTGGCGGACCTTCCGCTGCCGCTCGACACGCCGGTGCTCGTCATCGACCTGCCCTATCTCGACGCCGGCGGCGAGCCGAGTCGTCTATTTCGGGTCGGCACCGTGAACTTCACTGCCGTCCTGCAATACAACCGCAGCTACTTCTACGCGACCGCGGTCGTGGAACTGGCCGAGGCGCTCAGGCGCGAGGTCGGGCGTTCCTGAGCGTCACTCGGCGTCGGGCTGGCGCGCCGGTTGTGCGTCGACGAACGCCGGCAGTTCCATGCAGCGGTCGAAGATCCGCATGACGGTCGGCACGTGATCGAGCCGGCAGTCGAACCGCTTCGCATTGAAGATCTGCGGGACGATGACCACGTCGGCGAGCGTCACCTGGTTGCCGAGCGCGTAACGCCCGCACTTGCCCTCCGTCGCGAGCCGGGCCTCGATCGACGCGAGGCCTTGTTCCACCCAATGCCGGTACCAGGCGTCCTTCTGCTCATCGGTTGCCTTCAGGTCGCGCACCAGATAGCGCAGCACCCGCAGGTTGTTGAGCGGGTGGATCTCGCAGGCGATGCCGAGCGCTAGTGCGCGTACGTAAGCGCGCTCGAGCGGCGCCTTCGGCAGCAAAGGCGGCTCCGGGTGCGTCTCTTCCAGGTACTCGATGATCGCCAGCGACTGCGTCAGCCGCTGTCCGTCGTCGTCGAGCACCGGGATCAGGGCGTCCGGGTTGATGGCGCGGAATTCGGGGGCGAACTGCTGGCCGCCCCCCTTCGTGAGGTGCACCACTGCGTACTCGTACGGCAATCCCTTGAAGTTCAGCGCGATTCGCACGCGGAACGAGGCCGAGCTTCGGAAGTAGTTGTAGAGCTTCATGTCAGCGGACGAACTGGACGAGCCACAGTGAGAGTACGGGAAGCGCGACGAGCAGCGCCAGGCGCAGCGCGTCGGCCGCGAGGAACACGAACACGTAGCGGTAGGTGCGGGCGACGGGCACGTCGCGCGCCTGCATGCCCACCACGTAGACGTTCAGTCCGACGGGTGGCGCGATCAGCCCGATGTTGACCACGGTGAGCAGCAGCACGCCGAACCACAGCGCCTTGTCCTCGAGCCCGAGTCCGAAGAGCGGCAGCTGCATCACCGCCGGGAAGACGACCGGCAGCGTCAGCAGCAGCATCGACATCTCGTCCATCACTCCGCCGAGCACGATGTAGAAGAGCAGCACCGCGATCACGACAGCGACCGGCGAGAGGTCGGCGTGGGCGATCAGGTCCGCCACCTGCGCCGGCATCTGCGTCAGCGCCAGCGCCGCGTTCAGCATGTCGGCGCCGATGAAGATCATGAAGATCGCGCCGGTGGTCTGCGCCGTGGCGAGCAGCGCCTGCCCCAGCCGCCGGAGCGTGAGCTGGCGCGCG
Organism: uncultured beta proteobacterium; assembly: GCA_963811265.1. GTDB lineage: Bacteria > Pseudomonadota > Gammaproteobacteria > Burkholderiales > Burkholderiaceae_F > JAOUJD01. The sequence continues at coordinate 186,444 of CAWEQS010000019.1, forward strand.
GCGAAGCCCGCGACCGCGGTCAGCAGCACACCGATCGCCGCCGCCTCGGTCGCAGTGAACACCCCACCGTAGATTCCACCGAGGACGATGATGAAGATCACTGTCACGGGAACCACGCCGGCGAGCACCCCGAGCCGCTGGCGCATCGGCATCCTCGCGTCCGGCGGCCCCAGCTGCGGGCGCACGCGCATGAAGAGCGCGATCGCGACGCAGTACAGCGCCGCCGCGAGGACGCCGGGAATCAGCGCCGCGGCGAACAGCCTCGCAATGTTCTGCTCGGTAAGGATCGCGTACAGCACGAGCACGACCGATGGCGGAATCAGGATGCCGAGCGTGCCACCCGCCGCCAGCGTCGCCGTCGCGAATCCGCCGTCATAGCGATAGCGCCGCATCTCGGGCAGCGCCACCTGCGCGATCGTCGCGGCCGTTGCGACCGACGACCCGCACACCGAGCCGAACGCCGCGCTCGCCAGCACGCTCGCCTGCGCGAGCCCGCCGCGCCAGTGGCCGACGAAGGCCGCCGCCGCGCGGAACAGGCCGGCCGACAACCCGCCCTGCGTGGCCAGGTGACCCATCAGCAGGAACAGCGGAACGACCGACAGGTCGTAAATCGAGAAGCGCGCGAAGGCGATTCCCTTGAGGAACGCGAGCAGCGGATCGGGACCGGAGAGCCACGCATAACCCACCGCGCCGGGCACGAACATGGCGGCCCAGATCGGAACACGCAGCGCCATCAGCGCCAGCATGGCGGCGAAGAGTCCCCCCGCGACACCTAGATTCATGCGTCGCCCTTCGCCGGCGTGCGCGCGTGAAACGGCTGCACGACGCCCGCGAGCCCGGCCAGTGCCAGCCCGGGCACCATCGCCGCATAGGGAATCCACAGCGGAATGCCGAGCACCATCGTGGTCTCGGACGCGCTGCGCATGTCGCTCACCGCCACGCCCGCGCGCCATGCGAGCACGAAGAACACGGCGCCCGCGAGCATCGACCCGGCGGCGTCGAGCCGGCGCTGCATGGGGCCGGAGGAACGCGCCGTGAAGAAGTCGACGATCAGGTGGCTGCGATGCAGCTGGCAGTACGGCAGGAACAACGCGATCGCAGCAGCGACGGCGAGCTGCACCAGCTCGATGTCGCCGGTGATCGGCTGGCCCGCGAGCCAGCGGCCGGACACCGAAACGACGGTCGCCAGCGAGACGGCGACCAGGAGCGCGCCGCCGATCAGCGCGAGCGTTGTCGCCAGCGCATCGAGCAGCCGGCGCATGGGGACTACTTGCGCGGCGCGGCCGCGGGCGTCGCCGGCGCCGCCGCGGCCTTGGAGTTCCGCGCGATCAAGGCGCGCGCATCGGCCAGCAGCCCGTCGCCGTCGATGCCTCGCTTGCCCATGTCGCGCACCCAGTCGGCGAGCACGGGCTGCGCGGCCTTCTGCCACTGCGCGAGCTCGGCAGCGGGCACCACGTACACCGTGTTGCCGCGATCGAGCGCGAGCTTGCGCGCCGGCGCCTTCTGTTCTTCCCACAACCGGCCGGCCTGGCCCGACAGCCCGAGTCCCGAGTGGCGGTCGATGACGGCGCGCAGGTCCGGCGGCAGGCCGTCGTACGTTTTCCGGTTCATCGCGAGCAGGAAGACCGCCGTGTACATCGCTGGCATGTTGGGGTCGGTCTCCGTGTGGAAGCGCGCGATCTCCTGCACCTTGACCGCCGGGACGACCTCCCACGGAATGACGGCGCCGTCGATCACGCCCTTCGACATCGCGTCCGCGAGCCCGGTCACCGGCATCGACACCGGCGTGGCGCCGAGCGCGGCGAGCAGTCGATTCGTCTGGCGCGTCGGCGCACGCAGCTTCAGGCCGCGGAAGTCCGCCAGCGTGCGAACCTGCTTGTCGCGCGTGTGCAGGTAGCCGGCATCATGGACGTGGACCGCGAGCGGCTTGACCTCGCGGAACTCGTCGCTCGCATGCTTCTCGTAGAACTCCCAGGCCGCCTTCGACGCCGCCTCGGCATCGCCGATCATGAACGGGAGCTCGAACACTTCCATCTTCGGGAAGCGCCCCGCGGTGTAGCCGGGCAGGGTCCAGACGATGTCGGCGATGCCGTCGCGCGCCTGGTCGAAGAGCTGCGAGGCGGTGCCGCCGAGTTGCATCGACGGATAGAGCTGGCACTTCAGGCGTCCCGCCGACTCCTTCTCGATCCGTTCGCACCACGGCACGAGCATCTTCGCGTGCGTCGTGGAGCCGGGAGGCAGGAAGTGATGGACCTTGAGAGTGATCGGCGGCTGCGCGAACGCGCTGCCGGACAGCGCGAGCGCAACGAGCAAGAGCGAACGCGGGAGCAACGATCGAAGCATGGCGCGGATCAGACGATGCGGACCTTCAGCGTGCCGATGCCGGCCACGCCGCCTTCGAGCTCATCGCCCTTCACCACCGCGCCGACACCCTCCGGCGTTCCGGTAAAGACGAGATCGCCGGGCCTGAGCTCGTAGAACTTCGACAGGTGCTCGATGGTCTCGCTGACGTTCCAGATGAGTTTCGAAACGTCGCTCGCCTGGCGCCGCTGCCCGTTGACGTTCAGGAAGATCTGCGCGGCCGTGATCTCGCCGGTCACGCCGATCGGCTTTACGGGCGAAATCGGTGCCGACCAGTCGAACCCCTTGGCGACGTCCCACGGCCGGCCCTTGTCGCGCAGCGCGAACTGCAGGTCGCGACGCGTCATGTCGAGGCCGACCGCATAGCCGTAGATGTGCTTCGCGGCGTTGGCCGCCTCGATGTTGCGGCCGGCCTTGCCGATGGCCACCACGAGTTCGATCTCGTGGTGCAGGTTGCCCGTCTCGCCCGGATACGGCATCTCGCCGACGCTGCCGAACGGCACCGGCAGCACGGCGTCCGCAGGCTTCATGAAGAAGAACGGCGCTTCGCGCCCGGAGAAGCCCATCTCCTTCTGGTGCTCGGCGTAGTTGCGCCCGACGCAGTAGATGCGATGCACCGGCAGCAGGTCGCTGGAGCCGTCGACCGGAACCACGGCTTGCGGCGGCGCTGCGAACACGTAACCCATGGAAGGACCGTCCCCTGTCGTGCGGGCCGGGCCCGCGAGAGCCGGAAGTCTACGCGTGGCCCGGGCCGGCAGCCCTCGAGATGGCGCGTGACAACAGTGCCACGGGCAGCACGCCGGCGGCCACTATGGTCAGTGCGGGCAGCGCCGCTTCGCCGAGGCGTTCGTCGCTCGCCATCTGGTACGCGATCACGGCCAGCGTGTCGAAGTTGAACGGGCGCAGCACCAGGGTCGCGGGAAGTTCCTTCATCACGTCGACGAAGACCAGCAGCGCGGCGGCGAGCACCGAAGGCCTGAGGATCGGCAGGTGCACGCGGACGAACGTGTCGAGCGGGCTGCTGCCGAGGCTGCGCGCGCTCGCGTCCATCGCCGGCGTGATGCGCGCGAGCCCGGCTTCGATCGACTGGTAGCCCACGGCGAAATAGCGCACGAGGTATCCGTACAGCAGCGCGAACACGCTGCCGGTCAGCAGCAGGCCGGGGCCGACGCCGACCAGCGCCTTCATGGCTTCGTTCAGCCGGTTGTCGAACAGGGCGAGCGGGATGAGGATGCCCACCGCGATGACCGCACCCGGCACTGCATAGCCGAGGCTCATCAGCTTCACGGCCGCGCGCACGAGCACCGCCGGCTTCCCCCGCGTCACGGCGCGCGCCGTGTAAGCAAGCGCGAGCACGGCCGCGAGCACGAGCAGCGCGGCCGCCGCGCCGATGCCGAGCGTGTTCATCACCCAGCTGCCGTACCGCGACCAATCGAGCGTGGCCCACGCAGGCAGCAGCAGTCGCACGAGCAGCGCCAGCGGAATCGCGAAGCCGAGCGCGACGCTCGATGCACACAAGGCGAAGGCGCCCGCGGCGCCGCGGCCCTTCAGCGGCGAACGCGGCGCCGGTCTCTGGCTGGCCGTCGGCGTGAAGAAGCGCGCGCGCCCGCGGGCGCGGTGCTCGACGTAGAACAGCACGAGGACAAGCAGCAGCAGCAGCGCGGCGAGCTGGCTCGCTGCCGTGCGGTCACCTAGCGAAAACCAGGCGCGGTAGATCGACGTGGTGAACGTCTGCAGGCCGAAGTACGCCGATGCGCCATAGTCGGCGATCGTTTCCATCAGCGCGAGCAGCACGCCGGCGGCGATCGCGGGCCGTGCGAGCGGCAGGTTGACGCGCCACCACGTCTGCCACGGCGTGAGGCCGAGGCTGCGCGCGGCGTCGATCATCGCCGCAGTGCGGGCGAGGAACGCGGTGCGGGCGAGAAGGTAGACATAGGGATAGAGCACGACCGTGAACACGAACACCGCGCCCTGCAGCGAGCGGATCTCCGGAAACCAGTAGTCGCCGCGTCCCCACCCGGCACCTTCGCGCAGCGCCGACTGCAACGGCCCCGCGTACTGGAGAAAGTCGGTGTACGCATAGGCGACGATGTAGGCAGGCATCGCGAGGGGCAGCAGCAACGCCCACTCGAAGGCCTTGCGACCGGGAAAGTCGCAACTCGCCACCATCCACGCGGTGGACGCCCCGAGCGCGGCCACGCCGATGCCGACGCCGACCGCTAGGACGCCGGTCTCGAACAGCGCGCTCGGAATGACGGTCGCGGCGAGGTGCTTCAGCGTCTCCGCCGCGGCACCGAGATCCCAGAAGCTGCCGAAAACGCCGAGCACCGGGAGCGCGACCAGCGCGCCGCACACGAGCGCCAGCCCGACCGCGAGACCCAGCCGCTCGCCCCCCGGACGTGAACGGAAACCGGGGAAGACCTTCGTGATCAAAGAGTTGGGGGCAATGGCCGCTGTTCCGCGCGATTCCGCGCTGCTTGCGTGGATTTTAGATGCAAATGAGAATTATATGCATTTGACTTACAATCAACGCATGGAACAACCGCGCCCGCAACTGCTGATCGAGGGTCTGCGCATCCGCTACGGCGGCGCCGGGCCGACCATCGTCGACGGGCTCACACTCGCGCTCGGCAAGGGCGAGATCGGCTGCGTGGTCGGAAGCTCCGGCTGCGGCAAGACGACACTGCTGCGCGCGGTCGCGGGCTTCATCCCGGTCGCCTCCGGCACGATCGAAATCGGCGGCCTCGTCGTCTCCGGGCCGAACTTCACCGCGGCGCCGGAGAAGCGCGGCGTCGGACTGGTGTTCCAGGACTACGCGCTCTTCCCTCACCTTCGCGTGGACGACAACGTCGGCTTCGGACTGCGCCAACTCGGCGGTGGCGAGCGCCGCGCCCGCGTCGACGAGATGCTCGACCTCGTGGGCCTCACGCGCGAGGCGGCGCGCTATCCGCACGAGTTGTCAGGCGGCCAGCAGCAGCGCGTCGCCCTCGCGCGCGCGCTCGCCCCGCGCCCGGCCCTGCTGTTGATGGACGAACCGTTCTCGAGCCTCGACGTCGAATTGCGCGTGCGTCTCGGCACCGAGGTGCGCCAGATCCTGAAGGCCAGCGGCACGACGGCGATCCTGGTCACCCACGACCAGCAGGAGGCCTTCGCGATCGCGGACCGGGTCGGCGTGATGAATGCCGGTCGGCTGGAGCAATGGGACCGGCCGTACGAGCTGTACCACCGGCCGGCGACGCGCTATGTCGCGGACTTCATCGGCGAAGGCGTCTTCCTGCCCGCCAGGGTGCTGAACCCGATGAACGTCGAGATCGAACTCGGCGCGCTGAAGGGCGACGTGCCGCTGCGGTGCCAGCAGGGGTGCGACACCTGCGGCAAGGGCTGCCACGTCGAGGTCCTGCTGCGTCCGGACGATGTCGTGCACGACGACTCGAGCGCGCTCAAGGCCGAGGTGGTGCGCAAGATCTTCCGCGGCGGCGACTTCATCTACACGCTGCGGCTCGACAGCGGACGCGAGGTGCTCGCGCTGGTGCCGAGCCATCACGACCACGCGGTCGGCGAGAAGATCGGCATCCGGCTCGACGCCGATCACGTCATCACGTTTCCTGCCATCCAGGAACAGCGCCACATCCCGGTGCGGGCCCTATAGCCGCTGCCCGCGGGCCGCGAAAGTCGCGTCCCGACGGCGACGTCCCGGAGTTCTCGCCGGCGACCGCCCGGACAATGCGGCAGCTCGTCCGCTGCGATCGGCCGCCATTGGCGCGTTCGGCGCGGTCGCCCGACCGAAGCTGACCTTCCATTGACAAGCCCGTCCGGGTCATACGATGCTGCGGCGGGGAGAACTTCGTGCAGGAGCCGAAAATGCGACTGACCTCGGCCGCGAGCGCGGTCTTGCTGCTGGCAGCGCCCATCGCAGCAACGGCACAGGCGTGCCCCGAGCAGAAGCTCGCGTCACCCAACGGCCCCGGCGTGGCCGTCACGACGTACTGCCGTCGCACCGAGGGCGAGTTCCGCAACGGCCTGCTGCACGGCAAGGGCAAGATCACTCATCCGGGCAGTCGCGTTGAGCAGGGCGACTTCATTCGCGGCCGGCTCTGGGGCGGCGGGCGGATCGTCTACGAGGATGGACGGATCGCGGAAGGCAATTTCGTCGACGGGCGGATGAGCGGCCAGGGCAAGCTCACGTGGCCGGACGGGCGGATCCACGAAGGCCTGTTCTTCAACGGAAGTCCGGCCGGCCCGGGCCGCTACCGCAACGCCGGCGGCGAGGTCTTCGAGGGCATGTTCAACTCTCGCGGCAGTCTCGACGGTCGCGGTGTCCGGACACAACCGGACGGCACGAAGATGTACGGCGAATTCCGCGACAACGATCCGGTGGGACAGGTCACGCTGGTCAAGGCCGACGGCACGGAGGAAAACCGCGGCTACACCATCTACGGCCGCCTGATTCCATCCGATGCCCCGCCCGCGGCGGCGGCCGCGCCGAAGGCCCCGGTGGCCGGCGCGCCGGCGGGCGGCCAGCCGGCGCAGCCCACCAAGGACAGCTCTTCGACTACCGGGCAGGTCGTCGACGAGGTGGACCGCGCGGTCCGCGGCCTGCGCGGCCTGCTCGGAAAGTGACGCCATGGCAACTCATCATTTCGTGAGGATCGCGGTCGGGGCGGTGCTGGCGCTGGTCGCCCTCGCCGCGCACGCGCAGCAGGGCGGCTGCCGCTGCAGCGATGCCCGCGACCTGTTCACGCGTTTTTGCGCGGCCCAGGGTGCGGTGAACGAATGGAACCGTCTGATCAACCACGTCCGCGCCCAGGAGCGTGAGAAGAAGGCGGTCATCTCCGCGTTCGACCTGAAGGAAGAGGTCGCCCTCTGCGTCGACGGCGTGATCTCCATGCATCGGCAGGAGGGCCCCGGGTCGCGCCGCTCGAAGGGTGAAACCGACCGCAACTGCAACGTGACGATCGAAGCGCCCAACGCCTGCATGCGCGGCGTGATCGAGCACCACGAGTCGTGGCACCGGATGATGTGCGAGGCGCACCATCGCCCCGATGCGCCTTGGCGTTCGACCTCCAACCCGTTCACCTACCTGGCGGCGATGGTCAACCGCATGTCGCAGCAGTCGGCCATCGATTACATGTACGAGGAGCGCACCGGTTACATGCTCGAGATCGACTACACGCGCGACCGCCTCGAGGAACTTGCGTCCCGGTGCGACGAGCCGCAGGTGTTCCGCCCGACCCGGCAGGGCCGCAGCTTCACCTTGCAGCCGTGCCCGCGCCCGGACCCGAAGGACTACACCACCAAGTGCACGATCAAGTAGGTGGGCGACTGCGCACGTCCGTGGCGTGCGGGACTCGGTGCCGTCCTGCTGGCAGGCGCCTCTGCAAGCGCGGCAGCTGCGGCGCCCGCGTGGCTGCCTGACGGCGCAAACGCGCCGGCGGCCTACGTCGTCGCTTCGGAGGATCGCATCCTCGCCAGCCACGCGCCAGGTGCCAGGCGCCAGCCTGCCAGTCTCGCCAAGCTGGCAGGCGCGCTGGTGGTGCTCGACGCCGAGAGCAAGCGGCTTGGCGTGCTGAGCCAGACGGCGATCGTCAGCGCGCGGGCAGCGGCTGCCGAAGGAACGCGACTGGGGCTGCGCAAGGACGACCGCGTTGCAGTGTCGGCGCTGCTCGAGGCCATGCTCGTCGGCTCGGCGAACGACGCCTGTCTCGCGCTGGCCGAACACCTGGCCGGCAGCGCAGAGCGGTTCGTCGCCTCGATGAACGCGCGGGCGCTGGCTCTCGGCATGAAGGACACGCGCTTCGTCGATCCCTGCGGCCTGGACCGACCCGGCCAGCACACCACGGCGGCCGACATGCTCCGGCTCGGGCGGGCGGCGCTTGCCGACCCAGCCATTCTGCGCATCGTCGAACAGCAGTTCGTCCGCGTGGCTGTCGACGATGGTGCGCGCGTGCTGTTCGCACGCAGCACGAACGCGCTGCTCGGCCGGTACGACGGCGCCTTCGGCGTGAAGACCGGCTATACGCGGCAGGCGGGGCCGTGCCTGATCGCTGCCGCGCGTCGCGGCTCGGCGGTCGTGCTGATCGTCGTGCTGGGTAGCCGGGATCGCTGGCCGGTGGCCGTCGCGCTATTCGACGAGGCATTCGATTCGCTGACCGGTTATCCGCGCATCCGCAGTCGAGCGACGATCGGCGAGCCGGACTTCTGAGGCCTCGATCGTGAACCGCGCGCACCGCGTTGGCTTGGGCGGCGTGCTGCTCCTCGTGGCGGCGGTGTACTCGGTCGCGCTGGGCGGGCCGTTCCAGTTCGACGACTTGGCGACGGTGGCAGTCGATCCCGGCGCGCAGTCGATCGCAGCCTGGTGGGACGGTGCCGCCCGCCACGTGCGGCCCCTCACGAAGCTGAGCTTCGTGCTGTCCCACGCGCTCGGCGAAGCGCTTGGTCACGTGCCCGCCGGGCATCGGCTCGCAAACCTCGGGATCCACCTGTCAGCGGTCGCCATGTTCTGCGCCCTCGGACTGCGGATCGCCGCGACTTGCTGCCCCACCCTCGACGCGCGCGGAGCCACCGCCGCGTCGCTCGCGGCCGCGGCCATGCTGGGACTGCATCCGCTGGCCACCGAGGGCGTGAGCTATCTCAGCGGGCGGTCCATGTCGCTCGGGACGCTGCTCGCCGCAGCGAGCCTGTGGGCCTACATTCGCTGGCGCACCGACTCGCGCCGGGCCTGGCTGCTCGCAGCAGTCTTCGCCGGCATCGGCGCCGCGTTCGCGCGCGAGACCGCGGCCGTCGCGCCGTTGCTCTGGGTGCTGTGGGAGATGGCGCGGAAATCGCCGTCGTCCCCGCCGTTTTCAGCCCGGCGCCTGTGGGCGGTGGGGCCGGTCGCACTGGCGACTTGCCTGGGCGTGGGCGCCTTCATTCTCTGGCTGTTCGTCCACCCCCGCTACGCGCCGTTGCTCGAACACTCGCGCCTGATCGCGACGGGACGCACGGGCGAGGCGTCGTTCGCGGTCATGCTTCAGTACCTGGTCTCCGGGCTTGCGCTGCTGCGCTACCCCACCATCGATCCCGACGTCTCGCCGGCCCTGCTGTCTGCGGCCGACCGGCTGCTCGTCATCGGCGGACTGTCCGCGGCGACGGCGGTCGCCTGGGCGGCGCGGCGAACGCGCCCGCACCTCATGTTCTGCCTCGTGTGGGCGGGCCTCTGGCTCGCGCCGCTGTATGCCTTTCCTGTCCGCTACGACGCGGTCGCCGAGCGTCACTTCTATCCGGTGATCTGGGGCGTGGCCTTCGGCCTCTGCCTCGAGGCGTTTCGCGGTTGGTCCGCCGGCGCGGTGCTGCGGCGACAGGCGCAGGCCGCCGCTGCGCTCGCGGCCGGGCTCGCCCTGTCGATCGTCACGCTGACCCGCAATGCCGACTACCGCAGCGAAGTCGCGCTCTGGGAGGCGGCGCGGCGCGGCGCGCCCGCCAAGGTCCGCGTCCTGAACAACCTGGGCGTCGCCTACATGGAGGCAGGCCGCTGGGACGAAGCGGAGGCCGTCCTGAGGCAGGCCGTCGCACTGGCCCCCGCGGACGAACTTGCCAGCGACAACCTTCTCATCGCGGAGCAGCGCGAGTTCGGCCCGGTGCGCTGGCCGCAACGAGACAGGTAAGGACGTCCTTCGCAGCTTCCTGACCCTGACGGCGGCACGACTGCACTCGGCCCGCTACGCCCAGCGCCGGACCGACCCAGCGCCACCGTTGTGCAGCCGCCATGCCCCCCCGGTGACGGGATACCGCGCGGCCCGATCGGACCCTACCCTCGCCGCCCATGAATCACTCTCTCATCGAGCCACGAGGCTACGTACGCGGCGGGTTTGGCGAAGAGATGGACCTGGCTTGCCTCTCCATCGCTTCCCACTTCGCCGCCCTTCCCGGCTGGCAAGAGAGCCAGATCGATCCTCACGAGGTCGCCTACCTGGCCGGCTTCTTTGCCTTCATCGCCCTGGTGTCGTCCCCACCGCTCCGCTCGGGCTCGCCGAGGCTGCGACCGGCGCGAAGGCGACCGTGGCGAGAAGGCTCATGCTGCGAGGAACCCGGGCCGAGTCGCTGAATGAACGCCTCAAGTGGTTCAAGAAGCGGCTGAACCAGTACTCGGCACTCTGGGTCGGCGTGCTCAAGGGCACGAACAGCTTCGGCGCGTTCGCCGAACTCGCTTTCGAGCATGTGCAGGCCGGGGACAAGACGCGGCAGGGATATGTCGAGCACCTGAACGCGTTTCCGGACTTCTGCGAACGCACGATCCGGGCGTTTCATGCGGCGGGCCAGCGCAGCGACAGCAGCGTGGCGGCCATGCCGATGGACTTTTCCGGGATCAAGGAGCAGGCCGAAGAAACGGAATCGCGCCTTCGCGAAGCGCTGCGCACGCTGGCGGAAGTCGGCGACCCGGAAGCCTGCGCGGCTCGTGCCGAGAACCGGGCCAGGCATCAAGAAGCGCTGGCGCAGGTGCGCTCGGCGAAGGAGCAGCTCGAGCGATTGAGTGCGCTGCTGGACTCGCTCGAGTCGCTCGACGCCGCGGCGAAAGAGATAGATACCGCGCCCCTGCTCCAGCTTTATCCAGGCGCTCGATCGTCTGGTGGCCACCTGGCGCGGCATCTGCAGCTTCGGCAGCGGCCCGGATCCGCGACTGCTGCTCGCGTAGTCTGTCCCCGTGAACATCGCGAACCGCGTCCCACTGCCTGCCTGCGAGGAAACCGATGCGCCCGAAGTCGAGGTCGTCATCGAGATCCCGAAGGGCTCCTTCATCAAGCGCGGGTCCACGGGGCATGTCGACTTCGTTTCGCCGGTGCCGTGTCCGTACAACTATGGTTCGGTGCCGAGCCACGTCGGACTCGAGGGCGACCTGCTCGATGCCCTGGTACTGGGGCCACGATTGCAGGCAGGAACTCTGCTGCGCGTCAGGGCGTGGGGCGCGGTGACGCTGACGGACCGCGGCATGTCCGACGACAAGCTCGTCTGCAGCAGCGCTCCGCTGAGCGATGCGCAGAAGCGCAACGTGCTGCGGTTCTTCGCCTTCTACGCAAAGTGCAAGGGGCTGCTGAACATCCTGCGCCGTCGGCCTGGCCGCAATGCCTGTGATGGCTGGCTGGAAGCCACGCGGGCCATCGCGCGCGCGACGCCACGCGATGAAGGCTGGCGCGGGCCGCCCGTGCCGTTCTGAGCGCGAGCGACGCCGACAAGCTCAGGTCTGAGCGCGGCTCAGGAAGATGTCGATGGTGCGCACGAAGATGAAGCCGAAGACGCACAGCGCCCAGGTCAACGCAACGGCGTACGGACCGACACTCGGCGCCAGGGGAATCCCCGCGACGTTGAGCCAGAGACCCGCCACGGCAACGAACGAAATCGCGTAGACGATGACGACCCACGCCGGAAAGCGGCCCCCCTCGATCGCGCGGCGACGGCGGAACTGGCTCAGCAGCAAGGCGGTGAGGATCGACGCGGCAACTGCGCTCGACACCGGCCAGATGACTGGCCCCGGGACGTGAAGGAGGTCCAGCAGCGCGGGAATCAGGGCGAGGGCCGTCACCAGGAGACCGCCTTCGATGTACAGGCGCACGAGGCGAAGGTGCCGCTCGGAGATCTCGCCCCCGAGCGCGCCTCGAAGGGTGACCACCACCGCCGAAAAGCCGGCGAATGACAGCGAGAGCGCTGCGAGACTGAATAGGAAGCTGGATTCCGCCGACGTCACGATCGCACCCTCCTGGGCATGGGCCCGGCGAGCAACACACCCCGGTCAAAGGGCTGGGACCACCGTCGAATCAGCGGTGCATGTGAACTACCTTGCACGCACGTGCGCGTACAAGTTCAGCTTGTTCTGGCGGAGAGAGTGGGATTCGAACCCACGATGGGCTTTTGACCCATACACACTTTCCAGGCGTGCGCCTTCGACCGCTCGGCCATCTCTCCTGATTCCGTAACGCCACTTCCGTCCCACCCGAGTGGGATTGCTCGCATCTCGCCTCACGGCGATCTGCTCGTCCCTCCGCTTCGCTTCGGGACCGCCGTCGCTTCGCGCCGGCGTCCTTCGCGACAGTCCGCTGGACTGTCGCTCGTCGAACCCACGATGGGCTTTTGACCCATACACACTTTCCAGGCGTGCGCCTTCGACCGCTCGGCCATCTCTCCGACGAGGCCGCGATTATATCCGGCGCCTCCAATGAAAAAGGCCCGCGGCGAGCCGCGGGCCTTCGGACTGCAGCAGCAGGACGTCAGCGGGCGATGGTCTCGACCGTGTCGCCGCGCAGGCTCGGATACCGAACGTGCTCGACGAACTCCTGCACTTCCTTGCTGGGCGAAGGCGTGAGCATGCTCACCACCATGATCGTGATGATGCCGACCGGCAAGCCGAACACGCCGGCCGAGATCGGTGCGATGCCCCACCAGAGGTCCATCTTCGTGGTGCCGAACCACTCGATGAACTGCGGGTACGTGTGCACCATGTAGTACAGGCAGGTGCCCAGGCCCGCGACCATCCCGGTGATCGCCCCCCACTTGTTGGCGCGCTTCCAGAACACCCCGAGTACGAGGGCCGGGAAGAACGCCGAAGCCGCCATCGAGAACGCCGCGCCGACCAGGAACAGGATGTTGCCCGGCTTCAGCGACGTGACCCACGCTGCGAAGATGGCCACCACCAGGAGCAGGAGCTTGGAAATCATGACCCGCTTCTGCGTCGAGGCGTTCGGGTTGATCATCTTGTAGTACAGGTCGTGCGACAGCGCGTTGGCGATCGTCAGCAGCAGGCCGTCAGCGGTCGAGAGCGCCGCTGCCAGGCCGCCGGCCGCCACCAGGCCCGAGATCACGTAAGGCAGTCCCGCAATTTCGGGGGTTGCCAGCACGATGATGTCACCGCCCAGCGTCATCTCCGCCAGCTGCACGATGCCGTCCTTGTTGACGTCGCTGATGGCCATCAGGGTTGGATCGATCTTGGCCCAGGCGGCCACCCACGCCGGCAGGTTCGCGAACGATGACCCCACCACGTTGTGATAGACCTCGTACTTCGCGAGGACCGCGAGCGCGGGCGCCGTGAAGTACAGCAGGAAGATGAAGAACAGCGACCAGAACACCGAGACCCGCGCTTCCTGCACCGACGGCGTGGTGTAGTAGCGCATCAGGATGTGCGGCAGTGCGGCCGTGCCGAACATCATGCAGAACACCAGTGCCAGGAAGTTGTTGCGCTTGGTAGCGCGCTCCTTCTCGCCCGCCTCGCCGGTCTTGGTGGTCGTATACGGCGTTGCATGCGGTGCCGGGGGCCCAGTCCTCGCAGAGTTGCTGGCGACTTGCTTGGCCCATGCAGCCTTCGCGTCGTCAGGCGTCTTCGGGAAGTCGGCAACGGCCTTCTCCGCCGCGCGAATGTCGGCCACCGGCGCGTTCGACGCCTTCAGGTCCTCCACGCGCTGGGCGGCCGCAGCCTTGCCGGCCTCCCACGATGCCGGCAGCGCGTCGATCCGCGCCTTGGCGTCCGCCGCGTTCTTCTTGAAGATGTCGCGAACGGCCACTTCACCGGGATTCGTGGCGAGTTCCTTCTCCTTCGCCGTCACCTTCTGCAAGACCTGGCCGTAAACGAGCTGCGGGATCGGGAAGTTGGTGATCTTCACCGACAGCCAAACCACCGGGATCATGTAGGCGACGATCAGGATGATGTACTGCGCAACCTGCGTCCACGTGACCGCGCGCATGCCGCCGAGGAACGAGCAGACCAGGATACCGGCCAGGCCGAGGAACACGCCGACGCCGAACTCGACTCCCGTGAAGCGCGACGTGATGATGCCGACGCCGTAGATCTGCGCGACCACGTACGTGAACGAGCAAAGGATCGCCGCGAACACGCCGATGGAGCGGGCGATGTTGCCGCCGTAGCGCGCGCCGAGGAAGTCGGGAATCGTGAACTGGCCGAACTTGCGCAGGTACGGCGCCAGGAACAGCGCCACCAGGACGTAGCCGCCGGTCCAGCCGATCACGAAGCCGAGACCGTCGAAGCCACTCAGGTAGAGCGTGCCCGCCATGCCGATGAACGACGCGGCCGACATCCAGTCCGCGCCGGTCGCCATGCCGTTGAACAGCGCCGGCACGCGGCGACCTGCGACGTAGTACTCGGCAACGTCCGCCGTGCGGCTCATGATGCCGATGCCGGCATACAGCGAGATCGTCGCGAACAGGAACGTGTAGCCGATCCAGACGCGCGGCAGGCCCATCTGCTCGAGGATGGCGAGCACGATGACGAAGGCGACGAAGCCGCCCGTGTACCAGGTGTAGTACTTCTTCAGCTGGTTGAAGAAGGCGCGATTCGAACTGACGGCGCTCATTTGGCGTCTCCTTCATCCACACCGTACTCGAGGTCCATCTTGCGCATGGCCCTCGCGTAGTACCAGATGATCAGAACGTAGATGATCAGCGATCCCTGCGCCGCCATGTAGAACGAGAGCGGCCAGCCGAAGAAGTTGATCTCGGCGAGCGGGATCGCGTACCACGCCATCACGTACGTGACGACGAACCAGATGAACAACAGGACTGCAGTGAGCCGGAGGTTTCGGCTCCAATACTCTTTGTGCTTTGCGGTGAGTTGCATGTTCTCTCCTTTGGTGGCTTCTGTCTCCTCGACTCACGTGGCTTCCGCGGTGGTTTCCTCCTTCGGTTGGGAGTTGCTTTCTGGACCGGACCTCGCGCGGGGCGGACTCCGCTCGATGTCGCGTTTCAACGTGGCAGTGAACTTCGGCTCGAAGCCGGCCAGCTGCTCGACGACCTTCGCCGCCTCTTCGCTGCGGCCGAGATGGTGGTAAGTCATGCCGAGCTGGTAGTAGCCGTAGGGACTGAACGGCTGGATCTTGATGTTCTGCTTCAGCGCCTCGACCGCTTCCTCGAGGCGGCCGGCACGGATCAGCACGAGGCCGAGGCCGTACCACGCACGGTCGAGCGTCGGCCGCAGCTGCACGGCGCGGCGGAAGCAGCGCTCCGCCTCGACGATGTTGTCGGCCTTGTCTTGCAGGAAGCCAAGGTTGAACCAGCCGTCGGCGTTGTCCGGATTGACCTGGGTGAGGCGCTCGAGCTCGCGCGCGGCCCCGGCGTGGTCGCCGGCTTCGGAAAGCAGGTTGCCCAGCATGATCCGGGCCTCGTCGTAGGTCGGATCGACCGCCAGCATCCGGCGATAGACCTCGATCGCCTGCGCGTTGCGCTTGAAGATCAGCGCGGTGTTCGCCTGGCGGTTCAGCCACCAGATCGTCAGCCTGGTTGCGATCGAACTCATTGCTTCGTGCCTCCGGCGCTCCATGCTTCGACCCACCTGTCACAGCCCGTCTGAGTGAGATCGGCACGACACGAATCGCGCTGCGCGATTCCAAGCCAGAAATACGCGAACACGAGCAACATGAACGCCGCGATCGGAATGTGCCGGTCGATGACGACCTTCGGCGTGACCAGGCGCACCACTTTCACGACGGGACTGGCGACGGTCTGGAACAACTTGTAGACCAGGTTCTGCTCACGCGCGCGCCAGTTGAAGATGCCGACGATCAGCTGGCCGAAGAGGGCCAGGGCCGCCACCAACGTCAGTTGCTGCGCAACAAGTAGTGCGAACGCCAAGTTCCTTGCCTCCTCGAACGGCACGCGATGCTCGTGCCGCCTGTCTCCGCCCGCCAACCGCGCCCCGGCTTGCGGCTGCCACCGTCGCGCTAAGGCCCGGCGAGCGGTCAGTGACTGCGCGCCGGGCCTTTCGCGTCTTCTATTCGGAGCTGTCTCGCCCCTTCTGTCTGCCTCCAGCAACCTCCACCACTGCAGCGCAGCGGCTTGCATCCTCTTACAGCGTGACCTTCAGTTGCTCCAGGATCGCCGGATTCTCCAGCGTCGACACGTCCTGCGTGATCTCCTCGCCCTTGGCGATCGAGCGCAGCAGGCGCCGCATGATCTTCCCGGAGCGCGTCTTCGGCAGGTTGTCGCCGAAGCGGATGTCCTTCGGCTTGGCGATCGGGCCGATCTCCTTCGCCACCCAGTCGCGCAGTTCCTTCGCGATGCGCAGGCCCTCCTCGCCGCTCGGGCGCGCCTGTTTCAGCACCACGAAGGCGCACACCGCCTCGCCGGTCATGTCGTCGGGTCGCCCGACCACGGCCGCCTCGGCCACCATCGGATTGGCCACGAGCGCCGACTCGATCTCCATCGTGCCCATGCGGTGGCCCGAGACGTTCAGCACGTCGTCGATCCGGCCCATGATCGTGAAGTAGCCGGTTTCCTTGTCACGCACGGAGCCGTCGCCGGCAAGGTAGAGCTTGCCGCCGAGGTCGGCCGGGTAGTACGACTTCTTGAAGCGCTCGGGATCGCCCCAGATCGTGCGGATCATCGACGGCCATGGGCGCTTGACCACGAGCAGCCCGCCCTGGCCGTTTGGAACGTCGTGTCCCGTTTCGTCGACGATGGCGGCCATGATGCCCGGCAGCGGCAGCGTGCAGGATCCGGGCACCAGCGGCGTCGCGCCCGGCAGCGGCGTGATCATGTGGCCGCCGGTCTCGGTCTGCCAGAACGTGTCGACGATCGGGCAGCGCGACTGCCCGACCACGGTGTAGTACCACATCCACGCTTCAGGATTGATCGGCTCACCCACCGTGCCGAGCAGGCGCAGCTTGGACAGGTTGTACTTGGCAGGCTGGTCGCGCCCGCCTTGATCAGCGAGCGGATCGCCGTCGGCGCCGTGTAGAAGATCGTGACGCCGTGGTCCTGGCACATCTTCCAGAACCGGCCGGCGTCGGGATAAGTTGGCACGCCTTCGAAGATCACTTCGGTGGCGCCGACCGCAAGCGGGCCGTAGCAGACGTAGGAGTGGCCCGTGACCCAGCCCACGTCGGCCGTGCACCAGAAGACGTCCGACGGCTTGATGTCGAACGCCCACTTCATCGTCAGAGCGCACCAGAGCAGGTAGCCGCCGGTGGAGTGCTGCACGCCCTTCGGCTTGCCGGTCGAACCCGAGGTGTACAGGATGAACAGCGGATGCTCGGCATTGACCGGGACCGGCGGGCACATGCTCGCCTGCCCCTTCATCACGTCGTGCATCCAGACGTCGCGGCCCTCGACCCAGTTCACCTTGCCGCCGGTGCGCTGGTAGACGATGACCTTGCGCACGCCCTCGCACCCGCCCATCGTGAACGCTTCGTCGATCGCGGGCTTCAGCGCGATCGCCTTGCCGCCGCGCATCTGCTCGTCGGCGGCGATGACCAGCGTCGCGCCCGCGTCGATCACGCGCTCCTGCACGCTCTTCGCCGAGAAGCCGCCGAACACGACCGAGTGCGTGATGCCCAGGCGCGCGCACGCCTGCATCGCCACCACGGCCTCGATCGACATCGGCATGTAGATGATTGCGCGCTCGCCCTTCCTGAAGCCGAGCGCGTTGATGCCGTTGGCGAGCTGGCACACCTTGGCGTGCAGCTCGCGATAGGTGATCTTCGTGACCTTGCCGTCGTCGGCCTCGAAGATGATCGCAACCTTGTCCGCGTTGCCGTTCTCGAGGTTCTTGTCGAGGCAGTTGTACGACGCGTTCAGTTCGCCGTCGTGGAACCACTTGTAGAAGGGAGCGTTGGACTCGTCGAGCACCTGCGTGAACGGCTTCGTCCACGTCAGTTCCTCGCGCGCCAGGCGGGCCCAGAAGCCGGTGAAGTCGCGTTCCGCTTCGGCGCACAGCGCCTTGTACGCGTCCATGCCGGACACGTTGGCCTGCTTCACGAATTCCGCGCTCGGCGGAAAGACTCGGTGCTCTTGAAGGATCGATTCGATGTTGCCCATGGCCGTGCCCGTCCGCTCTCCCGTTGTTCGTTCTTTTAGGCTTTTCGCTCTAGTGAGCGGAAGGTAGGCAGCGGCGCTTACAGGAAGCTGACGCTCGGCACATATCGCTCAAGGAGAGGTACGGGAAAACCCGATGGGCGTGATCTTCTCGTTGTGCGCCGCAGGAAGGATGAGGCCGGTGCGCGGTACACAAGCCGCGGAACATGAATGATGTTGCGAAGGCAAACGAGGGGTGGGATTGCTCGCCGATCGCCTTACGGCGATCACCTCGTCCCTGCGCTCGTCGACTTTGCCAGCGCTGGGTGGGATTGCTCGCCGATCGCCTTACGGCGATCACCTCGTCCCTGCGCTCGTCGACTTTGCCAGCGCTGGGTGGGATTGCTCGCCGATCGCCTTACGGCGATCCGCTCGTCCCTGCGCTTCGCTCCGGGACCGCCCGCGCGTTGCGCGGGCGTCGTGATCGACAGTCCCCCGGACTGTCGATCACCGAACCCGGGTGGTTTCTCACCAACCCGATCCGCCAAAACGAAGGGGCCCTCGCGGGCCCCTGCGTTTTGGCGGAAGGGGTGGGATTCGAACCCACGGTACGGTAGAACCGTACACCGGATTTCGAGTCCGGCGCATTCGACCACTCTGCCACCCTTCCGGTGAGCCGCGGATTATATCCGGGCCGAGTCGTCAGGCCGGCTTCAGCACCTCGAGACCGCCCATGTACGCGCGCAGCAATTCGGGAACGACGACGCTGCCATCAGCCTGCTGGTAGTTCTCCAGAACCGCGACCAGCGTCCGGCCGACCGCAAGCCCCGAACCGTTCAGCGTGTGGACGAACTCGGTCTTGCCCTGCGCGTTCCTGAACCGCGTCTGCATCCGCCGCGCCTGGAACGCCTCGCAGTTGGAGCACGAAGAGATCTCGCGGTACGCCTGCTGGCCCGGCAGCCAGACCTCGAGGTCGTAAGTCTTGGCCGAGCCGAACCCCATGTCGCCCGCGCACAGCAGCACCACGCGGTACGGCAGGCCGAGCTTCTGCAGCACCGCCTCGGCGTTGCCCACCATCTCCTCGAGCGCCTCGTAGGACTGCTGCGGGTGCGCAATGCGCACCATCTCGACCTTGTCGAACTGGTGCTGGCGGATCATCCCGCGCGTGTCCTTGCCGTAGCTGCCCGCCTCGGAACGGAAGCACGGCGAGTGCGCGGTGAACTTGAGCGGCAGGGCGGACTCCGGCAGGAGCTCCCCGCGGACGATGTTGGTCAGCGGGATCTCGGACGTCGATATGAGGTACATCTCCTCCTTGTCCTCGCCGCCGCCCTTCGTCACCCAGAACATGTCGTCGCGGAACTTGGGCAGCTGCGCCGTGCCCAGCAGGCTGTCCGCGTTGACGATGTACGGCGTGTAGCACTCCGTGTAGCCGTGCTCGGTCGTCTGCAGGTCGAGCATGAACTGCGCGAGCGCCCGGTGCAGCCGCGCGACGGGCCCCTTCATCAGCGCGAAACGCGAGCCGGAGATCTTCGCCGCCGTCTCGAAGTCGAGGCCGAGGGCCGCGCCGACGTCGACGTGGTCGCGCACCTCGAAGTCGAACGCGCGCGGCGTGCCCCAGCGGCGCACCTCGACGTTGTCGTCGGCGGAACGCCCTGCGGGCACCGACTCGTGCGGCACGTTCGGGACGTTCAGCATGAAGTTCTGCAACCGCGCCTGGATGTTCGACAACTGGCCTTCGAGCACCTTGACCTGCTCGGGAATGGCGGCGACCTCCGCCAGCACCGCGCTCGCGTCCTCGCCCTTCCCTTTCAGCACGCCGACCTGCTTCGACAGCGCATTGCGCCTGGCCTGCAGTTCCTCGGTGCGCATCTGCACCGACCTGCGCTCGATCTCGAGCGCGTTGAAAGCCTCGATGTCGAGGTCGAACGGACGTGCCTTCAGCCGCGCGGCAACGGCCGCGATGTCCTTGCGTAGCAGTGCGATGTCGAGCATGGCAAACCCTTGTGCGGTCCGCGGCGCGGACCCGGTGTCGTTCGTGGGGTACGGTCAGTCGCGCGCGGAGGCCGCGCGCGGTCACGCGGCGCGGGATCGACTTCGCGTGGCGGCGGGGAGGCGGTGGACGGGCATCATGGCGCGATTTTCTCCTCACGGGCGATGCGGCGCAACCCGCCCGCTCACGAAGGCGTCACGAACTGCCCGGGACCTTCGGCTTGCCTCGATCCAGCCGGCGAAGGGCATCGAGCCGCTCCCGGATGCGCTGCTCGATGCCGTGGTCGGTCGGCTCGTACCAGCGCGCCGGCTTCATGCCGTCCGGCAGGTAGGTCTCGCCCGCCGCGTACGCGTCGGGTTCGTCGTGCGCATACCGGTAGCCCTCGCCGTAGCCGAGGTCCTTCATCAGCTTCGTCGGGGCGTTGCGCAGCCGCATCGGCACCGGACGCGAACCGTCCTTCTCGATGAACGCGCGCACCGCGCCGTACGCCTTGTAGACGGCGTTCGACTTCGGAGCGCACGCCATGTAGACGACCGCCTGCGCGATGGCCAGTTCGCCTTCCGGTGACCCGAGCCGTTCGTAGGTCTGGGTCGCGGCCAGGGCGACCTCGATGGCGCGTGGATCGGCCAGCCCGATGTCCTCGGTCGCCATCCGCACGACGCGCCGCGCGACGTAGCGCGGATCGACACCGCCGTCGAACATGCGCGCCATCCAGTAGAGCGCGGCATCCGGGTCTGAACCTCGCACGGACTTGTGCAGCGCCGAGATCTGGTCGTAGAAGTTCTCGCCGCCCTTGTCGAACCGCCGCACCGTGGCCGGCAGCGACTCGCGCAGGAACGCCGCCCCGATGGACGCCAGCCCGTCGTCGCGCGCGGCGCTCGCCGCCACCTCCAGGGCGTTCAGCAGCCGCCGCGCGTCGCCGTCGGCGAGGTCGACGAGCATGCCGCGCGCTTCGGCCTCGACCGCCAGCCCGCCAAGTTCCCGCTCGCTGGCGCGGTCGATCAACTGCTCGAGTTCGTCACGCGTCAGCGGCTCCAGCACGTACACGGCGGCGCGCGACAGCAACGCGCCGACGACCTCGAACGACGGGTTCTCGGTCGTCGCGCCGACGAAGATGAACAGGCCCGACTCCACGTGCGGCAGGAACGCGTCCTGCTGCGCCTTGTTGAAGCGGTGGACCTCGTCGACGAAGACGACCGTGCCCCGCTGCGATTGCGCGCGGGTCAGCTGCGCCCGCTCGACCGCGTCGCGGATGTCCTTCACGCCGCCGAGCACGGCCGAGATCGCGATGAAGTCGAGACCGAACGCATCGGCCATCAGGCGCGCCAGCGTGGTCTTGCCGACGCCGGGCGGGCCCCAGAGGATCATCGAGTGCGGCCGCTTCGATTCGAAGGCGACGCGCAGCGGCTTGCCGGGCCCGAGCAGGTGCGACTGGCCGACGACTTCGTCGATCGAACGCGGCCGCATGCGTTCGGCCAGCGGAGCGCCGGCGGGGCTGGAAGTGAAGAGGTCCTGCATCGAGAGGTCCGAGATCCTGGCCGACAGGCTAGCATCGCCGCTTGGCGGCCCGACCGCCCCCTTGGACATGGAGTCGAATCGATCATGGCGGCGAACAGCACGAAGGCCATCTACTTCGCCCTTGGAGCCAATGCCGGCATCGCCGTGACGAAGTTCGGCGCGGCGGCCTACACGGGCTCGGGGGCCATGCTGGCCGAGGCGATCCACTCGGTCGCCGACACCGCCAACCAGTTGCTGCTGCTGCTCGGCCTCAAGCGCGCGGCAACCGCCGCGAGCGAGGATCACCCGCTCGGCTACCACCGCGTCACCTACTTCTACGGGATGATGGTGGCATTGCTCCTGTTCTTCGTCGGCGGCCTGTTCTCGATCTACGAGGGGTGGCATCGGCTGACGCGTCACCCGAGCCGCTGCGCAACGCCGCGGTCGCACTGGCCGTGCTCGGCGTGGCCATCGCGCTCGAGGCGACATCGCTGTGGGGAGCGATGCGCGAGATCCGCAAGGTGCAGTCGGGGCGAAGCTTCTGGCGCTGGTTCCGCGAAACCCGCCAGTCGGAGCTGATGGTCGTCGCCGGCGAGGACATTGCCGCGCTCGGCGGCCTCGTGCTCGCGTTCGCGGCGGTGCTGCTGACGATGGCGACCGGCAACCCGCTGTTCGACGCGCTGGGCTCGATCGGCGTCGGCGTGCTGCTCGTCATCGTCGCGGTCACGATCATCTGGGAGATCAAGGGCATGATCGTCGGCGAGTCGGCCGAACCGGCGATCCGCCGCGCGATCGAGGCGCACCTCGTCGCCCAGCCCGAGATCAAGCGCGTGCTGCGCCTCATCACGCTGCAATGGGGCGAGAAGCTCGTGGTCGCCGTCCAGGCCGAAATGGCGCCGTCGCCGAGCGCAGCGGCGATGGTCGCTTCGATCAACCGCATCGAAGCGTCCCTGCAGGCGGCGTTCCCGCAAGCCCTCTGGGTGTTCTTCGAGCCCGACGTGCCGAAGTAGAAGCGCCCTACTCGGTCAGGACGTCCGCGCCCTTGGGCGGCGTGAACCCGAAGGCCTCGGCGTCGAGCTTCGGATTGCGCTCGAGCTTCGAGAAGATCAGCTGCGTGACCTGGCCGAAGTTGTCGGCCAGGCGCATCGCCTGCGGAAGCCCGTCCCTGAACCCGATCTCGATGAGTTCGAACGTCGAGTCCTTCGCGCGCGGCTTCGCCCGCACCCATTCGAGCCCGTCGCGCGCGCCGATGTCGGTGACCTCGAACTCCTTCTCGAATTCGTTGGAGCCGAACAGGATCGACGCCGGGCTCGACGGCAGCGCCGCGCCGAGCTTGCGGATCGTCACCTGGTTGAGGTCCTTGTCGTACAGGACCAGGCGCGTGCCGTCGGCCACGATCACCTGCTCGTACGGCTTCTCGTAGGTCCAGCGGAACTTGCCGGGACGCTGGAACGCGAAGCGCCCGCTCGAAACCGGCTGCGCGCTGCCGCTGCGGGCCGGCACGCGCTGCACGAACTCGCCGCGCGCGCTGCTCGTCTGCGTGAGAAAGGCGCGCAGCTGGTCGAGCGATCCGCCGTGAGCCGGCGCCAGGAGCGCACAGCCCGCCGCAACGACTGCAAGTCGTAGCCAATGCATTCGGAGTGCTCCTTGAAAGGCGCTCAGCCGTCGCCGCGATCGGGCACGAGGATGTCGCGGTTCCCGTTGCTCTGCATGGGAGACACCATGCCGGCGCGCTCCATGTCCTCGAGCAGGCGCGCCGCCCGGTTGTAGCCGATCCGCAGGTGTCGCTGCACCAGGGAGATCGACGCCCGCCGGTTCTTCAGCACGATCTCGACGGCCTGGTCGTACAACGGATCGGCCTCCCCACCCGGTTGACCGCCGGCGCTCTCGTCGCCCGTGGGTTCGGGCGCTTCGAGCAGGCCTTCGATGTACTGCGGGGCGCCCTTGGATCGCAGGTACTCGGCCACGCGGTGCACCTCGGCGTCCGCCACGAACGCCCCGTGTACGCGCGTCGGCAGCCCCGTGCCCGGCGCGAGGTAGAGCATGTCGCCCTGCCCCAGCAGCGACTCGGCCCCCATCTGGTCGAGGATCGTGCGCGAGTCGATCCGGCTCGACACCTGGTACGAGATGCGCGCGGGAATGTTGGCCTTGATCAGGCCCGTGATCACGTCGACCGACGGGCGCTGCGTCGCGAGGATCAGGTGCATGCCCGCCGCGCGCGCCTTCTGCGCGATGCGGGCGATCAGCTCCTCGACCTTCTTGCCCGCGACCATCATCAGGTCGGCCAGTTCGTCGATGACGACGACGATCATCGGCAGCGGTTCGAGCGGCTCGGGATCGTCCGGCGTCAGCGAGAACGGGTTCCTGACGAGCTCGCCTTTCGCGCGCCCTTCGGCGATCTTCTGGTTGTAGCCGGCGAGGCTGCGCACGCCGAGCTTGCTCAGCAGCCGGTAGCGCTTGTCCATCTCGGCCGTGCACCACTGCAGCGCGTTGCCGGCCTCGCGCATGTCGGTGACCACCGGCGCGAGCAGGTGCGGGATCCCCTCGTAGATCGACAGTTCGAGCATCTTCGGGTCGACCAGGATCAGGCGCACCTGCGACGGGTCGGCCTTGTAGAGCATCGACAGGATCATCGCGTTGATGCCGACCGACTTGCCCGAACCGGTCGTGCCGGCCACGAGCAGGTGAGGCATCCGCGCGAGGTCGACCACGACCGGCTTGCCGGCGATGTCCTTGCCGAGGCCGAGCGTCAGCAGCGAGTGGCTCTCGTTGTAGACCGCCGAGCCGAGGATCTCCGAGAGCTTCACCATCTGCCGGCGCGGGTTCGGCAGCTCCAGCCCCATCAGGTTCTTGCCGGGAATCGTCTCGACCACGCGGATCGACACCAGCGACAGCGCGCGCGCGAGGTCCTTGCCGAGGTTGACGATCTGGCTGCCCTTCACGCCGACCGCCGGTTCGATCTCGTAGCGCGTGATCACCGGGCCCGGATACGCCGCGACGACCGCCGCCTCGACGTTGAAGTCGCGCAGTTTCTTCTCGATCAGGCGGGACGTGAACTCGAGGGTCTCGGTGGATATCGTCTCGGTCGCGGGCGGCGCCTCGTCGAGCAGGTCCAGCGCCGGCAGGCGCGCGTCCGCCATCTCGGCGAACAGCGGCACCTGCTTTTCCTTCTGCTTGCGTTCGGACGGCTTGACGGCGACCGGCGGCCGCTCGATGTGCACCGGCGGCGCGTCCTCGATCCGCTCGCGCTCTTCGACCAGCGCAGCCTCGCGGACCTTGCTCGCGGCCTCGCCGATGGCGCGGTCCTCTTCCTCCTCGCGCCGCCGCTCGGCGCGCCGCGACAGGCTCTCGATGAAGCGGCCGAGTCGCTCGGCGACCGCCAGCCATGAAAAGTCGAGGAACAGCGACAGCCCGATCGCGACCAGGGCCAGGAACACCACGGTGGCCCCCGTGAAACCGACCGCGACCTGCGTCGCCTGCGCGATCAGGCCGCCGATCACGCCGCCCGGCGCACCCGGCAGCGATGCGCCGACCGTCGCGAGCCGCAGGGATTCCAGTCCAACGGCGCCGGCCAGCAGCAGCACGTAGCCGAGCGCGTGCGCCCAACCCGGGCAGCTCGTCGTTCAGCGGATCGGCGCCCGAGGCGCTACGGTGCAGCGCACGGAAGCCACGCGCGACCCACACCGCCAGCCCGAACACCAGCAGGTAGGCCGAGAGCCCGAAGAGCAGCAGGGCGATGTCGGCCACCCACGCACCGACCCGGCCTCCCAGATTGGACACGTTCGTGCCCGAAACGGCATGGGTGAACGACGGATCGGCCTTGCTGTAGGTGATCAGCATGGCGAACAGCGCCAGCCCAAGCAGCGCGCCGACGATCCAGCGCGCTTCTCCCATCAGTCGGGTCAATCGCCCGTTGACCGGCGCCTCCTCGACCTGCCCGCGTGAGCGAACCCACGCGCCGTCGGTCGACGTTCCCGTCACGCTGCCCACGTTCGTCCTCGAAGCCATGGCTCGGGATTATAGGTGGCGAAGGGCTCTTCTCCCGGCGAGAAACGGGCCCGCGGACTCCGGCCATCCAGGCCGGATTCATCGCCGCCATCGCCCATTCACGCCGGCCGCATCCGGATTCATCCGGGCCCGGTTGCCGCCCGGCGCCCGGGCAACCAGAATGAACCATGGCGACCGTTTCCGGCCTCCCTACGCACGCCCATGGAGCCGGGCCCTCCCCGGCGTTGGCGGCGTTCCTGCGCGTCTTCAACCTGAAGACGATCGCGATCGTCTTCTACTTTTCCGTCCTGTTCCTCATCGGGCAATACATCATTTCCCTGTACTTCGAGCCCTTCGACGAGACGGTCTTCCGGTTCGCGCGCTCGGCGCGGCAGAACCTCATCAGCGGGGTGATGCTGCTGTTCGGGATGGGGGTGCTCGAAGCGCTGCTCGCCGGCCGTTCGGTCTCGCGCCGCTCGGCCCTTGTCTTCGGCGTCCTGACCGCGGTCGCCGTGACCATGGCAAGCATCCCGGTGCGCATCATCGTGATCGACTCGCCGCTGTCGCGATTGACCGAGGAGCCCGGCTACTTCCTCTCCCTGCTGCTGCTGTGGTCCTCGATGGGCAGCATCGGCTACTGGCTCTTCCGGTCGCTGCGCGAGGACCAGCTGGCGCGCGAGGAACTCGCGGATGCCGAATGCTGCCGCGAGACGCTGCAGGCGCAGATGGTGGAGGCCAGGCTGTCGGCGCTGCAGGCGCAGATCGAGCCGCACTTTCTGTTCAATACGCTCGCCAACGTCAGGCGGCTCTACGAGACGGTGCCGCACCAGGGCCGCGAGATGCTGTCGAGCCTGATCAGCTACCTGCGGGCCGCGCTGCCGTCGATGCGCCAGTCCGGCTCGACCCTCGGACGCGAACTCGACCTCGCGCGCTCCTTCCTGACGATCCTGAAGATGCGGATGGGCGACCGGCTCGACTTCTCGATCGAGGTCGAGCCTGCGCTGAACGACGCGCAGGTGCCGCCGATGGTCCTGCCGACCCTTGTCGAGAACGCGATCAAGCACGGCCTGTCGCCGCTGCCCGAAGGCGGCCGGATCGAGATTGCCGCCCGGCGCGAGGGACATGACCTCCTGATCGACGTGCGCGACAACGGTGCCGGGTTCTCCTCCAGCGGGGGCAGCGGCGTCGGCCTGGCCAACACGCGGTCGCGGCTGGCGGCGCTGTTCGGGAACCGCGCCGCCCTGTCGCTGTCGTCGGTCGCGCCGCGCGGAGTCCTCGCTTCGCTGCGCATGCCGTTGACGCTGAAGGAGGCTCCATGAGCGCGCACGGCCGCTCCGAAGCGCTCATCCCGGAGCAGCACAGCGAGGGTCGTCCCGTGAGCGCCCTCGCCGGTGCGCATTCGCCGTCGATCGTGCAGCGTCCCATGCTCACGCGCTGGACCGACGCCTGGTCGCGCCTGAACCGGCGGCACGCGCTCGGTCTCGTGCTCGCCATCCTGCTGATGACGGCGGTCGAATTGAGCACGATGGCCGACAAGCTGGACAAGCCCGGCGTCATGACGGTCATCGTCTTCGACCTGTTCGTCTCGGTCTCGTTGTTCTCCATCACGCTGCTCGCCTGGTCCGCGGCCGTCGCGGGCCAGCCGTCGGGCGGCGCGGAGCGGATGCGGGCGGTCGTGATCGCCATCGTCGCGAGCGGCCTGCTCGCGGCCGCCATCGTGGTCCCGACCATGAACGCCGCGGGGATCCCGGAGATCTGGCACGAGCTGATGGGCAAGAAGCGGCCGGTGCCGCCGCTGTGGATCGGCATCCTCGGCAACACGGTCCATCTTGCGCTGTTTGCGGCGCTCTTCGTGCTCGTCGCCGAGGTGCTGCAGCGGCGATCGGCCACCAACGCCGCGATCCTCGCCGCCCGGCGCGAGCAGGCCGCGGTGGCGCACCAGGTGCTCGAGTCGCGCCTCGCCGCCATGCAGGCGCAGGTCGAGCCGCAGTTCCTGTTCAATTCGCTGGTCGGCATCGAGGCGCTGTACCGGAAGGACGCGGCCGCGGCCGCGGAGAACCTCGACCGCCTGATCCAGTACCTGCGCGTTGCGCTCCCCCGGCTGCGCGAGCCCGGGTCGACGATCGCCGGCGAGATCGACCTCGTGCGTGCCTATCTCGCCGTGGTCACTTCGCTGCACGGCGGCCAGCCTGCGCTCGCCGTGACGGTCGGCGATGACTGCGCGGACGCGCGCTTCTACCCGATGCTGCTGCTCCCGCTGATCCAGCGTGCCGTGCGGGAGCCGGATGATCACCTTCCGGAGTCGATCCGCATCGGCGTGCAGAAGTTCGAGGGCGACGTGGTCATCGTGACGCGCATCGCGTGCGCCGGCGGGTGCACGGAGGATTTCGAACTGGCCCGGGTGCGCGAACGACTCGAGGGCCTCTATGGCGATCGCGCGACGCTCGCCTGTACGGAGCTCGACGGGAACACCACGCAGTTCACCATGCGGGTCCCGGCAGCCGGCTAAGCTCGCACCCCATGAGCACGCCCACCGCGATCATTGCCGAGGACGAAGCGACGCTGCGCGGCCAGTTGGTCGAGCAGCTCGGCCAGCTGTGGCCGGAACTGGCGATCGTCGGCGAAGCTGCCGATGGCGTTCAGGCGCTGCGCCTGCTCGACGAGCATCGCCCCGACGTGATGTTCCTCGACATCCAGATGCCGGGCGCCACCGGCCTCGAGGTGGCGCGCCAGGCGAGCGGACGCTGCCACGTCGTGTTCGTCACGGCGTACGACCAGCATGCGGTCGCGGCCTTCGACCAGGGTGCCGTCGACTACGTGCTGAAGCCGGTTTCGGCGGCGCGGCTGTTCACGGCCGTGTCGCGCCTGAAGCAGCGCCTCGGCACGCCTCCTGCGCGGCTGGATGCCACGCTGAACGGGCTCGCCGGCGCGGGCGCCTCGCTGCCGGCAGCCGCCAGGCAGTACCTCCGCTGGATCAACGCGTCGGTCGGCCAGAACGTGAAGCTGATCACGGTCGACGAGATCAGCTACTTCCAGGCCGACAGCAAGTACACGCGCGTGGTGACCGGAGAAGGCGAAGCGTTGATCCGCAAGCCGCTGAAAGAACTGGTGGAGGAACTCGATCCGAACCAGTTCTGGCAGATCCACCGATCGACGCTGGTCAACGCGAGTTCGATCGCGGGCGTCACGCGCGACTTCCGCGGCAGGATGCTGGTGAAGCTCAAGTCGCGTCCGGAAACGCTGCTGGTCTCCGACAGCTACACCCACCGCTTCCGCCAGATGTGAGCCTCGGCCGGCCGCGGGCGTCGGGACCGCCGACATCGCCCCCATATAATTCGTTCGAACCTGGGGAAACGATATGGCCACCACGAAGCATGCCCGCGTCCTGATCCTCGGATCCGGCCCGGCCGGATACACCGCAGCCGTCTACGCCGCTCGCGCCAACCTCAAGCCCGTACTGATCACCGGCCTGGCGCAGGGCGGGCAGCTGATGACGACCACCGAGGTCGACAACTGGCCGGCGGACCACCACGGCGTCCAGGGCCCGGACCTGATGGCCCGCTTCCTGGCCCACGCCGAACGGTTCCACACCGAGATCGTGTTCGATCACATCCACACCGCGAAGCTGGCGGAAAAGCCCATCCGCCTCATCGGCGACAGCGGCGAGTACACCTGTGACGCGCTGATCATCGCCACCGGCGCCAGCGCGATGTACCTCGGTCTGCCGTCCGAAGAGGCGTTCATGGGACGCGGCGTGTCCGGCTGCGCGACGTGCGACGGGTTCTTCTACAAGGGCCAGAACGTCGCGGTCGTCGGCGGCGGCAACACGGCCGTCGAGGAAGCCCTGTACCTCGCGAACATCGCGAAGAAGGTCACGCTGATCCATCGTCGCGACAAGTTCCGCGCCGAGCCGATCATGGTCGACCGCCTGATGGACAAGGTGAAGGAAGGCCGCATCGAGCTGAGGCTTTTCAGCGTGCTCGACGAGGTGCTCGGCGACGACGGCGGCGTCACCGGCATCCGGATCAGGAACGCGCAGACCGGCGCCGCCGAGGACATCGCGCTGCAGGGCGTGTTCATCGCGATCGGCCACCGGCCCAACACCGAGATCTTCGCGGGACAGCTGGAGATGGCGAACGGCTACATCATCACGAAGACCGGCCTCGCCGGCATGGCGACCGCGACCAGCGTGCCGGGCGTGTTCGCGGCCGGCGACGTGCAGGACCACGTGTATCGCCAGGCCATCACCAGCGCGGGGACCGGCTGCATGGCGGCGCTCGACGCGCAGCGCTACCTCGAGAACCAGGAACCCGCGACGACCGGAGCCGAGCAGGCGCTGGCGGCCTGACGGCCGCGCGGAGCCGGCGGTGGCCCGCTCGCTGAAGGACCTCGCTCAACTCGGAGCGTTGCGCGACCGGCTCGCTGCCGAAAACCGCGAGCGCGAACGCGCCGAGGCCGAGCGGCGCGAACGCGAGGACCAGGCGCGGAAGTCGGCGAACGAGTTCCGGGATGCGGTCGGACCCGTCACGCCGCTGACGATCCGCGCGCGCGTCGAACACGACCGCCCGCCCCACCCGCCGCTGCCGAAGAAGCGCTGGGAGGACGACGAGCAGGTGCTCGTCGCTTCCGTTTCCGACGAGTTCGAGATCGACACACTGCTGCACACGGACGACGAACTGTCGTTCCGCCGCCCGGGCGTCGGTCCCGACGTGCTGCGCAAGCTGCGCCGGGGCGACTGGGTGATCCAGGACGAAGTCGACCTGCACGGATGCCGCACCGACGAAGCGCGCGAGCTGCTCGCGGGCTTCCTCCGCGACGCCGTGAAGCGCGGAGTGCGCTGCGTCCGCGTGATCCACGGCAAGGGGCTCGGCTCGAAGGACAAGCAGCCCGTGCTGCGGGGCAAGACGCGCGTGTGGCTGGCGCAGCGCGACGAAGTCATCGCGTTCTGCCAGGCGCGGCCGGCGGAAGGCGGCGGCGGCGCGCTCGTCGTGCTGCTGAAACCGGCGGGAAGCCGGCCGTGACCGGAACGTCCGGCCTGCTGTTCGCGGTCGAACTCGTGGCCGTGCTCGCGGCGGCCTTCTCCGGATTCGCCGAATCGCAGCGCAAGGACATGGACGTCGTGGGCGTCTTCACCGTCGCGTTCATCACCGCCTTCGGTGGCGGCACGCTGCGCGACGTGCTGCTCGACCGCCGGCCCTTCTTCTGGGTCTCGCACGAGTCCTACGTGATCCTGATCTTCGCGCTGTCGCTGGTCGCCACGCGGATCATGCGGCACGCGCACCGCATCATCCCGAACGCGGGCTTCATCGCGGCCGACGCGATCGGCCTCGGCTTCTTCAGCATCGTCGGCGTTTCGCTCGCGCTGGAAGCGGGCATGCCGACCTTCACGGCGACGATGATGGGCGTGATCACCGGCGTGTTCGGCGGCGTCCTGCGCGACGTGATCCTCAACGAAGTGCCGGTCGTGCTGCGCGACAACCGGCCGTACGCCACCACGGCGTTCATCGGGTGCTGGTTCTACGTGCTGCTGCGCGGCGCCGGCGCCGACGAGGCCCTGGCGCTGTGGACCTCGGCCGGGCTGATCAGCATCACGCGACTGATCGCGTGGCGCCGCGACTGGTCGCTGAAGTAGCTCGCGGCTAAACCGCCGCCTCGCCCTCTTCGCCGGTGCGGATGCGGATGACCTGTTCGACCGCCCGTACGAAGATCTTGCCGTCGCCGATCTTGCCGGTGCGCGCGGCCTTCGTGATGGCCTCGATCGCGCGCTCGACCAGCGCGTCCGGGACGACGGCCTCGACCTTCACCTTGGGCAGGAAGTCGACCACGTATTCGGCGCCGCGATAGAGCTCCGTGTGCCCCTTCTGGCGGCCGAAGCCCTTGACTTCAGTGACCGTGAGCCCGTTCACGCCGACGTCGGCCAGGGCCTCGCGCACTTCGTCCAGCTTGAACGGCTTGATGACTGCGGTGATCTGTTTCATGGTGTTTCCCGGGTCGATTCAGTGTAGTTCCAGGTGGATCGTACCGCCCGCTCAGGCGCTTTCCTCGCGGAAGCGGTTTGTGATCGGATAGCGCCAGTCCCGGCCGAAGCCGCGGTGCGTCACGCGGATGCCGACCGGCGACTGCCGTCGCTTGTACTCGGAGATCCGGATCATCCGCACCACGCGCCGCACGACCGCCTCGTCCAGGCCCTCGGCCACGATGTCCGGTATCGCAAGGCCTTCCTGCATGTAGAGCTCGATGATGCGGTCGAGCACCTCGTAGGGTGGCAGGGAGTCCTGGTCGGTCTGGTTGTCCTTCAGCTCCGCGCTCGGCGCGCGCGTCAGGATGCGTTCGGGAATGACCGGCGCGATCCCGTTGCGATAGCGGCACAGCCGGTACACCAGCGTCTTCAGGATGTCCTTGATGACGGCGAAGCCGCCCGCGAGGTCTCCGTACAGCGTCGAGTAGCCGACCGCCGTCTCGGACTTGTTGCCGGTCGTCAGCACGATCGACCCGTACTTGTTCGACAGCGCCATCAGCAGCGTGCCGCGGATGCGCGCCTGCAGGTTCTCCTCGGTCGTGTCCCAGGGCAGCCCGCGGAACTCGCGCGCGAGGGTGGACAGGAAGGCGTCGAACGCAGGCTTGATCGGCAGGATGTCGTAGCGCACGCCGAGATTGCCCGCCAGCTCGGCCGCGTCGTCGAGGCTCATCTGCGACGTGTACTGCGACGGCATCATCACCGCGCGCACCCGCTCGGCGCCCAGCGCGTCGACAGCGATCGCCAGCGTGATCGCGGAATCGACGCCGCCCGACAGGCCGATCAGCGCGCCCGGGAAGCCGTTCTTGCCGATGTAGTCGCGCACGCCGAGCACCAGCGCCGAATAGGCGAGCGCCTCGTGCGACGGCTCGATGACCCGTTCGCCTTTCTGCGGCGCGCCGTCCACGAAGTCGACGAGCAGCAGCGCCTCCTCGAAGTGCGCCGCGCTGGCGACGACGTTGCCGCCCGCGTCGAGCACGAACGAAGCGCCGTCGAAGACGAGTTCGTCCTGCCCGCCCGAAAGGTTCGCGTAGACCGCCGGCATGCCGAACCTGCAGACGTTGGTCCGCATGATCTGCAGCCGCTGCTGCTGCTTGCCGAGGTGGAACGGCGACGCGTTGAGCACCAGCAGGACGTCGGCGCCCGCCGCGCGCGAGCACTCGGGCGCGTAGGAAAACCAGGTGTCCTCGCAGATGTTGATGCCGAACGCGGTGCCGTCGACTTCGAAGACGAACGGCCGGTTGTCCGGCGTGAAGTAGCGCTGCTCGTCGAAGACGTCGTAATTCGGCAGGTCGTGCTTGCAGTACGTGCCGATCACCATGCCGTCCGCGATCACCGACGCGGCGTTGAAGCGCCGGCCCTCGCGCGCGAGGGGGTGGCCGACCACGACCTTCATCTCGGGAAACTGCAGCAGCTGCGCGCACAGTTTCTGCAGGGCCGCGTCGGTCGCTGCGTAGAATGCCCGGCGCAGCAGCAGGTCCTCGGGCGGATAGCCTGTCAGCGACAGTTCCGGCGTCAGCAGGACGCGCGCGCCGGCGCCAGCCGCGCGCCGCGCTGCGTCGAGGATCTTCCGGCTGTTTCCCTCGAAGTCGCCGACGGTGCAGTTCAGCTGCGCGACCGCGACTTTGACGTTCGAGCTCATTGATCGATGCGGCGGTGAAGGCAGTGCAGGCGGGATCGACGAATTATTGCACGCGCATCGTGAGCGACCTGACGGAGATCGGGGCTGAACGCTGGAATGCCGTGCTCTCGCACGAGGCCGCCAATCCCTTCGTTCGCTACGAGTTCCTCCGGGCCCTGCAAGCCAGCGGATGCGCAGCCGAACGCACGGGCTGGGAACCGCACCATCTCACGCTCTGGAGCGGCACCGAACTGAAGGCGGCCGCGCCGCTGTACCGCAAGCATCACTCCTACGGCGAGTACGTGTTCGACTGGGCCTGGGCCGACGCGCACCAGCGGCACGGCATCGATTACTACCCCAAGTGGCTGGTGGCGATCCCGTTCACCCCGGTGCCGGGCCCGCGCCTGCTGGCCGTCGATGCCGCGGCGCGCGACGCCCTCGCGGCCGCGCTGCAACGGCATGCCGAGGCGTCCGGCCTCTCGTCGCTGCACGCGCTCTTCCTTCCCGAGGCCGATGCCGCGCGGCTCGCTGCGCTGGGCCAGATGACGCGGCGCTCGGTGCAGTTCCACTGGTTCAACCGCGGCTACGCGGCGTTCGACGACTACCTCGCGGCGCTGACGCAGCCGAAGCGCAAGAAGGTGCGCGCGGAGCGCCGGAAGGTCGCCGACGCGGGCGTGACGTTCGTCCGCAAGGTCGGCTCCGACATCGGCGAGGCCGACTGGGCGTTCTTCGCGCGCTGCTATGCGCGCACGTACGCCGCACATCACTCGACGCCGTACCTGACGCGCGCCTTCTTCCTCGAACTGGCGCAGGCGATGCCCGAGACGCTGCTCCTGGTGGTCGCGCAGCGTGACGGCCGGCCGATCGCCTCCGCGCTCGCGCTGTTCGACGCCGAACGCCTGTACGGACGCTACTGGGGCGCCGTCGAGACGGTCCCGTGCCTGCACTTCGAGACCAGCTATTACCAGATGATCGAGTTCGCGATCGAGCGCAGGCTCGCGGTCTTCGAGGGCGGCGCACAGGGGGAGCACAAGCTCGCCCGCGGCTTCGAACCCGTCACGACCTTCTCGTCGCACTGGCTGTCGCACCCGGCCTTCAACGAGGCGGTGCAGCGCTACCTCGAGCGCGAGCACGGCGGCATCGAGGCCTATGTCGACGAGCTGAACGAACGCAGCGCGCTCAGGCGGGATGCGACGGGCGCAAGGGATGCAGTGACGCCGACCATCTCGCTGCGCCCTCTGATGGTGACGATTGGGCGCGGCACTGCGTGCCGGCCCCGCGGGGACCATGTGGAAAGCTGCCTTCGTTCGCATCGGTGCGCCCGCATGACGCCGACCCTCGCTGCCGCTTTCCTGATGGTGACGATCTGGGGCTTTAACTTCGTCGTCATCCGCTGGGGCCTGGACAGCGTGTCGCCGTACACGCTGAACCTGCTGCGCTTCGTGCTCGCGGCGTTTCCGGCGCTGCTGTTCGTTCGCCCGCCGCGCGCGCCGTGGCATCTGGTCGTGGGCTACGGGCTGTTCGCCTTCACGCTGCAGTTCTGCCTGCTGTTCGCCGGGATGGCCGCCGGCATGCCGACCGGGCTGGCGTCCCTCGTCATCCAGATGCAGGTGTTCTTCACGATCGGGCTCGTCACGCTGCTGACCCATGAACGCGCGCGGCGCGAGCAACTGTTCGGGGCGGCGGTGGCAGGCGCGGGCATCGTGCTGGTGGCGCTGCACCTGCCGCCCTCCACCTTGCTCGGTTTCGCGCTGACCCTTGGCGCGGCTGCCTCGTGGGCCGTTGCGAACATCATCGTGAAGCGGATTCCCGGCGAGCGGCCGCTGGCCGTCGTCGTGTGGGCCAGCGCGGTTGCAGCCATTGCCCTGCTGCCGATCGCCGTGCTGGCGGACGGCCCCGCCTACGTCTGGGCGGCCATCGCGGCCATGCCCGCCCGGCGTGGCTGGGAGTCGCTTTCCAGGCTTGGCCGACAACCCTGCTCGCGTTCGGCATCTGGGCGTGGTTGCTGCGCCGTCACCCGGCGGCGCTCGTCGCGCCCTTCACGCTGCTGGTGCCGATCGTCGGCATGTCGTGCGCCGTGCTGCTCCTCGGCGAACCGATCACGTGGTGGAAACTCGCCGGCGCCGCGCTCGTGCTCGGCGGACTGGGGTTGAACGTGCTCGCAAGCCGCGCGCGGTAGGCGCGCGCGGCGACGTCAGGTCGATCAGAACGCCGGCTTGGGCGACGCCGCTTCGTACGCCCGGACCGCATCGACGATGTCCTTGCGCGCCGACTCCGGCCCTTCCCAGCCGATCACCTTGACCCACTTGCCGCTCTCGAGATCCTTGTAGTGCTCGAAGAAGTGCTGGATCTGCGCGAGCCGCTCGGGCGCGATGTCCGACCACTGCTGCCAGTGCTTGTACCAGGGCAGGACCTTGTCGATCGGCACCGCGAGCAGCTTCGAATCGCCGCCGGCTTCGTCTTCCATCTTCAGCACCCCTAGCGGCCGGCAGCGCACCACGACGCCGGGCTGCAGCGGGAACGGCGTGATCACCAGCACGTCGAGCGGATCGCCGTCGTCGGCCAGCGACTTCGGCACGTAGCCGTAGTTGCACGGGTAATGCATCGACGTGCCGATGAAGCGATCGACGAACACCGCGCCGGTCTCCTTGTCGACCTCGTACTTGATCGGGTCCGCGTGCGCGGGGATTTCGATGATGACGTTGAACTCATCGGGAACGTTGCGGCCGGCGGGTACGTTGTCGAGGCTCATGACGATGGTCCTGTAGGGAGACGCGATTCTACTGACCGCGGGTCGCGTGCCGCGAACGGGTTTGAGCGAGCCTCGGTTTGCTCAATAATCCGGCGACGACGAAACGGGGAGACGCACCATGGAAGGCGGCTGGACGGCGACCAACGGGTCGCACCACTTCATCGACAACCGCTGGGTCGCGTCGGCGACCGGGCAGACCATCGACGTGGTCGATCCGTCGGACGGCAAGGCGTTCGCCCGCATCGCGCGCGGCACCGCCGCGGACATCGACGCGGCCGTGACGGCGGCGCGCCGCGCCGTCGGCGACGCGCTCGACGGGCCGTGGGGCCGCATGACCGCCACCGAGCGCGGGCGACTGCTGATGAAACTGGCACAGGCCGTCGCCGCGCATCACGAGGAACTGGCCCAGCTCGAATCGCGCACGACCGGCAAGCCGCTGAAGCAGGGGCGGGCCGATGCGACCGCCATCGCGCGCTACTTCGAGTACTACGCCGGCGCGGCCGACAAGCTGCACGGCGAGACCATCCCGTACCAGGCCGGCATGACGGTGCTCACGATCCGCGAGCCGCACGGCGTGACCGGGCACATCGTGCCGTGGAACTACCCGATGCAGATCTTCGGCCGCAGCGTCGGCGCCGCGCTCGCCGCAGGCAACGCCTGCGTGGTGAAGCCCGCGGAGGACGCGTGCCTGTCGTTGCTGCGCGTCGCCGAACTCGCGGCCGAGGTCGGCTTTCCGGAAGGCGCGCTGAACATCGTCACGGGTTACGGCGCCGAAGCCGGCGCGGCGCTTTCCGCGCATCCCGGCATCGATCACATCTCGTTCACCGGTTCGCCCGTCACCGGCACCGCGGTCGCGCAGGCGGCCGCGAAGCACCACTGCCCGGTCACGCTCGAGCTCGGCGGCAAGTCGCCGCAGATCGTGTTCGACGACGCGAGCCTCGAAGACGTGGCCCCGGTCGTGCTGAATGCCATCGTGCAGAACGCCGGGCAGACCTGCTCCGCGGGCAGCCGCCTGCTCGTTCACCGGCCCGTCTACGAGGCGCTGCTCGAGCGCGTCGGCAAGGCGATGTCGGCGCTGCGCGTGGGCCCCGCCCTCGCCGACCTCGACGTCGGCCCGCTGATCCGCCAGAACCAGCTGCAGCGCGTCTGGGACTTCCTGAGCCAGGCGCAGCGCGACGGCATCCCGATGGCGGCCCAGGGCCACGTCGACGAAGACGCCCCGCAGACCGGCTTCTACCAGGCCCCGACCCTGTTGCGCGACGTGCCGGCGAGCCATCCGCTCGCGCAGGACGAGATCTTCGGCCCGGTGCTCGTCGCCATGCCGTTCGAGAGCGAGGAGCAGGCCATTGCGCTCGCCAACGGCACGCACTTCGGCCTGGTCGCCGGCGTCTGGACGCGCGACGGCGCGCGGCAGATGCGGATGGCGCGCAGGCTGCGTTCCGGCCAGGTGTTCATCAACAACTACGGCGCGGGCGGGGGTGTCGAGCTGCCGTTCGGCGGCGTGAAGTCGAGCGGCTACGGGCGCGAAAAGGGCTTCGAGGCGCTGCTCGGCTTCACCACGCTGAAGACCATCGCGATCAGGCACGGATAGTCGATGTCGCCATCCGGCGCGGCGTCTGGTCAGCGCGCGCCCGACGACAACCGCAGGCCGACGCGGTGCACGACGCCGTGGCCGGCCTGCCGCACCGTCAGCGTCAGGCCGCTCACGTCGAGGACGTCGCCCGCTGCGGCGCGGCGGCGCAGGCGGCGCGACACGAATTCGGTGAGCTTCGTCGCGGGATCGGCATCCGCCGGCAGCATCGCGCCGTAATACTCGAACAGGTCGCCGACCGACGCGGAGGGATCGAGCGTCAGCTCGCCGACCGGTGCCGGCGGACCGAACAGGACTTCCAGTTCCGGCAGCGCCGCCTCGGTTGCGACGACGGTGACGAGGTCGCCCGCCCGCAACCGCTCGACCGAGACGATGCGATCGTCGCGGCACACCTCGACCAGGCCGGACCTCCTCGGGCCACTCGATGACCGCCAGCGGCCCCGTCGTCGCCTGCGACGCCTCGGCCACGCGGAACTGCACCACCTCGCGCGGCGGCTCACCGCCTTCGAGGGTGGCGCTCGACAGCGCGACCGATCCCGGCGGACGCTGCACGCCCGCCAGTCGCGCCGCCGCGCCCAGCGTGCTTCCCTGCAGCAGCAGCGACATCAGCGTGATCAGGAACGCGATGTGGAACAGCGCCGAGGCCTGCGGCAGCCCGGCGAGCAGCGGGAACAACGCGAGCACGATCGGCACCGCGCCGCGCATGCCGACCCAGCCGATGAAGGCGACTTCCCTGCGCGGATAGCGGAAGGGCAGCAGGCAGATCGCGGCGGCGAGCGGACGCGCGACCAGCATCAACGCCAGCACGACGACCAGCACCTTGCCGGTCACGACCGTCAGGAGTTCGGCGACGTCGGTGATCACGCCCAGCAGCAGGAACATCGCGGCCTGCGCGAGCCAGGCGAAGCCGTCGCTGACCCGAAGCACGTCGACGGTCACATGACGCCGCTGGTTGGCGACGATCATGCCGGCGAGGTAGATCGCCAGGAAGCCGCTGCCGCCAAGCACGCTCGCCACCGCGAACACGCCGAGGCCGCCCGACTGGATCAGCAGCACGTACAGCCCCTCGCCCAGCCGGATGCGCGCCACCACGCGGCCGAGCAGGTGGCCCAGCGCCCATCCCACGGCGAGGCCGACCAGCAGTTGCTGCGCGAACATCGGGGCGATCGTCGCGAAACCGCCGCCCGGCACGCGGATCAGTTCGATCATCGCGACCGTCAGGAAGACCGCCATCGGATCGTTCAGGCCGGACTCCACCTCGAGCGTCGCCTCGACGCGCTCGTTGAGTCGCAGCCCGCCTCCGCCGAGCAGCGCGAACACCGCCGCGGCATCGGTCGATCCGACGATCGCCCCGAGCAGCAGTCCGTACCGCCAGTCGAGCCCGAGCAGCGCGACCGCGATCGCGCCGACCGCCGACGCGGTGATGAGGACGCCGAGGGTGGCCAGCGTCAGCGCCGGCCCCGCGACCATCCGCAGGGTGCCGAACCGCGTGCGCAGCCCGCCGTCGAGCAGGATGATGGCCAGCGCCAGGTTGCCGATCAGCGCCGCGGTTGAAACCGGAATGTCGACGACCGGGGCGCCGGGCAGCTCGGTGGCGAAGAGTCCGACCGCGAGGAAGACCAGCAGCGACGGCACGCCCAGCCGTGTCGACACCGCGGACAGCGCGACCGCGCGCGAACAGCAGCAGCGAAGCGACGAGCAGGACGTGACTGATCTCCTCCATGCCCCGATTTCAGCACGGTCGAAGCGTGGCCCGCCTCCGGCGTGACCCGCTGCCCGGTCCGGCCTCATGCACGACCCGAGGACGGCGCCTGTTCTCGGCTAAGCTCGCGCGGTTCCTCTCCGGCGCCGAGTCCCATGTTCGAGCGTGTATTCGTCGGCCTGAATCGCTGGTTGCTCATCGTGCTGCTGGCGGCCATGGTGGTCATCGTGTTCGCCAACGTGGTGATGCGCTATGTGATCGGCACCTCGGTCATCTGGTCCGAGGAAGTCGCCCGACACCTGATGATCTGGATGACGTTCGTCGGCAGCGGCCTCGCGCTGCGAACCGGCGCCCAACTCGGCATCGACTCGCTGCAGAACGCGCTGCCGCCGCGCGCCGCGCGCTGGCTGCGCATCGCGCTCGCGGCCGGCATGCTGGTGCTGTTCGTCCTGCTGGCCTGGTACGGCGTCGACTACGCGCTGCGCACGCGCTTCCAGATCAGCGCGGCGCTCGGCGTCTCGATGGTCTACGTCTACGTCGGCATGCCCGTCGGCTGCGCCCTCATGGCGATCCACCTGCTGCTGATCCTGCGGCGGTACGTAGCAAAAGGAGAATTCGTTACCGATGACGGCGTCAGCCACGACAGCGCGGCGGCGCTTTAGGAGCGGACGATGACGATGTCCGTCCTGCTTTTCGTCTTCACGGTCGTGCTGCTCGCGGTCGGCTTCCCGGTCGGCTTTGCGCTGGCCGGCGCCACGCTCGCAGCAGTCGGGCTCGGCAGCGACTTCCCGCTCGTGGTGGTGCTGAAGGAGATGTTCGTCGGCATCGACAGTTTCGCGCTGCTCGCCGTGCCCTTCTTCATCCTCGCTGCCGAACTGATGAGCGGCGGCTCGCTGACCGAGGTGCTGCTGCGCTTCGCGAGCCAGTTCGTCGGGCACCTGCGCGGGGGACTGGGCCACGCCAACGTCCTGTCGCTGACCATGTTCTCGGGCATCAGCGGCTCGGCCCTCGCCGACGCCGCCGGGCCGGGCGCAATGCTCGTCAGGATGATGGAGCGCGCGGGCTATGACCGCGGCTACGCGGCCGCGCTGACGGCGTCGACGGCGATCATCGGACCGATCATCCCGCCGTCGATCATCATGATCATCTACGCGCTGCAGGACGACACGGTGACTCCGCTCGGCCTGTTCATGGCGGGCATCATCCCCGGCCTCGTCATCGCGGCGGCGATGATGATCACCAACCAGGTCATCTGCCTGCGCCGTGGCTTCAAGTCCGACATTCCCCGCCCGAACCTGCGGGAGATGATCGTCAACTCGGTGAAGGCCGTGCCGGCGCTGCTGCTGCCGGTCATCATCCTCGGCGGCATGCGCGGCGGCATGTTCACGCCCACCGAAGCGTCCGTGGTGGCAGTCGTCTACGCGCTTCTGGTCGGCAAGTACGTGTACCGGACGCTGCAGTGGAAGATGGTTCCCGTGCTGCTGTCGCGTACGGCGATCCTGACGTCGTCGGTCCTGATCATCGTTGCAGCCAGCAATGCCTTCGCGTGGGTCCTCACGACCGAGAACGTGCCACAGGCGATCTCGGAGTGGATCGCGCACCTCGGCCTGGGTCCGATCTCACTGCTGCTGCTGGTCAACGTGTTCCTGCTCGTGTTCGGGATCTTCATCGAGCCGCTGCCCGGAGTGATGGTGCTCGTGCCCATACTCGCCCCGGTGGCGCACGCCGCCGGCATCGACCCGATCCACTTCGCGATGGTGGTGATCTACAACCTGACGTTGGGGATGATCACGCCGCCCGTCGGCGGCCTGCTGTTCGTGACATCGGCCGTGACCCGCGTCCCCCTCCCGCAACTGTCGCGCGAGCTCGGGCCCTTCATGCTGGCGCACATCGCGGTGCTGCTGCTGATCACGATGGTGCCGACCCTCTCGACCTGGCTGCCGTCGATCAGCGGTCTGGCAGTGAAGTAGCCGCGCCGCGCCTCAGACAGCGATCAGCGCCGATGACGTCCCCAGTCCAACCCCTGTCGCGGCGAGCAGGAGCGCGTTGATATCCATGTCGGTCCTCCGCATCTTCGGTGTTGTGAGCGCCGGATGCTAAGGAAACGACGACCGGGGACCTATCGGGGACTTCCACGAGCCGGAAACAAGAAGGGCGCGGGGAAACCCGCGCCCTCTTCCGTGCGTTCGATGACGGTTACTTGACGTCCTGGATGCGCTTGATGTTTTCGGCGCCGTACTGCTTCGCGAACTCGCTCCACACCGGGGTCATGGCGGTGCGGAAGGCCTGGCCGTCGACGTTGGTCACCACTTCCATGCCTGCCGCGCGCAGCTGCGCGATGCCGTCGCGTTCGTCGTCGTTGACCTTCTTGCGCTGCGCCGCCGATCCCGCCTTGCCCGCCTCGCGGAAGGCGGCCTTGTCGGCGTCCGACAGCTTGTTCCAGAGCGCCGGCGAA
The DNA here is from genome assembly GCA_963811265.1 of uncultured beta proteobacterium. Lineage (GTDB taxonomy): Bacteria > Pseudomonadota > Gammaproteobacteria > Burkholderiales > Burkholderiaceae_F > JAOUJD01. The sequence continues at coordinate 228,181 of CAWEQS010000019.1, forward strand.
ACGATCAGCAGCGCCGGCGAATAGACGTGGCCGGTCAGCGACAGGTGCTTCTGCACCTGCGCGAACTTGGCCGACAGAATCACCGGGATCGGGTTTTCCTGTCCGTCGACCGTGCCTTGCTGAAGCGCGGTGAACAGTTCCGGGAAGGCCATCGGCGTCGGCTGGATGCCGATCGACTGGAAGGCCTGGATGTGCACCTTGTTCTGCATCTGCGGATCTTCAGGCCCTTGACGTCTTCGGGCTTGTTGATCGCGCGCTTGCTGTTCGTGATGTGGCGAAAGCCGTTCTCCGTCCACGCGATGCGCGACCAGCCCCTTGGCCGGGAACTTGGCCAGGAGTTCCTGGCCGATCGGGCCGTCCATGGTCTTGCGCGCGTGGTCGTAATCGCGGAACAGGAACGGGATGTCGACGATGTTCACTTCGGGCACGAAGTTGCCGACCGGTCCGGTCGACGTGTTCACGACGTCGAGCGTGCCGAGCTGCACGGCTTCGATCATTTCGCGTTCGCCGCCCAGCGCCGAATTCGCGAACACCTGGCACTTGTAGCGGCCGGTCGTGCGCTTCTCAACGTCCTCGCAGAACGCCTGCCGACCCGACCCCGTAGTGCGAGTTCAGCGCGGTGGCGTAGCCGATCTTGATCGTCGTCTGCGCGGCGACCGGCACGGAGACGAACGCCCCCGCAAACGCAATCGCACCTACCAGTTTCACCAGCATCATCGAGTGTCTCCTGCCTATTGTTTGATCGTTCGCCGGGAGGGTCCGGCGGTCGGGTTGGCAAGTATGGGGCGCCGACATTTCCTGTCAAGCGAGCTCAGTGCCCGATCTCGCGCACGCCGGCTCGCAACGCCGTCATCGGACTTTCCGGCGAAGGCGCCGGCAAGTTGGCAAAGCCGAGGGCCGCCTCGCGGTACTGCCGCGCCGCCTCGGCTTCGTCGCCCACGATCTCGGCAAGGCGCGCAAGCGCGAGGAACGTCGACGGGTGACTGGCCTCCGTGAGGCTGTCCTGCAGGTAACCCTTCGACTTGCCCCACAGTTGCTCGCGCAGGCAGATCAATCCCGCCGTGCGCAGCAGGGCCGCACGGATCGGGCCGCGCGGCGGCACCTGCGCCAGCCACGCCTCCGCGCGCTCCAGCTGGCCGCGCGCGGGGAAGGCCTGCGCCCGTGCGTATTCGTCGAGCAGCCGCTCCGCCATGTCGTCCCACGCGGCCGGCGACTTGCCGAGGGCTGTCTCGATGACCTCGGCGGCCAGCTGGCCTCGTCCCGCCACGTTCAGCAAGCGCGCGCCTTCCAGCGCGATCTCGGGCATCGCGCGATCGGCCTGTGGCAGGCGGCGCCACGACGCTTCGAGCGCGGCGGGATCGTGACGCTGCGCCAGCATCAGCTCCCGGTAGATCGCGTGCTTGAGCTTCCGGGCGAGGACCGGATGCAGCGCGTTGCGCTTCTCGAGCAGGCGCAGGGCCTTCAGCGCGTCGTCCCATCGGCCGGATTGCAGATTCGCATTGAGCGCGATCCGCGTGGCGTGGATGTGGCGCGCGCCGGCGCCCTGGAGGCGGTCGATGGCGTCGAGCGCCGAGTCGTTCTCGCGCTGCTCGGTCCACATTTCCGCGCTGGTCACGAGGCGCGCGGTCTGCACTGCCTTGTCGCCCTCGGCCTGGTGCAGCCATTCGTCGCGCCGCTCGAACTCCTGCATCCGGTGCGCCGCGCGCGCGCCGATCAGCGCCGCCACGCCGGCCGTCGTGTCGGACGACTGCGCCGAGCGCGCGGCCTTCTCGGCCCGCGCAAAGCGCCCTTCGAGCAGGCTCCTCACGGCTTCGACCAGCGCCTGCTGGCCGCCGATCTCCTCGCGGCGGGCACGATACAACCGCACCTGCTGCGGAAAGTCCGCCACCTTCTGGATCGCGCGGGCCGCCAGGTACACGACGGCGAGCAGCACCACCAACGCAACGATGAACAGGTTCAGCGAAACGTCGATGCGGTACGGATGGACCAGGAAGGCGACGTTGCCGGCGTTGATCTGCAGGATCAGCGCGACGACCGCCGCCAGCACAGCGAGCAGCAACGCCGACGTCAGCCAGCGCATCGCTATCGGCCCGGGGCGGTCCGCACGGCGCGCACCGCGGACACGCTGTCATTGATGTTCGGCGTTTCGACCGAAAGCGGCGCCGAAGCAAGCTGCTTCATCGATGCGAGCGCCGCGGCGGTGTCGCGCTGGCGCACGTCGAAGTAACGGTTCACGAGCGTCTGGGCCTCGGCGAGGTCCGCACGATACAGGCGGTCGTTGCGCGCGAGCAGCGCCTGGCGGGCGTTGAGCAGCCGCAGCCGCAGCTGCAGGCGAACGAGCACCTGCTGTTGCTGCCCCAGCAGCATCGCGTCGGGCGCGTCGACGGCACGGATGCGGATCAGGTCCCGGTACTCGCCCAGTTCACGCTGGATCGACTCCCACGTGCGCTCCCACCACTCGACCTGGCGCGGCGGTTGCGGGGCCTGGCGGGACGCGGCCGCCGCGGGCGCCGTCGGGCTCGCGTCCGCAAGCAGCGGCCAGTTCTCCGAACTCGTCATGAGCTGGTCGATCTTCAGCGCGATGCCGGTGATGTCGACGGTCGGCGCGGCCCTGAGCCGCTCGATGTCGCGTGCGAGCACGCGCCGCAGCGGCAGGAAGCGTGGCGACTCGAGGCGGGCCAGGCGCGTGTCGGCGGTCTGCAGCGCGGCGAGCGCGGTGGGCACGTTGCCGGTGAGCTGAAGTTCCTGCGCGCCGAGCGTGATCAGGCGCTCCACCTCGACGAGCACGGCTTCGTCGCGGCCACGCGACAGGTCCGCGTACAACTGCTCGAGCGCCTCGCGCTGGCTCTCGACTTCGGCGAGGCGGGATTCGAGCACGGCGGCCTGCTGTCGCGCCGCGCGCGCTTCCGCGTCGGCGCGGGTGGCGGTCTCCGTGGCGGCGGCCGCGGCCTGCTGCAGTTCTGCCAGGCGGCGAGCCGTCTCGCGCTTGACCGCGGCGAGCTGGGTGTACGACAGCGCGCCGACGGCGACGACGAGCAGCAGCGCGAGCAGCGCCAGCCATGGCACGCCCGCGCGAGCGGCAGGTGCAACGCCAACGGGCTCGGCGACCGCGGTTGGGGTGACCGCCGATTCCGGGCTCGTGGTCGGTTCGGTGCTCACGTTGGACGACAGGGCAGCAGTAAAGGGTGCGACGTCACGGTCGCGGCGCGGGTCACCGGAAGGCGGTGATCAACCCTGAAACGATTCTAGCTTGCCGATCACCGCCGAGTCGTCCGGCAGCGCAAGCCTCGACGTTCGAGAATCCCGCCGCGTGCAGCCGCTGCGCGACACGCGGATGGGTGGCGATGGCCAGGCCGCGTTGCAGCCACTCGGCGGCGCCCTCGACCCGCTGCACCTGCTCCAGGATCGCGCCGACCGCTTCGGCACTGCTGACGACCGTGATCGGGAGGACGCCGCTACTCATCCACCCGCGCAACCGGCTCCGCTCGCCCTCCGGCAGGGCATGCGGTGAACGGTCGTAGACCGCCAGCGCATCCACTTCGGCATCGGCCGAACGGAACTGGTCGATGATCCAGTCGCGCCCGCTGGCGGCACGCAGCACCAGCACCCGACGCGCGCGCCGTCCCGTCGCACGCCACGCTCGCCAGAAGCCCTCGGAGCCCGACTCGTCGCCGTCGTCCGGCGCCACGATGGGTGCAGCGCCGCTACCCGGCAACTCGGCCGCGGCGGCGTCGCGCGTGCTCGCCCCGACCGCGCCGATCACGGTCGATGCCGGCCAGTCCGCGGCCAGGCGCTCCGCGGTCGCATGGACGGCGTTCGGGCTGACGAACAGGGCCAGGTCGTAGTCGGCCAGGTGGTCGAGCGCCCGGCGCACCGCCGCCTCGTTCGCGGGCGGCGCGATGTCGAAAGCGGGCCACCACGCGACCTCGCAGCCGCGGCGTCGAAGCGCGGCCGCCAGCCGCCGGCCGGGCGCCGCCGGACGGGTGACGATGACCGGAGCGCGCATCGGCCAGGCCGGATCAGGCGGTGCCGAGGAGGCGCAGCGCGCCGTCGGCCTTCAGGCGCGCGACCGCCTCCGCCGCGATCGCATCCGCGTCGGTCATCGGTCCGCGGATCTCGGTTTCGACGAATTCGCCGGTGGCCGCGTTGCCGACCAGGGCGCGCAGGCGCAGGTCGCTGCCCTCGACTTCCGCATAGGCCGCCAGCGGAACCTGGCAACTGCCGCCCAGCCCGCGCGACACGCCGCGCTCCGCGGCCGTCGCCGCGCGCGTCGACGGATCGTCGAGCGGCGCGAGCAGGGCCCGGACGGTCGGGTGCGCGCGCAGCACCTCGATGCCGAGCGCGCCTTGTCCCGGCGCCGGCAGCGACACCGTGGTCGGGATGATCTGGCGGATGCGACCGGCGAGGCCGAGCCGCTTCAGCCCGGCGGCGGCCATCACGAGCGCGTCGAACTCGGCGCGGTCGAGCTTCGCCAGCCGGGTGCCGACATTGCCGCGGATCGACTGGATCGCGAGGTGCGGGAAGCGCGCGCGCAGCATCAGTTCGCGCCGCAGGCTCGAGGTGCCGATGCGGGCGCCCGCAGGCATCTCCTCGAGCGTCGCGTAGCGATTGGACACGACGCAGTCGCGCGGATCCTCGCGGGTCATCACCGCCGCGAGTTCGAACTCCGGCGGCAGTTCCATCGGCACGTCCTTCAGCGAGTGGACGGCGAGGTCCGCGCGGCCTTCGAGGAGCGCGACCTCGAGTTCCTTGACGAACAGGCCCTTGCCGCCGACTTTCGACAGCGTGCGATCGAGGATCTGGTCGCCGCGCGTGGTCATGCCGAGCAGGTCGACCTCGGCGCCCTGCTGGCGCAGCAGGCCCTGGACGTGCTCGGCCTGCCACAGCGCGAGCGGGCTCTCGCGGGTCGCGATGACGACCCGTTGCGGTGCGTTCATGTAATCGCTTCCGATGCGTTCAGGCGGCGAAGTCTACCGGGGGCCGCTGTCTGCAACTCGCGGCTGACCCGCGCGGCGTCGCACGAACTGCGGCGGGCGGACCCGCCGCCGCAGTTCCGAAGCAGCCGCGCCAAGGTCGACAAGAAGAAGCAGGCGCGAGCGCCGGCGCGCGTGACTGCAGCTGAAGGGCGCGCGGCCGCGCGCGAGCGACGCTAGACCCTGGCGGCGGCCTTGACCGTCGGCCACTGCCGACGGCTGACCGGCAGGCGCTCCGAGACTTCCTTCAGGAGCACTTCCCAGTGGCCCTCGGACGCTTCGCCGTCGTCGTCCACGGTGCCGCGGACGCGCTGGAAGCCGAGGATGGAGTTGCGCGCGACGAGCGCGTTGCGGTGGATGCGGACGAAGCGATCGCCGAACTCCGCTCTCGAGCGAGGTCAGCGACTCCTCGGTGAGGTACTCGCGCGTCGGCGTCTTGATCGTGACGTACTTCAGTTCGGCGCGGAGGTAGACGATCTCCTCCACCGACACGAGGATCATCCGGCCGCGTTCGGACACGGTGAGGTGCGACCGCACCGCGCCGATGTTCTTGGCGAGTTCCTCGATCCGGGGCTCGTTGGTCCGGAAACGTTCGGCGCGCGCGAGGGCGGCCACGAGACGTTCTGCGCGTACAGGTTTCATCAGGTAGTCGAGCGCCTGCACCTCGAAGGCTTCGAGCGCGTGTTCGTCATAGGCCGTCACGAAGATCACGGCCGGCGGGTTCTGCCGTTGCGCCAGGTGGCGTGCCACCTCGATGCCGTTCATGTCGGGCATGTTGACGTCGAGAAGCACGACGTCGGGCCGCAACCGGTCCGCCTCCTCGAGGCCGCGAATCCCGCCCTCGGCCTCCCCGATGAGCTGCAACGACACCTGCTGCGAGCAGTCGCGCAGAACCTGGCCGAGGCGCGCCCGGGCCGGGGGTTCGTCGTCGACGATCATCACGTTCAGCATCGTTGCTCCATCTCAGCTGCGCCGTTCGACCGGCAGAGTCATCGTCAACTCGAACCGTTCACGGTGCATCCGGGTCTCCACCTTGGCCTCGAGGTCGTAGATCAGCGCCAGGCGGCCCCTGATGTTGGCAAGGCCCATCTGGTTGCCCTCCCGCTCCGGTCGATCCGGGGCGATCGGGTTGCTGACGAAGATCTCCAGCGTGAATCCGTGCTGGCGAACGCGCACCACGATGTCGGCCTTGCCGGCTAGTTTCTCCGCGCCGTACCGGATCGCGTTCTCGATGACCGGTTGCAGGAGTAACTGTGGCACCTTTGCCCGGGGGTGGTATGCCCCGATTTGCCAGTCGACAGCCAGCCTATTTCCCAACCTCGTCTGCTCGATCTCCACGTAGTTGCGGCAAAGCTCGATTTCCTGCTGCAAAGGCACCAACTTCCGCGTATCGGCCATCACCGCGCGGAACAGCTCGGCAATGCTCTCCAGCATCCGCTCGGCCTTGGCGGGCTCCGTGCGGATCACCGACAGCACCGCGTTCAGGCTGTTGAACAGGAAGTGCGGCCGGATGCGCGACTGCAGCGCCTGGTACTTCGCCTCGACCACGGCCGGAGAGAACGCGCGCTCGCGCAGCTCGCAGTAGTGCTGGAACCCGGCGCCGAGCACGAAGGCGGCCGCGAAGTGCGCCGCGGCCGCCCACGGCCCACCCGGCGCGGAGAAGAGGAGCGCGAGGGCGGCGGCGACGAGCCCCGGGATGAACCATGCGATCGCGCGCTGGACCGGCATGCCGAGTTCGGGAAGCGCGCGGCGCGCTGCGCACCAGAGCATCAGCGTCCCGAGCGTGCCCGGAACGGCGAAGGACATCGCGCGCAGGAGGGAATCGACCGCCTCGTTCGCAGAAGACGAGGCGCCGAGCGCCGCGCAGGCCGCCAGGGCGAACACGAAGCTGACCGCGCGCAGCAGCACACCCAGGTTGCAGCCGTCCGGAATCACGCGCCCCGGCGTCGGCACCGCGGTCTCGTCGCGCGCCAGCGGTCCCTTCAGTGCGGGTGGCGATGTCTTCAAACCTATAATCCCCGCGAACGACAACCATACGGCGCCAGGCAAGGTTCCTCGAGAGCGCCGAACCTCGAATCGATTATGTCAGAGCACCCTGCGCAACCCGCGAATCCACTGGCTTCGAAAAGCAGTGCCTGGTCGGGTCGATTCGACGAACCGGTGGCCGATTTCGTGCTGCGCTACACCGCGTCGGTCGGGTTCGACCGCCGTCTCGCGTTCGCCGACATCGAAGGGTCGCTCGCCCACGCCGCGATGCTCGCGCGGGCCGGCATCATCTCGGCGACCGACCTCGCCGACATCGAGCGCGGACTGACTCAGGTCCGCGGCGAGATCGAGCAGGGAACGTTCGAGTGGCGCCTCGACCTCGAGGACGTGCACCTGAACATCGAGAAGCGGCTGACCGACCTCGTCGGCGACGCCGGCAAGCGCCTTCACACCGGGCGCTCGCGCAACGACCAGGTCGCCACCGACATCCGGCTGTGGCTGCGCGGCGAAGCTGGACGGCATCGTCGGCCTGCTCGCGCGCGTGCAGTCGTCCCTCGTCGAGCAGGCCTCGCGCCACGCCGCGACCGTGATGCCCGGGTTCACGCACCTGCAGGTGGCGCAGCCCGTGACGTTCGGCCATCACCTGCTCGCGTACGTCGAGATGTTCGAACGCGACCGCGAACGCTTCGTCGACGCGCGCCGGCGGATCAACCGGCTGCCGCTCGGAGCGGCGGCGCTGGCGGGAACGACGTTCCCGATCGACCGCGCCTTCGTCGCCGAGCGGCTCGGCTTCGAGGCCGTGGCCGCCAATTCGCTCGACGCCGTCAGCGACCGCGACTTCGCCATCGAGTTCTGCGCGGCGGCGGCGATCGCGATGATGCACGTGTCGCGCCTGTCCGAGGAACTCGTGCTGTGGATGAGCCAGCGGTACGGCTTCGTGCGCCTGCCCGACCGGTTCACGACCGGCTCGTCGATCATGCCGCAGAAGAAGAACCCCGATGTCGCCGAACTCGCGCGGGGCAAGACCGGCCGCGTGTACGGCAGCCTGACGGCGCTGCTCACGCTGATGAAGGGCCAGCCTCTCGCCTACAACAAGGACAACCAGGAAGACAAGGAACCGGTGTTCGACACCGTCGACACGCTGGCGGACACGCTGCGGGCGTTCGCCGAGATGCTGCCCGGCCTGGAAGTGAACGCCGCCGCGATGGAGCAGGCGGCCAACGAGGGCTACTCGACGGCGACCGACCTCGCCGACTACCTGGTGCGCAAGGGCGTGGCGTTCCGCGACGCGCACGAGGCGGTCGCCCGCGCGGTGCGCCTCGCGGTGGAACGCGGGTGCGCGCTCGACGCCCTGCCCCTCGCCGACCTGCAGCGGCTCGCGCCGCAGGTCGCCGACGACGTGCGGGCCGCGCTGACGACCGCGGGTTCGCTCGCCGCGCGCGATCACGTGGGCGGCACGGCGCCCGCCCAGGTGCGGGCGCAGGTCGCGCAGTGGCGCGCTCGCCTCGCGAAGTCCTGAGAGTCCCGCGAGGCGAAAGCTAGAATGCCTGCGCCCCGCCGAGCCATGCGTGACCTGAGGCGCGGCGCCGTCAGGGAGGACTTCATGCAGTTCCTGCTCCGCCTGTCACGCGGAATGGACGCGATCAGCGACTGGGTCGGGCGCGTCCTGATCTGGGCGCTGTTCTCGACGGTCATCGTCAGCGCCGCCAACGCGATCGTGCGCAAGGTGTTCAGCGTGGGCTCGAACGCCTGGCTGGAAGTGCAGTGGTACCTGTTCGCGGCCGTGTTCCTGCTGGGCGCCGGCTACGCCTTCCTGCACAACGCGCACGTCCGCATCGACTTCATCTCGGGCCGCCTGAGCGCGCGGACCCGCAACATCATCGACATCGTCGGCATCGTCGCGTTCCTGACGCCGCTCGCCTGGATCCTGCTGCAACTGTCCTGGCCGTTGTTCGTGAAGGCATGGCAGTCCGGCGAGATGTCGCAGAACGCCGGCGGGCTGGTCCGCTGGCCGGTGCTGGCGCTGCTGCCGCTCGGCATGGTGCTGCTGCTGGCCCAGGCCGCATCCGAACTGGTCAAGCGCATCGCCTTCCTGAAAGGGCTGATCCCCGATCCGCTGGCGCATGCGGAGACGCCGCAGTCGCAGGCCATCGTCGAGGAACCGGCGAAGGCGGCGCATCAATGAGCCAGTTCATCGCCGCGAACTTCGTGCCGCTGCTGTTCGGCGGGTTGCTGGTGTTCCTGCTGACGGGCTTCCCGGTCGCCTTCTCGCTCGCCGCCACTGGCCTCGCGTTCGGCTTCATCGGGATGGAGATCGGCCTGTTCCCAGCGACGCTGTTCCAGGCGCTGCCGCTGCGCGTCCAGGGGATCATGCAGAACGACACGCTGCTCGCGGTGCCGTTCTTCACGCTGATGGGCATCATCCTCGAAAAGAGCGGCATGGCGGAGGACCTCCTCGAGACGGTCGGCCAGGTCTTCGGGCCGATCCGCGGCGGACTGGCGCTGGCCGTGATCTTCGTCGGCGCCCTGCTCGCCGCGACGACCGGCGTGGTGGCCGCCGCGGTGATCTCGATGGGCCTGATCTCGCTGCCGATCATGCTGCGCTACGGATACAACCGGACGATCGCCACCGGCGTGATCACCGCCTCGGGGACGCTGGCGCAGGCCATCCCGCCGTCGCTCGTCCTGATCGTGCTCGCCGACCAGCTCGGCCGCTCGGTCGGCGACATGTACGCGGGCGCGATCCTGCCCGCGCTGCTGCTGGTCGCGTGCTACGCGATCTACGTGATCGTCATCTCGATCATCAAGCCGTCGTGGGCGCCGGCGCTCCCCGCCGAGGCGCGCATCTATCGGGAGGCGAACGGGGCGAGCGGGCACAAGTCCCTGCTGGTCCTGCTCGCGATCGCCACCGCGGCCGGGTTCGCGTGGGGCCACGTGCACGAGCGCGTGATCAACCCGCTGGTGGAGCGCCAGCTGCCGGCGCCCGGCGACGAAGTCCTGATCATGTCGATGACGATCGCTTCGTTCACGGCCCTGGGCCTCGCGCTGCTCAACCGGCTGTTCCGCCTGAATCTCGTGTCGAAGCTGTCGGAACGCGTGACCTTCGTCCTGATCCCGCCGCTCGTGCTGATCTTCCTCGTGCTCGGCACGATCTTCCTCGGCGTGGCCACGCCCACGGAAGGCGGCGCGATGGGCGCGGTGGGCGCGCTGCTGATGGCGGTCGCCAACCGGCGCCTGTCGATGTCGCTGCTGAAGCAGGCGCTGGTGAACACGACGCGGCTGTCGTGCTTCGTGATGTTCATCCTGATCGGCTCGACGGTGTTCAGCTTCACGTTCAACGCGGCCGAAGGCCACATCTTCGTCGAGTCGCTGTTCAAGGACATGCCGGGCGGGCGCGCTCGGGTTCCTCATCATCGTCAACGTCCTGATCTTCATCCTGGGCTGCTTCATCGACTTCTTCGAGATCGCGTTCATCGTGATTCCGCTGCTGGCGCCGGTCGCGGACAAGATCCTTCCGGAACTGCTGCCGGCCGGCACGCAGGCCCACTGGGCGCTGATCTGGTTCGGCGTCATCGTGGCGATGAACCTGCAGACGTCCTTCCTCACGCCGCCCTTCGGTTTCGCGCTGTTCTACCTGCGCAGCGTGGCGCCGCGGCACGACTATCCGGATCGAGTCACCGGCAGGAAGATCCCGGCCGTGTCGACCATGGAGATCTACAAGGGCGGATTGGCATTCATTGCCATCCAGCTCTTCATGGTCGTGATGGTCATCACGTTCCCCAGCCTGGTCATTGGCGACAGCCAGACGGCCCCGGTCGACCTCGACAAGCTCCAGTTCGAGGCGGAGCCGCGCGGCTACCGTGACGAACCGCCGGCGATGCCGGCGCCCGAGCCGTCGACCGACGGCACCAAGCGCGGCCCCGGACGCCAAGGCACCGCCGACAAGCGAGCCCGCTGAGGAGGACCCGATGGAAGCGGTACGGCGGGCGCTAAAGAGCGACGCCGCGAAGAAGTAGCGCGGGAACGCCGGACCAAAGAAAACGGGCCGCAAGAGCGGCCCGTTCTTGTGCTGCCGTAGCGCCTAGAGCTTCTGCGACTGCATGAAGTCGTCGAACGACGCTTCAGCGAAGCGGAACCACAGGTTCTGGTCGCGCCGGAACCCGATGTAGTCGTCGTAGACCTTCTTCCACGTCGGGTTCTTGGCGCTGATCTCGGCGTAGACCTCGTTGGAGATCTTGAACGCGGCGTCCATCACGTCCTTCGGGAACCGGTGCAGCTTGGTGCCGGCGGCCACCAGTTGCTTGAGGGCCGCCGGGTTTCTCGCGTCGTACTTCGCCTGCAGGTCGATCCCGGCGTACGCCGCGGCCGCTTCGACGATTGCCTTGTAGTCTGCCGGCAGGGCCTCCCACGACTTGCTGTTGATGTACAGCGACAACTGCGGTCCGCCTTCCCACCAGCCGGGGTAGTAGTAGTTCGGCGCGACCTTGTTGAAGCCCAGCTTCAGGTCGTCGTACGGGCCGACCCATTCGGCCGCGTCGATCGTTCCCTTCTCCAGCGCCGTGTAGATCTCGCCGCCCGGCAGGGTCTGCGGAACGACCCCCATGCGCGTGCAGACGACGCCGGCCAGGTTGGAAATCCGCATCTTGAGGCCCTTCATGTCGGCGACCGACTTGATCTCCTTGCGGTACCAGCCGCCCATCTGCGCGCCCGTGTTGCCCATCGGGAAGTTGACGATGTTGTACTTGGCGTAGAACTCGCGCAGCAGCTTCAGGCCGTTGCCCTCGTACATCCACGCCGCCATCTGCCGCGCGTTCAGGCCGAACGGGATCGCGCAGTCGATCGAGAAGGTCTCGTCCTTGCCGAAGAAGTAGTACGGCGCGGTGTGCGCGCACTCGACCGTGCCGTTCTGCACGGCATCGACGACGCCGAACGGCGGCACCAGTTCACCCGCTGCGTGCGCAGTGACCGTGAACTTGCCGCCGGTGGCGGTCGTCACCTGTTTCGCGAAGACTTCCGCTGCGCCAAACAGCGTGTCCAGCGATTTCGGGAAGCTCGATGCGAGGCGCCACCGCACTTGCGCCTGCGCGTGAACCGCCGGCGCCGCGATCGTCGCGACCGCGGCGGCACCGGCTCCAGCCCCTGCCAAGAACTTCCGTCGTTGCATAACGTCTCCTCGTCCCGAACGGGACTCTTTGTCGTTCAAAAAGAGTGCGGGCCAAGGCTCCCGCGTTTGGGCGCGATTGTAGCGACCAGCCTCGCGCGGGCAAGGAGGCACGCCGGGCGGGGACGCCTCAGGCTCCGCCGACCTTCATGCCGTCGATCAGCACGGAGCCGGCGATCTTGCTGCCGCGCACGACCTGGTCCGTGCCGACCCCTGCGATGTTCCTGAACATGTCGCGCAGGTTGCCGGCGATCGTGATCTCCTCGACCGGGTAGCGGATCTCGCCCTTCTCGACCCAGAACCCGCTTGCGCCGCGCGAGTAGTCGCCGGTCACGTAATTGACGCCCTGCCCGATCAGGTCCGTGACCAGAAGCCCGGTGCCCAGCCGGCGCAGCATGACCTCGAAGTCGTCCTCGGGCTCGGTGGCCTTCGAGCGCAACTCGAGGTTGTAGGCGCCGCCGGCGTTGCCGGTGGACTTCAGTCCGAGCTTGCGCGCCGAGTACGTCGACAGGAAGTAGCCGTTCAGCACCCCGCCCTGGACGACGTCGCGCTTCATGCCGCGCACGCCTTCCTCGTCGAACGGGCTGGAGCCGGCGCCCTGCGGGATGAACGGGTCCTCGTGCAGCGAGACGTGGTCGGCGAAGACCTTCTTGCCGAGCGAGTCGACGAGAAAGGACGCCTTGCGGTAGAGCGATCCGCCGCTCGCCGCCTGCACGAAGCTGCCGAGCAGGCCGCACGCGAGCGGTGCCTCGAACAGCACCGCGCACTGGCGCGTCTTGAGCTTCCGGGCCGCGAGCCGCGCGAGCGCGCGCCGCGCCGCGTAGTCGCCGACGGCCTCCGGCGACGCGAGCTCCGCGTGGATGCGCGACGACGAATACCAGTCGTCGCGCTGCATCCCGTGCGCGTTGCGCGCGATCGGCGACACCGAGATCGAGTGGCGCGAGTACGGGTAGCCGCCGACGAAATCGCGCGTGTTGGCCAGCACGAAGTGCCCGGACGACGTGTAGACGTTCGCGCCCTCCGAGTTGACGATCTGCGGGCTCACCGCGAACGCCGCGCCCTCGCAGCGCTTCGCGAGGCGGATCGCCTCGTCCGCGTCGAGCAGCCACGGATGGAACAGATCGAGGTCAGGCGGGTTTCGCTGCAACGTGTCCGGGTCCGGCAGTCCCGCGGCATCGTCCTCGGCGGTGAACCGCGCGATGTTGTAAGCCGCCTCCACCGCCTGCCGGATCGCGACCTTCGAAAAATCGGACGTCGACGCATGGCCGCGCCGCTGGCCGATGTACACGGTGACGGCCAGCCCCTTGTCGCGGGTGCGCTCGATCGTCTCCACCTGTCGGTGACGCACGGTGACCGACAGCCCGGTCGACTCGCTGGCCTCGCACGACGCGTCGCTTGCACCCAGCGCGCGCGCGTGTTTCAACGCGTCCTGCGCGAGGTCGGTGAGGCGGTCGTCGGAGATCGAGAAGATGGTCATGGGGCGGTCGGCATCGCTTGTGCAGGAGGGGGGAGCCGCCGAGGTGCGGCGACCGAGGTGCTGCGATAGTGGCCGGTATCATAAACAACGATGATGCAAGCCCCCGACTCGACCTCGACCGACGCGCAGCCCGACGACGAGGCCGCCAACGGCAGCGAACGCCCGAGCAAGACGCAGCGCAAGAAGGAGATGCACGCGCTGCAGGCGCTCGGAGAGCAGCTGGTGGAACTGGGCCGCGACCAGCTGGCGCAGGTCGACCTCCCGCAGGAACTGCGCGAAGCCATCGCCTTCGCACATCGCGTGACCAGCCACGAAGGCCGGCGGCGGCACATGCAGTACATCGGCAAGCTGATGCGGCAGGTCGACGCCGACGAGGTCCGCGCCGCCATCGGACGCGCCACCGGCGAGTCGCGCGCGGCGGTCGCGCTGATGCACCTTGCGGAGCGCTGGCGCGACCGGCTGCTCGCCGACGACGAAGCGCTGACTGCCTTCATGTCGGAGCGGCCCGGCGCCGACGTGCAGTGGCTGCGCGCGGCGATCCGCGCCGCCCGCCGCGAGCACGCGGCCGGTCAGCCCCCGAAGCACGCGCGCGCGCTGTACCGCTGGCTGCACGACCAACTGGCACCCCACACTTCCAGCGAAGACGCGCATGAAGGCTGAACGCTCGCATCCCGACGAACTGATCCTCGGGCTCGTGTCCATTTCCGACCGCGCCTCCCGCGGCGTGTACGAAGACCAGGGCCTGCCCGCGCTGAAAGCGTGGTTCGAACGCGCGCTGAAGAGCCCGTTCCGGGCCCACGAGCGACTGATCGCCGACGAACGAGCCGCGATCGAGGCCACGCTCATCGACCTCGTCGACGACGTCGGCTGCGACCTGGTGCTGACCACCGGTGGCACCGGCCCCGCGCGCCGCGACGTGACTCCCGAAGCGACGCTCGCCGTCGCGACGCGCGAGATGCCGGGCTTCGGCGAACAGATGCGCCGCATCTCGCTCGAGTTCGTGCCGACCGCGATCCTGTCGCGCCAGGTGGGTGTGCTGCGCGAAGTCGCCGGCCACGCCGCGCTGATCCTCAACCTGCCGGGACAGCCGAAGGCGATCGCCGAAACGCTCGAAGGGCTGAAGGCGCCCGACGGCAAGGCGCTGGTGCACGGGATCTTCGCTGCCGTGCCCTACTGCATCGACCTGATCGGCGGCCCGTACATCGAAACGCACGACGCCGTCGTCAAGGCGTTTCGCCCGAAGAACGCACAGCGAAGACCAGCATGAACGAACTGCAGTGTGTCGAAGTCCAGACGAGCCCGTCGCCGGGCGCGACCGTGATCCTGCTGCACGGCCTCGGCGCCGACGGCTACGACTTCGTGCCGGTCGTGCGTGAACTCGAAACGCACGGCGCTCCGGCCGCGCGCTACGTCTTTCCGCACGCGCCGACGATGCCGGTGACGATCAACGGCGGCTACGTGATGCGCGCCTGGTACGACATCCTCGGCGCCGACCTCGTGCGGCGCGAGGACGAGCGAGGCATCCGGGCGTCGCAGGGCATGGTCGAGGCGCTGATCGAGCGCGAGGTGGCGCGCGGCGTCGCGCGCTCGCGCATCGTGCTCGCCGGCTTCTCGCAAGGGGGCGCGATCACGCTGCACACCGGCCTGCGCCAGCCGCAGCCGCTCGCGGGCCTGATCGCGCTGTCGTGCTACCTGCCGCTCGCCGAGTCGTTTTCGAAGGAAGCGGCGGCAGGGAGCAAGGGAGTGCCGGTGTTCCTCGCCCACGGCACGCAGGATCCCGTGGTGCCTCTGGCCCGCGGAGCCGCGTCGCGCGACGCGCTGAAGGCGGCCGGGTATGCCGTCGAGTGGCACGACTACCCGATGCCGCACTCCGTGAGCGCCGAGGAGATCAGCGACATCGCCGCCTTCATGCAGCGCGTCCTCGCCTGACCCCGCGACTCAGCGCCGGTCGACGCTCCAGCGTCCGGCGCCGAACGCCGCGATCATCAGCAGGCCTCCGGTGATCGCCATGTTCTTCAGGAAGAACAGCTGCTGCGTCCGGAACTGGTCCGCCGGGAAGGCCCAGAAGTTGTGGAACAGCACGCTCGCCGCGACGGTGAAGACCGCCAGCGCAAAGGCGGCCCAGCGCGCCTTCCAGCCGGCGACCAGCATCACGCCGGCGACGATCTCGAGCGCGATGGTGCCGGCTGCCAGGAGCTGCGACAGCGGCAGCCCCTTCGACGCGATGTAGCCGGCCGTGCCCTCGAACCCGCCGATCTTCCCGTAGCCGGCGTACACGAACATCGCCGCGATCAGCACGCGGCCGATGAATGCGAACGCATCGGTCATCGTTGTCCTCATTCCCCTTTTCTCCTGTCGTTGCTGTTCTGGAAAGCCGTCATGGAAGGTCGAACGCCAGCACCTCGGCATCCTTCCCCCCGGCGAGCTCGACACGGCCGGCGTCCGTGACCATCGCCGCGTCGCCCGCGACGAGCCTCTGCCCGTCGACGTCGATCTCGCCGCGCGCCACGTGCACGTAGGCGCGCCGGCCGGGAGCGACGGCGAGCGTCGCACGCTCGTCGCCGTCGAACAGCCCCGCGTATACCCGGGCGTCCTGGTGGATCGTCACCGAGCCCTCGGCGCCGTCGGGCGACGCCACGAGGCGCAGCCGGCCGCGCTTGTCCGCGGCTTCGAACCGCTTCTCCTCGTAGCTGGGCGCGATGCCCTGCACGCTGGGCTCGATCCAGATCTGCAGGAAGTGCGTGACCTGCGCGGACGAGTGATTGAACTCCGAGTGCCGCACGCCGGTGCCCGCGCTCATGCGCTGCACGTCGCCGGGACGGATCACCGAGCCGTTGCCCAGGCTGTCCTTGTGCGCCAGTTCGCCATCGAGCACGTAGCTGATGATCTCCATGTCGCGGTGACCGTGCGTCCCGAACCCCATGCCCGGCGCAACGCGGTCCTCGTTGATGACGCGCAGCGGACCGAAACCCATGTGCCGCGGGTCGTAGTAGTCCGCGAACGAAAAGCTGTGAAACGACTTCAGCCAGCCGTGATCCGCGTACCCGCGTTCGGCGCTGCGCCTGGTGGCAAGCATGAGATAGCTCCTTGTTCGTCCCGATCCGCCCGAGGGCGGCCAAGAGCGGATCGTGCCGACATTCCCGACCAAAGACATCGGGTATAGACTCACGATCTCATTCAAACTATTTCACTTAGATTCCCGTGGCCAAGCTGAGCCTGGAGTCGCTGGAACTGGTCGACGCGATCGCGCGCCGCGGCAGCTTCGCGGCCGCCGCCGAGGAACTCGGCCGCGTGCCGTCGGCGGTGACCTATGCCGCGCGCCGCCTCGAGGAAGACCTGGACGTGCTGCTGTTCGACCGCGCCGGCTACCGGGCCCGGCTGACGCCGGCGGGCGAGGAACTGCTGCGCGAAGGGCGGCACCTGATCGCCGCCGCGGACGAACTCGCGCGCCGGGTCCAGCGCGTGGCCGCCGGCTGGGAGCGCGAACTGCGAATCGCGCTCGACACGATCATTCCGTTTGATCGATTCCTGCCGCTGCTGGACGACTTCTGCGCTGTCGCGCCGACGCAGGTCCGTGTGACGGAGGAAGTCCTCGGCGGGACCTGGGATGCGCTGCTGACGGGCCGGGCGGACCTCGCGGTCGGCGCATCCGAAGAGGGCCCCGCGCCGCATCGGCTGAGCGTCGGCTACCGCTCGGAGCCGCTCGGCGCGGTCGACCTCGTGTTCGCCGTCGCGCCCTTCCACCCGCTCGCGTTACTCCCGTCGCCGCTCGACACGGCCGAGATCCGCCGGCATCGCCAGGTTGTCGTCGGCGACACCTCGCAGCAGCTCGCGCCGCGCACGACCGGCTTCACGGGCGCGATCGACGTGCTCACCGTGCCGACCATGGCCGCCAAGATCGAAGCGCAGAAAGCCGGCCTCGGCTGCGGCTACCTGCCGCGCGGACGCATCGCGGACGCGGTCGGGCGCGGCGAACTGGTGATCAGGGAAACGGACCAGGGCGAGCGCAGCAGCGCGCTGAAAGCCGCCTGGCGCCAGGACGCGCGCGGAAAGGCCGTGGCCTGGTGGATCGAGAAGCTCAGGAAGCCCGCGACGCGCGCGGCACTAACGGCGTGACGTTCGCCGGCATGCTCGCCCCGTGCGCGAAGGCGTAGCGGTTCTTGCCCTTCAGCTTGGCGTCGTACATCGCGAGGTCCGCCAGCTGCAGCAGCCGCTCGAGGTCGCGCCCCTGCTCCGGAGCCAGCGCGATGCCGATGCTCGCCGACACCCGCAGGTCGGCCAGGCCCTCGGCGAGCGTCGCCGGCTGCGCGACCGCGCCGAGCAGCCGCTCGGCGATCTTCTCGACTTCCATCATCGAGCCGACATCGGGCACCAGCACGGCGAACTCGTCGCCGCCGCGGCGCGCAACCGTGTCCTGCGGCCGCATCACGCGCGTGAGCCGCGCCGCGATCTCCCGCAGCATCCGGTCGCCGGCTTCATGGCCGTGGCGGTCGTTGATCTCCTTGAACCCGTCGAGGTCGATGGCGAGCACGGCGCAGCTGACCTGCCGCAGTTCCGACGTGGCCAGCGCAGCCGCGGCGCGTTCGGCCAGCAGGCGGCGGTTGGGCAGCCCGGTCAGCTCGTCGTGATGCGCCTCGTGCACCGCGTTGGCCTCGCGCTGCTTCAGCGTGTCGATGTCCGCGATCACGAACACGTACTCGCCGGCCGCGATGGAGCGCGCCGTGACCTGGCACCACGCGGCGTCGTCCACGCCGAGGATCGTGCCGCGCCTGACGCGCAACTCGCGCACCACCGCCTGGTCGCGCGATCGCGCTTCGTCGGCAGCGCTCGTCACATCGACCCAGTCCTCGTGATCCACCAGCGTGCCGGCGACCGGCACTTTCGCGAGCTCGTCGGGCGGCAGGCCGGCCATGCGCAGGAACGCGTCGTTGCAGCGTTGCACCATGCCCTGCTTCACGACGGCGATCGCCTGCCCCGCGGAATCGAGCACCGTGCGCTCGACCCGCAAGGCCTCGGACAGCCGCCGCTCGCGCGACTTCAGCGCGGTGAGGTCGGCGTTCATCCCGATGAGCCCGGCGAAGCGGCCGTCGCGGTGGCGCATCGGCACTGCGCTGATCGAAACGATGACGCGGCGCCCGTCCTGCGTGAGGTGGACCGCCTCGAGGTCGCGGATCGGCTTGCCTTCGCGCAGCGCCTCGAAGGCGTTCAGCACCGCCGGCTGCTCGACGTCCTTCGGCAGCAGCACGTCGACCGGGCGACCCAGCAGGTCGCGCGGTTCGTAGCCGTAGATCTCGCGCGCGGCACGGCGGCTGACGAAGGTCAGCGTCAGGTTGTGATCGCAGGCCCAAATGAGGCTGGCGGACGCCTCCACCAGCGACTTGTAGAGCGCCTTGCTGCGCTTCAGCTTGTCGAGCTCGAGCAGTTCGGTCGGCGACGCGATCGTGTCGAGGACCATCACCGCGTTGCTCTTCGCCCCCGTGTACGGAATGAAGTGGCTCCGCAGGTGAAGTCGCCCGCCGGAACGGCTCGTGCGGGCGTTGACGACATCGAACGCGGCCTCGCCGCGCAAGGCCTTCTGGATGCCGTTCATCACCGCGAGCCGCGACTCGGGCTTGAACTCGAACGCCTCGTCCCACTGGGGCCGCAGGCTCGGCGCCGCCCGCACGCCCCAGCGACGCGGCTCGTTGCCCTGCGCGTGCACGACACGGCCCTGGTCGTCGACGATCCAGACGAGCACCGGAAGCCGCGCCAGCAGGTCACCGGCCGCCTCGCGGATCGCGGACGCGGCACCGGCGCGCGCTTCGGCGATCGTGCCGATGATCATGTGCACGGCGCCGGAGCCGCGCGGCGCGCGCGTCATGCACACGACGCGCACGCTGCGCAGCGCGCCGGTCGCGTCGCGCAGCTGCATGCAGTCGTCGAACACGCCGCCGCCCCGCAGCGCCGCGCGGTACTGGCCGTTGATGCGCGCGCGGTCGGCCTCCGGAATCAGGTAGGCCAGCGGGAAGGCGTGCGGATCGGCCACGAGCCGGTTGTCCTCGGCGGCGGGGAACTCGCGCGGCACGACGAGGCGGCCGCGCTCGTCGCGGTACCAGGGCAGGCCCTGCAGGCCGCCGATCCAGTCGGCGAGCCGCAGCGCGTCCTCGAGCAGGCGCTGCTGCCTGGGCTGCGACTTCTTCTCCTCGGTCAGCGCGATCACCAGCACGGAGCTCGCCCGGCCCGGTTCCATGAAGCGGACGCGGCCCTTCCACGTCGGCCCGGGCGACGAGCGGTGCGCCGCGCGCACCTCGACGTCGACGCTCGCCGCGGTCCGGTGCTTGGTCGGATCGAGCGCCGACGCCGGCTCGGCGACGATCGACTGGTCGATCGAATTGCCGACGATGGACCGCTCGCTGCGGCCGATGAACTCGCCCGCCGCGCCGTTGATGTCGATGACGCGGTTGTCGCGCACGACGATGACGGGCGAGGGCATCGCGTGGACCGCGGCCTGCCAGCCGAATTTCGTCGGGTTGCTGACCAGCGTTGGCGGCGGCTTCCTCTCGCCGTGCCGCGCGAGCGGCTGCTGGCGCCCGATCCACCACGCCGCGAGCAGCCAGAGCGGAAACGCCAGCGCGAACACGACGTGGTCGGGCACCCGCAGCAGGCCGATCGCCGAGATGGCGATCCACGCCGCGATGTAGAGCGTCCAGGTGCGCGGCCAGCCGCCGTAGCTCAAGGCCCCGAACAGCACGGCGCCGCTCGCGGCGTAGGCGCCCGAACCGCCGAGGAAGATCGCCGGCTTCGGGACCAGCGCGAACATCGCGGCCCACAGCGCGATGTCCGCGATCGCCGTGCCGAGGTAGGCGCGGCCGGGCGTCGAGTCGGGCGCCACGGCGATCCTGGAGTCGACGTGCGACGTCGCGACCATGAAGCGGACGGCCGCGTTCACGGCGGCAAGCGCGAGCCAGGCGAAGGCCCAGCCGCCGGCGCCCGCGCCCAGCGCGACGAACGTGGTCAGGACCGCGAGCAGCAGCAGCGCCGGCAGCAGGCGACGCTCGACGGCGAAGGCGGTGCGGAGATCGAACGACTGGGACGTGCTGGATCGAGCCGGCGTTCTTCGCGCAGTGGGAACGGCTCCGCTCGGCTCCATCGTGGCGTGTCGGTAGGTGCTTCTGGTGCGCAGCGCGTTGTCGGCGAAACCGCCTGCGCCTTCACGTCAAGGGCGCATCGTAGCTGGCGCCCGATGCGCGCAGCAATCGCCGGCTGTCGGGAACCGCCGCGCCGAGCCGGAAGTGCAAGCCTTCCCGGATAATCGCAGCCCGGGCGCAGCTGCGCACCCGGCGACTCGCCGCGTGCTCCCGGCCCGTTGCCACAACCTCTTCCGAGCCCGATCGATGGCCTACCGGGGCCGGTTTGCCCCCTCGCCCACCGGCCCGCTGCACGCGGGCTCCCTCGTCGCGGCGCTCGCGAGCTGGCTCGACGCGCGCGCGGCGGGCGGCGCCTGGATCGTCCGGATCGAGGATCTCGACCCGCCGCGTGAGGTGGCCGGGGCCGGCGACGAGATCCTGCGCCAGCTCGCGGACTGCGGACTCGAGTCCGACGAACCGGTGCTGCTGCAGAGCCGGCGTTCGGACGCGTACGAAGCTGCGTTCCTGCAGCTGGCCGGCCAGGGGCTGGTGTACGGATGCGCCTGCTCGCGGAAGGACGTCGAGGCGGCGATCGCCGCGCGGCCGGGCTGGCCGGACGGCGTCTATCCGGGCACGTGCTCGCGAGCCGCCGTCGCGCCGGCGAACGTGCGCGCCTGGCGCATCCGGGTGCCTGACGCGACGGTGTCCTTCGTCGACCGCGCGGTCGGTCCGTACGCGCAGTCACTCGCGCGCGAAGTCGGCGACTTCGTGATCCGGCGCGCGGACGGGCTGTGGGCGTACCAGCTGGCGGTGGTCGTGGACGACGCGCACCAGCGCATCACCGACGTCGTGCGCGGGGCCGACCTGCTCGACAACACGCCGCGGCAGATCCACCTGCAGCGCGTGCTCGGCCTGCCGCCACCGCGCTACCTTCACGTCCCGGTGGTGGTCGACGAACGGGGCGAGAAACTGTCGAAGCAGACGCTCGCGCCCCCGCTGGACAGGCACGCCCCGCTGGCCGCGCTCGAAGCCGCCGGACAGCACCTCGGCCTTCCGCGCATCGGCGCGGACGACGTCGCGGCGTTCCTGCGCGTCGCCACCGAGGAGTGGAAGCAACGCCATCCGCTGCCGCGGTAGGGGTCGTCAGCGCACCGCGGCGACCACGCTCGCGACCGCCGCGGTCAGCTTCTTCGCGTACGGGACGTGCAGGAACTCGTTCGGGCCGTGCGCGTTCGAGTGCGGTCCCAGCACGCCGGTGATGAAGAACTGCGCGCGCGGGAACTTCGCGCCCAGCATGCTCATGAAGGGAATCGTGCCGCCCTCGCCGATCCACGCAACGTCGCGCTGGTAGACGTTGCGCGACGCCGCTTCGAACGCCTGCTTCAGCCACGGCGCCGTCTCCGGCGCGTTCCATCCGGTCGCGCCGTGGTCCGCGTCAAAGGTCACCCGCGCGTTGTACGGCGCGTTATCAGTCAGCGCCTTGCGCAGCGCCGACGTCGCCCGCTCGCCGTCGACCGTCGGCGGAATCCGCATGCTCAGCTTGAAGGTCGTCTTCGGCCGCAGCACGTTGCCGGCGGAGTCGATCGCCGGGAAGCCCGCCGCGCCGGTCACCGACAGCGCCGGCCGCCAAGTGCGGTTCAGGATGGCGTCGACCGGATCGGTCGTCGTCGGCATCGCGTGCGCCTGGGCGTCGGGCCCGTGGTTGCAGGTGACCCACGGAAACTCCTTCCACACCTGGTCGCCGAGGATCGCGCCGGCCGCGTGCGCCTGTTCGACGCGCTCCGCCGGGATCTCCGCGTGCAGTTCCGGCAGCAGGACGTGCCCGGTCTGCGCGTCGTCGACGCGGTTCAGCAACTGGCGCGCGATGCGGAACGACGACGGCACGATCCCGCTCGCATGGCCCGAGTGCACGCCCTCGGACAGGATCTCGACGGTCAGCGTGCCGCCCACCAGCCCGCGCAGCGACGTGGTGACCCACAGCTGCTCGTAGTTGCGGCAGCCGGAGTCGAGACCGACGAGCAGTTGAACGTCGCCGAGCCGCGGCGCCAGCAGGTCGAGATAGGCCGGCAGGTCCGGGCTGCCGCTTTCCTCGCACGTCTCGATCAGGCCGACGCAGCGCGGACGCGGCGCGCCCTGGGCATCGATCGCGGCGATCGTCGTCAGCGCGCAGTACACCGCGTAGCCGTCGTCGCCGCTGCCGCGCCCGTAGAGCTTGCCGTCCTCGTACACGGGCTTCCACGGGCCGAGGTCCTCGCGCCAGCCGACCATTTCCGGCTGCTTGTCGAGGTGGCCGTAGAACAGCACGGTGCGGTCGTCGCCGAGGCCCGCGGTCGCCGGAACGTCGAAGAAGAGGCAGGGCGTCAGCCCGTCGATCGTCACGATCTCGAGCTTCAGCCCGGCGATCGGCTGGGCACGGCACCACTGCTCGGCCGCCTGGATCACCGCCTTGAGGTGCCCGTGCGCCTCCCAGCTCGCGTCGAACGCGGGCGACTTCGCGGGCACGCGCACGTAGTCGATCAGCTGCGGCAGCAGGTCCTCGTCCCAGCGGCGAGCGACGAAACGATCGAGATCGGCGAGGTTCATCAGGGCATCTCCAGGCGACGGAACGGTCGAGTTTATCGCCGCGGACAGGGCCGGCCCCGAAAAATGAAACGGCCGCCCGAGGGCGGCCGTTCGACGGGGCGAGTACCGCTACTTCTTCTCGGCCTTCGCCTTTTCAGGCTTGGCGGGTGCCGACGTCTTCGTCGCCGCGGCCGGTGCCGCCGCCGGTGCGGGAGCGGGCGCCGCCGTCGACTTCATTTCGACGTTGAGATTGACTGCCGGCCACTGCCGTCCGTGGCACGCCGGGTTCGCGCAGAAGTTTCCGCCTTCGCGCCCGAACTCGAGCTTGCCGTGGCACATCGTGCAGCGTGTCATCGAGCTTGAAGCGGTGCTCGTGCATGAAGTTGGGCTCGTTGTGGCTGTCCGGCGGCGACACGCCAGCGACCACCGTCGACGGCACGGTGCTCTTGCCGTTCTCGAGCTTCACCTGCGGCAGGTTGTGGCACAGCGTGCACTGCAGCCGGATCGCCTCGCCCTTGTCGTTCAGGTGCTTGCCGTTGTGGCAGCGGAAGCAGCCGGGAAAGTCCTTGTGCTGCGCGTGATTCGGGAACGACTTCCAGGTGACGCCCTTTTCGTCGAAGGTGCTGGAGAGCAGGATTTCCCGCATGACCTTCTGGAACTGCGCGTCCTTCTCCTTCAGGTTCGCCGCGACAGGCGACTTTGCCGCGTTCTCGGCGATGAGCTTGTCGATCGCCTTGGAGCGCTGTTCCATGGGTCCGCTCAGGTCGCCGACTGCCGCGATCAGGTCGACGGCACGCGCCTTCACGCTAGGCAGCTCGCGATCGATCTTGCCTGCTGCGATGGCCGCGTCCACGCGGTCGGCCGGGTTCGGGAACGGGTGTCCCACCGCGTTGTGGCAGTTGAAGCACTCCATCCGGCGTGGCTCGAGCTTCGCCAGATCCTCCTTCGAGAGCTTCGACTCGGCGTCCGTGTAGACGATCTTGGTGCCGTCCGGCCTCGTGACCTGGACCCACGGAATCTCGCGCCCCTGCACGTCGGGGCTCTTGTACTGCACGTCGTTCGCGATGTGCCAGTGGATGCCGGAAACCTTCCAGGGCACGTCGCGCGGCGCGTCGGCGCTCGTGTGCAGCGTCAACCGATACTCGATCTCGCTGCTCTTCGGGTCGGTGCCGTAGCGCTTGTTGACGGAGATGCTGTCGTGGTGCTCGGTCTGCGGATAGTGGCAGGCCTCGCACGCTTCGCGCGCCGGGCGCATGCCGGAAGCATGCAGCGGCCGCTCGTAGCCGACGATCATCCCCCACAGTTCCTTGAAGTGCGTGGGCTTCATCGCGATCAGCTTCAGGGTCGAGTTGCGGCCCATGTGGCACTCGACGCAATGCACGCGCGCGTGCGCCGCGGTCTTGTGCGACTCGATCTCCTCAGGGTGCACCGCGTGGCACGTGCTCTCGCAGAACTGGTCGCTGTTCGTGTACTCCCAGCCCGCGATGCCGGCGGCCGCGAGCACCATCAGCCCGATTCCTCCCGCGACCAGTGCGCCGATGACCCCCATCGTCGTCTTGGGTCCGAATCTCAACTTCATGCGCTGCCCCCCTTATTGTCATAAAGGGCTCCGTCCGCGAGGACGGAGCCCTCATCGCAATGCTACCGCCAACCCTAGAAGATGGCGCCGAACAGGATCAGGCCGATGGTGATCAGGCCGAGAACCACGCCCGCCGTCCCGAGGATCCGCCCGAACAACAGGCTTTCGCGCTTCGGCGCCGGCGCCTCCAGCTGCTGCAACCGGCCCTGCTCGACCAGGCGCGCGTACTCGACCGGACGCTCGTCCTTCAACTCGTGCTCCGAGACAACGCCGGTGAAGAACACCATGTCCATCGGGAACTTCTCCGGCCGCAGGTGCCCGTTGAAGAAGTGGATCGTGAAGATGAAGCCCACCGCCAGCAGCGCTTCTTCGCCGTGGACGATCATCGCGATGTTGAACACCCAGCCAGGCAGGAACTGCGAGAAGAACACCGGGAACCACAGCATGAAGCCCGACCCGCCGATGATGAACATCCCCCAGAAGACCGCCCAGTAGTCGAACTTCTCCCAGTAGGTGTAGCGGTCGAACTGCGGCCGCGGCCCCTTGCCGAAGAACCACTTGAACATGCCGACGATGTCCTGCCCGTCCTTCAGGTTGGGCACCATCGAGTACGGGCCCCAGAAGTACGCGAGCCAGTCCTCGGCCATGAAGGCGCGGACAAAGACCCGGACGATGTGGCCGACGAAGAGCACCGTCATGATGACCGCGCTGATGCGGTGGATCAGCGCGGCGCCCTGGAAGCCGCCCATCAGCCTTGACGAGCGTAACGGCCCAGCCGTGGTCGGCAAACAGCAGCGGCACGCCGGTCAGCGCGAGGCCGATGAACGAGATCATCATGAACGCGTGCATCACGATCTCGACCGGGCCGAAGCGGCGGTAGTGGCGCCCTGCCGCGTGGGAGCGCGCGGCCGGCACCGAGGTGTTCAAAGCCATCGAACTAGACATTTCTCGTTCCTTTCAACGACCGCGGCGCCGTTCGCGCACTTCCCTCAGCTCGCGCAGCATCCATAGCAAGGTGTGCACGCCGAAGAAGGAGAACACGCCGATCAGCAGCCAGACCATGAAGAGGCGCGTGTAGTACAGGAGCGGTTCGCCCTGCCTGTCATGCGGGTTGCCGTGCGGCTTGAAGGCGGCGAAGTTGGCGTTCGCCCCCGGGTGGCAGCTGCGGCAGGTGCTGACGCGGTTTTCCGGCGAGATCATCGACTTCGGGTTCGATGCCGGCAGCACTTCGTGCGCGCCGTGGCAGCTGTTGCAGGTCGCGACGCGCGCGAAGCCGAGGTTCGTCACCTGGCCGTGGTAGGTGTCGCGGTACGTCGTCAGCAGGCCGCCATGGCAATTGCCGCACTCCTTGATGACGTCGACCTGCCATTGCACCGAGGTGTGCGACTGGATCCCGTGCGCGCTGTGGCAGTCGATGCAGGTCGGCGCGGCCGAGTTGCCGGCCTGGCGCATCTGCCCGTGCATGCTGTTGGTGAAACGGCTGTACACCTGCTGGTGGCAGCTGCCGCACATGCCCGCGATGTTTTCGCGGCTGACGCGGCTGTCGGCGTCCATCTTGCCGCGGATCTTGTGGGCGCCGTGGCAACCCGTGCAGGTCGGCGCGTTGCCGGCGTCGGCGGTGCCGCTGTTGGTCTTCTTGCCGTGGATGCTGTCGTGGTACTGCGTCACGATGTTGCCGCCGGGCAGATGGGCCTTCTGGACCACGGCGTCGTTGCCGTGGCACGAACCGCAGGTCGCCTCGCGCTTCGTGACGTGCGTGCGCGACGCGGGCTCGGTGGACTTCAGGATGTCGTGCTTGCCATGGCAGTCGGTGCAGGTGGCCGCCACCATGTTGCCGCCCTTGCGCGCCTTCGCGTGCGCGGTCGACTCGTACTCCTTGACGGCGGCGTCGTGGCAGGCCGCGCAGTTGGCCGGCTTCAGCTTCGGCGCATGCGGCAGCTTCTCGGCCGAAACGTCGCTGTGGCAGTCGGTGCACTTGAACTGCATCTGCCCGTGCACGGATCCGGCGAAGACCTTGGCGTCCACGGCGATCGACTTGCCGCTCTCGGACTTCGCTGCCGGGTCCGAGTGGCACATCATGCAGCTCTCGTTGGGATCCGGCGGCGGAGCGGCGGCCGCGGCGGCGGCCGGGGCAGGCTTGGCGTCGAGCGAAAGAGAGAAGGTCAGAGCGGCCAGCGCCACCAGGCCAGGCAGAAGGCGAGACAGACGGATTTTCAGCATGTTGGGCCCGCGCATCGAATCACTCGGCATTCAACGGCGGCGCGCGGAGAGTGCGCATCAGGGCGCGCTGCGTGGTCATGGCGCGGGCAGTGTTGCATGCGACTCCCATGCTCCGTTGATACACGTCAAGGCGACTACCGCGCTTTCCCCGCGAAGCACAGGGGTTTCGATGGCGTCAAACGAACCGATCTCCTCGACCACTGCGGGTCGGGTGCGGACACGGTCGAAGTTGCGCCTCGTCAAACGGGTTGTCGCGCCGCTGCTACGCTGGACGAGCGCTCCATGCGCAACTCGCATCACATGCCTCGCATCGACAGCACGGAGACCCCATGAAAGCCCGTTGCACACTCATCGCGGCGCTTGCCGCCATCGCCATGCCGGCTCTTGCGCTCGCGCAGTCCGGCACATACACCGTCCGGCAGCTCACACCCGAGACGGCCGCCAAGGCCACGCGCGCGGCGCTCGAAGACTGCCGCAAGCGCGGCTACCAGGTGGCCGTCGCCGTGGTCGACCGCGCCGGCGTGGCTCAGGCCCTGATGCGCGATCGCTTCGCCGGGCCACACACCGTCAGCACCGCGATCAACAAGGGATGGACCGCGATCAGCTTCCGCACGGACACGCTCGAGTTCGGCCGGGCGACCGCCGGAGCCAGCGAGAGCGCCGGAATCCGCCACCTGCCGAATGTCGTTGCGGTCGGCGGCGGAGTGAACATCCAGGCCGGCGGGACGACCGTCGGCGCAATCGGCGTCTCGGGCGCGCCGACCGGCGAAGCCGACGAGGCCTGCGCGAAGGCCGGCATCGCCGCGATCCGCGACGAACTGGACTTCTAGGGCCTGTTGACGCCCGGATCGCGCATTCGCGATCCGGGCGCTGAGAGCCCTGGCGCGATCGCGGAAGTGCCCGCGATACCATCGACGGCGTGACCTCCCGCCTCACGCCGTCGACGGCAGCGCTGCTGCTGCTGCCGCCGTTGTTCTGGGCCGGCAACGCCGTCGTCGGACGCGCGCTCGTCGGCCACTTTCCCCCGCTGGCATTGTCGTTCTGGCGCTGGGCGCTGGCATTCGCGATCCTGCTGCCCTTCGCCGCGCGATCGATCAGGGCGCATCACGACACGATCCGCACGCACTGGCGCGCCCTCGTCGTCCTCAGCTTCCTGGGCGTGGCCTGCTACAACTCGCTCCAGTACCTCGCGCTGCAGACCTCGGGCGCGGTCAACGCGACCCTGATCGGCGCCTCCGGGCCGGTGGCCGGCCTGCTGATCGGCGCGGCGTTCTACCAGGCGCGCGTCGGCCACCGGCAATGGATCGGCGCGGCGCTGTCGGCCGCCGGCGTCCTGTGGGTCATCGCCCGCGGCGACCTGGCCAACCTGCTCGGGCTCCGGTTCGCGATGGGCGACCTGATCATGCTGGTCGCGACCGTGCTGTGGAGTTTCTACACGTGGATGTTGCGGCGCCAGCGGCCGCCGCTGCCGATGACCGCGTTCCTGGCGCTGCAGATCGGGCTCGGCGCGTTGATGATCCTGCCGCATCTACCTGATCGAACTCGCCGTCACGCAGCGCGTCCCGGAGGCCACCACGACCAACGTCGCGGCGCTCGTCTACGTGGCCGTGCTGCCCTCGATCGTTGCCTACTACTGCTGGGACCGGGGCGTGGCGCGCGCCGGCGCCGTCCTCCCGATGTACTTCGTCAACCTGACGCCGGTGTTCACGGCCTTGCTCGCGACGTTCTTCCTCGCCGAGCCGATCGGCCTGTATCACTTCGTGGGCGGGGCCCTGATCCTGGTCGGCATCCACCTCGCGAACCGGCCGACGGCCTGATCCGCCGGGCCCGGGATACGCGCAGGCGCGCAGGAGGCGGTGGCTACAATGCCGCGTCCCGCGGACTCACCCCTGCCCAGGCCAAGGCCATTCGATGCCGATGCGTAACGACCAGGTCGTCACCGTACGACGCACCGACTACCGGCCACCCGCCTTCCTGCTCGACCGGGTCGTGCTCGAGTTCGACCTCGACCCCGCGTCGACGCGCGTCGTCTCGACCCTGGCAGTCCGCCGCAACGGCGCCCTCCCCGGCAACGCCGGCCCGCTGGTCCTCGACGGCGAAGACCTCGAACTGGAGGCGGTGGAAGTCGATGGCACGGCACTGGCGCGCTCCGGCTACGAACTGATCGACGGCGCGCTGCGCATCCCGGCGCCATCCGATCGCTTCACCGTCCGGACCGTCAACCGCATCCGTCCGGAGGCGAACACCGAGCTGATGGGCCTGTTCGTGTCGAACGGCAACTTCTTCAGCCAGTGCGAGGCCGAGGGCTTCCGCCGCATCACCTTCTTCCCGGATCGGCCCGACGTGATGGCGCCGTACCGCGTGACCGTGCGCGCAGACCAGGGCCGCTACCCGGTGCTGCTGTCGAACGGCAACCTGGTCGAGCAGGGCCGGCTCGACGGCGGCCGTCACTACGCCGTGTGGGACGACCCGTTCGCCAAGCCGAGCTACCTGTTCGCGCTGGTCGCCGGCCGCTTCGACGTGCAGGAGGACCGCATCGTGCGCGCCAGCGGCCGCGAGGCGCTGCTGCAGATCTACGTCGAGCCCGGCAACCTCGACAAGACCGCGCACGCGATGGGGAGCCTGAAGCGCGCGATCGCGTGGGACGAGCGCCGCTTCGGCCTGGAACTCGACCTCGACCGCTTCATGATCGTCGCCTCGAACCACTTCAACATGGGGGCGATGGAGAACAAGGGCCTCAACATCTTCAACGCGAAGTACGTGCTGGCGAATCCGAGGGTCGCCACCGATGTCGACTACGCCGGCATCGAGTCCATCGTCGGCCACGAGTACTTCCACAACTGGACCGGCAACCGCGTCACGTGCCGCGACTGGTTCCAGCTGAGCCTGAAGGAAGGCCTGACGGTGTTCCGCGACCAGGAGTTCGCCGCCGACATGATGGGCGACGCCGCCAGCCGCGCGGTCAAGCGCATCGAGGACGTGCGCCTTCTGCGCGCGGTGCAGTTCCCCGAGGACAGCGGCCCGATGTCGCATCCGGTGCGGCCCGACAGCTACCAGGAGATCGGCAACTTCTATACGGCCACGGTCTACGAGAAGGGCGCCGAGGTCGTCCGCATGATGCAGACGCTGGTCGGCGTCGACGGCTTCCGGCGCGGCATGGACCTCTACTTCAAGCGCCACGACGGCCAGGCGGTCACGTGCGACGACTTCGTCGCTGCCATCGCGGACGCCAACGGCCGCGACCTGGCGCAGTTCAAGCGGTGGTACGCGCAGGCGGGCACCCCGCTCGTCACGGCCGCCACCCGCCATGACCCGGCCACCGGGACACTCGAGCTCACGCTGTCGCAGTCCACGGCGCCGACGCCGGGGCAGCCGTCGAAGGAACCCTTGCACATTCCCATCGCCGTCGGCCTGGTCGGCCGCGACGGCGCCGACATCCCGCTGCGACTCGATGGCGAGCCGGCAGCGCGGGGAACGACGCGGGTCCTCGACCTGACCCAGCCGACGCAGACGTTCCGCTTCACCCACGTGAAGTCCCCGGTCGTGCCTTCGCTGCTGCGCGGCTTCTCGGCGCCGGTGACCGTCGACGCGCAGCTCGACGATCGCGACCTCGCGTTCCTCGCCGCGCACGACTCCGATCCGTTCAACCGCTGGGAAGCCGGGCAGAAGATGGCGATCGCGCGCCTGATGGCGCTGACCGACGCGGTCGAGGCCGGCCAGCCACTCGCGCTCGATGAAGCGTTCGTCGACGTCGTGCGGAGCACGCTGGCGGACCCGGGCCTGTCGCCGTCGTTCAAGGAACAGGCGCTGACCCTGCCGGCCGAAGGCTTCATCGGCGAGCAGCGCGCCGTGATCGAGCCCGGGGCGATCCGCGCCGCGCGCCGCTTCGTGAACGAGGAACTGGGTCGCCGCCTGGCAACCGAGTGGAAGGCGGTCTACGACGCGCTGGCGGTCCCGGGTCCCTACTCGCCGGACCACGGCTCCGCCGGCAAGCGCGGACTGCGCAATCTCGCGCTCGCCTACCTGGTCGACGCCGACGTGCCGGGCGCGCTCGAGCTCGCTCGCGCGCAACTGGCGGCTGCCGAGAACATGACCGAAGTGCAGGGTGCGCTGATCGCGATCGTGAACAGCGCCGCGCCCTGGAAGGCGGACGCCCTCGCGCAACTGGCGCGGGCCTGGTCGGGCGAACCGCTGCTGATGACCAAGTGGCTGCAGGTGCAGGCGACCGCGATGGCGCAGCCTGGGGAGCCGCCGGGCGTCGAGCGCGTGCGCATCCTGATGCGGCATCCGGCGTTCTCGATGGACAATCCGAACGCCGTGTTCGCCCTGTTGCGCGCGTTCTGCGCGCTGAACGAAGCGGAGTTCCACCGACGCGGCGCCGACGGCTATTCGCTCTGGGTCGAGTCGGTGCTGGCGCTCGACCGCATCAACCCGACGGTGGCCGCGCGCATCGCGCGCGCGCTCGATCGCTGGCGCCGGTACGCGACGGACCGGCAGCAGGCGATGCGCGAAGCGCTGGAACGCGTCGCCGCCGCCGCTCCCCTGTCGCGCGACGTGCGCGAAATCGTCACCAAGTCCCTGGAGAACTGAACCGATGGCCCGCCTGTCCCTGACACACCACCTGATCCGCTGCGAGCGCGAGCACGGGCTCGACCCCGACCTGCGGCTGCTGCTCGAGGTGATCGCGCGAGCGGTCAAGGCCATCAGTCACGCGGTCGGCAAGGGGGCCCTCGGCGGCGTGCTGGGCCACGCGGGGACGACGAACGTCCAGGGCGAGGCGCAGAAGAAGCTCGACGTGCTGTCCAACGAGATCCTGGTCGAGGCCAACAGCTGGGGCGGCTACCTGGCCGGCATGGCGTCGGAAGAGATGGACGGGCCGGTCGGCATCCCGGTGGCCTACCCGCGCGGCAAGTACCTGCTGCTGTACGACCCGCTCGACGGATCGAGCAACATCGACGTCAACGTGTCGGTCGGCACGATCTTCTCCGTGCTGAAGTGCCCGGACGGCGTCACCGAGCCCGACGAGAGCGCCTTCCTGCAGCCGGGCACCGAGCAGGTGTGCGCCGGCTACGCCGTGTACGGGCCGCAGACGCTGCTGATGCTGACCATCGGCCACGGGGTCGTCGGCTTCACGCTCGATCGCGACACCGGCTCGTTCCTGCTGACCCACGAGAACGTGCGGATCCCCGAGGACACCGGCGAGTTCGCGATCAACGCCTCCAACGCGCGGCACTGGGAGCCGCCTGTCCGGCGCTACATCGACGAGTTGCTGGCCGGGAAGACCGGGCCGCGCGGGCGCGACTTCAACATGCGCTGGGTGGCCTCGATGGTCGCCGACGTGCACCGGATCATGTCGCGCGGCGGGATCTTCATGTATCCCCGCGACGCCCGCGACCCGGGCAAGCCGGGCCGGCTCCGCCTGCTGTACGAAGGCAACCCGATGGCGTTCCTGGTCGAGCAGGCGGGCGGCGCGGCGACCAACGGCGCCAAGCGCATCCTCGAGGTGCAACCGTCGAAACTGCACGAGCGGGTCGCCGTGTTCCTCGGATCGAAGAACGAGGTCGATCTCGTCACGTCCTACCACCGCGGATGAGCGCAACGCGGCGCGTGCCGTCCGGGGTCCTGGTCGCGCTGCAGTTCGTCCTGGTCCTCGCGCTCGTCTTCGCCACGCACTGGCCCGTGCCTTCCCGGGCGTGGCCGGCGACCCTCTTCCTGCTGGCGGTCGCGGTCGTGCTCGGCGTGTGGACGCTCGGTTACAACCGCTGGGGCAACTTCAACATCCGCCCGGAGCTCAGGAGCGGTGCGCGGCTGGTCACCCGCGGGCCTTACCGGCACATCCGGCACCCGATGTACGCCTCGGTGCTGCTCGGCGTGGGCGCGCTCGTCGCCGCCGACGCGCGGCCGTGGCGCATCGTGCTGCTGGTCGCCCTGCTGGTCGTGCTGATGCTGAAGGCCGCACGCGAGGAGGAGTACCTGCGTGCGGCCTTCCCGGAGTACGCCGCCTACGCGTCGCGCACGTGGCGGCTGGTTCCGTTCGTCTACTAGGGCAGGATCACCGTCGAACCGACGGTCTGGCGCGACGCCAGGGCGGACTGCGCCTTCGCGGCGTCGGCGAGCGAGTAGCGCTGCTCGATGTCGACCTTGATCTTGCCGCTCGCCATCATGTCGAACAGTTCCTCCGAGGACGCTTCGAGGCGCGACCGCGGAACGATGTGCGTGGCGAGCGTGGGGCGGGTGACGAAGAGCGAGCCCTTGGCGGCGAGGATGCCGAGGTTGACGCCGGTCACCGCGCCCGAGGCGTTGCCGAAGCTGACCATCAGGCCGCGCGGCTGGATGCAGTCGAGCGACCCTTCCCACGTGTCCTTGCCCACGCTGTCGTAGACCACCGGCAGCTTCGCGCCCTTCGTCAGCTGCATCACGCGCTCGACGAAGTTCTCCTTCGTGTAGTCGATCGTCTCCCACGCGCCGTGCTTCTTCGCCAGCGCGGCCTTCTCGGGCGAGCTGACCGTGCCGATCAGCTTCACGCCGAGCGCCCTGGCCCACTGGCACGCGATCAGTCCGACGCCGCCGGCGGCCGCGTGGAACAGGATCGTCTCGGTGCCCTGCAGCCGGTAGGTCTGGCGGAACAGGTACTGCACCGTCAGGCCCTTCAGCATCACGGCGGCCGCTTCGTCGAAGCCGATCTTCTTCGGCAGCTTCACGACGGTCGCGACCGGCATGGTCCGCAGTTCCGAGTACGCGCCGATCGGCCCCTGCGGATAGGCGACGCGGTCGCCCGCCTTCAGGAACTTCACGTTCGACCCGACCGCTTCCACGACACCGGCGCCCTCGAAGCCGAGGCCGTGCGGCAGCGCGGTCGCATACAGGCCGGTGCGGTAATAGATGTCGATGAAGTTCAGGCCGATCGCATGCTGCCGGATGCGGACCTCGTCCGGGCCCGGGTCCTTCACATCCACCTCGGCCAGTTCCAGCACTTCCGGACCGCCGTGCGCGCGAATCATCACCGCCTTGGTCTTCATGACGCCTCCTTGGGAGTTGAGCCCGCCGCCGCCTTCGCCGTCGGCGAAAGCGTCAGCACATAAACGCCGGCGAGGACCAGCCCGGTGCCGGCCAGCTGCCAGCCCGATACCGGTTCGCCGAGAAACACGAACGCCAGCCCGATC
The DNA here is from genome assembly GCA_963811265.1 of uncultured beta proteobacterium. Classification (GTDB taxonomy): domain Bacteria; phylum Pseudomonadota; class Gammaproteobacteria; order Burkholderiales; family Burkholderiaceae_F; genus JAOUJD01. The sequence goes on from CAWEQS010000019.1 coordinate 262,408, forward strand.
GTCGCGATCGGACCCACCATCGCCGCCATCGACGTGCGGCCCGCGCCGATGCGCTCGATCGCGAGCATGGTCGCGAACACCGGCAGCACCGTGCACAGCGTGGCATTGAGCAGGGACAGCCAGTACACCGGCGCCGGCTGCGCGAGCGAGCTCACGGGGTTCACCAGCAGGAAGTGCAGCATCACGGCCACGCTGGAGACGCACATCGCGTACGACGTCAGGCGGATCGCGCCGAGCCGCTTCACGAGTTCGCCTCCGATCACGAGATAGAGCGCGTAGCAGAGCGCGCTGCCGAACACCAGCAGGCTGCCGAGCGCGAGGCGCCCGCCATCGAGCCGCACGTCGTGCCAGAACGCGAGCACGATGCCGGCGTAGGACAGCGCGAGCGCGATCCACTCGAGCCGTCGGATCCGCTTCGCCAGGAAGAACGCGGAGAGCAGCAGCACGATGGTGGGATTCAGGAAGAGGATGAGACGCTCGAGCGCCGCGCTGACGTGCTGCAGCCCGAGGAAGTCCAGGTAGCTGGCCAGATAGTAGCCGAGCACCCCGAGCGCGATCAGCCGGCCATGGTCCCTGCGCGCGATCGGTTCGGCACCGCGCGATGCCCACCAGTACGACACGACGAAGAACGGCGCGGCGAACCCCATGCGCAGCGCGATCAGCGTGAGCGGATCGACGTTGTAACGGTAGGCCAGCTTGACGACGATCGCCTTGCCGGAGAACAGCACGCTGCCGGCGACCGCGAGCGCGAGGCCGGGCAGGAGCGTGCGGCGCGGGGAGGGATGCACGCCCCGATTCTACGGAGCGCCGTTCAGCGTCCCGCGCGCCACGCGCTCCACGCGAGCAGCGCCCAGCCCAGGAGGAACGCGACTCCGCCGAGAGGCGTGATCGCGCCGAGGCCGCGCATGCCGCTCAGGGCAAGCGCATACAGGCTGCCGGAAAAGAGCACGGTGCCGGCGACGAAGCACCAGCCGGCCCAGCGGGCCGCCGGGCTGCGCCAGCGATCGCAGGCCCAGGCGACGGCCAGCAGGCCAAGCGCGTGGATGACCTGGTAGCGCGCGCCGGTGTCGAAGATGGCCAGCAGGTCCGGCGCAAGCCGCGCCTTCAAGGCGTGGGCGGCGAACGCGCCGGCGCCCACGCCGATGAAGGCCGATGCCGAGCCGAGGATGACGAACAGGCGTTCGTGGCCGTCGCGGGTCATGGATCGCGTCACCGTTGCCGTGCAGGAAGAACGGCAAGGGTAGCGCGACCATGGCGCAGCCCTCGCCGGCGCAGCAGGCGCCGCGGCTTCCGTTGCTATGCTTCTCACGCGCTCGCAACCGTGCGCCGTCCATCCATTGAAGAACCTCCTGCGCACGATCCTCCGTCGCCTGCTCGTCGGCGCCATCGCCGCCGCGGCGCTCGCCGCGTGCCGCCCCGGCGGCAGCGACGCCGTCGCGCAGCTCGAAGGCTGCCGGATTGCCGGGCGTCGACCGCGAAGTCCGTTGCGGCTCGGTGTCGATGCCGGAGGACCCTGACCAGCCGCAGGGCAAGACCATCGAGATCCGCTTCGCGGTCGTCCCGGCGGTCGCTCGCAACAAGCAGCCCGACCCGGTGTTCGTGCTGGCGGGAGGTCCCGGCCAGGCCGCGACCCGCACCGGCCGGCAGATGCTGGCGGTGCTGAACGAGGCCAACTCGCGGCGCGACATCGTGTTGATCGACCAGCGCGGCACCGGCGGCTCGCACCCGCTCGAGTGCAAGGTCGAGGAGACGTCGATGAGCGCCACGTTCGAGCAGTCGCAGCAGATCGAGCGGCTCAGCGCCTGCCTGAAGGAACTCCGCGGCGATCTCCGGCAATACGCCACCTGGATCGCGGTCCGGGACTTCGACGCCGTGCGGGCGCGCCTGGGCGCCGAGCAGGTCAACCTCTGGGGCGGCTCGTACGGAACGCGCGCCGCGCTCGAATACATGCGGCAGTTTCCCCAGCGCGTTCGCAGCGCGGTGCTCGACGGCGTCGCGCCGCCCGACATGGTGCTGCCGGTGTCCTTCGCGCTCGACGCCGATGCCGCGCTGTCGGCGCTCGTCGATGCGTGCGCTCGTGACGAACGCTGCCTTCGGCGTTACCCCGGGATGCCGAAGCGCATCGAGGACCTGCTCGCTCAGGCCGACCTCGGCATCGAGGTGCGCGTGCCGCATCCGCTGACCGGGTTGCCGGAGCCGATCAGGATCGATCGCCGCGTGCTGTCGTCGCTGCTGCGGGTGCCGCTGTACTCGCCGCAGCTGTCGGCCTTGCTGCCTTACGCGCTCGCCCAGGCCACGGACGGCAACTTCACGCCGCTGGTCGCCCTGAGCGCCGCCGTCGCGAGCGGCATCAACGAGAACTTCGCGGCCGGCATGCACTTCGCCGTGGTGTGCGCGGAGGACATGCCGCGGGTCGACGCCGGCCAGCGCGCGAAGATCGCGGCCACCCGGTTCGGCAACGCCTTCCTCGACGTCTACGAGCGCGCCTGCAAGGGTGTCCCGTCGCGCCCGGTGCCGCCCGGGTTCTACGAGATCCCGGCCAGCCGGACGCCGGTGCTGGTGCTGTCCGGCGGGCTCGATCCCGCGACTCCGCCGCGCCACGGCGCCCGCGTGGCGGAGCAGCTGGGCAACGCACGCCACATCGTGGCCCCGTATCTCGGTCACATCGTCAGCACGAGCGGCTGCGCGCCGACGCAGGTGGCGCGCTTCATCCGCGACGCCGCCTTCGACAAGGTCGATGCCGCCTGCCTGACCCGCCTGCCGGCGGCGACGTTCTTCGAGCCGATCGACCCGGCGCGCGCGGAAGCATCGGTGACGACGAAGGAACCGGCGCGATGATCGAGGTCGAACACCTCGCCAAGCAGTTCGACGCGCGCGTCGAGGGCCGGCGCGCGCGCATCGTCGCGGTCGAGGACATCGGATTCACGGCGCTCGACGGCCGCATCACCGCGCTGCTGGGCCCCAACGGCGCCGGCAAGACCACCACGATGCGCGTCGTCGCCGGACTCGTCCGCGCCGACCGCGGCCACGCGCGCGTCGGCGGCGTCGACGTCGCAGCCGACCCGCACGCCGTGCGGGCGCAGCTCGGCATGCTGTCGGACGCGCGCGGGCTCTATGCGCGGCTCACCGCGCGCGAGAACGTCCACTACTACGCGGACCTGCGGCGGGTGCCGCGCGCCGACGGCGACAAGCGCCTGGCGATGATCGCCGACCTGCTGGACATGGGCGCGCTGCTCGATCGCCGCATCGAGGGCTTTTCCACCGGCGAGCGGATGAAGGTCGCGCTCGCCCGCGCGCTGATCCACGATCCGCAGCACCTGATCCTCGACGAGCCGACCAACGGACTCGACGTCGTGTCCACGCGCGCGCTGCGCAGGCTGCTGCAGCACCTGCGCGGTGCCGGCAAGTGCATCGTCATCTCGACTCACATCATGCAGGAGGTCGAGCAGCTCGCCGACGAGATCGTGATCGTGGCCCACGGCCGCACCGTGGCGCGCGGCACCGCCGAGATGATCCGGGCGACGGCGGGGACGGCGACGCTCGAGGACGCGTTCGTCGCCCTCGCGTATCCGGCGCACAAGGAACCGGCCGCATGACTGCGTGGATCGTCTTCCGCAAGGAACTCACCGACGCGTTGCGCGACCGGCGGACGTGGATGGTCGTCCTCTTCAGCTCGATCCTCGCCGGGCCGATCTCGCTGCTGCTGCTGTCGAAGTTCGTGGCGAGCGTCGAGGAGAACGTCGCCCGGCGCGAGGTCTTTCTCGCCGGCGGCGCCGCGGCGCCGACGCTGGCCAACTTCATCCAGCGCATGGGCGGGACCGTGAAGGAGGCGCCAGCCGACTTCCGCGAACTGGTGCGCTCGGGCGAGCTGCTGAACGCGGTCGTCGTGGTCCCGCCGGACTTCGAGGCGAGGCTCGCGCGCGGGGAGTCGATCCGCCTCGACGTGGTGTTCGACGACACGTCGAGCCGCAGCCAGGGCCCGGCGCGCGCGACGCTCGGCATGCTGCGCGCGTTCGGCCGCGAACTGGGCAGCCAGCGCCTGATCGCGCGCGGCGTCGGGCTGCAGTTGCTCAGTCCGGTGGACGTCGAGGAGATCAACCTGGCGGCCGGCAAGTCGCGCGGCGCGCAGCTGCTGTTCCTCGTCCCGTGGCTCGCGCTGCTCGGCGCGGTGATCGGCGCGATCAGCGTCGCCATCGACGTCACGGCGGGCGAGCGCGAGCGCGGATCGCTGGAGCCGCTGCTGATGAATCCCGTGTCGACGCCGGCGATCGTGATCGGCAAGTGGGCCGTGGTTGCCGCGTGCTCGGCCGCGGTGGTCGTGCTGACGTTGATCGGGTTTCGCACTGCGATGGTATTCATCTCGAGCGAGACGCTGTCGGCGCTGATGCAGTTCGGCGCGGCGGAATCCGTGCTGTTCCTGGCGATGCTGCTGCCGTTCGCCGCCATGATCGCCGCGGTCAACATGTTCGCCGCCACGTACGGCCGCAGCCACAAGGAAGCGCAGACCTACGCCAGCTACCTGACGATGCTGGTGAACTTCGCGCCGGTGATCCCGCTGTTCCTGTCGGTGCGCGACGCGACCTGGCAGCTCTTCGTTCCGGCGATGGCGCAGCAGGTGGTGATGATGCGGGCGCTGCGCGGCGAAGCCGTCGGGTCCGTCGACGTCCTGGTGCCGGCGGCCATGGCGATCGGCATCACGGTGCTCGCGCTCGGCGCGCAGGCGCGCCTGTTGCGCAACGAGCGGATCGTCTTCTCGCGCTGACGCTCCGCGCCGCGGAGCAGCGCGCCTTTTCGGGCGATCGGCGCCCGGGGACCGGGTGACATAATCGTTCGCCCATGTCCGAGCCGATGACCGCCACCGTCCCGCAGGCCGCGCCGCCCGTGCCGGCGCCGCCGCCGACGATCGGCCGCTTCACGGTGCTCAACGAGATCGGGCGCGGTTCGTACGGCGTCGTCTACTCGGCGCACGACCCCGTCCTCGGGCGCGAAGTCGCGATCAAGATCATCCCCCTCGCAGCCGAGGAGCGGTACCGCACCCAGATCGAAGCGAGCTTCCTGCGGGAAGCCAAGTCGGCCGGCGGGATGAGCCACCCCGGCATCGTGACGATCTACGACGCCGACAAGACGGACACGCTGGCGTACATCGCAATGGAGCGCCTGCACGGCCAGGACCTGCACGAGTACCTGGCGAGCGGCAACCGGATGAACCCGCGGCAGGCTGCGGCGATGATGATGCGCGTCGCGGATGCCATCCACTACGCCAACAAGCGCGGACTGGTGCATCGCGACATCAAGCCCAGCAACATCTTCCTGTCACGCGACCTGAAGCCGAAGCTGCTCGACTTCGGCACGGCGCTCGCGCCGGTGACCGAGCCGATGCCGAAGGGCACCCGGCAGCTGGTCGGCACGCCGAACTACATGTCGCCCGAGCAGGCCAGGGGCGAATCGCTCGACGCCCGCAGCGACATCTTCTCGCTCGGCACGATCCTCTACGAACTGCTTGCGGGCCGGCGCGCCTTCGACGGCCGCACCGTCGACGAGACGCTCGACCGGGTCATGGACGGCGTGCCCAAACCCGTGGAGAAGATCCGGCCCGAAACGCCGCCGGCCCTCGCGCAGATCGTCCGCAAGGCGATGTCCCCGAACCCGGCCGATCGCTACCAGAAGGCGTCCGAGCTGCGCAACGCGCTGGCCGAGTTCGTCGACGGCTCGCGCCCCGCGTCGGTGGATTCCACCAGGGCCGTGGCAACGCCGCCCGCGGTGGCGCCCGCGCCGTCGCGCGGCCCGCTCTTCTTCGGGATCGCGCTGCTCGCGCTGCTGGGCGTCGGCGGCGTCGCGTTGTTCATGCCGCAACGCGGGCCGGCACCGGCCGCGACCGAAACGGCGACGCCGATGCCGATCATCCCGCCGATGGCTCCTCCGCCGCCGGCGGTCGACGCTGCGCCATCGTCGCCCGCGGCGAGCGGTGCGGACTCGACGAAGGCGGAAAGCAAGGCCGCCGCGCGCAAGAGGGTCGAGCCGGTTCCCGTCCGCGATGGCACCTTGACGATCGCCGTCGCGCCGTGGGGCGAGGTCGTGGTCGATGGCACCGTCCAGGGCGTGTCGCCGCCGCTGACCCAGGTCACGTTGCCGCCAGGGCCGCACACGATCGAGATCCGCAACGGCTCGTTCGAGCCCTTCATCGCCCGCATAGAGCTGAAGCCGGGCGAAAACGTCCACCTGCAGCACCGCTTCTAGCGGCTTCGCGCAACGTCAGGCGACGCGGCGTTTCCAGTAGTCTCGCGGCATGGCGCGCCCTCGAGTCCTCCTGGCCTGTGCAGCCGCGACGCTGGTCGCGGCCTGCGCGACCACCCCCCCTTCGCCTCCGCCCCAGCCCACCGTGAGCGTCGCCCGGCTCTACGAGCAACCGGCCGAGCGCGCTTTCCTGAACGCGATGCGCCTGTACGAGGAAGGCCAGCACGAGCGCGCAGAGACGCTGTTCCGACGCGCGCTGTCCGATGGACTGAGGGACCCGCACGACGTCGCGATGGCGAACAAGCACCTGGCGTTCATCGCCTGCGCCTACAACCGTCCCGTCGATTGCGAAACCGCATTCCGCGCGGCCTTTGCCGCGGATCCGGCCTTCCGGCTGACCGATGCGGAGGTCGGCCACCCGATCTGGGGACCGGTGTACAGGCGCGTTGGCGCCGAGGAAGCGAGAGGGAGGCCGCCCGCGAAGTAGCGCCGCGGCAAGGTGCGGATCGCACCACGCGCGGGCGGGCGTGCCCCTTCAGAAGCCGATCCGGGCCTTCTTCGCCGCCCGGTCGTCGGTGATGTCTTCCGGCAGCACCTCGTTGCGTCCCGCGAGCTTCGCGTTGCCGAACGCCGCCAGCATCATGCGGCGCATCTCGCGCGGCTTCATGCGCCCGAGCCGGTCGAGGCTCTCGCCGCCGAGTTCCTCGGGGAACGCGCGGCCCCACGCGTGCTCGTTGCGCAGTTCGTCATAGATGCTCCGCGCGATCCGCCGCGCGCCCTCCTCGTCCGGCGCGTCGATCGCGTAGACGTTCATCCGGTTCAGGATCGGCTCCGGAATCGAACGGGCGTCGTTCGCCGTCGCGATCCAGACCACGTCGGAGGCGTCGATCGGCACCTCGGCGAACTCGTCGATGAACTCCGCGGCGGTGTCGTGCTCGAGCAGCGTGTACAGGCTGCCGAGCGGGTCGTACTGCGCGTCGCCGCCGGCCTTGTCGATCTCGTCGACCACGATCACCGGGTTGGCGTAGTCCCCATTGACGAGGGCGTCGAAGACCTTGCCCGGCTTCGCGTTCTTCCACTGCGCCGACGCGCCGGAGAGGATCCAGCCCGCCGTCAACGAACTCATCCCGATGAAGTTGTAGCCGGTGCCGAGCAGCTTCGACAGGCGCCGCGCGAAGTGGGTCTTGCCGATGCCGGGATCGCCGAGCAGCAGGATCGGCTCGAGTTCGAGCGGATCGTCCGACGACAGGCAGAGCGCGAGCTGCTTGCGGATGTCCTCCAGCGGCTCCTCGAAGTTCGGAAGCTCGCCGATCAGCGCGTCGATGTCCGGCAACGCCGACGGCTTGATCACGAAGCGCTGCCCGCCGGTGCGGATCATGCGGACGTACGTCGCCCGCAGCGCTTCGCTGGCGCCCGCTCCGAGTTCCTGCAACTCGTTCAGCGCTTCCTCGACGCGCGGGACGCGATAGACATCCTTGAAGCCGGCGATGGAAATCGGCGGTGCGGGAATCGTGGCTGGCAGGCTCATGGAACCCTCCTTTCGTCGGTCACGTGGCATCTCAACGTGGCAGATGGCCAAACGTATACAAGCAAGTCGCCTGCCAGATTCTGCAAAAAGCCGGACGAAAGACAAAAGCACTCGACGGCGGAGAGTGCCAACGCTGCGCTCGGGTGGTCGCGTCCTCTCCTGCGCCTGAGCGGCCGCGTCTCCTCCTGCGCCTGCATCGCGTCGGCCCGCGCCAATGCGCACGAAACCTCAGCGCCCGATAGCTTGGTCGGCGCGAGCGGGAGACCGACCCGCCACTCGCGCAGAAGATCTGAAGCGCGTGTCAGGCCGCCGCGCGCAGTCCCTGTTCGGAGGCCCAGACCGCAGCCTCGACGCGCGAGCGGAAACCGAGCTTCTTCAGCAGGTGCTTCACGTGCACCTTCACCGTGCCCTCGGTGATGGACAGGTTGCGCGCGATGACCTTGTTGCTCTGTCCGCCCGCCAGGCACTTCAGCACGGCGAGCTCGCGGTCGGTGAGGTCGCGCACGTCGCGGCGCGCGCCGCGGGCTTCGTCGCGCAGGGCGCTGGCGAGCGCCGCCGTCAGCGTGTCACTGATGACGGTCCGGCCCTCGAGCGCGTCGCGCACGCGGGCGAGCAGCTGCTCCGGCTCCATGTCCTTCAGCAGGTACCCGTCGGCACCCGCGCGGATGGCCGCCATCAGGTCCTCCGGCGCGTCGGAGACGGTCAGCATCACCACGCGGCGCGACGGGTCCTCTTCCTTGAGCGTGGACAGGATCTCGAGGCCGCCGCTGCCCTTCAGGTTGAGGTCGAGCAGCGTGAGGTCCGGCTCCATCTCCTTGGCGAGCCGGACGGCGGCTTCGTAGTCGCCCGCCTCGCCGACGACCTCGAAGCTCGGCTCGAGTTGCAGCAACTGGATCACTCCACGGCGGAACAGCGGGTGGTCGTCGACCACGAGGATGGTGTGGCGGGTCGTCATTGCGGACTCTCGACGGATGTGGCGGGCTCGGCGTGCGCGGCGGTGCCGAAGGCGGTCTGCGCGTTGAAGGCGAGGCGGATGCGGGTGCCGGTTGGCTGGCGGCGCTCGATCGCCAGCTTCCCGCTCACGGACTGGGCGCGGTCGCGCATGATCGACAGCCCGAAGTGGCCGCGCGGCGACTGCTCGTCCCTGATCCCGACGCCGTCGTCCTCGACCGTCACCTCGATGCCTTGCCCCGCGCCGCGCCTGAGCGAAACCCAGGCGTGGCGCGCGTGCGCGTGGTGCTCGATGTTGCTCAGCGCCTCGCGCACGACCTGCAGCACGTGCACCTGTTCGTTGGCGGACAGCTCCACCTTGAGCAGGTCGTTGTCCAGCGTCGCGTGCACGCCCGATCGGCGTTCGAACTCGGCCACCGTGTCGCGCAGCGCGCCGGCAAAGCCCTCTTCGCCCAGCCCCAGCCGGAACGTGGTGAGCAGTTCACGCAGCTCGCGGTAGGCGCTGTTGATGCCTTCGCGCAGTTCCAGCAGCACGTTCATCGACTGCAGCGAGTGCCCCTCGTGCTCGATGGACGCCGCCAGCCGCGCGAGCTGGATCTTCGTGTACGACAGCGACTGCGCCAGCGAGTCGTGCAGCTCGCGGGCGATCGCCGCGCGCTCCTCGAGCACGCCAAGACGGCGGTGCTCGTCGCGGCGCTCGGCCGACGCGAGCGCGCCGCCGATGTGCCGCCCCATCGTCTCGGCCAGTTCGAGCTGCCACACCTCGAGCCCCTTGCCGGGCGGCAGCACCAGCGGCATCACCCCGTACGAAACGCCGCCTTCCACCAGCGGTATCCCGAGGATGCGCCGCTCGCCGGTCTCGCCGGGCTCGGTCCGCCATGTCACGCGCCCTCCGTCCGCGCAGTTGTGGCAGTCCACGCCGCGGCACGCCTTCACCGTCGTCTCGTCGCGCGCGAGCGGCATGCCGCGCGTGCTGTCGCCGTGGATCGAACAGATCGCGCCGCTTTCGACGCCGAGCGCCTGCCGCACCATCGACAGCACCCGCGTCAGCGACTCGGAGTCGACCGGCTTCTCGGCCAGCATCCGGGTGGTCTCGTACAGCAGCCCGAGCGACTCGTTGCGGCGTTCGAGGTCGCGCGTCTTCTCGGCGACCTGCTTCTCGAGCGAGCCGTAGAGCCGCGCCAGGTCGTCGACCATGAAGTTGAACGCCTGCCCGAGCTGGCCGATCTCGTCCGCGCCGGCGCTCTCCGCGCGGACGTGGAAGTCTCCGGTGCGCACGCGCTTCGCCGCCTCGGCCAGGCGCGCGATGGGCTGGAACACCTCGATGTTCAGCAGGAACAGCGCCGCCACCACCAGCATCATCATCACGAAGAACCCGATGCCGAGCAGCAGCCGCAGCTTCTGGATTCGGCCCTCCAGGTCGGTCTCGATCTGGCGCACCAGCACGTCGACCTTCGAGACGAAGTTCGGGATCGTCGTCAGGAACTCCGCGCGCGCGGCCTCGTCGTCGACCGCGCGTCGCGCGAGCGGCGCGATGCGCGATTCCCAGTCGATGACGATGCCCGAGTAGATCCGGTGCACCGGATTCGCGCCGTCGTCCGGGATGCCGCCCAGCAGCGACGGGCTCTTCAGCCGCCGTTCGAACTCCTTGATCGCGTCCTCGGCGGCCCTCTGCCGGTCCTCGGCGGCGCCACGCGTGTCGGCCACGCGCGTCGACAGCGCGTACGACTGCATGCGCAGCGAGCCGGCGACGTTGATCGCGCTCGCCTTGCCGGTCGACTGCTCGGTGAAGACCGTGGCGGCGACGATCACCGACAGCGCCAGCAGCGCGACGACCGACAGCACGATCCCGACGCGGACCAGCGTCGAGTCGGACCATATGCGCCGCAGTGAAATCAGCGGATTCATGCGGTCATTTTCCCACCGAAGTTCGCCCCCGAGCGGCCGTCGGCGCAAATGGCGCCGGACGGGCTGCTGCCTGCCGGCGACCGCCGACCCGCCCCCTCTGTTCCCCGCCTCTACCCCCGTGGGAGTAGCGGCGGTTTCCTCTGACGAACAAACGTCCGGTGCGGCTTGATGTGGGTCATGGAAAAGACCCTTTTGGCATCTAGCTTGCACGCCAGCGCAGAGTTCTCGAGGAGACCGCGATGGCGGCAGTGGGGGGCAGCAACGCACAGCCAGGCGCCAGCCTGCGGGCGCGGCAGTGGTCCGTGGTCGTGATGAGCACGCTGGCGTTCACGGTGTGTTTCGCGATCTGGATGATGTTCGCGGTGATCGGCATCCCGATCAAGAAGATGCTCGACCTGAACGCCACGCAGTTCGGGCTGCTCACGGCGACTCCGGTGCTGACCGGCTCGCTGATCCGCGTGCCGCTGGGCATGTGGACCGACAAGTACGGCGGCCGGATCGTCTTCTTCCTGCTGATGATCTCCACCGTCGTGCCGATCTGGCTGATCACCTATGCGACCGCGTACTGGCACTTCCTGGTGCTGGGGCTGTTCGTCGGCCTGGCTGGCGGCTCGTTCTCGGTCGGCACGCCGTACGTCGCACGCTGGTTCGACAAGAAGCACCAGGGCTTCGCGATGGGCGTGTTCGGCGCCGGGAACTCCGGCGCGGCGGTGACGAAGTTCGTCGCGCCCGCGCTCGTGGTCGCGTTCGGCTGGGCGATGGTGCCGCAGGTCTACGCCGTGGCGATGCTGGTCACCGCGATCGCGTTCTGGTTCTTCACTTACAGCGACCCGAAGCACCTGGTCCCCGGACACGTCACCTACCGGCGCCAGCTCGAGGTGCTGCGCGATCCGGCCGTCTGGAAGTACTGCCAGTACTACTCGATCGTGTTCGGCGGCTACGTCGCGCTGTCGCTGTGGATGGTCAATTACTACGTCGGCGAGTTCGGGCTCGACATCCGCATCGCCGCCCTGCTCGCCGCGTGCTTCTCGCTGCCGGGCGGCGTGCTGCGCGCCATCGGCGGCTGGATGTCGGACAAGTGGGGCGCGCACAAGGTGACCTGGTGGGTCTTGTGGGTGAGCTGGATCTGCCTGTTCCTGCTGTCCTATCCCACGACCAGCTACACGATCACCACGGTCAACGGGCCGTACACGTTCACGCTGGCGCACAACGTCTGGTCGTTCACGCTCCTGATGGGGGCGCTCGGCGTGGCGTGGGCCTTCGGCAAGGCGAGCGTGTTCAAGTACATCGCCGACGACTACCCCACCAACATCGGGACGATCTCCGGGATCGTCGGCCTGGCCGGCGGCCTCGGCGGTTTCGTCCTGCCCGTGATGTTCGGCGCGCTGCTCGACCTCACCGGCGTGCGCTCCAGCGCCTTCATGCTGATGTACGGCGTGGTCTGGGTGTCGCTGATCTGGATGTACCGCACCGAGGTCAGCACGCGCGACGTCGTCGGCCGCGCGCCGAAGCCCGCCGCCTGATCCGCGATGACTACAAGAGGGGAACTCACGATGTCAGCCAACGCGTCCGCCGCCGCTCCGCGGCCCACCAGCCGGGTCGACATCGTCGACTGGCGCCCCGAGGACAACGCGTTCTGGGAGTCCACGGGCAAGAAGATCGCCAGCCGCAACCTGTGGATCAGCGTCCCGAGCCTGCTGTGCGGCTTCGCGGTCTGGCTGATGTGGGGAATCATCACGGTGCAGATGGCGAACCTCGGGTTCGCGTTCACGCAGCAGCAGCTGTTCACGCTGGCGGCGATCTCGGGGCTGTCGGGCGCCACCCTGCGCATTCCGGCCTCGTTCTTCATCCGCATCTCGGGCGGCCGCAACACGATCTTCCTGACGACGGCGCTGCTGATGATCCCGGCGCTCGGCACCGGGATCGCGCTCAGCGACAAGAACACGCCGCTGTGGGTGTTCCAGTTCATGGCGCTGCTGTCCGGCATCGGCGGCGGCAACTTCGCCTGCTCGATGTCGAACATCAACACGTTCTTCCCGAAGCGGTTGCAGGGCACGGCGCTCGGCATCAACGCCGGGCTCGGCAACTTCGGCGTGACCACGATGCAGATCCTGATCCCGCTGGTGATGACCACGGCGGTGTTCATGTCGCTCGGCGGCGACCCGATGACGCTGGTGAAGCCCTCGGGCACGCTGATCGGCAAGATCCCGGCCGGCACGCCGACCTACATCCAGAACGCCGGCTACATCTGGCTCGTGCTGCTGGTGCCGCTGGCGTTCGCCGGCTGGTTCGGCATGAACAACCTGCTGACGATCTCGCCCAACATCGGCTCGACCGCTGCCGCGCTCGGCAAGATCCTGCTGCTGTACGGCGTCGCGCTGGTCACCGCCGCGATCGGCCTGTACCTGTATCTGCCGAAGCCCACCGGCCTCGGCTTGCTGAACATGTGGGTCGCGATGCCGCTGATCATCGTCGGCACGTTGCTGGCGATGAAGCTGGTGGCGTTCGGCGACATGAAGCCGAACCTGAAGAAGCAGTTCGAGATCTTCCGGGACAAGCACACCTGGTCGATGACGCTGCTGTACATCGTCACCTTCGGCTCGTTCATCGGCTTCTCGAACGCGCTGCCGCTGTCGATCAACGTGATCTTCGGCCAGAGCCACGTCCTGGGGCCCGACGGCGTGCTGAAGCACATGCCGAACCCGAACGCGCCGTCGGCGCTGACCTACGCGTGGATCGGCCCCTTCGTCGGCGCGCTGATCCGGCCGGTGGGCGGCTGGATCTCCGACAAGGTCGGCGGATCGATCGTCACGCAGATCATCTCGGTGGTCATGGTGGCCGCGTCGGCCGCCGTGGGCTACGTGATGATGCTGGCGTACGCCTCGGCCACGCCCGAGCAGTACTTCCTCCCGTTCATCGGCCTGTTCATCGTGCTGTTCGCCGCCAGCGGCATCGGCAACGGCTCGACCTTCCGCACCGATCGGCGTCATCTTCGACCGCGTGCAGGCCGGGCCGGTGCTCGGGTGGACCTCGGCGGTGGCCGCCTACGGCTCGTTCATCGCGCCGATCGTCATCGGCGAGCAGATCAAGGCCGGCACGCCGCAGTACGCGATGTACGGCTTCGCGATCTTCTATGCCCTGTGCCTGATCCTGAACTGGTGGTTCTACCTGCGCCGCAACGCGTACGTGAAGAACCCGTGAAATCCCCCGCTGCGGAGACAACCCGATGAGTCACTTTCTCGACCGACTGACACACTTCACGCTGCCGAAGGAATCGTTCGCCAACGGCCACGGCGTGGTGACCGGCGAAGACCGCACCTGGGAGGACGCCTACCGGAACCGCTGGGCGCACGACAAGATCGTGCGCAGCACGCACGGCGTGAACTGCACCGGCTCCTGCTCCTGGAAGATCTACGTCAAGGGCGGCATCGTCACCTGGGAGACGCAGCAGACCGACTACCCGCGCACGCGGGCCGACCTGCCCAACCACGAGCCGCGCGGGTGCGCGCGCGGCGCGTCGTACTCCTGGTACCTGTACAGCGCCAACCGGCTGAAGTACCCGATGGTGCGCGGGCGGCTGATCGAGCGCTGGCGGGCCGCGCTGAAGACGGCAAAGGACTCCGGCAAGGGTCCCGTCGAAGCCTGGGCGACCATCGTCGAGGACCCGGCCGCGCGGCGTGATTACCAGAAGGTCCGCGGCATGGGCGGCTTCGTGCGCAGTTCGTGGGACGAGGTCAACCAGCTGATCGCCGCGGCCAACGTCTACACGATCAAGACGCACGGGCCCGACCGCGTCATCGGCTTCTCGCCGATCCCGGCCATGAGCATGGTCAGCTACGCCGCCGGCAGCCGCTACCTGTCGCTGATCGGCGGCGTCTGCATGAGCTTCTACGACTGGTACTGCGACCTGCCGCCGGCCAGCCCGCAGGTGTGGGGCGAGCAGACCGACGTGCCCGAGAGCGCCGACTGGTACAACAGCACGTACCTGATCGCCTGGGGCAGCAACGTCCCGCAGACGCGCACGCCGGACGCGCACTTCTTCACCGAGGTCCGCTACAAGGGCGCGAAGACGGTGGCGGTCACGCCCGACTACTCCGAAGTCGCGAAGCTCGCCGACCTCTGGATGCACCCGAAGCAAGGCACCGACGCCGCGCTCGCGATGGCGATGGGCCACGTCGCGCTGAAGGAGTTCTATTTCGACAAGCGCTCTGCGTACTTCGACGACTACGCGCGCCGCTACACCGACCTGCCGCTGCTGCTGCGGCTCGACGAAACGACGCTCGCCGACGGCAGCAAGGTCCTGGCGCCGGGCCGCTACGTGCGCGCCAGCGACTTCGCCGACAGGCTCGGCCAGGACAACAACCCCGAGTGGAAGTCGGTCGCCTTCGACACCGCCGGCCAGGTGATCGTGCCGAACGGCTCGATCGGCTTCCGCTGGGGCGCGGACGGCCGCGCCGACGTAGGCAAGTGGAACCTCGAGGCCAAGGAAGGTCGCGCCGGCGCCGACGTGAAGCTCAAGCTCTCGGTGCTCGAGGACGAGCCAGCAGCACGACGTCGTCGAGGTCGCGTTCCCCTACTTCGCCGGCGCCAGTACGCCGCACTTCCCGAACAACGCGCAGCAGGGCGAGCTGAATCGCGCGAAGGTGCCGGCGGTGCGGCTGCGACTGGCCGACGGCACCGAAGCGCTGGTCGCGACCGTGTTCGACCTGCAGGTCGCGCAGTACGGCATCGACCGCGGGCTGGGCAGCGGCGCGGCCGACTACAACGACAACGCGCCGTACACGCCGGCATGGCAGGAGCAGATCACCGGCGTGCCGCGCGACCAGGTCATCACGGTCGCCCGCCAGTTCGCCGACAACGCCGACAAGACGCACGGCAAGTCGATGATCATCATCGGCGCGGCGATGAACCACTGGTACCACGCCGACATGAACTACCGCGGCGTGATCAACCTGCTGATGATGTGCGGCTGCGTCGGGCAGAGCGGCGGCGGCTGGGCGCACTACGTCGGGCAGGAGAAGCTGCGCCCGCAGACCGGCTGGACCGCGCTCGCCTTCGCGCTCGACTGGATCCGGCCGCCGCGCCAGCAGAACTCGACCTCGTTCTTCTACGCGCACACCGACCAGTGGCGCTACGAGAAGCTCGGCGTCGAGGAAGTGCTGTCGCCGCTGGCCGACCCGAAGGCCTTCGGCGGCAGCCTGATCGACTACAACGTGCGCGCCGAGCGCATGGGCTGGCTGCCGAGCGCGCCGCAGCTCAAGACCAATCCGCTCAAGGTGGTGAAGGACGCGGCAGGCCGCCGGCATGGACCCGAAGGACTACGTGGTGCGGGCGCTCAAGGACGGCAGCCTGCAGATGAGCTGCGAGGACCCGGACGCGCCGCAGAACTGGCCGCGCAACCTGTTCGTCTGGCGCTCCAACCTGCTGGGCTCCAGCGGCAAGGGTCACGAGTACTTCTGCAAGCACCTGCTCGGCACCGAGAACGGCGTGCAGGGCAAGGACCTCGGCCGGGACGAAGCCAAGCCCACCGAGGTCGCGTGGCACGACCAGGCCCCCGAAGGCAAGCTCGACCTGCTGGTCACGCTCGACTTCCGCATGAGCACCACGTGCCTGTACAGCGACATCGTGCTGCCGACCGCGAGCTGGTACGAGAAGAACGACCTCAACACCAGCGACATGCACCCGTTCATCCACCCGCTGTCCGCGGCGGTGGACCCGGTGTGGCAGTCCCGCTCCGACTGGGAGATCTACAAGGGATTCGCGAAGGCCTTCAGCGAGGTCTGCGCCGGCCACCTCGGCGTCGAGAAGGAAGTGGTGCTGACGCCGCTGATGCACGACACGCCGGCCGAGCTGGCGCAGCCGTTCGACGTGAAGGAGTGGAAGAAGGGCCAGTGCGAGCTGGTCCCGGGCAAGACCGCGCCGCAGATCGCGGTGGTCGAGCGCGACTACCCGAACGTCTACAAGCGCTTCACCTCGCTCGGCCCCCTGATGGCCAAGGCCGGCAACGGCGGCAAGGGCATCGGCTGGAACACCCAGACCGAAGTCCAGCAGCTCGGCGAGCTGAACGGCGTGGACGACGACGGCCGCCCGCGCATCGTCAGCGACGTCGACGCCTGCGAGGTGATCCTGCAGCTCGCCCCGGAGACGAACGGGCACGTGGCGGTGAAGGCCTGGGAGGCGCTGTCGAAGATCACCGGGCGCGAGCACGCGCACCTCGCGCTGCACCGCGAGGACGAGAAGATCCGCTACCGCGACGTGCTGGCGCAGCCGCGCAAGATCATCAGCTCGCCCACCTGGTCGGGGCTCGAGAGCGAGAAGGTCTCGTACAACGCCGGCTACACCAACGTGCACGAGCTCATCCCGTGGCGCACGCTGACCGGCCGCCAGCAGTTCTACCAGGACCACCCCTGGATGATCGCGTTCGGCGAGGGCTTCTCGACCTACCGGCCGCCGGTCGACCTCAAGACGACCGCGGGCATCCACAACATCAAGCCCAACGGCAATCCGGAGATCCTGCTCAACTTCATCACGCCGCACCAGAAGTGGGGCATCCACTCCACCTACAGCGACAACCTGATGATGCTGACGCTCAACCGCGGCGGCCCGGTGATCTGGCTGTCGGAGGACGACGCGAAGAAGGCCGGCATCGAGGACAACGACTGGGTGGAGCTGTTCAACATCAACGGCGCGATCGCGGCGCGCGCGGTGGTCAGCCAGCGCGTGAACCCGGGCATGACGATGATGTACCACGCGCAGGAGAAGACCATCAACACGCCGGGCTCCGAGATCACCGGCGTGCGCGGCGGCATCCACAACTCGGTCACGCGCATCGTGACCAAGCCGACGCACATGATCGGCGGCTACGCGCAGCTGTCCTACGGCTTCAACTACTACGGGACCATCGGAACCAACCGCGACGAGTTCGTCGTCGTGCGGAAGATGAAGAAGGTCGACTGGCTGGACACGCCGCGCGACGACCACCTCGCGAAGGCGTACCAGTCGCAGGGCGAGAACCCCTAATCCAACGCCGATCGGACAGGAGCTGAACATGAAAGTACGCGCACAGATCGGCATGGTGCTGAACCTCGACAAGTGCATCGGTTGCCACACCTGCAGCGTCACGTGCAAGAACGTCTGGACCAGCCGGCCGGGCGTGGAATACGCCTGGTTCAACAACGTCGAGACCAAGCCCGGCATCGGCTACCCGAAGGAGTGGGAGAACCAGGACAAGTGGAACGGCGGCTGGGTCCGCCGCTCCGACGGCTCGATCGTCCCGCGCCAGGGCGGCAAGTGGCAGCTGCTGATGAAGATCTTCGCCAACCCGAACCTGCCGGAGATCGACGACTACTACGAGCCGTTCACGTTCGACTACGACCACCTGCACTCGGCGCCCGAGATGAAGGCCGCGCCGACGGCGCGTCCGCGCTCGCTGATCACCGGCCAGCGGATGGAGAAGATCGTGTGGGGCCCGAACTGGGAGGAGATCCTCGGCGGCGAGTTCGCCAAGCGCAGCAAGGACCGCAACTTCGACGACATCCAGAAGGACATCTACGGGCAGTTCGAGAACACCTTCATGATGTACCTGCCGCGGCTGTGCGAGCACTGCCTGAACCCGGCGTGCGTCGCGAGCTGCCCCTCGGGCTCGATCTACAAGCGCGAGGAAGACGGCATCGTGCTGATCGACCAGGACAAGTGCCGCGGCTGGCGCATGTGCGTGTCGGGCTGCCCGTACAAGAAGATCTACTACAACTGGAAGAGCGGCAAGGCGGAGAAGTGCATCTTCTGCTATCCGCGCATCGAGGCCGGCCAGCCGACGGTCTGCAGCGAGACCTGCGTCGGGCGCATCCGCTACCTCGGCGTGCTGCTGTATGACGCCGACCGCATCCAGGAGGCCGCGAGCACCGAGCACGACAGCAACCTGTACTCGGCGCAGCTCGGCATCTTCCTCGACCCGAACGACCCGGCCGTGATCGAGCAGGCGCGGGCCGACGGCATCCCGGAAGCGTGGCTGGCGGCGGCGAAGACCTCGCCGGTCTACAAGATGGCCGTCGACTGGCGCGTCGCCCTGCCGCTGCACCCGGAGTACCGCACGCTGCCGATGGTCTGGTACATCCCGCCGCTGTCGCCGGTGCAGTCGCGCGCGCAGGCCGGCGAGATCGGCATGAACGGAGAGCTGCCCGACGTGCGCAGCCTGCGCATCCCGCTGAAGTACCTCGCCAACCTGCTGACCGCCGGCGACGAGGAGCCGGTGGCGCGCGCGCTCGAACGGATGATGGCGATGCGCGTGTTCATGCGCAGCCGCCACGTCGACGGCGTCGACAAGCCCGCGGTGCTCGAGCGCGTCGGCCTGACCCGGGCCGAGGTCGAGGACATGTACCGCGTGATGGCGATCGCCAACTACGAGGACCGGTTCGTCATCCCGACCACGCACCGCGAGTACGCCGAGAACGCGTTCAACGTGCGCGGCGGCTGCGGCTTCTCGTTCGGCAACGGCTGCAGCGAGGGCGTGTCCGAGACGAGCCTGTTCGGCAGCGAGAAGAAGCGCACGATCCCCATCAAGGCGACGGTGTAGCCATGGCACGACTCGATTCGAGAACACCGAAGATGGCGCACTCGCTGCGCGCGCTCGCCTGGCTGCTGCGCTACCCGGACGCGGAGCTGCGCGCGGCCGCCGGCGAGCTCGGCGCCGCCCTGCACGACGAGGGCGCGCTCGCGGCGGGCCGGCTGGCCGAGCTCGACGCCCTGGTCCGGCGGCTTGCCGCCGCCGCCGGGCCTGCGCGTCGAGGCCGAGTACGTGGAGCTGTTCGACCGCGGCCGGCGCACCGCCCTGCACCTGTTCGAGCACGTCCACGGCGACAGCCGCGACCGCGGTCCGGCGATGGTCGACCTCGCCCAGACCTACGACCGCGCCGGCCTGCAGCTCGTGCCGGGCGAACTGCCCGACTACCTGCCGGTGGTGCTGGAGTTCGCCAGCACGCAGCCGCCGGCGCAGGCACGCGAGTTCCTGCGCGAGACCGCCCACATCGTGCAGGCGATCTTCAGCGCGCTGCTGGAACGCGGCAGCCCGTACGCGAGCGTGCTCGCCGCCGTGCTCGACCTGGCCGGCGAGCGCGCGCAGAAGGTCGACGGTCGCCGCCGAGCCGGCGATCGACGACAGCTGGGCCGAACCCGAGGCCTTCGGCGGCTGCACGTCGAAGGGGCAGTCGCGCCCGAACGAAGAGCAGCCCGTCCATCTTGTCCGCCCCCACCGGGCGCCGCAGCGCCCGGCCGCCTGAGGAACTCCTGATGAAGACCCTCAACGACTTCTTCTTCAACGTCTACCCGTACATCTGCCTGGCGTTCTTCTTCATGGGGAGCCTGGCCCGCTTCGACCGCGACCAGTACACGTGGAAGAGCGACTCCTCGCAGATGCTGCGCGCGCGCCAGCTGCGCGTGGGCAGCAACCTGTTCCACATCGGCATCCTGTTCCTGCTGTTCGGCCACACGGTCGGCCTGCTGACGCCGCACTGGGTCTACGAGCCGTTCATCAGCGCGCCGACCAAGCAGCTGCTCGCGATCGTCTCGGGCGGCATCGCCGGCACGATGTGCTTCGTCGGCCTGACCATGCTGCTGCACCGGCGGCTCACCGATCCGCGCATCCGCCTCACCAGCCACCGCACCGATCTCGCCATCCTGATCATCCTGTGGGTGCAGCTCGTGCTGGGACTGATCACGCTGCCGCTGTCGTACGCGCACCGCGTCGACGCGCACGCCATGCTGGTCCTCTCGGGCTACCTGCAGGGTGTGGCCACCTTCCGGCCGGACGCGAGCGCGCTGGCGACGATCGACTGGCCGTTCAAGGTGCACATGGTGCTCGGCATGACGATCTTCCTGCTGCTGCCGTTCAGCCGCCTGGTGCACGTGTGGAGCGGACTCGCGTCGCTCGCCTACGTGTTCCGGCCGTACCAGATCGTGCGTTCGCGGCGCCTCAACGTGCCCGCCGGCCAGAACCTGCCCGGCCGGACCTCGTGATGGACGCGACCGCCACGCTGGACAAGACGGCGTCCCGCGCCGCCACCGCAGCCGTCGACGGCGTGCCGCTGGCCGCCGCCGACGAGGCCCTGACAGCGCAGCAGTTGCGTGGCCGCGCGAGCGTCGAACTGCTGCGCCAGGCCGCGGTCCGCGCCGGCCTTCTGCCGGCGGACGACCCGGCCCCTGTACGCGGCGTCGTCAGCGAAGCGGCTGCCATCGCGATCGAGAAGCTGCTCGACCGGGAACTCGTCCGGCCGGAGGCCGACGAGGCGACCTGCCAGCGCTACCACGCGGCCAACCCGAAGCGCTTCGCGGTCGGCGAGCGGGTCCGCGTGCGCCACGTGCTGTTCGCGGTCACGCCCGGCGTCGACGTCGATGCGCTGCGCAAGCGCGCCGAGGACTGCCTGCTCGACCTGCGGGCCCGCAGGCACGGCGAGGCGGACCGCTTCGTCGAGGCCGCCGCCCGGCTGTCGAACTGCCCGAGCGGGCAGGACGGCGGTGCCCTGGGCTGGCTCGCCGCGGCCGACTGCGCGCCGGAGTTCGCGAGCGAAGTGTTCGGTCATCCCGAGGTCGGCGTGCTGCCGCGGCTGGTGCGCAGCCGGTTCGGATTCCACGTCGTCGAAGTGCTGGAGCGCGACGCGGGCACGGTGCCGCCGTACGAGGCGGTGCGGGCGGCGGTGCGGCAGGCGCTCGAGCGTCACGCCTACGCGACCGCGCTGCGGCAGTACGTCGAGGTGCTCGCGGGGCAGGCGCACGTCGATGGCGTCGACCTCGACGCCGCCAGCTCGCCGCTGGTGCAGTAGCCGGCACGGGGCGGTCGATGCCCGACGAACTGCTCGAGCGGCTGAGGCGCTTCCAGAACGACGCGTTCCCGCAGTACCGCTCGCAGTTCCGGTCCCTCGTCGATGACGGGCAGCGCCCGCTGACGTTGTTCATCGGCTGCAGCGATTCGCGATGAGGTCGATCCCGATTCATCCGCCCACCGGGCCGACCGGCGGGCTCGAGGCACAGTCGGCGCCGCGCGCCCGCCTGTCGACGCGGCACCTGCTGCTGGCGCCGCACCGGCTCGGCTTCTTCGCCGGCACACTGATGCTGCTGCTGTCGGCGTTCGCATGGACCGGCCTGCTCCTCGCGCCGCTCGCGGGCGTGACGGTCACGACGGCGATGCCGCCCACCCTCCTGCACGGGATGCTGCTCGCGGGCGGGTTCATGCCGCTCTTCATGGCGGGCTTCATGTTCACGGCCGGGCCGCGCTGGCTCGACGTCGCGCCGCCGGCGGCGGCGGCCCTGCGCTGGCCGGTGCGGCTGCACTGCGCGGGCGTCGTGCTGATCATCGTCGGCACGGAGGTCGGCCACGCGGTGGCCGCGTTCGGGGCGCTGCTGCTCGCCATGGCGTGGACCGCGGTCGGCGTCGGCTTCGCCGGCCTGATCCGAACCAGCGGCGCGCGCGACAAGCTGCACGCGAAGTGCGTGATGGCCTTCTGGACCGTCGGCATCGGCTGCGCGATGCTGTTCGCGGCCGGCCTCGCGATCAGGCACATGGGCGCGGTCGCCGCGGCCGTGTGGCTGATGGTGTTCGGCTTCGTCACGCCGGTGTACGCGACGGTCGCCCACCGCGTGCTGCCCTTCTTCACTTCGAACGCGGTCACGCGCTTCGTGCCGTGGAAACCCAACTGGGCGCTCGGGCTGCTGCTCGCCGCGGTTCTGGCCTTCGGCGGGCTGCAGGTCGCCGCGCGCCTCGACCTGCTGGCGCCGGGCCGCGTGGCCAGGCTCACGCTGTGGATCGTCGGCCCGGCGGCGCTCGCGCTCGCCGTGCTGGCGATGCGCTGGGGACTGATGCAGAGCCTGCGCGGCCGGTCGCTGCGGCTGCTCGCGATGCTGCACCTCGGCTTCGTGTGGTCCGTGCTGGCGCTGCTGCTGGCCGCGGCGGACTCCGCGCTTTCGCTGTCCGGCGCGACCGAGCCGGTCCTCCGGCTGGGTTACGCGCCGCTGCATGCGCTGACGATGGGCTTCCTCGGCAGCCTGCTGTACGCGATGGCCACGCGGGTGATCTGTGGCCACGGCGGCATCGCCCTGGTCGCCGACGACTTCGTCTGGGCGCTGTTCTGGGTGCTGCAGGCCGCGACGGTGCTGCGGCTCGTCGCCGCCGTGTGGCCGGCGCACGCGTCCGTCCTGTCGGCGGCTTCCGCGCTCGCCTGGACCGGCGTGTGGGTCGCGTGGTCCGCGCGCCACCTGCCGGTGCTGCTGCGGCCGCGTCGCGACGGTCGGCCGGGCTGACCCGGCGGCCGCTCCGTGTCCTTGTACGCGGCCCTGAAGCTGGTCCACGTCACGGCCGTCGCGCTGTCGGGCGCCGGCTTCGTGACGCGCTATGTGATGACCGTCACCGGGCAGCCGCCGGCCCGCGGCTGGCTCGCGGCCGCGCCGCACGTCGTCGACTCCGTGCTGCTGGCGAGCGCGCTCGGCCTCGCGTGGGTCGGCGGTTTCCGTCCGTTCGAAGTTCCTTGGCTTGAAGCAAAGCTCGTCGGCCTCGCGCTCTATATCGTGGCCGGCACCATCGCCCTGAAGCGCGGCCGGACCGCCGGTGCGCGGGCCACGGCCTTCGCGATGGCGCTGCTCGCCTACGCGTACATCGTTTCGGTGGCGCTGACGAAGCACCCGCAAGGATTGCTGGCTGGAGGAGCGGCATGACAGGCACGATCGATTTCCGCACGCCGGGCGCCGGCTTCGACCAGCCGATCGAGATGTGGCTGGCGTGCCACCAGCGCGTCGAGCGCTTCGCGGCGCTGCTCGGCCGGCTCGCGGAACACCTCGGCACACAAGGCGCCGACGAGGACGCGCAGGTGACCGCGACCTCGATCCGCCGCTACTTCAACGAAGCCGCGCCGCGCCACCACGAGGACGAGGAAGTCGACATGTTCCCGCGCCTGCGCGACCGCCTCGACGGCGAGCGCGACCGGACAGTGCTCGACGTGCTCGACCAGGTGGAGGCCGACCACCTCGAAATGGCCGGACTCTGGAAGCGCCTCGACGCGCTGCTCGCCGAGATCGCGCGCGGGAAGGCCGTCACGCTCGAGCAGCCGCTGATCGACCGCTTCGCCACGATGTACCGGCACCACATCGACGCCGAAGAGCGCGTTCTGCTGCCCGCGCTGAAGAAGGCACTCGGCAAGAGTGACTGGCAGGCCGTCGGACGCGCGATGGCCGAGCGGCGCGGACTGGAGTGGGACGAGACCGCGAAGCCCGCGGCGCCGAAGAGCCGCCGTCGCGGCTAGGTCACGGCTGCCGGGCGTTGACGACGGCCTCGTGGTCCCGGTTCCTAGCGTCGCCGCTTCGCTCCGCCCAACAGCGAGCCGAGCATCCCGCGCGTGATCTCGCGCGCGAGCGACGAGCCGACCGAACGCGCGGCGCTCTTCGCCATCGCGTCGACCACGCCCTCGCGGCGCCCGCCGCGCGGACCGGTCGATCCGAACAGGATGTCGCCCAGGCCACCCATGATCCCTCCACCCGCCGGCTCGGCCGGCGCTGCGGCTCCGCCCTGCGCTGCCGGGCCCCCGCCCAGCGTCTGTCCGCCGCCAGCGCGCTGCTTGAGTTTCTCGAACGCGGACTCGCGATCGACGGTCTTTTCGTAGGTGCCAACGACGACGGACTCCGCGATGAGCCGCCGGCGGTCGTCCGGCGTGATCGGCCCCAGTTGCGAGCCCGGCGCGAAGATCCAGGCGCGCTCGGTGATGCCCGGCGTGCCCTTCGCGTCGAGCAGCGACACCAGCGCCTCGCCGACCCCGAGCTCGAGGATCGCCTTTTCCGCGTCGAGCTTCGGATTGGCGCGCATCGTCTCGGCGACCGACTTCACCGCCTTCTGGTCGCGCGGCGTGAACGCCCGCAACGCGTGCTGCACGCGGTTGCCGAGCTGGCCCAGGACCTTCTCCGGGATGTCGAGCGGGTTCTGCGTGACGAAGTAGACGCCGACGCCCTTGGAGCGGATCAGCCGCACCACCTGCTCCACCTTCTCGACCAGGGCGGTCGGCGCGTCGTTGAAGAGCAGGTGCGCCTCGTCGAAGAAGAACACGAGCTTGGGCTTGTCGCGGTCGCCGACTTCCGGGAGGTTCTCGAACAGTTCCGACAGCAGCCACAGCAGGAAGCTCGCGTAGAGCCGCGGGTTGTTCATCAGCTTGTCGGCGGCGAGGATGTTGACGACGCCCTGGCCGTCCTTGGTCTGCATCAGGTCCTCGATGTCGAGCATCGGCTCGCCGAAGAAGCGCTCGCCGCCCTGCTCCTCGATCTGCAGCAGGCCGCGCTGGATCGCGCCGACCGACGCCGACGACACGTTGCCGTACTGCGTCTTGAACTGCGCCGCGTTGTCGCCGACGAACTGCAGGACCGCGCGCAGGTCCTTGAGGTCGAGCAGGAGCAGGCCGTTGTCGTCCGCCACCTTGAAGATCAGCGACAGCACGCCTTCCTGCGTCTCGTTGAGGTTCAGCAGGCGCGACAGCAGCAGCGGCCCCATGTCGGACACCGTCGCGCGCACCGGATGGCCCTGCTCGCCCCACACGTCCCACAGCGTCACCGGGCACGCTCCCCACTGCGGCTCCGGCAGGTTGTGCTCGTCGATCCGCTTCTTCATCTTGTCGCTGAGCTGGCCCGCCTTGGCGATGCCGGTGAGGTCGCCCTTGACGTCCGCCATGAACACCGGCACGCCGATGCGCGAGAAGCTCTCCGCGAGCTTCTGCAGGGTCACGGTCTTGCCGGTGCCCGTCGCCCCGGTGATGCAGCCGTGCCGATTGGCAAGGGCGGGAAGCAGCGCGAGATCGGTGTCGCCGGACCTGGCGATGACGAGGGGTTCAGCCATGGGGAGACTCGCTTGGATGGCAGTGCGATGGAAGGGAAGGACGGTGCCGAATGATAGACTCGCGGCCCCTCCGTGAACCTCACACCCCCGAGCGGGAGCAGCGCCATGGCCGGTCACTCCAAGTGGGCCAACATCCAGCATCGCAAGAACCGCCAGGACGTCAAGCGCAGTTCGCTCTGGACCAAGATCATCCGTGAAGTGACCGTCGCGGCCCGCGACGGCGGGCCCGACCCGGCGATGAATCCGAGGCTGCGGCTCGCGCTCGACAAGGCGCGGCTCGGCAACGTGCCGAAGGACCGGCTCACCAACGCCATCCAGCGCGGCGCCGGCAGGCTCGAAGGCGCGTCGTACGAGGAGATCCGCTACGAGGGCTACGGCATCGGCGGCGCGGCGGTGATGATCGACTGCATGACCGACAACCGGACGCGCACCGTCGCCGAAGTGCGCCACGCGCTGGCGAAGAACGGCGGCAACCTCGGCACCGACGGCTCGGTCGCGTTCAACTTCAAGCACTGCGGGCAGTTCCTGTTCGCGCCCGGCACGTCCGAAGAGAAAGTGATCGACGCCGCGCTCGAGGCCGGCGCCGAGGACGTGATCGCCGACGACGACGGCACGGTCGAGGTGACCTGCGCCACGAACGACTTCGAAGCGGTGCGCGAGGCGTTCGACAAGGCGGGGCTGAAGCCCGAGGTCGCCGAGATCACGATGAAGGCGCTCGCCGAGACGGTGCTCACCGGCGAGGACGCCCAGAAGATGCAGAAGCTCCTCGACGCGCTCGAGGACCTCGACGACGTCCAGCAGGTCTACACGACCGCTGCGATCGAGGAATAGGACCTCCGATGAAAGTCCTCGTGATCGGCGGCGGCGGCCGCGAACACGCACTCGCCTGGCGGCTCGCGGAGTCCCCGCGCGTGCAGGTCGTGTACGTGGCGCCGGGCAACGGCGGCACGGCGCGCGACAAGCGCCTGCGCAACGTTCCTTACAAGAGCAACGAGGCGCTGGTCGAGTTCGCCCGCAGCGAAGGCGTGGCGTTCACCGTCGTCGGGCCCGAGGCGCCGCTGGCGTCGGGCGTGGTCGACGTCTTCCGCGCGGCCGGCCTGCGGATCTTCGGTCCCACCAGGGCCGCGGCGCAGCTCGAGAGCTCCAAGGACTTCGCCAAGGCGTTCATGCAGCGGCACGGGATCCCGACCGCGCAGTACCGCACGTTCACCGACGCCGCGGCCGCGCGCGCCTACGTGGCGCAGCGCGGAGCGCCGATCGTGATCAAGGCCGACGGCCTCGCGGCGGGCAAGGGCGTGGTCGTTGCGCAGACGGTCGACGAGGCGCTCGCCGCGATCGACATGATGCTGCTCGACAACCGGCTCGGCGCCAGCGGCGCGCGCGTGGTCGTCGAGGACTTCCTGGAGGGCGAGGAAGCCAGCTTCATCGTGATGAGCGACGGCAGGAACGCGCTCGCGCTCGCCACCAGCCAGGACCACAAGCGGCTGCTCGACGACGACCGCGGACCGAACACGGGCGGCATGGGCGCCTACTCGCCGGCTCCCGTCGTCACGCCGACGCTGCACGCGAAGGTGATGCGCGAGATCATCCTGCCGACGATCAACGGCATGGCGGCCGACGGCATCCAGTACACGGGCTTCCTGTACGCCGGCCTGATGATCGGTCCCGGCGGCGACGCGAAGACCCTCGAGTTCAACTGCCGCATGGGCGATCCGGAAACGCAGCCGATCATGATGCGGCTGAAGACCGACTTCACGCAGCTGCTGGAAGCGGCCATCGACGGCCGCCTCGATCGCGTCGAGGCCGAGTGGGATCGCCGCACTGCGCTCGGCGTCGTCGTCGCCGCGCACGGCTACCCCGATGCGCCGCGCAAGGGCGACGCCATCACCCGCCTGCCGACGGACACCGCCGACTGCGTGACGTTCCACGCGGGCACGACGCTCGAGGACGGACGACTCGTCGTCACCGGCGGGCGCGTGCTCTGCGTCACCGCGCTGGGCGACACGGTGCGGGCCGCCCAGAAACTGGCCTACCAGGCGGTGGACCAGGTGGCGTTCGACGGCGCGCAGTTCCGGCGCGACATCGGCCACCGCGCCCTGAAGAAGCCCGCCTGAGCGGGGCGCCGCGCGCGCATCCGGTCCACGTGCCGCGCCACGGCGGCGAGCCGCCGGCGAGCGGCGCGCCTGGAGCACAATGCGGCCCTTTGTCAGTCGTCGACCCCGGGAACGGCAATGGAGCCTCTCTACACCGTCGAACAGCACATCGCCCTGAAGCGCGTCACGTCCGTCGCGCCGTCCCCGGACGGCACGTGGCTCGCCGTCGCCGTGCAGCGCCTCGACCGCGAGGCGACGAAGTACGTCTCCGATCTCTGGAAGGTGCCGACCGACGGCAGCGCGCCGCTGCAGTTGACGCGCGGTGACAGCAAGGATGCGTCGCCGTGCTTTCGCCGCGACGGCGCGCTGGCGTTCCTGTCCAACCGCCAGCCGAACGAGGTGAAGCCCGACGAGGACGCGGACAAGCGGATGCAGGTGTGGCTGCTGCCGGCCGGCGGCGGCGAACCGCAGCAACTGACCGACGAGCCGCTCGGCGTCGAAGCCTTCCGCTTCGCGCGCAGCGCCGACCGCCTCGTGCTGCTGGCGCCCGTGCTGTCCGGCGTCGAGCACGCGAAGCAGCGCGAGGTCGAGGCCGAGCGCCGCAAGAAGGGCAGCAGCGCGCGCAAGTACACCGCGCAGCCGGTGCGCCACTGGGACCACTGGCTGCACGAGGGCGAGGAGCGCCCGAACGTGCACGTCATCGCCTGCCTGCGGCGACGGCACCGACCGGCGCGACCTGACGCCGCAGGCGCGCCGCGAACTCGTCGATCGAGCCCGAGTTCGACCTGTCGCAGGACGGCAGGCAGGTCGCGGTCACGTGGCAGACGACCGGCCGGGACCGCGAACTCGACACCGCGATCCTGCTGATCGACGTCGCGAGCGGCGCGTCGCGCCTGCTCGGCGCCGGCGAGAACACGAACAACGAGTCGCCCCGGTTCGCGCCGGACGGCGCCACGCTCGCCGTCGTGCGCAGCACGCGCTCGCCGCAGCGGGTGGTGCGGCCGACCCTGTCGCTGCTCGACACCGCGACTGGCGCCGTCCGCGACGGTTGCGACCGGCTTCGACGCCTGGCCGCACATCGGCGACTGGAGCGCCGATGGCAAGCGCCTCTACGTCACGGCCGACCTCGCCGGGCACGTGCCGGTCTTCGCCGTCGACATCGACGCGGATGCGGTCGAACGCATCACCGTGAAGCGCAGCGGCGGCGCGCACTCGGACCTGCACGTGCTGGCCGACGGCCGCATCGCCGGCCTGCGAACGACGTTCCTCGAGCCGCCCGAAGCCTTCGTCGTGCAGCCGAAGGCGGACTCGCCGCCGCAGACCCTCGCGCGCCTGTCCGGGTTCGCCGTTCCGGACTGGGCGGCGGTCGAGCATCACGCGGTGAAGTCCACCGACGGCGCCGACGTCCAGTACTTCGTCATCAGGCCGACGGCCGAGGGCCGGCACCCGGTGCTGCTCTGGATTCACGGCGGGCCGATCGGCATGACGGCCGACGGATGGCACTGGCGCTGGAATCCGCTGCTCGCCGTGGCACAGGGCTACACGGTCGTGCAGCCGAATCCGCGCGGCTCGACCGGCTTCGGCCAGGACTACGTCCAGGGCATCTGGGGCAACGTGTGGGGCGACCAGTGCTACAAGGACCTGATGGCGGTGGCCGATGCCATCGAGCAGCGGCCCGACGTCGATCGCGACCGCATCATGGCGATGGGCGGCAGCTTCGGCGGCTACATGACGAACTGGATCGGCACGCAGACCCGGCGCTTCCGCTGCCTCGTCACCCACGCGTGCGTGACGACGATGGCGCAGTTCACGGGCACCACCGACCATCCGGCCTGGTGGTACCTCGAGATGGGCGGCGAGAATCCGTACGCGGACCCGGCGCACTTCGACCGCTACGCGCCGATCCGGCACGTCAGCCAGTGGAAGACCCCCGCGCTGATCATCCACGGCGAACTGGACTACCGCTGCCCGATCAGCGAGGGCCTGAACCTGTTCGAAGCGCTGCAGTACCACGGCGTTGCCTCGGAACTGCTGGTCTTCCCCGACGAGAACCACTGGATCCTGAAGCCGCGCAACATCGTCGCATGGTACGAAGCGGTGCTCGAGTTCATCGGACGCCACATGAAATGAAGGACTTCGTCGACAGCCAGGCGGTCCGGGAATACCTGATCGGCCTGCAGCAGCGGATCGTCTCGGCGTTCGAGCACCTCGACGGACTGCCCTTCCTCGCCGATCACTGGGAGAAGCCTGCCGATGCGCCGCTCGGCGGCGGCGGACTGACGCGGATCATCGAGGAAGGCAACCTGCTCGAGCGCGGCGGCGTGGGCTTCTCGCACGTGATCGGCCGGAAGCTGCCGCCGTCCGCATCGGCGCACCGGCCGGAACTCGCCGGCCGCGGCTTCGAGGCCATGGGCGTGTCGCTGGTGTTCCATCCGCGCAATCCGTACGTGCCGACGGTGCACATGAACGTGCGGATGTTCCTCGCGCGCGCCGACGACCAGGACGACGTGTTCTGGTTCGGCGGCGGGATGGATCTCACGCCGTACTACGCGACCGAAGAGGACGCGCGGCACTTCCACGCGACCTGCCGGAAGGCGCTCGCGCCGTTCGGCGCGGACAAGCATCCGCGCTTCAAGAAGTGGTGCGACGAGTACTTCTTCCTGAAGCACCGCAACGAGCCGCGCGGCATCGGCGGCGTCTTCTTCGACGACTTCAGCGAGCTCGGGTTCGACCAGAGCTTCGCGATGATGCGCGCCGTCGGCGACGCGTTCCTCGACGCCTACGTGCCGATCGTCGAGCGGCGCCGCCACACCCCGTACGGCGAGCGCGAGCGTGCCTTCCAGGCGATCCGGCGCGGCCGCTACGTCGAGTTCAACCTGGTGTTCGATCGCGGCACGCTGTTCGGCCTGCAGTCCGGCGGGCGCACCGAATCGATCCTGATGTCGCTGCCGCCGGTCGTGAACTGGAAGTACGACTGGCATCCCGAGCCCGGTTCCCCGGAAGCGCGGCTGTACACCGACTTCCTGAGGCCGCGCGACTGGGCGTGACGCGATGATCGCCCCGGTGATCGGCCTGCTCGGCGGCAGCTTCGATCCGATTCACGTCGGGCACCTGCAACTCGCGCGCGACGCCCTCGCCCACCTGCCGCTCGACGAAGTCCGCTTCATCCCCGCCGCGCAGCCGTGGCAGAAGGAACGCGTCACCGACGCCGCCCACCGCGCGCACATGGTCGAACTCGCGATCGCGCGCGAGCCGCGCTGCGTGCTCGACATGCACGAGATCGAGCGCGGCGGGACCACGTACACGATCGACACGCTGCGCGCCCTGCGCGCCGGCCCGTGGCCGGACGCCTCTCTGGTGCTGGTCATGGGGTCCGACCAGTTCGAACGGTTCGGCACGTGGCGCGAGTGGCAGGCCATCGCCGATCTCGCGCACATCGCGGTCGCACGGCGCGCCGGCGTCGCGGCCCGCCTCGACCCGACGCTGCAGGCGTTCTCGAAGGAACGCCACTGCGGGCCTGCGGAACTCGCGCACCGTCCGGCCGGCGGGCTGGTGGAATTCCCCATGACCGCGGTCGACGCGTCCGCGACCGAAGTGCGCCACCTGCTCGCCAACCCCGTGCCGGACGCCGACCGCCGGCTGGGCCGCCTCCTGCCGCCTGCGGTGCTCGACTATATTCGCGTGCATCGCCTCTACAGCTGAACCAATGGATCTCAGAAAACTGCAGCGTGTCATCGTCGATGCCCTGGAAGACATCAAGGGCCAGGACATCAAGGTCTTCAACACCGAGCACCTGTCGGACATGTTCGAGCGAGTGATCATCGCCAGCGGCACCTCCAACCGGCAGACACGCTCGCTCGCCTCGTCCGTCGTCGAGAAGGTCAAGGAAGCCGGCGGCTACGTCGTCAGCGTCGAGGGCGTGGACGCCGGCGAGTGGGTGCTCGTCGACTGCGGCGAGGTCGTCGTCCATGTCCTGCAGCCGACCTTCCGCGCGTACTACAACCTCGAAGAGATCTGGGGCGGCAAGCCGGTGCGCCTCAGGTCGCCGGCTCCCGCGACAGGCGCTCGCCCGGCCGCGAAGAAGGCGGTGCGCAAGACAGCCACCAAGGCGCCGGCCAAAGCCCCCGCCAAGGCACCTGCCAAGGCGCCGACCAAGGCACGGGCGAAGCAGCCGGCGAAGGCGCCCGCCAAGGCGGCCCGGCGGCGTGCCGCCTGACGCGTCCCCGCAGTGGACGGCGTGATGGCCTCGCGCGCCGGCACGTTAGCCCGTCAGGGCGATCGCGCCGCGACGGGCGAGCGATGAGAATCACCGTCGTCGCGGTCGGCCAGCGCCAGCCTGCCTGGGCCCAGGACGCCGTCGACGACTATCTCGCCCGATTTCCGGCTGACTTCAAGGTGGAACTGAAGGAAGTGAAAGCCGAACCGCGCAGTGGCAAGGGCAACGAACCAGTCCAGCGCCTGATGGCCGCGGAAGCGGCACGCATTCGCGCCGCGGTGCCGGCCGACGGACGCATCGTCGCGCTCGACGAGCGCGGAGCCGACTGGACCACCGACAAGCTCGCCTCCGCGCTCGGCCGCTGGCGCGACGAAGGCATCCACCCGGTGTTCGTCATCGGCGGGCCGGACGGCCTCGATCCGGACCTGAAGAAGTCGGCGCACGCCCAGGTGCGCCTGTCGAGCCTGACCCTGCCGCACGCCCTCGCCCGCGTGCTCCTGGCCGAACAGTTGTACCGGGCATGGTCCATGCTGGCCAATCACCCGTACCATCGCGCTTGATGCACTCGTCCCTCTACCTCGCCTCCCGCAGCCCCCGCCGTCGCGAGCTGCTGAAGCAGCTCGGCGTGAAGTTCGACCCGCTGCTGCTGCGCCTGTCCGGTCCGCGTGGCGCGGATGTCGACGAAGAACAGCACCCAGGGGAATCGGCCGCTGACTACGTGGAGCGCACCGCGCGCGAGAAGGCCGCCTTCGGCCTGCGGGTGCTCGGCATGCGCTCCATGGTGCAGCGCCCCGTGCTCGCGGCCGATACCGTCGTGATCGTCGACGGCGACGTGCTCGGCAAGCCCGCCAACCGCGCGCAGGCCGAGGCCTTCCTGCAGCGCATGTCGGGTCGCACGCACGAAGTCCGCACGACCGTCGCCCTCGCGATGGAAGGCCCGGTGATGAGTGCGACCTCGGTGTCCACCGTGACCTTCCGCGCGATCCCCGACGACGAGGCGAGGCGCTACTGCGCCACCGCCGAGCCGTACGACAAGGCCGGCGGCTACGGCATCCAGGGCCTCGCGGCCGTCTTCATCGAGCGGATCGAAGGCAGCTACACCGGCGTGATGGGGCTGCCGCTCTTCGAGACCGGGCGCCTGCTGATGCAGGTGGGATTCAAGATCCTCTGATCGGCGTCCTCGCGGATGCACGGCTGGCGGTGGGCGGCGGGCGCCCCTGCCATGGCGGTCGGCGCTGGCGCGCCGACTTCGCTGTGCTGCTCGACCCAAGGGCGCGCCGCGAAACTCGCTGCGTTCGCTGCGCGAACTCCGCTCAGACAGGTCGCGGCGAGTCAGACACGAAGCGCGCTGACGCGCGCCGCCCTTGGGCCTGTGCTGCTCGCCGCCACGGAAGGCGCGCCCGCCGCCCACCGCCAGCCGTGCCGGGATCCACCTCAGCGCACGACGAAAGCGAAAGGAAACGACATGCCGTCCCGCGACGCTGCAAGCGAGCGTGGCCCCACCGGGCACGCTCGCGACCTCTTCGAGATTCGTTCGCGATCCGCGCGCAGCCCCGCTCGCAGTCGCTCACGCCCCCTGCGTACACTTGCACGCAAATGGAAGACATCCTCATCAACATCACGCCCCAGGAGACGCGCGTGGCGGTGCTGCTTGCCGGCGTCGTGCAGGAACTGCACGTCGAGCGCAGCGCCCTGCGCGGGCTGGTGGGCAACATCTACCTCGGGCGGGTCGCGCGCGTGCTGCCCGGCATGCAGTCCGCTTTCGTCGACATCGGCCTCGAGCGCGCGGCGTTCCTGCACGTGGCGGACATCTGGGAGTACCGGCAGTTCACGCAGGAGAAGCCGCCACCGATCGAGCGGATGATCCACGAGGGCGACACGGTGCTGGTGCAGGTCGTCAAGGACCCGATCGGCACCAAGGGCGCGCGCCTGTCGACGCAGGTCAGCCTCGCGGGCCGCATGCTCGTGTACCTGCCGCAGGATCCGCACATCGGCATCTCGCAGCGGATCGAGGACGAAGTGGAACGAGCGCAGCTGCGCGAGCGGCTGCAACGGCTGGTGCCGCCGGGGGAGAAAGGCGGATACATCATCCGCACCAGCGCCGAGGATGCCACCGAGGGCGACCTCGGCAACGACCTCCAGTACCTGAGCGTGCTGTGGAACCGGATCCTGGAGCGGCGCGCGGTCAGCGCGGCTCCGGCGCTGCTGTACCAGGAACTGTCGCTGGCGCAGCGGATCCTGCGCGATGTCGCCACCGAAGAGACGACGACGATCCAGATCGACTCGCGCGAGAACTTCCAGAAGCTGCAGACGTTCGCGCGACAGTTCGTTCCCCGCGTCGAGGCGAAGCTCGTGCACTACACGGGCGAGCGGCCGCTGTTCGACCTGTACTCGATCGACGGCGAGATCGAGAAGGCGCTCGGACGCCGCGTCGAGCTCAAGTCCGGCGGCTACCTGATCATCGACCAGACGGAAGCGATGACGACCGTCGACGTCAACACCGGGGGCTACGTCGGCACGCGCAACTTCGACGACACGATCTTCAAGACCAACCTCGAGGCCGCCCAGGCGATCGCCCGGCAGCTGCGCCTGCGCAACCTCGGCGGCATCATCATCGTCGACTTCATCGACATGATGAACGTCGACCACCGCGACGCGGTGCTGGCGGAATTCAAGAAGGCGCTGTCGAGGGACCGGACGCGCATGACGGTCAGCGGCTTCACGCAGCTGGGCCTGGTAGAGATGACGCGCAAGCGCACGCGCGAGTCGCTCGCGCACATCCTGTGCGAGCCCTGCCCGATGTGCCAGGGGCGCGGCGAACTGAAGACGGCGCGGACGGTCTGCTTCGAGATCCTGCGCGAGCTGCTGCGCGAGGCGCGGCTGTTCGACGAAACGCGCGAGTTCCGCGTCCTCGCCGCGCAGAAGGTGATCGATCTCTTCCTCGAGGAGGAGTCGCAGTCCCTCGCGATGCTGTCCGACTTCATCGGCAAGCCGGTGTCGATGCAGGTCGAGACGCTCTACACCCAGGAGCAGTACGACATCGTGCTGATGTGAGCGCCGCAGCCGGCGGCGCGCCGCGCCGGCCTCAGGCCTTCTTCTCGCGCGGCAGCCGGCCCAGCAGGTAGAACTCGTCGTTCGGCCGCATGGCGATCATGTTCGCCATGCGGTTCGACAGCGCGAAGAACGCGGCGATCGCGCCGATGTCCCAGATGTCCTCGTCGCTGAAGCCGTGCGGTCGCAGCGCCTCGAAGTCGGCGTCCTCGATCGTTCCCGACGCGGTGGCGACCTTCATCGCGAACGCGAGCATCGCCTTGCCGCGCGGCGGGATGTCCGCCTTGCGGTAGTTCGTCGCGACCTGCTCGGCGATCAGCGGGTTCTTCTCGTAGATGCGCAGGATCGCGCCGTGCGCCACCACGCAGTAGACGCAGCTGTTCGCGCCGCTGGTGGCCACGACGATCATCTCCCGCTCGCCCTTGGTCAGGCCGGAAGGCTTCAGCATCAGCGCGTCGTGGTACGCGAAGAAGGCCCGGAACTCGTCCGGGCGGTGCGCCAGCGTGAGGAACACATTGGGCACGAAGCCCGACTTTTCCTGCACCTCGAGGATGCGCGCCTTGATGTCGTCCGGCAGTTCCTCGAGTGACGGGACGGGATAGCGGCTGATCGGCCTGGCAGTCATGACGCGCGCTCCGAAGCGGGCTGTGCGAACTGGATCCGGTGCAGGTGCGCGTACAGGCCGCCCGCCGCCAGCAGCGCCGCGTGATCACCGACTTCCACGATACGCCCGTTCTCGAGCACGACGATGCGGTGCGCGCGCTCGATCGTCGACAGCCGGTGCGCGACCACGAACGTCGTGCGGCCCTGCATCAGCCGCTCGAGCGACGCCTGGATGTAGCGCTCCGACTCGGAGTCGAGCGCGGAGGTCGCCTCGTCGAGCAGCAGGATCGGCGCGTCCTTCAGGATCGCCCGCGCGATCGACAGGCGCTGGCGCTGGCCGCCGGACAGCTTGACCGCGTTCTCGCCGATGGGCGTATCGAAGCCCTTCGGCAGCGACTCGATGAACGGCAGCAGGTAGGCGGCCTCCGCCGCCGCACGGATCCGCTCCATCGGCGCGCCGCGCTGCCCGCCGTACGCGATGTTGGCGGCGATGGAGTCGTCGAACAGCACGACGTCCTGCGACACCAGGGCCAGTTGCCGGCGCAGGCTGGCGAGCGACAGCTCGTGCATCGGCACGCCGTCGAACAGGATCTCGCCCGCGGTCGGGCGCAGGAAGCGCGGCAGCAGGTTGATCACCGTCGTCTTGCCGGCGCCGGACGGTCCGACCAGCGCGATCATTTCGCCGGCCTTCACGTCGAGCGAGAAGTCCTGCAGCGCCTCGGTCGCGGCCTCGGGATAGCGGAACGACACGCCGCGGAACTCGACATGGCCGCTGACGCGCTCGACCTCGCGCGTGCCGGTCTCGGCTTCCGGCGGCAGGTCGATCATCCGGAACACGCTCTCGGCGCCCGCGGCCATGCGCGCGATCGGGCCGTTGAGCGCCGCGAGGTGCCGCAGGGCCGGCAGCAGCAGCAGCGCCGCGGCGAGGAACGTGACGAAGTCGCCCGGAGTGGCCTTGGTCTCGCGCACCTGCCACAGCGCGATCGTCATCACGACCGCGACCCCGATGGCGCCGACGATCTGCGTCACCGGCGTCGCCGCCGACCAGGCGACCTGCATCCGCATCGCGAACCCGCGCAGCTTCGCGTTGATGTGGCGGAAGCGCTCGTTCTCGTAGCCGCCGCCGTCGTACACCTTGACCACGCGCTGGCCCTCGTGCGCCTCCTGGATCGTGCGCGTCATCTCGCCGAGCATCACCTGGTTCTCGACGTTCAGCCGGCGCAGGCGGCGGCTGAAGCCCCGCAGCACCAGCGCGATGATCGGCGCGACGACCAGCGTCACCAGCGTCAGCTGCCAGTTGTAGTAGATCAGCATGGCGAGCAGGCCGATCACGACCAGCGTGTCGCGCACGGCGGTGCTGAGCACCTCGGCGGCCAGGTTCAGCGCGTTGGTCGCCTCGTTGACGAACTTCGAGATCACGATGCCCGACGGCATGTTCTCGAACGTCGACGAGGGCCAGCGCAGCATGCGCTCGAACATCGTCGTGCGCAGTTCGACCAGCACGCCCTGGGAGATCCGGTTCAGCAGGTACGAGCTGGCGAACGACGCGAGGCCGCGGACGATGAACAGGCCGACGAACGCGGCCGGCAGCCACAGCGCGGACGAACTGCGCTCGAACAGCGCGCGGTCGGTCATGATGCCCGTGAGCTTGGCCAGCAGCGGATCGGTGACGGCCGCAATCGCGGTCGCGAACAGCGCGAACCCGAGCACCTTGCGCTGCACGAGCACCATCCGCATCAGGCGACGCAGGTTCGGATCGTCGAGCAGGCGGGGATGGGAAGGGGATGTCATGAGGTCGCGTGCCACAATCCGGGCCCGCGAGCGCGCGCCCGATGCGGCGCGCGTAGTGTATGCGATCGGTTCCTCGAGCCTGCCCCATGACGCCGCTGATCGTCCGCCTGCCCAATCACCTCGGCGACGCCTGCATGTCGATCGCAGCGCTCGATGCGCTGGCGGCGGCGGGCTACGCGCTGACGCTGGCGGGTCGTCCGTGGATCCGATCCTTGTTCGAAGCCTATCCCTGGCCCACCGTGGCGCTGCGGGACAGCCGCCGCGACAACGTGCTCGCCCTGCGCGCGGCGGCATCGGGCTCGCGCGGCCTGCTGTTCACGAATTCGTTCAGCACCGCCCTCGAATTCCGCCTCGCGGGCATCGCGTCGACCGGGTACGCGCGCGGCGGGCGGTCGCTGCTGCTGTCGCAGGCCGTGCCCGTGAACGACGCGGACCACATGGTCGAGTACTACCACCGGCTCGCGGCGACCGTGATCGCGCAGACTGCCGCGGCGCCGGACGCGCTCGACCTTCGCGTCAGCGACGCGGCGCGGCGGCGCATGCACGGCGCGCTGATGGACGCGGGCGTGTCCCGCCCGTACGTGGTCCTCTGCCCGGTTGCGGTCGGCCTGCACCACGGCAAGGTGAAGGCGTGGGACGGGTTCACGCGGCTGCACCGCGAACTGCTCGCGCGCGGCCATCGCGTCGTCGCCCTGCCCGGTCCCGGCGAGCGCGACGAAGTGCGGCGCGTCCTGCCCGAGGCCGTCGTGCTGCCCGAGAGCGATGTCGGCGCCTTCGCGGCGCTGCTCGCCGACGCGCGGCTGGTCGTGGCCAACGACAGCGGCCCCGGGCACCTCGCCGCGGCGGTCGGCGCGCCGCTCGTCAGCGTATTCGGCGTGACGGAGCCCGGGAAGACACGGCCGTGGGGGCCGCGCGTGCGGATGGTGGGGTCCGGCGGCGGATGGCCGTCCTACGAGGAGGTCACGGCGGCGGTCGACGGCCTGCTCGACGCCTGAAGGTCGGCTTCGCGGGCGAGCAGGACGCCGAGGAACATCATGATCATGTGGCCTTCGTTGAAGGTCCTGAAGTGCGAGCTGAAGAGGCTGGTCACGCACCAGGCCAGCAGCAACGCGAGGCCCGCGACGCGGCATGGTCCGGTCACCGGCTGGCGCGCCGCCGCCAGCAGCCACCAGCCGAACGCCAGGAGGCCGAGCACGCCGGTCTCGGCGAGGAAGTACAGGTACTGGTTGTGCGGATCCTCGCTCGGCGTCGCCTGCCAGCCCGACCCGTACTTCGCGGCGAAGCGCGGGTACTCCCGGGCGAACGAACCGAGGCCATGCCCCAGCAGCGGCGCTTCGGCGATGAGCGCACGCGTGTTCTCCCAGATCACGACCCGGATTCCCATCGACGTCAGCTCACTCGACTGCCGCGCCGAGCGCAACTCGCCGATGCCGCGCTCGAAGCGCTCGAGCACGATGGGCGATGCGACGGTCAGGACGACCAGCGCCGCGAGCACGCCGGCCGTCGCCACCATGCGCGCCCGTCCGCGCCACTGCGTCATCGCCAGCGCGATCGCGACGATGGCCATGACGATGTAGCCGCTGCGCCCCGGCGTGGTGGCCACCAGGCTGATCGCCAGGACGGCGGCGCCCACCCACGCCGCGGCTCGCGCGCGGCGTCCCGTTTCCGGCTGCAGGGCCAGCAGCACGGCGAACAGAGCGCCCGCTGCGAACGCCATCGCCTGTGTCACGTGGTTGCGGAACACGACGTAGGGAGCGACCGGGTCCGCGTGCACCGGAACGCCCGCCAGCCACGCGCCGATCGAGATGCACGCCGTCAGCGTCGCCGCGAACGCGAACAGCGCCATGAAGACCATCTTGGATCGCCGCGTCTCGAACAGCGCCAGCGCGACGAAGAGCCACAGGAACTGCCGCCATCCGACCCACGCCCGCAGGGCGGCCTTGGCGTCGAGCGGGCTCCACGCGATCGCGAGCCCGAGCACGGCGACCAGCAACAGGCTCGCCTGCCCGAGCGGCTGCGAGAACGCGTGCTTCAAGCGCCGCCAGCGCGACGGCGCGGCGAGCAGCGCGAGGACCATCAGCCCGGACGCGACGCTCGCCACGCCGGGCACGACGAAGGCGCCGATCGCTGTCAGCGCCGCCGTGAAACGAGCGACACTGATCGCCCAGATGTCCCGGCGGACCGTCGCGCGAGCGTCGCCCGCGTCGATGCGCGCCTCCTCCGGCCGGGTGCTCCCGAGCGTCCGCCGGCGCCAGCGGTCCCAGCGGAAACGCAGCCAGTTCCAGCGGCGGCCGCGGTCAGTGCGCCTGTCGTCGAGCACGCTCGCGAAC
Organism: uncultured beta proteobacterium; assembly: GCA_963811265.1. Taxonomy (GTDB): domain Bacteria; phylum Pseudomonadota; class Gammaproteobacteria; order Burkholderiales; family Burkholderiaceae_F; genus JAOUJD01. The sequence goes on from CAWEQS010000019.1 coordinate 301,970, forward strand.
CGGCCATTCATGCTCCCCTGCTCGACGATCGGCTCCCTCAGCCAGTACTGCGTGATTCCCATCGCGGCGTCGGCCTCGCGCATCAGCCAGTCGGCCGGCCGGGTGACCTTGCGCGCGGCGACGTACGCGAGCCGCAGTTCGGCCGCGCGGCGGTCGAGCACGGTCGCATCGGTGGCGGGCAACTCGATGTCCGGCGTCAGCAGCATCGTCGGCGCGCTGCGCGCGCCGGCGACGTACTTGTTGTCGCCGCACCCGAGGTAAACCATGTACGGCCGGTCGACGCGGTCCGCTTCGTCCATCGCCAGCGCGAAGACGCGCTCGAAGTCGCGGGCCAGCACGGCGTCGTCCTCGAACACCAGCACGCGCCGGTAGCCGCGCTCGACGCACCGCTTCCACGTCTCGATGTGCTTCAGCACCAGCGACTGGTGCCCGCGCTTCAGGTCGCTCGGCGCGAAGACCGCGTCGATCTGTTCGGGCGTCAGCTCGTCGGCGTCGTGCTCGAAGATCCACTCGAACGCGATCCCGTGCCGCTTCAGTTCCGACTCGATGTGCCGGATGCGGTCGTGGAACGTCTTCACCGACAGCACGAAGACGGCGTCGACGCACTGGTTGACCGTATGTCTGGAACGCGGGGACGGAATCAAGGAGACCTGCCGCGGCGGCGGGCGGGAAAGGCAGGATTGTATTGAAGGCGACCCAGCGGCCGCGGGTAAGCTTGCAGCCTCCACCGGAGCCCGCATGGCACGCCTGTCCGTCTACATCATCGCGTACAACGAAGCCGACAAGATCGAAGCGGCGCTCAGGAGCGTCGCGTGGGCGGACGAGATCGTGGTGGCCGATTCGTTCTCCACCGACGGCACGGCCGAGATCGCGCGCAAGTACACCGACAAGGTGCTGCAGGTCCCGTTCGAGGGCTTCGGCAAGCTGCGCAACGACGTGCTCGCGCAACTCACCGGCGACTGGGTGTTCTCGCTCGACGCGGACGAGCGCTGCACGGAAGCGGCGGCCGCCGAGATCCGGCGCCTCATCGAGCAGCCCGGCGCGGCGGACGCCTACCTCGTGCCGCGCCGCAACTTCTTCTTCGGCCGCTGGATCGAGCACTCCGGGTGGTTTCCGGATTACCGGCAGCCGCAGCTCTTTCGCCGCGGCAAGCTGACGTACACCGCCGACGCGGTCCACGAAACCTACGTGCTGGACGGCGCGCTGGGCAAGACCACCGAGCCGATCGCGCAAGTGCCGTTCAAGGACCTCGCGCAGATCGTCCACAAGATGCAGCGCTACTCGACGCTCGGCGTCGAGCGCCTGGCCGAGCGCCGGACGAGGCCGTCGATGTGGTCCGCCTTCGCGCACGGCCTCGGCGCCTTCCTGCGCCACTACGTCGTGCGCGCTGGTTTCCTCGACGGCTGGGCCGGCTTCATCATCGCGTTCTCGAACTTCGAGGGCACGTTCTACCGCTACGCCAAGCATGCGGAGCGCATGAACGGACTCGCCCGCGAGCCGCCGGTGCCGCCGAGCCTCAGGCGCTGATGCGGAATTCCGTCAGTCGTCACGACGTACAACCGGCCCGACGCCTTGCGCGCCGTGCTGGACGGCCTTGGCGCGCAAGCCGACCGGGACTTCGAAGTGATCGTGGCCGACGACGGTTCGCGCGACGACACGCGGGCGCTGGTCGAGCGGACAAGCGCCGCCTTCCCGGTGCCGCTCGCGCACGTGTGGCAGGAGGACAACGGGTTCCGCGCGGGCGCGGCACGCAACCGTGCCGCCGAGCGCGCGCGCGGCGAGTACCTCGTCTTTCTCGACGGCGACTGCATTCCGCGCCCCGACTTCATCGCCCGTCACCGTGAGCTCGCCGAACGAGGCTGGATGGTGGCCGGCAACCGCATCCTGCTCGCCGAGGCCTTCACGGCCAGGGCGCTGCTGGAGCGACTCCCCCTGCACGCGTGGTCCGCACGGCAGTGGGGCGAAGCGCGCCGGCGCGGCGACATCAATCGCACCCTGCCGCTCGCCTGCCTGCCGCTGGGTCCGCTGCGCAAGATCGCGGCGTCGCGCTGGCAGCGCGTCCGTACGTGCAACCTCGGCGTGTGGGCCGACGACTTCCACCGCGTGCGCGGGTTCGACGAGACGTTCGAGGGCTGGGGCTTCGAGGACTCGGACCTCGCCGTGCGCCTGCTGAACGCCGGCGTGCGGCGCAAGGAAGGCGCCTTCGCCACCGGCGTCCTGCACCTGTGGCACCGCGAGAACGACCGCAGGCACGAAGGGCGCAACTGGGACCTGCTGCAGCAGCGGATCCGCTCGCGCGAGACGCTGCCGGCCAGGGGGCTCTCGTCGGCCTAGCAGTCGCGGCGAAGGCACGCGACGACTAACGCGGCGGCGTCCGGCGCGCGCCACGAGCGGACCGCGCTACGGGTAGTTGAAGTACGCGCGCCGCACCCTGGGCTGCGCGACCAGCTCGGCGACAAGGCGATCCTCGCCACGCACGCGCCAGTCTTCCGGCAGCGGAATGTCGACCGTCCCCGTGCCATTGCTGTAATTCACGACGATGCGGCATCCCGTGCCCGCCTGGCCGTTCGTGGTCCGGTACGGCGTCAGCGCGTCGCGCAGGCGGCGCACGTCGCCGGCGCCCTCGACCTCGATTTTCAGCCGCGCCGCGGCCTTCGACCGCGCCTCGGTCAGGTCCATCAGGTCGTCGGCCGAGATCGACAGCCGCTGCGCGAACTCGTCGTAGCGCACCTTGCCGACGACGAACAGCAGCTGGTCTTCCTTCAGCAGCGCGCGCTTGCGGTCGTACAGCTCGGAGAACACCATCAACTCGAGCTGCGCCGTGCCGTCGTCGAGCACCACGACGCCCATGCGGCCGCGCCGCGTGTTCTGGCTGCGCGCGGCGACGATGACGCCGGCGAGCTTGACGAGGTCGCGCGCCTGCTTCACCTCGGCGAGCGGCGTGGGGGCGAGGCGGCGCGCCTCCGCGGCGTACTCGGTGAACAGGTGCCCCGAGAAGTAGTAGCCGAGCGCCATCTTCTCGTTCGACAGCTGGTCGCGCGTGCTCCAGCGCGGCGACTTCACGTACTCGACGTGGCGCTTGGCGCCGTCGGGCGCGCCGAACAGGCTCGCCTGGCCGGCCGATGCGGCCTCGTGCTGCGCCGCCTCGATCGCGCGGCCGACCGTCGCGAGCAACGTCGCTCGGTCGTCGAGCAGGCGGTCGAGCGCACCGGCACGCACGAGGGCCTCGACCACGCGCCGGTTGATCACGTGCTTGTCGACCCGCGCGGCGAGGTCGAACAGGTCCGTGTACGGCCCGCCGGCCGCGCGCGCAGCGAGGATCGCCTCGATCGCGCCCTGCCCGGTGCCCTTGATGCCTCCGAGTCCGTAGCGGATGGTCTTCGGATCGACCGGCTCGAAGCGCCAGCCGCCGGCGTTGATGTCCGGCGGCAGCACCTTCAGGCCGAGCGCCTTGCAGTCCTCGATCAGGTCCTTGACCTTGTCGGTGTCGTCCATGACCGTCGACAAGTTGGCGGCCATGAACGCGGCCGGATAGTGCGCCTTGAAGTACGCGGTCTGGTAGGCGACGACGGCGTAGGCCGCCGAGTGGCTCTTGTTGAAGCCGTAGCCGGCGAACTTCTCCATGTGGTCGAAGAGTTCGGTGGCGACCTCGGCCGACACGCCCTTCTTCGCCGCGCCTTCGACGAAGATGCTCCGGTGCTTGGCCATCTCCTCGGGCTTCTTCTTGCCCATCGCGCGGCGCAGCAGGTCGGCGCCGCCGAGCGAATAGCCGCCGACGACCTGCGCGATCCGCATCACCTGCTCCTGGTAGACCATCACGCCGTAGGTCTCCGACAGGATCGGCTCGATCGACGGATGCAGGTACTCGACCCGCTGGCGGCCGTGCTTGCGCTCGATGAAGTCCGGGATCAGGTCCATCGGTCCCGGGCGGTACAGCGCGTTCAGGGCGATCAGGTCCTCGAGGCGGTCCGGCTTCGCGCGCTTCAGCAACTCGCGCATCCCGCGCGATTCGAACTGGAAGATCGCCGTCGTCGCCGCCTGCTTGAAGACGTCGTACGTCTTCGGATCGTCGAGCGGCAGCGTTTCGAGCGACAGCGCGAACGACGGATCGAGCTGCTTCACGTACTCGACCGTGAGGTCGAGGATCGTCAGCGTCGTGAGCCCGAGGAAGTCGAACTTCACGAGCCCGATCTGCTCGACGTCGTCCTTGTCGAACTGGCTGATCGCCGACTCGGTGCCCTGCGCGCAGTACAGCGGGCAGAAGTCCGTGAGCTTGCCGGGTGCGATCAGCACGCCGCCAGCGTGCATGCCGACGTTGCGCGTCAGGCCCTCGAGCGGCCTGGCCAGCGTCACGAGTTCCTGGAACTCCTCGTCGGCGTCGACCGCCTCGGCGAACGCCGGCTCCTCGGCGAGCGCGCGGTCGAGCGTCCACGGATCGGCCGGGTTGTGCGGGATCAGCTTCGACAGCGTGTCGCACTTCGTGTACGGCAGGTCGAGCACGCGGCCGGCGTCGCGCACCACGGCCTTCGCGCCGAGCGTGCCGAAGGTGGCGATCTGCGACACCGCGTCGTGGCCGTACTTGCGCTTCACGTAGTCGATCACGCGGTCGCGGTTGTCCTGGCAGAAGTCGATGTCGAAGTCCGGCATCGACACGCGCTCGGGATTGAGGAAGCGCTCGAACAGCAGTTCGTAGCGCAGCGGGTCGAGGTCCGTGATGCCGAGCGAGTAGGCCACCAGCGAGCCGGCGCCCGAGCCCCGCCCCGGCCCCACCGGGATGCCGTGCGTCTTCGCCCAGTTGATGAAGTCCGCGACGATCAGGAAGTAGCCCGAGAAGCCCATCTTCGCGATCGTCGCGAGCTCGAGGTCGAGCCGCGCGGCGTAGTCGGGCCGCTTGCGCGCGCGCTCCGCCTCGTCCGGATACAGCTTCGCGAGGCGCCGCTCCAGGCCCTCGCCCGCCAGCGCGCGGCAGTGGTCGTCGAGCGTGACGCCCTTCGGCGTCGGGTAGTCCGGCAGGCGCGGCTTGCCGAGTTCGAGCACGAGGTTGCAGCGCTGTGCGATCGCCACCGCGTTGGCGAGCGCGACCGGCACGTCGGCGAAGAGCTGTTCCATCTCCGCCTGCGTCTTGAAGTACTGCTGCTCCGTGTAGCGGCGCGGCCGGCGCGGATCGGCGAGCGTGTAGCCCTCGGCGATGCACACGCGCGCTTCGTGCGGCCGGAAGTCGTCCTTCTCGAGGAACTGGATCGGATGCGTGGCGACGACCGGCAGCTTCGTCTGGGCGCCGAGCGCGAGCGCAGCGCGCGTCTGCGCGGCATCGCGCTCGTGGCCGGTGCGGTGCAGCTCAAGGAAGTAGCGGCCCGGGAACGCGGCGGCCATCCGCTGCGCGGCGAGCTTCGCGGGCTCGATCTTGCCTGCGAGCAGCGAAGCGCCCACGTCGCCGTGACGGCCTCCCGACAACGCGATCAGGCCCTGCGCGAGGCGGCCGTCCCGTTCCTCGAACCACTCGAGCCGCACCTCGGCGCGATTGCGATGCTGGTTCTCGAGATACGCCCGCGTCAGCAGGTCGCAGAGGTTCAGGTAGCCCGCGCGGTCCTGGACCAGTACGGCCAGGCGGAACGGATTGTCGCGATCGGCGTCGTTCGTGATCCACAGGTCGCAGCCGATGATCGGCTTCACGCCCTTCTTGCGGGCGGCGGCGTAGAACCGCACGGCACCGAAGATGTTGGCGCTGTCCGTCAGGGCCAGCGCGCCCTGCCCGTCGCGCGCCGCCTTCTTGACCGCCTCGTCGATCCGAACGATGCCGTCGACGACGGAGAACTCGGAGTGGAGCCGGAGATGGACGAAACGCGTACTGCTCATCCATCGAATTCTGCCACCCGGTCGGCCTTCGGACTGTGGATAACCCGAAGGACGGGCCGTCTTCGCGGGTCTCATGCGCGAAATCATGGAGCCGATGAACGGGCAAGCTGGAACTGCGGTCGTCCGCCCGGGCTCCACGTGCGTTGATCAGGGCGGAAGACCCGCTATTGTTCGGCGAACAAGCAGGGAGACTGCGATGAATCGCACCGTCGTTGCCATATGCCTCGCCATCGCGCCGCTCGTCGCGTTCGCCACCATCTACAAGGTGCGGATGCCGGACGGCACGATCCTGTTCACGGACAGCCCGCCGGCCGGAGCGAAGGTGCTGGAACAGCGGGAGACCCTTCCGCCGCCGCCGCGCCCGCCGGCCAAGGCGGCACCGTCCCCTGGCGCGACGACACCTCGCACCAGCGACAAGGCCGCGTCCACGCCATCCGATCCGGCAGCAACGCCGAGCGGATCGCAGGCCATCGATGCCGCCATGGCGGAGATCAGCGACGCGGAGCGCGAACTCGCCATGGCGCGGCGCAAGCTCGAGGCCGGGCGGGAGCCGTTGCCCGGCGAGCGCCTGGGCACCGCGGGCGGCCGATCGCGGTTGTCGCCCGAGTACGAGAGCCGGATCGCCGACCTCGAGCGCGAAGTCGCGGCCGCCGACGCCCGCGTGAAGCGGGCGTACGAGGCGAGGAACGCGCTGCGCTGAACCCTGCGGCGGCCTGCGGTCGTGCTGTGTCCACGGTCGCCCGCCGAACGTCTCACCGAAGGGACCTGATCCCGGCCGTCCTGCGTTCCTGACGGCGGCCCAGTCTGGGTTGCCCGTCATCCACGGCGTCGAGTCGAAAGGCCCGGAACGGGCCGGTTCTCGCCCGCAATTGCACTGCGGCGAGCTCGCCCGCGGATACGCGGCCGTTGCACCCGGCTTATTCAGGCAATTGGCACGCTTTCTTCGCGCTTCAATCGGGCCTGCCCTGCCCCTGCCGCGGACTTCCGAGCCGCCGCACGCGCGATCCGCGCGCGTGCATGCGCAACCGGCACACGCGGACAGGAAGGAGGCCGGAAAGCCATGAAGAGAACCCTGCATCCCACGCCCCGCCGACGCGCTGCGGCGATCGCGTTGCGCGCATCGGCGCCGCGCTCGCATTCGCAGTTTCGGCCGCCGCCGTCGCCGAAGCCGCCGTGATCCTGGACCCGACGCTGCCGGGCGAGTACGCGGCAGGCACCGGCGCCAACGCCACGTTCATTCGCATCGACGGCAACTGGCGCGACTCCTCCGTGTACTGGAACGAGGCCGCGAAGAAGTACGCCAACGATCGCCCCGGAAACAATCAACAAGGCGGCTTCCAGCCGATTGGCTCCTTCAGCTGGGGCACCGGCCTCTGGGGCCTGGCGGACTGGGCGGCGATCAACACCGGCGGTTCGGTGCCTATCGTGGCCAGCTGGAGCGGCGTGGTGCCGACGATCGACCACGCGGACGTCGAGTACGCCGGCTCGGGCTACGCGAGCACTTGGGGCGCCATCGGAGCGCTTCCCGCCGAGCTCTGTTGCCGGCAGCGACCGGCACCCCAGGACAACTGGACCGCCCACTACACCGGTTACCTGCGCATCACCGATCCCGGCGACTACAACTTCGGCGTCCTCTACGACGACGGCTTCTTCCTCCGCATCTTTGGCGCGAACGGCGCGACGGTGGAGATCTCGTCGGACTTCCTGAGCCCGCGCGATCGGCTCGGTTTCGCCAGTGACCTGGCGCTCGGCACCGGGCTGTACCGCTTCGAACTCGGCGCCTACGACCGGCTGCAGGTGGGCGCTGTCAACCTGGCCTGGATGCAGGACGGGCGCTGGGTGACGGTGCCCACCGAGCACCTGGTGACCGATCCCGTGCCGATTCCGACGCCGGCGACGGCGGGACTCCTGCTGGCTGCCCTTGGCGCGCTCGCCGTGGTCCGGATGAAAAGGAAACGAGCATGACGGAGCCTGCGGCCGCTGCTGAAGCGCGCCTGAGTCCCACGCCGCTGCGCGGCTGGCCGCAGCGACTCCTGCACCTGGCCGCGCTGGTCGCCGGCTGGGGGTTGTTCTTCTGGGGCTGGCACGACGTGCTCGGGCAGCATTGGGACACGACGGCGCTCATCTGGCTGATCGCCGGCTCGCTGGTGCTGCTGCCCGCGATGACGATCGCGTGGGTCCTGCACAACGTCGGGATCCATCGGCGCAAGGGCCCGCGCACCGGCTTGCGCAAGGTCGACGAGACCTACCGGCACGACTGGAACGGCCGCGAAATCTCCGCCGACTTCGCCGCGCTCGGCGCGCGCCAGCGTCGTCGTCATCGACGTGGAAGGCAAGCGCAAGGTGTATCGGGCCGGCGGCGCCCTGCCGATGGTGCAGTGGACCGTCACGCAGACGCCGCATCACCGCGCGGCCGCCAATGCCCGCCCCGAACGAAGGCGCAACCGAAGTGGCCGGCGGGAGGGCCGCGTGATGCTCGTCGACCTGCTCGCCACGCTGCAGACACTCGATCGTCTTCCAGGTCGCGCTGGTCTACTTCGCCGCCTACCCGATCGTCACCAGCATCCTGTGGATCACCACGTCACTGATGTTCCGGCTGCGCTGGGAGCCGCGCACCGACGAAGCCGCGCCGCCGACGGGTCCGTTGCCCGCGGTCAGCGTGCTGGTGCCGGCGCACAACGAGGAAGCGGTGATCGTGCGTTCGGTGCGGGCGATGCTCGCGATGGACTACCCCGACTTCGAGGTCATCGTCGTCGACGACGGCTCGACCGACGACACGGCGGGCGCGCTGGGCCGGCTGGCCGGCAACCCGCGGCTGCGGATCGTGCGCAAGGTGGTCAACGAAGGCAAGGCGATGGCGCTGAACGACGCGCTGCCGCTGGCGCGCGGCGAAGTGGTGCTGATCCTCGACGCCGACGCCGCGCCGGCGCCCGACCTGCTGCGCTGGATGGTGCCGCACTTCGCGGCAGCGCGCGTCGCTGCCGTCACCGGCAACCCGCGCGTGCGCAACACCGACACCTTCCTCGCGCGGCTGCAGTCGATCGAGTTCTCGTCGATCATCAGCCTGCTGCGCCGCTCGCAGCGCGTCTGGGGACGGATCGTCACCGTCTCGGGCGTGGTCGCGGCTTTCCGCCGCAGCGCGCTGTTCGACGTCGGCGGCTTCAGCCCCGAGATGCCGACCGAGGACATCGAGCTCACCTGGAAGCTGCAGAAGAAGTTCTACGACGTGCGCTACGAGCCGCGCGCCGTGTGCTGGATGACGGTGCCGGTGAGCTACCGCGGGCTGTGGAAGCAGCGGCTGCGCTGGGCGCGCGGCTTGATGCAGGTGCTGCACAAGCACCGCGACGTGATGGCGCACTGGAAGTACCGCCGGATGTGGCCCGTCTTCGTCGAGTCCTCCCTGTCGACGCTGTGGGCGATGTGCTTCGTGGTCCTCACGTCGATCTGGACGATCTCGTGGGCCGCCGGGCTGCCGCCGGTCGGCGCATCGCCGATCCCGAATCTGTGGGGCATGACGATCGCCACGCTGTGCCTGGTGCAACTGACCATGGGCACGTTGATCGATCGCCGCTACGACCCATCGATCGTGCGCATGCTTCCCTACGCCGTCTGGTACCCCATCGTCTACTGGATGTTCCTGTCGCTCGGCACAGTGCTTTCGCTGCACTGGCTGTTCCGCCGGCCGGCGCGCACCTCGGTGCGCTGGAACACGCAACGCACGGGCGCGTCGGCATGAGCGGCAAGGCAGGGAAGACAGCCAACGAGCGGGCCGAACTGACACGTCGTGCGCTGGCGAGCGCAGTCGCGCTCGCCCTCATGACGCTGTCGGCTCCTGGCGCGACGATCGCCCAGGCCGATGTGCCTGCCGCCACCACCGACTTCGGGGCGGCGCGAGCGGCCGCGCGCGCCGCATCGGAGCGGCGCGACTGGGCCGATGCGCTGCCGAGGTGGAAGGCGCTCGAAGCGGCCGCACCGCGCGACGTCGACCTGCTCATCGAGTCGGCCCGCGTCCACGGCTTCGCCGACCGCAACGCCGAGGCGGCGCAGCGCTACCGCAAGGTGATCGAACTCGCGCCGGCTCGCCGCAGCGACGTGTTGCTGTCGCTCGCGTGGCAGACGCTCTGGTCGGGCGATGCGGCGGCCGCAGAAGCGCTGTTCCAGGAAATCGCCGCGCAGCCCGCTGCCTTCGCCGGCGGCGGCGATGGATTCGACGCATGGCGCGGCGTGGCCGAGGCGCGCCGGAACGCGGGCAGTCTCGCGGGTTCGCTCGAGGCGCTCGAGCAGCGCCCAGCGGCTGCGACCGGGCGACCAGGCCACGGCGCGCGACATCGCGCAGACGCTGGCCTGGCTCGACCGCTACGACGAAGCGATCGCCGCGTACACCAGGCTCATCGAGCGCGATCCGACCGACCGGGCCAGCACCTACGGACTGATTCGAACGCTGAACAACGCCGGTCGCCATCGGGAGGCCGTGGCGCATTACCGAAAAGCGTTCGCCGCCGATCAGGCGGCCGGCCGCACCCCGCCGGAGGACGCGCTCTTCGACTACGCCCGCGCGCTGCGATGGGCCGGCTACGACGACCTCGCGCACCCGACGCTGCAGGCACTGTCCTATCCGGACGCGCAGTGGCTGGGCGACTACCGCACCGGACGCGAACTGCGCCACTGGGCCGATGCCGGAGTCGAGTTCTCCACCGACAGCGACAACCTCGACACACGCCTGTTCACCGGCGTGTTCGGGTGGCGGGTCACGCCGTCCAGCAGCCTCGATGTCGGCGTTCGACTGGTCGACCTGACCGAGCCCACGCGCGACGCGAACGGCCAGCGACTGGCGCTCACGTGGCGCACGCGCTTCGGCGCAGCTCCGGATGCGATCGGCGCGGACGGCGACCTCGGACCGTTCTGGACCACGCTGTCGCTGCAGGCGAACAAGTACGACGACTGGGCCACGAACGAGGACTGGCAGCCCGTCACCGGCTTCGTCCGCGGGCGCTGGCTGGCCACCGACCGCCTGCGCGTCGACGGCGAGTTCGGACGGGAAGTGGTGGAGACGCCGCTCGCGATCTCCAACCGCGTGACGGTGAACGTGGCTTCGGTCGGCGCCGACTGGCGCTGGCAGCCGCGGTCGTCGGTCGCCGCCGGCGTCTCGGCGCTGGACTTCAGCGACGGCAACCTGCGCACACGCATCAACCTGCGCGCCGATCACCGGGTGTCGAATCGACCCAGGGTGACCGTCGGCGTCGAAGCGATGGCGTTCCGGAGCTCCGACCCGACCTCGGACACGCAGCCCTATGTCGGCTACTGGAACCCGCGCGACTACCAGGAGGCGCGTGCGTACGCGGTCGTGGAGCACGAGGCCCGGCCCTGGGACTTCCGGATGAAGGTCGGCGTCGGTGCCTCGCGCGAGAAGGACGGCGTGGGGCAATCGCAGCAGCGGCAACCCGAACGTCCTGGAACTCTCGGCCGCCTACGATCTCGACAAGTCGGTGCAGCTGCGCGCCTATGCCGGCGGCTCGGGCGGCTCGATGGGAGTCGCGAGCGGTGGCGAGGGGTACTGGCGCCGTTACGTCGGAGTCGCCGTCACCGGCTGGTTCTAGCGGGGAAGCCCGGCGTCAATCGACTGCGCGGCGAAGGTGGTGGTGCCGAAGGGAGGTATTGAGGGGTAGCGTGCGGGGCCAACCATCCCAACGCACCAACCCTCCGGCCTGACGAATCGTATTCAGGTCCGTCACGACCGTTCCCGAATACATCCGGCCGAATCCCGCTCTTATTCGACGCTCGGCCAAAGAAACGGCCCGCACGTGGCGGGCCGTTTTGCGTTGGCGTCCCCTAGGGGATTCGAACCCCTGTTATCGCCGTGAAAGGGCGGTGTCCTAGGCCTCTAGACGAAGGGGACAGGTTGCAGCTTCCGTTGCCGTCTGCTGCTTCCGATGTCCTGTGGTGGAGGTAAGCGGGATCGAACCGCTGACCTCTTGCATGCCATGCAAGCGCTCTCCCAGCTGAGCTATACCCCCACGGAGAGCCGCGGAGTATAGCGGGTTTTCAGAGCCGGCTCCAACGCCTCTCAGGAAGCGAGCGCAGCGTCGAGCCGCTGCAGCACGACGTCGCGGCCGATCAGTTCGAGCACGGCGTCGATCGATGGCGTCTGCGTCTGCCCCGTGACCGCCACCCGGATCGGCACCGCAACCTGCGGCATCTTGACGCGCAGTTCCGCCACGACCTGCTTGATCAGGCCGTTCAGCGCCGCCCTCTCCCACGCGACGGCGCCCGCGCGCTCCCGGAAGGCGGCGACCGCCGCGCGCCCGTTCGCGCCCAGGTGCTCTGCAACCGCTGCATCGTCGCGCACCGGCTCGCGGTAGAAGAGCAACGCGCCGTCCGCCAGCTCGTTCAGTGTGCGCGACCGATCCTTCAGGAGCGCCACCACCGCGTCGAGCGCAGGCCCGCTGCCCAGCACGCCGCCGCGGCTCTCGATGCGCGGCGCCACCAGCGCGGCGAGCCGTCCGCTGTCGGCCTCCTTCATGTACTCGCCGTTGAGCCACAGCAGCTTGTCGAGGTTGTACTGCGCCGGCGCGCGATTCACGTGGTCGAGGTCGAACCACTCGACCAGTTGCTCGCGCGAGAACTTCTCGTGGTCGCCGTGGCTCCAGCCCAGGCGCGCGAGGTAGTTGAACAGCGCCTCGGGCAGGAAGCCGTCGTCGTCGTACTGCATCACGCTGACCGCGCCGTGCCGCTTCGACAGCTTCTGCCCGTCCGGCCCGAGGATCATCGGCAGGTGCCCGAACTGCGGAAGCGCGGCGCCGAGGGCGCGGTAGATGTTGATCTGCCGCGGCGTGTTGTTGATGTGGTCGTCGCCGCGCAGCACATGGGTGATCCGCATGTCGATGTCGTCGACGACGACCGCGAAGTTGTACGTCGGCACGCCGTCGCCGCGCGCGATCACGAGGTCGTCCAGTTCGCGGTTCGAGATGCTGATCGGACCCTTGACCAGGTCGTTCCAGCCGACGTCGCCGTCGTCCGGGTTGCGGAAGCGGATCACCGGCGCCACGCCGGTGGGTGGCGTGCGGCCGACCGCGTTCTCGGGGCGCCACCGCCCGTCGTAGCGCGGCTTCTCGCCGCGCGCCATCTGCGCCTCGCGCAGCGTCTCCAGTTCTTCCTTGCTGGCGTAGCACCTGTAGGCCTTGCCTTCGGCCAGCAACTGCTCGATCGCCCGGCCGTAGCGCTCCAGCCGATGCGTCTGCCGGACCGGCCCCTCGTCGTAGTCGAGGCCAAGCCAGCGCATGCTGTCGAGGATGACCTGCACGGCCTCCTCGGTCGAGCGCTCCAGGTCGGTGTCCTCGATCCGCAGGATGAACGTGCCGCCGAAGTGGCGCGCGTAGGCCCAGCAGAAGAGCGCGGTGCGCGCGGTGCCGAGATGGAGCATGCCCGTCGGACTGGGCGCGATGCGGGTGCGTACCTGGGTCATCAATGACAGAGCCCGCACAGGGCGGGCTCGGGCGTGTGGCGACGGACGAAAGTCTACTGGAACGTGGCCGGCCGGCCGCGGAACGAAGCTCTCGTCGAGAGCACGAAGACGGCGGTCGAGACGGCGCCGATGACGATCAGGACCAGCAGCGTGCCGTCGTAGCCGCCGAGCCCCGCGAACAGCAGCGCCGCCACCAGGGGCCCAGCGGCCTTTGCGACCGTCACGGGAGCGGCCATCGCGCCGTTGATCGCGCCGTAGGCGTCGCGTCCGAAGAGTTCTGCCGGAATCGCCCCGCGCACGATGGTCATCGCGCCGTTGCCGATGCCGTAGATCACGGCAAACGCCACCAGCATGGGCCACTGCACCCCGGCGACGCTCAACACCCACAGCGCGATCGGCAGGAAAGCCATCGCCAGGATCCCGACCGCCGATGCGGACAGGCGCGACGCGAACGCGAGTTCCAGCACGCGGCCGGTCACCTGCATGGGGCCGATCATCGCGCCGACCGCTGCGGCCGATGCCGGCGACAGGTCCTTGGCCTGCAGCATCGACATCAGGTGCACCTGCGTCGCGGAGAACACCAGCGAATTGCCGGTGAATGCGAGCGTGAGCAGGTAGAACACGGGCGTGCGCAGCGCCCTGCGGAACGCGCCGGAGGCCGAGGGCTCGCCGGCGCGCGCGCGATTGCCGCGGCCGTCGCGCGGCAGCACCGACCAATGGAGGGGCGCGCATACGAAGAGGTTGAGCAGCGCCAGCAGCAGCAGTGCCTGGCGCCAGCCGAGTTCCGCGATCAGCCATTGGGTCAACGGCCAGAACACGGTGCTCGCGAAGCCGCCGAACAGCGTAAGGGTCGTGATGGCGCGCCGATAGTTGGCCGCGAACAGCCGGGTGATCACGGCGAAGGCCGGGTCGTACAGAGTCGCCGCCATCACCGCCCCGAGCCCGGCCCACACCGCGTACAACGCGACGACGGACTGCACCTGGGACAGCAGGGCGAGCAGCGCCGCGGCAGCGACCGAGCCGGCCGTCATCACGCCCCGCCCGCCGACGCGATCGATCAGCCCGCCAACCGGCGCCGAAAGCAGTCCACTGACCAGCAGGCCCAGCGAGAAGGCGGCGAACACGACGGGCTTGTCCCCGCCGCTCGCCTCCATCAACGGGGCGATCAGGAAGCTGAACGCGTAATAGAGGGAACCCCAGGAGATGATCTGCGCGATGCCGAGCGCGCAGAGAGTGCCGAAGGAGGCGGCGTCAGCGGTCCGTGGTGCGCCTGTCTTCATGCCGCCACTCTACGTCGGTTACGGCGACGCCGACACGGCGAGGCGAACGGGAAACGCGAGGGTGACGGGGCTACAGGCCGCGCAACCGGCGGCGCTTGAATCTGCTGCCTTGAAGCGCTCTTGCCTACAGGAACGTCGCGGCGTAGATCATGAGCCAGAGCGTGGCTCCGGTCAGTACGCCGAGAAGAATCCCGCGCATCGCGCTGATTTCCTCGTCCATCGTCTCCCCCGCGAGTGGAATGTCTCCGACGATCGAGTCCGGATCAACCCGGAAGGTGCATCGAATGGGCGAAATGGCGCTCCGATACCGCATTCGCGGGTAGCGGAGTCGCAAAATGGAAACGGAATTGGGCTAGCGGGCGTGCCGGCGCGCGCGGCCATTGCTGTGAGTCTTCGCGCCGGCCCGATCGACCGCTCGACCGACACACCAGGGCGGACGGCATCGCATCCCAAGCGACCCTGCCCTGTTGCCCGCGGGCAACGCGCCCGACCGGGATGACGGGGCCGACCAGGAGACATCGAAGTTCGGCAATCCCCGGGCGCGGCGCACGACACGCGCGCGGCCGAAAATCGGCCCGCCTCCCTCTGGGGGGCTCGATCGTCGGAACCCTTGTCGTTGCTTCCCGCGCGACATCGAGTGCGTCGGGTGCCGGGCACCTGCCGGTCGATTACCCCTTCCTTGTCTTATGCCCAGAACAATCGCCGCCTTATGGGCCCGATGCGGCGGTTGATGCGAGTCAACCGTGCCAAGGGGTGCCGACAAAGAATGCCATCGGGCCGTCGGCCAGGCGTTCGCGACCGACGTGAGATTCCAGGACGCACCAAGACAAAATGACTCGGGAGTTGAGAATGAGCAAGACCGCAGCCAAGACGCTGATCGCCGTCGCGATTTCCGCGGCCTCCGTGCCCGCCTTCGCGCAGGGCATCACGCTGTACGGCATCGCCGACGTCGGCGTGGCCGTGACGAACTTCGATGGCGACACCCTGACCGCGATTCGCGAGAACCGGACGGCGCGCTGGGGCATGCGGGGCGTCGAGAAGCTCGGCAACGGTCTGGAAGCGATATTCCGCCTCGAGGGCGAGATCGACATGGGCACCGGCCAGTACGGCGACGGCCTGTTCTACCGGCAGGCGTGGGCCGGCTTCCGCGGAGCGTGGGGCACGGTGCGCATGGGCCAGACCAAGGACCTGTTCGACGACCTCAGCGAGGAAATCGATCCGTTCCGCAACGACGGCATCTTCGGGGACTTCAGCAAGCGCGCGTGGCGCGTCGGCATCGTGAAGTCCCGGGTCAGCAACTCCGTCACGTACGAAGCGCCGAAGATGTCGGGTCTGAGCCTCAAGGGCCAGTATTCGATGGACGAGACGGCCGACGGGACGGGCAACCCCGGATGGTCGGTGTCGGGCATGTGGGACTGGAAGGACCTCGGCCTGTACGCGGCCTATGACCGTCCGACGCTGACGTCGGCCGGCCCGCAGCCCTCGGCCTGGTTCATCGGCGCCTCGTACCAGTTCGGCCCGGTGCGCCTGTCCGGTTCGTACAACTCCGGGGACCTGAACGACGGCACGGCCAAGACCTCGGCCACCGACCTCAACTCGTACACGCTCGGCGTCGCATGGAACGTCGGTCCGGGCGTCGCCAAGCTGGCCTACTCGAGCATGGACAGTTCGGTCGGCAACAAGAACGCCAGCATCCGTGACCTGTCGGCCTGGGGCATCGGCTACGACTACGTGCTGTCGCGCCGGACGACGCTGTACATCATCGGCCTGCTGGAAACCGAAGGCCAGTACAACTCGACGACGAAGAAATTCGTGACCGGGAACACGAGCGGCATCCAGTTCGGCATCACGCACCTGTTCTAGAGTCCCCGGAGGGCGAACATGAAACGCACGTTGATCGCCCTGGTGCTCGCCGCCGCGCTGCCATTCGCAGCGCTGGCGGACGAGCCGATGTCGCGCGAATTCAAGCTGCCCCTGCAGGAGGCCCCTTTCGCGAAGGGCAGCGTGGACGGAGCCGCGAACGCCTGGGCCACCGCCTTCGCTGCAATGGTCCAGAAGACCAATGGAGTCACGATCAAGGGAGCGGCGGAGTTCGACAAGGAGCGCGAGGTCCGCTTCCTCGACACGCCGGGCAACTGCACGCTGCGCGCGGGCGGGTACATCCTGCGGGAGCGGGTGATTCGGCAGGACTATCGGCTGACGCTGAAGACGAGATCGAAGGACGAGGCCTGGGTGCGCGCCACGTCGATCGACGCGCCGGGCGCCGCGACCAAGCTGGAAGAGGATGTGTCGCCACCCGCTGACGGCAAGCTGTCCCGCGCGGCGACGTTGCGCCTTGTCCCGCGGCAGGCGCCGAAGACGCTGGCGCAGGCCGCTGAACTGTTCCCTGCCCTGAAAACGATGGCCGCGACCGACGCGCCGCTGCAAGTCGTCGAAGGCTTGCGGGTCAGGGAGGTGGTCTACCAGCTGCCGAGCTGGAAGGTCGGCGGCACCAAGATCGAACCGGGCCTCGCGCTCTGGTACGACGCGAAGGACGGCAAGCTGCTGTTCGTCGAAGCCGACTTCAGCTACGACGTGCCGCAGGACCCGGCCGCCGCGCGCGAGGTGGCCGACAAGGCGCAGGCCTTGTTTGCCGCCATGCAGGCCGACGCGGCATGGTCAGCCAGCCGGTCGCAGACGAAGACCGACTTCACGTACACGGCCGCCGGCGGCGCGTTCTGCAGGAAGTGAGAGTCCACCCGGTGCGCTGACCGGGAGGAACAAGCCGGAAGGGCTGCTCAGGCAGCCCTTTCGCGCATCTGCTTCTGCAGGAACCGGATGAAGACCGTGGCGAGGTTGGAGAAGCGCCGTTCCTGGTGCCAGCACAGCAGCAGGTCGCGCTCCAGCGGCACGCCCGCGACGGTCAGGCTGACGAGGCTGCCCGCCTGCAACTCGCGCTCCACCGCGAGCCGGGAGATGATCGACACGCCCAGACCCGATTCCACGGCGCGCTTGACCGCGCCGATGTTGCCCATCTCGATGACCGACTTCAGCATCACGCCTTCGGCGTGGAGCTGCTGGAACAGCGTCTCGGCGCTCGCCGAATCGGGCGCGGGCGACACGAAGGGCAGTTCGGCGAGCACCTCCGTGGTGACGACGCCGGCCTCGGCGAGCGGATGCTGCGGCGGCGCGATCAGCACCAGGCGGTCCCGCGCAATCGCCTTCGTGGCGAGACGCTCGTCGGACTCCGGCGCGCCTTCGCCGATCACCGCCAGGTCGAGTTCGCCGCGCAGCACCATCTCGACCACCTTGTGCCGCGTGTCGACGCGAACGACGAGATCCGCCGCCGGGTAGCGCGTCCGGAACTCGGCGAGGATTCCCGGCAGCAGGTAGATGCCCACCACGTGGCTGGCGCCGATCTTCAGGCTGCCGGCGCCGGGGTCAGCAGGTCGGCGAGTTCGCCTTCGAACTGGTCGATGCGACGCAGGATGTCGTCGGCCGCGACCAGCGCGAGCCGCCCGGCGTCGGTGAGCGCGAGGCGGCGGCCCGACCGATCGAAGAGCCTCGTCTTCAGCGCGGTCTCGAGCGCGACGATCTGCGCGCTGACGGCGGGCTGGGTCAGGTGCAACTCCTCGGCCGCACGCGAGAAGCTCATGTGGCGCGCGGCAGCCAGGAAGGTTCGCAACTGGGCGAGGGTCATCATCGGTCATGGGCCGCTTGCCCCGAGAGGGGACGCAAACAGCCAAGCGAACCATCATTGACGGAACGGCAGGCCGGTTTGTCACGCATCAAACGCGGACCACAGCGCGCGCCTGCCGTGTCCGGACTTGACGTTCCGCAAACCTTTCGGCCGCCGGAACACGACGGCGGCGCTACAAGGGAGCCAGGCGACCGCGCAGACATATGCGATCCCTTATGACGACGATTCCAACGTTTGATTGGACGATCGAACTGCGCCGTTCCTAGACTTGCCGCGTGTTCTGGTTGCGCGGTCGTCGCACGTCGAAGCGCCTTCATTGCAGCGCCGGAAGCGATCGAACACGAGTGGATTGCCAACGACTGAGCCGGCGGACCCGCCGAATGGAGACGAACGTGGGAAAGGAAATCGAACGCAAGTTCCTGGTGAACAGGAGCCTGTGGAAGCCGCAGGATGGCGGCACGCACTTCAAGCAGGGCTACCTGAACTCGCAGAAGGAACGCGTGGTCCGCGTCCGCATCGAAGGTGACCGCGCCAAGCTGACGATCAAGGGTCCGACCAACGGCGTGACGCGCGCCGAGTTCGAGTACCCGCTGCCGGTGGAAGACGCTGCGCTGCTGCTCGACAACCTGTGCGAGAAGCCGCTTATCGACAAGCACCGCCACAAGCAAACCATCGGCGGCAAGGTCTGGGAGATCGAC
>CAWEQS010000020.1:0-180062 GCA_963811265.1 uncultured beta proteobacterium
GCTGTTAGAAAACTTGCACGTCTCGAGAGCACCAAATGCGGTGCGCTTGAAGAGGTCAGCCGCGAGTTGAAGATTTGTCCGGATGTGCCTTTCGTCAGTAGTGGCCGAGGCCTTTTCCGTCCAGTCGCCGCTGAAGTCCTGCGACTCGATGTTGGCGTTGAACATCTTGTTCTTAGACGTCGGCGGAAGTTGAGGCAAGTGCTGCCGCACCAAGGGGGGCACTTGTAGCGGGGTGATTCCTTCCTCGGAATATTTCCGTAAATCTGAGCGCAGCGCTTCTTCGTCGCGGCAGACTGCGCCAAAGGCTTCGTACAAGTCGACGAATACCTTGCCCTTCTTCTCTTGTTTCCCAATAAACAGTCGGACGAGATCTTGGTAACCAGGACGGAAGCCAAACCACCGCCCCATCTGCATTAGCGTGTCGCCAGCGCCGGTTGGGCGACGATAGTAGGAGATCGTCAAGCCCTCGACTGTATAGCCACGAGAAAGCTTGGTTCCGCCCACCAAGATCGCCCACACGTCGGACTGCTCAAAATCCGGGGTCTCATCGAGATACTTGTCTGACCCATTAACGATGCGTACGGGCTTCCCGCTGCACACTTTGCTTATGCATTTGGAGATAAAAGGCCGAAGATCGTCAAACGAGTCGGGGAATGGATGTCCGTTCGCGCGAGCTTTGGATACGGGGAGGAAGTCACTCTCGAATAGTTCGCGCAACTCCTTGAGGCCGCTCTGCCTCTGATACCGAACGCCGCCGGCAAATATCCCGTCTACCACTTCTCGATCGCTCTCATGCACAAATTGCTTTGCCGAGTGGTGAATTAGCATCGTGTGATGGCGAAACCGGTATCGAACAGGATCCTTGGAGCTTCGATAGAGCTTGATTGCGCCGGCGAGGACGAATGAATCGACTGCCAGCGGAAGATTCTCTGGCTCCTCGTTATCCCCACTGACCGCGCGCACAAACGCGTTTCTATTGCCGCGGTAGTCGCCCTTCTCAAACTCTTCGTCGAAGTCAAAGAAGTCAGAGACTCCCATGTAGCCCTCAGGGCGAGGGAGACTGATGATGAAGTCCTTCGGGAACAGGTCCTCAGCGTCATCAGGATCAATGAACACGTTGGCGAAAGGTGTCGCCGTGTAGCCGACGTACTGCGCGCGGGGAAGCGTCCTCAACAGCCGGCGTATCGCTTCGTTTGTACTCGTATGAGCGCTTTCCTTTCCCGGCTTTGTTCGATCAACGGTATTGATCGATGCTTGGTCCGATTTCATCGTCGATTACGAGCGTGGGAACGTGCTCCAGGGCCGTCCTCACCTCTTTTCCCAGCTTCTCCAGGTTCGCGCATAGCTTGTTGACGCGGGACGGGATCTTCTTGATGACCGCAAGTTTTGCGGTCATCGAGCGGAGGTTGTCGGGGTGGTTCAGCGGTTTTGCACGATCCGAGCGCTTGAAATCGAGAAGCGTGAGGTGTCGACTCAGATTTTGGTAGTCATCGTCGCGGTTGGTAAGGCGCTCCCAGTCGAAGGACCCTATTTCTGACGGCCGTCCTCCATGCGTCACGAACGAGACCCAATCGGAGTCGCTTCCGTATTCCTCGGTGCCGAGCAGTTCCTTCCCAACTATCTCCTTGTCGATGCGCCTTTGGGTTTGGCGGCGGAGGATTTCCAGCGTTCCAGCCAGCACGATGATTAAGCGATACCCGGCGTCGCTGGCTTTTGTAATTAGCCCACTAAAGTGCGATGTCTTCCCGCTCTGCACATACCCCATTACTAATCCCTTGACGGGGTAGATCTCAGAACTCATCGGGTCCGACAGACGGGAAATCACATCGTCAATGCTGGCATCCAAGCCGCTTGTCGCGTTTGATGACCAATTCCCCTTGGGGGGGCAAAGTTGCGCTCGATAGTGTGTCCAGTAGAAGTCACGTATCGCTCCGCTTCGCTTCCTTTCAAGGTACCAAGGGATGTGTTTCTTTGCGATAACGATTGCAAGGTCCGCGCTTGAGAATCTCAATACGACCTTGTTCAGCTCAAACTGCTGCGCAGCGTTAAAGCCAAGCCGGCCAAGGATCTCCTGCCTTCTCTCTTCCGTGTGCGGAAGTGCTTTGGACCAAGTCGCGTCTGCTTGATGGTCCCAGCCCTGGATCGCGAGAGTGAGCGCATGTAGTACCCGATCGTTCGGTCCGCAGTTACGCAAACGATTTACTAGTACCGAGAGCGGATCCTTGGGGATGAATGTGGAGTCGAGGCCGGCGATGAAGCGTAGCGCCCGTTCCAAGTCGCTTGGCGGCTTCTGGCGCAGCGTATCGAGCGCGAACTCCAGAGTCGTAGCTAGTGCTTCCCCAATGTCTGGCATTGCTACTCCAACGTCAGGTCGCCAAGAGTTCGTTTGTATGTCTGCCCGCCTTCCGGCTCACCGAGGCCTTCTAGGTCGACTCGATAGGACATCTGATCGATTCGCCCTGCCACGGCAGATGGCATTACGCTTTCCAGCATATTGAGGGTTACCCGCGGGCACCTCTCATCAACGGGGACGATCATGGGCGAGTCGGCGAGAATCAGCCTGTTTCCGTAATGCTCATCGTCGTCGTCGTCGTACTCCGCCGAGGCCAGCTTCTCCTCGAACTTGGCCCTGGCCGTGTTAGCGCCGGTGATCGACTGCCGTATGCCCGCCACGCGCTCCTTAAGGCTGAGCCCTCCGTCTGAGCCAGCATCCGCCAGCCTTAGCGAGAGTATGAAGAGGGAGTGACCTTTGCTAGGAGTCAACTGATGGAGGCCATGGATCATGTGACGTCGATGTGCAGTGCGAGTAGATTTCACTTCGACGTCGAACACCCCAATCCGAAAATCATGCCTATCCGCGATCGACTGATCTCGTCCTGTCCAAGCGTCGATCGCACTCGGCCCGCGCTGCCGAATGAGTGCCCGGAGAAACATAAGTTCTCCTGATAATCCCAGTTGCTGGTCGGGGGTGAGAATGTCCTTCGGCGCGGCGAATTGCTTCCAGCGCCCTATGGCAGCGTCAAAGGCGCCGAGAGCGGTTTGTTCTGGCTGCTCAAAGTCCTCAGTTAGCAGACCCGCAAACCTATGAAATTCCCGATAGAAGTGATCAGAGGCCGTCGATAGCTGCAACACTGTCCCGGTGTCGTCCTTGCCGATCTTTACTGAAAATTCCGAGAAGTGTTCTGGTGGAACCTCCGTGCCTGGCGGGACTGGAAGTCGGATGTACAGATGACCGCCGGGAGTTGCGTCAAAACCTATCCTTGCCCCTCGTGTGCCTCCCAGCGATAGAAGGAAAGGCGTCTGGCTTTTCAGGAAACGTTCGACGCCTGCCCAAGACAGGGTCTCCACAGGACTACTCCTTCATTGATGCGAGAAGAGCCTGGTTGATCTTTTGCAGCCACTCCATGGCCTTCTTGGTTGCAAAGGATTTCTCGAGCTCTCCCTGAAATAGAAACATAAGTGCAACTTTCAGGACAGGAGCATCGTTACCCGTTCCTTCCTTCAGGTTCTTCTTGTATCGCGCGTTCAGGAGAATGACGTCGTTCTCTGCATCGATTCGTACGATTTCGTCGGCATCCAGCTTCGTCCATCTGAACGACACCTTCTTTGGTCGGCTCGTCCCCTTTTCTGAGAGGATGGTCGCGATTGCACTCTGCGCTTTCGGTGATATGCCTAGGCCCGGTACGCAAGGAAAGCGTGCAGCTTCCTTCGTCTTCTGCTTTCGGTATGTCAACTCGGCATCGCTCAAATACTTCTCAAACGTGAGCCCCGAGGCCGACTTCGCTTCATGCAGTGCTGATATGAAGTTCGGGGATGGATCAAGTCTGCTCTTCGCAACATCGAGCTTGAACATGGAGTCGAGTGCGGAAGGCAAGTCGACGCGCACTCGCGCGAGCGATAGGTGAGGCTCCCCATCGTCCGCCTTTATGCCGTTCCATCCGCCTGCTTGGATGATTCGATTATTTCTATAGAAGTAGAAGCCTTGCCTAAGAGCAACCTTGCCGCCTCCCAAGCGATATCCGGAGCGGTTGGATTTCGGCGGCCACACATGACATTCAACCGCAACTTTCGTGGCGCCAAGCTTGAACGGCAGCGTCACCGGATAGCCGGATCTTCCTGACTCTTCATACGAAAAAGGATTCAAACCCTCGACGTATCGCGCAACCCCGCTTGGTTCCTCAGGCCAGAACTGCTGGTCAATTCCAATCTGAAGTTGTCCTGATTCTAAAAAGCGGTGGAATCGAATTCCAAGTTCGGTGCAGAGCTCGCCGGTCGTCTTGACAAGAACCTGATCGAGGTTGTTCGGAAGTGCTTGAAGATGTTCAAGACGCTCCCACATCACGATCGTCCCCGATCGTTTGATCTTGAACGCGCCGAATTCCTGGTCGAGGACGCGCGATACGCCATCCACCCGCAGGATTTCGCAAGTCCAGTTCTTTCTGACGTTTTCCAGCGTCCAGCGTCGACCGAGTTTTTCACGTGCCTGACGCGTTATCACGGTTACGGTATCGGCTTGGCTTAGCGAGGCAGACTTCAGCCCAATGCCGTACTTTCCGAGCTGAGTTCCCGACTTTGCCGAACGAGAGCCGAAGCGCATAGCTTCGCGGAGTTCGCTCTCGTTCATACCGGATCCATCATCTGCAATCAGGACGCTGTGTATGCCTGCTGAGCTTCTGACGAATCGGATGTGGACGTTCGCGGCCCCTGCGTCCACGGAGTTGTCTACCAAGTCCGCGATCGCATCCGCGAACCGATATCCGAGCCGCGAAAAGATATCCGCCGCCCGTTCCTCATCTGGAGGCAGGGGCTCGCGATCAACTGCCTGCAACTCCAAGTAGTCTCGCTTATCCATCAAGCGGACACTCTCCCGAGCGCTTGTATTCAGGTCGTCAAGACATTAGTTGACAGTTCGGTAAGGGGAATTGATGAATATCGAGCTACTCTCCCGCGCGAGTTCCCGCCATTTGCGAGTTTGCGATCTTCTTAAGGACAAACTGAGGCCATCGGCCCAGTCGTGAGCTTCAAGCTTGCCAGACCCCGTACCCCGCCTCCCTAAGCTCCTCGGCCAGCTCCCGCTCCATCGTCATCGCCGCCTCATACGGCATCGGATTCAGGTGCGCGAACAGTTCCGGCAGCAACCGGGTGCCGAACCGCAGCACGAACACGTTGCCCTTGTGCCCGCGCTTGTGGTTCTTGAAGCGCTCCGCCACGGCGAGCCCGGTCATCCCGACGTACACGCACGGCTGGCCTTCGACGTAGCCCGGGTTCCGCCTTCGAAACGCCGGTCTGCAAGCACGTCGAGCGCCAGCTCGACCACGTAGACGTTGTGCGAGAGCCGGGGCGCGCGCGGCTCGCCGCGCTTCTTCTTCGCCGTCGCCACCTCAAGCCCGGCCGGCATAGACGCTTCGCCGCGTCGGCCAGCCGCTTCGCGATCCGCGTCCGCAGGCTCGCCGGCGCCATCACCTCGACGTTCTCCCCGTGCCGCAGGATCTCCAGCTCGAGTTCCGCCGGATCGCTGTACGGCACCTTCAGCTCGTACTTGCCCGCCGTCCAGCTCGCGCCCCTTCTGCTGTTCGTTCCAGTTCTCCGAGCGCACCCACTTCGCGGCGTCCTTGTTGAACACCAGCGTCGCCCACTGCAGGTCCTTGCCGCGGTAGATGCCGTAGCCGCCGCCCAGTTCCTCGTCCACCGTCTTCAGCGACACCTCCTTCGCCTTCTGGTCGGTGAGCTTCGCGGCCTCGATCGAGTCGAGCGAGAACATGCGGATGCCGTCGGACTGGTGGCACCACGCGTCCAGGTACCAGTTGCCCTTGTAGTTCACCAGCCGCAGCGGCGACACCTCGCGCTCGGTGTGGCGGTCCTTGGCGCGGCCGTAGTAGCGGATCACGAGCCGCAGCCGCTTCACGAGCGCCGCGCCGATCGTCTCGAAGACCTTGGGCTCGACGCGCCGCCGCTGCACCGCGATCAGCTTCACGCGCTTCAGGATCTCGTTGGCCGAGCCGTCGGCCGCGTCCAGCAGCGCCTGCAGGCGCGTCATCAGCGGCTTGATGTGCCGGCCCAGCAGCCCGCTCTCGTCGGTGCCCTCGAGCATCTGGTACATCGACATCAGCGCGAGGATCTCCTCGGGCGAGAACCACAGCCCGGGCAGCTCGAACGAGGGCCCGCTGTTGGGCGTGCCGAACCGGTAGCCGCCGGCGTCGCGGTCGAACACGAGCGGGGCGTTGAAGCTGTCGCGCAGCTTCACGAGGTCGCGCTTCAGCGTGGCGCGCGAGACCTCCAGCTCGTCCATCAGGTGCGTTGAACGGACACGACGCGCCGCGCCTCGATGAGGTTCTTGATCCGGTGCAGTCGCTCGAACTGGCTCATGGCATCTCCTGGTCCGGCGACCTTAGTCGACAGTGCCGCCGCCCCACTTGACGGAGATCCACCGTTCCGGCGGCGCTTTTCTCATCGGGTGAGAAGGTGGCGCAGCGCCTCACCGCGGCCGCAGCGCGTGGACGCGGTCGAACTCGGCTTCCAGTTCCGGATGCACGCCGCGCAGCCCGTCGACCACCTGCTTCGCCCAGTCGAAATACTCCTGCTTCCGCTTCAGGTCCCAGCTGGGCGGGCGCGCGACGATGTCGCGCAGGTTGACGATCTTGTCCGCGAGCTTCACCAGCTTGGCCTGCCCCGAGAGGTGCGGCGCGTGGGCGATCTGCATCCGCTTGCGCAATGCCTTGCTCTGGGTCTTCTCGTCGGTCACCTCCGCGACGATCGAGGCCACCTCGCGGCCGAACTCGCGCTCGAGCTCCGCCTCGGTCGTGTCCGTGTCTTCGATGGTGTCGTGCAGGATCGCGGCCGCCAGGACGTCGGCATCCTCGACGCCGGCCTCCGTGGCCAGCGTGCTCGCCACCGCCAGCGGGTGGTTGATGTACGGGCTGCCGCGCACGCCCTTGCGCCGCTGCTCGCGGTGCTTGAACGCGGCGAACTCCGCAGCGGACAGGACTTTGGCGATTCCGCCCGGTACTGCTTCCCTGGTTCTTTCCATCGATTTTCCTTCTGTCGCTCACAACCGGGACGATCTCAGTGTGCCGCTTCTGCCAGGAGGAGGTATGGCGTTTGCTCACCTCGATTCCAGATAGCAGTGCAAACACGGGCTCGCGCCGTGAGCCCCGTTTCTGCCAGACTTCAATCGTTGTCACGTCGCCGATTTGATCCGCTGATTGCGGGCGACTCATAAATCCAGCTAAAGCGCGGGTGTCTCCGCCTCCCCGGAAGCCGCCCGTTGGACCCGTGGGAGGCCGGAGCACCGATGGACCGCCTGTTCAATTCCCGTCTGCAATCGTCCCTGGTCTGGGGTTTCGACCCGATCGAGGGCCTTCTTCCCGAATCAGAGCCGGCTCCCGTCGTGGGCGGCGTGCCGGCGCAGTGGCGCGAGTACCTCGACGCCCGCCACCTCAACGCCTACTACGCGCGCATCGTCGCCTGCGTGCAGAAGCCGGTCGAGATCGAGCTTCGTCCCGGCCTGCGGCGCGTGTCGGTCCTCGGCATCGCCGTCTTCGAGCGCGACGCCAACGGCTTCGTGACGGCCTACCTGTGGGCCTGGAGAAACGGCGCGCTCGGCTGCTTCGCGCAACCGCCCGAGCGGATCTCGATCGGCGACACGCCGCACGGCTGGACCTGGCTCGAGATGTTCCGCCAGGGGTTCGTGGCCGAGCTGGCGTGGCGCCTGCGCTGCGAGCGGGCGGAACTTGACGGCTACTCGCGCTGGGTGTTCGCGCGCTTCCGCCGCCGGCTCGCCCGCGAGTGCGACCTGCGGCACATGCGCGAGCAGGTCCGCGCCGCGCTCGCGCTCGACCCGCTCGCCGTGCAGGTGGCGCGCCGCATCCGGCTCGCCTGCAAGCGCCGGGTCTTCACCACGCTGGCCGAGTACAACCACGCCATCGCGTACCTGCCCGCGTACCGCAAGCTGCAGAAGGAAGCGCCGAACCTGGTGCCGCTGTACGCCGCGCACGCCGACGACCTGCCGCCGCTCGGCGCCGGCGAGCCGGCGCAGCTCCTGAAGGAGCACGTGATGGAGAACTTCGGCATCCGCCAGGCCACGTGGGCGCTGGCGCACCGCATGCGGCCGCGCTGGGTGTACCTGATCGAGGACTTCTACAACGGCCCGGCGGCCGAGTCGACGATCGACCTGCTGAAGGTGATGGAGGTGCTCGGCTGCCGGCAGGCTCCGCCGCAGTGGTACTTGTGGAACCTGCTGCAGGTATTCGGCCACCACGGTCACCGGTTGTGCGGCTACTGGACGCAATACGACGAATACGGGCGCGCCCTGCAGCGCCTGACGGCGCTGATCGAAGCGGCCGACGGCGCGCAGCTGCGCGACATGCGCGAGCGCATCTACGAAGTGCTCGCGTGGATCGTCGACGAGAACGCGCAGTCGCTGCGCGGCATTGCGCGCGCCGGGTGGAAGTGGTTCGTGCGCCACGCGGAGGAGTGGCGCAGGCTCCAGGAGAAGAGCGCCGCGGCGCTGCCTGGCCGGTGGCCCGCGCCGTTCGAGGAATTCCGGTCGCACGGGCACGCCGCCGTCGTGCTGCGCAGTCATCGCGAACTGCTGCGCGAAGCGCGGGCGATGCGCCATTGCGTCGACATCTACGCGGAGCGCTGCGCGGGCGGCGGCCACCTGATCCTGTCGATCCGGCGCGACGGGCGCGCGCGGCCGCTCGCCACCGCGCACCTGTGCCTCCACCGCGGGCGGTGGAGGGTCGTTCACGTCGCCGGCGCCGCCAACACGGTGCCGCGGCCGGTCGCGGTGCGCCTCGCGAACGAGGCGACCGCGCAGATCAACGCGATGGGATGGTCGCCGCCGGCCGGGCCGGACGAGCAATCGGGTGCGCAGGAGTCGGGCGCAATTGGCGCGCAGCGGCCGGAGCTGGCGCTGATGGCGGACGATGCTTCTTGAGCACGGAGAAGGAAGATGACGAACCGCAACGAATCCATCCCGGCAGCACAACCCCCCGCACAGCCGTCGGACTGCACGCCCGAGCAGCTCGCCCACGGGCGCTATTTCGACGCCCTGCACGACCTGGTCGAAGACGCCGCGGCGGGCGGCAACATGCGCCAGCTTGCCGACGTCATCGCATGGACCTTCGCGCGCATTGCGATCGGCTACGGTCCTTTCGCGACCGGCGACATGCTCGGGCTCGTCGGCAAGTACATGACCGGCATCGAGACGCGGAACCAGGCCGAGCGTGAACTCGAGCGCGAGCGGGCCTCGGGCCACATGCCGCACTGAGTCCGTCCTTCGTCGCCGATTTCGCTCCACTTGCGGGCGACGCTAAACAAGACCGCTAAACGGAGCGTTGACCATTGGAGTCGACGAATGACCAGCAAATCCGCAGCAGAAGTCCACGGCATCGATCTCTCGTTCCGCCCCGCGTCCTACTTCTGGCCGATGGGCCTCGAAACGCACCTGCTGTCGCGCATCAAGGGCGCCGAGCGCAGGGCGATCGTCGAGGGCCTGGTCAAGGCGGGCCGGGTGGACGAGGTCTTCGACTTCATCGCGAAGTCCGCGCTCGACGACGACGAGCGCAAGGCGTTGGGCAGGATCCACCCGCGCTTCATGGGCGGGGAATACCTGCCGAACCTCGGGCAGAGCGAGGTCGAGATCGCCCGCATCACGATCCAGTCCACGCTGCAGGACGTGACCAGCGTCTTCGCGCGGCGCGGCAAGCGCCGCATCTACTACCGCGTGGTCGACGAGTACGAGGGCGACACCCTCTCCGGCAAGACGGAGCGCACGTCGACGAAGCCGCTGACGCTCGGCGAACTGGAGCAGTTCTTCAACGGCGCGTGGTCCATCTTCGAGATCCTCGAGATGAACTTCGGCGACGACGGGTACGACCCGGATGACATCCGCCGCTTCTCGTCGGTCACGTCGCAGTTCTATCCGCAGATCGGCGCCCTCTACCGGCGGCGGATCGAGGCGTGGACGGCGGAACGGCGGAGAGAGCGCGGCCTCGACGAGGAGGAGGGCTCGTCCGGCGCGCCGTCGGACGAGGAAACGAACCCCGCCTAGCGGAGGCAGCCGGGATGGCGGAACGACGTCAGCCGGCCGCGCCGGCTGGCTCGGGATCCGGGAAGGACCGTCATCCCGTTTCGGCCTCCATCGGCACCGGCTCGCGGTCGATGGGCTCGCGGCCGATGCGCTCGTACTCGGCGATCACCTGCGCGCCGAGCAGCAGCACGATGGCGCCGATCTCGACGCTCAGCATCACGGCGACCGAGGTCGTCAGCGATCCATAGACGAGCTGGATCTGCGAAATCGTCGAGAAGTACCAGACCAGGAAGTGCCGCGTCGCCTCCCACAGCAGCGCCGCGGTCGTGCCGCCGATCAGCGCGTGCCGCAGCGACAGCCGCCCCACCGGCATCACGAGGTAGACCGCCGTCAGCAGCAGGATCTCGCCGCCGACGCCGAGGACGTACAGCAGCTGGGAGGAGAGGAAGTCGAGCGGATGCGGCCGCCCGAGGATCACCACGGTGCGGGTGCCCAGCTGGTCCAGGGCTCCCGAGACGAGCGTGACGATCAGCAGGCCGACGGCCAGGGACACGATGAACAGGTACGGCATCACCGCCGACATCAGGAAGTGACGGCGACGCACGGCGACCCGGTGGAAGAAGATCACCGACATGGCGTTTTCGAGCACGGTGAACGCGAGGCTGCTGAAGAACAGCATCAAGACCACCAGCAGCCAGCCGACGACGTCCCGGTGCGTCAGGAATGTGCGCAGTTCGCCGACCAGCGCGTCCGACCGGCCCGGCACGACGAATTCGAGGCTGGCGCCGACCGTGGCGAGCACGCGCGCTTCGTCGAACACGTGCGTCAGCGCGAGCACCACCAGGATCAGCAGCGGCACCAGCGACAGCAGCGCGTAGTACGCCACCGCGCCGGCCAGCAGCAGCCCCTGGTTGGCGCGGAACTGCCTGATGACGGCGAGGCAGAAGTCGCCCGGATGGCGGAGCGCCTTCCTCGCACTTCGGCCGAACACTTGCATGCGGAACCGCCTCCACGCCCGTCGAGAGCCGTGCCTTCAATGTAGCCCCAGGAGCCGGAGGCCGGCATTCCGGCTGAATCGGGCCTGGCGCGAAAGGGGGCCGTTGGCCGATGCGAGATGGGCAACCGACGATTGATCAACTGCTCCAGCGGCCAGATCTGCTGTCGATCCACAAGAGTGAGGAAGCTCGGGTCAGTCACCTGGACCGAGCTTTCGCGATCTACCATCACGAGCCTGGCCAGGCAGGGCCGTCGTTCCCTGGGCGAGGGTGTCGAAACGTCGGAACTCATCAGGACGAGGTCTACCCAAGTGTCCCGCGGCGTCGTCTTCGCCCTGACCGCCTACTTGATGTGGGGCGTGTTCCCGCTCTACTTCAAGCAGGTGCAGAGCGTCGCCCCGCTCGAAGTGCTGGCGAACCGGATGCTCTGGTCGCTCGTGTTCGTCGCCGGGCTGTTGACCGTCCTGCGAGGGACGCGGTGGCCGCGCGAACTGCTGCGGGACCGTCCACCCATCGGCTGGTTTGTCCTGAGCGCCCTGGCCGTTTCGGTCAACTGGCTCATCTACATCTGGTCGGTCAATTCCGGGCACATCGTCGACGCGAGCCTGGGCTACTTCATCAATCCGCTGCTCAACGTCCTCATCGGCGCGGTGTTCCTGCACGAGCGGCTGAGGCCCGCGCATTGGGTGGCGGTCCTGCTGGCGGCGGCAGGCGTCGCCTGGTTGACGTGGAGCGCGGGACAGCTGCCGTGGATCGGGCTCACTCTCGCGATCTCGTTTTCCGCGTACGGCCTGTTGCGCAAGCGCGCGCCCCTGGGCGCCATCGAGGGGCTCGCCGTCGAGACGGCCCTGCTCGCTCCCGTCGCGATCGCCTACCTCGCGTGGCTCGCGGTCCATCAGGAGAGCGTTCTGGTCAATGCCTTGAGCGACGGCCGCCCTGCGCTCGTGGCCTGGCTGCTGCTCGCCGGACCGATCACCGCCGTGCCGCTGCTGTTCTTTGCGGCGGGCGCACGGCGCATCCCGTTCGCCACGCTCGGCATCCTTCAGTATGTCGGCCCTTCGCTGCAACTGCTCATCGGCGTTCGGCTCTATGGCGAGCCGTTCGAGGCCGACAAGCTGATCGCCTACGGCGCGATCTGGATCGCCCTCGCGATCTTCAGCATCGACGGGCTGCTGCTGTGGCGCTCCTCAAGGTCGAATCAGCCGTAGTTTTCTGAAGGCGCCGCCAGCTTCCGCCGCTGCCACGCCTTTCGGGCTTCCTCCAGCGCCCACATCAGGGCGGCGCCGGCGAGCGCCAGCAGCCACGGCTCGGCGCCGATGGGGGCCGTGCCGAACAGCCAGTTGCCGGTCGGCGTGTAGATGATGAGCAGGATCATCGCGAGTTCCGCGGCCAGGCCAAGCAGGATGTAGCGGTTGTCGAACAGGCCGAACGACAGCGACGACTCCGTCGGGTGGCGGCACAGGAAGACATTCATCATCTGCATCACGACGATCGTTGCCAGGCAGGCCGAGGTCGCCTGCAGGTACAGCGGATCGGCGCGGTCGAGGCTGACGCCGTATTGCCAACCGGCGGTGTAGAGCACGAAGAAGAACACGGCCATTGCGGCCGCTGCTTCCAGGACGCCGAGAAACAGGTAGGCGCGGGCGAGCAAACCCCATGACAGCAGTCGCTCCTTGCGCGCCCTGGGTGGGCGATGCATCACGCCGGGATCGGGTTTCTCGGCGCCGAGGGCCAGCGCCGGCAGCATGTCGGTGCCAAGGTCGACGGCGAGGATCTGGATGATGGTCAACGGCAACGGAATGCGGAACAGCACGAAGGCGAGAAACGGCACCAGTTCGGGGATGTTCGAGCTCAGGATGTAGGTCAGGAACTTCCGGATGTTCTCGAACACCGCGCGACCTTCCTCGATCGCCGCGACGATGCTGGCGAAGTTGTCGTCGAGCAGGATCAGGTCGGCGGCCTCCTTGGCCACGTCGGTGCCGGCGATGCCCATGGCGATGCCGATGTCGGCGGCCTTCAGGGCCGGCGCATCGTTGACGCCGTCGCCGGTGACCGCGACGATCTCGCCCTTCTTCTTCAGGGTGTCGACGATCAACATCTTCTGGTCGGCGGCGACGCGGGCGAAGATGATCTCCTTCGCGTCGAGTGCGAGCTGCAGTTGCGACGGCGAGATCGAGCGCAGCTGGTCGCCGCTGATGACCGCGGGCGCGTCGGTCTTCACCAGGCCGATCTGGCGGGCGATGGCGAGCGCCGTCTGTGGATGGTCGCCGGTCACCATGATGATGCGGATGCCGGCCGATGCGCAGCGCGCGATGGCGTCCGGCACTTCCGCGCGCGGCGGGTCTTCCAGCCCCACGAGTCCGGTCAGGGTCATGCCCCGCTCCTCGCTCGGCATGCCGTCCTCGACCACGCAATGGGCGAAGGCCAGCACGCGCAGGCCGGTCTCGGTCATCTGCCGCTGGGCCGCGAGCAGGCGTGTCCTCGCCGCCGCATCGAGCGGCGCGATGCCGGCGTCGAAGTGGACGAAATCGCAGGCGGCCAGGACCGTCTCCGGCGCGCCCTTGCAGTAGAGCATCCGGCCCTCGGGCGTCGCGTACAGCACGGACATGCGCTTGCGGTCGGTGTCGAAAGGAATCTCGTCGACGTCGCTCGTGGTCGGCGAGTTCGCCCGCCACCTGCCGTCCCATGCCGTTCAGCGCCACTTCCATCGGGTCGCCGACCCACTTGCGCTCACCGCGCTCGTCGGTCTGCTTCAGGCTGTGGCAGAGCGCGGCATTGACGAACAGGTGGCGGTGGTCGGCCGTCAGGCGCGGTCGGGCCGCAAGGTCGCCAACGTCGAGCAACCCGCCGCCCAGCCACAGGCGCTGCACCGACATGCGGTTCTGCGTCAGCGTGCCGGTCTTGTCGCAGCAGATCGTCGTCGTCGAGCCCAGCGCCTCGACCGCCGGCAGGTGCCGCACCAGCGCATTGCGCCTGGCCATGCGCTGCGTTGCCATGGCAAGCGAGAGCGTTACCGTCGGCAGCAGGCCCTCCGGCACGTTGGCGACGATGATGCCGATGGCAAACAGCAGGTTCGCCCAGGTCGGCAGGCCCATGGCCTCGCCGACGAAGAACAGCACGATGCCCAGGCCCGCGGCCAGCACGGCGACGATGCGCGAGAGGTGCGCGATCTCGCGTTGCAGCGGCGAAGGGTCCTTGCCAACCGTTTGCGTCAGGTGCGCGATCCTGCCGAACTCGGTCCGCATCCCGGTGGCGTACACCACTGCGCGCGCCCGACCCCACACCACCGACGTGCCGGCCAGCACGACGTTCTTTGCATAGAGAGGGGAGTCCTCTGAACTTGGCTCGGTGTTGCGCGCCTTGGGCAGGGATTCACCGGTGACCGTCGCGGTGTTCACTCGCAGCCCGAAGGCCTCGATCAGGCGGCAGTCGGCGGCAACGAGATTGCCTTCTTCCAGCAGGACGATGTCGCCCGGCACCAGCTCGGTGGCAGGCAGCTCCACGATCTCGCCGCCGCGCAGCGCCTGCACCGTCTGGGGCAGCAGCTGCCGCAGCACTGCCACGGCCCGTTCGGCCTTGTATTCCTGCCAGAAGGAAAAGATGCCATTGACGAGGATGACGCCGACGATGGCCGCGCCGAGGCGGGCCATCCCCTGGCCCGGATCGAAGTGATCGGCGACAAAGGCGAGCGCGGCACCGATCCACAGGGTGATCGCGAAGAAGTGCGTGAATTCGCGGGCGAAGCTGAGCAGCAGCGGCTCGCGCCCGACTTCCTCGACGTGGTTCGGCCCGAACTCGGCCAAACGGTGCGCCGCCTCGGCCGCCGTCAGGCCGGCGGCCGTGGTCTTCAGGTCGGCCAGGGACTGCTCGGCGCTGAGACCATGAATCCGCATGGAACGGAGCTTGGCGCTGAGTTGGATCTGCCTGCTTGACGGAGAGCTAACGCGTCCTCATTCCCGCCTCGGCCGTGTCGAGATGCCGTGCGGCACACACGGTGCCTGTCGGGGCGGCGCGGCGCTGCCGACCGAGCGACCAGTTGCGCCGGATCTGCTAGAGTAAGGAATCCTTACTAAAAGGAATCCCGATGCTCGCCAAGCTAACGTCCAAGAACCAGCTCACGCTCCCCAAGAGCGCGGTGGAAGCGGTGGCTGCGGCCGAGTACTTCGACGTCGAAGTGCGCGACGGGCAGATCGTGCTGACGCCGGTGCGCATCCAGCGCGGCGATGCCGTGCGCGCCAAGCTGGCCGAACTCGGCCTGACCGAGTCGGATGTGGCCGAAGCGGTGCGCTGGGCGCGTTCCGGCGCGCCGGCCATGCGAGCCGCCGAGCCGCGAGCACGCTATGGCTCCAGCAAAAGTCGCGGCACCCAGGAAGAAGCCGGCGAAAAGCGCATGAAGCCGCCACCGCGGGTCGTGCTGGACACCAATGTGGTGCTGTCGGCGTTGCTGTTCGGCCGCGGCCCGACCGCGCGCGTTCGCGTCGGCTGGCAGTCCGCACGCTTCGTGCCATTGGCCAGCGCGGTTACCGCGCACGAGCTCGTGCGCGTGCTGGCGTATCCCAAGTTCGGTCTGTCGGCCGAGGAACAGTCGGAATTGCTGGCCGACTTCATGCCGTGGGTGGCCGCGGTCGAGGTCCCCGACCCACCCCCCACGGTGCCGCGCTGCCGCGATCCGTTCGACGCGGCATTCCTTCACCTCGCCGTCGCCGGCCGGGCGCGGGCCTTGGTGTCCGGCGACCGCGACTTGCTGGCGCTGGCCGGCGCGCGCGGCCTGTGCCCGATCCTCGACGTGGAGGCGTTCTGCCGGCAGTACCTGGGTGATTGAGCGCACAGCCCGACATGAACGCCGTGCGGGCGACGCGTGTGCTCGTCGCGACGGCAAATCGCGCTTAATGAATCAGCAAGAAAATCGGCAAAAGTTACTGGTTGACCAGGGGTGTCAGTCGCACAATAAACGTTGTATATCAATATATTAATATATATGCTCCTTCGGAAAATAGATCGGCAAAAGTAGCGGCTCTTTCATGCCTGAACTGTACACGCAGCCACATCAGTTCGAACCCTTGCTCCCGAGGCAGGGAGTCGGCGCCCTGATCGGAAAGACCAGGCGAGTGGTCGAGGGCGCATTGCGTCTGCAGAGCGCACTTCATCCCGTTTCCCTATCGGTCCTGAGGGAACTGGTCCGGTCGATGAATTCGTACTACTCGAACCTGATTGAGGGCCAGGGAACGCATCCCCGCAACATCGAACGGGCACTCAGGGCCGACTTCTCGGCGAAGCCCGAGGTCGCCAGGCGACAGCGAATCGCCGTCGCCCACATGTCCGCCGAGCGCGAACTCGAACAGTGGATGAGTGAGCACGGCATGGCCGAAGGAAAGGCGCTGCAGTCGTCCTTCCTGCGGAGAGCGCACCAGGCCCTTTACGAACGACTCGACGAGGCAGACCGGACGACGCCCGATGGGCGAACGATCGCGCCGGGACAACTACGCCAGGCGGAGGTCGATGTTGGCAGGCATATCGCGCCATCCCACTCGGCTGTACCGGCGTTCCTGCGGCGCATGGACGAGGTCTATCGGCAGGCGGTTGGGCTCGACAGCCTGCTCATCACGGCAGCGGCGGCGCACCATCGAGCGGCCTGGGTTCACCCCTTTCTCGATGGGAACGGCCGCGCCTGCCGGCTTCAGACACATTGCGCCCTGCTGCCGTTGAGTGGCGGCCTTTGGTCGGTAAGCCGGGGGTTCGGCCGAGCGCGCGATGCCTACTACGCCAACCTCGCCGACGCCGACATGCCCAGGCGCGGAGACCTCGACGGCAGGGGCAACCTGAGCGAGCGAATGCTTCTGAAGTGGTGCGAGTTCTTTGTCGACACCTGCGTGGACCAGGTCGAGTTCATGGGCCAGATGCTCGATCTGGAAAGGCTGCGTGAGCGCGTGGAAGCGCCGGTCCTGGTGCGCGCCGCGCAACCTGCTCAGTACCGGAACTACCGGAAGGAGGCCGTGCTTCCCTTGCACCATGTGCTCCTGGCCGGTTCGATCAGCCGGGGCGAGTTCACACAGATGACGGGCCTGGGAGAGCGCACGGCGCGGCCGATCCTGTCGCAGCTGCTCAAGGATGGCCTGTTGCAGAGCGACAGCCCAAAGGGGCGGATCTACGTTGGCTTCCCCCTCGATGCACTGAACATCCTGTTTCCGAACCTGTACCCCGAGGCGGGAACCACGAACGCGGAAACTTAGGGCGGGCCTCGCCTAATCGCGTCGGGCAGGGTTCGCTGAACTATCGCAACTCGAACCGATACGCCTCCAACCCCCGTCCCTCGGATGCCAGCAGCGACGAGGGACGGTCCTTCAGGTAGCGATCCAGGAACTCGCCGGCGTAGCGGGCGATCAGCGCCGCATTCGGCCGCGCCTGCAGGCAGGCGGCCGCGCTCGGGGCCCCCAGGCACCCCAGGTTGGTCCACTCGACGTGCGTCCCGGCCAGCAGCCGCACGTAGTACTTCGGCGCCGGGCTCCGCGCGAACGCGCCCTTCGGCCCTTCGATGGCCGGCGTGAGGCCCCAGTCGAACTGCGCGCCCTGGTACATCACGGGCACGGCGAGCTGGGGCAGGGTGCCGTGCACGATGAACGGCGCGACGAAGGGCGACAGCGCGACGACCGCCTTCACTTCGCGCGTGCGCCACGCAGGCCACGCGCCGCCCATCGCGAGGGCGGCGTAGCCGCCGAGCGAGTGACCCACCGCGCCGATGCGGGTCGTGTCGGCGATACGCGCCAGCGCGGTGTCGCCGTTCACCTTCGCGATCGCCGCGCGCAGGTCGTGCAGCCGGCCGATCTCGGTCTGGTCGGTCCAGCGCGCGGGCTCGAGCAGCGGCTGCTCGGTGCGCAGGTTCTGCAGCCGCAGCGCCTCGCCGTCGATGCCGCAAGTGGCCGCGTCGGCGTGGTCGGGCGCCGCCACCACGTAGCCGCGGCGCGCGAGCTCCTCCGTCAGGAAGGTCGACTGCAGTCCGCAGCCGCCGAGCCCGTGCGAGAAGAGCACGAGCGGCACGCGCGGGCAGGCGGCCGGCGGCGCATCGCGCGCAACGCTGCCCGGGAGTTCGCCGCTGGCGCGCGTGTAGGCGAACGGCTGCTCGGCCGCGGCCGCGGGATACCAGACCGCGACCTTGCGGCCGCTGTCCAGCGTGAAGCACGCGGTAGCCGACCGACTGGCGGCCGTTGCAGTCGGCGGATTGCGCGTGCCCACTGGCGAAGAGCGCGAACAACGCAACGAAGACGACGACTGCGGAACGCTTCATCGGCAAGCGGGGGTGACCATGGCCCAGCCTACCTCACGCCATCGACGGTCGCGGCACGGGCGACGCCCCGGTCGCGACGACGCCCGCTGCGCCAGCGCGCAATGCAATCAGGCGCGCAGGAGGCTCGCCGCCCTCACTCGCGCGTCGCTGCGTTCGCGAACACGCGCCGGGCGTTCTCCGCGCCGATCTTGCGCGCCGCCTCGGGCGCAAGCTGCGCCAGCATGATGCGGAACAGGTCCATCCGGTACCGGTAGCTCTTCAGCTGGCCCGTGTGCGCAACATCGGAGCCGATCATGAAGCGGTCCGGAAACGACTCGAACAGCTGCTTCATCTCCGGAACGATGCGGCCGGCATCGTCCTGGATCGGGTGAACCCACGGGGACTCCCTTGGCCATTGCCGGCCGTAGCCCGCCAGGCTTCGAGGGCCGTTGGACATGCTGCCGAGGTCGCACATCAGGTTCGGGAAGGCGCGCAATCGTCGCGCCGTGTCGGCGGCGCTCGCGCGGCCGCAGGCATGCGCCCAGACGAACACGGTGTCCGGATACGCGGCGAACAGCGCTTCGGCCTCGCCGGGCCGGCGCTTCCTCCGCCTCGGCATGGAAGACCACCGGAAGGCGCTGCTTCGCCGCCAGCGCCGCGATGCTCCGCATCGCGTCGTGATCGACGCGGATCCGCACTTCCCCGCCTCGCTCTCCGCCGGAGACGGGCGGATAGGCGTGGTGCACCAGGATGAACTCGCCAAGGCCCCGGTATTCGCCCTTGCCGAGCTGGCCCCTGAGTTCGCGCAGCACGAAGCTGACGTTGCCCGGCTGATCGATGCGACCCTCGAGAAGCTCGTCGCGCTGGCCGCCGACGAGGGGAATGAAGCGCCCCGGATGCCTGCGCGCGTAGTCGAGCGCCTGCTCGTCGGTCCCCGAGCCGCCGGCGCCCGGGTTGCGGTAATGGCGCGGCATCAGCACCATCGACTCGACGCCGGAACGGTCCATCGCTTCCAGCAACTGCTCGGCGGGGATGTTCCCGTTGAGGTGGTTGTGCGCATCGACCAGCGGGAAGGTCGCTGCTGCCGGCGTCTCGATTCGAACGGCCGGCACGGTCCACCCCGGTGCGGCCGAAGATGCCGGCCATGTCGACCGGCGCCGGCTGCCCGGTTGCCGGTGACGGGAAGATCGCGGCCTCGAACAGGCAGGCCGCGATGGCGACGATCGCTCTGCGCATGGTGCGCCTCGTTTGGAAGTCGCTGTCGATCTGGCCGGAAGCGTGTCTCGAGCCGGCCGCGATCGCGGCGGCTCGCCCGGACCCTCGATGCTTCTTAATGATCATTTCAGTCCGGAGACCCGGCTTGACGATTCGCAACGACAGTCGTGCCCGGGGCGGACGGCGGCGTGCCGCGACCGATGGCGCTTCCCGATCGCCGTGCCGGGAACTGCTGACGAGGGTCTTTGTGCGCTTTGGTCCGCGAGGCCTAAGCTTGGCTCACATGAACCTCACACACATCCTCGTCGACTTCGAAAACGTCCAGCCCACCGCCGCCGACATCGGCCTCGTCCGCGGCGACGGCCTGCGCCTCGCCATCTTCCGCGGCCCCGGCCAGAAGAAGTACTCGGCCGACGTGGCCGAGGCCTGGCAGCCGCTCGGCGGCAACGTCACCTTCGTCCACTGCTCCAAGGTCGGCCGCAACGCGGTCGACATGCACATCGCGTTCCATCTCGGCGAGCTGGTCGCGGCCAGCCGTGGCGGCGGGCGGTCGCGCCCGCTTCGTGATCGTCTCGAAGGACACGGACTTCGATCCGCTGCTGATGTACATCCGCGCGCAGGGCTTCGAGGCGTCGCGGGTGGCGACGATCAAGGCGGCGCTGCACGGCGGCGCGGCCGAGAAGGCCGAGCCGCGCGTCGCCAAGACGCGGTCGCGGCGCGGCAAGCCCGAGGCGGCGCCTGCGCCGGCCCCGGCGCCGGAGCAGAAGCCGGCGAAGCGCGCGGCGAAGAAGGCGCCCGCGGCGAAGAAGGCCGTCGCGAAGAGGGCGCCGGCCGCGAAGAAGGAAAAGGTCGAGTCGCTGATTCCCGTGCCGGCACCCCGCGCGCGGGGCATGGCCCGGCTCACCCAGGCGCCCGTGGTCAGCGCGCCGGCGGCCCCGGCCGCGAGCGCGAAGTTGGCGCCCGATGCGCGCGTGAAGGTGATCGAGAGCCTGCAGCGCATGGGCGAGAAGCGCCCGGCCAAGCGCAAGGGCCTGGAGCGCCACATCGAATCGCACCTCGGGCGCAACCTCGAGCCGGGGCAGCTCGAGACGCTGATGTCGCAGCTCGAGCGCGACGGCGTGCTCGTCTTCAACGACAAGAACAAGGTCGAGTACCGGCTGCCGAAGGCGCGGAAGTAGATCGCGCCCGGGGGGACCTCTCGGCACGGCAGCCCGCAATCTGTGTGCGTCGTCAAGGCGCGGCGGCGCCGGCTGGCTAGGGTGAAAAAAGCGTTGCCCCGAGGAGGTCACGATGAGCCGCCGCTCCATGTCCGCCGGGGACGCCGTGTGGTTCCACATGGACGGCCCCGCCAATACGGCGTTGATCACCGGCATCCTGATCACCAGGACGCCGCTCGATTTCGAGCAGGTCAAGCGCGTGTACACGCACCGGCTGGCCCGCTTTCGCCGCTTCAGCGAGCGGGTCGTGGAGGCGGGGCTGCCGTATCCCACGCCGCACTGGGAGACGATGCCCGGCTTCGCCATCGAGCAGCAGATGCACCATGTCGCCCTGCCCGCGCCGGGCGATGACGCCGCGCTCGCGGAACTGATCAGCGACCTGGCCAGCACGCCGCTCGACCACACGCGCCCGCTGTGGGACGTGCACGTGATCGACGGCGTGGGCGGCGGCAGCGCGCTGGTCACACGGACGCATCACTGCATGGGCGACGGCACCGCCAACGTGCTGATCGCGAAGATCCTGTTCGACGCGACGCCGGATGCGCCGCTCGAACCGGGCGCCGCGCCAGGCCCGGCGGCCGAAGAAGCCGGCGCCGTCGAGCAACTGTTCGCGCCGGCGCTGCAGGTCGCGCGGCGCTCCGTGCGCCAGGTGAGGGCGGCGATCGATGCGACGGTCGACGCCGTCACGCATCCCGAAGACGTGCTGCGCAAGGCCGGCGTGGTGCTGGCAGGCGCCGGCATGCTCGGCGCGGAACTGCTGCGCACCGACGATCCGCCATCGCCTCTGAAAGGCGCGTTCGGAATGAGGAAGCGCGTGGCGTGGTCCGCTCCGGTGGCGCTGGCCGACGTCAAGGCGATCGGCGCGCCGCTGGGCGCGAAGATCAACGACGTCCTGGTCGCCGGCATGACCGGGGCGCTGCGCACCTATCTGCGCCGGCGCGGCGTGGACGTGAACCACACGACCGTGCGCGCGATGGTGCCGGTGGACCTGCGCCCGCCCGAGCGCACCGATCGGCTCGGCAACGAGTTCGGCGTGGTGCTGCTGGAACTCGCGATCGGCAGCCGGCAGCGGCTGGGGCGCGTGCTCGCGACCAAGGCGGCGATGGATGAACTGAAGCGCTCGCCCGAGCCGGTGGCGGCGCTGGCGCTGTTCAACCTGATGGGGCGCCTGCCCAAGGCGGTCGAGGACATCGGAGCCCGGATGTTCCAGCGCAAGGCGAGCGTGGTGATGACCAACGTCGCCGGCCCGCAGGAACGCATCCACCTGGCCGGCGTGCCGATCGAGCGCGTGATGTTCTGGGTGCCGCATCCCGGCAAGGAGATGGGCATGGGGATCAGCATCCTCAGCTACTGCGGCACGGCCACGCTGGCCGTGATCGCCGACGCGCACCTCGTGCCCGATCCCGAAGCGATCACGCAGCGAGTTCAACCGCGAGTTCGTGGCGATGCTGGCGGCGGCACGGGCGAAGAAGAAACCGGCAGCGCCCGCGAGGGCGGCGCGCGGGAAGAAGCAAACCAGTGGTGCGCGCGAAGACGGCGCGGGCCGCACGCACTGCAAACCTGCGGCCGTAGCGAAGGCCGCTGGTCGAGCGCGACACTCGCCGGTCGCCGACAGCGTCCCGCGCGCGCGGCGTCTTGCGATCCGGCGCGGGACGCGCAGCGCATCGGTCGCGCTTGTGCAGAACTGCTAGATGCCGAAGAACTACGCAATGGGAGGCCGGGTGTCCGCGGGGCGTCCCGGCGACCGACCGCAATCGTCGCCGCCGCAGCCTCTGCGCGCGCGCCTCGGGGCGCTGCGCAACCTGCCGCCGTTCCTGAAGCTCGTCTGGCAGACCAGCCGGGCGCTGACACTCAGCCAGGGCCTGTTGCGGATCGTTCGTGCCCTGCTGCCGGTCGTGACGCTTTACGTCGGCAAGCTGATCATCGACGAGGTGGTGCTGCTCGCCGGGGCGCCGTCCGCGCACGAGACGCTGCGCGACTGGATCGCGAGCGGGGCGCTCGACCGCATCGGCTGGCTGCTCACCCTGGAGTTCGGCCTTGCGGTCGCGTCCGACGTGCTCGGCCGCGTCGTCTCGCTGCTCGATTCGCTGCTGTCGGAGCGCTTCAGCAACGAGACCAGCCTGCGGTTGATGGAACACGCCGCCACGCTCGACCTCGAGGACTTCGAGGACAGCGAGTTGCAGGATCGCCTGGAGCGTGCGCGTCGGCAGGCGGCCGGGCGCACCAGCCTGATCGGGCAGCTCTTCGGCCAGGCGCAGGACGTGATCACCGTCGTGAGCTTCGCCGCCGGACTGTTGGTGTACGCGCCGTGGCTCATCGTTCTACTTGCCATCGCGCTCGTGCCGGCGTTCATCGGCGAAGCGCACTTCAATGCGCAGAGCTATTCGCTCAACTTCGCCCGCACGCCGGAGCGGCGCGAGCTCGACTACGTTCGGCAGACCGGAGCGAGCGTCGAGACGGCGAAGGAAGTGAAGATCTTCGGCCTGAACGCGTTCCTGATCGAGCGCTACCGGACGCTGGCCGAGAGTTTCTTCGACGCCAACCGCCGGATCGCGATGCGGCGCGCGGGCTGGGGCAGTTTGCTCACCGCGATCGGCACGCTGGCCTACTACGTCGCGTACGCCTACATCGTCTGGCGCACGCTGCACGGCGAGTTCTCGATCGGCGACCTGACGTTCCTCGCCGGCTCGTTCCGCCGCCTGCGCAATCTGCTGGAGAACCTGCTGATCGGCTTCTCGCAGGTCGCGAGCCAGGCGCTGTACCTGGATGACCTGTTCTCGTTCTTCGAGATCCAGCCCGAAATCGTTCCGCCGCCGAACCCGCGACCGTTCCCGGTGCCGATCCAGCACGGCTTCGCCTTCGAGAACGTGGGATTCCGCTACCCCGGCGCCGAGCGCTGGGCGGTGCGCAACCTGACGTTCGAACTTCGCGCGGGGGAGATCCTCGCGCTGGTGGGCGAGAACGGCGCGGGCAAGACGACGCTGGTGAAGCTGCTCGCACGCCTCTACGACCCGGACGAAGGTCGCATCCTGCTCGACGGGCACGACCTGCGCGAATACGACCTGTTCGCGCTGCGCGCCAACATCGGCGTCATCTTCCAGGACTTCGTGCGCTACCACTTCACGGCCGCGGACAACATCGCGGTGGGCCGGATCGAGGAGCGCGACGACCGTGCGCGCATCGTCGAGGCGGCCGAACGCAGCCTGGCCGATGAAGTCATCCGCAAGCTGCCGGACGGATACGATCAGGTCCTCGGCAAGCGGTTCCGGACCGGCATCGATCTCTCGGGTGGAGAGTGGCAGAAGATCGCCATCGCGCGCGCCTACATGCGCGACGCGCAGTTGCTGATCCTCGACGAACCGACGGCGGCGCTCGATGCGCGCGCCGAGTACGAAGTGTTCGAGCGCTTCAAGGAACTGAGCCGCGGCAAGACGGCCGTGCTGATCTCGCACAGGTTTTCCAGCGTGCGCATGGCCGATCGCATCGTCGTGCTGGTCGACGGCGCCGTCGAGGCCGAGGGCACGCACGAGCAGCTGTTGCAGCAGGGCGGGCGCTATGCCGAGCTGTTCGAGCTGCAGGCGGCGGGGTACCGATAGCCCGTCACGGCGCAAGGCACCGGCCGATTCGCCGCGCGCGTTACTTCTCGTTACCTCTTCCTCGTGCACGCGCCTCCGTCGGGAGGCGTTGTAAGCGCATTGGCGCATGTTCTCCGCGTCAACGACGTTGTCTCGAGGAGACCTTCATGTCACGTCGTCTATTGGCTTTGAGCGCGCTGGCTGCCGGTGCAGTCGCCTTGTCGGGCTGCGTGGTCCTGCCGCTGGAGCCCGCGTACGGCTACGGCAATGGCTATGGCTACGGTTCCGCGGCCGTCCGCGTGGCGCCGCCGGTGGTGGTCGTTCCGCCGCCGCGCCATCGCTATCGGTCAGGCGGGTATTACGGCGGGTACTACGGCGGGAATCACTAGGGCCGGGGAGTCCGTCCTTTTAGACGGCTCTACCTCGAATGGACGGACCCTGACGCGCGACACGTCGCGCGCAGCGGCGCGGACGACCATTGAATTGTCCGGCGGAAGGATCCACCGGGCGACAGTACGCAGACAAGGAGGAACCATGGTCACGCGTAAAACGAAAGCCACGGGCACCAGGCGGCGTGCAGTGCGGCCGGAACCCCGGCGCGCGCCGACCGCCCCTGAAGTAGCACCCCGGGTCGCCGAGATGAAAGAGCGGCTTGGTGTGGCGGGGCACAAGTTGCAGCTGGCAGGCGAGAAGTTCCAGGTCGCCGGCCAGGCCGCGACGAAGTTCGCACGCAGTTACGTGCGTGAAGTGTCCACCGCCGCGAAGGCCTCGCGTGAGCCGATGCATGCGCTCTGGCGCAACTTCCGGCTGGCGGGGCGCCACATCGCCCGCGATGCGGCCGAGATGTGGCAAGAAATGGCACCAGCTCGCAAGGTGCTGAAGCTGCCTGTCGTGCGCAGGGCCGGTCGTCCGGCCGCGTAGCGCACCGGTAGTGCCGCAGTAGCAGTAGCGCAGCAAGGTCGCGGCGCTGTCCGCTTCTCCTGCTCCATGCAGGGGAGACGGCGGCGCCGTTGCCTTTTCGGCCCGGCGACCTGCCGGTCCGTGCCTCGCAGGCGCCCCGTCCTCGACGGGGTTGGCCGGCGGCCCTTTCTCCCGTACACAGCAGAAATTCGTCGGCGATCCGATGCGTCATCGATCCAGGTGATGCGCGCTCCGGCGATTGACCCGGCCTTCGCGTTGAGATATCTTTTTTATATCTAGACGGGAGGGTGACATGTCGGAAGACGCCATGCTCGTGCGGTTTCGCGAGAAGGACTCGAGGGAGGGCATCAGCCGCGCAACCATGCGCAGGATCGCCGCCGCCCTCGACCTTTCCGAGACGGCCGCCATCCACCGGGCGCTCGTCGAGTTCGCCCAGCGCTACGTCCCGCGCTATGAGCAGGACAACGGCGAGATCACGGAGGCGCAGCGCGACAGGATCGCCGGTCTCGTGCGCGCCCGGCACGGCAAGGCGGTGATCGTCGAGTCGCTGTTCGAGCCACCGAAGCCGGAACCCCGGCCCGCCCCGAATGCCCGCAAGCGCGTTTCCGCTGCCCGATCCCGGTGACATCGTCTACTGCCGCTTCCCGGAGTCGATAGGAAAGCCGGGGCCCAAGCCCAGGCCGGCTCTCGTCACCGGCCTCGCGACGTTCGAAGACGGAACGGCCGCCGTCGAGGTCGCATACGGCACGTC
The DNA here is from genome assembly GCA_963811265.1 of uncultured beta proteobacterium. GTDB lineage: Bacteria > Pseudomonadota > Gammaproteobacteria > Burkholderiales > Burkholderiaceae_F > JAOUJD01. The sequence continues at coordinate 25,969 of CAWEQS010000020.1, forward strand.
CCGCAACACCGACGACCTGCGCAGCGGGGAGTTCCTGGTGTCGCCCCGGGACGGGGAGGCCTACCGCTTGGCCGGCCTAAGCCATCCCACCAAGTTCAGTTTCCAGCGACGCGTCGTCGTGCCCTGCACGGACGAGTGGTTCCGCGTGCCGCCTGCGCCCGCGTTCGGTCAGACTCCGAAACTCGGCGTGCTCCACCCGAGTCTGCTGCGGAGGGCGGAAGCGGCGTGGAAGGCAGCGGAGTCCCGCCGGGAGGGATGAACTGCTGTGCGAGCCAGGCCATCTCGCTGAGACTCGACGCGCTGGCCGTGCGAAGCGGGGCTACTTCGTGAAAGTCACCACCACCGCTGTCCCCTTGCCCCGACGCCCCTCCCGAATCTCCACCCGCGCACCGTGCGCCCGCGCGACCTCGCGCACGATCGCCAGTCCCAGCCCGCTGCCGCCCCCGGTCGACCCGGGAATCCGGTAGTAGCTCTCGAACACGCGCGCGCGCAGTTCCTCGGGGATGCCCGGCCCTTCGTCGCTGACCTCCAGCATCACCGCGCCGCGCTCCTCGCTCAGCGTCACGTCGATGGCGCTCGCGTCCGGCGCGTAACGCACGGCGTTGTCGAGCAGGTTGCCGACGAGGCTCGCGAGCTTCTGGCGATCGCCTTGCACTTCGGCCGTGCCGTCGGCGGGCGTGCACGTCACCGTCACCTTCAGCCCGCGCGCGCCGATGCGCGGCTGCAGCGTCTCGATCGCCTCGCCCGCAAGCTGGCGCAGCGACACCGGCTTGTGGTCGGGCGCCGCGGACGCCGACGCGCGGTTGTACGCGAGCATCTGTTCGGCGAGGTGGATCGTGCGGTCGAGCGCGACCAGCATGCGGTCGAGCGAGGCCTGCCGCTCGGCCGGGCTGCCCGCGCGCGCGGCGTTCTGCGCATGCACCTTCAGTCCCGCGAGCGGCGTGCGCAGTTCGTGCGCGGCGTCGGCGGTGAAGCGTCGCTCGCGCTCGAGCGCACTGGTCAGCCGGTCGAGCAGGCCGTTCAACGCGTCGAGCACCGGCGCGATCTCGGCCGGCACGCGCGGCAGCGACACCGGCGTCAGCGCGTCGGCCTGCCGCGTCTCGATCTGCTGCGCCAGCTTGCCGAGCGGCGCGAGGCCGTAGCCGATGAGCAGCCCGAGCAGCACCAGCAGCACCGGGATGCCGATCACGAGCGGCTCGGCCGCGGCGTAGGCGAGCTTCTCGGACAGTTCGCTGCGGATGTCGCTGCGCTCGGCGACCTGGATCCACAGGCTGCCCGACGGCAGCGTGAACACGCGCCACGTCACGTTTCCGTAGGCCTGGTCGCTGTAGCCGGCGGCGAGCGGCGCGAACGGCGTGTCCGGCGCGGAGGCGGAGCGCACGAGCAACTGGCGGTCCGCGTTCCACACCTGGAAGGCGATCTTCGTCTCGTAGTAGTGGCCTTCGGTGCGCTGCGCGTCGTGCTCGGCCGCCTCGATCGGCCCGGGCAGCTGGACCACGATCGGCGCGGCGACGGTGGCATGCTCGACCTGGCGCGCGAGGAAGGTTTCCAGCACGCGCGCCGACGTGGCGAGCCGCGCGTCGAACAGCTCCTGGGCCTCTTCCTCGCTGCCCGAGAAGCTCATCCACGCCGCGGCGCCGAGCACGGCGAGCAGCGTGACGATGGTGCCGGCGAGCAGCACCGCGCGGATCGACCGCGCGCGGCGTGGCGCGTCGGCGCTCATGAGTCCTGGCCAGGCTGCGGCGGGTCGGCGATGTAGCCGACGCCGCGCACGGTGCGGATCACTTCCGGGTAGAGCTTCCTGCGGAGCTTGTGGATGTGCACGTCGACGCTGTTGCTCTCGACGCCGCTGTCCCAGCCGTACAGCGAGTCCTCGAGCTGCGCGCGCGACAGCACCTGCCCCGCGCTCTGCAGCAGCTTCTGCAGCAGCATGAACTCGCGCCGCTGCAGCGCCACCGGCCGGCCTTCGAAGGTCACCGTGAGCGCCGCCGGGTCGAGCCGCAGCGGCCCGTGCTCGATCACGTTGACCGCCGCGCCGCGCTGCCGGCGCTGCTGCGCGCGGACGCGCGCGAGCAGCTCGTCGACGTCGAACGGCTTGACCAGGTAGTCGTCGGCGCCGGCGTCGAGGCCAAGCACGCGGTCCGGCGCGGTGTCGCGCGCGCTCAGCACGATCACCGGCACGGTGCCGCCTTCGCCGCGCACCTGGCGCAGCACCTCGACGCCGTCGACCTTCGGCAGGCCGAGGTCGAGCACGACGAGGTCGAACGAGTTGGACTTCAGCGCCGCCAGCGCCTGCGCGCCGTCCGGCACCCACTCGACCGCATACAGCGCGCGCTCGAGCGTGTCGCGGATGCCAGCGGCCAGGAGATCGTCGTCCTCGACGAGAAGAATGCGCACGGGTGAGAGAGGAAAAAAGCCCGGCGCGAGAATACTCCCGCGTCCGGGCCGTCTCGGAGAGCGCGTCGCGCGAGCGACGAACGCTCGCAGCGCGCTCAGCGGTTGCTCAGGACTTGTCCTTGATCTTCGCGAGCAGCTCGGCGACTTCCTTGCGGCGGCCTTCGTCCGCGAGCGGGCGGTCGGGCCGCGCCGGCGCCTTCAGCGCCTGCTCCAGCGCCTTCTTCGCGTTCGCGTAGTCGCCCTTGCGGAACAGGAAGTCGCCGTAGAAGTAGTTCGGATCGATGCCGTCCGGGTTCAGCTTCAGCGCGGTCTCGAGCATCTCGCGCGCCTTCTTGTCGTCGCCGAAGCCGATGGGCCAGCCGGGCACCTGGTAGTACAGCGAGCCGAGGCTGGTGTAGGCCGAACCGGCGAGCGCCTTCGGGTCGATCGCGAGCGCGTGCTCGAGGGCGGCCTTGGCGTCCTTCACGAGCGACAGCGCGCCGACGCCGCCCTTGGCGCCGGCGTAGCTCGACACGATGATCCCGTACCAGATGTCGGCTTCGGCGCGGTCGGCGTACTTGGCGCGCACGGTGGTCGCCGTCTTCGACAGCGCCTCGAACGCCTTCTCCTGGTCGGCGGCCGGCTTGCGGTACTTGATCTCCTCCCACTCGCGCTGCAGCGCGCGCACTTCGTCGTCCACGGCGGCGTTCGCCAGCGGCGCGAACAGGACCAGGAGCGCCATGAACGAACTCATCAGCATGGCCAGGGGTTTCAGCATCACAGGGAGCCTCCTTCTGAGGATTGAATGGATGTGGGGAGCGGCGCGGCCCGCGGCTTGCCGCGGCGCGCGAAGTTGCGGATGGTGTCGAGCTGCTTGCGCAGGCCGTTGTCGACGAGCCCGGGCAGCACCTGGTTGACGCGGGCGAAGAGCTTCTCGGGCATGCCGAGCAGCCGTTCGCGCACCGGGCGGCGCAGCAGCGCGACGAGCTCGTCGGCCACCTTGGCCGGCGCGTCCATCGCCGTGCCGAGCTCGGCGTTGAGCGCGGTGAGCGCGTCGTCGTTCAGCGCCGTGCGCGTGGCGCGCGGCGCGAAGTACAGGACGCGGACCGGCCCGTCGGCCAGTTCGCGGCGCAGCGCCTCGGTGAAGCCGCGCAGCGCGAACTTGCTCGCGCTGTAGCTCGCGCAGCCCGGGTAGCCGAGGTAGCCGAAGATCGAGCCGACGTTGACGATCGTCGCGCTCTTGCGCCGCTGCAGCTGCGGCAGCAGGCGCTGCGTCAGCAGCATCGGCGCGAGCGCGTTGACGTCGAGGATGCGCTCGACCGACGCCTCGCTCTGGTCGGCAAACCACGCGAACTCGCTGGTGCCGGCGTTGTTGATCAGCAGGTTGATGTCGAACCCGGACGCCGCCTGCGCGACGGCGTCGCGCCCTTCGGCGGTCGTGAGGTCGGCCGGCACGACGTGGCAGGCAAGTCCCGGCCGTTCGACCGCCTTGGCGGTGGCCGCCAGGCGCGCCGCGTCGCGGCCGACGAGCAGCAGCACCGCGCACTGCGGCGCGATCGCCTGCGCGATGGCGGTGCCGATGCCGCCGCCGCCGCCGGTGAGGACGGCGAAGTACGGAGCAGCGGTCATGCCGCCCTCCTGATCGCCACCGCGTCGAAGCGCGGCAGGCTGCGGAAGATGTCGCCGTAGAGGCGGTACACCATGTTCGCGGCGTGCGTGACGGCGGCCTGGTCGTCCGGGTCCTGCAGCCGGTCCATCAGCCCGGCGAAGAAGCGCACGTGCTGCTGGTCGAGCGCGCCGTGCGACGTCAGGTAGGTGAACGCCTCCGGCGGCAGGTCGAGCGCCGTGCGGATCACCTGCGCCGCGTTGGTCGCGAGCGCGGTGCTGGTGCCCTCGAGCACGTGCACCATGCCGAAGAAGCCGACCGGATTGCGGCGCGCGATCGTGTCGTAGACGTAGGCGACCATCAGCTCGGTCGCGGCCGAAGGCGTGCCGTCGCGCACGAGCCTCGGGTCGCCGCCCGCGGCGGCGATGTCGTTGAGGATCCACTCCTCGTGGCCGGCTTCCTCCGCGATGTACTCGACGATCGCCGTGCGCAGCCAGCCTTTCGACTCGGGCAGGCGGCTGCCGCACGCCATCAGCAGCGGCACCGTGTGCTTGACGTGGTGATAGGCCTCGGTGAGGAAGGCGAGGTACTGCGCGCGCGTGATCCGGCCCGCGAGGGCATCCGCGATCACGGGGACGGCGAACAGGTCGGCGCGCGCCGGCGCGGTCTGCTGCGCCAGCACTTCAAAGTACGGCATGGGCGGGCACTCCTGTGGGGTCTTCGTAGAGGGATTCGAGTTGCGCGCCGTAGCGCTGCCACACGGCGTCGCGGCGCGCGCGGCCGTTGGCGGTGGCGAGTCCGTTGGCCGTGCTGAGCGGCGCGTCGGCGCGCACCCACACGGCGATGCGCGCGTAGTCGGGCAGGCGCTCGTTGGCGGCGCGCACGGCGGCGGCCAGCGCGATGTCGGGAACGGCGGGCAGCGCGGGCACGAGCACGGCGGCGAGCTGCGGCCGCGCTTCGCCGAACACCACTGCCTGCGCGACGGCCGGCGCCACGGCAAGCTCGGCCTCCGGCCACTCGGGCGCGACGTTGCGGCCGAACGAGGTGATCAGCTGGTGCTTGCGGCGGCCGTCGATGTGCAGGAAGCCGTCCGCGTCGACGTGGCCGAGGTCGCCGGTGTGCAGCGCCTCCGGCCCCGGGGCTTCGGTGCCGAGATAGCCGAGGAAGCCCGCGTCGTCGAGGACGATCTCGCCGGCGTCGATCCGCACGCGCGCGTGCGGCAGCGGCCGTCCGACGCTGCCGGGGCGACTCGCGCCCGGCACGTTGAGGGCGACGACCGAGGAGCACTCCGACAGCCCATAGCCCTCGTAGGCCGGAATGCCGGCGGCGCGCGCGCGATCGATCAGCGCGGGCGAGACTTTCGCGCCGCCGACCGCGGCGAAGCGCAGCCGGGTCGGGCGCGGCGCGCCGGCTTCGATGACGGCGGTCAGCGCCGACAGCATCTGCGGCAGCAGGATCACGCTGTCGGCCTGCCACTGCTCGATCGCGGCGAGCGCGACGCGCGGGTCGAAGCCGGTCGAGCCGCCCACGCCCACCGTGCCGAGCGACGGCACGCAGCAGGTCGCACCGGCGGCCAGCGGGGCGTAGACGCCGGCGATGTTCTCGAGCAGCACCGCCAGCGGCAGCAGCGAGAGGTGGCGCTCGATGCCGACGCCCTGCGTGGCCGCCACCAGCGACGCGGCGACCGCGCGCTGTTGCGCGGCGCTCAGGCAAACGCCCTTCGGCGTGCCGGTGGTGCCCGACGTGAACGTGATCTTCGACGTGCCGGCGGGCAGCACAACCGGCGTCGCGGCGGTCCGGCGGAACCAGGGCAGCGAGGTGCCGGGCAGGTTGCCGCCCGGCACGAAGCCGAGCGCGTGGGCGACGCCGGGCGCCTCGCACAGCAGCGCATCCATGCCGGTCGCGCTGGCCGCGTGCTGCAGTTGCCCGAGCGTGAAGAACGCGGGCAGCGGCACGAGCGGCACCTGCGCCCGCTCCGCGGCGAGATCGGCCACCACCCAGTCGATGCCGTTGTCGGCGATCAGGCCGAGCACCCGCGGGCGCGCGCGGTCGAGCGCGGCGGCCAGCTGCTGCACGCGCGCCTCGAGGGCGGCCGCGGACAGCGACTTGCCGGCGCCGCACAGGGCGGCGCGGTCGTGCGCGTCGGCCATCCGGCTACGCCATCCGCAGCGCGTGGCCGATGCGGCCGGCCACCACGACGGGATCGTGGCGTAGTAGCGGCCCCAGCGGGCGCCGCCGTCGGGCAGGCGTGCCGGATCGGCCGGCGCGAGTTCGAGCGGCGCGAGACCCATCCGGGCAAAGGCGTTGCGCAGCTCGCGCGTGGCGGTGAAGACGACCCACTCGTAGCCGAGGCGGTGCAGGTGGCGCGCGAGCAGCGGGATCAGCGCGCGGCCCATCCCGGCGGAAGTCGCGGCGAGGTTGCCGACTTCGACGATCGCTTCGCGCTCCACGTCGTAACGCGCAAGCAGGTGTTCGACCGGCGCGTCGAGGTACTGCTCGAGGAACAGGCGGCGGCCGTCGGCCGGCGTGTAGCCCGCGGCGGCGCGCCAGCGATCGAGCGCGTCGCGCACGCCGAGCAGGTAGGGCGAGAAGTGCGCGATGCGCGCGCCGTGGGCCTGCTCGAACCGCGCCCCGATGAACTGCTCGCACGGGGTGCGCAGCGGATGCGTCGGGTGGATCGGTTCGAGCCGCGGCGAACTTGCGCGCGTGCGGTTGACGACCCGCGCGCTGTGCCCGCCGGCGGCGGCGAGCGATGAGGCGATCTGCATCGGCCCTCCTGGTTGATGGAGGCGATGCTAGGAATGGCAAATTAACTCCGGATTAATCGACCGGCCGGGGACCGCCGTCCGGGTGGATTAGCGTCTTCGCTTACAGTGAGGCAACCCACTGATTAACAAGGCAGGCACGTGCCGAGCGCGAAGCCCCGCAAGTTCGACCTGGTGCTGTACGGCGCCACCGGTTTCGTCGGTCGCCGCGCCGCGGCCTACCTGGCGCAGCCCCAGGGCCGGCGGAAGCCGAACTGGGCCATCGCCGGCCGCGACGCTGGCAAGCTGGCCGCGCTGCGCGACGAACTGGCGCGCGATCCGGCGGCGAAGGCGTTGCCCGAGGTGATCGTGGCCGACAGCGGGGACGTCGCCGCCGTCGAAGCGATGGCCGCCTCCACGCGCGTGCTGATCACGACCGCCGGCCCGTACGCGCTGTACGGCGACGCGATCGTCGACGCGTGCGTGCACGAGCGCACGCACTACGCCGACATCACCGGCGAGACCGCGTGGGTGCGCCGCGTGATCGACCGCCACCACGCGCGCGCCGCGCGCGACGGCACGCGCATCGTGCCGTTCTGCGGGTTCGACTCCGTGCCGTCGGACCTCGGCACGCTGCTGCTGGTGCGCCACATCGAAGCCACCTTCGGCGCGCCGTGCGTCGAGGTCAACGCGTACTTCCAGATGATGGGCGGCTTCAACGGCGGCACGCTCGCGTCCAACGCGCATCGCTACGAGTCGGGCGAGGTGAAGGCAGGCAACCATCCCTTCCTGCTCGATCCCGGCACGCGGCACTCGGCGGCCGAACTGCGCGCGAACCACGATCCGCGCGGCGCGCACTACGACGCCGCGCTCGGCGCCTGGGTCGCGCCGTTCATCATGGGACCGATCAACACGCGCGTCGTCCGCCGCAGCGCCGCGCTGAACGCGGCCTGGGGCGCGCCGTACGCGCCGCACTTCGCGTACCAGGAGTACACGAAGTTCGGCCCGCCGCTCGCCGCGGCGAAAGCCACCGCGATGGCGGCGTCGATGCAGGGCTTCGCCGCGGCGATGGCGCTGCGGCCGGCGCGCGCGCTGCTCGGCGCCGTGCTGCCGAAGCCGGGCGAGGGCCCGTCGGAGCAGACGATGGCGCGCGGCTGGTTCAGGACCACGCTGATCGGCCGCACGGCCGACGGCCGCAGCGCGCGCGCCCGCATTGCGTACCGCGGCGACCCGGGCAATCGCGCGACGCTGCGGATCCTGTGCGAGTCCGGGCTCGCGCTGGCGTTCGACGCCGACAAGCTGCCCGGCGCGCCTGGCCGCGGCGGCGTGCTGACGCCGGCCACCGCGCTCGGCGAGGCGCTGGTGCCGCGGCTGCGGGCGGCGGGGTTCGAGATCACGGTGGGCGAGTAGCCGGATCCGGAGGAGTGGGGTCGGTGCCGGCACGACGGGCGAACGCGGAGGAAAAGTGGCTGCGCCGTCGCAGAGTGGCTGTATCCCGCGGATTGCGGATCCGCGCCGGCGACAAGCCGACTGCCATCGCCAACGAGCCGGGGGAACGTGGCGCCGCCGGCGCGAGTTCTGATTCTTGCGAGCGGGCGCTACTGCGGCGTCGAACGCCACTCCTTCTTCCACAGCGCCGCGAGTTCCGAGGCCACCGGCCCCGGCGGATCGCCGAGGTACGTCGTCTTGCCCTTCTCGTAGACGGTGCCGTAGACGACCTTCTTCTCGGGCGAGTACAGCAGCACGGCGCTGTTCGCTTCGCAGTCGCGGTTCTTGCAGAACGAGTTCATGACGTAGCTTCTCGCCAGCGACCTGGATGAACTTGTCCTGCGGCGCGGGGCCGTCGCGCTTCGCGAGCCACGGCGGTCTTCGACTTCGGGCCGAGCGCCTTCATGTACGCCGACTTGAACGCCGGCTCCTGCAGGTACTCCCAGGGCTCCTTCGGCTTCTGCGCGAAGGCCGAGAACGCCACGAGGAGCGCCACCGCCATGGCGGCCAGCGCGATGCTGGCGAGTCGATCCATGATTCGCGTCATGCTGGTTTCCTCGTTGGAGGTTTGCTCGCGCATTCAGAACTTGGGCGCCGGCAGGGCCGCCGGGTCGACTTTCTGGCAGCGCATGCCGAAGCGCCCCAGGATGGTGTCGTCGCTGTTGCGGAAATCGCCTTCCAGGTTGCCGTTCTGGCGATCGATCGACAGCCGGATGTAGGCAAGCCGCTGCAGGCTGGGGTCCCAGGCGAACAGCTGGCCGCGCATCCAGTCGTAGTAGAGCTGTGTGCGCGCCTTTGGCGAGCGGTACGTCATGCTGTAGGTCGCCGGCGAGACTTCGTACTTCAACTTCTCGCCGACCGGAAGGATGTTCGAGCGCTGGATCACGGCCGACTGGTTGTTGTCGCGCATCGCGACGTCGAGGTTCGCGCCGTTCTTCCCCGCTGCCGACGTTACTTCGCCCTCGCACTTGAGGTACAGGCTGAAGTAGTCGGCCGAAGCGATGCCGGGCGCGGCGAGCAGTGCGCCCGCCAGGATGGGCAGGCACCGGCGGAAATGGAGCGGACCACGCGGCTTCATCGTTTCTCCCTTCGCGTCAGGTGACGTTGTCGTGCGCAGCGTTCGCGCGCGACATCGCGTTGGATCGCCTACTTCGACACTTCGCGCGAGGCGTCCGTGCTGCCGCCCTGGACGCCGAGCCGGCCGCCGGTGCCGAGGCCGCCGCGCACGGTCTGTGCCTTGTAGTTGCGCAAGGCCCGCACCATCTTGTTGTAGGAGTCGGTGAACGCCGCGAAGATGACCTTGCCCTGCGGCGTGCTCGTGTAGGCGCCCGCACCGCCGGCCGCGCCGCCGCCGAAGAAACCGCCCATCAACCCGATGTCGACGTTCTTCGAGTAGCCCTCCGCCGCCGCGAGCTGGACCGTGGACCGGTTGTCGACCAGGGTCAGGATCGCGCCCGCTTCGTTGGTCGACACGGAGCCGGCGAGGCCGGCGATGACGGCGCCTGCGCCCGAGCGTCCGAACAGCCCGCCCAGCCCCCCGCCACCGCGCGTGCCGCCACGGTCAGACAGGATGACTTCCGGGATCATCGTGAAGTCGGCGGCAGCGATCTGACCCTTCCCATAGTTGCTGCCCGCGCGTCCTTCCTCGCCGCGAATCAGGTCCGCCTCGCGGTTGCGCGCGGCCAGGCCGCGTCCGCGGTCGACGATGACGAAGCAGTTGGACTGCTGGATGATCAAGCGCAGCGCGGGAACCGTCGAACCCATCTTGTACTGGCTCTGGTACGCGCTGTACCACCCTGCGTTGGTCTGCTCGTCGATGCTGATGGTCCCCAGCGTCTCGGAGCATGACTCGATCTGGCTGTTGGCCTCGGAGCTGGTTCCGCCGGCAGCCGCGCCTTGCGCCTGCGTCGCGTGTCCGCCGCCCGGCTGCGGATCCGCGGCGAAACCAGGCGTGGGAGAGAAGGCGGCGCCGGCTCCGAGCAGGATCAGCGGGAGGAGCCGTGCGCGACAGGAGCGGGCGGCCGATGCGGTTGTGTCACTCGCGTTCGCGTAGTTCAGTTGCATGTTGAGCCTCCCGGGGAGCGCCGAACTGCGGCGTGAGAAGCACGGTAGTGAATACCGCGTTACCCGACCGTTACCGAAGGCGGCTCGCTGCGGTCAGCAACGCGCGGTTGACGGGATTGCGGTGCAGGAAGCTGTCGCGGTACGCGTCCGGCACGTGCGTTGCTGCGGTGTGCTGGATCCAGGCGACCGCCGTGGCGAGGAGTTCGGCCGCGCGGCCGGCCTCGCCGTTGGCGAGCAGCACGTCGCGACCGATCGCCGCCGCGGTCGGCGGGTAGCAGTCGGCCGCGTGCAATGTCGGCAGCAGCCCTTCCAGCGCGTTCCAGCGCGCGGCGGCCGCTGCAGTGTCGCCGCCCTGGAGCGCCGCCCGCGCGGCCAGCAGGCGCGCCTTCATCGCGATCCCGCCGAACTCGCGCGACTCGGCGGCAACGAGTACGGCATCGCACAGTTCCAGTGCCGGGCGCGCATCCATCGACTCGGCCTGTTCGAGATCGAGCAGGGCGCCGATGTAGTAGTCCGTGCCGCGTTCGAGGAGAGAGCGCGCGCGTTGCAGGTCGGCCGCCGGCGACGCTCCCAGCAGCCGCGCGATGCGCGCCGCCAGCAGCGCCCCGCGCGCGGCGACGTGGGTGACCGACGGGGCCTCGTAGTCCAGCAGCTTGTGCGCGCGGGCGAACTGCCCCAGATCGATCAGCGTCATGGCCGTGTTGTTGCTGCACACGGCGATCCACAGCGCCTGTCCGTCGCGCCGGAAGATGTCGAGCGCGCGTTCGAACGCCTGCAACGCGATTCCGTAGTGGCCGAGCGCCGCGCTGTACAGGCCGACGTGCGCCTCGATCACGCCGCCAATGGGCCCGCCCGTCGCACCGAGCTCGACCTGCAGCGCGCGCGCGCGCAGCGCCTGCTCGTGGGCCCGGTCGACATGGCCGAGGTTGCCGTGCACGGTCGCCAGGTTGGTGGTCAGCATCGCGATCTCGGCGAGATCGCCCTGCTCTCGCGCGCAGTCGATCGCGCGCGCGAGCGCATCGGCCGTGCGGCCGAGCCGGCGCGCCGAGTTGAGCACATAGGCGAGATCGGACCAGTAGTGGCCGCGCTGCTCGACCGATCCCTCGGTGGCGACCAGGCCCTCGAACGGCGTCAGCTCGGCCTCGGCCTCGTCGGTCCTGCCTTCCTGCGCCAGCCCGACCGCGAGCAGGCGCGCCGCCTCGAAGCGCGGCCATGGCGATCCGAGGCCCTGCGCCAGCGCGAGCGCCTGGCGCGCGCTCGCCACGCCGGTGACGTGATCCGCCGCCATCAGCGCCGCCGTCGCGCGCGCCGTCAGTGCCGCGGCCTTCTGCGCGTCGGTACGCGCGGCGGCGAGCATGTCCTCGATCACCCGCTGCGCGTGCTCGACGCCGCGCACCAGGATCAGGCTTTCGACGCTGGCGCAGCGCGCTTCGAACGCCGCCTCGGCGTCGCCGGCGCGGTCGAGACAGGCGAAGGCGGATTCGCGGTGGCCGACTTCCTCGATGCGCCGCGAGGCCCGCCGCGCGGCGTTCGCGGCGCGCAGGTGGAAGTCCGCCGCCCGGTGCCATGCGCCGGCCTCGGCGTAGTGCTGCGCGACCCGCGCAGGCGCGATCGACTGCGCCTCAAGGTACTCGGCGATGCCGCGGTGGAGCAGCCCGGCGATCGGCGCGGGAACCGCGCGCGCCGCGACGTCGCCGATCAGGTCATGCACGAAGCCGTCCCCGCGCAGCACGTGAGCCCGCTCGAGCTCGGCCCACGCTTCCGTCAGGTCGAGCGGGTGCGTCTGGAGTACATGGGCGGCCAGCGCCGCGTTGAAGTCGGCCCGGGCGAGCGCGGCGACGCGAGCCAGCCGCAACGCCCCGGGGCTGAGCTGCGTCAGTCGACGCTCGATCAGCGCGCCGACGGTCGGCGTGGTCGGCAGGCGCCCGTTGTTGCCTTCGGGCTGCGCCACCAGCGCCCCGAGCGTCTCGAGGACGAAGTACGGATTGCCGGCCGTGTGCTGGGCGAGCGGCGCGGCCAGCCGCGCGGAATCGATTCCGTCGAGGGACAGCGAGTCCAGAAGCTGGCGCACGTCGGCTTCCGTGAGGGGGGGCAGGGCCACTTCGACGAGCGCCGCGCCGTCTTCCACGCTCTGCCACCCCGCCAGCGTGGCCGGTGTTTCCGCGCCCCGCACCGCCAGGGCCAGGGGCAGCTCGACAGCCAGCAGCGGCAGCAGTTCTAGCGAGGCCGCGTCGGCGAAGTGCAGGTCGTCCAGGGCCAGTCCTGCGAGGCCCACGGAGCGTCGCGCGCCCAGGGCTTGGACCACCGCCTGCCGGAACCGCGCCTCGTTCAGCGTGCCGATCGGCGGCGTGCCGAGTTCCGGCAGCACGCGCGCGAGTTCCGTCCGCACGTCGCCATCGAGCGACGCGGCCTGCAGTGCGTCCGCGCCCGGCCCCAGGGCCGACCGCAGCAGTCGCGCAAGCAGCGCGTACGGCACGCGCTCGTCACCGGGGCGCGCGCCGATCATCGGGATGCCGCGCGAGTTGGCGAAGTCGCCGAGCAAGCGTGACTTGCCCATGCCCGCGTCCCCCAGCAGGACGGCCACGCGGCCGCGCTTCCACGCGTCTTCCAGTTGACGCCACTCTCGCTCGCGGCCGATGAGCAGCGGCGGACGGGCAATCGCCGGTGGCACCGGGCGCGACACGCCGCCGGGCAGCTCGCCCGAGCGCTCGATCAGCTGCGCCAGCACGCGCGTCTCGGCGCCGGGCTCCGCCGACAGTTCGTCCCGCAGGATCTGCCGGCACCGTGCATGGGCGGCCAGCGCCGCCGAGCGGTCGCCCCGCCGGTAGTGCAGGCGCATCAGCAACCGGTGCGCCTGTTCCGAGAGCGGGTCTTCGGCCACCAGGCGCTCGGCGAAGATCAGCGCACGGGCGACATGACCGCGCGCTTCCTCGTGGGCGAGGGCGGCCGCGATGGCGTCGCGGCGCATGACCCGGACGCGTTCGCGGGCGCTGCGCACCCAGTCGTCGAGCTCGTCGCAGTCCTCGTAGCCGAATGCACCGAGCAGCTCCCCGGCGGCGGCGGACGGATCGTCCGCCAGCCGCGCCGCCAGCGCCGCCAGGTCGTGCTCGACGCCCTCGGCCAACACGAGGGCCGAGTCTTCGACGACCACTTCGCAGCCGGCGCCGCGCCGCAGCCGGAACAGGCGCTGGCGAAGGCTGTTGCGGGCCTTCTGCGGGTCCCCGTCAGGCCACAGCAGCGCGGCCGCGCGGGCGCGCGGAAGAGGTCCGTCGATGGCCAGCAGGGCGAGCAGCGCCGCGTCCTTGCGCTCGAGCGCCACCAGGGCGCCGCTCGGCAACACGAGCGCGGGGACGGCCAGCAGGCGCAAGCGCGGCAAGGCGGGAAACGGCGCAGCAGGCAAGTGCACCTCCTCGGCGGAGAACCAGCCGGGCCGAGGCCCCATGGCCGGGTCCCGGCGCGTTCGCGCCGCGCGCGCCCGGCGCTCCATCGTCGTTTCCATGGAACGCATCATTCAGGCGAGGGCGTTACCGGGACGTTATAGGTATGCGCCGGCCACTGCGCAAGGGGCGGACCGCCGAGGCAAGCCGACGTTCAAGCACCGGGATGCCGGATGTGAAACGGCCCGCGCCGGGCAGCGTGGGCCGTTTCGTTGACGGGCGGTCCTGCAAGGCCCCGCCCGGAATCTGGTCACTCTACGCCGATCAGGCCGGCATCGCCTCCTTGCCCGTTGACACGGCCGGCGTGCGCAGCTCGCGCCGCAGGATCTTGCCGATCGGCGTCTTCGGCAGCGGCTCGGTGCGGAACTCGACCATCCGCGGCACCTTGTAGTTGGTCAGGTGCTGCCGGCAGTGGTCGATCAGTTCGCGGTCGGTGAGGCTCTCGTCCTTCTTCACGACGACGATCTTCACCGCCTCGCCGGACTTCTCGTCCGGCACGCCGATCGCGGCGACCTCCATCACCTTCGGATTCATCATCACCACGTCCTCGACTTCGTTCGGGAACACCTTGAAGCCGGACACGATGATCATGTCTTTCTTGCGGTCGGTGATCTTGAACTGGCCGAGCTCGTTCATGAACCCCATGTCGCCGGTGCGGAACCAGCCCTCGGCCGTGAAGACCTTGGCGGTCTCTTCCGGCTTGTGCCAGTAGCCCTTCATCACCTGCGGCCCGCGGATGGCGATCTCGCCGACCGCGTTGATCGGCAGCATCGAGCCGTCGTCGTCGAGGATGGTGGCCTCGGTCGACGGGATCGGCACGCCGATGTTGCCGCTCCAGTCCTTGATGTTCAGCGCGTTGGAGATGACGACCGGCGCGGTCTCGGTCAGCCCGTAGCCCTCGACGATCGGCACGCCGGTCATCTGCTTCCACCGCTCCGCGACCGCGTGCTGCACGGCCATGCCGCCCGCCGACACCACTTTCAGGCGATGCAGGTTGAGTTCGGCGAACCCGGGTGCGTTCAGCAGCCCGTTGTACAGCGTGTTCACGCCGATCATCACGGTGAAAGGCACCTTCTTCAGCGTGTGGATGAAGGCCGGCATGTCGCGCGGGTTGGTGATCAGCTCGATGTGCGCGCCGATCTTCATGAACACCAGGTTCGTGGTGGTCGCGTAGATGTGATACAGCGGCAGCGGAATGATCGCGACTTCCTTGCCGTCGAGCAGGTCGCGCGCGATCCAGGTGCGCCACCTGCTGCACGTTCGCCACCATGTTGGCCTGCGTCAGCATCGCGCCCTTGGCCACGCCGGTGGTGCCGCCGGTGTACTGCAGGAACGCGATGTCGTCGAGGCGGACCGGCACGTCCTCCAGCTTCTGCGCCATGACCCGCGGCGAGCGCGTCGTTGAACGTGATCGTCTGCGCCAGGTGCCACTCGGGCACCATCTTCTTGACGTGCTTGACCACGAGGTTGGTCAGCATCCGCTTGAAGGCCGGGAACATGTCGCCGATCTGCGTGGTGATGATCGTCTTCACCGGCGTGCGCGCCAGCACCTCTTCCAGCGTGTGCGCGAAGTTCTCGAGCACGACGATCGCCGTCGCGCCGGAGTCCTTCAGCTGGTGCTCGAGTTCACGCGCGGTGTAGAGCGGGTTGGTGTTGACCACCACCACGCCCGCCCGCTGCGCGCCGAACAGCGCGACCGGGTACTGCAGCAGGTTCGGCAGCATGATCGCCATCCGGTCGCCCTTCTTCATGCCGACCACCTTCTGCAGGTAGGCCGCGAAGTCCCGGCTCATCTGGTCGAGTTCGCGGTAGGTGATCGACACCCCCATGTTCCCGTACGCCGGCAGGTCGGCGAACCGGGCGCAGCTCTTTTCCAGGATTTCCTTGAGGGAGCTGTAGGCCGCGACGTCAACTTCGGCGGGAATCCCTTCCGGGTATTGCTTCAGCCAGGTTTTTTCCATTGTCTCCGCTCCTTGTTACCAAGTCCTCGGTCCATTAATGGCACGCGAATGCTGCGGTGCATGGCCTTGCGTCAAGGCGGTGGCAATGAGGGTGCGCGGGCCCCGGACTGCCCCCGGGTCAGGGGCAGCGAAACTGCGTAGTTGTTACGCGGAGGGGATCAGGCGCGCCGTGCGCGGCGGGCGGGCGTGGCGGCGCGCCGCTTCCGCGCGGCCGGTGCCACGGGGGCGGGGTCAGGCTGTCCGGTCGCGACCAGCTTGGCGCCCGAGGGCGAGCAGCGCATCGCGCAGCGGGGCGTCCACGTGGGCGCCGACGACCAGCATCAGGTCGACCGTGATGTCTTCCGCGAGGTCGATCGCCCTCACCCCGGGGTAGGGCCGGGCCGCGATCGCGCGCGGCATGATGGTTCCGCCGCGTCCGGCGGCAATCTGGGCGAGCAGGCCCATCGCGCCGACCGCCGGCGCTTCCTGCGGGTGGCGGAAGCCGATCGCCGCGTACTGCCGGCCGAAGTGGTCGTACAGCAGCGGGTTGTCCGCGCGGCGGAAGCGGAAGAACGCCGGCAGCTGCTTCATGTCATGCAGCGAGATGCGATCCTGCGATGCGAGCGGATGCGCCTGCGGCACGAACGCGGCGTGGCGCTCGCGGCCGACCGTCCGGTGCGCCAGGCCATCGGTCTCCAGCGGCCCCGTGACGAGCGCGGCGTCGAGTTCGCCGCGCTTCAGCGCCGCCATCGACTCGTGCGTCGCGAGGGAAATCACGTCGACGCCGGTGGCGAGCCGCGTGGCGAGCAGCGCTTCCTCGAAGAGCCGCCAGGCCCGCGAGGTCGGACCAGTACACCATGCCGAGCCGCAGCCGCCGCTTCGGGGCCGCCTGCGTGTTGGTGATGCGCTCCATCGCGGCGTCGCACGAGGCGAGCAGCGCGCGGAACTCCTGCAAGCGCCGCCTCGCCCGCGGGTGTCAGTTGAACCGCTTTCGTGCTGCGTTCGAGCAGCTGGACGCCCAGCGCACCTTCCAGCTCGCTGATCTGCCGCGACAGCGGCGGCTGCGTGATGTGCAGGCGTTCGGCGGCGCGACGGAAGCTCAGCTCTTCCGCCACGGCGACGAAGTAGCGCAGCTGGCGCAGGTCGATCGTCCGGTTCATGCCGAAAAGGTATTACACAAATCGCAATTCCCCCAGACCGGGTTGCTACGTAGAGTCCGCGCCGCGAATAAACGGCTGCGCCGGAGGAGGTTGCGATGAGAGTCTGGGGATGGATGTCGGCGCTGGTCGCCGTGGCGCTGCTCGCGGCGTGCGGCGGCGGCTCGGACGGGCCATCGGCCCCGCCGGCGCAGCCGGCGATCGCGTCGTTCGACGCGAACAAGGCGGCCTTCCTGATGGGCGAACGCGCGCAGCTGACGCCGGTGTTCAGCGGCGGCAGCGGCCGCATCGAGCCGGGGGTCGGCCCGGTGCAGAGCGGCGTGGCGATCACCACGCCGGCGCTCGAAGGCGACGTCACGTACCGGCTGGTCGTCGAGGCGGCCGGGAAGCAGGCGGTGTCGCGCACGCTTGCGCTGCCGGTGAGTCACCGCGATCGATTCGTCGATGCCGGGCTGTTCGCAAGCGCGCTCCACTCCGCGGTCGAACTGCCGGACGGCAGCGTGCTGATCGTCGGCGGCTGGCGCGGCGCGAGCGTGAACTCGAACTCCATCGATCGCTTCGACCCGGCGAGGCAGACGTTCAGTCCGGTCGGCGCGATGGCGACGGGGCGCGCGCTGCCGCGGCTCGTCGTGCTGGCCGACGGCAACGTGCTGATCGCGGGCGGCGCAACGTCGATCGCGAGCGGCGTCACGTACGAACTGTTCGACCCGCGGACCGGACTGGTGTCGCCCGCGGGCGTCCCGATCCGCAACCGGCTGGGCCACACCGCGACGCGCCTGGTCGACGGCCGCGTCTTCATCGCCGGCGGCCTGGAGCAGGACACGGCGGAGATCTGGGACCCGATCACGCGCACGGCGCGCCCGGTCGCCGCGCGCATGAACAATCCCCGCGAGTGGCACACCGCGACGCTGCTCGCCGACGGCCGCGTGCTGCTGGTCGGCGGGTACACGCTGGCCAACGCCTACTGGCTCGCCGAGATCTTCGATCCGCGCACCGAGCAGTTCACGCCGGTCGGCACGCCGCGCTTCACGCCGCAGGTCGAGGTGCTGGCGCTGCACAGCGCGCATCGGCTCTCCGATGGCTCGGTCCTGATCGCCGGCGGCGAGTCGTTCAACCCTGCCGTCGTCGAGGACACCCGGCCAACGACTTCGGTGCTCAGGTTCGATCCCGCCACCGGGGCTTTCACGCCGCTGTCCAGCCTGCTCGTCCCGCGCACGTTGATGACCGCGGTGGCGCTCGCGGATGATCGGCTGCTGATGTTCGGCGGCATCACGGTTGACGAGTCGTACACCGCGACCGGCGAGCTGTACCGCCCGGGCCGACCGGCGACTCCGACCGCCAGCCTGGCAAGCGGCCGCGCGTGGCACACGGTGTCGCGCCTGCCCGGCGGGCGCGTGCTGATCGTCGGCGGCCAGGCGCCGGACGGCACCATCGTGCCGAATGCCGTGATCTACGAGTGAAACCACCATGACGAAGAAGAACATGAAGCCGAGCCTTGCCTTGTCCGCGATCGCCGCCCTCGTCCTCGCCGGGTGCGGCGCGATCCAGCCCGCGCGCATGGCGCTGCCCGAACCGCTGCGCGGCGCCGAGCCGATCAGCGTCGACGGGATGGGCGCCGGCCAGCGCGGCACCTTCCGCGCGGGCGATTACAGCGGGGAGTACGCGCGCTCGGCCACGCGGCTCGAGCTGTTCGGCGACTTCGCCGTGTTCGACCGCGGTCGCGCGACGTACACGGTGAACGGCGTGACCGCCGCGCCGCTGTTTGCGCGCTGCACGGTGCGCCAGACGACGATGACGGTGGGCATCATCGGCTTCGAGCCGAAGAAGCTCGCGTACGAGTGCGACTTCAGCGAGCAGGGCAAGGGCGTCGGCGTGCGCTTCACGCTGCAGGAGGGGCGCGACGCCGGCGTGCCGAAGACGATGCAGGCGGAGCGCCGCGGCCGCATCGACTTCAACGGCACCACGGTGACGATGCGCTCGGTGCACGCGGTCGAGGGCTCGCCGCTTCCGCTCGGCACGCCGATCGGCTACGTGTTCGAGCGGGATGGCCGCGCGGTCGGCGCGATCGAGCTCAACGGCCTGACGCCGCGCCTGTGGCTGCCAGCTGGCAACGACGACACGCGGCGCGCCTCGGTCGCCGCGGCGATGGCGCTCGCGGTCTTCTGGGATCCCGCGCAGCGGCCCTGACATGGCTTGCCATCGCGCTGTCATCCCCTAGGTAGCTCTTCCTACGCACGCAACCTGAGCGTCCCGGAAAGCGGTGGTTCCTGCGTCGAATGCGTGCAGGTTCGACGCGATGCGTTGCATAGTGGCCGTCGATGCATCGCGATGGAGCTCGCATTGGATGAGGGTCCTGATCGTCGACGACGACCTCGTCAGCGCCGAAGGCCTCGTGACGCTGCTGACGGCCGCGGGCCACGACGTGCGCCTCGAGGTGGGCGCGCACGCTGGCGCGGATGCGGTGGCGAGCTGGAACCCGGACGTCGTGCTGCTCGACATCGGACTTCCTGGCAACGGGGCCTACCTGGTGGCGAGCGCCGTGCGCGCCGAACCCGCCACGCGCACCATGCGCCTGGTGGCGCTGACCGATTGGGGGCAGCAGGAGGACCGGCACCGCTCGGCGGAGGCTGGCTTCGACCACTACCTCGTGAAGCCGGTCGATCCGCTGCACCTCAAGGTGCTGCTGAACTCGGTCGCATCGGGCCCGCGCGCGACCGCAGGCCGCGCACCGAAGGGCTGAATCCCGCGCCCATTGCGAAATCGGGCGCGCTCGCCGTCGCCCGGGGGTTGATGTCCATCCAGTGAGGCGTCTTGCCGGCGGCGGCCCCGTCGCTCCAGCGCGGTAAAGTTCGCCCTGCGCCCCCGGGGCGCATCGTTTTATCTCCCGACGAAGCGAACGCCGCATGGAAGAGCAGGATCTCCCGGTCGCACGCGACCAACGCCACTTCGAGGACTACCCGGTCGGGTCGGTCGCGCAGTACGGCCCGACCATCGTCGACGAGGCCGAAGTCATCGAATTCGGCCGGCGCTTCGATCCGCAGGACTTCCACACCGACCCGGTGAAGGCCGCGAAGAGCCCGTTCGGCGGTGTGATCGCCAGCGGCTGGCACACCGGATCGATGATGATGCGCGTGCTGGTCGACCGCTACCTGTCGCGCTCGGCCGGGCATGGGATCGCCGGGCATGGACGAACTGCGGTGGACCGCGCCGGTGCGGCCAGGCGACGGCTGTGGTTCAAGGTCACGGTGATCGAGGCGCGGCGCTCCGAGTCGAAGCCCGATCGCGGCGTGGTGCGCATCCTGATCGAGGTGATGAACGACAAGGGCGTCGTCGCGATGTCGGTGAAGGCGATGACGCTGGTGCGCTGCCGGACGGCGGTCGCGTCTTGAAGGAAGAAGGGAACCATGGATCTCGAACGACGTCGCCTGCTGGCGGCCGCGGCCGCTGCTGCCGGTGGCACGGTCGTGCGCGCCAACGAGGAGTATCCGGACAAGCCGGTGCGCCTCGTCGTGCCGTTCCCGCCCGGCGGCGGCGCCGACAACCTCGCGCGCGCCATCATGCCGAAGGTGTCGCAGGCGCTCGGCAAGCCGATCATCATCGACAACAAGCCGGGCGCGGGCGGCAACGTCGGCGCCGAGCTGGTCGCGGGCTCGGCCGCCGGACGGCTACACGCTGCTGTACGGCACCAACGGCACGCACTCGATCAACCAGGCGCTGTACCAGCACCTGCGCTTCGATCCGATCAAGGACTTCGCGCCGGTGTCGCGGATGACCGAGATCGCGGCGATGCTGGTGGTGAACCCGCAGCTGCCGGTGCTGACGATCGACGCAGCTGATCCGCTACGCGAAGGCGAACCCGGGCAAGGTGAACTTCGCGTCGGCCGGCAACGGCACCACGTCGCACCTGTCCGGCGAACTCTTCAAGACGATGGCCGGCATCGACATCGTGCACATCCCGTACCGCGGCGGCGGCGCTGGCGGTCGCCGACCTGATCAGCGGGCAGGTGCAGATGATGATCGACGTGATGCCGAACGTGTATCCGCTCTGCAAGGAAGGGCGGATCCGCGGCATCGCGGTGTCGACGTCGGTGCGCTTCCCCGGCGCGCCGGAGCTGCCGACGATCTCGGAATCGGGCGCTGCCCGGCTTCGAGGCGAGCGCGTGGGACGGCGTGCTCGCGCCGGCCGGCACGCCGGAGGCGATCGTCAACAAGCTCAATGCGGCGATCCGCACCGCGCTCGCCGACCCCGAACTGGTCGAGACGCTGAAGAGCCGCGGCGCGCGGCCGGTGGCCGGCACGCCGCAGGAGTTCGCGCAGCACATCGTCGAGAGCACGAAGAAGTGGGCCGTCAGTCGTCAAGGCGTCGGGCGCCAAGCATCGATTGAAATCGCAGCCACCCGGTCATCGAGCAGACAGCATGGACACGAAAGCACTTCCTCCGATTCCCGCCTGGACCGTCGTTCCCGGCTACACGGACATCATCTATTCGAAGGCCGACGAAGGCATCGCGAAGATCACGATCAACCGGCCCGAGGTCCGCAACGCTTTCCGGCCCGAGACGGTGAAGGAAATGCAGCGCGCGTTCGACGACGCGCGCGACGACGAGAACATCGGCGTGATCATCCTGACCGGCCAGGGCAAGGACGCGTTCTGCTCGGGCGGCGACCAGCGCGTGCGCGGCGCGGGCGGCTACGTCGGCGGCGACAAGATCCCGCGGCTCAACGTGCTCGACCTGCAGCGGCAGATCCGCACGCTGCCGAAGCCGGTGGTGGCGATGGTCGCGGGCTACGCCATCGGCGGCGGCCACGTGCTGCACATGATCTGCGACCTCACCATCGCGGCCGACAACGCGCGCTTCGGCCAGACCGGCCCCAAGGTCGGCAGCTTCGACGGCGGCTACGGCGCCTCGTACATGGCGCGCATCGTCGGCCAGAAGAAGGCGCGCGAGATCTGGTTCCTGTGCCGCCAGTACGACGCGCAGCAGGCGCTGGAAATGGGCCTGGTCAACACGGTCGTGCCGTACGAGCGGCTCGAGGAAGAGACGGTGCAATGGTGCCGCGAGATGCTCGCCAACAGCCCGATCGCGCTGCGCTTCCTGAAATCCGCGCTGAACGCGGACTGCGACGGCCAGGCCGGCCTGCAGGAGCTGGCGGGCAACGCGACGCTGCTCTTCTACCTTTCCGAGGAAGGGCAGGAAGGCAAGAACGCGTACCTGGAGAAGCGCAAGCCGGATTTCCGCAAGTTCCGCCGGTTGCCTTGATCCGCGCCGGCCGCGCCGGCGTGTAGTCTCGGTCGTGTGAACGATCCCCTGTCCATCACGGCGGCCGCACGCGACGCGGCCGATGCGGTCGCGCTGCACGTCGGCCGCGACCGTTACACGTTCGCGCAGCTCGCCGACCTCGTGCAGACGCGGCTCGCGGACCTGCGCCCCGAACTGGTGCCGGGTCGCCCCGTCCCGCTCGTGGGCCGCAACACCCTGGAGCGCGTCATCGCGCTCTACACGCTGCTCGAAGCGCGCGTGCCGGTGCTGCTGCTGCACCCGAAGCTGACCGCGGCGGAACGCGCGGCCGAGATCGCGGCGACCGAGCGCGCGGCGGGCACGCTGGCCGGGGACGCGGCCGTGATCATGTACACCTCGGGCACGACCGGGCAGGCGCGCGGCGCGGTGCTGACGCGCGCGGCGCTGGTCGCCTCGGCGCAGGCCAGCGCGGCCAACATGGGGTGGCAGCCCGACGACTGCTGGCTGCTTGCGATGCCGATCGCGCGCGTCGGCGGCCTGTCGATCCTGACGCGCTGCCTGATCGCGCGGCGCGCGGTCGCGCTCGCGCCGAGCTTCGACGCGGCGCTGGTGCCGGCCTGGATCGAACAGTGGCGCACGACGCTGGCGTCGATGGTGCCGACGATGCTGGCGCTGGTGTTCGAACGGTTTCCCGACTGGCGTCCTCCGCCCTTCCTGCGCGCGATCCAGGTCGGCGGCGCCGAGGCCCCGCCGCGCCTGCTGAAGGAAGCGGCGAAGCGCAAGGTGCCGGTCGTCCTCACGTACGGCTGCACCGAGACGTGTTCGCAGGTCGTCGTCACGCCGTACGACCAGCGCTTCAATCCCGCGCCGGGCGGAGCGGGTCTTCCGCTGCCAGGCGCCGAAGTGCGCGTGGCGGACGGGCGCATCGAGGTGCGCGGCCCGATGCGGATGGCGGGCTACCTCGGCGGCCCACCGCTCGCGGCGGAGGAGTGGTTCGACACGGGCGACGTGGGCCAGTTCGACCCGAACGGCTGCCTGCACGTGCGCGCGCGCCGTGCCGACCTGATCGTCAGCGGCGGCGAGAACGTGTATCCCGCCGAAGTCGAGCGCGTGCTGGAGGCCTGCCACGGCATTCGCGCGGCGGCGGTATTCGGCGTGCCGGACGAGACGTGGGGGCAGATCGTGGCGGCCGCGTTCGTCGCCGACGGCACCCCGCCGACCGACGAGGAACTGGTCGCGTTCCTCGACCACCACCTCGCGAGCCACAAGCGGCCGCGCCGGATCGCGTTCGTTTCGCAGTTGCCGCAGACGGGCGCGGGGAAGCTGGATCGCGCGGCGTTGCCTGCGCTCGCTGCCGATGCTTCGCGCGCTGAGCCGCGACGAAGGCGCATAGTCGCCTGCGCCTGGGCGGGCTGCGCTCGGGCAGTGCCGTCGACTCCGCGACCGTCGGCGCGGGCGTGCTTCTGCGGCAGTGCTCGCTCGTGCTGCGGCTTCGCCTCACTTCGCGGCTCAGTGCGGCGGAATTGCGCGCATGGCCCGCCGCCCTCGCGCAACTTCAACGCCCGCTGCCCTGACGGTCGCTGCGCGAGGCGCCCCGCAGCCCGCCCAGGCGTCGCCGTGGCGTGGCCACGACCGCCGCAGCCGCGCGGAGAGAGGTCCCCGCGCCACGGTCGGCGCGCAAGGGAGACACAACGCACTCGAAATCCGACGTTGCCTACAACACCCGATTGAACCAGAGCATCGACAGCACCGCGCCGAGCCCGACGAGCAGCGCGCCGAGGCCGGCGGACGAGCGACGTGATCTCGGTCGGCTGCTGCTTCTCGAACGCGAGCTTCGCGCTCAGGCGGCTGTAGACCTGCTTCAGCTCCTTCGCGTCGGGCGCGCGGAAATACTCGCCTTCGGTCACGCGGGCGACCTGCTTCAGCTTTTCCTCGTCGAGCCGCACGCGCATCTGCCAGCCGTCGGCGCTGACCGTCGTGCCCTCGGGCGTGCCCATGCCGACCGTGTAGATGCGCACGCCATAGCTGGCGGCGAGCTCCGCGGCCTTCAGCGGATCGGGCCCGACGTTGCTCTGGCCGTCGGACAGCAGGACGATCGCGGCCGCCGTGTTGCTGCCGGCGGTCATCTCGCGCTCTTCCAGTTTCTTGCGCGGTTCGTCCTTCCTGCCCTTGGGCGGGTTGATGAACTCCTCGACGTTGATGCGCGCCTGCGGCAGCGCCGCGTCGAGCGCGATCGCGAGCCCGCTGCCGAGCGCGGTGCCGCGCTGCGGTTCGAGGCGCTCGATCGACTTGACGATGTCCTCGCGGTTGTCGGTGGGGGACTGCACGAGGGCGGCCGACGCCGCGATGCCGACCACGCCGATCTTCACGTGCCGCGGCTGGTTGTCGACGAACGCCTTCGCGGCGCTCTGCGCGGCCGCGAGCCGCGTCGGCTCGAGGTCGGTCGCGCGCATGCTGCCCGACATGTCGAGCGCGAGGATCACCGTCTCGATCCGCGCCGGCAGCACCAGCGCGGCCTGCGGCCGCGCGACCGCGAGGATCAGCGCCGTGAGCCCGAGCAGCCACAGCAGCGGCGGCAGGCCGCGCTGCAGCCGGTTGGTCGCCGCGCCGCCGACCGTCTCCAGCCGTGCGTGGCGCGCGGCGAGCGCGCCGCGTCGCTTCAGCACCCGCGAGTAGACGAGCATCAGCAGTGGCACCGCAAGCAGCAGCCACAGCATGGTCGGCCACAGGAAGGTGAAGCTGGTCGGATCGCCCATCGCCCTGGCCTTCAGGTCCGGAGGTGTCGCGGCACCGCGCCCGCCGCGAGCTGGCTGCGGCGCTTGCGCAACTGCGAGAAGCGCAGCAGCGCCTCGTCGAGCGGCTCGTCGGTCGCGAGTTCGAGGCAGTCGACCGCGGCGGCGGTCAGCGCGGCGCGCAGTTCCTCTTCGCGCTTCTCCGCCGCCTGCGCGAAGCGCCGGCGGAACGCCTTGTCGTGCGTGTCGACGAGCAGCTGCTCGCCCGTCTCGGCGTCCTGCATCACGACCAGGCCGATGTCGGGCAGCTCGCGCTCCATCGGGTCGGTCAGTCGCACCGCGACGATGTCGTGGCGGCGCGCGAGGTCGGCCAGCCGGCGCGACCAGCCCGGCGTGCTGATGAAGTCGGACACGACGAACAGCACCGACCGGCGCTTGATGACGGGACGCGCCGTCGCGAGGAGTTCGGCGAGGTCGGTGATCCGGCCGATGCCGGTCGGCGAGGGCGCCGCGCTGCGCTCGCCCAGCTTCACCATGCGGTCGAGGATGTGCAGCACGTGCCGGCGCCCGCTGCGCGCGGGGATCACTTCGTTGGCGTGCTCCGAATGCAGCACCGCGCCGACCCGGTTGCCGTAGCGCGTGAACAGGCGCGCCAGCACCGCGACGAGCTCGCTCGCCAGCGCGCGCTTGCGCACCTGCTGCGAACCGAAGTCGACCGAGCCCGACAGGTCGAGCACGAACCAGGCGGCGACCTCGCGGTCTTCCTGGAACTCGCGCACGTGCGGGACCTGCAGCCGCGCGGTGACGTTCCAGTCCATGTAGCGCACGTCGTCGCTGAGCTGGTACTCGCGCAGGTCCGCGAGGTCGAGGCCGAAGCCGCGGAACAGCGTCCGGTAGTCGCCCTGCAGCACGCCGTCGAGACGGCGCAGCACGGTCCACTCGAGCCGGCGCAGCAGCCGGTCGGGATCGACCGAGCTGGCCGGCTCGTTGGCGGCCTGGACGTCGTCCGCGATCGTCGCGGCCGACGCCGCCTTAGGCCGTAGCCACCCGAACATGGGTTTCCAGTGGCTTCTCGGGGGCCTGCACCGCCTTCAGCACCCGCATGACGATCGCGTCGGCGGTCTGGCCGTCCGACAGCGCTTCGTAGCTGAGCACGAGGCGGTGGCGCAGCACGTCGGGCACGAGGTCGATCACGTCCTCGGGCAGCACGAACGCGCGGCCGCGGAGGAAGGCCAGCGCGCGGCGCGCCCTCGATCATGTTGATCGTCGCCCGCGGGCTGGCGCCGAACGTGATGTACGGCGCGAGCTCCTTCAGGCCGTACTGCTCGGGACGCCGCGTCGCCGCCACCAGCTTCACCGCGTACTGCATCAGCGCCGGATCGACGTAGATCTTGCGGCACTCCTGCTGCAGCTGCAGCAGCTGCTCGGTCGTGCACACGCCGTTGACGCTCGTCGCGGCGCCGGTGACGCGCTCGACGATCACGAATTCCTCTTCCTCGTTCGGGTAGTCGACCACCACCTTCATCATGAAGCGGTCGACCTGCGCCTCGGGCAGCGGGTACGTGCCCTCGGTCTCGATCGGGTTCTGCGTCGCCATCACGAGGAAGGGCGCGGGCACCTTGTGCGTCTCGCCCGCGATCGTGACCTGGCGCTCCTGCATCACCTCGAGCAGCGCGCTCTGCACCTTGGCCGGCGCGCGGTTGATCTCGTCGGCGAGCAGCAGGTTCGCGAAGACCGGGCCGAGCACCGTCGAGAACTCGCCCGACTTCTGGTTGTACATGCGGGTGCCGACGAGGTCCGCCGGCAGCAGGTCGGGCGTGAACTGGATGCGCTTGAACGTGCCGCGGATCGTCTTCGCCAGCGTGTTGACGGTCAGCGTCTTCGCGAGGCCCGGCACGCCTTCGACGAGCAGGTGGCCCTGGGCGAGGATCGCGACCAGCACGCGTTCGAGAAAGTGGTCCTGCCCGACGACGACGCGCTTGACCTCGTACAGCACGCGCTGCATCAGTTCGCCGGTGTTGCGTGCGGTGTTCTGCTCTTCCATGGCGATCCTTGCGTAGTGCTGTTTCGATTCAGAACGGTGGTATGCCGACCGCGGAGCCGGCGCTTTCGATGGTGGCCGCGAAGCCGATGCCGATGAAGGTGCGCGCCGGCGTCGGGTTCAGCAGCGCGGTGACGATGCCGATCACTTCGCCGTCCATCGAGATCAGCGGGCCGCCCGAGTTGCCGGGATTCACCGCGGCGTCGAACTGGATCAGGCCGGTCATCACCTGCTTGCCCTGCGGCGAACGGAAGCTGCGGTCGAGGCCGGAGACCACGCCGGCCGAGGTCGAGGGGCCGATGCCGAACGGAAAGCCGATCGCGACCACTTCGTCTCCCGGCCGCAGGTTCGCCGTCGAGCCGAGCGTGGCCGCTTCGAGGTCGTCCGGGATCTTCTTGGCGCGGATCACGGCGAGGTCGTTCTCGGGGTAGGTGTTCAGCAGGTCGACGTCCGATTCGCTGCCGTCGAAGAACGTCACGGTGACGCGCTTCGCGCCGGACACCACGTGCAGGTTGGTCAGGATCGTGCCGTTGTCGACGATGACGACGCCGCTGCCCACGCCCTGCATCAGCTCGTTGCCGCCGGGTTCGTCGAACTCGTCGTAGCCGCGCACGCGCACCACCGAGTTCATCACCGCGTCTGCGGCCTTGGCGGCCCGCGACGGCAGCGTCTTGTTCTCCATCGTGTACAGGACGGCGTCGTCGATGTCCTCCTGCGTCAGCGCGGGCGGGGCCGGACGCATTGCGTCGCGCGCGGCGAGCAGGCCGAGCGCGAACGCCACGCCGACGACGAAGACGACGGCGCGATCGTGGCGCTTCAGGAAGCTGGCGCGGGGCGGGGCGGCCCCGGATGTCGATGCGCCGGGTGCGGCCGGCGGCCCGGACGGCGCCGGGGCACGCGGACCTTCGGAGGCCAGCGGGGGATTGGGCGAAGCCGCGGGTCCCGCCTTGCGGGCCCGACTGGCGCTGCTGTAGAGCGCGGGCTTCTTCATCGGAACTCCATTGACGCGCCCCCTCGAGTCCGGGCAAAAGTAGCACGGGCGCTGCGCGCGGTCATGGCGTCGCCGTCCGCTGGTCGGTGCGCGCCGGCGGAGCGCGTACCCCATGCGCGGCGCGCGGTCTTTCCGGCGGAACGATGCCTGCCGATGAGCGTCACACGGTGTCGCACCGGTCCTGTGCCTCGCGCCGTTGGTCTTCGATGCGGCAGACGCGGGCGCGTGCGGTGCTAGAGTGGCTCGCCGCGCGCCGGTCCGTTCAGCTTGGTCCCGCGCTTCGCCGAAAGGTTCGACACGAGGAGTTGGGAGTCCCGATGCGGTTCCTGTGGCCCGACGTGCTCTGGCTCCTGCTGCTGGCCCCCGCGCTGGTCGCGGCGTACGTCCTGATGCTGCGGCGGCGCAAGAGCACGGCCGTCCGCTATGCGAGCCTGACCCTGGTGCGCGACTCGATCGGCGCCGGGCAGCGCATTCGCCGCCACGTGCCGCCTGCGCTGGTGCTGCTGGGCCTGGTCGCCGCCATCGTCGCCGCCGCGCGCCCCACGGCGACGGTCACGTTGCCGTCGCAGTACATGACGGTCGCGCTGGCGATGGACGTGTCGCGCAGCATGCAGGCCACCGACGTCGAGCCGAATCGCCTCGAGGCCGCGCAGGCCGCGGCCCGGTCCTTCATCCACGAACTGCCCAAGAACGTCCGGCTCGGCATCGTGTCGTTCGCCGGCACGGCGGCCGTCGTGCAGACGCCCACCGAGAGCCGCGACGACATGCTCGCCGCGATCGACCGCTTCCAGTTGCAGCGCGCCACCGCCACCGGCAGCGGCCTGCTGCTCGCGCTGGCGATGCTGTTCCCCGACGAGGCCTTCGACCTGGAGGCGGCGCTGTTCGACCCGCGCTTCAGCTCCGGCCCGCGCCCCGCGCCGCTCGAACGGCGGAAGGCGCTGGATCCCGCAAAGGCGGGCGCCGCGAAGAAGGAGCCGGTGAAGCCCGGCAGCTACACCGGCGGCGTGATCATCCTGCTGTCCGATGGCCGCCGCACGACCGGACCGGATCCGCTCGACATCGCGAAGATGACCGCCGACCGCGGCGTGCGCGTCTACACCGTGGGCTTCGGCACGCGCGAGGGCGCGTCGATCGAGTTCGAGGGCTACTCGTTCTACGTCCGCCTCGACGAGGAGACGCTGAAGAGCATCGCCAAGATGACCGGCGGCGAGTACTTCCACGCCGGCACCGCGGCCGACCTGCGCAAGGTCTACGAGACGCTGAACGCGCGCATCGCGATGGAGACGCGCGAGACCGAGATCGGCGCGCTCTTCGTCGGCGCCGCCGCGGCCCTGCTGCTCCTGGGGGCGCTGCTGTCGCTGCTGTGGTTCCACCGCGGCGCGCCGCCGGTGCTGGCGACTCGGTAACGCAGCGCGCTCGGCGGTGGTTGCGCGGCAGGCGGGGTGGGGCGGGCGCGGCTGGTGCGGCGGTCAGCGCTGCGCGCTGACTTCGCTGTGCTGCTCGTCGAGGGCCGTGCGGCGCAACTCGCTCTGCGCGCTCCGCGCGCGCCGCTCGAACAGGGCGCCGCAAGTTAGAGGACGAGGCGCGCTGCGCGCGCCCGGCCCTCGGCTGCGCTGCTCGCCGCCGCACAAAGCCGCGCCCGCCCCACCCCGCCTGCCGCGCATGAAGCGCTAGCCCCTCACCTGGGAAGGCGTCGTGGCGAGTTGGGTTCCCGCGGCGCCGGGCTTCGGGGGCGCCGAGCAGCGCAGGCGAGGCCGGGGCATTCGGCCAGCGAGTGCCTTGTGTTGGCCCTCGCTGGCCGCCGGCCTCGTCGAGCAGCACAGGGAAGTCGGCGCGCAGCGCCGACCGCCTCCGTAGCCCGGCGCCGCGGGAACCCAACTCGCCGGGGATCGAGGCCGCTTGTCCGCGGCAGGGATTTCCAGCACGCTCGGCGGGTGACCGATCCTCATGCCACGGCATCGCTCGCCGCGCTGCGCGCGCGCTACGGCCCGCGCTACCGCTGGTACGTGCTGCTCACGGTGATGATGGGGACGATGGCGTCGATCATGGCGTCGACCATCGTCAACGTCGCCGTGCCCGACATGAGCCTCCAGTTCGCGCTCGGCCAGGCGCAGGCGCAGTGGCTGTCGGCGGGCTTCATGGCCGCGATGACCGTGTCGATGCCGGTGACGCCGTGGCTGCTCGTCCGCTTCGGCTATCGCCGTACGTACATCGGCGCGATCCTGCTGCTGCTGGCGGGCAGCATCGCCGGCGGGATGGCGAACGAGTACGCGCTGGTGCTGGCGATGCGCGTGGCCGAAGGGCTGGCCGCCGGCATCCTGCAGCCGATCCCCGCGATCATCATCCTGCGGGGCTTCCACCCTGACGAGCAGGGCAAGGCGATGGGCCTGTTCGGCGCGGGCGTCGTGCTCGCCCCCGCGCTCGGCCCGAGCATCGGCGGCGTGCTCGTCGAGTGGTTCGGCTGGCGCTCGATCTTCTTCGTCGCGTCGCCGTTCTGCCTGCTCGCGCTGCCGCTGGCGGCGCGGCTGCTGCCGCACAGCGCTCCGGGCGGCGGCGAGGTCAACGCCGACGGGACGCGGCTCGACGTGGTCGGGCTTGTCCTCGTCGCCGTCGCGATCCTGCTCGGCCTCAACGGCCTGTCGATGCTGGAGGGCGCGCAGCGGATGCCCGGCGTGGCGCTGATGGGGTGCAGCGTCGTCGTCCTCGCGGTGTTCGTCGCGCACCAGAAGCGGACGGCGCAGCCGCTGATCCGGCTCGAGCTCTTCACGCACCCGGCGTTCGCGCGCGGCGCGATCGTCGCGTTCGTCTATGGATCGGCGCTGTTCGGCTCGACATACCTGCTGCCGGTGTTCATGCAGATGGCGCTCGCGTTGCCGCCGTCGCAGGCGGGCGCGGTGCTGCTGCCGGCGGGCATCGTGCTCGCGGTCGTGATCCCGCTCGTCGGGCGGGCGGCCACGCCGGCCAACCGCTGGATCTACGTCGTCGTCGGCCTCGCGCTGCTGTCGGTGTCGTTCATCGCCATGATCTTCGTCGGCGTCGGCGCCGGCCTGACCGCGATCGTCGCGCTCGCGATCCTCGGGCGCGTGGGGCTGGGCTGCATCCTGCCGTCGCTCAACCTCGCCGCGATGGAGGGCGTCGCCCCCGGGCTGGTCGCGCAGGGCACCAGCCTGGTCAACTTGCTGCGCATGCTCGGGGGCGCGAGCGGCGTCGGCCTGATCGGAGTGTTCCTCGAGTGGCGGCTGAACGTGCAGGGCCGCGATGCCGCGGCGGCCTTCCACGAGGCGTTCGTGCTGCTCGGCGCGTTGACGCTGCTCGCGATCGCGGTGGCCTGGGGCATGCGGCCGACGCGCGCGCGGTCGCGTTAAGCGGGCTCCAGCGCCTCTTCATCGTCGACCTTCGGCGACAGATTGCCGACGCGCACGCCGAGCAGGCGGATGCGCCGCGCCAGGTCGACGCGCTTCAGGCACTCGCCGGCGGCGCGGCGGATCGCGGCGGCATCGTCGGTCGGCGCCGCGATCGTCTGGTCGCGCGTCACCGTGCGGAAATCCTCGAAGCGCAGCTTGATGCCGATCGTCCGACCCACGTAGCGCTTGCGCTGGAGGTCGTTCGACACGTCGACGCACAGCTCGGTGAAGATCTCCGAGAGCTGCCGCCGGTCGCGCACGGCGTGCAGGTCGCGCTCGAAGGTGGTCTCGCGGCTGATCGACTTCGGCTCGCTCTCCGTGACGACCGGACGATCGTCCTGCCCGCGCGCCGCGGCGACCAGCCACGCGCCATAGCTCGCGCCGAAGTGCTGCCGCAGCCACGCCGGGTCGCTCGCGGCGAGTTCGCCGATGGTGGCGATGCCGAGGCGGGCGAGCTTCGCCGCCGACTTCGGGCCGACCCCATTCAGCCGGCGCACCGACAGCGGCGACAGGCGGGTCGCCACGTCGTGCTCCGTGACCACGGTCAGGCCGTCCGGCTTGTCGAGCTCGGAGGCGATCTTCGCGACGAGCTTGTTGGGCGCGAGCCCGATCGAGCAGCTGAGGCCGGTCGCGTCGCGCACCGCCTGCTTCAGTTCGCGGCCGACGTCGCGCGCGCACCACCACGCCTCGGCGTTCGCTTCGACCGGATCCACGTCCGGTCCGAGTCGCGCCGCGATCACGTCGGTCAGGTCGATGAAGATCTCGTCGATGCCGCGGTCTTCCACCTGCGGCGCGAGCGCGCGCACGGCGGCCTTGAAGAGCCGCGAGTACTTGCGGTACTCGTCGAAGTCCACTGGCAGCAGGACGGCGTCGGGCGCCTTCGCCGCCGCCTTCATCATTCCCATCGCCGAGTTGACGCCGAACGCGCGCGCTTCGTAGGTCGCGGTGGTGATGACGCCGCGGCCCGCGTAGTCGCCGAGCCGCGCGAACCGGCGGCGCTTCTCGCCCGTCGCGGGATCGGTCTCCCACACGGGCTGGTGCCGCGCGCCGCCGCCGATCACGACCGGCTGGCCGCGCAGTTCCGGATAACGAAGCAGCTCGACCGACGCATAGAAGGCGTCCATGTCGAGGTGCGCGATCACGCGCGGGATCGGAGCGGGCGTCGGCATGGCCGATCGAGTGTACGGCGCGTGCGGCGCGCGCTCCGCGGCCGGCGCGGCACGCTCGCCGCCATCGGCTGCGGAGGCAGGCGCTGCGAGAGTAAGCTAGCCCGCGATCCAGGCCCTCTCAATCCTCGCGTGACTCCAGCTTCCCCGTCGACCGAGCAAGACACGACGCACCCCGGCGAGCGCGCAGGCCACACCTGGGAAGCGCGGCACTTCGGGATGCCCGCCGCCGGCTGGCGGCGCCGCTGGTTCATCGTCATCTTCGAGAACGACACGCGGGCCGGGCGCCACTTCGACGTCTGGCTGCTGGTCGTCATCCTGGCGAGCGTGCTCGTCGTGATGCTCGACAGCGTGCAGGCGATCTCCGCGCGCTACGGCACGCTGTTCGACGTCCTCGAGTGGGGCTTCACGCTGGCGTTCACCGCCGAGTACGTCGCGCGGCTGGCGACGGTCGAGCGGCCGCTGCGCTACGCGCGCAGTTTCTTCGGGATCATCGACCTGCTGTCCGTCCTGCCGACCTATCTCGCGTTCTTCTTCCCCGAACTGCACGCGCTGATCGACATCCGCGTGCTGCGGCTTGCTGCGGACCTTCCGGGTCCTGAAGCTCGTCGCGTACGTCAGCGAATACAAGTACCTCGCCGCCGCGCTGCGCGACAGCCGGCGCAAGATCTTCGTGTTCCTCTCGGGCGTCCTGATGATCGCCATCACGGTCAGCACGCTGATGTACGTGATCGAGGGCCCGGAGAACGGCTTCACGAGCATCCCGACCTCGATCTACTGGGGCATCACCGCGATGACGACCGTGGGCTTCGGCGACATCGTGCCGAAGACGGACCTCGGCCGCGCGATCGCCAGCGCGCTGATGCTGCTCGGCTGGAGCATCCTCGCCGTGCCGACGGGCATCGTGACGGCGGAGATGACGCGCCGCAACGTTCCGCTGCCGGCCCGCTCCTGTCCTTCGTGCGGCGCCGGCCACCACCTGCCGCGGGCGCGGTTCTGCCACGAGTGCGGCGAAGCGCTGCCGTCCGGGGACGAGGACGCCCATGCGGCCGGAATTGCCGCGCCTCAAGACGCGGCGGGCGGCCCGCGCTAGTCTCGACTCATTCTTCGGGGCATTGTCTGCGAGGAGTTCGATGAAACGCGTGTTCTGGTGTGCGCTGCTGACAGTCCTGCCCGCGATGGCCGCGGCGCAGGTGGCGGACTACAAGGTCGAAGGCGACGGGATTCCGAAGTCGCTCACCGGCAAGCCGGGCGTGGCCGCGCGCGGCAAGGCGCTGCTGGCGAAGCGGGGCGCCGCCAACTGCCTCGAGTGCCACAGCGTCAAGGACAAGGACCTCGCGGGCGGCGGCACCAAGGGACCGGCGCTCGATGGCATCGGCGCCGTGCTGACACCGGCGCAGCTGCGGCTGAGCATCGTGGACATCGGCAACGTCAACCCGAAGGCCAGCATGCCGAGCTTCCACAAGAGCGAAGCGGCAGCGCCGGGCGGCCGCCTCGCGCCGCAGGAGATCGAGGACGTCGTCGCCTACCTGGCGTCGCTGAAGAAGTAGCGCCGCCGGCGCGCTTCAGACCGCAGGCACCTCGACGGTCGCGTAGTCGGCCGGCATGACGATCTCGAGCATCTCGACGTCGTCGCTGTGCCCGACCTCGCGGTGCCTGATTCCGGGCGGCTGGTGCACGCACGAACCCGGCGTCGAGGCGCACCACGCCCTGCCCCTCGTACTCGAACTCGATCCAGCCCTTCAGCACGTAGACGAGCTGGAACGTCACGCCGTGGCGGTGCGGCACGCCGTTGAACGGCGCGCCCGGCCGCGCGCGGATCACGTGCGCGGCCACGCGCCCCTCGGTGGCTTCCTTGATGCCGAGGTCGCGATACTCGAAGAACGAACGCAGCCCCGCCACGAACTGCGCGTCGCCGGCGTGGCTGACGGTGAAACCATTGGTCGTCATGACGGTCACCTCCGGTTGCAGTGTCGCGCGGATGGGGTGCGTAGTACTGACTACCGACCGGCTCCGCGCTCGTTGAACGGTCGTAAGGTACACGTCATCGATGCGAGGAGAAGAGCATGAGCATGCAGACGATGGAACGAAGGGACGGCATGTGGCGGACCGCGGTCCTCGCTGGCGCAGTGGCGCTGATCGCCGCGAGCTACTTCTTCTGGCCTCGGCCCGAACCGCCGGCGCTGCCGCCCACCGCTGCGACGGCCCCGCCCGAGGCCGCACCTGCGACTGCGCCGCCGGCCGAGCCGGTGATCGAGCATCCGATCGAGGCGGTGAAGCCGCCGGAGGCTCCGCCGCCGGTCGCGCTCGACGACAGCGACGGAGCGATCGCCGCGGCGCTCGGCCACCTGCTCGGCGACGAGCGCCTGCGCAAGTGGTTCCACGGCGATGCGATGGTGCGGCGGTTCGTCGCGACCGTCGACAACCTGTCGCGCCCGACGGTGGCGATGAAGGTGCGTTCGCTGCAGCCCGTGCCGGGCGGCTTCGAGGTGGTGCGCGACGGCGAGGCGATCACGGTGTCGGCCGGCAACGCGGCGCGCTACGCGCCGTACGTGCAGGCGCTGGAGCGCGTCGACGCGAAGCAGCTCGCCGGCGTGTACCTGCGCTTCTATCCGTTGTTCCAGAGGGCGTACGAGGATCTCGGTTATCCGAAGGCGTACTTCAACGACCGGCTGGTGGCGTCGATCGATCACCTGCTCGCCGCGCCCGAGCCGCCGGCGCCGCTGCGGCTGACGCAGCCGAAGGTGCTGTACGAGTTCGAGGACCCCCAGCTCGAAGCATTGTCCGCAGGCCAGAAGGCGATGCTGCGCCTGGGCCCGGACAACGCGCAGCGCGTGAAGGCGAAGCTGCGCGCGTTGCGCGCCGAGATCACGGCCAGCGCGCCGAAGCCGTGACGGCGCGGTCAGCCGAACGGCGCCACGCCGATCAGGGGACGGTGCAACGCAAAGGCGAACACCGCCCATGCGACGAGGCCGACGACGACGGCGATCGCGGTGCGTGAGGCCGGGCCTGCGGGATAGCTCGTTCCGGCCGCACGGTCGCGCCGCCGTGCGGCGATGAAACCCAGCACGGCCCACGCCAGGAAGGTGCCGAACAGCAGGACGTCGGCGAGCGTGCCGTTGGCGAGCAGGTGCGCCAGCGCCCACACCTTCACACCCGCCATCATCGGGTGGCCGACCGCGCGCTTGATCGCGTTGCCGGGCACGTAGGCCGCCGCCAGCAGCACGAACGCGGGGATGGTCAGCAGCGCGGCGAGGTGGCGCGTCCAGACCGGCGGTGCAAACAGCACGACCGGCGATTGCCGCGCCGCGCCGTAGCCGATCACGAGCAGCACGAAGCCGGCGATCGACAGCAGCGAGTAGATCCCCTTCCAGGGCATCTCGCCGACGCGCGCGATGGTGGCGGTGCGCCAGCCGTCGGCCACGATGCGCGTCGAGTGCACGCCAAGGAAGAGCACCAGTCCGAGCAGCAGCAGCGTCATCGGGTTGCCTGTGGCGGTCGAGAGAGCCGCAATCTACCCGAGTGCCGCCGCCGTCGGCCCAACGCCGGTGCGACACCGGCCGCGACAGCGAAGCGCCCGCGCGGCTACGGCTGCGCGGCCTGCCGCGCCTTCTCCTCGAGCGCGCTCCAGCGTTCGAACTTCGCCGCGAGCTCGTGCTCGATCTGTTCGGCGCGCGCGCGGTCGGCCTTGATGGCGTCGGGTCCCTGGCGGTGATAGTCCGCCGAACTCATGCGCTCGGTCAGCGCGTGCTGTTCGCGCTCGAGCGCCTCGATCTCGCCCGGCAGCCCCTCGAGGTCGCGCTGCTCCCTGAACGACAGCTTCACGCGCTGCGCGCGGGCGGCAGTGCGCTCGGGCCTGGCGCGCGACGGGCGCGGGCGCGCTCGCGGTCGGCGCCTTCGGGCGCAGCGCCACCCAGTCGCTGTAGCCGCCCGGGTACTCGGTCCACCGCCCGTCGCCTTCGGCGACCAGCGTCTGCGTCACGACGTTGTCGAGGAACGTGCGGTCGTGGCTGACCAGCAGCAGCGTGCCGCCGTAGTCCTGCAGCGTCGTCTCGAGCATCT
Organism: uncultured beta proteobacterium; assembly: GCA_963811265.1. Classification (GTDB taxonomy): domain Bacteria; phylum Pseudomonadota; class Gammaproteobacteria; order Burkholderiales; family Burkholderiaceae_F; genus JAOUJD01. The sequence continues at coordinate 62,416 of CAWEQS010000020.1, forward strand.
CCAGCGATTCGATGTCGAGGTCGTTGGTCGGCTCGTCGAGCACGAGCAGGTTGGTCGGGCGCGCGAACAGGCGCGCGAGCAGCAGCCGGTTGCGCTCGCCGCCCGAGAGCGTCTTGATCGGCGCGTTCGCGCGCTGCGGCGGGAACAGGAACTCCGCGAGGTAGGTCATCACGTGCTTGCGCGTGCCGCCGACCTCGATCCAGTCCGAGCCCGGGCTGATCGTCTCGGCGACGGTCTTCTCGGGATCGAGCGCTTCGCGCATCTGGTCGAAGTACGCGACCTGCAGGTTGGTGCCGAGCCGCACCGAGCCGGAGTCGGGCGGAAGCGTGCCGAGGATCAGCTTGATCAGCGTGCTCTTGCCGGCGCCGTTCGGCCCGATCAGGCCGAGGCGATCGCCGCGCATCAGGCGCGTGCTCAGGTTCTCGACGATGCGCTTGTCGCCGAAGCGCTTGGTCACGTCCTTCAGTTCCGCGACGAGCTTGCCGGAGCGCTCGCCGGCGTCGAGCGTCAGCTTCACGTGGCCGAGCCGCTCGCGCCGCGCGGTGCGCTCGCGCCGCAGCTGTTCGAGGCGCGAGACGCGGCCCGCGTTGCGCGTGCGCCGCGCTTCGATGCCCTTGCGGATCCACGCTTCTTCCTGCGCCCAGAACTTGTCGAACTTGCGGCTCGCCGTTTCCTCGGCCGCGAGCTCGGTCGCGCGGCGCGCTTCCCACGCGCTGTAGTTGCCCGGGTACGAGCGCAGCAGGCCGCGGTCGAGTTCGACGATGCGCGTGGCGACGCGGTCGAGGAACGCGCGGTCGTGCGTGATGACGATCAGCGCCGGGCCCTTCAGCAGCAGGTCCTCGAGCAGCGCAATGGCGTCGATGTCGAGGTGGTTGGTCGGCTCGTCGAGCAGCAGCAGGTCGGGCGCGAGCGCGAACGCGAGCGCGAGCGCAGCGCGCTTGGTTTCGCCCCCGGACAGCTGCGTCGGATCCTTCGCCTCGTCGAGCCCGAGGCGGTGCAGGTACTCGACGAGCCGCGCTTCGATGCGCCAGCGGTCGCGCTCGTCGGCGAGGCGATCCAGGCGGCCGCGCAGCGCGAGGCTCTCGCGCAGCGTCGAAGCGGGCGGGATGTCGGGTTCCTGCTCGACCAGCGCCACCGCGAGGCCGTCGCGCTTCTTCAGTTCGCCGTCGTCGAGCGCGATCCGCCCGGCGATCACGTTCAGCAGCGAACTCTTGCCGGTGCCGTTGCGCCCGATCAGCCCGATGCGGTCGCCCTCGAGCAGGGTCAGGCTGGCGCGGTCGAGCAGCGGATGCAGGCCGAAGGCGAGTTCGGCGTCGAGCAGGGTGGCGAGCGTCATGGACGGATTGTCGCAAGCCGCGGATGCGGCGCGCGGCCGGCGCGTATCCCGCTACTCCCGGCGCAGCCGGTCGATCACGCGGGCGACCGCCTCGCGGTGCTCGTCCGGCACCGGCTGGCCCGCCGGGCCATGCTGCCCCAGCGCGCGCAGCGTGCGGTCGACGACGTCGATGTGCGGCAGCACCGGCCCGAAGAACATCGGGCGGTCCTCGTGCAGCACGAGCAGCGTGGGCAGCGTCTCGACGTCCATCTCGCCCAGCCAGTCGCTGTCGTCCTCGATGTCGAGCCAGATGTGCACGGCGTCGTCGCGCTCCCGCGCGCGCTGCTCGAACGCGCGCCGGTAGTCGCGGCAGGTGCCGCACCAGTCGGCGCAGAGGCACACGACGGTCCAGGCCGAGGCGGGATCGGGCGACAGGCGTTCCGGCATGGGCGGATTCTGCGCTTCCCCGTGCGCGGACCTTGGTAGGCACGAGCGCTGCGCTTAAGCTCTGCGGCTCCCTCCACAGGACCCGAAGGCCGTGCCGATGAAGTCGCGCCTTGCCCGGCATGTGCGCAGCGATGCGCTGGCCGCGTCATGACGAGCATCCAGCCCCTTTGGCGTCCCTCGCCGGAGCGGGCCGGGCGCGCCCGCATCACGGCGTTCCTGGCGTGGCTCGAACGCGAGCGCGGCCTGGTGTTCGCGGATTACGAGTCGCTGTGGCGCTGGTCGGTGACGGATCTCGAAGGCTTCTGGAGCGCGGTCTGGCACTTCTTCGACATCCGCGCCTCGGTGCCGTACGAACGCGTGCTCGGCCGGCGTTCGATGCCCGGGGCGGAGTGGTTTCCCGGCGCGCGGCTGAACGTCGCCGACCAGGCGTTCCGCCACGCCACCGACGCGCGGCCCGCGATCGTCGCGGGCGACGAGTCCGGCGCGCTGCGCGAGGTCTCGTGGCGCGAACTCGAGCGCCAGGTGGCGTCGCTCGCGGCGTCGCTGCGGGCGCTGGGCGTGGCGCCCGGCGACCGCGTCGTCGCGATCCTGCCGAACGTTCCCGCAGACGATCGTCGCGTTCCTCGCGTGCGCGAGCGTGGGCGCCGTGTGGTCCGTCTGCTCGCCGGACATGGGACCGGTCGCGGTGCTCGACCGCTTCCGCCAGATCGCGCCGAAGGTGCTGTTCGCGACCGACGGCTATCGCTACGGCGGCAAGGAGTACGACCGCAGCGCGGTGCTCGCCGAGATCCGCGCGGCGCTGCCGTCGCTCGCGCACACGGTGCTGGTTCCGAATCTCCACGCCACCGTGGACGGAGCGCGGTTTCCGGGCGCCATCCCGTGGGAGCAGCTCGTCGCCGGCGACGCGCCGCTGCGCACCGAGCAGGTCGCGTCCGACCACCCGCTGTGGGTCGTCTACTCGTCCGGCACCACCGGCATGCCGAAGGCGATCGTGCACGGCCACGCGGGCGCGCTGGTCGAGATGCTGAAGGGCGTCGGCCTGCACCGCGACATCGGCCCGGGCGACCGCTTCCACTGGTACACGACGACCGGCTGGATCATGTGGAACGTGCAGGTGAGCGGGCTGCTCGCCGGCGCGACCGCGGTGCTGTACGACGGCAACCCCGGCTACCCGGACCTCGGCGTGCTGTGGCGCTTCACCGAGCGCGTGGGCTCGACCTTCTTCGGCGCGGGCGCGGCGTTCTACGCCAACTGCATGAAGGCCGGCATCGAGCCGGCGAAGATCGCCGATCTCTCGGCGCTGCGCACGCTCGGCGCGACCGGTTCGCCGCTGCCGCCCGAGGCGTACCGCTGGGGCTACGCGCACGTGAAGCGCGACCTCTGGCTGGTGTCGATCGCGGGCGGCACCGACCTCGCAGGCGCCTTCCTGACCGGCCTGCCGACGCTGCCGGTGTACGAAGGCGAGATGCAGTGCCGCGCGCTCGGGTTGAAGGTGGAGGCCTGGGACGACGACGGACGCCCGGTGATCGGCGAGGTCGGCGAGCTCGTGTGCACCGAACCCTTCCCGTCGATGCCGCTCTACTTCTGGAACGATCCGGGCGATGCGCGCTACCGCGAGAGCTACTTCGAGATGTACCCGGGCGTCTGGCGGCACGGCGACTGGGTGCGGCTGGTCGAGCGACCCGAGGCGATCGGCGGAATCATCTACGGGCGGTCGGACGCGACGATCAACCGCTTCGGCATCCGCATGGGAACGGCCGAGCTGTACCGGGCCGTCGAGGCGATTCCCGAGGTCGTCGACTCGCTGGTCGTCGACCTCGAGTACCTCGGCCGCGAGTCGTACATGCCGCTGTTCGTGGTCCTGAGGCCCGGCGTCGCGCTCGACGACGCGCTGAAGGAGCGGCTGAACGGCGCGATCCGCACCGCGCTGTCGGCGCGCCACGTGCCGAGCGAGATCCTCGCGATCCCGGAGGTGCCGCGCACGCTGTCCGGCAAGAAGATGGAACTGCCGATCAAGAAGCTGCTGCTCGGCCATGCGCTGGAGAAGGTGGCGCACGCCGACGCGATGGCGAACCCGTCGAGCCTGGCGTGGTTCGTCGAGTTTGCCGCGCGGCGCGCGGCTTCCTGACCGCGCCGCCCGCTCAGATCGCGAGCAGTCCCCGGATGTTCTCGTCCTGCATCGTGGCGCCGCCGCCGCTGTGGGTGATCTGGCCGCGCAGCATGACCGCATAGGCGTCGGCCAGCGACTCGGCGAAGTCGTAGTACTGCTCGACCAGCAGCACCGCCATCTTCTTCTCGGTCACCAGCTTGCGGATCACGACGCCGATCTCCTTGATGATCGACGGCTGGATGCCTTCGGTCGGCTCGTCCAGGATGAGCAGGCGCGGATCGGCGGCGAGCGCCCGGCCGATCGCGAGCTGCTGCTGCTGGCCGCCGGACAGGTCGCCGCCGCGGCGCTTGAGCATCTGCTTCAGCACCGGGAAGAGTTCGAGGATCTGCTCGGGCACCTTGCGGCCGGCCGCGCCGCTCTTCGGCGCCAGCCCCATCATCAGGTTCTCTTCCACCGTGAGGCGATTGAAGATGTCGCGGCCCTGCGGCACGTAGCCGATGCCGAGCCGCACGCGCTGGTACGGCGCGAGCTTCGTGATGTCCTGGCCGTCGAACAGGATGCGTCCGCCGCGCGGGCCGACGAGGCCCATGATGCCTTTCAGCAGGGTCGTCTTGCCGACGCCGTTGCGCCCGAGCAGGACCGTGCACGCGGCGCCGGCGACGTCGAGCGACACGTCGCGCAGGATGTGGCTGCCGCCGTAGTACTGGTCGAGGTGCTCGATCTTCAGCATGGCGTCGATGGCCCGGTCAGCGGCCGAGGTAGACCTCGATCACGCGTTCGTCGGCCTGCACGGCCGCCATCGAGCCTTCGGCGAGCACGCTGCCCTCGTGCAGGACGGTCACGGTGCGCGCGATCTTGCCGACGAAGTCCATGTCGTGCTCGACGACGACCACCGAGTGCTGGCCGGCCAGCTCGAGGATCAGCTCCGCCGTGCGCGCCGTCTCGGCGTCGGTCATGCCGGCGACCGGCTCGTCGAGCAGGATCAGCTCGGGCTCCTGCATCAGCAGCATGCCGATCTCGAGCCACTGCTTCTGGCCGTGCGACAGCGAGCCCGCCAGGCGGTCCTCGCTGCCCGCGAGGCGGATGGTCTTCAGCGTGCGTGCGATCAGGTCGCGCTGCGCGGGCGTCAGCTTCGCCAGCAGCGACGCGCGCACCCGCTTGTCCATCTTCATCGCCAGTTCGAGGTTCTCGAACACCGTGTGGTTCTCGAACACCGTCGGCTTCTGGAACTTGCGGCCGATGCCGAGGCGGGCGATCTCGGTCTCGGGCAGGCGCGTCAGGTCGAACGTCTGGCCGAAGAACGCCGTGCCGGCGTCGGGGCGCGTCTTGCCGGTGATGACGTCCATCATCGTCGTCTTGCCGGCGCCGTTGGGGCCGATGATGCAGCGGAGCTCGCCGCGCTCGATCGTCAGCGAGAGCGCGTTGAGCGCCTTGAAGCCGTCGAAGCTGACCGTGATGTCGTCGAGGTACAGGATCGGGCCGTGCCGGGTGTCGACCTTGTCCGGATCGAGCGGGTGGCTGTAGCCGACCGCGTCGCCGGCGCCCGAAAGCGCGTGGATCGAACCGTCGCTCACGAGCCGGCCTCCTGCGTCACCGGCGCGGTCGCCGGCTTCGCGGCCAGCCGGTCCAGGCAGCCGCTGCGCGGACCGTGTCGGCGAGTCCCGCGAGTCCGCGCGGCAGGAACAGCGTGACCAGCACGAACAGCAGCCCGAGGAAGTACAGCCACAGCTCCGGATACGCCACCGTGAACCAGGTCTTGGCGCCGTTGACCGCGAACGCGCCGAGGATCGGGCCGACCAGCGTGCCGCGGCCGCCGACCGCGGCCCAGATGGCGATCTCGATCGAGTTGGCCGGGCTCATCTCGCCCGGGTTGATGATCCCGACCTGCGGGACGTAGAGCGCGCCGGCGATCCCGCTCATCACCGCCGCGATCGTCCAGATCACGAGCTTGTACGAGCGCGTGCGGTAGCCGAGGAACATCAGCCGCGACTCCTGGTCGCGGATCGCCGTCAGCACCCGGCCCATCTTGCTGGTGACGATCCAGCGCGCAACGACCAGCGCGCCGAGCAGGTACAGGCCGGACAGCACGTACAGCGCGGTCCGCATCTCGGGCGACGTGATCGGCATCCCGAGGATGCGCTTGAAGTCGGTGAAGCCGTTGTTGCCGCCGAACCCCATGTCGTTGCGGAAGAACGCCAGCATCGCGGCGTAGGTGAGCGCCTGCGTGATGATCGAGAAGTACACGCCCTTGATGCGCGAGCGGAACGCGAAGAAGCCGAACGCGAGCGCGAGCAGGCCGGGGACCGCGACGACCAGCACGCAGGCCCACAGGAAGGAGTCGGTGCCGACCCAGTACCAGGGCAGCTCCTTCCAGTCGAGGAACACCATGAAGTCCGGCAGGTCGCTCTTGTAGACGCCGTCGCGCCCGATCTGCCGCATCAGGTACATGCCGAACGCGTAGCCGCCGAGCGCGAAGAACAGGCCCTGCCCGAGCGACAGGATCCCGGTGTAGCCCCAGATCAGGTCCATCGCCAGCGCGACCACCGCGTAGCACATGAACTTGCCGAGCAGCGTGATCCAGAAGCTCGACACGTGCATCGGGTGCGAGTCGGGCAGCGCGAGGTGCAGCGTCGGGCAGAAGCACGACGAGCACCGCCGCGACCGCGAAGATCGCGGTCCAGGCCTTCGGAGTGAAGAGGCGCGTCATGCCTCGGCGCTCCGCCCCTTCAGCGCGAACAAGCCTTGCGGGCGCTTCTGGATGAACAGGATGATGAAGACCAGCACCATGATCTTCGCGAGCACGGCGCCGGACAGCGGCTCGAGGAACTTGGCGATCGAGCCGAGGCCGAACGCGGCGATCACGGTGCCGGCGAGCTGGCCGACGCCGCCGAGCACGACCACCATGAAGCTGTCGACGATGTAGGCCTGCCCCAGGTCCGGGCCGACGTTGCCGATCTGCGATAGCGCCACGCCGCCGAGGCCGGCGACCCCCGAGCCGAGGCCGAAGGTGAGCATGTCGACCCGGTGCGTCGGCACGCCGGTGCAGCTGGCCATCGCGCGGTTCTGCGTCACGCCGCGCACGAACAGGCCCGTGCGCGTGCGGTTGATCAGCAGCCAGACGGCGGCCAGCACGACCAGCGCGAAGATGACGATCGCGATGCGGTTGAACGGGATCACGTAGCCGCCGCTGATCGCGATGCCGCCCGACAGCCACGCGGGGTTCTCGACTTCGACGTTCTGCGCGCCGAACAGCGAGCGGCTCGCCTGGATCAGCAGCAGGCTGACGCCCCAGGTGGTGAGCAGGGTCTCGAGGGGCCGGCCGTACAGCCAGCGCAGCACGCCGCGCTCGAGCGCCATGCCGATCAGCGCGGTGACGATGAACGCGGCGGGCAGCGCCGCCACGACGTACCAGTCGAACGCGCCGGGGAAGTAGTGGCGGAACACGCCCTGCGTCAGGTACGTGGTGTACGCACCGATCATCAGGAACTCGCCGTGGGCCATGTTGATGATGCCCATCAGGCCGTAGGTGATCGCCAGGCCGAGCGCGGCGAGCAGCAGGATCGAGCCGAGGCTCAGTCCGGTGAACGCCGCCAGGCCGATCTCCGTGCTGAACAGGCGGCGGTTGATCTCGGCGAGCGACAGCTGCGCGGCGGTGCGCACGCGCTCGTCCGGTTCCGCGTAGGTGCCGTCGCTGCCCTTGCCGACGAGCGCGGAGAGCACCTGCCGCACCTGCGGGTCGTTGCTCTTCGCGAGGTCGGCGGCGGCCTTGGCCCGCAGCGCCGGATCGGCATTCTTCAGTGCGAGGGACGCGGCCGACAGTTCCAGCACGCCTTTGACCTCGGGGTCGGACTCCTTGTCGATCGCCTTCTGCACGATCGGCAGGAGGCCCTCGTTGTCCGAGCCCTGCAGCGCCTTGGCGGCGGCGAGGCGCGCCGCGGCGTCCGGGCTCGCGAGCTTCAGTGCCGCGAGAGCGGCGTCGATCTCGCCGCGCAGCCGGTTGTTGACCATGAGCGGCTCGAAGTTCGCGGGCGCCGCGCCGAGCGCGGCACCGGTCGCGGCGTCGGCCATCTGGCCGCCGGCGACGATGACCGCGCGCCGGCCGTTGTCGACCAGGCCGAGCGCTTCATTCGACAGCGCGCCCAGGATGTCGGCGACGCGCGGCTCCTGGGTCGCGGTGAGCTTGCGGATGGCCTCGATGCGCACGTCCGGATCCTCGTCGGCGAGCGGCAGCACGCTGGCGGGGTCGAGCGCAGCCCAGGCCGGCGAGATGAAGAGCGCCAGGGCGAACGCGAGGAGGCGAAGAGGTTGGAACATGGACTTCCGGGAGAGGCGGAGCGGGCGGCCTCCGTTCCAGGGAAAGGCGCCCGCTCCGGTACTGCAGCGATCAGACCGGCGTGTCCGGCTTCTTCTCGTTGCCCGGGATGAACGGGCTCCACGGCTGCGCGCGGATGGGACCCTTGGTCCGCCACACCACGTTGAACTGCCCGTCGGCACGCACCTCGCCGATGAGCACCGGCTTGTGCAGGTGGTGGTTCTTCTCGTCCATCTTCAGCTTGTAGCCGCAGGGCGCGTCGAACGTCTGGCCTGCCATTGCGGCGATCACCGGGTCGACGTCGGCGGTCTTCGCCTTCTCGACGGCCTGCTTCCACATGTGGATGCCGACGAACGTGGCTTCCATCGGGTCGTTGGTGACGACCTTGTCGGCGTTCGGCAGCTTCTGCTTCGACGCGCCCAGTCCCTGTACATCTTGATGAAGGCGTCGTTGGCCGGGTTCTTCAGCGACATGAAGTAGTTCCACGCGGCGAGGTGCCCCACCAGCGGCTTGGTGTCGACGCCGCGCAGTTCCTCCTCGCCGACCGAGAACGCCACGACCGGCACGTCCTTGGCCTTCAGGCCGGCGTTGCCGAGTTCCTTGTAGAAGGGCACGTTCGAGTCGCCGTTGATGGTCGAGATCACGCAGGTCTTGCCGCCGCTCGCGAACTTCTTGATGTTCGCGACGATCGTCTGGTAGTCGCTGTGGCCGAAGGGCGTGTAGACCTCCTCGATGTCCTTCTCGGCGACGCCCTTGCTCTTCAGGAACGCGCGCAGGATCTTGTTGGTCGTGCGCGGGTAGACGTAATCGGTGCCGAGCAGGAAGAAGCGCTTGGCGCCGCCGCCTTCCTTGCTCATCAGGTACTCGGTCGCCGGGATCGCCTGCTGGTTGGGCGCGGCCCCGGTGTAGAACACGTTCTTCTCGAGTTCCTCGCCTTCGTACTGCACCGGGTAGAAGAGCAGGCTGTTCAGTTCCTTGAAGACCGGCAGCACGCTCTTGCGCGACACCGAGGTCCAGCAGCCGAACACGACGGAAACCTTGTCCTGCGTGATCAGCTGGCGCGCCTTCTCGGCGAACAGCGGCCAGTTGGACGCCGGGTCGACGACCACCGGCTCGAGCGGGCGTCCCATCACGCCGCCCTTGGCGTTGATGTCGGCGATCGTCATCAGCGCCGTTTCCTTCAGCGCCGTTTCGGAGATCGCCATCGTTCCGGACAGCGAGTGAAGGATGCCGACCTTGATCGGCGTCTTCGCCTGGCCGAATGCGGTCGAGATCGACGAGGCGCCGAGCGCCACCGCGCCGCCCGCCTGGATGAATTGTCTGCGGTCCATGCCTTTCCCCCTTAGAGAGCACCCGATCGGCGCTGTGCAGTGCAATACAAGTTCCATGCCACGCGTTTTCGGGGGCGGTCTGCACTTCGAGGCAGCCCGGCTGCACCAACACCGTGAGCCCGGCGCAGGCGGCACGCGAAAAGGGCACGGGCGTGGTGCGCTGGCGTCGATTCGATCGGCGCCAGCTAGACTGCTGCCGTGATCCCGTCGTTGCCACCCAGGCCACGCGCCAGACAACGATGCCCCGCAAGCCGCCACCCGCCGTCGTTCCCCAGAGCCGCCTCGGCCGCCTCGCCCGCATCGGATTCGCTGCGGGCGAACTCGCGGTCGGCGGCGCGATCGAGGGACTGCGGCGCCTGGGCCGGCCGAACGACCCGAATGCGGGCAGCCCGCTCTTCACGGCGGCGACCGCGCGGCGCCTCGCCGAACGGCTGTCGAACCTGCGCGGCGCGGCGATGAAGCTCGGCCAGCTGATCTCGCTGCAGGGCGACGACGTGCTGCCGCCCGAGTTCGCGCAGGCGCTCTCGGTGCTGCGCTCGTCCGCGGCGCCGATGCCGCTCGCACAGTTGCGCCGCGTGCTGGGGCGCGAGTACGGCAAAGGCTGGGAGCGTCGCTTTGCCGAGTTCAACGACGAGCCGATCGCCGCCGCGTCGATCGGGCAGGTGCACCGCGCGCGCACCCGCGACGGCCGCAACCTGGCGCTGAAGATCCAGTACCCGGGTGTGGCGAAGTCGATCGCGAGCGACGTCGACAACGTGGCGGCGCTCCTGAGGATGGCGAACGTGCTGCCGCTGGGCATCGACGTCCACGGCATCGCGAAGGAAGCGAAGCGCCAGCTGCAGCAGGAGTCCGACTACATCGCCGAGGGCCGCTTCCTCGAGAAGTACGCCATGCTCGTGGCCGACGATCCTGACCTGCTCGTGCCGCGCGTGCACTGGGACTTCACGACACCGCGCGTGATGGCGATGGACTTCGTCGAGGGCGTGCCGCTGGAGGAAATGGCGCGCGACGACGTGCCGCAGAAACAGCGCGACAAGCTCGGCGCGGCGCTCGAGTACCTGACTTTCCGCGAGCTCTTCGAGTTCCACGTGATGCAGACGGACCCGAACTTCGCGAACTACCTGTTCCAGCCCGACTCCGGGCGCCTGGTGCTGCTCGACTTCGGTGCGACGCAGGAGTTCACGGCGGACTTCGTCGGCCGGTTCCGGCGCATCACGCGAGCGATCGTGGAGCGCGACCGCGCGACGATCGCCGAGCAGGCCGTGGCGATCGGCTACCTCGCGGCGGACGCGCCGCCGCGAGAGCGGGAAGCGGTGGTCGACGTGATCCAGCTGGTGTGCGAACCGCTGGAGCACCGCGGCCGCTACGACTTCGCGGCCTCGACTCTCCCCGCGCGGGTCCGCGAGCTCGGCTTCGACCTGGCGTTCAAGCAGGGCCTGCTGAAGGCGCCGCCGCCGGACACGATGTTCCTGCACCGCAAGCTGGCGGGCATGTACCTGCTCGTCGCGCGCCTGGGGGCGCACGTCGACGTTCGCAAGCTGGTCCAGCCGCTGCTGGAGGAGCCGGCCGTGGCTACGTGATGCGGATGCTCATGTTCGGCAGGCCGTCGATGTGCGTCTCGATCACGTCCCCGCGCACCACCGGGCCGACGTTTTCCGGCGTGCCCGAGTAGATGATGTCGCCGGCCGCGAGCTCGAAGGCCTCCGACAGCTTGCTGATCTGCTCCGCCACGCTCCAGATCATCTGGTTCAGGTTGGCGTTCTGCTTCGTGGCGCCGTTGACCTTCAGCCAGATCCCGCCCTTGGTGAAGTGACCGGTCTGCGCCGCGAGGTGCAGAGGACCGATCACCGCCGAGCGGTCGAAGCTCTTGCCGATCTCCCACGGCTTCTTCTGGTCGCCCATCGCGCGCTGCAGGTCGCGCCGCGTCATGTCGAGGCCCACCGCATACGCATAGACGCAGTCGAGCGCCCGGTCGACGGGGATGTCGCGGCCGCCGCGGTACAGGGCGGCCACCAGCTCCACTTCATAGTGGTAGTTCTTCGTCAGCGACGGATACGGATGGTCGGCAACGGTGCCCGGCGCCACGTTCTGGATCGCGTCGGTCGGCTTCTGGAAGAAGAACGGCGGCTCGCGCGTCGGGTCCGATCCCATCTCGCGCGCGTGCGCCGCGTAGTTGCGGCCGATGCAGTAGATGCGGCGCACGGGGAACTGGAGGTCGGAGCCCGCGATCGGGATGTAAGTGTCGGCGACGGCGAACGGCGTCTTCGGCGCCGATGCGGTGGCGCCGACGCTGGCGCAGCCGGCCAGGGCGCCGACGCCCAGCGCGGCGGCGGATTGCAGCGCGACGCGGCGCCCGGAGTGCTGAATGTGCGACGTCATGGATGTCTCCCTTTCTGATCTCCGGTTTTCGAATGACCTGCGACGACTTGCGCCGGCGTGGAGCGCGACGCGGTCGCAATCAATAGCACACCTGCGGCGGCGAGCGCGAGGGCGGTCGCGTGCAGCGCGGTGAACGTTTCGCCCAGCAGCAGGACGCCGACCGCGGTGGCCGCGATCGGCAACGCGACCGTGAACACCCCGGCCTGGTTGGCGGGCACGTGCTTCAGTCCGGACACCCACATCCACACCGAGAACAGGCCCGCCGCCAGCGAGTAGAAGACGAGCAGCGTCCACAGGCCGCCGGTCATGGCGCCGAGGTCGGCCCGCATCAGCTGCCACAGGCCGAGCGGCGCGGTCAGCGCCAGGCCCCACAGGTTGATCAGCGCCGACACGCGCAGCGGCGTGCGCGTGGCCGCGAGCCGCTTGCCGAGGATCACGTAGCTCGCCTCGCACACGACGGCGCCGAACATCAGCAGGTTGCCGAGCAGCGCCTGGCGCGCTCCGACCGCGTCGCCTGCCTTGGCGAACTGCAGCAGGACGATGCCGCCCACGGCAAGCGCGATGGCGAGCAGCGTGCGCGGGGCCAGGTGCTCGCGCAGGAACAGCCGCGACAGCAGCGCGACGACCGCCGGCAGGGTCGCGAGGATCACGCCGGCCGCCGTGGCGGTCGTCATGGCGATGCCGGTCAGCATGCAGACCGAGAACAGGAAGTTGCCGAAGAACGACATCAGGAAGAGCCAGCGGCGCTCGCTCGCGCCCAGGGGCGCTTCCCCGCGCGCGCGAGGCGTCCACGGGATCATCGCGACGGCCCCGATCGCGAAGCGCAGGAAGGCGAGTGCGAAGACCGGCAGCACGGCGACCAGCGGCTTGGACAGCGCGACATAGCTGCCCACCAGCGCCATCGAGGCGGTCAGCAGCAGGTACGCCGCGAAGCGGGGCGGGGCGGGCATCGGCGGCGACGATACCGGAGCCGAAGCGCTGGCCGCCGGCCCGCCCCGATGCAGCGCGTGGGAATGCCCATATGTGATCCCCGTCCTAGATGCCGGCGCGTCCGGCCCTAAGATGGCCGGCTCGCGGGTCCATGGCGGACCGCGCTTTCGGAGCAACGCCGTGAAAAATGTCCTCGCCCTGGTGATCGCCGCCGTATTCGCCGTGCTTGCCGCCAGCGCCGGCGCGCAGACCATCGCGCCTTCCAAGGTGCCGGAAGAACTGCGCACCAAGCAGCAGAACTACCTGCTGCCCAAGCAGGCGCAGCAGTTCATCAAGGCACAGAAAGGCAAGGTCCTGTTCGTCGACGTCCGCACGCGCGCCGAAGCCCAGTTCCTCGGCATGGCCGAGGGCGTCGATGCGCTCGTTCCGTACGTGGAGTTCCAGGAATTCATGACCGACTGGGACGAGAGCCGCGCCTTCTACAAGCTCGAGCCGTTCAACGACTTCGTTCCGGAGATGGAGCGGCGCCTGAAGGAAAAAGGCCTGACCAAGGACGATCCGGTGGTGCTGATGTGCCGCTCGGGGGAGCGCAGCTCGCGCGCGGCCGACCTGCTGAACGACTCCGGCTACAAGCGGGTGTACATCGTCGTGTACGGGTACGAAGGCGAACTGTCGGACAAGGGCCGCCGCAACGTGAACGGCTGGAAGAACTCCGGCCTGCCGTGGAGCTACGAGCTCGACAAGAAGAAGATGTACTTCCCGCGCTAGCGCGGGGCGCTCACCCCGGCTCGCGCGCTTCGGACGCCGCCTCCGGCGTGCCGTACTCCTTCGCCAGGAATCGTTCGCCCTCTTCGAGGATGAAGTAGCGGAACGCCTCCGCCGCGGGCGACAGCGTCTTCGACAGGTTGTTGACGACGTACCAGCGCTTCAGCACCGGCAGCCCTTCGATGTCCGGCACGGCGAGCAGGCCGGCGCGGCGCTCGAGCCCGATCGTGTGCAGCGACAGGAAGCTCACGCCCATGCCGGCCATCACCGCCTGCTTGATCGTCTCGTTGCTGGCCATCTCCATCGCGACGCGCGGCTGCAGCCGGTGGTCCGCGAAGAACTTCTCCATCGCGGCCCGTGTCCCGGAGCCCGTCTCGCGGATGATGAATTCGTAGTTGTTCAGGAGGCTGGCCGGTGCATGGCCGATCCGCATCAGCGGGTGGTCGGGCGCCGCGACCACGGAGTGCGGGTGCACCGCGAACGGTTCGGCGCGCGTGGCGAGTTCGCGCGGCGGGCGGCCCATGATCGCGAGGTCGACCTCGTTGGCGCGCAGCAGCGCCACCAGCTGCTCGCGGTTGCCGCCGACCGCGAGCTTCACCTCGATCGCGGGGTGCTCCTGCCGGAACTGCGCCAGCAGCCGCGGCACGAAGTACTTGGCCGTGCTCACCATGCCGATCGAGACCCGGCCGGTTTCCAGGCCCCGGAACCGCGCGATCGCATCCTCGGCGTCCTTCAGGGTCGCGAGCACCTTGCGCACGTAGACGAGTAAGTACTCACCAGTCACGGTGAGCGCGACCTGCCGTCCCGAACGGTCGAACAGCGGCAGCCCGACGTGCTCCTCCAGCTCCCGGATCTGCATGGAGACCGCCGGCGGCGTCAGGTGCAGCTCCTCGGCGGCCTTGCCGAAGCTCTGGTGCCGGGCGGCGGCGGCGAAGACCCGCAGCTGGCGCAGCGTCGCGTTTTTCATAAGTAAAACTTAACTGATAGGTCAGAAAACGTGACTGTACCTTATATGTTTGGGTCCCTAGAGTGCCGTCCAACGCGCGCGGTGCGCTGCAACAGGACGCTGCAAAGGGAGATCTGGCGATGAACAAACCGGTCGAGGGAATGATCCGAGACACCAAGGAGCGCTACAAGGGTGGCGTCCTGAAGTACAAGCAGATGGGCTACTGGCGGCCGGACTACGAGCCCAGGGACACGGACGTGATCTGCGTGTTCCGGATCACGCCGCAGGAAGGCGTCGATCCGGACGAAGCGGCGTCTGCGGTGGCCGGCGAGTCGTCGACCGCCACCTGGACGGTGGTCTGGACCGACCTGCTGACGGCGCACGAGTCGTACCAGGCCAAGGCCTACCGCGTCGACGCGTGCCGGGCACCGGCGCGGGCACCGGCAACGAGGCGCAGTACTTCGCCTACATCGCCTACGACATCATCCTGTTCGAGGAGGGCTCGATCGCCAACATGACGGCGAGCCTGATCGGCAACGTCTTCAGCTTCAAGCCGCTGAAGGCGGCGCGGCTCGAGGACATCCGCATCCCGGCCGCGTACGTGAAGACCTTCAAGGGACCGCCGACCGGGATCGTCGTCGAGCGCGAGCGCCTCGACAAGTACGGCCGCCCGCTGCTCGGCGCGACCATGAAGCCGAAGCTGGGACTGTCGGGCAAGAACTACGGCCGCGTCGTCTACGAGGCGCTGACCGGCGGGCTGGACTTCACGAAGGACGACGAGAACATCAACTCGCAGCCCTTCATGCACTGGCGCGACCGCTTCCTGTTCTGCATGGAAGCCGTCAACAAGGCCCAGGCGAACAGCGGCGAGATCAAGGGCCACTACCTGAACGTCACCGCCGCGACGATGGAAGACATGTACGAGCGCGCCGAGTTCGCGAAGGAACTGGGCTCGAACATCCTGATGATCGACCTCGTGATCGGCTGGAGCGCGATCCAGTCGATGTCGAACTGGTGCCGGAAGAACGACATGATCCTGCACATGCACCGCGCGGGGCACGGCACGTACACGCGGCAGAAGAACCACGGCGTCAGCTTCCGCGTGATCGCCAAGTGGCTGCGGCTGGCGGGTGTCGATCACCTGCACGCGGGCACGGCGGTCGGCAAGCTCGAAGGCGACCCGATGACCGTGCAGGGCTACTACAACGTCTGCCGCGACACCTACACGAAGACCGACCTCTCGCGCGGCCTGTTCTTCGACCAGGACTGGGTCGACCTGCGCAAGGTGATGCCGGTGGCCTCGGGCGGCATCCACGCCGGCCAGATGCACCAGCTGCTGACGCTGTTCGGCGACGACGTGGTGCTGCAGTTCGGCGGCGGCACGATCGGCCACCCGGCCGGCATCCAGGCGGGTGCGATCGCCAACCGCGTCGCGCTCGAAGCGATGGTCAAGGCGCGCAACGAAGGCCGCGACATCGCCAACGAAGGGCCGGACGTCCTCAACGCCGCCGCCAAGTGGTGCAAGCCGCTGGCGCAGGCGCTCGACACGTGGAAAGACGTCAGCTTCAACTACACCTCGACCGACACGCCGGACTTCGCGGTCACCGCGACGGCCAGCTGAGCAGGAGAACTTCCATGAGAATCACGCAAGGCACCTTTTCGTTCCTGCCGGACCTGACCGACGACGAGATCCGGGCGCAGGTCGACTACGCGCTCGGCCGCGGCTGGGCGCTGTCGGTCGAGTACTCCGACGACCCGCATCCCCGCAACGTGTACTGGGACATGTGGGGCCTGCCGATGTTCACCGTGAAGGACGGCGCCGCCGTGCTGTTCGAGGTGAACGCCTGCCGCAAGGCCTTCCCGAACCACTACATCAAGGTCAACGCCTTCGACAACACGCGCGGCGTCGAGTCGATGTGCCTGTCGTTCATCGTCAACCGGCCGAAGGAAGAGCCGGGGTTCGGGCTGCAGCGGCAGGAAGCGGCCGGCCGCATGGTGCGCTACACGACGCAGGGCTACGCCGCGCAGCGCCCGGCGGGCGCGCGCTACGAGTGACGGGGACCGTGCCCGGCCAGGAGGTCGTCCGATGAACGCAGCGGCTGCACCCACCGTCGACCTGCAGGAGATCCTGCGCGACACGCACGTGCTCGAGGTCCTCGAGGAGCTCGACCGCGACCTCGTCGGGCTTGCGCCGGTGAAGAAGCGCATCCAGGACATCGCGGCCTTCCTCGTGGTGTCGAAGGCGCGCGGGCAGCTGGGCCTGGAGGCCGCGTCGCCGTCGTTGCACATGTGCTTCTCGGGCAATCCGGGCACGGGCAAGACGACCGTGGCGCTGAAGATGGCGCAGATCCTTCACCGGCTGGGCTACGTGCGCAAGGGGCACGTGGTCAGCGTCACGCGCGACGACCTCGTCGGCCAGTACATCGGCCACACGGCGCCCAAGACCAAGGAAGTGCTGAAGCGGGCGATGGGCGGCGTGCTGTTCATCGACGAGGCCTACTACCTGTACCGCCCGGAGAACGAGCGCGACTACGGCCAGGAAGCGATCGAGATCCTGCTGCAGGTGATGGAGAACCACCGCGACGACCTCGTCGTGATCCTCGCCGGCTACAAGGACCGGATGGACACGTTCTTCAAGTCCAACCCGGGCATGAGCTCGCGCATCGCGCACCACATCGACTTCCCGGATTACGGCGAAGCGGAGCTGCTGCAGATCGCCGATCGGATGCTGGAAACCCAGCACTACCACTTCGGGGCCGGCGCGCGCGAAGCGTTCGAGCAGTACATCGCGCTGCGCATGCGGCAGCCGCACTTCGCCAACGCGCGCAGCGTGCGCAACGCGCTCGACCGCGCGCGGCTGCGCGCCGCGTCGCGCCTGTTCGCCGTGCGCGACCGCGCGCTGACCGAATCCGACCTCACCACGCTCGTGCCCGAGGACATCCTCGCCAGCCGGGTCTTCCAGGCCGCCGCCTGACCTTGCGGGAACTCCGATGCCGTTGTCCAACCGCCGTACCCTGACGCAGTACCTGATCGAGCAGCGCCAGCGCTTCCCGCAGGCGAGCGGGGCCCTGAACGCGCTGATCCTCGACGTCGCCCTCGCGACCAAGGCGATCGCGCGCGCGGTCGCCTTCGGCCAGCTCGGCGACCCGATGAGCCGCGAGCTCGTCGCCGCCGCGCACTCTCACGCGCAGGCTCATTTGCCCGTGAATGTGCAGGGCGAGGTGCAGAAGCCCCTCGACCTGGTCAGCAACGAGATCTTCATCCGCACCACCGAGTGGTCGGGGCACCTGGCCGGCATGGGGTCGGAGGAGATGGACGAGCCCTACCAGATCCCGGCCACCTACGAGCGCGGCAAGTACCTGCTGGTGTTCGATCCGCTCGACGGCTCCAGCAACATCGACGTCAACGTCTCGGTGGGAAGCATCTTCTCGATCCTGCGCGCGCCCCAGGCCGTGGTCGACTCCGGGCGCGACGTGACCGAAGCGGACTTCCTCCAGCCCGGCGCCACCCAGGTGGCCGCGGGCTACGCGATCTACGGACCGGTGACGATGCTGGTGCTCACCGTCGGCAACGGCGTCGTCGGCTTCACGCTCGACCCGAACCTGGGCGAGTTCAAGCTGACGCATCCGGACATCCGCGTGCCGGCCGACACGCACGAGTTCGCGATCAACAGCAGCAACAGCCGCTTCTGGGAGTCGCCGATCAAGCGCTATG
Organism: uncultured beta proteobacterium; assembly: GCA_963811265.1. Lineage (GTDB taxonomy): Bacteria > Pseudomonadota > Gammaproteobacteria > Burkholderiales > Burkholderiaceae_F > JAOUJD01. The sequence continues at coordinate 80,665 of CAWEQS010000020.1, forward strand.
TCGACGAGTGCCTGGCCGGCAAGACCGGGCCGCGCGGCAAGGACTTCAACACGCGCTGGATCGCCAGCATGGTGGCCGAGGCGCACCGCATCCTGATGCGCGGCGGCGTGTTCATGTATCCGCGCGACACGAAAGACATGAGCAAGCCGGGACGGCTGCGCCTGCTGTACGAGGCGAACCCCATCGGCTTCGTGATGGAGCAGGCGGGCGGACGCGCGAGCAACGGGCGCTCGCCGGTGCTGGAAGTGCAGCCGGAGAAGCTGCACCAGCGGATCGGCCTCGTGTTCGGGTCGAAGAACGAGGTCGACCGCATCGAGCGCTACCACCGCGAGTACGACGAGGGCACCGACCAGCCGTACGTCTCGCCGCTCTTCAACGAGCGGTCGCTGTACCGGCCCGAAGCGCTGACCTGACACGGCCGCGCACAGGAACAACGAACATCGAAGGAGAACCGAGTTGTCCAAGAAGCATCCGATCATCGCCGTGACTGGCTCGTCCGGCGCCGGCACCAGCACGGTGATGCAGAGCTTCCAGCACATCTTCCGGCGCGAAGGCCTGAAGGCGCAGGTCGTCGAAGGCGATTCGTTCCACCGCTACAACCGCTACGAGATGCGCACCCACATGAAGGAGGCGGAGGCGAACGGCAACAAGCACTACTCGCACTTCGGCCCGTACTCCAACCTGCTCGAGGAACTCGAGGGGCTGTTCAAGGGCTACGGCGAGAGCGGCGCGGGCCGCGTGCGCAAGTACATCCACGACGCGGGCGAGGCAGCCGAGCACGGAGTCGAGCCCGGGCACTTCACGGAGTGGAAGGACATCGAGCCGGGCTCCGACCTGATGTTCTACGAGGGCCTGCACGGCGCCTACGTGGACGAGAAGATCAACGTCGCGCGCCACGTCGACCTGCTGGTCGGCGTGGTGCCGGTCATCAACCTCGAGTGGATGCAGAAACTGCACCGCGACAAGAAGATGCGCGGCTATTCGCAGGAAGCCGTGGTCGACACGATCCTGCGCCGGATGCCGGATTACGTGAACCACATCGTGCCGCAGTTCGGCGTCACGCACGTGAACTTCCAGCGCGTGCCGACGGTCGACACGTCGAACCCGTTCATCGCGCGCGACATCCCGAGCGCGGACGAGAGCATGGTGATCATCCGGTTCGCGAATCCGAAGGGCATCGACCTGCCGTACCTGCTGTCGGTGCTGCACGACTCGTGGCTGACGCGGCCCAACACGATCATCTGCCCCGGCGGCAAGATGGGCCTCGCGATGCAGCTGATCTTCACGCCGATGATCCTGCGCCTGATGGACCTGAAGAAGCGGAGCCACTGATGGCGACCGAAGCCGCCGAAGCCGAGATCGGCAGCCACGCCCCGGACTTCGCGCTGCCCGGCGCCTGCGGCCAGACCTGGTCGCGCGACGACGCGCTCGGCGCCAACGGGCTGCTGGTGATGTTCATCTGCAACCACTGCCCGTACGTGCAGGCGGTGCTCGACCGCATCGTCCGCGACGCGCGGGAGCTTCAGGCGCTCGGCGTCGGCGTGGTGGCGATCAGCAGCAACGACGCCGTCGCGTATCCCGAAGACTCCTTCGAGGCGATGCAGCGCCTGTGGCAAGCGAAGCAGCTGCCGTTTCCATACCTGCACGACGCGGACCAGAGGGTGGCGCGCGCGTACGGCGCGGTGTGCACGCCGGACTTCTACGGTTACGACCGCGACCTGCGGCTGCAGTACCACGGCCGGCTCGATGCGTCCGGCCGCCAGCCCGCCCCGCCGGGCGCGCAGCGCGAACTGTTCGAGGCGATGAAGCAGGTGGCGCTGGGCCGGCCCGCGCCGGTTCAGCAGACGCCGAGCATCGGCTGCTCGATCAAGTGGAAGGCGGAAGGACCGGCCTGAGCCGCGCGACTCTCCGCGGCTAGCGGGACGCCGCGATGCGTTGCGGGGCGGCGAGCCCGCCGAGGCGGCGCTCGACGACGTCCGCTTCGCAGGTCCGCGCGACGAGCTCGGTCTGCCCGCCGGCGCGCGCGACGCACGCCTGCTGCTCCTGCTGTCTTCCCTCGTTCAGCCACGCGCGCTCCTGCGCCGCGAAGCGGGACTTCTGGGCCGCGTCGAGCGTCGACCAGATGGCGGTGTAGCGCTCGCTGAGCGCCTGCTGCGCCGCCGTGGCGCGCTGCGTTGCCTGCCACGCAGCGGCGGCATCGTCAGCCGCAAGGGCCGGGAACCCGGCGCCGCCGAGAAGTGCTGCGACCAGGAATCGTGCGGTGTTGCGCATGGCGGTCTCGCAATCGTTTTTCGTTGGAGGGCGCAGGTTAGGAGCGGTCCGCGGCGGCGCGCAGACCGATTCGTAATGTCGATATAACGCCACGCCGGCGGCGCAATTGCGCCGTGAAATGGGTACGGCGCGCGCCTTCGCGGCGCCGGCCCGCCATAATCCGCACCGCGATGGCCAACCCGCTGTTCCGCCAGGAAGCGATCGACGCGCAGCGCGAGAAGCTGCTCGGCGAGGTTTCGCTCGCGCGTCCGGTGCCGCTGTGGATCTTCACGGCGTTGGCGCTCGCGTTCGCGCTGGGACTCGTGGCGTTCTCGGTCTGGGGCGAGTACGCCCGGCGCGAGCGGGTGGACGGGTTCCTCGCGCTCGACGCCGGCGCCGCGCGGCTTCTGGCGCCCGAGGCCGGGGTGGTCGCGGAACTGCTCGCGAAGGAAGGCGACGAGGTCCAGGCCGGCCAGCCGCTGATCCGGCTTTCGTTCGAGCGCGGCACGGCCTCCGGCGTCTCCTCCGGCGAACTCGTGCAGCGGGAGATCGCCGAGCGGATGTCCGTGCTGGAGCGCGAGCAGCAGCAGGCGCGCCTGCTCGGCGCCCAGCAGGCCGAGATCCTCCGCCGCAAGATCGACGACCTGCAGCGCGAGCTGGCGCAGTTCGACGTCGAGATCAAGGCGCAGCAGAGCCGGCTGGCGTCGTCGCGCAACGAGTTCCAGCGCGCCGAGGAGCTCTACAAGGACAAGTTCTACTCCGAGAGCAAGCTGATCGAGTTCCGCAACAACGTGCTCGACCAGCAGGTGAAGCTCGAAGCGGCCCGCCGCCAGCGCGCCGGAGTCGAGCGCGAGCTGTCGTCCGCGAAGGCCGAGCTGCCGACGGTCGAGATGAAGGTCCAGACGCAGCTCGACCAGATCCGCCGGCAGGTGAGCGAGCTGCAGCAGGGCAGCGTGCAGGAAGAGGGCAAGCGGGAGAACGTGATCCGCGCCCCGGTGGCGGGGGTGTTCACGAACGTCGCCGCGACCCGCGGCGAGGCCGTGGCCAACGAAGCGCCGCTCGCGATGGTCGTGCCGAAGGGCAGCGGCCTGCACGCGCAGTTGCTGGTGCCGACCCGCGCGATCGGCTTCGTGCAGCCGGGGCAGGAGGTGGTGCTGCGCTACGACGCCTTCCCGTTCCAGCGCTTCGGCCAGTACCGCGGCACGGTCGAGCGGGTCAGCCAGACCGTGTGGTCGGCGGGGGAGAAGGTCGGACAGGTCACCGTGAAGGAGCCCGTGTACCGCGTCGACGTCAGGCTCGACGCCCAGTACGTCGTGGCGGGCGACCAGAAGCTCGTGCTGCGTCCGGGCATGTCGGTCAACGCCGACATCCTGCAGGAGAAGCGCAAGGTCTGGGAGTGGGTCTTCGAACCGATCCTCTCGCTGAAGCAGCGGATGAGCTGATGTTCGGTCGCCGTGTTCCGATGATCCTGCAGAGCGAAGCGCCGGAGTGCGGCATCGCCTGCGTCGCCATGGTCGCGAGCTACCACGGCTTCCGCACCGACCTCGCGGCCATGCGCATGCGGCTGGCGCCGTCGATGAAGGGCGTGACGCTGAAGCACATCGCGACGATCGCCGAGACGATGGGCCTTGCGGCCCGCGGCGTGAAGGTCGCGCTCGAATCGCTGTCGCAGCTGAAGCTGCCGGCGCTCCTGCACTGGGACATGAACCACTTCGTCGTGCTGACGAAGGTCGCCGGCGACCGGATCACCGTGCACGATCCGGCGCGCGGCCGGCGCGTGCTGACCCTCAAGGAGGCGTCGGACCATTACACCGGTGTGGCGATGGAGCTGACGCCGGCCGCCGGGTTCGCCGAGCGCGACGAGCGCGAGAAGATCAGCGCGTGGCAGCTGGTCCGCATGGCGACCGGGCTGAAGGGCGCGGTCACGCAGGTGCTGCTGCTGTCGCTGGTGCTGGAAGTGCTCGCGATCGCGTCGCCGTTCTTCCTGCAGCTCGTGGTCGACCGCGTGGTCGTCGGCCGCGACCGCGACCTGCTCGCCGTGCTCGGCATCGGGTTCGGGCTGCTGGCGGTGATGATCGCCATCGTCACGGCGCTGCGCTCGTGGCTCGGCGTCTACATCAGCACGCGGCTGAACCTGCAGCTGCTCGACACGCTGTTCGCGCGGCTGCTGCGGCTGCCGCTGGCCTGGTTCGAGAAGCGCCACATCGGCGACATCGTGTCGCGCTTCCGCAGCGTCGACGCGATCCAGCGCACGCTGACGCTGACCTTCCTCGAGACGGTGATGGACGGCGTGATGGTGCTCGTCACGCTCGCGGTGATGTTCTGGTACAGCACGACGCTGACCGTCATCGTCGTCATCGCCGCGCTCGCCTACGGCGCGCTGCGGGCGATGCTGTACGGGCCGCAGCGGCGCGCGATGGACGAGCGCATCGTGCACGAGGCGAAGGCGGCGACGCACTTCATCGAGACGCTGCGCGGGATGATGGCGATCAAGCTGAACCTGCGCGAAAGCGAGCGGCGCTCGGCCTACCTGAACCACGTGGTCGACCAGACCAACGCCGACGTGCGCGTGCAGAACATCGCGCTGCTGCAGCGCGCCGGCAACGTGCTGATCTTCGGGCTCGAGAACGTCGCCGTGATCTGGCTGGGCGCGTACGCGGTGCTCGCGAACGAGCTGTCGGTCGGCATGCTGTTCGCGTTCATGCTGTTCAAGCTGCTGTTCATCTCGCGCGTGAACAACCTGGTCGACAAGACGATCGAGTTCCGCATGCTCGACCTGCACGCCGACCGCGTGGCCGACATCGCGCTGGCACAGCCCGAGGGGCAGGCGGAGATGTCATCGGTGGCGCGCGTCGACGCGCCCACGGCAACCTTCGGCCTCGAGGCGCGCGGCCTCGGCTTCGCCTACGGCATCGAAGGCTTCGTGTTCCGCGGCCTCGACTTCGTCGCGCGACCCGGCGAGACGGTGGCGATCGTCGGCCCGTCGGGCGCCGGCAAGACGACGCTCGTGAAGGTGCTGGCGGGGCTGCTCGACCGTACCGAGGGCTCGCTGACGGCGGCGGGCCGCGACGTGCGCGACTGGGACAAGAGCGCGTACCGCAGCCGGATCGGCGTGGTGATGCAGGACGACCACCTGTTCGTCGGCACCATCGAGGACAACATCAGCTTCTTCGATCCGCAGCACGACTCCGACCGCGCGCGGCTGTGCGCGCGCCTCGCGATGATCGACGAGGACATCGTCGCGATGCCGATGGGCTACAACACGATCGTCGGCAGCCTCGGCGTCGCGCTGTCCGGCGGCCAGCGCAGCCGCGTCCTGCTGGCGCGCGCGCTGTACCGCGAGCCGCAGATCCTCTTCCTCGACGAGACCTTCGACCAGCTCGACCTCGCGCGCGAACGGTCGATCACCGACGGCCTGCGCAAGACGGGCATCGGTCTCGTCATCGTGAGCCACCGGCCGGAGACGGTCGGCGCGGTCGACCGGATCGTGCGCCTGGGCACGGACGCGGAACCGGAAGGCCGCCGCGCCGCCTGAGCCGGGCCGGCATGGGATGCGCGACATCCCGTCGGGACGGAGCAACACTCCGCATCACCTATCGCCGGGATGCGACGGGCAAAAAAACGGCGCCCGTCGGCGCCGTGTGAGAACTGCGGAAACCTGGTCTGCCTGTTTTCTATGATGGTTCCTGGGCCTGCAATGGACGGCTCGAGCCGGGTTCCGCGGCGACTCCCGTCCGGGAATGTTCAGTCGATCATTCCGAGCGAGCTGCCGCCGCCGACGAGATCGAGATCGTCGAGGGAGAGGGCCAGCATCTCGATGACTTCGTCCGTCTTCGCAACTTCGGCAACGGCTTGGAGTTCGACGTGTTCGACGTTCATGGTTGTTTCCTTTTCCGCAAGGTGGTTGGTTTCTTCTGTTTTTGTCTGACGGCACGACAACCGTGCACCAGGCGAACTTTGACGGGACGGCGAGTTCCGGGAAATCCCTTCTTACGGCGCTATCCAGCGCAGGGGACTCAGGGCAGAATCGGCTGGCTTCCACCTTGCCGTCGTCTGGCGCGGCTTTCAGATGGACGACCACGAAGCGCGACTGGATGAACTCGAGCGGGAACTGAAGCAGGCGATCGCCTCGCCTCCTGCGGACCTGCCGATGTTCCTGGACGCCTGGCTGGCCCGTCTCCGGGCGGTCCCATTCGCAGCCTCCCGCAAGCGTCGCGTCGGACTGCTGATCGATGCGGCCGGCCAGTACTACCTGCACGGCCAGCGCGTCTTCAACGCGGTCGAGCCGATCGCGCTCGCGGTGATGCTCGCGGAGCAGGAGGGCGAACAGGCCCAGCTTCGACGCGCGCTTTCCACGCAGGGGGTGATCCTGACCGCGACGCGCAACACCCCGGACGCATTGCGCAGCCTGCTGCAGGCGCTGGAGCTCGCGGAGCGCATGGAGGATCTCCCGGGGCTGGCCGCCACATGGATCAACATCGCGGTGACCTTCTTCGATGCGACGCTCTACAACGATGCGAGGGTCTGCTACGAGCGCGGCGCCATCACGGCAGGGTCGATCGCCGACCAGGCACAGAGCGTCAAGGCCCGATGCCGGGCGCTCTACGGCGCGGCCCAGTGCGACCTCTACCTGCACGAGTACCTGCCCGGGATCGAGGCCTGCGAAGAAGCCCTGGACCTGATCGCCGAGCCACGGGACCGCGAGCAGGAACAGGTCAGGGCGCTGGTCGAGGCGACCTATGCCCAGTTGCTGCTCGCCCTGCATCGCACCGAGGATGCCGCCGCCCACGCGGCCGTCGCCCGCGAGATGGCCGCGAAATCCGGCGCCGCGCGGGCGAAGATCGCGGCGGCGACGGTGAGCGGGCTGGTCGAGGTGTACCGCGGCAACGTCGATCGTCGGCATCTCGCGCATCGTGGCCGTGCGCGACCAGTCGAAGATGCTCGCGTCGTCGTATCACGACGCGCTGCGCGCCTCGGTCAACGCCTACGAAAAGGCCGGCCAGCCCGACCGCGCGCTGTCGATGAACCGCGAACTGATGATGCACGTGCGCAACCTGCATCGCGAAGCGATCATGCAGCAGCAGCAGCAACACCTGCAGCGGCTGGGGCTGCCCGATCACGACGCGGCGAGCCTGCGCGCGATCGAGGACAAGGACGATGCGCTGAAGAGGAAGCTCGAGGACGCGGCCGCGAAGCAGGGCGAGTTCCTCGAACACATGGCGCTGACCGTCGAGTTGCGCGAGGAGGACAGCGGCGAGCACGCGTTCCGGGTCGCGATGTGGGCACACCTGCTCGCGCTCGCGCACGGGATCGATGCGGACGAAGCCCGGCGCATCGAACTGGCCGCACGCCTGCACGACATCGGCAAGGTCGTGATCCCGGACAGCGTGATCCGCAAGCGCACCGCGCTGTCGCAGGGCGAGCGCCAGCTCGTGGAGACGCACGCGGCGACCGGCGCCGACTTCCTGGTTCGCGCGAAGGTGCCGTACGCCGCGCTCGCCGAGGAGATCGCCCGCTATCACCACGAAGCGTGGTCGGGCGCGGGATATCCGGACGGCATCTCGGGCGACGCGATTCCGCTGGCGGCCCGCATCGTCGGCCTCTGCGACGCCTTCGACTCGCTGGTGCACCAGCGCCCGTGGCGGTCGGCCTGGCGGGTGGAGGAGGCGCTCGGCCATCTGGTCCGCGAGAGCAGCCGCCAGTTCGATCCGGCGCTGGTCGAGGCCTTCATCCCGCTCGTGCGCCGCATCTACGCAACGCACGAGGACGTCGACGCCTACCTCGCGCAGTCGGCGCAGCAGACGCCGCTGTGGACGATGCGCCGCTCGCTGGTGGAGCGGCTCGCGCGGCCGATCGGAGGCGAGCAGGGCGCGGATGCCCGGCCGAACGCCGCTCGCCTGCGCAGCCCCGTCAAGCCGCGCTGACACCCCGGCACGTCAGCCCGGACCCCGCTTCCACTTGGCCCACCCCGCCGCGCGCAGCTCGCACGCGGGGCACTGGCCGCAACCCACGCCCCAGTCGTGCCGCGTCGAGCGATCGCCCACGTAGCACGTGTGGGTCTCGGTCCGGATCAGGTCCACCAGGTCCTCGCCGCCCAGCTCGTGCGCGAGCTGCCACGTCTGCGCCTTGTCGAGCCACATCAGCGGCGTCTCGATCGTGAAACGCTGGTCCATGCCGAGCGACAGCGCGATCTGCATCGCCTTCAGCGTGTCGTCGCGGCAGTCCGGATACCCGGAGTAGTCCGTCTCGCACATGCCGCCGACGAGCACCTGCAGGTTGCGCCGGTAGGCGATCGCCGCGGCATACGTGAAGAACAGCAGGTTGCGGCCGGGAACGAAGGTGTTCGGCAGCCCCTTGTCGGTCAGGCGGATCTCCGCGGCCTCGGTCAGCGCGGTTTCGGACAACTGCCCGAGCTCGCGCATCGTCACGAAGTGGTCTTCGCCGAGGCGGCGGCCCCAGTGCGGGAACCGCGCGCGCAGCCCGGACATCACGCGGGGGCGCACGTCGAGTTCGACGGCGTGCCGCTGTCCGTAGTCGAACCCGATCGTCTCGACCTCGCGATAGCGATTGAGCGCCCACGCGAGGCAGGTCGTCGAGTCCTGTCCGCCAGAGAAGAGGACGAGAGCCTTGTGGTGCATGCCGGCAGTTTAGTGCCGGGCCCATGACGAGGAGACCTGTCCGCGCGGAATTCGCGCGCCGCCCGCGCGAGCACGCCCTGGGGTCCGGGCTCGTCTAGCCCAGCACACCCTGTTCGGCCAGCGCGCGGATGCGCACGACAGTGTCGAGGTCCGCGTTCTCGTAGGCCTGCTTGCGCAGGCCGACGATCACGGGATCGCGCTCGTCGCTCCCGGTCGCCTCGTCGAACTCGTAGACGAAGCGCAGGAACAGCAATTCCGGCTCCGGCTCCTCGATCGTGATCGTCAGGCGGCTCGCGGGCCAGGTCGGCCCGGCCTCGGTCCGGACTTCGCTGCTGCGGCCGCGCACGAGGCGCACGCGGTCCTCGACGCGGAAGGACCCGAAGTCGAGCGTGCGGGTCAGTTCGTGCACTTCGCCGCGCACCTCGTGACTGTGGATGGTCGCGCCTTCGAGGCCGAGGACGAACTGGATCGGGTCCTCGGCGCGGACCATGAGGCCCTGCCACAGCTGGTTGCGCGTCAGCGTGTCCAGCAGCGGCATCAGGGGGTCGTTGATCTGGACCAGGTGCTCGTAGCGCATCGGAGGGCTAAGGGGCTGGCGGGCGCCGGACCCGGGCAGGGCCCGACCTTGGGCGGGTTCGACCCCATTTTGCTTCAACCGGCGTTTACAGGCGCATCGGTCAACCCAAGGAGAACACTCATGCTGATGCGAATCCTCGCGGCGGCCGCCACGTCCGGCGCACTGATGCTGGCGGGCGGGTGCGCGCACGCCGTCGGCGGCACGGTCGACGTGCGCGTGACGGACCGCGCGACCGGCGAAACCCTGCCGACCTACTGGCACGAAGGGAAGTGGTGGGTGCCGGGCAAGCCGGGCCGCCGCTACGCCGTGGCGCTGACCAACCGCGGCGGCGGGCGCGTGCTGACGGTGGTCTCGGTGGACGGCGTCAACGTGATCTCGGGCGAGACCGCCGCGCCGGACCAGGCCGGTTACGTGCTGTCGAGCGGGCAGGTCGCGCAGATCACCGGCTGGCGCAAGGACATGTCGCGCGTCGCCGCGTTCGAGTTCACGGCGTTGCCGAACTCGTACGCGGCGCGCACGGGCCGCCCGGACAACGTCGGCGTGATCGGCGTGGCGGTGTTCCGCGAACGGGTGCGGTACGTGCCGCCGCCCGCGCTGTCGAAGGAGCAGTCGTCGCGCAACGAGGCGGCGTCGCCGCCTGCGCCGGCCGCGGGGGCGGCGAGCGACGCCACGGGATCGGCCGAGGCCCGCCGCAGCGAGCGCGCGCAGGAGTCGCGCATCGGCACGGGACATGGGCGGAGCGAACACTCGGTGACCAGCTACACCGACTTCGAGCGCGCGTCCTCGACGCCGGACGAGGTCATCGCGATCCACTACGACAGTCGCGAGAACCTGCTGGCGATGGGGGTGATTCCTGCGCCGCGGACCGTGCCGAATCCGTTCCCGGCCGCGGCGGGCTTCGTTCCCGATCCGCCGCGGCGTTGAGCGCGGCTCCGGCGGCGTCGATCGACCGCATGCGTCCGCGGGCACAATGCCGGCGGATGCATGCGGCGGCCGGCATTGCGGACGCGGACGCGCGTGCGAGGGGCGAGGGGACGGCGTTGAGCGACGCGGCGAGCGATGAGGCTTTGCTGGCGGCCTATGCGGCCGGCGATGCGCGCGCCTTCGCCGAACTGTACGAGCGGCACGAGCGGCCCGTGTATCGCTACTTCCTGCGGCAGGGCGCGACGCCCGCCCAGGCCGACGACCTGACGCAGGACACCTGGCTCGCGATCGTGCGCCACGCGGCGCACTTCGAGCCGCGCGCCAGGTTCACGACGTGGCTGTATACGATCGCGCGCAGCAAGCTGGTCGATCACTGGCGGGGACGCGACGACGCGGTGAGCCTCGACGCGGCCGCCAACGATCCCGACGGCGACCCGCCGCTCGAGATCGACGCCGGCGATGCGCAACGACCCGACGTGCAGGCGATGTCGCGCGAACAGGCGCGCGCGTTCGTCGACGCCGTCGGGCAGCTGCCGCCGGCGCAGAGGGAAGCGTTCCTGCTGCAGGCCGAAGGCGGCCTGTCGCTGGAGGAGATCGCGACGGTGACGAACGCCGGCCACGAGACGGTCAAGAGCCGGCTGCGCTACGCGATGGCGAAGCTGCGGACGGCGATGGAGGCATGGCAATGAGCACGGATCGCGAAGACGCCACGGCGCGGCGCTACCGCGAGGCGAGCGCCGCGCTCGACGAGCGGCCTTCGGCGGCGACGCGCGCGGCGATCCTCGCGGCGGCGGCGCGGCAGGTCGATGCGCGGCCACGGCCGGCCGACGCGCCGCGCATCGTGCGTCGCCCGCGCTGGCCGCTGGCGGCCGCGGCGGCCGTGCTGCTGTCGACGCTGGCGGTGATGATGGCGAATCGAACCGAGCAGGAGATGCCTTCTTTCACGGCGCCCGCGGAGCGAGCACCGGCGTCCGTCGCCGTCGCGCCGGCGCCCTCGGCGGCAGTGACGCCATCCTCCGACAGCGCCGTGGCGCTGCCCGCCCCGCCGATCGCGCAGGCGCCTGCGCCCGTCGCGAAGCGATCGACTGCGTCCAACGCGCGCGAAGAGCGATCGTCGGCCCCCGCCGCACCGAGTGAGCGCGCGGAGGCGCAGCGTTCGGAGGCGGCGAGTCCGGCGGTTTCGGCACGCCCAGCCGAGCGGGCGGCCGAGGGCGCCAGTGCCGAAGCGAGGCAGGATCTTCCCGCCGCGCTGCCCTCCGCTCCTCCCGCGCCGCCTCGCGCTGCTCCGCTCGCGCGATCGGCTCCGGCCCCTGGCGCGCAAGACGCGGCGCGCCTCGACGCCGCGAGGGACTTCGAAGGCTCCGCGCCGATGTGGCTGGAGCGGATCGTGAAGCTGCGCAGGGAAGGGCGCGACGCGGAGGCCGACGCCGAACTCAAGCGCTTCCGCGAGCGCTATCCGGACGTCCAGGTGCCATCGGCGGCACTGCCGGGCGGCGCCGCCGCCGGCACCCGTTGAACTTCGGCTAGAGCGCCTTCATCACGCGCTGCAGTTTTTCGCGCACCTCGCCCGCCACCTTTGCGACCTCGGGATTCGAGGTCATCTGGCTCATCACGCCCGGGTCCATGAAGTCGACGTGGATCTGTCCCGCCTCGTCCTCGCGCACCGTGACGTTGCACGGGAGCAGCAGGCCGACCGCCGGTTCCGCCTCGAGCGCGCGCTTCGCGAAGGGCGGATTGCAGGCGCCGAGGATGCGGTACGGCCGCACGTCGGCGTCGAGCTTCTTCTTCAGCGTGGCCTTGACGTCGATCTCGGTCAGGATGCCGAACCCTTCCTTCGCCAGTTCGGCGGTGACCCGTTCCACCGCGGCGTCGAAGCCGAGGTTGACGGTCTTGCCGAAGCCATACGTGTTCTGCATTGCGTTCTCCATCGTGGATCAGGGCGGCCGCATGTGTTCGCGCGGCCGAAGATGTGCCTCGTCTACAGTACGCCGATGCCGAATGCCGCCGCCGTCGTCCTGCTCGATTCCGTGACGGAAGTCACGGCCGCGCACGCCGACTGCGTCGTCGTCACGGGATCGCACGGCGGACAGAGCGCCGGTCGATACGCGCTCGCGGTGCATGCGCGACTCTACGTATTCAACGACGCCGGAATCGGCAAGGACGAGGCGGGCATCGCGGCGCTCGCCATGCTCGACGTGGCGGGCCAGCCGGCCGTCGCGGTCGCGCACACCTCGGCCCGCATCGGCGAAGCCGCGGACACCTGGACCGGCGGCGTCATCTCGCGCGCGAACGCCGCGGCCGCGGCGCAGGGGTATCGCGCGGGCCAGTCATTGCGCGCTGTCGTCGAGCAGCGGCTCGGCTAGAGCGATCCGAGGTCGACCCGCTCGAGCGGCCACGGCGATTCGGCAAGCAACGAGCGGATCGCCAGCCGCGCCGCGTCGGCTTCGAACACGCGCGGCGATGTCGCCGCCAGGCCGCGCGCGGCGTCGATCGTCTTCACGGTCCCCAGCCAGCACCAGCGGTCGAAGACGTGCCAGTCCTCGCGGAAGCGCCCGGCGTTGCGCTCGACCAGCGCGACTGCGCTGCGATACGGCCACGCCGGCAAGCGCAGCGGCTCGAGCGCCTCGCGCAGTCGCGCTGCGTGATCCTCGCGCGGTTCGTCGCCGACGCAGGCGCCCTGGCAGCGGTTCAGCTGCCGGTTGAAGCAGGGCGCGCCGTCGTCCGCCGCCGATCGCCGGCCTTCGAGCCCGAGCGTCTTCAGGCACAGGGCGTGATCAACAGCCAGATGCGCGAGGAACTGGCGCGCGGCGGATCGCGAGGAGAACGGGCCCTAGCTCGTTCCCAGCCGCGCGAGGTCGAACTCGAGCGCGCGCGCGAACAGCGGCCGGGCGTGCTCGTCGAGTTCCATGATCACCTGGTTCTCGCGCCGGCGCAGCGCGACGTTGTGCGCAGGCAGCCGCGTCTTCACCAGCTCCGATTCGCGCAGCAGCGCGCCGAGCTCGCCGGCGGTCTCTTCCCACTCGAGCCGGTGGATCTCCTGCGACAGCCGCAGGTCGCGCGGCGTGCGGTGCTCGGAGTTGAAGTGGCTGGCGACGCGCGCGCGCACGTCGACGCTCTTGCCGATGTAGATCGGGTGCTCGTTGAGCCCGAAGAACAGGTAGACGCCCGGTGCGTGCGGCAAGGCGTCGAGGGCATCGGGCGGCAGGTGCGGCGGCAGGCCGGGGTGCTTCAGCACGGCGCCCACGGCCGCTTCGATCTCGCCCGGCGGATGGCGCGCGCACCAGACCTGCAGCAGCCGCCACAGCACGCGCGCGTCGCCGAGCGCGCGATGCCGCTCCTCGCCCGTCAGGTTGAACCGTTCGATCAGCGCGTCGAGCGAGTGGGGCGCGCGGTCCGGGTAGAGCGCGCGGCTCAACCGCACCGTGCAGAGCGTCTTCGCCTGGAACGCGAGCCCGGCGCGCCCGAACTCGGCCCGCAGGAAGCCGTAGTCGAAGCGGGCGTTGTGCGCGACGAAGACGGCGCCGTCGAGCCGGTCGATCAGGTCCTGCGCCACCGATGCGAACGGCGGCGCCGCGCGCACCATCTCGTTGGTGATCCCGGTCAGCCACTCGATGTCCGGCGGGATCGGCACGCCGGGATTGACCAGCGTGGACCACTCGTCGACGCGGGTCGACTCGCCGTCGATGTCGACGAGCACGACGCCGATCTCCGTGACGCGATCGCGCGCCGGGCTCGACCCCGTCGTCTCGACATCGACGAAGGCCAGGCGCGGGGCGAAGGCGGGAATGGACATGTTGGCGGCGGCAGGCAGGCGCCGATTATCGGTCCACTTGTTGACCGCGGCGCCGCGTCGGCGTCGCACGGCGCGGGCATACTTGGCGCTCCAGCGCGCCGCCGCTCACGAGGCGCCCGGCCCGCGACAAGAATCGGAGACACACATGACGATTTCCCCGGAAGCGGACAAGGCCGCGCGCCTGTCCGCGGTGGCGGCGTTGATCGAGCAGCGCGTCGAGCACTCCGAGCGCTCGGGCCTGCTGGCGTTCGCGGCGAGCTACTTCCACCGCATCGATCCGGAAGACATCGCCACGCGCGACGTCGAGGACCTGTACGGCGCCCTGCTGTCGCACTGGCAGTTCGCGCAACGGCGCGAACCGGGCAAGGCGAAGATCCGCGTGATCAGCCCGGTCGCCGGCGAACACGGATGGTCGTCCCGCCACACGGTCGTCGAGATCGTCAACGACGACATGCCTTTCCTGGTCGATACCGCCTCGATGGAGGTCAACCGCCAGGGCCTGACGCTGCACCTGATCGTGCATCCGATCTTCGCGGTCGAGCGCGATGCGGGCGGGGCGCTGAAGGGGCTCTACCCGCGCGAAGAGAAACCGGACGGTGCGCGCGAGTCGTTCATGCACATCGAAGTCGATCGGCTGGCCGATCCGATGGCGCGTGCCCAGCTGGCCGAGGGAATCGAGCGCGTGCTCGGCGACGTGCGCGCGGCCGTGACGGACTGGAAGGCGATGGTCGCGCAGCTGCGCGCGGTGATCGCGGACATCGACCGCCACGCGCCGCCGCTGGGCCGCGAGGAAGTGACCGAGAACCGCGATTTCCTGCAGTGGCTCGCCGAGGACCACCTGCTGCTGCTCGGCTACCGGCAGCACGACTTCGCCTACCACGACGGCGAACTCGCGCTGAAGATCGTGCCGGGGACCGGCCTCGGGATGCTGCGCGATGCCGACGGCGGCCTCACCGAGGCGGCCAGCCTCGTCGCGCTGCCGCCGCAGGCCCGTCAACTGGCGACGGCGCCCTCGCCGATGCTGATGGTGACGAAGGCCAACAACCGGTCGACCGTGCACCGTCCCGGCTACATCGACTACATCGGCGTGAAGCGCTACGGGCCGGACGGGCAGGCGATCGGCGAGCACCGCTTCCTCGGGCTCTTCACGTCGACGACATACAGCGCGCGCGTGTCCGAGATCCCGCTGCTGCGCGGCAAGAAGCGCCAGGTGCTGGAACGGGCGGGACTCGCGCCCGCGAGCCACCTCGGCAAGGCGCTCGAGCACATCCTCGAGACCTATCCGCGCGACGAACTGTTCCAGGTCTCGACCGACGAGTTGTACGAGACGGCGAACGGCATCCTGCAACTCGGCGAGCGCCAGCGCTTCCGCCTGTTCATCCGGCGCGATCCGTTCGAGCGGTTCATCTCGTGCCTGATCTACGTGCCGCGCGAGAACTACACCACCGAACTGCGTCGCAAGTTCCAGTCGATCCTGCTGCAGGCGTTCGACGGCAGTTCCGCTGACTTCGACGTGCTGCTCACAGATGCAGTGCTGGCCCGCATCCACATGACCGTGCGGACGAATCCGGGACGGATTCCGGCGTACGACCGCCGCGATGTCGAGCGGCGGCTGGCGGACGCCTCCCGGCGCTGGGAAGACGACCTGCGCCAGGCGCTGAGCGACGAGGAGGGCGAGGCGCGGGCGGCGCAACTGTGCAAGCGCTTCGGCAACTCGTTCCCGGCGTCGTACCGCGAGAAGGTGTCCGCGCGGGCCGCGGTCGCCGACGTCCAGCGCCTCGACGGCCTGGGGCTCGGCGGCCTCGCGCTCAACCTCTATCGCCCGCTCGAGGTGCCGGCCGGTCGCCTCGGCTTCAAGGTGTATCGGTCGGGCGAACCGGTCGCGCTGTCGAACTCGCTGCCGATGCTCGAGCACATGGGCGTGCGCGTGCTGTCGGAGCAGCCGTATGAGGTCGGGCCGGAGCGGGGCGACCCGTTCTGGATCCACGACTTCGAGCTCGACCTGGTCGGGCACGACGAGATCGATGCGGAGGGCATCGCGCCGCTGTTCGAGGACGCGTTCCGGCGCGTGATGACGGGCGCGGTGGAGAACGACGACTTCAATCGCCTCGTGCTGCTCGCTTCGCTGTCGGCCGACGAGATCACGGTGCTGCGGGCGTATGCGAAGTACATGCGGCAGAGCGGCTTCGCGCTGTCGCAATCCTTCATCGAAGGCACGCTGGCGAACCATCCGCGGATCGCGCGGTTGCTGGTTCAGCTGTTCAAGCTCCGGCTCGACCCGAAGGCGGCAGACGCTGCCGCGGCGACGAGCCAGGTGAACGCGATCGAGCAGGCGCTGGAGAAGGTCAGCAGCCTGAGCGAAGACCGGGTGCTGCGGCAGTACCTCGCGCTGATCCTCGCGACATCGCGCACGAACTTCTGGCGGACCGGGGTGGGCGCCAGCGGCGAGGACGGACCGCGACGGTCGTTCCTGTCGTTCAAGTTCGACCCTTCGAAGGTCCCCGGGCTGCCCGAGCCGCGGCCGATGTTCGAGATCTTCGTGTACTCGACCCGCTTCGAGGGCGTGCACCTGCGCGGCGGCAAGGTGGCGCGCGGCGGCCTGCGCTGGTCGGACCGGCCGGAGGACTTCCGCACCGAGGTGCTGGGGCTCGTCAAGGCGCAGATGGTCAAGAACACCGTCATCGTGCCGGTCGGCAGCAAGGGCGGCTTCGTGCTGAAGAAGGCGCCGACCGCCACCGACCGCGAGGCGCTGCTGAAGGAAGGCATCGCCTGCTACCAGAACTACCTGCGCGGGCTGCTCGACCTCACCGACAACCGGGTCGGCGGCAAGGTCGTGCCGCCGCCGCACGTGGTGCGGCACGACGGCGACGACCCGTATCTCGTCGTCGCGGCGGACAAGGGAACGGCCACGTTCTCCGACTACGCCAACGCGATCAGCAAGGAGTACGGGCACTGGCTCGGCGACGCGTTCGCCTCCGGCGGCAGCGCGGGCTACGACCACAAGGGGATGGGCATCACCGCGCGCGGTGCGTGGGAGAGCGTCAAGCGGCACTTCCGCGAACTCGGCGTCGACACGCAGGCGACCGACTTCACCGTGGTCGGCATCGGCGACATGTCCGGCGACGTGTTCGGCAACGGCATGCTGCTGTCGCGCCACATCCGGCTCGTGGCCGCGTTCGACCACCGCCACGTGTTCCTCGACCCGAATCCTGACGCCGCGGCGAGTTTTGCCGAGCGCGAGCGGATCTTCGCGCTGCCGCGCTCCTCGTGGGCCGACTACGACGCCTCGCTGATTTCGGAGGGCGGCGGCGTCTGGGCCCGTTCCGAGAAGTCGATCCCGATCTCGCCGCAGGTGCGGGCGGTGCTCGGCATCGCGGCGTCGCGGCTGACGCCCGCGGAACTGATCGGGGCGATCCTGAAGGCGCCGGTCGACCTGCTCTACAACGGCGGCATCGGCACCTACGTGAAGTCGTCGCGCGAGTCGCACGCCGACGTCGGCGATCGCGCGAACGACGCGGTGCGCATCGACGGCGCCGACCTGCGCTGCAAGGTCGTCGGCGAAGGCGGCAACCTCGGGCTCACGCAGCTCGGTCGCGTCGAGGCGGCGCTGGCCGGGGTGCGTCTCTACACGGACGCGATCGACAACTCGGCCGGCGTGGACACGTCGGACCACGAGGTCAACATCAAGATCCTGCTGGGATTGCCGATCGCCGACGGCGAGCTGACCGAGAAGCAGCGCAATGCGCTCCTCGTCGAGATGACCGACGAGGTCGCGCAACTCGTGCTGCGCGACAACTACTTCCAGACTCAGGTGCTGTCGACGGCCGGCCGCACCGGCGCGCGCCTGCTCGACCACCAGCAGCGCTTCATCCGCTTTCTCGAGAAGGAAGGCCGGCTCAACCGGGCGCTCGAGTACCTGCCGTCCGACGAGGAGATCGCCGAGCGGCGCACCCGGGGCGGCGCGCTGACAGGCCCCGAGCGGGCCGTGCTGCTCGCGTACTCGAAGATGTGGCTGTTCGAGGCGTTGCTGGACTCCGACCTGCCCGAAGATCCGTGGGTCGCGACGGCGCTGCAGCGCTACTTCCCGGTGGCGCTGCGCGAGCGCTTTGCCGGCTACATCGAGCGCCATCCGCTGCGGCGCGAGATCGTCGCCACGCACGTGCTGAACAGCATGGTCAACCGGGTCGGCGCCACCTTCGTCCACCGGCTGATGGACGCCACCGGCGCCTCGCCGCCGCAGGTGGTCCGCGCCTACCTGCTCGCGCGCGAAGTGTTCGGGCTGGCTGCGGCCTGGAAGTCGATCGAGGCGCTCGACAACGTCGTCGCCGACGAGGTCCAGTCCCAGATGCTGAACGAACTCGGGCGCCGCACCGCGCGCGCGACGACCTGGTTCCTGCGCTCGCGCAGGCTCGCCGAGCCGATGGACAAGACCATCGCCGGCTTCGCGCCGGCCGCGCGCCAGATGCTCGAGTTCATCGCCGGCGCCCCGGCGGGTGCCGCGTGGCGCGCTCCGATCACCGAGCGCCAGAAGGCCCTCGAAGCCAAGCGCGTGCCGTCCGGCCTGGCGCTGGCCGTCGCCGCGTCCGAAACGTCGCTGGCGGCGCTCGACATCTGCGAGATCGCCGACGCCGCCCAGCGTCCGTTGCCGGAAGTGGCGGCCAGCTACTTCGCCGTCGGCGAGATGCTCGGGCTCGCGCGGCTGCGCGGACAGGTCGCAGCCCTGCCGGCCGACAGCTATTGGCAGGGCCTGGCGAAGACGGCGCTGAACGACGATCTCGCCGGCCTGCAGCGCCAGATCACCGCCGACGCCTTGAAGGCCGGCGGCGCGCCGGCGTGGGAGAAGGCGCAGAGCGGGGCCATCGGCCGCGCACGCAAGATGCTCGCCGAACTGGCCGAGAGCCGTCACGCGGATCTCGCGATGCTGTCGGTGGCGCTGCGCGAACTGCGCTCGATCGCGTAGCGGCGGCTCGCAGCGGGCGCCGGGCGGGCCAATCGCCCGGCGCGTTCGCAACGCACGGGACCACGAACGATGCCGACCAGAACTTCGCGACCGCTTCACGCCGACCGCCGTGGGCCTCGTGTCGCGCGCGTGGGTCATCGAGGAGGTCGAGGGCCGGGTGTCCGATCAGGCCCTGCGGCCCGGGTTGATCGACGAACTCGTCGGCTACGAGCCGCCGCGGCAGCACGCGCTGCGGAACATGTTCCTGTTCTGGTTGACGGCGATTGCCGCATCGGCCCTGGCCGGCGCGCTGGACGTTCCGCGCTGGACCGGCTTCGTCGTCGCGCTGGTGTTGTTCGTCTGGCTCGCGCGCCTTCTCGCCGTGAAGGCGTTGCGGTGGCGGCTGGATCAGTTGCTGGGTGACCGATAGCGCTTCAGCAGCAACGCGTTGCTGACCACCGAGACGCTGGAAAACGCCATGGCCGCTCCGGCGAAGATGGGCGTGAGCAGCCCGAACGCGGCCAGTGGAATCCCGATCGCGTTGTAGAAGAAGGCCCAGAAAAGGTTCTGCCGGATCTTGCGCACCGTCGCGCGCGAGATCGCGATGGCGTCGGCGACCAGGCGGGGATCGGAGCGCAGCAGCGTGATGCCCGCCGCGTGCATCGCGACGTCGGTGCCGGAGCCCATCGCAATGCCGACGTCGGCCGCAGCGAGCGCCGGCGCGTCATTGATGCCGTCGCCGACCATCGCGACGACACGGCCGCCCTTCTTCAGCGCTTCGACGCGCTTCGCCTTGTCGCGCGGCAGGACATTGGCTTCGTAGTCTTCCAGCCCGAGCTGCCGAGCGACGTGCGCGGCCGCGCCCGCGTTGTCGCCGGAGATCATCGTCGTGCGGATGCCGAGCCGGCGCAGTTCGTCGATCGCCGCCTTCGCGGTCGGCTTGGGTTCGTCGCCAAACGCCAGCCACCCGAGCACCTGCGTTCCGGCGGCGCTGCGCCGCGCGAGCCAGGACACCGTTCGTCCTTCCGCTTCGCGCGCGGTGGCGTCCGCGAGCAGGGCGGAAACGTCGACCTTCCAGTCGTCCATCAACCGGCGGCTGCCGAACGCGAGTTCAACCGTATGGCCATCTTCGCCGTCGAATTTCGCGCTGACGCCGCGTCCCGCCAGGTCGCGGTGGTCGCGTGCCGCGGGTGCCGCGGAACCCGGCCGTGGCTCCTGCGCGACCGCCTCCCGCACGGCCTCGGCGAGCGGGTGGTTGCTGCCGGCATTCACGGCGGCGGCGAGGGCCAGCACCTCGCTCCGGCTGGCCGCGCCGCTCTCGCTGACCGCCGCCACGCGCGGCTTGCCGACGGTCAGGGTGCCGGTCTTGTCGAACGCGACGACCTCGATCCGCCTGGCGAGTTCGAGCGCCTCGGCGTCCTTGATCAGCACGCCGTGCCGCGCGGCCACGCCCGTCCCCGCGATGATCGCGGTCGGCGTGGCGAGACCGAGCGCGCACGGGCAGGCGATCACCAGCACGCTGACCGCGTTGATGAGGGCGTGCTCGAAGGTGGCGCCTGCGAGCAGCCAGCCGATCACCGTGGCGAACGCGACGACAAGCACGACCGGCACGAACACGGCCGCCACCTTGTCGACCAGCCGTTGTATCGGCGCCTTGGCGGCCTGCGCGTCCTCGACGAGGCGAATGATCTTCGACAGCACCGTTTCGGCGCCGACGGCCGTCGTCTCGACTTCGAGGCGGCCACCGCCGTTGATCGATCCCGCGGTCACCTTGTCGCCGGGCGCCTTCTCGACCGGCAGGCTTTCGCCGGTGAGCATCGATTCGTCGATGCTGCTGGTGCCTGCGCGGACCAGGCCGTCGACCGGGACGCGATCGCCGCCGCGGATCACGACGAGATCGCCGAGGCGGACGTCGTCGATCGGCACTTCGGCCGGCTGGCCATCGCGCATCACCAGCGCCTTGTCGGGACGCAACGCGGCAAGCAGCCGGATCGCCTCGGATGTCTGCCGCTTGGCGCGCGCCTCGAGCCACTTCCCGAGCAGAACGAGCGCGATGACGACAGCGGCCGCCTCGAAGTACAGGTGCTGCATGTGCCCGAGGCCGTGCATCCGGACGCCGTCGATCCAGAGGTAGAGCGACAGGCCATAGGCGGCCAGCGTGCCGAGCGACACCAGCAGGTCCATGTTGCCGGTCCGCGCTCGCACCGCCCTGGCCGCGGCCACGTAGAAGCGGCGTCCGCACCAGAACTGCACCGGCGTGGCCAGCAGCCACTGCATCCATGCCGGCATCATCCAGTCGATGCCGACGAGCGTCAGGTGCGAGCCGAGCAGCAGCGGCACCGCGAGCGCGATCGCCAGCACTGCGTCGCGACGCAGCCCGGCGGTCGCGTCCATGGCGACGGCCTCGCCCTGCCGGGAGTCGGCGATCAGCGAGGCCTGGTAGCCCGCCGCGTCGATCGCCGCGAGCAGGTCGCGGACGCTGGCGGCGCCGGACACGAGATCGACGGTCGCCGTTTCCGTGCCGAGGTTGACGTTCGCCTTCAGCACGCCAGGCACTTTCCCCAACGCCTGCTCGATACGCGAAACGCACGAGGCGCAGGTCATGCCCTGCACGGCGAATCGCAGGTGCTGATCCGGCACCTCGTAACCGGCGGCGCTGACCGCTCTGGCGAGCGCGGCGGCGTCCAGGCCGACCCCTTCGACCGCCGCGGATTCGGTGGCCAGGTTCACGGCGACCTTCCGCACCCCCGGCACCTGCGCGAGCGCCTTCTCGACGTGCGCGACGCAACTGGCGCACGTCATCCCCTGCACGGGCAGCACCATGCGGCGGTCCGGCCCGGTCGAGGGGGCTCCGCCACGGGCGGCATGGGAGTCGAGGTCCACGATGGTCGGTTCGTCAGTCCGGTCGATCGTAGCGCCCGGCGCGCCCCGCTGCCCGATCATCGAGGCGATCGATCCTGGTGCATCCGAGCCCTGAACGACAGGTCTCGCCGCATACCTGAGGTGAAATCGCAACAAAGCAGTCTAAATTCCGGCCAGGTTTGCAGAATTTCTTGTTGGCCGCGAATCGCTGCCGCGACAATGAATTCGTCCCGGCTCACGGCTGCAGCAGCATCCCATGGAAGTAGGCGAGTCACCGCTCGGCATTGCGCCGCTGGCCGTCGAACACCCGGCGGTTCCGCAGGCCCGGGTGTTCCGCGACCGTGTCCCGCCGCTCCCGTTCCCCGAGAAGTTCGTTGGCTCGTTCAATGAAGACGGATCGGTCCGCGTCGGCACCGAGCGCCTGGCCTTCGAGGTCCGGCGGGTGGAAACGCAGGACGACCTGTTCAAGGCCGTGGCCATCCGCTACGAGGCGTATTCGCGTCACCTTCCCGAACTGGGTCGCCGCCTGACCGCGCCGGAGCCGGCCGACACCGAGCCCGGCTACACGGTGCTGCTGGCCGAAAACCGCCTCGATCGCAGCCCACTCGCCACCGTCCGGCTGCAGGTCAACGAGTTCGGCCCGCTCGCGCTGGAGCGCTCGATCGACCTGCCGGACTGGCTGCAGGGCCGCAAGCTGGCCGAGGCAACGCGTCTCGCACTGGCCGACACCGTGCGTGGCCGGTTCGTGACCCAGGTGATGTTCAAGGCGTTCTTCCAGTTCTGCCTCGAGCAGGACGTCGAGTGGATGGTCGTCTGCGCGCGGCCGCCGCTGGACCGCATCTACCTGTCGCTGCTGTTCGAGGACGTCGTCCCTGGCGGGGCCTTCGTCCCGCTCAGGCACTCGGCGAACATTCCTCACCGTGCCCTCGCGTTCAACGTGGCCACCGCCGAAGCCCGCTGGCGAACCGCCGGCCACTCGATGTACGCCTTCATGGGCCTCACGCTCCACCCGGACATCCGCGTCGGAATCCCCGGCCCAAGTGCGGTCCCAAACACCGCCTATTACCGGGATCGTCACCCGGCGCTCTGAGCCATTCTCTCGGTTGAGGCAGTCCGCGGCCGGGTTCCGTCCGTGCCCGCGCGCGCCTGCCGAACCACACGAGGGAATTGCGGACCGTGAACCGACGGCCCCTTCATCGAGCGCTGTCGATCGTGGACGCCCGCCGGGCGGGAGCCGCGTCGCGATGAAACGCGTCCTGACGCTGCTGAAGGCGGAGCCCGATGCGGGCCTGGCCGCGCGCGCGCTGCACATCTTCGCGATGGGCGCGATGCCGATCCTGCTGGCCGCGCTCACGCTGATCTCGATGATCTTCTGGCAGGACCGCTACTCGCCCGAGGATCCTGCCGCGACGCCGGTGAAGGTGCTCGAGGCGGAGCCTGGACAGACGCCGGCCGGCATGCTGCCGCTGGTCGACAGCGTCGCGCCGGTGCCCTTTGCCGACACCCGCCTGTCGACGCGGCCGTTCTGGATGCTGGTCGACCTGCGCGGCGTCGACCACCACACGACGACAGTCGCCTTCCCGTCCCGCCACGCGGTGAAGCTGACCTGCTGGGACACGGCGAACCTGAAGACGCCGCTCGCGTCGGCCGACCGGGAGCAGTTCGAAGGACCGGTGCGGGTGGCGAGGTCGGGGTTCGCACTCGACCTGGCCGCCACGCGGGGGCCGTCCTCCCTGCTGTGCGAGAGCCGGTTCGAAGGCCCGGCGCGGATCCGGGTCGAGCGCTGGGATACGGCGGAGTTCGCCACGGCGGTCGCCGCCTTCCACCGGTCGGCGGGACTGCTCGAAGGCGGCACGCTCATCCTCGCCGCGTTCGTGTTCCTGGTCGCGCTCGTCAATCGGGAGTGGATCTACGTCCTGTTCGCCGGCTGGCTGGTCGCCAACTTCCAGCTGGCGGCCATCTCCGCAGGCTTCGACTGGACGTGGTTCGGCCGCGTCGTGCCCGAGTCGCTGATCCTGCCGATGCGCAAGGCGGGCATCGCCGCCTATTGCCTGCTGACCATCGCGCTCTTCGGCCGGCTGTTCGGCGCCGACCTCAAGCACCTTCGCGAGCGGTGGATGCTCGTGCCGGTCCAGTGGTCCGGAGTCCTGCTGATGGTGTCCGCGTTCGTGGCGCCGTTCGCGATCTTCCTGCCGATCATGTGGACGTCGGTGGCCTTCGGCGTGTCGGTCATCGCCTTCCTGCTGTTCCGCATCCTGCGCACCGCGCGCAGCGCGGTGGCGATGTGGTACGGCGCGTCCCTCGCGCTCACCCTCGTGTCGGGGCTGTACGAGGTGCTCGCCGCGGCGTTCGGCGTCAAGGTGCTGATCGGTGCGGTCAACAGCGTCACGGCGGCGCTCGCGTCGAGCCTGCTGGCGGCGCTGGCCATCGCCGCGCAGTTCCGCGCCGAGCGGGACAAGCGGGTGGCGGCGGAAGCGGAATCGCTGCGCGCGTCGAGCAAGCTCGCGTCCACGTACAAGGCGATTCCGATCGGGCTGTTCACGGCCGACGAGAACGGGACGCTGGTGCAGACCAATCCGGCGTTCCGCACGATCGTGGGCCTCGGCCGCGAGGCCGCGAAGCGCGCGACCTGGTCGGACCTCTTTCCCGCGCACGACTGGAAGACCGTCATCGACGTCACCTCGCACTCGGTGCGGGAACTCGAGGTGCACCGGTCGGCGCTGACGGGCGAAGAGCGCTGGTACGTGGTCCACGCGACCCGGTCCGGCGACGTGGTCGAGGGTTCGCTGCAGGACGTGACGGAGCGCAAGACCGCGAACGACCGGCTGCGGTTCCTCGCGGACCACGATCCGCTGACCGGCATCCTGAACCGTCGCGGCATCGAGATGAACTTCGCGCGGCTGGCGCGCCGCCGGACCCCGCGCCCGGCGGCGCTCGCCTACCTCGACCTCGACCGCTTCAAGCTGATCAACGACCTGTACGGCCATCCGGCCGGCGACGAAGTCCTGCGCCAGTTGTGCGAGCGGGTCAAGTCGCACCTGGCCGAGGCCGAGTCCTTCGCCCGCGTCGGCGGCGACGAGTTCGTCATCCTCTTCCACGACGCGCCCATCGTGCGGGCGCGCGCCATCTGCGCGGCGCTGGTGCAGGCGATCGAGGACCTGCCGTTCAAGATCGGGGACAAGGCCTTCCAGGTGAAGGGCTCGATCGGGCTGATCGAGCTCGATCGCGAGATCAGCTTCCGCGACGCCGTTGCCACCGCGGACCGCGCCTGCCGCGAGGCCAAGATCGGGCACCAGGGGCACGTCGTCGCGTATGAACAGGGCAGCGAACTGTTCCGCGAGCGCATCGAGGAGCTGCGGCTGATCGAGCGCATCGGCCAGGGGCTGGAGGACGACGGCCTGTTCCTCGAGATGCAGCCGATCATGTCGCTCGACCGGCCGTTCGACTCGCTGAACTTCGAAGTGCTGCTGCGGATGCGCGACCGGGACAACAACGTGATTCCCCCGGGCAAGATCATCAGCGCGGCCGACAACAACGGGCGCATGGCGATCATCGACCGCTGGGTCCTCGAGAAGACGCTGATCTGGATCGAGCAGAACCGGCCGCGCTTTACCGCCACTCACTTCATCTGCGTCAACCTGAGCGGAAGCTCGCTGAACGACGAGCGCTTCGTCGAGGACGCGTTCGCGATGCTGTCGTCGCACCCGCTGGCGGCGTCGCTGCTGTGCCTGGAAGTCACGGAGAGCGTGGCGCTGCACGACCTGCAGAACACCGGGCGCTTCATCGACCGGGCAAAGTCCCTGGGCGCGAAGATCGCGCTCGACGACTTCGGCGCCGGTTACTCCTCCTTCAGCTACCTGCGCGACCTGCCGGCCGACGCGCTGAAGATCGACGGCGCGTTCATCAAGGGTGCCAGCTCGCATCCGGCCAACGTCGCGATCCTGCAGGCGATCATCGAGCTGACCCACAACCTCGGCATGAAGAGCATCGCCGAGTGGGTCGAGGACCTCGAGACAATGGAACTGCTCGCCGAACTCGGCGCCGACTACGTGCAGGGCTTCGCGATCGCGAAGTCCCAGCCCGGCGAGCGCCTGGTGCAGGCGAAGTCGTCGGCGGAATTCATCGAGGACCTTGCGATCCGCCGCTTCGTGCAGGAGCGCAAGGGTTTCCGCAAGGCGCCGGCGCCGATCCGCTTCCTGATGGGCGGGCGCGTCGCTTCCAGCCGATAGCGGCGAGGGGTTACTGCGCGCTGTCGGCGGTGGTCACCGAGCCCGGTCGACGCACGAACTCCAGCACGGCATCGCGGTAGACCGCGCCGCCGGTGCGGCTCGAGCCCGAGTGGGTGCCGCCCTCGATCTTCACCAGCTTCTTCGCACTGCTGCCGGCCGCGGCGTACAGCTCGTCTGCCATCTCGTGCGGGACCACCCTGTCCGCGGTGCCGTGCAGCACCAGCAGCGGGCGCCCGCACCTGCTGGATCTTGGACATCGAGTCGAACGGCTGCGTCACCGCCAGCCCGATGCCCGGAACCCAGCCCCACTTCATGCCGCGCACGACGTCCGGGATCGACGTGAAGGTGGACTCGATGATCACGCCGGCGAGGGCGTTCGGGTCGTCCTTCAGTTCGCGGGCGGCCAGGTCGATCGCCAGCGCGCCGCCGAGGCTGTGGCCATAGACGTATCTCCGGGCAGGATCGGGCTGGCGCCGCTTCAGCTCCTCGAAGGCCAGGCGGGCGTCTTCGGTGGCCGTCGCTTCCGACGGCAGCAGCTCGGTGCTCTTGCCGAAGCCGCGGTAGTCGACGGCGAGGACGTTGAACCCCAGCTCGTGCCAGCGTGCGATGCGGAACACGCTGCCGTTCATGTTCCAGCGCGCCCCGTGGAGGTACAGGACCGTGGGCGCGGTCGCCGCGCCCTGCGGCTGGGCGACGTGCCACAGGTGGACGCGGTCGCCGTTCGGCAGCGCGAGGTCGTACTCTTCCGTCCCGCTGAGCGGCTCGGAGAACCAGCGCGGGTTGTCGCGCTCGGGACTGAAGATGGCCTGGCGCTGCCATTCGTCGAGGGACGAGCAGCCGCCAAAGGCGCCGCCGAGGCCGAGAGCGATGGCCAGCAGCGCAAGCGGACGGGTCAGGAGTCGCAGCATCGGCGATTGGACCGGCCAGCCTTGGTGAAGTTTCGCCTCAGACGGGGCCGATGAAGTCCCGCTTGCCCAGCTCGACGCCGTTGTGGCGCAGGATGTCGTACGCCGTCGTGACGTGGAAGTAGAAGTTGGGCAGGACGATGTTGGCCAGGTAGGTGACACCGTCGAAGGTCTTGTCTTCGCCGCGCATCTTCATCGTGACCGTGCGCGCGTCGGCGCCTTCGAACTGCTCGGGCTTGAAGCTCTCGACGTACGCGATGGTCTTCGCGATGCGCGCCTTCAGTTCGTCGAAGGTGGCCTCGTTGTCCTCGTACTTCGGCGGTTCGTTGCCGGTCAGCCGGGCCACCGCGCCCTTCGCGAAGTCGCCGGCGATGCGGACCTGGGTCGCCAGCGGGAACATGTCCGGGAAGAGCCGGGCGCCGACCAGCACGGCGGGATCGATCTTGCGGGCGGCCGCGTGCGCGGCGCCCTTGTCGAGAACGCCTTCGAGATTGCGCAGGATGCGCACGAACACAGGCGCCGACAGCGCGTACATCAGGTTGGCCATGTCGTTTCCTTACCTTTTCCTCTTGAGGTTCAGCATGGTGCCACGGCAGTTGGCGGCCCCGCACCGGCAGGCGTAGTTCCTCTTCAAGGTGGGCGTGATCCGTTCGTCGATCACGAGCCCGTAGTCGTAGTTCAGCTCCTCGCCCCGCTTGATGTCCCGCAGCGCCTGGATGAACACCCGGCCGTCGTCGGTCTCTTCCGTTTCGCAGTTCGGATCGCACGAGTGGTTGATCCAGCGCGCGGCGTTGCCGCGCGAGGCGGCGTCGATCACGGTCTTGCCGTCGGACAGCGAGAAGAAGAACGTGTGATGCGGATCGTCGGGATCGGACGGCGGCCTGCGATCCGCCTCCTTCCATGTGATGCGCTCGCCGCGGTATTCGATGACTTTCTCACCGGCCTTGAGCTTGCGCGCGGCATACACGCCGCGCCCGTGGATCTTGGAGTTCCTGACGATGATGCGCGTGGTGCGCGTGGACGACATGGTGGAGGTTCGCGTTGGGTTGAGGGAGGATCGTTGATTCAGCCGCGCCGGATGCGGGCGCCGTGCCGGTTCACTGGACGCCGACCAGTCGCCAGAACTCCGCAAGCGGGCTGGACTTCAGCACGTCGAGGAGGTTGTTGAACTGGTCGGTCCACAGCGAGAAGGCCGGATTGGGTTCGATGGGCGTGGCGACGTCGAGCAGCTCGTGGGCGAAGGGTGCGTCGGTCCGCGCGATCAGCACCCAGTCGGTCATCGACGCCGAGCCGCTGCCGGTCGGGCTGTCACTGACCAGGCGCGCCGCGAGCCCCAGCGACTGCGCGATGTTCGCGAGCACCGGCTTCAGGTCGAGGAACCGGTTGGAGATGTGAATGGCGAGGATGCCGTCCGGCGCGACGTGCTGCATGAAGAGGTCGATCGCCTCGCGCGTGATCAGGTGCACGGGGATCGAGTCGCTCGAGAAGGCGTCGATCGCCAGCACGTCGTAGCCCTGCTTCGCTCCGCGCGCGAGTTCGCGCTCCAGCGACAGGCGCGCGTCGCCGATGACGAACTCGAGGTTCGAGGGCGACGAGGGGAGGTACGAGAAGTAGTTCTTCGCGAGCGCCAGCACGTCGGGATCGAGCTCGTAGAACCGGACCGTGTCGCCAGCGCGCCCGTAGGCGGACAGCGTGCCGACGCCGAGTCCGACGACGCCGAGCCGCACCGGCCCGGCGGACTGCCTGGCTTCGATCGCGCGGCCGACCCCCGAGGTGCGCGCGTAGTACGTGCCCGGCTCGAGGCGGTCCGGCGCGGTCGTCGACTGCTCCCCGTGCAGGATCACGCCGTGCAGCAGCCGGCGCACCTGGAGGTCGCCCGTGCCCTGCTCGCGCACGCGCAAAGTGCCGTAGAAGTTGCGGTGCATGTAGATCACGTCGTCGCGCAGGAACGTCAGGTACTCCGAGCCGTACCAGGCCGTGGCCAGGCTCGCCACCAGCGCCGGGCCGATCAGGAACTTGTTGTTCCAGACGACGACGAGGCCCATCGCGGCGAGCGCCATCAGCGCGAGCGGCAGCTCGAACGTCGTGGGGAAAAGGCGCGGCGCCACGAGGCCGACGAACAGGCCGCCCAGCGCGCCGCCGAGCGAGATGGTCAGGTAGAACTGCGTCAGGTACCGCGGCGCAGGCTTGCGCAGCGCGAGCTCCCCGTTGCAGAAGAACACGCTCACGAACATGCCGACCGAATACAGCGGCACGGCCAGGCTGACGTCGAGCACCCCCCGGCCGGCGGACAGCCCGGCGGCCATGCCGACCACGAACAGCAGCGTGACGAACATCATCCAGCGCTCGTACCAGCCGCGGCCGCCGCGTCCCTCGAACGCGAGCACGAAGGTCAGCAGGTACAGCGACAGCGGCAGCACCCAGAGGAAGGGGACCGACGCGATGTTCTGCGTGATGTGGCTGGTGGACGCGAGCAGCATCACCGAGCCGAGCGCGGAGAAGGCGAGCCACATCGCATAGTCCCGTCCGGACGGTGCTGGACCGGCCGGCGCGTCGGTGACCGGTGCGCTGGTGTCGACGACGTGCGGCCCCTCCGCGCCCTGGCTCGACTTCCATGCCGAGAAGGCGCAAACCAGCACGAACAGCGCGTACGCGCCGCTCCAGACGATCGACTGCGTGCGCGACGTGGTGAACGGTTCGATCGCGAACGGAAACGCCAGCAGCCCGACGAGCGAGCCGAAGTTCGACAGCGCGAAGAGGCGGTAGACCGTCTTCTCGGGGAAACGCGGCGCAACCCACTTCTGCAGCAGCGGGCCGGTCGTCGACAGCAGGAAGTACGGCAGTCCGATCGTCGCCGTCAGCAGCAGCAGGATCCGCAGCGCGGCGTCCGTGTCCGCGGCCGGCTTGAAGGCGACGCTCGGGATGATGGGCAGGAAAAGCAGGCTGGCGAGCAGCAGCGCGATGTGCAGGCGCGCCTGCTGCCGCGGGGCGAGGTGGCGGGTGATCAGGTGCGAGTAGGTGTACCCGAGCAGCAGCAGCACCTGGAAGAACACCAGGCACACCGTCCAGACGGCCGACGTGCCGCCGAACCACGGCAGGATCTGCTTGGCGATGATCGGCTGGACCAGGAACAGCAGGAACGCCGACAGCAGGATCGTCGAGGCGAAAAGCAGCATTGAAAGCCGGGAAGGGCCGGGGCGGGCGGCAAAGCGCGGGATTGTCGCACGCGGGTCGGAGCCGACGCGAGGGTCGGCGCGCCCGGACGCTGCACCGGCGCTACTTGCGGAACAGCCAGATGAGCACGCTGATCGCGATCGACACCACGATCGAGGTGGCGAGCGGGAAGAAGAAGGAGAAGTTCTCGCGCTCGACCGAGAAGTCACCGGGCAGCCGGCCGAAGGGCAGCCTGGAAAGCCATGGCCACGCGAGGCCCGCGACGAGCAGCGCCAGGCCGACGATGATCAGGGCACGCTGCATGGATCCGTCGCGGCAAGCCGCGGGCGCGTCAGTCGCGCGCCGGCGCCTTGCGCGCGCCGGCGCCCGCCTTCGCTGCCTTCTTCGCCGCGGTCTTGCGGGCAGCCGTCTTGGTCGCTGCGCGCTTCGCCGCCTTGGCTGGGCGCTTCGCCGCGGCCTTGGCAGGCTTCTCGGCGCCGCCGGCCGCGGCAGTCTTCGCGCTTCCCTTGGCAGCCCGTTTCGCCGGTGCTTCGACCGTCGCCGCCGGCTCGCTCGCCTTCGTGGACTTGCGTGCGGTCTTGCCGGCGCGCGGCTCGCGCGGTTCGAACTCGAACCCGATCGAGCCGTCCGGCTTCTTCGCCAGGAAGGCCGAGAACTTGCGCCGCGTCCGGTTCGAGATGAAGGCGCGCAGGACGTCCGTGCGGCCCTCGGCCAGCAGCTTCTCCATCTGCGCGCGCTCGATCGGCTGCTGCAGGATCACCTTGCCCGACCGGAAGTCGCAGGACTTCCCCGGACCGACGCTCTTCTCGCAGACGTACGCCATGGGCTGCTCGAACACGCGCGCGCCGCACTTCGGGCAGGCGCCCACCGGGTCCTGCCCCGAGAAGTCCACCGGTTCGTCGCTGCCGTCGTCCGCGTTCGACTGTCCGAAATCGAATTCGAGCTTGAATTCGGGCGTGATCTTCAGCACCGCGGCAAACGGCCGGCCCATCTTGCTGATGAACCCCTGCAGCGGACCGATGGTGCGGTCGCGCAGCAGCTGCTCGACTTCCTCGACTTCGAGGGTCCGGCTGCCCGGGTGCTTGCCGATCGAGAAGTCGCACGAGCCGCAGGCGAAGCGCCGGTAGTTCTCGCTGACTACGCCGCCGCACTTCGGGCACGGCGTCTTCAGCGTGGCCGGATCGTCGATCGGCACCGTGTCGGACTGGTAGCTCTTCGCGCGCTCGACGATCTTGCTCGTCATGCCGGCGATCTCCTTCATGAAGAGATCGCGCTTCAGCTTGCCGCGCTCCATCTGCGACAGCTTGTATTCCCACTCGCCGGTGAGTTCGGGCGCCGTCAGTTCCTGGACGTCGAGGCCCTTCAGCAGCGTCATCAGGTCGAAGGCCTTGCGCGTGGGGCGCAGGTCCTTGCCGTCGCGCACCATGTAGCGCTGGTCGAGCAGGCCCTCGATGATGGCCGAGCGCGTGGCCGGCGTGCCGAGACCCTTGCCGGCCATTGCCAGCCGAAGGTCGTCATCCTCGATCAACTTGCCGGCGCCTTCCATGGCCGTCAGCAGCGTCGCCTCGGTGTACCGCGCCGGTGGCCTGGTTGCCGCGCCGACCGCCTTGGCGTCGGCCGTCTTCACGCGTTCGCCCTGCTCGATCTTCGGCAGCGACCCCTGTTCCTCCATCGCCTCGCGACCGTAGATCGCCAGCCAGCCCGGCTCGACCAGCACCTTGCCCTCGGTCTTGAAGGTGTGGCCTTCGACTTCGGTCAGGCGCGTCGTCACGAGGTACTCGGCGGCCGGGAAGAACACGGCGAGGAAGCGCTTGACGACCAGGTCGTACAGCTTGGCCTCCGCTTCGGACAGATGGTGCGGCGTCTGCAGCGTCGGGATGATGGCGAAGTGGTCCGACACCTTGCTGTTGTCGAACACCCGCTTGTTCGGCTTCACCCAGCCGGACTTCGTGATCTTCTTCGCGAATTCGCGGTATGGCGTCCCGGTGGCCAGCACCTCCATCGTCTTCTTCGCGACGGCAACGTAGTCCTCGGGCAGCGCGCGGGCGTCGGTCCGCGGATAGGTCAGCACCTTGTGGCGTTCGTAGAGCGCCTGCGCCAGCGACAGCGTCGTCTTGGCCGAGAACCCGAACTTGGAGTTGCCTTCGCGCTGCAGCGACGTCAGGTCGAACAGCAGCGGCGACATCTGCGTGCTGGGTTTCGCCTCCTCGGTGGCGGTGCCGGTCTTGCCCAGGCACGCGGCGGCAATCGCCTCGGCGCGCGCCTCGTCCCAGATGCGCTCGGCGCGCGCGTCTGGATCGTCGCCCTTCCTGAAATTCGGGTCGATCCACCGGCCCTCGTACGCGCCGGCCTTGCCGTCGAACGTCGCCCGCACTTCCCAGTAGTCGCGCGAGACGAACTTGCGGATCTTGTCCTCGCGCTCGGTGACGATCGCGAGGGTCGGCGTCTGCACGCGGCCGACGGTGGTCAGGTAGAAGCCGCCTTCCTTGCTGTTGAAGGCGGTCATGGCGCGCGTGCCGTTGATGCCGACCAGCCAGTCGGCCTCCGATCGGCTGCGGGCGGCGTCGGCCAGCGGCAGCATCTGCTCGTCCGGGCGCAGCTGCTCGAACGCCTCGCGGATCGCGGCGGGCGTCATCGACTGCAGCCACAGCCGCCGCACCGGCTGCTTCGCCCTGGCGGCCTGCACGATGTAACGGAAGATCAGCTCGCCCTCGCGCCCGGCGTCGCACGCGTTGATCAGTTCGACGACGTCCTTGCGCTTCAGCAGCTTCAGCAGCGTCTTCAGGCGCGCCTCGCTGCGCGCGATCGGCGCGAGGTCGAAGTGCGGCGGGATCACCGGCAGGTGGGTGAACGTCCATTTGCCGCGCTTGACGTCGTACTGCTCGGGCGCCCGCAGCTCCAGCAAGTGGCCGACCGCGGACGACAGCACGTGTTCGTCGCTCTCGTAGTACTCCTGATGCTTCGTGAACCCGCCCAGCGCCCGCGCGATGTCCGCGGCCACGGAAGGCTTCTCGGCGATGATCAGTGCTTTTGACATTGAATCCGTGCAGAAAAAGAAACCGCCGGATCACGGCGGCTTCTCGTTGGTCTCTTTTCCAGAATACAGCATCGTCCGTGCATGGGAATCCCGACGGGCTCGGGATGCGCGCGCGCGATCGGCGCAGCCGATCGCACAAGCCGTCGACGCTAGTGGATCAGGTGCTCCCCCCCGTCGTCGAGGAGTTCCTCGAGGAGGAGGGCGTCGATGTCGGCCTGCTGGCTCCACAGCACCATCAGCACGATCACCTTGAGCATCTCGAGGTCGATCGGCGCTTCATCGGTGGCGAGCGCGCGCTCGATCACGATCTCGCGCTGCGTCGGCGTCAGCTGGCCGGCGTGCTCGAGGAAGCTGAGGAAGCCGATCGCCTTGGTGCCGAGCCGGTCCACCTCGACCTTCGCGTAGACACGGAACGCGCGGTCGCTTTCGGGGCCGACGGCGATCGATTCCTGGGTGACCTGCTCGAGGCCGGAGAGCCAGGCGAGCGCCTCGGTGATCTCCTCGTCGTCGAAGCCGGCGGCGGTGAGGCGTTTCGTGAGGGAGTCGGCGTCCGGGCACGCATGCAGCGCGCCGTAATTTTCGTAGAGGTAGACGAGGACGTCGAACACGTTCCGCGGACTGTATGCGAGCCCGCCGTGCGTGTAAAGCCCCTGCCGGTGCCTACCGCAACCTCTGGTATCTGTTACCCGGAAGACGCTCAACATGTTGGGCCAGCTCGAGTTCGAGCAGGGCGGCAGAGAGATCGCTCGGGGCGCGACCGCTGCGTTGCGCCAGCGTGTCGAGGTCGACCGGATCGTGGCCCATCAGGGCGAGCAGCGCGTCGTCCGCCGCGCCGGGCTCCAATGGCGCCTGCCTGGCCGGGGCGCCGGCCTTCGCGCCGCGCACACCGAGGTCCTCGAGGACGTCCTGCGCGGATTCGACGAGCTTCGCGCCGTCGCGGATCAGTCGATGGCAGCCCCTGGCGAGCGGAGAGTGGATGGAGCCGGGAATCGCGAACACTTCGCGGCCGGCCTCGGCGGCGAGGCGCGCCGTGATGAGCGAACCGGATCTCAACGCCGCTTCGACGACGAGCACGCCCCTGGCGAGGCCGGCGATGAGGCGGTTGCGGCGCGGAAAATTGTGCGCGATCGCCGGCGTGCGCAATGGCAGCTCGGAGACCACGACGCCCTGGGCGCGGATCTCGTGCGTGAGCGCGCGGTGGCTCGAGGGATAGATTACGTCGACGCCTGTGCCCACCACGGCGATCGTCGAGGCGTCGCTTTCCGCGGCGAGCGCGCCCCGATGCGCGGCCGCATCGATGCCGAGCGCGAGGCCGCTGACGACGGTGACGCCCGCGCGTGCGAGCGCGGCCGCGAAGCCCTCGGCGTTGGCCACACCCTGCTGCGTGGCGTTGCGGCTGCCGACGATGGCGACCGCGGGGCGGTTCAGCAGCTCGAGTCGGCCGACCGCGAACAGCACGGCCGGCGGGTCCGCGGTGGTCAGAAGCGCCTGTGGGTACTCAGGATCGGCGAGCGTCAGCAGCGCGTGATCGGTGGACGCCGCCAGCCAGTGCTCGGTGGCGTCCACCGCGGCATGGATGTCGGTGCCGGGCGCCTGCGCCAGTTCGCGCGCGAGGGGCTCGGGGACGACGCGCAGCAGCGCAGGCAGTCCGGCGGAGAAGACGGCGTCGGGAAGCCCGAAGGCCGCGAGCAGGCTGCGCGCGGTGCGCGGGCCGAGGCCCGGCGTCAGGATGAGGCGGAGCCACGCGGCGCGCTCGGCCGCCTGCATCTCCGCCTGGCCCTACTGTACGTTGAGCGGACGCAGCGGCTGCCGCAGGATGCGATCGGCCTCGGTTTCGCGCGGCACGTTCACATTCACCGAGAGGTTGTCTCCCGGGTTCGAGGCACGGTCGCCCACCTCGACGGCTGCAGTGCCGCGCTGGATCAGCGCGTAGGAAATCGTCGGAAATACGCGGAACACGAACGCGAGCCCCATCTGCTCGTCCGGCAGCTTGATGAACTCGCGCTTGGGCGCCGTGCGGTCGAGGCGCGTGTCACCGACGCGCCACAGCTGAAGCACGTCGCCGACCGTCAGGCCGTCGTTGCCGCCGCGGTTCAGCGTGATGATCTGGCCGCCACCGGCGTAGCGCACGCCGTCGTAGACGGAAATCACGCGGCCGTCGACCGGGCCGCTGGGCCGCCTGGGCACGTAGCTCTCGATCCGCTGGCGTTCCACCGGGAGCATGCGGTCACCGATGCCGATTTCCTGCTTGCTGCTGTCGATGCGGACCTTCGCGATCTCGCCGGGCCGGACCATGTTCGCCGTGCCGAGATAGAAGGCCTCCCACGCGATCGGGTTCTTGCGGACGGTGTCGTCCGGGTCGTAGAGCGGACGAAGCGGGCGGAACACGTTGTAGTTGGTTGCGGTGCTGCTCGCGATGCCGCGAGCGTATGCGTCGTCACCGCGGCCGACGAAGACACGGCCTTCCTGCGTGGCGACGATGCGTGGCGCGCTGTCGAGCGCGCCGGGCTCGAGGACGAGCGGCTGCGACAGGAAAGGCTCGATCAGGCTGTTCGGGATGCTCGGAATCGAGAGGCGCTGCGCGTCCAGGTCGCGGATGCGCGGCTCCAGCTTGCCGACGCCCGATCCGCCATCGCCCGCGACTTCCAGGCGGGCGCGGCCGTCGACCTTGACCAGCACGAGTTCCTGCCCCGGATAGATCAGGTGCGGGTTCCTGATCTGCTCCTTGTTCATGCCCCAAAGCTCGGGCCAGCGCCACGGGCTCGTCAGGTACATGCTCGACAGGTCCCAGAGCGTGTCTCCGCTCTTGACCGTGTACCGGTCCGGCGCGTTGGGAGCGAGTTCGGCAAGCGGCACGCCTGCCTGCGCGACCTGGTCGGCGGTGCTGCGTTGTTCCGGGGTGATGGGGTAGCGGCTCGCGGCCGATTGGGCGAGCACGGAACTCGCGGCAGCGGTCAGGCTCAGCACGGTGATCGCCAAAATGCCCGTCTTAGTCTTGTTCATCCAAGCTCCGTTCATGTCGGCTGCCACCCCACTGTCCCGCGGACCCAGCGTGGCTTCGCGACCGTTCAAACCGGCTGCCTTGCGGCCCGCCCCTTGACGTTTCCGAGCACGCTGATATCTAACACAGGGCATCAGATTCTGACCCTATCGTCTTGATATCGCAACGGATACATCCCGACAAAGGGTGATGCCAAACGGCTGTGCGCGGGCCATGGGCGGTCCCCTCGACAAGGCGCAGTGTGGTCCCAAACCGGCGCGTCCCGGGCGTCAAAAAGCGCGGTGACTCGGGGGGATTAAAGCGCTTTGCTGCGCCTCGCGGCATCATTGCGGTCCAGGAGATCTGATCGTGGCACTGCTTTCCATCCTCGAGTACCCCGACCCGCGATTGAAGACCGTGGCCCGGCCCGTGACCCGGTTCGACGACCGGCTGCGCAAGCTCGTCGCCGACATGGCCGAGACGATGTACGAGGCGCCAGGCGTCGGGCTCGCGGCGACCCAGGTCGATGTCCACGAGCGTCTGCTCGTGATCGACGTGTCCGAGAACAAGGACCAGCTCAAGGTCTTCATCAACCCCGAGATCGTCTGGGCCTCCGACGAGCGGGTCGAGTGCGAGGAGGGCTGCCTGAGCGTGCCGGGCGTGTACGACGCGGTGACCCGCCCGGCCAAGGTGCGGGTAAGAGCCCAGGACGAGCGTGGCGATGCCTTCGAGCTCGACTGCGACGGCCTGCTGGCGGTGTGCGTGCAGCACGAGATGGATCACCTGCTCGGCAAGGTCTTCGTGGAATACCTGTCGCCGCTGAAGCAGGACCGCATCAAGAACAAGATGCGCAAGCGCAAGGTCAAGGCGGCCGCCTGACCGGTCGCGCCGCTTTCACGGCAGTTCGCGGCTTCCGGTGTCGGCCCGTCGCCATGCGCTCGCGTCGTGTCGCAGGGCCGCTACAGTCGCCCCCTTCGCGGCAACCGGCGCCGGCACGGCGGCGCCGCCGGCTTCGTGCGGGATCGCCGCGCGCCGGATGTGAGCGGCGATCCAGTCCGCGATCGCCGGTTGCAGCGCGGGCGCGAAGTCGTGACCCATGCCGGGGACGACCATCAGTTGCGCCCCCGGGATGTTCTTTGCGGTATCGACGCCGGCAGCAACCGGCAACAGCGGATCGTCCGCGCCGTGGATCACCAGGGTCGGCGCGGTGATGCGCGCGAGCAGCGCCCGGCGATCGCCCGACGCGAGGATGGCGAGCAGCTGCCGCTCGGAGCCCGCGCGGTCATAGCCGCGTCGCGCGACCTTCTCGAGCTGGGCGCGCAGCGCGGGACGCCCGCTGCGGAAGCCGGGGCTGCCGATCACCCCGAACACGTGCATCAGGTGCTCGGTGACGCCTTCGACCGTGTCGAGGCGGGTCGGGGGGCGCAGCAGCACGCGGAGCGCGCGGCGGCTGCCGAGCGCCACGCTGGGACTCGGATTGCCTGACGAGGACATGATCGACGTCAGCGTGGCGACGCGCTCCGGATGCCTGGCCGCAAGCACCTGGGCGATCATCCCGCCCATCGAGGCGCCGACGACGTGCGCGCGCCGGATGCCAAGCGCATCGAGGACTCCGGCGGCGTCCTTCGCCATGTCGTCGAGCGTGTACGGTGCGTGGACCGGGAGCCGCAGCAACGCGCGCATGATCGCGACCTGAACGCCGTACCGGCGCGGTCCCCGCGCGCGGTCGGAGCCGCCGGCATCGCGATTGTCGAAGCGGATCACGCGCAGGCCGTGCCCGACGAGGCGCTCGATGAACTCGTCGGGCCACGCGGCGGCCGGCATCGCGAGGCCCATGATCAGCAGCACCGCCGGCGCGGCCGGGTCACCGAACTGCTCGACGTAGAGCGTCCGCCCGTTGGCGAGGACGTTCACGCTTCAGCCAGCCCTTCGGCGTCGGGGCGCTGTGTCGACGGTGGTGCTGCTTCCAGTTCGGCGAAAGCCTCGAGCAGGCCCCGTGCCACGCGGTGCAGGTCGGGCAACGCGGAGCGGGCCGCGATGAGCCCGAAGTCCAGCGACCCTGCGTAGCTCTGCAGGGTGATGTTGAGCCCGAGTCCGTGTTCGACGATCGACACCGGCCAGTAGGTCTTCAGCCGCGCGCCTGCCAGGTAGAACGGCATCGGCGGACCGGGCACGTTGGAGACCACGAGGTTCGCGATCGGCGGGATGCGATTGGCGACGCCGAGCCGGCCGTAAAGACCCGCGGCGGCGGACAGCAGCCACGGCAGGCCCAGCGACGGAAAGTCGGTGGGCATGGCGCCCCGCAACTGCTTCATCACCGCTTTCGCGGCCGCGGAGGCGGCCCGCACTTCGATGAGGCGCGCCGCGGGATCCTCGATGTCGGTTGCGAGCGACGCGAGGGTCATCGTCGCGAGCGTGGTGGCCTCGGTGTTGCCGGCCTCGCGCAACGACACCGGGACCGCGGCGATCAGCGACTTGCGCGGCACACCGCCGTGGACGGCGAGGTAGCGCCGCAGCGCGCCCCCGATCACGGTCAGCACGACCTCGTTGATGGTCGCGCCGTGCGCCGCCGCGACCTGCTTCACGCGGTCGAGCGGCAGCGATGCCGTGGCGAAACTGCGCGGTGCGTCGATCTGGCCGTTGAAGGCGGTCCTTGGCCCGAACGCAAGGTTGCGGCCAAAACCGGCGCCGCCGCCTCTCAGCAGTCGGGCGAGGGCGGTCACGAGCTGGGGCAGTTGCTTGATGACCTTGACGCCCTGGACGCCGGTCGTGCGTACGGCCGCACCGATGAGGTCGGCGAGGCTCGGGTGTTCGCCGCCGCGTTGGGGCGCGCGGGCCACCCTGCGCGGCTTCGGCGTGAAGTCGAGCAGCGCCTGGGCGAACGCCACGCCGGCGGCGCCGTCGAGCGTCGCGTGATGCACCTTGGTGTAAAGCGCGAGGTCGCCGGACTGCAGCCCCTCGATGATGTGAAAGGCCCAAAGCGGCCGGTCGCGCGGCATGCACTTGGCGTGCATGCGGGCGACGGCGGCTTCGAGTTGCCGCTGCGTGCCGGGCCCGGGCAGCCGGATCCGGTGGATGTGCCGATCGAGGTCCACCCGATCAGCGCGCACCCAGACGGGATTGGCGAAGTTGAGCGGCATCTCCGCGAGCTGGCGCGTGAACACCGGCGACAGCGGCAACCTCCGCGCGACGTGGCGCTTCACGTCTTCCACGAAGTCGCCGCGATGGCCCTTCGGAAGCTGCAGCAGGTGCACCGCGCCGACGTGCATGGGCGTGGCGGGCGTCTCCAGGTGCAGGAACAGTGCGTCGAGCCCCGAAAGCGGCTTCAAGCTGCGTCTCCCCGTGTCCGGCGTTGCAATCCGGAGTTGACCGGGATGGTAACCGTGTCACGCTGGTCGCCCGCGATCCGGCGCGGCGGGGCGGCGTCCCTAGAATGGCGGCATGCGCATCGTGTTCGCGGGAACGCCGTCGTTTGCCGCCTCGGCCCTGGCAGCCCTCATCGACGCCGCGCCAGGCCGCGGCTGGACGATTCCGCTCGTGCTGTCGCAGCCCGACCGGCCGTCGGGCCGAGGCATGAAGCTGGCCGCAAGCGCGGTCAAGCAGCTGGCGCAGGCGCACGGAATTCCCGTCGACACGCCCGCTTCCCTGCGCAAGGGAGACGAGGCCGCCGCCGCCAGGCAGCGGCTGCGGGAAGCGATGCCGGACGTCCTGGTGGTCGCCGCTTATGGACTGATCCTGCCGCAGGACGTCCTCGACGTCCCCGCGGGGTTGCGGCCGGGCTGGTCGCCACGGCTGACCGCCATCAACATCCACGCCTCGCTGCTGCCGCGGTGGCGCGGCGCGGCTCCCATCGCCCGCGCGATCGAAGCCGGCGACGAGTCGACCGGCATCACCATCATGCAGATGGATGCCGGACTCGACACGGGCCCGATGCTTCTTGCCGAAGCGGTGCCGATTCCGCCGGACGCGACGTCAGGCGCCTTGACGGGCACGCTTGCCGGGCTGGGCGCGCGATTGATCGTCGAGGCGCTGTCGCGCGTGAACGAGCTCGTGGCGACGCCGCAGCCCGATGGAGCCACGTACGCGCCGAAGATCGACAAGGCCGAAGCCTGGCTCGACTGGGCGCAGCCGAACCGCGTCCTTGCCCGTCGGGTACGTGCGTTCGACCCGTTCCCCGGGGCCTCCACCTCGCTGCAGGGCACGCCCATCAAGGTGTGGCGTGCCGTGGCGGTTTCCGCGCAGGGCACCGCGGCGCCAGGCACGGTGACCGATGCGGGGCCCGAAGGCGTGACGATCGCGTGCGGCGACGGCGCCCTGCGCGTGACCGAACTGCAGCGCCCGGGCGGCAAGCGCCTGGGCGCGCGCGAGTTCCTCGCGGGATTTCCGTTGCGCGCCGGCGACCGTTGCCAGTCACCCCCTGCGGCATGACCACCGCGGCGCCCCTCGCGGAAGTCCTCGCGGCCGCGGCCCACGCGTGGCAGCGCTTCCGCGCCGGGCAGTCACTCGACCGCGCGATCGCGCTGGCGGTCAGCGGGCGTCCGGAGATGCGGCCCGCCGTGCTCGACGTCAGCTATACGGCGGTTCGTCATCTGGCGTTCGCCGAGCACGCGATCCGCTCGCTGGCGAGCCGGCCACCGTCGCCGCCGCTGGCGGCGCTGCTCGCCGTGGCGCTCGGACAGCTGATGCGCGAGCGCCACGCCGAGTACACGATCGTCGACCAGGCGGTCAGCGCCGCTCGACGCGTGCCATCCATCGCACCGGCGGCCGGGTTCGTGAACGCGCTGCTGCGCAACTTCATTCGACGCCGCGACGAACTCATGGCGGCGCGCGACCAGTCGGCCGAAATGCGCTTCAACGTGCCGCCGTGGTGGCTCGCGCGCGTGCGCGCCACCTTTCCCGAGCGTTGGGAAGCCATCCTCGCCGCCCAGTCCGAAGCGCCGCCGCTGGTGGTCCGCGTCGCGGCGCGTGTGAACGTGGACGACTACCTGCGGCGCTGCGCGGAGGCTTCCATGGCCGCGATGCGAGTCGGCGAACGGGCCGTGTGGATTCACGCGCCGCGCCCGGTGTCGGACCTGCCCGGCTTCGCCGAGGGCGAAGTCTCGGTGCAGGACGCCGGCGCGCAGCTCGCCGCCCCGTGGCTCGGCGTCGAACGGGGCCAGCGCGTGCTGGACGCCTGCGCCGCGCCCGGGGGCAAGACCGCGCACATCGCTGAAGTCGACGGCGCCAGTGTTGTTGCGCTCGACGTGGACGGTGCGCGGGCGGTGCGCATTCGAGAGAACCTGGGCCGCACGCGGACCGTCGCCGAGGTGCTGATCGGCGATGCCGCGGAGCCGTCCCGATGGTGGGACGGTAGGCCGTTCGACCGAGTCCTGCTGGACGCGCCATGCACGGCTTCCGGCATCGTCCGCCGTCATCCGGACATCCCTTGGTTGCGTCGACCGTCCGATGTTGCGCATTTGGCAACGCTGCAGGCGCGATTGCTGCGCGCTTTATGGCCGCTGCTGGAGGTGGGTGGTAGATTGCTTTACGTCGTCTGCTCGCTGTTCCCGG
The DNA here is from genome assembly GCA_963811265.1 of uncultured beta proteobacterium. Lineage (GTDB taxonomy): Bacteria > Pseudomonadota > Gammaproteobacteria > Burkholderiales > Burkholderiaceae_F > JAOUJD01. The sequence goes on from CAWEQS010000020.1 coordinate 122,523, forward strand.
AGGAGGGGCCGGAGCAGGTTGCGCGCTTCATGGCCGAGCATTCGGAGGCGCGCGAGGTGCCCCTGCCGGCCGGCTCGCCGTGCGTGCAGCTTGTGCCGACCCCGGCGGTGGCGCCGGCATGGGACGGCGTCTCGGCGCTGCCGACTTTGCACGACGGCTTCTTCTACGCCTTGCTCCAAAAGACCCGATGACCCCCAACCTGGCGCTCAGAGCAATCCTGCCGTGGCTGGCAGCGCTGATGCTCCTGCTGGCGCCGCTGCCGGGGGCGGCCGACGAGCGCATCGGGGTCATGGCGGCCGCGCTGGAGCAGCAAGAGGACGGCACGAGCCGCGGCATCGTCCTCAATGCGACCTTCGAGTTCGAGCTGCCGCAGGCGCTCGAGGAGGCCGTGCAGAAGGGCATCGCGCTGTACTTCAACATCGAGTTCGAGCTGTTCCGGAAGCGCTGGTACTGGTTCGATCGCCTGGTCGCGTCGCAGAAGCTCGTATACCGGCTGTCGTACAGCCCGCTGACCCGCCAGTACCGGCTGGCGCGCGGCGGCCTGTCGCAGCCGTTCGACTCGCTGGAAGAGGCGCTCGCGCTCGTGAAGAGCGTGCGCAACTGGAAGGTGATGGACCGGGCGCAACTGTCGCCACGCGACGAATACGAAGCCCAGGTCCGGATGCGGCTGGACGTCTCGCAGCTGCCCAAGCCTTTCCAGGTCAACGCGATCACCAGCCGCGAGTGGAGCCTCGCGTCCGACTGGCGCGAGATCCAGGTGCCGGCCGACCTGCTGCCCTGAGCGCCCGCTGCCGATGTCTTCCCATCGTTGGTTCGCTGCGCCTCGCGCCTGCGCGGGCCTGAGGATGGGCGCCGATGCCTAGGGCTTTGCGCTACGGCCTGCTGTTCGCCGTCTCGCTGTCGGGCGTGCTGCTGTTCCTGCTCGCGTCGGCGAGCGGGAATACGGCGTTCTTCGAGCGCAACTACCCGCTGCTGCTCGCCGTCAACGGCGTGATCGCAGGGCTGCTCTTCATCCTCGTGCTGCTGCTCGTGCGGCGGCTGGTGAAGCGGTTGCGCCAGGGGCGGTTCGGCGCCCGGATGATGATGCGGTTCTCCATCGCGTTCGCGCTGATGGGAGTGCTGCCGGGCGTGCTGATCTACGTCGTGTCGACGCAGTTCCTCGGGCGGTCGATCGAGTCGTGGTTCGACGTCCGGGTCGACCGGGCCCTCGATTCGGGCCTGACGCTCGGGCGCGCGGTCCTCGACAACATCAAGGACGACGTCACCCGCAAGGCCCGCGCGTGGGCGCTCGAGCTGTCGGACCTGCCTGAGTCCGCCCACGTGTCCGAACTGAACCGGCTGCGCGAACAGGGCGGCATCCAGGAGGCGCTGCTGGTGACGGGAAGCGGACAGCTGATCGGGGCGAGCGGCGGCGACGTGTCGGAACTGGTTCCCGAGATTCCGTCCTCGGCGCAGCTGCGGCAGGCCCGCACGCAGCGCCTGTTCGCCGCCATCGAAGGCGAGGCGGGCGCCATCGATGCCCGGCAGGGCCTGCGCGCGCGGGTCATCGTGCCCGTTCCGCTGCCATCGCCGGCCTCGTCCGCGCCGCCCCGCAAGGGGCTCCGTTCCTTCGAGCCGGGCGGCAGCGCAGGGCTTGGCGAGTTGCGCGATCCGGTCGCTCCGCGCGCCCGCGGCCTGGGATCGGTGCTGCCTCCGAACGAGGTTCGGTACCTGCAACTGGTGCAGGCGGTCCCGGCGACGCTGGCCGCGAACGCCGAAGCCCTCCAGAACGGGTACCGCGAGTACCAGGAGCTTGCGCTGGCGCGAAGCGGCCTGCGCACGATCTACGGACTGACTCTCACCCTGACGCTGCTGCTCTCGGTGTTCGCGGCGATCGCGTCGAGCGTCCTGCTGGCAAGTTCGATGACCGCCCCGCTGCTGCAGCTCGCCGAAGGCACGAAGGCGGTTGCCGAAGGGAACTTCCGGCCGGTCCGCGAGTTCCCCGGCAACGACGAGCTGAACCTCCTCACCCAGTCCTTCAATGCGATGACCCGCCAGCTCACCGAGGCGCGCGACCAGGTGGAGCACAAGCAGCGCGAACTGGAGAACGCGAAGACCTACCTCGAACGCGTGCTCGCCAACCTGTCGGCCGGGGTGGTCGTGCTCAACAATGATTTCCGCCTGGTGACCGCCAACCACGGTGCCGCGCGCATCCTTGGCCACACGTTGCTGCAGCGTGCCGGGCGGCCGCTTGCGGAGGTCGATCCCACGCTCGCGACTGCGTTCGATGCGGCATTCGCGGACCACGCGCTGGCGGCGTCGCCGAAGGATTCGTGGCAGCAGCAGATCGAGGTCAAGCGGTCGGCTGCCGCGGGCGGCGAGGTCGGCGGCGGCGAACCGCTGATGCTGCTCGCGCGCGGATCGCGCCTGCCACTCGACGACGGCCTCGGCTACGTCGTGGTGTTCGACGACGTCACGCAGGTCATCTCGGCCCAGCGCGCGGTCGCCTGGGGCGAGGTCGCTCGTCGCCTGGCGCACGAGATCAAGAATCCCCTTACGCCAATCCAGCTCGCCGCCGAGCGGCTGCAGATGAAGCTGGCCGACAAGCTGTCCGCGCAGGACTCGGAAGTGCTCAGGCGCGGGGCCTCGACCATCGTGAACCAGGTGGCGGCCATGAAGCACATGGTGGACGACTTCCGCGACTACGCGCGCGTGCCGCCGGCCCGGCTGTCGCCTCTCGATCTCAACGCGCTGATCGCCGAGGTCGGGACCCTCGTATGGCGCCGAGGCCGGCGCCGGAGCGCTGCATCTCCAGCTGGCGCCGGAGCTCCCGACGATCGACGGCGACGCCACCCAGTTGCGGCAGGTGATCCACAACCTGATCACCAACGCGCAGGATGCGCTGGCGGGGCGCCCGGATCCGCGCATCGTCGTGCGGACCGAACTCGTCGAGATCGATGAAGGCAGCACCCGCGCGCGCGCGGTGCGGCTGTCCGTGGAGGACAACGGACCGGGCTTCGCCGCGAATATACTGAGGCGTGCGTTCGAGCCGTACGTCACGACGAAGCCCAGCGGGACCGGGCTGGGACTCGCGATGGTGAAGAAGATCGTCGACGAGCACGGCGCCCGCATCGAGGCCGTCAACCGGAACGTCGGAGGCGGCGTCGGCCATGCGGGCGGAGCGGTCGTGACCATTGTCTTCCGCCGGCTCGCCGCTAATAACGAGGCAGCGTCGCGCCACGCGGCGTAAGCTTCACCCCTGTTCAACCTGCCGTCTGGTGTGCCGTTGTCTTCTCACGTATCCGCTTCGTTGTCCATAATGCAGGCGCCCGCGCATCGCCGGGGCATACACATCCATGGCTAGCATCCTCGTGGTCGACGACGAGATCGGCATCCGGGAGCTTCTCTCCGAGATCCTGTCCGACGAGGGCCATGTGGTGGTCACGGCCGAGAACGCCTCGGCTGCGCGCGCGGCGCGGCAACGTGAAGAGCTCGACCTGGTTCTGCTCGACATCTGGATGCCGGACACCGACGGCGTGACGCTGCTGAAGGAATGGGCGTCGCAAGGCCAGCTGACGATGCCGGTGATCATGATGTCGGGGCACGCGACGATCGACACCGCGGTGGAGGCCACGCGCTTCGGCGCCCTCGAGTTCCTCGAGAAGCCCATCGCCATGGCGCGGCTGCTGTCGGCGGTCCGCAGCGGGCTGGAGCGCGGGCGCGTGATGCGCAACCTTCGGCCGCTGCAGGTCCCCGCCTGCGCAGCCGGTCCACGCCGAGCCGAAGGCGGAGTCCGTGGCTGCTTCCACCCGGGACGCGGCTCCGACCGCCGAACCCGAGCCGGCGCGGCACAACGGCGTCCCGCTCGACCAACCGCTGCGCGACGCGCGCGACCAGTTCGAGCGGGTCTACTTCGAGTACCACCTGGCCCGGGAAGGCTTCAGCATGACGCGCGTGGCCGACCGCGCCGGGCTCGAGCGAACGCACCTGTACCGGAAGCTCAAGCAGCTCGGCATCGAACTCGCGCGCGGCAATCGCCGCGTCGAGCGCGCCGAGGAGCCGGTTGACCTGCCGCCGGTCGTGGAGGCCCGCGACGCGGCCAACGAACCGCGGGTGTACGTGCAGCGGGACGATTACGAGGACTAGGGCCTGTTAACGCCTGGCTCGCCGGCGTCGTCCAACGACCCATCCATGAAGATCATCATCGTCGGGGCCGGCCGCGTCGGATCGTCGGTGGCGGAGGCGCTGGTCTCCGAGGCGAACGACATCACCGTCATCGACACCGACGTCAATCGCGTCGCCGAACTGCAGGACCGCTTCGACCTGCGCGGGCTCGTCGGCAACGCGGCGTTGCCATCGACGCTGCAGCAGGCAGGCGCCGACGATGCCGACATGCTGATCGCCGTTACGGCGGGCGACGAGATCAACCTCGTGGCGTGCAAGATCGCGGCCGATCTCTACAACATCCCGACCCGCATCGCGCGCGTGCGCAACGTCGAGCTGCAGCAGCATCCGACGCTGATCGGCGAGGGGGGCTTCCGGGCTTCGCACGTGATCTTCCCGGAGCAGACGGTCACCGACTACCTGCTGAAGCTGATCGAGTTCCCGGAGGCGCTGCAGGTGCTCGAGTTCGCCGACGGCGGCGCGAGCCTGATCGCCGTGCGGGCGTTTGCCGGCGGTCCGCTGGTGTCGCACCCGATCAAGGACCTGCGTCGCCACATCCCGAAGGTCGACGCGCGGATCGTCGCCATCTTCCGCAACGAGGCGAGCGTCCGGGTCGATGGCGACACCTTCGTCCAGCCCGGCGACGAGGTGTTCTTCCTCGCGCCCTCCGACAGCATACGGATGGTGCTTGAGCGAACTCCGCAGGATGGACAAGCCGGTCCGCCGCGTGATCCTTGCCGGCGGCGGGAACATCGGCCTGCGGCTCGCGCGCGCGCTCGACACCGGCGAGGGGCTGGCCACACCGGAACGGTTCAACGTCAAGATCATCGAGGCCAACAAGCGGCGCGCCGAATCGCTGGCGCAGCAGTTGTCCTCGGACGTGCTCGTCCTGCACGGCGACGCCACCGACGAGGACCTGCTGACCCAGGAAGGGGTGCAGGACTCCGACGTGTTCATCGCGCTGACCAACGACGACGAGAACAACATCATGAGTTCGTTGCTCGCCAAGCGCCTTGGCGCGCGGCGGACCATCGCGCTGATCAACCGCAAGAGCTACGGCGACCTGATGCAGGGCGGCCAGATCGACATTGCCGTGTCACCGTCGTATGCGACGCTGTCGGCGCTGCTCCGGTTCGTGCGGCGCGGCGATGTGGTCGCGGCTCACAGCCTGCGCCGCGGCGCCGCCGAAGCCCTCGAGCTCATCGTGCACGGCGACGAGAAGACCTCGCGCATCATCGGCAAGCCGATCGAGCAGATCGAGATGCCGCGCGGCGCGACGATCGGCGCCGTCGTCCGCGGCGCCGGCGGCAAGGCGCAGGTCCTGATGGCCCATCACGACGTCGTGATCCAGGCCGAGGACCACCTGATCGTGTTCGTCGAGAACAAGCGGATCATTCCGCGCGTCGAGAAGCTCTTTTCCGTGGGGCTGGGCTTCTTCTGAGCGTCCGATCCGGGCGACACCGATCGACGCGGAAAAGTCCGGAGTTTCCCGGGGATCGCGCTTTCAATAGAATGGCCCGCTGCGGCCCGGATTTCCCCGGGACGCAGCCATCGGAGATGCGAAGGCCCGGCGGGCAGTCGCGGATTTGAAGACACGAAGAATGGCCGGCTCCATACGGGCGCCGGCACGACCAAGGAGATAGTGATGGACGTTCTCAAGAAGGACGCCGCGCCGACTCGCCGGAAGTTCCTTTCCAGCGCGGCGGCAGCGACGGCAGGCACGGCGGCTCTCGGGTTCCCGATGGTCTCCAGGGCCCAGACCACCACCCTGCGCTTCCAGAGCACCTGGCCGGCAAAGGACATCTTCCACGAGTACGCCAGCTGACTTCGTCAAGAAGGTCAACGACATGGGCGGCTCGCGCCTGAAGATCGAGTTGCTGCCGGCCGGCGCGGTGGTCCCGGCGTTCGACCTGCTCGACGCCGTCAACAAGGGCACGCTGGACGGCGGCCACGGCGTCGTGGCGTACTGGTACGGCAAGAGCACGGCCATGGCGCTGTGGGGCTCGGGCCCGGCCTTCGGCATGGACGCGAACCAGGTTCTCGCGTGGCACTACTACGGCGGCGGCAAGGCGCTGCTGGAGGAGATCTACAAGGGTCTCAACATGAACGTCGTGTCGTACCTGTACGGCCCGATGCCGACGCAGCCGTTCGGCTGGTTCAAGAAGCCGATCACCTCGGCCGATCAGATCAAGGGCCTGAAGTTCCGCACCGTCGGCCTCGCGGTCGACATGTACACGGCGATGGGCGCGGCGGTGAATCCGCTGCCGGGCGGCGAGATCGTCCCGGCGCTGGACCGCGGCCTGATCGACGGCGCCGAGTTCAACAACGCGACGTCCGACCGTCTCCTCGGCTTCCCGGACGTGTCGAAGGTCTGCATGCTGCAGAGCTTCCACCAGTCGGGCGAGCAGTTCGAGGTCCTGTTCAACAAGTCCAAGTACGACGCGCTGCCGGGCGAGCTGAAGGCCGTCATCGACAACGCGGTGCAGGCCGCGAGCGCCGACATGAGCTGGAAGGCCGCCGACCGCTACTCGAAGGACTACATCGAGCTGCGCACGAAGGACAAGGTCAGCTTCTACAAGACGCCGGATGCGATCCTGCGGACCCAGCTCGAGGTGTGGGACAAGATCTGCGAAGCCAAGTCGGCCGAGAACCCGATGTTCAAGAGGGTGCTCGAGTCGCAGAAGGCCTTCGCGGAGCGCGCCTGCCGGTACGGCTTCGACTACAACGTCGACTTCCGGATGGCGTACAACCGCTACTTCGGCCGTCCGGCCGGCGAGCCCGCCAAGGGCGCCGCCAAGAAGGCCTAGCGAGAGCGACATGACCCGGCCCTTGCGGCCGGGTCCTTGTATCGGCGCAGGCGACGCGAGGCGTCGCCTGCGTCTTTCCGCATCACCAGTGTCACCACGAAGCGGCCCGCAGAAGGCCGGTGCTCCAGGCGAGGACTCGATGCAACAATTCCTGCTGACGGTCGACAAGGTCTCGACCTTCTTCGGCCAGCTGTTTTCCTGGCTGATCGTCGGACTGACGATCCTGATCACGTGGGAGGTGTACTCCCGCTACGTGCTGAACAATCCGCACGCGTGGGCGCTCGATGTCCAGATCATGCTGTACGGGACGCTGTTCATGATGGCCGGCGCCTACACGCTGGCGAAGAACAACCACGTGCGCGGGGACGTGCTCTACGGCTTCTTCCAGCCGCGCACGCAGGCGTGGGTCGACATCATCCTGTACTTCGTGTTCTTCCTGCCCGGCATCATCGCGCTCACCTACGCCGGCTGGACGTTCGCGCAGGAGTCGCTGGCGATCCGCGAACAGACCTTCTCGGCCGACCAGTTGCCGATCTATCCCTTCAAGTTCGTGATCCCGGTCGCCGGCTTCCTGCTGCTGATGCAGGGCATCGTCGAGATCATCCGCTGCTACCTCTGCATCCGTGACGGCGAGTGGCCGAGCCGGATCGAGGACGTCGAGGAGGTCGACGTCGACAAGTTGAAGGAGATGGTGCACGTGAAGGACGAAGACATCCTCGCGGTCGACGCCATGGTGGTGGCGCAGGAGCGAGAGGCGAACAAATGAAGATCCGCAAGGAACTGTGGTTCGGCTTCGCGCTGATGGCGCTGCTCATCGCCGGCGCGCTGTACATCTTCCTGTCCGCCGAAACGATCACGCGCGGCCACCTCGGCCTGCTGATGCTGTCGCTGGTGGTCGTCGCGATCATGATGGGATTCCCCACCGCGTTCACGCTGATGGGCATGGGGATCCTCTTCACCTGGCTGTCGTACGACGGGGACGTCAGGAAGACCCTCGACCTGTTCGTGCAGTCGACGTTCAAGGTGATGAGCAACGACGTGCTGATCTCGATCCCGCTGTTCGTCTTCATGGGATACCTGGTCGAACGCGCCAACCTGATCGAGAAGCTGTTCAAGTCGCTGCACCTGGCCATGGCCCGCATTCCGGGCTCGCTGGCCGTTGCAACGCTCGTGACCTGCGCGGTGTTCGCAACCGCCACCGGCATCGTCGGCGCGGTCGTCACCCTGATGGGCCTGCTGGCGTTCCCGGCGATGCTGAAGGCGGGCTACAACACCAAGCTGGGCGCCGGCGCGATCACCGCGGGTGGTTGCCTCGGCATCCTGATCCCGCCGTCGGTCATGCTGATCGTGTACGGGGCGACGGCGGGCGTGTCGGTCGTGCAGCTGTATGCGGGTGCGTTCTTCCCGGGGATCATGCTGGCCGGGCTGTACATCGGCTACGTGATCATCGTCGCCAAGATCTGGCCGAACATGGCGCCCCCGCTGTCGGAAGAGGGCCGCAGGGTCAAGCTGCCGCCGGTGCTGGAAGCCCTTTCGGCAGATGGCAGCCGGCGCGCGCTGCCGGCGGTGCTCGGGGCCTTCAAGGGGCGGAACAACCGCAACGTCGGGACCGGCGCCCTCATCAAGCAGAGCATCATCGTGCTGCTCCCGTTGCTGTTCTTCGCGTTCGTGATGGGCGAAGCGTATGTGGCGGTGACGGCCGCGCCCGAGGCGGCATCCGGCCTCGAGCAGATGGATTCGTCGCGCATGTCGTCGGACGAACCGCACGGCCGCCGGCGGCCTGGCCGAGCCCGAAGGCGTTCAGGAACCGCCGTCGTCCGGCGGCGTGCAGGAGCCGCCGGGAGCCGAGGTCAAGGAACCTGCAGCGGCCGAGCCGGCCCCACCGGTGCCCGCGCCGGCGGAAGCGGCGAAGACCGAAGTCGACGCGCCCGCGGCGCAGCCGGCGCCGACCGGCTTCTGGATCGCGCTCGGTGTCGGCACGCTGGTCCTGGTTGGCTTCTACGCGATCTTCTCGGTCAAGCGACTCGAGATCTTCCGCATGCTGCTGTCGTCGTTCTTCCCGCTGGTGGTCCTGATCCTTGCGGTGCTGGGCTCGATCGTGTTCGGCCTGACGACGCCGACCGAAGCCGCCGCCATCGGCGCGTTCGGCGGATTCGTGCTCGCCTCCGCGTACATGCTGATCAACTATCCCAGCGCCCAGATGCGGAAGGTCCTGCTCGTCTGGGTTCCGCTGTGGGTGCCGTTCCTTGCGTCGATCGTCTGGTTCCGGCTCTCGGTCGCCGGCGTCGCGCCCCCGGTTCCGACCTGGTTCGGGCTTGTCGCGATCGTCGGCATCGGCGCGTGGTCGATCCTCGCGCTGCGCCAGTCGAAGCTGATGGACACGGTGCGCGAGTCGTCGTTCCTGACGGCGAAGACGAGCGCGATGGTGTGCTGGCTGTTCGTCGGCTCGTCGATCTTCTCCGCGGCGTTCGCGCTGCTCGGCGGACAGGAACTCGTCGAGAAGTGGGTGCTGTCGATGAACCTGTCGAAGACCGAGTTCATGGTTCTTTCGCAGGTCATCATCTTCGTCCTCGGCTGGCCCCTGGAATGGACCGAGATCATCGTCATCTTCATGCCGATCTTCGTGCCGCTGCTGGACAACTTCGGCGTCGACCCGCTGTTCTTCGGGTTGCTGGTGGCGTTGAACCTGCAGACCGCGTTCCTGTCGCCGCCGGTGGCGATGGCTGCGTTCTACCTGAAGGGCGTCAGCCCGCCGCACGTGACGCTGAACCAGATCTTCGCGGGCATGATGCCGTTCATGGTGATCCAGGTCGTCGCGATCTTCCTCCTCTACACGTTCCCGCAGATCGGGCTCTGGATACCGAGCATGGTGTACGGGCACTGACGTCGCCGCGCCGGGGCGTTGCTGCCCCGGCGTTTCCCTTTCGGACGATGTCGACGGGCGCATAATCCGCGCGGCCCGCGCCCTTCGCCGTCAATGAACGCAATCGCCCGCTCCGCGCTGCCGGTCGTCAACGTACTCGGGTACGTCGTGATGATCTTCGCGGCGACGATGGTGGTGCCGCTGATGTTCGCTCTCGTCGGCGGTGACAAGGCGCTCAGGGACTACGACCTCGCCGTGCTGATCACCGCCGGCGCCGGCCTGCTGCTGATTCTGGTGACACGCAAGTACCGGCGCGAACTGCAGCCGCGCGACGGCTTTCTCCTGGTCACCCTGGTGTGGACGGTGGTGCCGGCGTTCGCGACACTGCCGCTGATCCTGCACCTGCCTGGAACTTCGTTCACGCACGCCTACTTCGAGGCGATGTCGGGGCTGACGACAACGGGCGCGACCGTGCTGTCGGGCCTGGACGACTTGCCGCTGTCGATCAACATCTGGCGCCACCTGCTCGTGTGGATCGGCGGCATGGGCATCCTGGTGCTGGTCGTCGCGATCCTCCCGCTGCTGGGCGTCGGCGGCTCGCAGGTATTCAAGGCGGAGACCGCCGGCCCGATGAAGGAGTCGAAACTGACGCCGCGGATCGCCGACACGGCGAAGGCGCTCTATGCGGTGTACTTCGGCATCTCGGTCGCGTGCTTCTTCTCGTACCGCTGGGCGGGCATGTCGTGGAGCGATGCCTTCATGCACATGTGCTCGACGATGGGGCTGGGTGGCTTCTCGTCGCACGACGCCAGTTTCGGGTACTGGAATTCGCCGCTGATCGAGGCCACGGCGGTGTTCTTCATGGTGCTGGCCGGCTTCAATTTCTCCATGCACTTCCTTGCGTGGCGGCGGCGCTCGTTGATGGTCTATCTGCGCGATCCGGAGAGCAAGGCGTACGTCGCCACGCTCGTGGCGGCGTGCCTGTTCGTGGCCGCGTTCCTGTTCGCACGCGACGTCTATCCGGACTGGCTGACCGCGCTGCGCTACGCGACTTTCAACGTGGTATCGATCGCCACGACGACCGGCTATGCCAGCACCGACTACAACCAGTGGCCGATCTTCGCGCCGGTGCTGATGCTGTTCCTGTGCGGATTCGCCACGTGTGCGGGTTCGACCGGCGGCGGCATCAAGATGATCCGCGGCCTGATCCTGCTGAAGCAGGCGCGTCGCGAAATGACCCGGATCCTGCATCCGCGCTCGGTCAACCCGGTCGTGGTGGGCGACCGGGTCATCGAGAACAACGTGATCTTCGCGGTGCTCGCCTTCATGCTGGTCTATGGCGCGGCGATGACCTGGCTGACGTTCCTGTTGATGATGTCCGGCCTCGACGTGATCACGGCCTTCACGGCCATCGTCGCCTGCCTGAACAACACCGGCCCGGGCCTGAACCAGGTCGGCCCGGCGACGACGTACGGCAACCTGAGCACGTTCGAGACCTGGGTCTGCACGTTCGCAATGCTGATCGGGCGGCTCGAACTGTTCTCGGTGCTGGTGCTCTTCACTCCGGCCTTCTGGCGCCGCTGATGCGGGCGACCATCCGGCTGGCATCGCCTGCCGGCCAGCAGGCGCAGTTGGACGACTGGCTTGCACGGCCTTCCAATGGGCGTCGAGTTGTCGTTGCCGAGAGCGGGTTCGTGCCGCTGGAAGCGCCAGACGACGTGCCGCTCGCGCGGCTCGCGCCGGGCTGCGTCTGCTGCGTGGGACAGGTCCCGCTCCGGGTGACCCTCACCCGCGCGGTGCGCGCACACCGGCCGGACGAGGTGCTGCTGCTGCTCGCGACGGCGGACCACCTCCCCCGCGTGCGCGCCTTGCTCGAGGACGGCAGCCTCGGAGTGCGATTCGAAGTGGAGTGACGATGGAAACGATCGAGCGGGACGGAGTTCGCATCGCCTACCGCGTGGAAGGCAGTACCGACGTGGCCCGGCCATGGCTCGTGTTCAGCCATTCGCTCGCCTGCGACCACACGATGTGGGACCCGCAGATGGCGGAGTTCTCCGACTTCCGCATCCTTCGGTTCGACACCCGCGGCCACGGCCAGTCGGGCGCGCCGGCGGGCGAGTACACGCTCGAAGTCCTCGCCGATGACCTGAAGGCGGTGCTCGACGCGGTCTCGATCCGGCGCTGCCACTTCGTCGGTCTGTCGATGGGCGGGATGATCGGGCAGCAGTTCCTGCTGAAGTACCCGGCCCGCTTCGAAACGGTCACGCTCGCCGACACCACCAGCCGTTATCCCGCGGAGTCGCGCGCGGTATGGGAAGAGCGGCTCGCCCTGGTGCACAGCCGTGGCATGGACGCCATCGTGCCGTCCACGCTCGAGCGCTGGTTCACCGCCGCGTTTCGGGAAAGCCATCCGGAGGAGGTCGGTCGCATCGGAAGGTTGATCCGGTCCACGCCTGTCGCCGGCTATGCCGGATGCGCGCAGGGCATCTCGCGCATCAACCTGACGGCCCGGCTGACGGACTTCGACTCTCCGGTACTGGTCATCGTCGGGGACTCGGACCTCGGCACGCCGCGACCCATGTCCGAGGAGATCGTTCGGGCGATGCCGCGGTCGCGGCTGCACGTCATCCCGCGCGCTGCGCACCTGTCGAACGTCGAGCAGCCGGCCGAGTTCAACCGGGTCCTGCGGCAGTTCCTGATCGCCAATAGTTAGCGGTCACTGTCGCAGAATTCGAGACTTCTAGAGGCTTTCCAGCGACTGCTTGAATTGGACTCGCGGGTACCGATATTGCATACAGGTGGGTCGACGGATCCCTCCATCCGGTCGAGCCGGCACCGAAAGGACACGCAATGTCAGTGACCATGATCTACAACAGCCCGCACTACTGCGTCTTCGAGTTCGAGGGACCTTCCGCCGGTTCCGACCGTGAGGTCGGCGGCTACGAGATCATGGACAAGAACCTGCGCCGTGAGATCTTCCTGGGCGGGCAGGACGCCGAAGTGTTCCGCCGCAACGTGCAGGAACTGATCGAGCAGGGACCGACCTCGGATGAAGTCGACGAGTTTCTGCAAGGCTTCTCGGGCCTGATGAACCAGCCGGTCGTGCTGCACTGAAGACGGCCGACTTCGCAGCAGGAGACGGCGCGCGCAGGCGCGCCGTTCTCATTTGTGCGCCGCGAGACGCGCCTGATTTCGAGGAACCGTTCTACGGAAGCGGCCGCGGGCGCCCGCGCTCGCACGGGACAATTCTTCCGAAACGAGCGATGCGGACGACCGCGTCGCAAGGGAGAACTTCGTGGAAGTGGACTACATCGTCGTCGGCGGCGGATCGGCGGGCTGTGTGCTGGCCGCCCGTCTCAGCGAGGATCCTTCAGTTTCGGTTGCGCTGCTCGAAGCCGGCGGCAGCAACGACGGTGTGCTGAGCCGCGTCCCGACCGGGGCGGCGGTCCACATCGTCGGCCGCAACGCCCACAACTGGGCATTCTCGACCGTGCCGCAGCCGGGGTTCGCGGGAAGGCGCGGCTATCAGCCGCGCGGGCGCGGGCTCGGCGGTTCGTCCTCGATCAACGCGATGGTCTACCTGCGCGGCCAGCGCGAGGACTATGACGACTGGGTGGCGGAGGGCGCGACCGGCTGGGGCTGGAACGACGTCCTGCCGTACTTTCGCAGTTCGGAGAACAACGAGCGCCCGGGCCTGGACGGCGCGTATCACGGCCGCGGCGGTCCGCTGAACGTCGCCGACCTGCGTTCGCCGCATCCGTTCGCCGCGAGGTTCATCGAGGCCGCGCAGCAGGCCGGCCTGCCGCGCAACGACGACTTCGCGGGGCAGTCGCAGGAGGGCGTCGGCTGGTACCAGGTGACGCAGAAGAACGGCGAACGCTGGAGCGTGGCGCGTGCCTACCTCGACCCGGCGCGCGGGCGGCCCAACCTGAAGATCGAGATCAACGCGTTCGTGACCCAGGTCTTGTTCGACGGCCGCCGGGCCGTCGGGGTGCGCTTCGAGCAGGGCGGGCAGGCGCGCGAAGTGCGGGCGCGGCGCGAAGTGCTGCTGGCGGCGGGTGCGCTGCAATCGCCCCAGTTGCTGATGGCGTCGGGCGTCGGCCCGGGCAGCCATCTCAAGGAACTCGGGATCGCGACGATCGCGGACCTGCCGGTCGGCGACAACCTGCAGGACCATCCGGACATCATCGTCAATCGTCGCGTCGACAACACCGACCTCCTCGGCCTGTCGCCGGCCGGCGCCTGGAAGGTGATGCGCGAGATCGGCCGCTGGCGGCGCGAGCGGCGCGGCGTGCTGACTTCCAACTTCGCGGAGGCGGGCGGCTTCGTGCGCACGCTGCCCGGCCAGGCGCGGCCCGACCTGCAGCTTCACTTCGTCATCGGCATGGTCGACAACCACAACCGCACGTTCCACTGGGGCCACGGCATGAGCTGCCACTCGTGCCCGCTGCGTCCCAAGAGCCGCGGCGTGCTGCGGCTCGCGTCGCGCGACATGAAGGACGCGCCGCTGATCGACCCGCGCTTCCTGTCGCACGAGGACGACCTCGAGACGCTGGTGCGCGGCTTCAAGCTCGTCCGGAAGATCTTCGCGCAGCCGGCCTTCGCGCCGTTCGACGGCGCCAATCCGAAGCGCGAGCTCTACAGCGCCGATGCGCGCACGGACGACGAGATCCGCGCGGTCATCCGCGCGCACGCCGACACGATCTACCACCCGGTCGGCACCTGCCGCATGGGCAGCGACGATCGCGCGGTGGTCGATCCCCAGCTGCGCGTGCGCGGGGTCGAGGGCTTGCGGGTGATCGACGCATCGGTGATGCCCACCCTCGTGTCGGGCAACACCAACGCCCCGGTCGTGATGATCGCGGAGCGTGCAAGCGACCTGCTCCGGGGACGCGCCCTGGCCTGACCGGAGGGACGGTCGGTCGGGCGGACCCGCAGACCGCTCCCTTACAATTCCCCGACCTTCCTAAAGGCCCGCGATGAACACGCGTCTCCCTGATGGGGGCAGCGCGCCGACGATGTCGGCGCCGGGCGCCCGTGCCGCTGCCCCGACCGTTTCCGCCACCGAGAGCCGACTGCGAGAGCTGCTCGCGCGACGCATCCTTATCCTCGACGGCGCGATGGGCACGATGATCCAGCGCTACAAGCTGGACGAGGCGGCGTTCCGCGGCGATCGGCTGGTGGACCATCCGGTCGACGTCCGCGGCAACAACGACCTGCTGGTGCTGACGCGGCCGGACGTCGTGCGCGAGATCCACGAGGCGTACCTCGAGGCCGGCTCCGACCTGATCGAAACGAACACGTTCGGCGCGACGTCGATCGCGCAGGACGACTACCGCCTCGGGCACCTCGCGTACGAGATGAACGTGGCGGCCGCTTCCATCGCGCGCGCAGCGTGCGACAAGTTCTCGAGCGCCGACAGGCCGCGCTTCGTCGCCGGCGCCCTCGGGCCCACGCCGAAGACCGCGTCGATCTCGCCCGACGTGAACGACCCGGGCGCGCGCAACGTCACGTTCGACCAGCTGGTCGCGTCCTACGGCGAGCAGGCGCGCGGCCTGCTCGACGGCGGCGCCGACGTGCTGCTGATCGAGACCATCTTCGACACGCTGAACGCCAAGGCGGCGATCTTCGCGGTCGAGGCGGAGTTCGATCGGCGCGCTCAGTTGGGTGAACCACGGGTGCCCGTGATGATCAGCGGCACCGTCACCGACGCGTCGGGCCGCATCCTCTCCGGCCAGACGGTCGAGGCGTTCTGGAACTCGGTGCGCCACGCGCGCCCGCTGTCCGTCGGGCTCAACTGCGCCCTCGGGGCGGCGCTGATGCGTCCGTACATCGAGGAGCTGGCGGCCAAGGCCGACGTGTTCGTCAGCGTGTATCCGAACGCGGGCCTGCCGAACCCGATGAGCGACACCGGCTTCGACGAGACGCCGGAGATCACGTCGTCGCTGCTGAGGGAGTTCGCCGACGCGGGGTTCGTCAACATCGCCGGCGGCTGCTGCGGCACGACGCCGGATCACATCCGCGCCATCGCGCGCGCGATCGAAGGCGTTGCGCCGCGCCCGGTCCCGGTGCTGCCGAAGCCGATGCGCCTCTCCGGCCTCGAGCCGGTCACGGTCGCCGACGACTCGCTGTTCGTGAACGTCGGCGAGCGGACCAACGTCACCGGCTCGAAAGCCTTCGCGCGGCTGATCCTGAACGAGCAGTACGAGGAGGCCGTCAGCGTCGCGCGCCAGCAGGTCGAGAACGGCGCGCAGGTCATCGACGTCAACATGGACGAGGCGATGCTCGACTCGGCCGCGGCGATGAGCCGCTTCCTGAACCTGATCGCCAGCGAGCCCGACATCGCGCGCGTGCCGGTCATGATCGACAGCTCCAAATGGAGCGTGATCGAGGCCGGCCTGAAGTGCGTGCAGGGCAAGTCGATCGTCAACTCCATCTCCCTGAAGGAAGGCGAGGAGGAGTTCCTGCGGCAGGCCACCCTGTGCCTGCGCTACGGCGCCGCGGCGATCGTGATGGCGTTCGACGAGCAGGGCCAGGCCGATACCTTCGAGCGCAAGACGGCGATCTGCGAGCGCGCGTACCGGCTGCTGGTCGACCGCATCGGTTTCCCGCCCGAAGACATCATCTTCGACCCGAACGTCTTCGCGATCGCCACCGGCATCGAGGAGCACAACAACTACGCGGTCGACTTCATCGAGGCCACGCGCTGGATCCGCCGCAACCTGCCGTACGCAAAGGTCAGCGGCGGCGTGTCGAACGTGTCGTTCAGCTTCCGCGGCAACGACCACGTGCGCGAGGCGATCCACACCGTGTTCCTGTACCACGCGATCCAGGCCGGGATGACGATGGGCATCGTCAACGCCGGCCAGCTCGGCGTCTACGAGGACATCGAGCCGGAACTGCGCGAACGCGTCGAGGACGTCGTGCTGAACAGGCGGCCGGATGCCGGCGAGCGGCTGGTGTCGTTCGCCGAGCAGGTGAAGGCGGGCGGCAGGAAGAAGGAAGAAGACCTCGCCTGGCGCGCCGACCCGGTCGGGAAGCGGCTCGCGCACGCGCTCGTCCACGGCATCACGCAGTTCGTCGTCGACGACACCGAGGAGTGCCGGGCGGCGATCGCCGCGCGCGGTGGCCGTCCTATCGAGGTCATCGAAGGCCCGCTGATGGATGGCATGAACATCGTCGGCGACCTGTTCGGGGCGGGCAAGATGTTCCTGCCGCAGGTGGTCAAGTCCGCGCGCGTGATGAAGCAGGCGGTGGCGCACCTGATCCCGTTCATCGAGGCCGAGAAGGCGGCGCACGTGGCCGCCGGCGGGGAGGCGCGCGCCAAGGGCAAGGTCGTCATCGCGACCGTCAAGGGCGACGTGCACGACATCGGCAAGAACATCGTGTCGGTCGTGCTCCAGTGCAACAACTTCGAAGTCGTCAACATGGGCGTGATGGTGCCGGCCGAGAAGATCCTGCAGGCGGCGCGCGACGAGAAGGCGGACATGATCGGGCTGTCGGGCCTGATCACGCCGTCGCTCGAGGAGATGGCGCACGTGGCGCGCGAGATGCAGCGCCAGGGCTTCGAGATCCCGCTGCTGATCGGCGGCGCGACCACCAGCCGCGTCCACACCGCCGTGAAGATCGCGCCGCACTACTCGCGCGGCCCGGTGGTGTACGTGTCGGACGCGAGCCGCTCCGTCGGCGTCTGCCAGAACCTGGTCTCCGACGACGCCGCCGCGCGCTTCATCGCGGAGCTGACGGCCGAGTACGCGCGGGTGCGCGAGCAGCACGCGGCGAAGAAGGGACCCGAACTCGTTCCGCTCGCCGAGGCGCGCGCCAATGCCACTCGGATCGACTGGACCGGCTACACACCTCCGAAGCCGAAGTTCATCGGGCGCCGGCTCTTCCGGAACTACGACCTCGCGATGATCGCGAAGTACATCGACTGGGGCCCGTTCTTCCAGACCTGGGACCTGCACGGCCCCTTTCCGGGCATCCTCGCCGACGAGGTGGTGGGCGAGCACGCGCGCCAGGTCTTCGCCGAAGGCGAGAAGATGCTCGAGCGCGCGGTGCGCGAGCGGTGGCTGACGGCCAACGGCGCCGTGGCGTTCTTCCCCGCGAACTCGGTGGGCGACGACATCCAGCTGTACACGGACGAGACGCGGCGCGAGGTGCTGTTCACGTGGCACGGGCTGCGCCAGCAGACCAGGAAGCCCGTGCTCGGCGGCGTGCCGAACCCCAACCAGTGCCTGTCCGACTTCATCGCGCCGAAGGACTCCGGCATCGCCGACTACATCGGGCTGTTCGCGGTGACGACCGGACTCGGCGTCGACGAGCGCGCCGCGCAGTTCGTCGCGAAGCACGACGACTACGCCGCGATCATGCTGAAGGCGATCGGCGACCGCCTGGCCGAGGCGTTCGCCGAGATGATGCACGAGCGCGTGCGCAAGGACCTGTGGGGCTACGCGGCCGACGAGGCGCTGACCAGCGAGGCGCTGATCAAGGAGAGCTATCGCGGAATCCGCCCGGCGCCGGGGTATCCGGCGTGCCCCGAGCACTCGGTCAAGCGCGCGATGTTCGACGCGCTCGCGGCGGACGGGATCGGAATGACGCTCACCGAGAGCTACGCGATGTCGCCGGCCTCGAGCGTGTCGGGCTTCTACTTCTCGCATCCGCAGGCGAAGTACTTCAACGTCGGCCGCATCGGCCGCGACCAGCTCGAAGACCTCGCGCGGCGCAAGCGCGAGTCGGTCGAGGAGCTCGAACGCTGGCTCGCGCCGAACCTCGGGTGACACGCCGCCGGGTCGTCGCATCGCTGCTGGCGCTCGCCGTCGTGGCCGGGTGCGGCCGCAGCGATCCGGAGCGCGAGCTGCGCGCGACCATCGACGCGATGACCGGGGCAATCGAGAAGCGCGAGCCGGCGGCGTTCCTGGATGCGCTGACGGACGACTTCAGCCGCGAGTCGGGCGCCTTCGGCAAGCAGGACGCGAAGAGGACGCTGGTCGCCGCGATCCTGCGCAACGAGAAGATCAGCGTGAACGCCGTGGTGACCGAGCTTCGCATCGACGGCGACCGCGCGTTCGCGCGGGTGCGCGTCGTGGCCACCGGCGGCGCGGGCCTGCTGCCGGAGCGCGGCCAGGCGTGGGACTTCGAGTCGGCGTGGCGGCGCGAGCGCGGGCAGTGGAAGGTCTTCAACGCGGAGTGGCGCGAGGGACTTTAGGGCGAGATGTCGGGGTTGGCAGGCCGACTCCGATGTCCGCCGCCAGTCGCAGGCATGCATTGGTGACTGAAGGTTCTTCCTGGAGGCTCGGCCTGGTCGCTCCGGGTTGAACGCAAACGACCCCGATACGATCAACGACTCGCCCGCCGGACCCCCTATCGTCCACGATGCTGCGGCACGAT
Source organism: uncultured beta proteobacterium (assembly GCA_963811265.1). Taxonomy (GTDB): domain Bacteria; phylum Pseudomonadota; class Gammaproteobacteria; order Burkholderiales; family Burkholderiaceae_F; genus JAOUJD01. Next base: position 141,723 of record CAWEQS010000020.1, read on the forward strand.
TGCCGAGGGGCGCATTTGCTGAGGGAGCCGACGACAAATGAACAACAGAAAGTACGTCTATGCGTTCGAGGACGGCGACGGCAAGAACAAGATGTTGCTGGGAGGCAAGGGAGCCAACCTGTGCGAGATGACGCAACTGGGCCTGAATGTCCCGCCCGGATTCGTCATCTCGGCCGAGGCATGCCTGGTCTATCTCGAGAAGAACCAGCTTCCCGCCGGCCTGATGGACGAGATCCGTGGCCACATCAGCCTGCTGGAGAAGAAGACCGGCAAGGGCTTCGGCAGCGGGACGAACCCGCTGCTCGTTTCCGTGCGATCGGGTTCGGCCATGTCGATGCCCGGCATGATGGACACGATCCTCAACCTCGGCCTCAACGAAACCTCGCTGGATGCGTTGATCGCGAAGACCTCGAACGAGCGATTCGCCTTCGACGCTTATCGTCGCTTCATCCAGCTGTTCGGCAAGATCGCCCTGGGGGTCGCCGACGAGCACTTCGACGAGCGCATGGCGGCCGTCAAGAGGAAGTACGGCGCGCGGGAGGACCTGGACCTCGACGCCGCTCACCTCAAGGAACTCGCGGGCGACTTCCTCGAGATCGTGAAGCGCCACTCGGGAAGGCCGTTCCCGCACGATCCGCATGAACAGCTCGAGATTGCCGTCGGCGCGGTGTTTCGTTCCTGGATGGGCAAGCGCGCGGTGGACTACCGCCGGCAATTCAAGATCACGCCGGACATGGCCAACGGCACCGCGGTCAACATCTGCACGATGGTGTTCGGAAACATGGGCAGCGACTCCGGCACCGGAGTGGGGTTCACGCGCAATCCTGGAACCGGCGAGAAGCTGATCTTTGGCGAGTACCTCGTCAACGCGCAGGGAGAGGACGTGGTCGCAGGCATTCGCACGCCCAGGCCGATCGCCGAGCTGGAAAAGGAGATGCCGGAGATCCACCGCCAGCTGCTGGAACTGAGCAATCGGCTGGAGTCGCACTACTGCGAAGTGCAGGACTTCGAATTCACGATCGAGAAGGGAACGCTCTACTGCCTGCAGACCCGCAACGGCAAGATGAATGCGCGGGCGATGGTGCGCACCTCGGTGGAGATGTACAGCGAAGGGCTGATCACCAAGGAGCGGGCGCTGCTCCGGGTCGAGCCGACCCAGCTGGAGCAGCTGCTGGTGCCGCAGCTGTCGCCCGATTTCCGCGGCAGGTCACTGGCGCAAGGGCTTCCGGCGTCGCCCGGCGCGGCCTCCGGGCGCATCGTGTTCGATGCCGACACCGCCGAACACAGGGGACTGGCCGGCGAGCGGATCATCCTCGTGCGCGAGGAGACCAAGCCCGAAGACATCCACGGGTTCTTCCAGGCGCAGGGGATCCTCACCAGCCGCGGTGGCAAGACGTCCCACGCGGCGGTCGTCGCGCGCGGCATGGGCAAGCCCTGCGTGTCAGGCTGCGAGCAGATCGTGATCGACGACAAGGCGCGCCGCGCCGTGATCGGGGAGACCACGCTGCACGAAGGCGACGTGATCACGATCGACGGCGGCACCGGGCATGTCTACGCCGGTGAAGTGCCGACCGTCGAGGCCAAATTCTCGGGCGAAATGGTCACGCTGCTCGTTTGGGCGGACGAGGTGGCGCGGCTGAAGGTCATGGCCAATGCCGACACGCCCGAGGATGCCAGCCGCGCGCGGCAGTTCGGCGCCGTCGGGATCGGGCTGGTGCGCACCGAGCGCATGTTCAACAGCACCGATCGCCTGCCGATCGTGCAGGAGATGATCCTCGCCGGGACGCCGGAGGAACGCCAGGCGGCGCTGGACCGACTGCTCCCGATCCAGCGCGCCGACTTCAAGGCCATCTTCAAGGCGATGAAGGGGCTGCCGGTGACGGTGCGCCTGCTCGACCCGCCGATGCACGAATTCCTGCCCACGGCCGCGCAGCTCGAGCTCGAGATCGCGCACCTCCACCAGCTCAACGACAGCATCAAGGGGCTGAAGGAACTGCCCGACACGCTCAAGCTGCTGAACCCGAAGCTCTACCAGCAATACGCCGACGGCCTGACCCGGCTTGTCGTCGGGCTGCACGCCTTCGAGGAATCACACCTCGAAGACGACGTGATCCACCGCAAGGAGGCGATTCTCAAGAAGGTGCGCGCGCTCGAAGAGGTCAATCCGATGCTCGGCCATCGCGGCGTGCGCCTGGGGATCAGCTATCCGGAGATCTACTCGATGCAGATCAGGGCGATCCTCGAGGCCGCGGCGCTGTGCGCGCGCGAGGGCGTCGAGGTCTACCCGGAGATCATGGTGCCGCAGGTTGCCACGGTGGAGGAGCTCAAGCGCATTCATGGCTACGTCCAGCGCATCCACAAGGTGGTGGAACTGACCCATGGCATCAACGTGAAGTTCAAGTTCGGCACGATGATGGAGGTGGTGCGCGCATGCGTGCGCGCCGGGCGGATGGCGGAGACCGCCGAGTTCTTTTCGTTCGGCACCAACGACCTCACCCAGGCGACGTTCTCGTTCAGCCGCGAGGACGCCGAGAACAAGTTCCTGCCTGCCTACACCGAGACGGGCATCCTGCAGGACAACCCGTTCGAGGTGCTCGACATCAAGGGCGTGGGACAGCTCATGAAGATGGCCGTCACGAAGGGGCGCGAGACGCAGCCGGATCTCAAGGTCGGCATCTGCGGCGAGCACGGTGGAAACCCGGCCTCGATCCACTTCTGCCATCACATCGGGCTTACTTACGTTTCGTGTTCCGGCCCACGCGTGCCGGTGGCGCGGCTCGCCGCGGCGCAGGCCAAGCTCCTGGAAGACAAGTACATCGACCCGGACTGATCGCGCTGTCGCTTCGGGCGCGTCACACTCCGCCTTCGATCGGCGTCACGACGGTGATCGCCCACCACGGCCCGCCGCCGTACTGCGACGCCCAGAACCATGCCGACGCGTCGGTCCACCGGCCTTCGCCGCCATCGTGGATGCGTTCGCACACCTTGACGCGACGGCCGTCGCGCTCGGCGACGAAGCAGGACCAGCGCTCGCCGCGGTCGTCCACCGCCGGTTGCGGCCGCTCGACGCGGTAGCCGATGCCGCGGAAGCAATCCTCCGCCGGATGCAGCTGGCGGGTCGGCCGGGTCACCTGGCGCACGACCAGCACGCGCTGGCCGTCGGTGAAGCGCGCGATGGCGCCGGGAAAGCGCCGCGCGAAACGCTCTTCGAGCGCGCCGGGCGGCAATTGGGTCAGCGGCTGGTCGCGGAAGTGGGTCGGCCACGCGACGGTGGCGGCCCGTTCCGGCGGGTCTGCGTGCTCGCTTGCGCGCAAGGGCACGAGATGACCCGCCAGGGGAAGCGCTCCCGCGACCAGCAGGGCGCCGACAAAGAAGGTGCGGACATTCATCGGCGACGGCCTCGAAGCGATCAGGACGATGGGAACGACGGCGAGCGCGAGCGCGGCCAGGCCGACCGCTTCGTGCGACCACGCCGGCCACTGCACGAGCCCCGCCTCCGGGAAGAACAGCGCGGCGTTGCGCGCGACGTTGGCGGCGAGCACGAGCAGCGCCGCGGCGACGGCGTTCGTCGCCGTGCGCGCGCCGTCCGCGCGCGCGAGATACGACAGCAGCGCGGCCGTGTAGCTGCCGATCCACAGCATGCCGATCCCCGCGCACGGCGCGTCGACCAGCACCGTGGTGCCCTGGTGCAGGATCGCCGCGCCGGCGGCGCTCGCGTCCACGCCCGCCAGCGCGAGGACCAGCGTCGCCGCGTGAGCCGTGAACACGCGGAGCGGAAACCCCAGGTAGAACTGCAGCGATGCGACGACGGGCAGCGCGAGCAGCAGCAGCGCAACGAGCGGGGTGGCCGGTCGGCGCGGGCATCGCGTGGACCAGGAAGAGCGCCAGGGCAAGCATCGCGACGGCCGCCGCCGCGAGATCGGGCAGCACGAGGGTCGCCGCCGCGGCGACGACGGCGAGCGCGGCGCTCGCCACCAGCGCGGAGCGCGTCGGCACCGACAACTCGGCGCGATCGCGCGCGACCAGCACGAGCACGGTCGCGAGCGCGAGGATGCCCCACGGCTCGTCGGAGCCGTCGACCATGCGTCGCGCCATGTAGATCCAGTGCGGCCACAGCGCCAGCAGCAGGCCGCCCAGCAGCGCGACCACCGGACGCACGGCGCGCCAATGCGCGACGAGTTCGCCGGCGCCATCCGCGGCGCGGTCGTGCTCGGCAACGAGCACGCCGTACAGCGGTGACGGCATCGTGCGGCCGATGCGCGCGTTCAGCTCACCGCGCATCGCGTCCTCCCGTGCGGCGGCGGCGCAGCCACCACGCGAGCCCGCCGGCGAGCAGCGTCATCGACACGAACTCGGGCTCGGGCGTGCTGGGCACTTCGCCAAGCGCGAGCTCGCTGAGGCCCTCGGGCAGCGGTTGCGGCTGGTCGACGCCGGCCTGCGTGCCGCCGGGGTTGCGGACGACCTTGTCGACGGCGATGAACGAGGTGTAGTCGGTGAGCAGACGGTACTTCAGCCCGAGCTCGGTGATCTCCTTCTGCGTCGCCGAGTCCGGCGCGATCTTCTGGTAGTCACCCAGCGTTGCGATCCGGCTGCGCGCCCACAGCACGCCGAGCGCCTTCGCGTCGGTCGCCGGCAGGCGGCCACGCGCGACGTCGACCGACTGGACGAAGGTGCCGGTCGACGCCGTGCCGCGCACTTCGATCGCGCCCGTCGCCGCGCCGCGGAACTTGCCGGAGATCACCAGCGGGCGCTGCGCGAACAGGTCGGGCAGTTGCGGCGGATCGACGTCGTAGGCGTCGAAGCCGCGAAAGCTCACCGCGATCCGGGTCAACACGGGCGACTCGATGTACGCGCGGAAGCGATCGGCCTCGATCGCGGCGTCGCGCTCGCTCAGCACGACGAACGCCTCGCCGCGGCCTGCGCGCGCCAGGCCCTCGATCAGCAAGCGGTTCACCGACGAGCCGATGCCGAACGCGAACACGTTGGCGCGGCCGAGGCTGGCGCGAACCAGGTCCATAGCCTGCTTCTCGATGGTGACGTAGCCGTCGGTGACGACGACGAAGCTGCGCGCGCGCTCCTGGTCGCTCGGCATGGCCAGCGCGGCGCGCAGCGCCGCGAGCAGTTCCGTCGACCCGCTGCCGCGCTGCCCGTTGATGAAGCGCACCGCGGCTTCGACGTTCTCGCGCGTGGCGGGCACCGAGCGCGGCGCGAACATCGAGTGGCCGCCGGCGAACGGGATGATGTTGAACGTGTCGGTGGGGCGCAGGTTGGCGACCAGCCCACGCAACAAGGTCTTCGCGGTCTCCACCGGAAAGCCGTGCATCGAGCCGGACACGTCGAGCACGAACACGTACTCGCGCGGCACGATCGCGTTCGACGCAACGCGCGCCGGCGGCTCGATCATCGCGAGGAAGAAGTTCTCGTCGCGTCCCTCGTGCACCAGGACGCCGGAGGCGATCTCGCGCCCGGCCAGCCGGTACTCGAGCACGAAGTCGCGGTTCGCGTGCTCGGCCGCGGCCGGCAGTTCGGCCCTTGCCGTGCGCGAGCCGAGGCCGTCGACGGCGAGCCGATGCGACGGCGACGCCGCGGACTGAACCGGCAGCGGCGCGTTCACTTCGACCTTCATGGCCAGGGTGTGCCGGGCTGGCTCGGCTGCGCGCAACGTCGGTTGCGCGACCCAGCCTTCGGCCTGGTGACTTTCACGCCCGGCGGCGCCGTTGTAGCGCGGGCCGACCACCGTGGGGAACACGAAGCGGTAGCTGCCGTCGGTCGGCACGAGGTTCTCCGTGTAGAAGAGGTCGACGGCGATCTCGTCGCCCGGCATGACGTTCGCGATGGCCATCGAGAAGACGTTGGGTCGCTGCTGCTCGAGCAGCGAGGCGTTCTTCCCTTCGCGCTTCGCCGTCTCGTACTCGCGCCGGGCCGCCTGCTTCTCGCGGATCTCGGCATCGACCGCGCGCTCGCCGATGCGCATCCGCATCGCGTAGACGGCTGCGCGCGTCGACGCCGGGAACACGTAGCGCGCTTCCAGCGGCGCGTTGCCCTCGTTGCGGTAGACCTGTGTCACGCGGACGTCGGCGATCACGCCGGCGACCTTGACGTCGACACGCGTGGCCTTGAGTGGGAGGGCGTCGACGCCGGGCTCGGCCTTGTCGACCACGAAGTAGGGTGACAGCGTCTTCGTGAGGTCCTCCCGCGGACGCTCCTGCGCCGCGAGCGGGGAGAGCATGGCGCAGCCTGCCAGCGCGACGATCGACGCCGCGCGACCGAGCAGTGTTCCGGTCATGAAGTCTTCCTTCACTCGGCGCTGCGGGTTTGCAGCGCTGGCCGCTCGCCGACGCGTTCGGCGACTAGCGTGGTCCACCATGTCCCGCGTTCGTCCGTCAGTTCGAACTCGACGGCGCCATCCGCGAGTCGGTCGAGGTGAGCGCGGCCAGGCAGCGGGACGAGGACCGCGTGGCGGGTGTCGATCGCGCCCAGCTGCAGTGTCTCGGGTTCGCCGGATGCCGGCCGGAGCACGAGCGTGCCTCGCGGAGCGGCGCGGTGCGGGACGATGAGCAGGAAGGCGCCGTCGTCCTGGTCGATCAGCATTGCGCGTGGCGCATCGGCTTCCAGCCGAACCGGCGGCCTCACGCGGCCGCTGGCGTCGGCGATCCTTTCGTCGTCCGTGAGGCGGGCGTGGCCGGCGATCGGGAGGCCGTCGCACGCGGTCGACAGCCGGTGGAGTTGCACCGGCCGCTCGAGCGCCGCGGCAGCGTCGAGCGTGGCGGGTTCGCGCGCTGCCGCGGGCGACACGAACAGCAGGGCCAGCAGTTCGGCGGCGGCCAGCGCGCCGTCCAGCATCGGTTGCAGCAGCGTCATCGTTCTCTCCGGGAAGCCCGCGGCCGGGCTGATGGAGCGCACGATCGACGCCGCGTTCGAAACCTTGGCGAACCGGAAGGGAAGCGAGTGTGAAGAAACGGTGAAGCAGGCGCGCTCGACAACTGCTGTCGAGACGCCGGTGTCAGCCGGCGTGAACGGCGCTCAGGCGCGCGGGATCGACAGCGTCGCGATGGCGCCGCCTTCGGGATGGTTCGCCAGGCGCGCGCTGCCGCCATGCAGCTGCGCGACCTCGCGCACGAACGCGAGCCCCAGTCCCGTGCCCTTGCGGCCGCCGGGACGCGGAGTCGAGTAGAACTTCTCGAAGAGGCGTGCCGCTGCGTAGTCCGGGATCCCGGGGCCGCGGTCGCGCACGGTGATGTCGACGCGTCCGCGCACTGCGCTGGCGTCGACCGTGACAGCCGACTCGCGCGGCGCGAAGTCGATCGCGTTCAGGACCAGGTTCGACAGCGCGCGCTGCAGCAGGAACGGATCGCCGCGCGCGACGAGCGACGGATCGACGTCGATGAACAGTTCGACACTGCGCTGCGCCGCGACCGTGGACAGTTCGTTGCGCACGGCGTCGGCGATCGCCGCCACCGGCACCGGCTCGCGCTGGCCCAGCACGCCGCGCCGTTCCAGGCTGGACAGTTCGAGCATGCGGTCGACCAGGTCCTGCGCGCGCGCCACCTGTTCCTCGATGTTGCGCGTGAAGCGGATGCGGGCGTCCTCGGGCACGGGCTCGCGCAGCAGTTCGGCCGCCCCGCGGATCGCCGCCAGCGGACTCTTGATCTCGTGCGTCAGGGTCGCGACGTACTCGTCGACGTAACTGCGGCCCGCGAGCGCGTCGCGCATGTCGTTGAAGGCGACGCGGAACGGATTCAGCACCCGGCCGACGCCTCCCTGGCGCGAACGCACGACGCGCCACAGGTCGGTCACCAGGCCGAACGGGCGCACCAGCCAGACCGTGACGATCAGCAGCAGCAGCGCGAAGGACGCCACCGCGATGCCGCCGGCGATGAACAGCTTCTGCCGCGCGTTCGCGACGAAGGGCGAGAACGCCGCCACGGGCTTCCCGACGCTGACCATGCCGACGATCGCGTCCTCCGAGTCCGGGCTCGCGCGTTCGCGGATCGCGGCGCCGACGTACATCACCGCGGACGACGGGTCGTCCGGGTCCGCGAGCGTCGTGCGGGCGCCGTACTGGCCGGCCAGCGTCAGGCTGACGTCGCGCCAGCCGCGGTAGTCCTTGCCGGCGTCGCGACCGGCCGAGTCGAACAGCACCGTGCCCTGGCTGTCGGTGACGTAGACGTGCAGCACGACCGCCTTCTTCTGGATCTGGAAGATCCGGGCGTCGAGCGGCCGCTTGCCGACGTGTTCCAGCGTGCGCTCGAGCTCCTCCGTCTGGATCACGCCCGCGTAGGCCTGCCTCTCGAGCAGCGTCGCGAGGAGGTTGGCCGTGTCGACGAGCGACTCCTCGGCCGATTCGCGGTAGCGCGGATCGATGTCGAGGCTGACGCGGTAGAGCAGCAGCACAACCGCCGCGACGTACAGCGCGACGATGGCGGCAAAGAGCCGCGAACGACGGCTCATCGTGCCCCCTTGGCGCTGCGCGCCGTCCCCCCAAGGGGGAGCGAGCGCCTTCGGAGCGGCCGTGCGGCGCTCATGTCGCTGGCGGCGCGTCGCTCACTGCAGTTGCTCGCTCAGCGAGTATCCGAGGCCGCGGTGCGTGACGATCGGGTCCTCGTCCGGCGCCACGTCGCGCAACTTGGCGCGCAGGGTCTTCACGTGCGCGTCCACCGTGCGGTCGAACGCGGACGCAGGATCGTCCCAGGCGCGTTCCATCAATTCGTCGCGCGAGAAGACTCGGCCCGGCCGCTCGACGAGCACCTTGAGCAGCCGGTACTCGGTGCGGGACAGGTCGAGCGCGCGCCCGCGGAAACGGATCAGCTTGCGCTCGTCGTCGACCTCGAACGGTCCCGTGGCTGTCGACCGCGCGGGGCCTGCCGCCGGACGCTGGACCCGCCGCAGCACGGTGCGCACGCGCGCGGCGAGTTCGCGCGGGGAGAACGGTTTGGCGATGTAGTCGTCGGCGCCGAGTTCGAGCCCGACCACGCGGTCGATCTCGCTCGAGCGGGCCGTCAGGAAGATCGCCGGCAGGCCGCGGTCCACCTGCTGCAACTGCTTGAACAGTTCGAAGCCGTTGATGTCGGGCAGGCCGACGTCCAGCACCGCCAGCGCGCACGGCTGGGAGCGCGCGGCTTCGAGTGCCGCGCCGCCGGTCGCGCACCAGTGCGGCTCGAAGCCCTCGGTCGACAGCGCGTAGACGATGGTGTCGGCGATGGCCGGTTCGTCTTCGACGACAAGGATGCGGGGGCGCAACATGGGCGGATGTTATCGAAGCGGCTCGCGGCGCAGCCGCCCACCTTCTCAGGCCTGCGTTGGCCTTGCCACGGATCTGGCGGGTCAGACGCCCCAGGTGACGTCGACCTTCATCTTCTGCGCATCCCTCAGCATCTCGACCAGCGGGAACGCGCGCTGCCCCAGCGTGATCGGCCGCGGCTGCACGGTTCCGTCGCCCTGCTTGTCCTGGAGCTCGGCGTCTTCCCGAGCGGCCTTGAGCTGCGCCTTTTCCTCTTCGACGGCGTCGACGAGCTTCTGGAGCGCTTCGGGGACCTGTTCGGCGGTGATGACGCCGCGCGGCGATTCCTGCCGGCCGATGATCTCGAAGATGCGACGGGCGCTCTCCTCGAACATGAAGATTTCGCCGGCGGCCTTGGAACGGAAAACGACGAGTGCCATGGTCGGTGTGCCTGAGTGGGGTGCGTCAATTCTAGGCTCGCGCCCAGCGGCGGCGACCAGGCGCCGGGCGCAGGGCGCGCGGGCGCGCGTCGATATACTGGGCGACAGCCGCATCCGCGGCATCCCTGACAACTCCCGGACATGACGCACAGGTGGCGTTCGGCCTTGGTCGCCGCATTGGCGCTGCTGACCCTCGCGTGCAGCCAGCGCTTCGAGTGGCGCGAAGTCCGGGTCGACGAAGGCGCGGTCGCGGCGCTTCCCGGTCGGTCGCAAAGCGTGACGCGTGACCTCGACGTCGGCGGTCAGCCAGTGTCGGTGACCATGTGGTCGACCGGCGTCGGAGCCACCATGTTCGCCGTCGGCGTGGCGCGCCTGCCGGCGGCCCTGTCCGCGGAACCCGCCGGGCGCGCGCAGGCGATCGCATACTTCCGGGACGGACTTCTACGGAACATCGGCGGCACCGTGACCACGAGCACGTCGCCGTCGCTGACGCTGCCGCCGAACGGCACTCGCAGGCTGCTCGCTTCCGAGGCGGTCGAAGCGGTGGGCCGGCCGGGACCGGACGGTCGCAAATCGCGGCTTGCCGCGCGATTCTTCATCGTCGATGATCAGCTCTTTCAGGTCGTCGCGTTGGGCGCCGAGGGCGAGATTCCGCCCGAGGTGCTCGATACCTTCTTCACTTCCTTCCGGCTGGCGTCCTGATCCGGCCGTTCGAAAAGGACCTCACCCATGAAGCTCGAAAACCCGACGACGCACTCCGTCTCCGCCGACGCTCTCGCACTCGAGCACTTCTGGATGCCGTTCACGGCGAATCGGCAGTTCAAGCAGGCGCCGCGCCTGCTCGCCGGCGCGAAGGACATGCACTACACGACGCCGGAGGGGCGCAAGATCCTCGACGGCACGGCCGGCCTGTGGTGCGTCAACGCCGGGCACTGCCGCGCGCCGATCGTCGAAGCGATCCAGCGGCAGGCGGCGACGATGGACTTCGCGCCGACGTTCCAGATGGGCCACCCGCTCGTGTTCGAGGCGGCGACCGCGGTCGCGCAGGTCACGCCGGAAGGCATGGATCGCGTGTTCTTCACGAACAGCGGTTCGGAGTCGGTCGACACGGCCATGAAGATCGCGCTCGCGTACCACCGCGCGCGCGGCGAGCCGAGCCGGCGCCTGATCATCGGACGCGAACGGGGCTATCACGGCGTCAACTTCGGCGGCACGGCGGTGGGCGGCATACCCGGCAACCGCAAGACCTTTCCGCAGCTGATGGCGATCGTCGATCACCTGCGTTCCACGCACGACATGGCGCGCAATGCGCACTCGCGCGGGATGCCGGCCCACGGGGTCGAGTTCGCTGACGAACTCGAGCGCCTGGTGACGCTGCACGACGCGAGCAACATCGCGGCGGTGATCGTGGAGCCGGTCGCCGGCTCCACCGGCGTGCTGCTGCCGCCGAAGGGCTACCTGGAGCGGTTGCGCGAGATCTGCACGAAGCACGGCATCCTGCTGATCTTCGACGAGGTGATCACCGGCTTCGGGCGCCTCGGAACGCCGTTCGCGGCGGACTTCTTCAAGGTGCGGCCGGACATGATGACGGTCGCCAAGGCGATCAACAACGCGGCGATCCCGATGGGCGCGGTGATCGTCGACAACCGCATCCACGACGCGGTCATCGAAGCGACGCCGGTCGGCGGCATCGAGTTCATGCACGGGTACACGTACTCGGGCCACCCGATGGCGGCGGCGGCGGTCATCGCGACGCAGAAGCTCTACAAGGATGAACAGACCTTCGCGCACGCCGCGGCGATGGCGCCGTACTTCGAGGACGCCGTCCACAGCCTGCGCGACGCGCGCCACGTGATCGACGTGCGCAACCTCGGCCTGGTGGCCGGCATCGAGCTGGAGGCGCGCGCCGGGGCGCCGGGCAAACGCGCGTACGAGGCCTTCGTGAAGTGCTTCGAGATGGGCGTGCTGGTGCGCACCACCGGCGACATCTTCGCGCTGAGCCCGCCGCTGATCATCGAGAAGTCGCACGTCGACCAGCTGGTGTCGATGCTGCGCGACGCGCTGAAGACGGTCGAATAGGGCTGGCGACAGGGAAGCAACCGGAAGGGCAGGAGACACCATGGGCAAGCAGGAAGCGGGCGTTGCGCAGATCGGGCACTGGATCGGCGGCGCGCGGCATGCCGGCGCAGCAGACCGCACGAGCGAGGTGTTCAACCCGGCCACGGGCGAAGTCAGCGGCCTGGTGCAGCTCGGCGGCGCGCCGGTGGTCGACGCCGCGGTGCGCGCGGCCCTCGCGGCCTTTCCCGCGTGGAGCGAGACCTCCTCGCTGAACCGCGCGCGCGTGATGTTCCGCTTCAAGGAGCTGCTGGACCGTCATCACGACGACCTCGCGCGGATCATCACGCGCGAGCACGGCAAGGTCTTCACGGATGCGAAGGGCGAGGTGCAGCGCGGCCTGGAGGTCGTCGAGTTCGCGTGCGGCGCGCCGCAACTGCTGAAGAGCCAGTTCTCCGACAACATCGGCGGCGGCATCGACAACTTCTCGCTGCGCCAGCCGCTCGGCGTCGTTGCCGGCATCACGCCGTTCAACTTCCCGGTGATGGTGCCGATGTGGATGTTCCCGCTCGCGCTGGTGTGCGGAAACACGTTCGTCCTCAAGCCGTCCGAGCGCGACCCGTCGGCGAGCCTGCTGATCGCCGAGCTGCTGAAGCAGGCGGGCCTGCCGGATGGCGCGTTCAACGTCGTGCAGGGCGACAAGGCCGCGGTCGACGCGATCCTCCAGCACAAGGACATCGCCGCCGTCAGCTTCGTCGGCTCCACGCCGATCGCCGAGTACATCCACAACGAGGGCACGCGGCACGGCAAGCGCGTGCAGGCGCTGGGTGGCGCGAAGAACCACATGGTGGTGATGCCGGATGCCGACCTCGACCAGGCGGCCGACGCGCTCGTGGGCGCCGGCTACGGTTCGGCCGGAGAGCGCTGCATGGCGATCTCCGTCGCGGTCGCGGTCGGCCACGTCGGCGACGAACTGGTGGCGAAGATCGCGGAACGCGTGAAGAAGCTGCGCATCAAGGACGGCATGGAGCCGGACGCCGACATGGGCCCGGTCGTGACCGAGACGCACCGCCAGAAGATCCTCGGTTACATCGAGCAGGGCATCGCGAGCGGCGCGAAGCTGGTGTGCGACGGCCGTCGCCACACCGTGCCGGGCCGCGACAAGGGCTTCTACCTCGGCGCGACGCTGTTCGATCACGCGAAGCCGGACATGTCGATCTACCGCGAGGAGATCTTCGGGCCGGTGCTGACCGTCGTCCGCGTCCCGGACTTCGCCGCCGCGCTCGACCTGGTCAACAGCCACGAGTTCGGCAACGGCGTCGCGTGCTACACGACCGACGGCGGCACCGCGCGCGAGTTCGCGCGCCGCGTGAAGGTCGGCATGGTCGGCATCAACGTGCCGATCCCGGTGCCGATGGCCTTCCACTCGTTCGGCGGCTGGAAGCGGTCGCTGTTCGGCGACCACCACGCCTACGGCGAGGAGGCCGTGCGCTTCTACACGCGCTACAAGTCGGTGATGCAGCGCTGGCCGGACGCGGCGTCGAGCAAGGGCCCCGAGTTCACGATGCCCGTCAACAAGTGACCCGGTGACGGTGGCGTTCGCGCGCCGCAGTTCAGGGCTCTTACACTAGCGTCCGATCCGGGCATCAGACCCGGCCACGAGGACGCTCGAATGCTGCCGCTCTCCATCACTGCGCGTACCGCGCACCTGTTCGGCTGCCTGCTTTTCGCCGCTTCGCTGCCGGCCTTCGCGCAGACGGCGTCCCAGTCGTCGCAGGTCGCTCCGGCGATCCAGCAGGCAGCGCGGCCGAAGATCGGACTCGTGCTGTCCGGCGGGGGCGCGCGCGGCGCCGCGCACGTCGGCGTGCTGAAGGTGCTCGAGGAACTGCGCGTCCCCGTGGACGTGATCGTCGGCACCAGCATGGGTTCCATCGTCGGCGCGTCGTATGCCTCGGGCAATTCCGTCGCCGAAATGGAGCGCGACATCGCGACGATCACTACGGCGAACCTGTTCACCGACCGTCCGCCGCGCGCGGACCTGCCGATGCGCCGCAAGGCGGACGACGAGTTTCCGTACATCATTCCGGAACTTGGCGTCACCGGCGACGGCATCGTGCTGCCCAAGGGCATCGTCACCGGCGTGTCGGTCGAGGCGCAGCTGCGCAAGCTGGTGAAGTTCACGACGGTGCGCAGCTTCGACCAGTTGTCGATTCCGTTCCGCGCCATTGCCACCGATCTCGGCACCGGCGAGATGGTCGTGCTTGAAGGACGGCAGCCTGATCACGGCGATGCGGGCATCGATGTCGGTGCCGGGCGGCATGGCGCCGGTCGCCGTCGGCAACCGGCAGCTCGTCGACGGCGGGCTGGTCCGCAACCTGGGGGTCGACGTCGCCCGCTCGATGGGTGCCGAGATCATCATCGCCGTCAACCTCGGCACGCCGCTGATGCGGCCCGAGCAGATCACCTCGGTGCTGAGCGTGACCGGGCAGATGATCAACATCCTGACGGAGCAGAACGTCCGTCGGTCGCTGGCGGAACTGACGCCGCGGGACATCCTCATCGAGCCCGAGCTCGGCGACTTCTCCGCGGGCGACTTCGACAACCTGACCAAGACGGTGCCGATCGGCGAGGCCGGCGCGCGCAAGGTCGCCGACCGCCTGCGCGCCCTGTCGTTGCCGCCCGGGCAGTACGCCGCGCTGCGTCGGCGCCAGGGCCCGGCGAGCACGGACGCGATGATCACGGTGGTCGACGAAATCCGCGTCGAAGGCACGCAGCGCATCAACCCGCAAGTCGTGCTGCAGTCGATGCAGACCGAGGTCGGCAAGCCGATCGACCGCGACACGATCGACCTCGACATGCGCCGCATCTACGGCCGCGGCGACTTCGAGAATGTCGGCTACACGGTCGAGGAGGTCGACGGCAAGCGCATCCTGACGGTGAAGGTCCGTGAGAAGCCGCAGACGCACTACGTGCGCTTCGGACTCGAACTCGAGGCGGACCTCGGGCAGCGCTCGTTCTTCAACCTCTTCGCATCGCACCGCGCGAAGGCTCTCAACCGCTTCGGCGCCGAGTGGAGGAACGACGTCGTTCTCGGCCGCAACGTGCTGCTCGCCACCGAGTTCTACCAGCCGCTGTCGGAGCGCCAGTACTTCTTCGTCGCTCCGCAGTTGAGGTACCGCAACAAGCCGCTCGACCTGTACATCGACGACCTGCTGACCGCCGAGTACCAGGACCAGTCCGGGGTGGCGCAGTTCGACGTCGGGGCGAATTTCCTCCAGTACGGGCAGGCGCGCCTGGGCTGGCGATCGGCGAGCGCCGGTTCAGCCAGCAGAGCGGCTCCATCGTGCTGCCCTCGAGCGGCACGACGAATATCCGTGCCGCGATCTTCGACCTGAAGCTGGATCAATTCCGGGGTGAACTTCCCGACGGCGGCTGGGCGGCGGAGGGCAAGCTGTATTCGCAGCTCTCGTCGCTGGGCGGCGACAACCCGTACAACCGCTGGAAAGCAGCGGCGGGCGCGGCCTGTCTCGGTCGGCGCGCACACCCTCGAACTGGTTGCGTCGGCGGGCGGCAAGTTGGGGGCGAACCCGATTCCGATCTACGACCAGTTCGAGCTTGGCGGATTCCTGAAGCTGTCGGGACTGGCGCCGGGGCAGATCCGGACGCAGGACTTCCAGTTCGCGCGGCTCGGCTATCGCACCAAGCTGGCGGACATCCCGCTGTTCGAGGGCGTCTACTTCGGCGCGTCGCTGGAGGCGGGCCGCGCAAGGCCGGTGGTGCCCGTCTGGAAGGGTGAAATCGTGGACGGCAAGGTCACGATCCCCGCGGGCTCGGTGTACGTCGGCATCGACTCGCCGCTGGGGCCGCTGTACCTCGGCTTCGGCTATTCGAGCCGCGACAACGCCGCCGTGTACCTGTACCTCGGCCGGCCCTAGCCGCCGTTGCGCATCGCGCCCTGGAGCAGCTGAGCCGTTTCGCAGAAGTTGCGGGCGGTCTCGCGCATGAAATCGCGCATCTCCTGATCCATCGAGGCCGAGGCGACGTGCCACCGCCCGTTCTCGTGCCGTTTCACGCGGCCGTCGGTCGCCAGGCGTTCGAGCTTGCGACGCACTGTCTCGCGCGGGATGCCGGTGATCTGCGCCAGGTCGCTCGAACGCAGCCCGTTCGCGCGCAGGAGCGCATCGGGAAACGTGCCGTCGGGCTGCAGCGGCGTCAGCGGTTTCGCGCCGGGGCCGAGCAGGCCCGCCGTGTTCTGCAGCGCCAGCGCGCTCCAGATCACGAGGCTCTCGAAGTCTCCGTTGGTCTGGCGGGCCATCCTGAGCAGGTGATGCACCAGGAAGCGGTTCAGGATGAAACCGGCCAGTGCGAAGTTGCGGTCGAACGCGGCATCGAAGTCGTTGCCGCAAGGGGAAACGGTACTGTCCATCGTGCTGCGCGCCGTTCGGCGCCGGTTTTCCCGGAAGATGCGAATTGTCGTCCAAATCGACGCCGGGCGTCGAGCGTTTGTCGTAAACACGACAGGTTCAGGGTTCGCGCAGTGCGCGCCGGTACTGGATCGCTTCGGCCACGTGCTGGGTCGCGACGTCCGCGGCCCCGGCGAGATCGGCGATCGTGCGGGACACGCGGAGCACCCGGTGGTACGCCCGCATGGACCACCCGAGCCTGGCCGTCGCGGCGTGGAGCAGCGACTTCGCCTCTCCCTCGACCTTGCAGGCGGCTTGCAGTTCGCTGCTCCCCAACCGGTCGTTCGGCTTGCCCTGTCGGCCGAGCGCACGGTCGCGGACCTCGCGGACGCGCGCCGCGACGGAGCGGGTCGGCTCGCCGTCGGGCAGGTGGCCGAGTTCCTCTTCGGTGAACGAGGTCATCTCGACGCGCATGTCGATGCGGTCGAGCAGAGGGCCCGAGACGCGGTCCTGGTAGCGCGCGATCTGGTCGGGCGTGCAGCGGCACGCGATCGTCCTGTGCCCGAAGTAGCCGCAGGGGCAGGGGTTCATCGCCGCGATCAGCTGGAAGCGCGCCGGGAAGTCGACCTGGCGCGCCGCGCGCGAGATCGTCACGGTGCCCGCCTCGAGGGGCTGCCGCAGGGCTTCGAGCACACGCCGTTCGAACTCCGGCAACTCGTCGAGGAAGAGGACCCCGTGGTGCGCGAGGGAGATTTCGCCGGGCATCGGGGGACTGCCGCCGCCCACGAGCGCAACGGCGCTCGCGGTGTGGTGCGGGGCGCGGCACATGCGGGTCGCCCAGCGCTGCGGCGCGAACTGTCCGGCGAGACTCAGCACCGCGGCGGACTCCAGCGCTTCGACGTCGGTCATCGGCGGAAGGATCCCGGCGAAGCGGTGCGCGAGCATCGACTTGCCGGTGCCGGGCGGGCCGACCAGCAGCGCGCTGTGGCCTCCGGCGGCGGCGATCTCGAGCGCGCGCCGGGCGGCGGCCTGTCCCTTGACGTCGAACAGGTCGGGATAGGCGGGCGTAGTCGACCGCACCGTCGCTTCGTGGATCGGGATCTCCCTCCCGCCGTCCTCGCCTGCTGCCGCGCGCAGGTGCTGCACGACCTCGATCAGCGTCCTGGCCGGGTAGATCGGCAGCCTGCCGACCAGCGCCGCTTCGTCGGCGCTCCCCCACGGCACGACGAAGCCGCGCGGCGCGCGCGTGGCGCTGGAGCGCGTCACCGCATAGGCCATCGCGAGCGCGCCGCGCACGGGACGCAGTTCACCGGACAGGGAAAGCTCGCCAGCGAACTCGAACGCGTCGAGCGAGCGGCTCGGCACCTGGTCGCTCGCGGCGAGGATCCCGAGCGCGATCGGCAGGTCGAAGCGTCCGGATTCCTTGGGCAAGTCGGCCGGGCCGAGGTTGACGGTGATGCGCCGCGTCGGAAAGTCGAAGCGGCTGTTCTGCAGCGCGGCCCTCACGCGCTCGCGGGCTTCGCGGACTTCGGTGTCCGGCAAGCCGACCAGCGTGAACGATGGCAGCCCGTTCGCAAGATGGACCTCGACGGTCACCTCCGGGGCGGCCACGCCGTTCAACCCGCGGCTGCGGACGACTGCAAGTGTCATGGCCCGATCCGATCCGTGCGAAGCGCTTTCAATTCTAAGAAGCGGCCGCCGTCGAAAACCGGGCGCGGCGTCGGTAAGAAGCAGGGGGGCGTCGGTGCGCGCAGGCCATTCCCGGGCAACGTGCTCCGGGGAACTCGAATTTGCGGGCATTTGTGCGCCATTTCCCGCGGGATCCAGCCGACCTGCGTGGCACGATATGTCGTGGCCAAGGTCCCGCCGTCGCGGCGGCTCTGGTCCGACACAAAACAGCGACTCGCGCGTGCCCTCACTCTTCTACTTCGCCGGCGCCATCGTGACGTTGTTCGCCCTTCTGCACTGGGTGCGACGACGTGCCGAATTCATGCGCGGGGAGTCGGCCGAGCGCGAGCAGCGAGCGATGGAGGTGGTCCTGGCCGCTGGAGCCGGGGCCTCGGTCGCCGATCCGGTTCCGGCAGCTGCGGGCCACGCCTCGCCTCCTGCCTTCGCCGCGGGCACGACCCTGAAGACCCCTTCGCGGCTCGCGCCTGTCAGCACCGCGGCGAACGCACCGGAACTCGCGGCCGCGGGCATGGACCCGATCGAGGAACTCATTTCGCACATCGTCGCGGAGCCGGCACAGACGAAGCAGCCGGCTGCCGTTCCGGAGCGGCCGCGCCTGCGCAGGTGGGCGGTGCCGTTGTCGGTGCGCTACCCATCCGAGGCGGATTCGATCGCCGCGGGCGTGCCGCTGCGCGAACTGGTGATCGCCTGGTACGAGTCGCGCGGCTACCGCGGGTCGCCGGCGTCGCCGGCCATCTGGCCGATCGAACTCGTCCTCAGGCACCGCGACGACGCCGCGCGCGCCTACGCATTCGTTGTGCAGAACGATTACGTGTCGGTGGACCGCATCACCGCCCTGATCGAACAGGCGCGCGAGATCGGGATGCTGCGGGTCGCGATCGTCGCCGAGGCGGGCTACGAGCGCGGCGCGAAGGCCATCGCGCGCAAGAAACACGTGCGGCTGATCGATCGCACGACGATGGAGGCCGAGTTCCTGGCGCTCGAACTTCCGGTCGCCGCGAAGATCATCGGCATGGCGCGCAAGCGCGCCGCCGAGTCCGTGCCAGCCGCTGCCTGAGCATCGCCCGTCAGGCGCGCGGGGCGAGCCGGACCGGAATCCGGCGCGACCCGAAACTCCCCTCGAAGCGCTCGAACCGCCCCGCGAGCGGGTTCGTGCAGTGCGGGCAGCGCCCGTCGTCCGTCACGTCGTAGCGCAGGATGCGGTGCCAGTCGCGCACGATCAGCGCGGCGTGGCACTCCGCGCAGAACGTGGTCCCGCCTTCCGTGTCGTGCACGTTGCCGGTGTAGACGTGCTTCAGCCCTTCCTCGTGCGCGATCCGTCGCGCGCGCATCAGCGTCGTGCCCGGTGTCGCGGGGACGTCGTCGAGCTTGTAGTCCGGATGGAACGCCGTGAAGTGCAGCGGAACCCGCGGACCGAGCTCGGAGGCGATCCACGCGCTCATGCGGCGCAGTTCGTCGTCCGAGTCGTTCTTGCCGGGAATCAGCAGCGTCGTGATCTCGGTCCAGCAGCCGGTCTCGCGCACCAGGTACCGGAGCGTGTCGAGCACCGGCTGCAGGTGCGCGCCGGTGAGCTTGAAGTAGAAGTCGTCGGTGAACGCCTTCAGGTCGACGTTGGCGGCGTCCATCACCTCGAAGAACGCGCGGCGCGGCGCGGCGTGGATGTAGCCGGCGGTCACGGCCACCGTCTTGATGCCGGCCGCGTGGCAGGCGCGCGCGGTGTCGATCGCGTACTCGGCGAAGATCACCGGGTCGTTGTAGGTGAACGCGACGCTGCGGCACCCCGTGGCGGCTGCGGCCTCGGCGATCGCCTCGGGCGACGCGCGGTCCATCAGCCGGTCCATGTCGCGGCTCTTCGAGATGTCCCAGTTCTGGCAGAACTTGCACGCCAGGTTGCAGCCCGCCGTGCCGAACGACAGCACCGAGCTGCCCGGATGGAAGTGGTTCAGCGGCTTCTTCTCGATCGGGTCGACGCAGAAGCCCGACGAACGCCCGTACGTCGTCAGGACCATCGCGTCGCCGCTGCGCTGGCGCACGAAGCACTGGCCGCGCTGGCCCTCGTGCAGCTTGCAGTCGCGCGGGCACAGGTCGCACTGCAGGCGACCGTCCGGCAGCGCGTGCCACCACAGCGCGGGGTGCGAGGTCTCGATCGCCGTCATCGTTCGCTCCACTTCTCCACCGCGTAGCAGGACACGCGGATCTCGTCCGACCAGAAGTCGGGCGGCAGGCCTGCCTTGGCCTTCAGGTGACGCAGGAAGTCCCGCGCGTCGGGCAGCTGATCCCACACCTGTGGCAGGAACGTCGACCGATGGCGGCCGTACTCGAGCACGAGGCCGTGGCGGCGCGCCTCGACCTGCCGCGTGAGGTCCTCCTCGCCGGTGAATGACAGCGGCTCAGGGGTCGACAGCAGCGACACTTCGATCGAGAGCCCGGCCAGTTCCTTCTCGCTCAGCGGCTCGAACCGCGGGTCGCGCAGGGCCGCGTTGCGCGCGTTGCGCACCACGTCGTGACGCAGCGGGTGTTCGGCCTCCAGCGTGCCGATGCAGCCCCGCAGTTCGCCGTCGAGCCGGAGCGTCACGAAAGTGGCGCCAGGCTCGTCGAGGAACGGCGCGTCGGGCAGCGCTGCGCCCGGCGCACGGAACAGCGACTCGATCGCGTGACGTGCGTGCGCCAGAAGCACCTGGCCGCGGTCGGCAGGCCGTTCGCTCGAATCCGACATGTCCTCTTCGTCCGCTTCGGCGGCCGTGTCCCGGTCGTCGGCAGTGAAGGTGACGGAGGCATAGCCAACGACGCGGTCGCGATCTCCCGCCGTATCGCCTGAACTGCATGCGGCAAGCAGGCGCGGGCGCAGGCGACGACGGCGTGCCACGTGCATCAGCGCATTGATCGGGGTCGCGCCACAGGCCTGCTCATGATCGAGTTCCGGGCCGAGTGCGAGCACCTGCGCGAGGGTCGCGGCGTCCACCCGGCGCGCGGTGTCGTACGGCAGGTAGTGAGAGAGATCGGAGCTGACGACGATCAGCGTTTCGGGACCGCCCCACACGCGTTCCAGCACGGCGGCGACTTCGTCCGGCGTGGCGTCGCCGACGACGAGGGGCACCAGCGTGAAGTCCTCGAGCACTTCCTGCAGGAACGGCAGCTGGACCTCGAGCGCGTGCTCCGCCGCGTGCGCGCGGTCGCTCCGCACGACGTGCGGTTCCGCGGCCAGTTCGTCGAGCACGGCGCGATCGAGGTCGACCGGCCCGAGCGGCGTCTCGAAGCGATCGACCGAAGGAATGGCGACGCCGCGCACCGCCACGCGATGCGCGGGTCCGATCACGACGACCCGGCGCACCTGCGCCGCGATCCGGCGCAGCGTTGCGTAGGCGCGCGCGGCCGTGGATCCGGAGTAGACATAGCCGGCGTGCGGAACGATCAGGACCTTCGGTGCGACCCCGTCGCCGGGGCCGGCCTCGGCGAGGAACTCGCGCACGCTGTCGCGCAGCGCCTCGGGCGAGCCGGGGTAGAACATGCCCGCAACCGCGGCGGGTCGCGTCACTGCAGATGTCGGATTCACGGGCGGCCTCCCTGCATGCCGCGGAAGTACAACTTATGACATCGGAGGTGAGGGCGCATGCCGGCCTTTCAACCAGCCGCGGTGCCCGACTGCCGAGGAGTCGATCTAGCGCCGGTCTTCGAGCGCGGCGAGGCGCGCCTCGAGTTCGTCAAGCTTGGCGCGCGCCCGCGCGAGCACCTTGGCCTGCGTGTCGAACTCCTCGCGAGTGACGAGTTCGAGTCGCGCGAACTGCTGCGTCAGCAGCGCCTTGAGGTTCTTCTGCAGGTCCGCGGCCGGCGTCGCCTCCACAAGCGCCGAGAGGCGCTGCTGCAGATCGTCCAGGAACGGAGCCTTGTCCATGAGAGCGTGATCGGAGGGGTCGCTGGAGAGGTGCTTTCGACTGCAGAAGGCAGTCTAGCAGCGCGATCCGGCGCATTGCTCCGCGCCCGTGCGGCCACGCACCGCAATAGTGCGCGGTCCATGCGCTTTCCCCGAGACATGCACCGGTTCGAAGCGGTTTTGGCGCTGCAGCAATTGGCACGCATGTTGCGTTGAAGGAGCCCGAGCCAGTGCTCCCAACCAACATACCTAGGGGAAGGAAACCATGAAGAAAGTCCTGATCTCTGCTGCGGTCGCCGCCGCCTGCTCGACGCCGTTTGCCGTGCTGGCGCAGGCCGCGCCCGCCGCACCGGCCAAGGTCGAGCCCGAGTACACGATCACCGGCAACGCCGGCCTGTTCAGCGACTACCGGTTCCGCGGCTACTCGCAGACCGACTACAACCCGGCCCTCCAGGGCGGCTTCGACTTCGCGCACAAGTCCGGTTTCTACCTGGGCAACTGGAACTCGAACGTCAACTCGAACGCTGTACAACGGCGCCAGCCTCGAGATGGACTTCTATGGCGGCTACAAGGCGACCTTCGGCGACTTCGGCCTCGACATCGGCACGCATCTACTACTACTACCCCGGGACGGGACAGACAGCTCGCCTGGCGTCGACGCCAAGAACTGGGAGGCCTACATCGGCGGTTCGTACGGCCCGGTGTCGCTGAAGTACTTCTACTCGTTCACGGACTTCTTCGGCCTGAAAGCGGGCGCTCGGCGCCGGGCATCAACACGAAGGGCTCGCAGTACCTCGACCTCACCGGCACGTTCGACCTCGGCAGCGGCTTCGGCATCGTCGCTCACGTCGGCATGCAGAAGGTCAAGAACGGCGAGCAGCTCGGCATGGTCGAACGACAGCCGTCTACGACTACAAGCTCGGCGTGACCTACGACATCGCCGGCTCGGGCTGGATCGCCGGCCTGGCGGTCGTCGGCACCAGCGAGAAGAACGCCGTTCCTGGTCTCCGACCTGTCCGAGGGCGCCGGCAAGACCAGCGTCGTCGTCTCGATCACGAAATCGTTCTGATCACCACCGGAACCAGTCCACATGAAACTGATTACCGCCATCATCAAGCCGTTCAAGCTTGACGAGGTGCGTGAGGCGCTGTCCGCCGTCGGCGTGCAGGGCATCACCGTCACCGAGGTCAAGGGCTTCGGCCGGCAGAAGGGCCACACCGAGCTGTATCGCGGCGCGGAGTACGTGGTCGATTTCCTCCCCAAGGTGAAGATCGAGGCCGCGATCGCCGACGACATGGCCGAGCGCGCGATCGAGGCCATCGAAGGCTCGGCGCGCACCGGCAAGATCGGCGACGGCAAGATCTTCGTCTATGACCTCGAGCAGGTCGTCCGCATCCGCACCGGCGAGACCGGCAAGGACGCGCTCTAAACACGATGAGGATGAAGATGAAGAAAAGTCTATTGACTCTCCTCGCCGCGGGAGCGCTCGCGTTCGGCGCGCTGACCTCCACCGCTCTTCGCACAGGGCGGCGGTCCCACGCACGGCGACGGCATGAAGATGGAACCGGCCAAGGCGGAAGCGCCGAAGGCCGATGCCGCCGCTCCGGCGGCCGCACCAGCCGCCGCACCCGCCGCGGCTGCAACCGAGGCGAAAGCCGACGCTGCGCCGGCAGCCGCCGCCGCGGCCGACGCGCCGAAGCCGCCCAACGTCAACAAGGGCGACACGGCGTTCATGTACGTCGCGACCATCATGGTCATCCTGATGACCATCCCGGGCCTCGCGCTGTTCTACGGCGGACTGGTCCGCTCGAAGAACATGCTGTCGGTGCTGATGCAGGTGTTCGTGGTCTTCGCCCTGATCACCGTGCTGTGGGTGATCTACGGCTACTCGGTGGCCTTCACGGGCGGCTCTCCGTTCTTCGGCGGGCTATCGAAGATGTTCCTGTCGGGCGTGACCCCCGAGTCCGCGGCGGCCACGTTCAGCAAGGACACCTACATCCCCGAGCTGCTGTTCGTCGCCTTCCAGGGCACGTTCGCGGCGATCACCTGCGCGCTGATCGTCGGCGCGTATGCGGAACGGATGAAGTTCTCGGCCGTGCTGCTGTTCATGGTCATCTGGTTCACGTTCAGCTACCTGCCGATGGCGCACATGGTGTGGTACTGGGACGGCCCGGACGCGATCAAGGACGACGCCACGCTCAAGGCCGTCGGCGACGCCGCCGGGTGGCTGTGGGCCAAGGGCGCGCTCGACTTCGCCGGCGGCACGGTGGTCCACATCAACGCCGGTATCGCAGGCCTGGTCTGCGCCTACTTCCTCGGCAAGCGCGTCGGCTACGGCCGCGAGTCGATGGCGCCGCACAGCCTGACGCTGACGATGGTCGGTGCCGCGCTGCTGTGGGTGGGCTGGTTCGGCTTCAACGCCGGCTCCAACCTGGAAGCCAACGGCGTCGCCGCCCTCGCGTTCGTCAACACGCTGCTTGCCACCGCTGCCGCGGTCCTGTCCTGGATCTTCGTCGAGTGGATGGTCAAGGGCAAGCCCTCGATGCTGGGTGGCGCGTCCGGTGCGGTCGCCGGCCTCGTCGCGATCACCCCGGCCTGCGGCTTCGTCGGCGTGATGGGCGCGCTCGTGATCGGCCTGGCGGCCGGCGCGATCTGCTTCTGGGGCGTCACCGGCCTGAAGAAGATGCTCGGCGCGGACGACGCGCTCGACGTCTTCGGCGTGCACGGTGTCGGCGGCATCGTGGGGGCGCTGCTGACCGGCGTCTTCGCCTCGCCTTCGCTCGGCGGCCTCGGCATCTGCAACTACATCACCAACAAGTGCGGCGACGCGGCGGACTTCCCCGGCATCGGCGCGCAGTTGTGGATCCAGTTCCAGGGCGTGCTGACGGCCATCGTGCTGTCCGCGATCGTTTCCTACGTGGCCCTGCTGATCGTCAAGGCAATCACCGGCGTGCGTGTGACCGAGGAAGAGGAACGCGAAGGCCTCGACACCACGTACCACGGCGAGTCGGCCTACAAGATGTGAGGACGGGCCCGGCGGCCGCCGGGCCCCTGCCTTTTGGTTGTGTCTCCCTAGCTCGCCGGACTCATCGGTCCACAGAGGCGAACTTTCAACGGGCACCTTCGGGTGCCCGCTTTTTTTGGCGGCGTCGAGGGTGTACGCGATCGGCTGCGCCGATCGCACGTGCACTCGACGGCACGCGAGCTGCGCTCGCGCTTGGGTCAGTCGGCCGGGCTTCGGAGCGGCCGGGCGCCCGACCGAATCTCAAAGGCGACGGCACCCACCCGGCCTCCCGCCGGGCGGGAGGAGAGTGGCACCCCTCCCCAGCCCCTCCCCGCCAGGCGGTGAGGGGAAAACCGTCCCGTGCATGCAGCAGTGCAGCGGCCAGCGGGGCGCGGCCGGCCCGATTTCCGGGGCGGCGAGCAGCGCAGGACCGAGGTCGGCGCGCGCCAGCGCGCTTCGTGTCTGACTTGCCGCGGCATGTTTGAGCGGAGTTCGCGCAGCGAACGCAGCGAGTCCCGCGGCAGACCTCGGGCCGAGCAGCGCAGCGAAGTCGGCGCAAAGCGCCGACCGCCCCGGATGAGGCCCGGCCGCGCCCCGCTGGCCGCTGCACGGAGCCACCGGCATCCGAAGCCCCCAGCCCGCGACCTCAGCCCCCACGTTCCCGCGCCCCCGCCCCGCCCAGAACACGCGTAGCGGACCCCGACTCGTCCCCGCCAAGGTGCAGGCTAAACTCCCTGTCCCAATGGCTCCGGCCCGCGGCGGGTCCGCGCGGGCGCCGCAAGCGAGTTCGAAGTGTCGCTTCCCGCCGTTCCCCACCTGGTTACCGCCCAGTCCGGCCCCCTGCTGGATCTCGAGCAGCGCATCCTCGACGCGCTGCCGACGATCGAACGCTGGTTCCGGCTGCAGTGGCTGGACCACGCGCCGCCGTTCTACGGCTCGGTCGACCTGCGCAACGCCGGCTACAAGCTGGCGCCGGTCGACATGAACCTGTTCCCGGGCGGATTCAACAACCTGTCCGACGAAATGCTGCCGGCCGCGGTACAGGCCGCCGGCCACGCGATCGAACGGCTGTGTCCTGACGCGCGCAACCTGCTGCTGGTTCCCGAACGCCACACGCGCAACCTCTACTACCTCACCAACGTCGCCCGCCTCGTCCGGATCCTGCGGCAGACCGGCGTCGAAGTGCGGGTCGGCACGCTCGCCGACGAGGTCACGCAGCGCACGCCGATCGAGCTGCCGAACGGCGAGACCCTGGTGCTCGAGCCGCTGGTCCGCGACGGCGACCGCCTCGGGGTCGAAGGATTCAACCCGTGCGTCGTGCTGCTGAACAACGACCTGTCCGCCGGCATCCCGGCGATCCTGCGCGGACTCGATCCGGGCCAGGTCCTCGTGCCGCCGCTGCAGGCCGGCTGGGCCGTGCGGCGCAAGTCGAACCACTTCGCGGCGTACGACCAGGTGGCCGCGGAGTTCTCGAAGCTGATCGGCATCGATCCCTGGCTGATCAACCCGTACTTCGGGCGCTGCGGCCAGGTGAATTTCCACGAGCGCGCGGGCGAGGAGTGCGTCGCCAGCAACGTCGACTTCGTCATCGAGCGGATGAAGGAGAAGTATCGCGAGCACGGCATCACCGACACGCCGTACGTGGTGGTGAAGGCCGACGCCGGCACCTACGGCATGGGCGTGATGACGGTGCGCGACTCCGAGGAGATGCGCGGCCTGAACCGCAAGCAGCGCAACAAGATGGCGGTCGTGAAGGAAGGCCTGGCGGTCACCGAGGTGATCATCCAGGAGGGCGTGCCGACGCGCGAAGACGTCGACGGCGCCGCGGCCGAGCCGGTCGTCTACATGATGGACCACTCGGTGGTCGGCGGCTTCTACCGCGTGCACACCGAGCGGGGCCGCGACGAGAACCTGAACGCGCCCGGCATGCACTTCGTGCCGCTGGCGTTCGCGGCGAGCTGCAACCTGCCCGACTGCCGGGCGGCCGCCGCCGGCAGCGCGCCGAACCGCTTCTACTCGTACGGTGTCGTCGCGCGCCTGGCGCTGCTGGCGGCGTCGATCGAACTCGAGAGCACGGCGTCGCGGGTGCAGGAAGCGCCATCGGCGCCGCTGGCCGCCGCCCTTGCCGGCTGATCGTCACGCGATGGCGCTGTCCCTGCTCTTCATCGTCGACCCGCTGGCGAAGCTCAAGGCCTACAAGGACTCGTCGGTGGCGATGATGCGCGAGGCGGCCGGGCGCGGCCACGCGATCTTCGCCTGCACGGTCGACGAGATGGCGTTCGGCGGCGTCGTCCGCGCAACCGTGCATCGCCTGCGCATCACCCGGCAGGCCGACCACTGGTACGAGGACCTCGGCGCGGAGGTCGCCCCGCTCACCGCGTTCGACGCGGTGCTGATGCGCAAGGATCCGCCGTTCGACATCGAGTTCCTGAACGCGACGCTGCTGCTGTCGCGCGCGGAGGCCGAAGGCGCACGCGTGTTCAACGACCCGCGGGCGCTGCGCGACCACAACGAGAAGCTCGCGATCATGGAGTTCCCGCAGTTCGTGGTGCCGACGCTGGTGACCCGCGACATCGGGCTGATCAAGGAGTTTCACCTCGAGCACCTGGACGTCGTCGTCAAGCCGCTCGACGGCATGGGCGGCGCCGGCGTGTTCCGCCTGACGGCGACCGATTCGAACCTCAACTCGATCCTCGAAACCATCACCGCGCAGGGGACTCGAACCGTGATGGCGCAGCGCTACATCCCCGAGATCGTCGACGGCGACAAGCGCATCCTGCTGATCGCGGGCGAGGCCGTCCCGCACTGCCTCGCGCGCATTCCGGCGCCCGGCGAGTCGCGCGGCAACCTCGCCGCCGGCGGCACCGGCCGCGCGCAGCCGCTGTCCGACAACGACAAGCGCATCGCCGCAGCGCTCGGCCCGGTGCTGGCGGCGCGCGGCCTGCTGCTCGTCGGGCTCGACGTCATCGGCGACAACCTGACCGAAGTGAACGTCACCAGCCCCACCTGTTTCGTCGAGATCACCGAGCAGACCGGCTTCAATGTCGCCGGGATGTTCATCGACGCGCTCGAAAAGGAGGTCGCGGCCCCGGGCCGCGCACGCGCATGACCGGCATCGTCGTCATCGCCCACGCACCGCTGGCTTCGGCCCTCGGCGAGTGCGTCGAGCACGTGTACAGCTGCGAGCCCGGCGTCACGCGCCGCGAAGTGCGGCTGCTGGATGTGTCGTCGAGCGAGAAGTTCGAGGAAACGCTGGCGCGCGCCCGCGCGCTCGTGCGGGAGGTCGACGGCGGCCTCGGCGTGCTCGTGCTGACCGACGCTTTCGGCGCCACGCCGGGCAACGTCGCCACCCAGCTCGCGGAGCCCGGCCGGGTCGCGGTGGTCGCCGGCGTGAACCTGCCGATGCTGCTGCGCGCTGTCTGTTACCGTGCGGGCCCGTTGGCGGAGCTCGTCACGAAGGCGATGGCCGGCGGTGAGCAGGGCATCGTCCAGGTCGGAGGCAGCACGGCGGTCCAGAACCAGGCGAACAAGCGGGCCGGGGATGATCAGCAGAGAATTCAGGATCAACAATAGGCTTGGATTGCACGCGCGGCCGTCCGCGCAGCTCACTCAGGTCGCGGGGAAGTTCACGAGCGAGGTCTACATCGCGAAGAACGGACGGCGCGTGAATGCCAAGTCGATCATGGGCGTGATGATGCTCGCCGCAGGGCCGGGCTCGACAGTCACCGTCGACGCGGAAGGCCCGGACGAAGAGCAGGCGATGGAAGCGATCGGCGCGCTGATCGCCTCCCGCTTCGGGGAGCACGAGTAGAAGCAGCGGGCGCGGGCCCGGGCCGCCAAGCCGGCCGCAGGTGGAGAGCATGGCCGAGGGGCGCAGGGACACTCTGACGGGCAGCGGCGTGACGCGCGGGATCGCGATCGGCCGCGCGCACCTGCTCGCGAAGTCCGAGCTCGACGTTCGCCAGTACACCATCGAGCGGCGTGACGTCGTCCACGAGATCGGCCGCCTGACGACCGGCTTCAACGCGGTCCGCAGCGAGCTCGACCACCTGAAGTCGAACATCTCGGCTGGCGCTCCGTCCGAGGTGGCGGCCTTCCTCGACCTGCACCGCATGATCCTCGACGACGCGCTGCTCGCCGATGCGCCGCGCGACCTGATCCGCACCCGGCTGATCAACGCCGAGTGGGCCCTGACCATCCAGCTCGAGGAGGTGTGCCGGCAGTTCCAGGCCATCGACGACGAGTACCTGCGCGAGCGGTCCACCGACGTCCGCCACGTCGTGGAGCGCGTGCTGGCCGCGCTGGCGCAGGGGCGGCCGACGACGATGGCGCTGCCGCGCAAGCTGGCCCCCGGCGAGCGGATCGTCCTCGTCGCGCGGGACCTCGCGCCGGCCGACATGCTGCACCTGAAGGACCGGGCCGACGTCGACCTCGCGGGGTTCGTCACCGAGCTCGGCGGGCCGACGTCGCACACCGCGATCCTCGCGCGCAGCCTCGGGCTGCCTGCCCTGGTGGGCGCCGACAACGCGCGCAAGGTGATCGAGGAGGGCGACCTGCTCGTCATCGACGCGGACGCGGACATCATCGTCGTCAACCCGAGCGCGGAGGAGATCGCCGAGTTCCACCGTCGCGTCCGGGAGCAGAACGAGCAGCGCCTGCAGCTGCGCAAGCTGAAGGGACGGCTCGCGCGCACCAGCGACGGCATTGCCGTCGAGTTGCTTGCCAACATCGAGCTGCCGCAGGACGCGCGCGACGCGCTCGAGGCCGGCGCTGACGGCATCGGCCTGTTCCGCTCCGAGTTCCTCTTCATGGACCGCAACGAACTGCCGTCGGAGGACGAGCAGTACGAGGCGTACGCCAGGGTCGCGCGCGCGATGAAGGGCAAGCCGGTCGTGATCCGGACGCTGGACATCGGCGCCGACAAGGTCCTGACCGCGACGGCGCGCGAGAGCCTCGGCATGGGGCGCGGCGCGCCGCGCCCGGAGTCCAACCCGGCGCTGGGACTGCGCGCGATCCGCTACTGCCTCGCGTATCCGGAGCTGTTCCTCACCCAGCTGCGCGCGATCCTGCGCGCCTCCGAAGTCGGCACGGTCCGCATCCTCGTGCCGATGCTGGCGCACGCGCACGAGATCGAGCAGGCGCTGGCGTTCGTCGCCCGCGCCAAGGAACAGTTGAAGGAGCGGAAGCAGAAGTACGACGGCCGCGTGCTGATCGGCGGCATGATCGAGGTGCCGGCGGCGGCGTTGTCGGTGACCCAGTTCGTCGAGAAGCTGAAGTTCCTGTCGATAGGCACCAACGACCTGATCCAGTACACGCTCGCGATCGACCGGTCGGACTCGAGCGTCGCCCATCTCTACGACCACCTGCATCCGGCCGTGCTCCACCTGATCGCGAGCACGATCAAGGGCGGGGCGCGCGCAGGCGTCCCGGTCGCTGTCTGCGGCGAACTCGCGGGCGAGCTCGACATGACCGAGCTGCTGCTCGGCATGGGACTGCGCCAGTTCTCGATGCACCCGTCGCAGATCCTGCCGGTCAAGGAGCAGTTGTTCGGCCTCTCGACGAAAGACGCGTCGCGGCTGGCCACCCGCGTGTTGCGCGAGTCGGACCCGATCAAGATCCGCGCCGCGCTCGACTATCGCAGGGAGCCGCCGGCGCAGGCGCCGGTGCGCTCCGTCGCCTAGAACGGTCCGCTCGCCAGCCAGCGTTCGATCTGAGGCAGCCGGTCGTTGCCCCAGAACATCTCGCCGTCGACGACGATCGTCGGCGCGCCGAACACGCCGAGCGCGATCGCATCCTCCACCCGTTTGCGCAACGCGTCCTTGATCGCCGGCTCCTGCGCGCCTTCCATCAGCGTCCGGCCATCGATGCCGAGCGACTGCGCGATCTGGGCGATGACGCCCGCATCCGAGATGTCCCGATCGTCCTGGAAGAAGGCGCGGAACACGGCGTGCACGAAGGGATTGGCCTGGTCGGGCTGGTGCTGCTGCAGCCACAGCACCGCGCGGCTCGCGGCCACTGCGCCGATCGGGAACTTCGACGGGTGGCGATAGCGCACGCCCGCGAAGCGCGCGGAACGCTCGAAGTCGTGCACC
The DNA here is from genome assembly GCA_963811265.1 of uncultured beta proteobacterium. Lineage (GTDB taxonomy): Bacteria > Pseudomonadota > Gammaproteobacteria > Burkholderiales > Burkholderiaceae_F > JAOUJD01. The sequence goes on from CAWEQS010000020.1 coordinate 172,497, forward strand.
GAATACTTCGCCTTGGGACCGTACTGCTCGGTCAGCGGCGCGCTGCCCGACGCCTTGAACACGGCACCGAGCAGGATCGGCTGGAAGACGACCTGGCGTCCGTGGCGCGCCGCGAGCGGCTCGATCTGCTCGGAGGCCAGGAAGGAGTAGGGCGACGAGAAGTCGAAGTGGAAGTCGATGGGATTCGGCATGTGGTCCTCGTTGTGTCGTCCACCCGCTCAGGTCATCGGGCCGTAGTGCATGCGGGTGCGGTAATGCATGGCGACACGGCCGCCGACGGCATGCGTGTCGAAGAGCGTTTCGAGCGCGGCGGACATCTCGGCGTGACGCGGATGTCCGGGCGGCGGCATGTAGGACGCCGAGCCGACGAGCGCCTTCAGTTCGTCCCGGCTCAGGGAGCGCGGATTGTCGAAGTACGCCACGTCCGGCAGCATCGGCGCGAAGAAACGACCGATCGCGTCCTGGTCGACGTGCCGATGCGAGACCTTCTCGTAGTCGATGCCATACGTCTTCAGCAGCGCCTCGTAGCCTTCGAGGAAAGCTGTCCCCGTCGCCGGCCGATCGTTCCAGATCAGCGCGGCCCAGCCGCCGGGCATGAGGATGCGTCGAGCCTCGGCGCCCGCCCGAGGGGGATCGAACCAGTGGAACGCCTGGCCGGCGATCGCGAGGTGCGCACAGCGAGCGTCCAGCGTCGTCTCCTCGGCGCGCCCGTCCACGCTCAGGTAGCGGCCGAAATGCGCGAGCCGCTCGTCGCCGACGACGCGCATCGCGGCATTCGGCTCGACGCCGATGACGGAGCAGCCCGCGCGCAGGAAGGGCTCGGCCGACAGGCCGGTGCCGACGCCGATGTCCACCACCACGCCGTTCTCGGGCAATGCGCCGGCGGAGCGCAGGTGGGACACGATCGCATCCGGATAGGTCGGCCGGCCGCGTGTGTACACGGAGGCACGGTCGCTGAAGCGTTCGGTCGGTTGCATCGGCTCCATGCGACCTACTCGTCCATCACGGAGTCGAGGCCGCGGTGCACGCCGGCCAGGGAGTGGACCCTGCGGATCGCGAGCAGCGCGCCGTCGACGTACGGTTCGGCGCTCGCGCCCGACTCGTGTTTCACGTGCAGGCGCTGGCCTGGACTGCCGAAGATCGCCTCGACCCCGATCACGTAGCCCGGCAGACGGACGGAGTGCACGCGCACGCCGTTCACTTCCGCGCCGCGCGCCTCGCGCGGTCCGCGGATCGCGTCGATCGGCACGCCTTCGCGCGGCTTCTGCACGGCACCCAGCCGGAACGCGAGTTCGCGTGCGGTGCCCGACGGCGCGTCGACCTTGTCCTCGTGCGCGTAGTCGATGACCTCGAAGTGGTCGAGGTAGCGCGCGGCGATCTGCGCGAACTTCTGCAGCAGCACGGCGGTGATCGCGAAGTTGCCGCAGGCGAGAACGCCGCGCGAGGCCCTGCGCGCGCGGGCGTCGATCTCGCGGTAGTCGTCGTCGGTGAGCCCGGAGGTGCCGACCACCACGTGCGCGCCGGCGTCGAGCGCGGCCAGGATGTTGGCCTTCGCGCTATCAGGCTTGGTGTACTCGACGAACACGTCGCAGCCCACGGCGAGTGCTTCCGCGGCGGTCTGGAACACAGGCGTCCTGAGCGCCGGCTCGCCGAGCGCTTCTCCCAGCTGTCGCCCGGCCGCGCTGCGCGCGACGGCGGCGACGAGTTCGAGGTCGGGCTGCCGGGCGATCCCGCGCGCAAGCGCCGATCCGGCCCAGCCGGTGGCGCCGGCCAGTACGAGACGCGTCATCGTTCGTCCTCCCTTGCAGTGGCGCCGCTGTCGCTTGCGCCTTAGAGGCTGCGGGCGATCAGGATGCGCTGGATGTCGCTCGTGCCCTCGTAGATCTGGCACACGCGCACGTCGCGGTAGATCCGCTCGACGGGAAAGTCGGTCACGTAGCCGTAGCCGCCGTGGATCTGGATCGCGTCCGAGCAGACCCGTTCGGCCATCTCCGAGGCGAAGAGCTTGGCCATCGCCGCTTCCTTCAGGCAGGGCTGCCCTGCGTCCTTCAGCTGCGCCGCGTGGTGAATCAGCTGCCGGGCCGCTTCGAGCTGCGTCGCCATGTCGGCCAGGCGGAACTGCACGGCCTGGTGCTCGTAGATCGGCTTGCCGAACGCGACGCGCTCCTTGGCGTAGCGCAGCGCCGCCTCGTATGCTGCACGCGCCATGCCGAGCGACTGCGACGCGATGCCGATGCGACCGCCCTCCAGGCCGGACAGCGCGATCTTGTAGCCCGCGCCCTCGTCGCCGATGAGGTTGGCGGCCGGAACGCGGCAGTTCTCGAGCAGGATCTGCGCGGTGTCCGACGCGTGCTGGCCCATCTTTTCCTCGATGCGCGCCACGACGTACCCGGGCGTGGAGGTCTCGACGAGGAAGGCGCTGATGCCGCGCTTGCCCGCGCTGCGGTCGGTCACCGCCATGACGATGGCGACGTCGCCGTGCTTGCCGCTGGTGATGAACTGCTTGACGCCGTCGAGCACGTAGAAGTCGCCGTCGCGGCGCGCGGTGGTGCGCAGCCCGGACGCCTCGGAGCCCACGTGAGGCTCGGTCAGGCAGAACGCTCCGAGCATCTCGCCGCGGGCGAGCGGGACCAGGTAGCGCCGCTTCTGCTCCTCGGTCGCCCAGCCCATCAGGATCGAGCACACCGGGCAGTTGTTGACGCTGATGATCGTCGAGGTCGCGCCGTCGCCGGCTGCGATCTCCTCGAGCGCGATGGCGAGCGCCAGGTAGTCCATGCCGGCGCCGCCGTAGTGGTCGGGAACGGCGATGCCGAAGGTGCCGAGGGCCGCAAGCTCGGCGAGGGCTTGCTTCGGGAACGTGGCGTTGCGGTCCCACTCGGCCGCGAAGGGCGCCAGGCGCTGTTGCGCGAAGTCGCGCAGGCTGTCGCGCAGCAGGCGGTGCTCGTCGGTCAGCATCGGCGGGTCACTCCGCGCGCTTTGGCGGTGGCGGCTCGTACGTCAGCCAGGTCACGCGCCGCAGCACCAGCGTGCCGACGACGAAGCCGGCCACCAGCACGGCGACGAGCAGCGGTCCGCCGCCGACGATCCCGGAAACCAGCAGCACGTCCGACGTGCAGCTCAGCCTGCGGGAAGCCGGGCACCACATGTAGCTGATCATCGCGGCCACGCCGATCCAGGTTGCGATGCCCACGAGCAGCGCGCGCGTCATGGACTCGCGCATCGCGGTGATCTTCCTGGCCGCGTTCTGGTACAGCAGGAAGCTGAACAGCATCGACAGCAGCCCGGGAATCGCAATGAAGACCCAGGTCGGCATGCCGACCTCGTTCGCGAAGTCGTTCATGATGGTCTCCACCGTGCCGGCCCCGAGCCAGGTGAAGATGCCAAACAGCAGCATGGCGAAGACCGCGATCGGCATGGTCGGTGCCTAGTTCCAGTGGCGGCGGCGGGCGGTGACTTCGATCTCGATCTTCATCCGTGCATCGACGAGGCCGCACACGAGCGCGGTGGCGGCCGGCCGGGCCTTGCCGAGGTGCTCGCCGAAGATCGGCGCGAGCTGCTCGAACAGCGCGGCGTCGACCAGAAAGTAGCGGACCCGGACGATGTCGTCGAGGGAGCAGCCCGCCTGCTCGAGCGCCGCGGCGATGTTGCGGAAGCACTGGCGTGCCTGCGCCGCGGGATCGGGGTCGATCGTCATCTTCGCGTAGTCGAAGCCGGTCGTGCCGGAGACGTGGACGTAGTCGCCCTCGACCACGGCGCGGCTGTATCCCGCGACCGCCTCGAAGCTGGACCCGGACGAAATGAGCTTGCGCTCGGTCATGCGTTCACCATGAGAGTTGTTCGCCGCCGTAGTTGAGGAACTTGCCGTTGTGCGAGGCGTTCGCGGCGGCGAGCACGCGGCGCATCCCGGAGACGCTCGTCGCCGCATCGATGTCGGCGCCAGTGCCGCCCATGTCGGTGCGCACCCAGCCCGGATGGAAGGCGACGCACACCACGCCGCGCGCGCCCAGCTCGAGGCTCGCCGCCTTGACGGCCGCGTTCACGGCCGCCTTGCTCGCCCGGTACAGCCAGCCCGCGCTGCTCGACATCAGCGAGACCGATCCCATGCGGCTCGACACCACCGCGATCCTGCTGCGCGCGTCCGTCAGCGCGGGCGCGAGCGCCGAGATCAGCTGCATCGGTGCGCGGACGTTCGTCCGCATCACCAGGTCGAACTCGTCGTCGCCGGGCGCCGTGAGCGCGTTGACGCGCGGCCCGTAGACGCCGGCGTTGACGATGGCGACGTCGATCACGCGGCCGTGGAGCTGCGCGGGCAGGGCGGCCACGGCGGCGGCGTCGAGCACGTCGAGGCGCAGCGGTTCGCCCCCCGCGCCGCGGACTGCCGCCATTCCATCGTCGGAGCGGGCCGTGCCGACGACGCGCGCCCCGTCCGCTGCGTACTGACGGACGAACTCGAGCCCGATGCCGCGCGAGGCGCCGATCACGAGGACCGTGGTCCCCGCGCCGGCGTCGTGGTGCTGTTCGTTCGTCACGTCAGCTCGACTTCAGCGTGCCGCTTCAGAGAAGCTCGGGCGGCCGAGCGCCGGCCGCGCGCGGGAGATTCACAGGATCTCCACGGCCAGCGCGGTCGCCTCGCCGCCGCCGATGCACAGGGCCGCCACGCCGCGCTTGCCGCCGGTCTTGCGCAGCGCGCCGAGCAGCGTGACGACGATGCGCGCGCCGGAGGCGCCGATCGGGTGGCCGAGCGCGCAGGCGCCGCCGTGGATGTTGACCTTGTCGTGCGGCAGGCTGAACTCGCGCATGGCAGCCATCGTCACCGCAGCGAAGGCCTCGTTGACCTCCCACATGTCGACGTCGCCGGGCTTCCATCCCGCCTTCTTCAGCACCTTGTCGATGGCGCCGACCGGGGCCGTCGTGAACCACTCCGGCGCATGCGCGTGCACCGAGTGCGCGACGATGCGCGCGATCGGCTTGCTGCCGATCTTCTGCGCGGTCGAGGCGCGCATCAGCACCAGCGCGGCGGCGCCGTCGGAGATCGACGACGCGTTGGCGGCCGTGATCGTGCCGTCCTTCTTGAACGCCGGCTTCAGCCCCGGGATCTTGTCGAGCTTGGCCTTGAACGGCTGCTCGTCCTTCCCGATCTCGACTTCGCCGCCCTTGCCCGGCACCTTCACCGGCGCGATTTCCCAGCCGAAGCTGCCGTCGGTGTTGGCCTTGAGCGCGCGCTCGGTGGAGGCGATCGCGAACTTGTCCTGCTCTTCGCGCGTGAAGCCGTACTTGGCGACGCAGTCCTCGGCGAACACGCCCATCGCCTTGCCGCGCTGGTAGGCGTCCTCGAGGCCGTCGAGCGCCATGTGGTCGAAGGTCGTGAAAGCGCCGTAGCGATAGCCCTTGCGCGAGTTGACGAGCAGGTGCGGCGCGTTGGTCATGCTCTCCATGCCGCCCGCGACCAGGATGCTGGCGCTGCCGGCGACCAGCATGTCGTGCGCGAACATCATCGTGCGCATGCCGGAGCCGCACATCTTCGACAGCGTCACGGCGCCGGCCGACTGCGGCAGGCCGGCGGCGAGCACGGCCTGGCGCGCCGGCGCCTGGCCCTGGCCCGCCATCAGGCAGCAGCCCATCAGCACCTCCTCGACGTCCTCGCCCTTGACGCCCGCGCGCTGGACGGCGGCGCGGATGGCGACGGCTCCCAGCTGCCACGCCTGCAGCCCGGCGAAGTCGCCGAGCAGGCCCCCGATCGGTGTGCGGGCGGCGGATGCGATGACGATCGGATCGTTCATGATGTTCTCCCCTTCTCCGTGGTGGATTGTGGCCCATAGCGCCGACGGAAACGGCGCTCGGTCGGATACGGAAAGACGTCCTCGAGGTGGCCGGCCTGGATGCGCGCCTTGCGCGCGTTCCAGAACTCCGGCGTCGAGCAGGTCGGCGTGGTACTTCATGAAGGCGGCGCGGATGCGGTCGTCGCCGAGCAGGAACGGGCCCCACTGCTCGGGGAACATGTCGCGCTTGTCGACCAGGTAGTGCACCTCGTCGTCCATGTCGTCGTCATCGTGCAGCGCCTTCGGCACCGGGCGGAAGGTGCAGTCGGTCATGTACTCGATCTCGTCGTAGTCGTAGAACACGACGCGGTCCAGGCGGGTGACGCCGAAGTTCTTGTACAGCAGGTCCCCCGCGAAGATGTTCGCCGCGGCCAGCTCCTTCATCCCGTTGCCGAAGTCGTGCATCACCTGGTCCGGTTCCTCGTCGCTCGCCTCCATCAGGTAGAGGTCCAGCGGCCGCAGCCGGCGCTCGATGTACAGGTGCTTCACGAACACCGTGTCCTCGGTGAGGTCCACGAGGCAGTGCGGCACCGTGCGCTGCAGCTCGTCGAGCAGCTCGGGCGCGAACCGCGCGCGCGGGAGCACGACCTGCGAATACTCCCAGCGTGTCCGCCATGCGGCCCGCGCGGTCGCTGCAGCTTCACGAAGCTGGTACTTGTCCACACCATCTGCTGGCGGTCCACGTCCTTCGGAGGCGGGACGCCCGGTCGCGGATGACCTTGAAGACGTACGGGAACTGCGGCAGCGTGAAGACGCCCATCACCAGGCCCTTGATGCCCGGCGCGAGGAAGAACGGGTCGGTGGAGTGTCGCAGGTGATGCAGGAAGTCCCGGTAGAAGAGGGCCTTCGACGTCTTCGCCAGGCCCAGCATCGCGTACAGCTCCACGTCGGCTTGGTGGGCAGGATCCTCTGCAGGAAACCCACGTAGGTGGCCGGCACGTCCGCGTCGACCAGGAAGTACGCGCGCGTCGACGAGAAGGATCGACAGCTGCTCCGGGTCGAGGATGACGGCGTCCAGCACCAGCCGCCCGTACGCGCCATCGTGCAGAATCGGCACCACGAAGGGCGTGACCGCTCGATGCCGTTGATCGCCCGGCCCACGATGTACGCGACCTTGTCGCGGAAGAACAGGCTCGACAGCACCTGGAGTTGGCAGTCGGGCTCGGCGTGGCACGGGGCCGGAAGGCCGCGCCGCTTCGATGGCTGTCGGCGAGCGCCCGGATCACGAAGCCCAGGTCGCGCTCGACGTTCTCCCAGCGGAAGGCCAGCCGGAAGTCGATGACGATCTTCTGCAGGGTCGGGCGCAGGCCGTGCGTCGCCGGGTAGTAGCTGCGGTACGACGGCGGGTCCGAGTCCAGGTAGTCGGTCGCCACGCAGGGCCGCACGAAGATGAACTCGTTGCGGAAATAGTCCCGGTGCAGGAGCTTGGCACAGACCGAGTTGAAGAACGTCTCGGCCACTCGGGCTGCCGGAGCTCGGCGAGCAGCGCGATGAAGTTCTGCTTCACCGCTTGCCCCAGCGCGTCGGGCTCGACGTCGCGGAGCGACGCGAGGTGGAAGTCGCGGTCGAGGCGCTGCACGGCCTCGGGGACCCGCACGTCGTAGAAGTCGATGCGCTCGCGCGCGCCCGCCGCATCGCCCGCCAGTCGCCGTGCTCGTACATCCGCCTCGCCGACTGGGCGACGTAGCGGAAGCGCCGGTAGTGCCTCTCGAAGCCCTCGAGGATCGCGCGCGCGATGCGGACGGGC
>CAWEQS010000021.1:0-13138 GCA_963811265.1 uncultured beta proteobacterium
CGAGATACAGGTGTCCGTTCGCGTTGCGCAGGATCGGGACGGCGATCGGCGTGATGCGCGTGCCGTTGATGACCCGGCGGACGATGTAGGCGCCCTTGTTGCGGAAGAACAGGCTCGACAGCACCTGGACCTGGCAGTCGGGCTCGGCGTGCCACGGGCGCCGGAACGCCTCGCCGCTTCGATGGCTGTCGGCGAGCGCCCGGATCACGAAGCGCAGGTCGCGCTCGACGTTCTCCCAGCGGCAGGCCAGCCCGAAGTCGATGACGATCTGCCGAGGACCCGGCGCAGGCCGTGCGTCGCCGGGTAGTAGCTGCGGTACGACGGCGGGTCCGAGTCCATGTAGTCGGTCGCCACGCCGGGCCGCACGAAGATGAACTGGTTGCGGAAGTAGTCCCGGTGCAGCAGCTTGGTGCAGACCGAGTTGAAGAAGGTCTCCGCGCACTCCGGCTGCCGGTGCTCGGCCAGCAGCGCGATGAAGTTCTGCTTCACTGCCTGCCACAGCGCGTCGCGCTCGACGTCGCTGAGCGACGCGAGGTCGAACTCGCGGTCGATCCGCTGCACGGCGTCGAGCACCCGCATGTCGTAGAAGTCGATCCGCTCGCGCGCGCGCGTCCGCATCGTCTGCCAGTCGCCGTTCTCGTACATCTGCTTCGCCTGCTGCGCGACGTAGCGGAAGCGCCGGTAGTGCCGGTTGAAGCCCTCGAGGATCGCCCGCGCGATGCGGACGGGCGACGGCATCGACCGGTCGAACACGATATCGGAGGGGACGGCGGACATTTCAGGTGGATGGATGGCGAGGTGTCAGGGCGAGCCAGATCGCGAGCGCGCCGAACGCGGATCCCAGTACCCAGCGCTGCAGCTTGAGCCAGCCCGGCCGGGCGCCGAGCCACACCGAAAGCGCGCCGGCGACGGTCACGAGGGCCCCGTCGACCAGCGTGGACACGGAAACGTGGACGACGCCGAGGGCCAGGCTCTGCAGCAGCACCGCGCCGCCGGACGGATCGACGAACTGCGGAAACAGCGACAAGTAGAACACGGCGACCTTGGGATTGACGACCGACGCCGTCAAGGACTGCCGGAACAGCACACGGTTCGGGACGGGGTCGAGCGGCTGCGGCGTGAAGCTGAAGCCGCCGCCCCGCAGGGTCGTCCAGGCCAGCCACAGCAGGTACGCGGCTCCCGCGAGCTTGATGGCATCGAAGGCCGCCGGCAGCGCGAGCAGCAGGGCCGACAGTCCCAGAGCCGCGGCGAACAGGTGCACGAGCACGCCGGCCATCACGCCGATCAGCGAGAAGTAGCCGGCCCGGCGTCCCTGCGTCAGCGTCCGCGAGATCAGGTAGATCCAGACCGGGCCCGGCGTCAGCGCGAGCAGCAGGACGGCCAGCGCGAAGAGCGCGAGCGATTCGAGGGGAAGGCCGAAGACCGACATCGGAGGGCAGGGCGGACCGTCAACGGCCGATTGTTCCAGATTGGGCGGCGGCGCGCCGCCACTCGAAGCCCTGGTCGACGATGGGCGCCCCGTAGCCCGTGTAGACCGAGTCGCCGCCGACCTGCGCGAAGCCGAACGCCTCGTAGATCCGGCGGGCTTGCCCCAGCGCGCTGAAGGTGTGCAGCACGACCCGGTCGTGCCGGGACCGGCAGTGGTCCATCGCGCATTGCATCAGCCGGCGGCCCCAGCCCTGCCCGTGAAGCGCTTCGTGGACGATGAACCAGCGCAGCTCGGGCACCTCGCCGCGCGCGTCGATGACGATGGAGCCGAGGATCCTGCCGCCGTCGACCAGCAGCCAGACGCCGTCGCGGGAGGCGTCGTGTTCCGCCGTGAACTGCCCGATGTCGCGCCGGCGCTCGTCCGCGAAGACGCTGTTGAAGCCGTGGCCGCGCGCGTAGTAGTCGATCTGCAGCTCGCCGCTCTCGGCCAGTCCGCCCGGCAGGCAGGCGGGCACGATGCGCGGCCCGCAGTCGACCGGATTCCTCGCCGCTTCGAACGGGTACAGGAGCTCGAAGCGCTCGAGGTCCACGAGCATCCGCTCGTCGAAGGCGCGTCCGGCCGCGGCCAGCTCGCGCGTGAAGAAGCGGCGATGCCCGTCCGTCCAGTCGGCCAGCGTGCGGTCGCCTTCGCCCTCGTCCCAGGCGAAGGCGGCGTCGACCTCGCAGAAGCGGCGGCGGTCGAGCTGCGTGGTGCGGATGACCGCCCGTGCGGTGCCGTCGTGCTCGGTCAGCACCGAGTAGCCGCCCGCGACCGGCTTCAGCTGCGGCAGTCCGTCGTTCACCTCGGACAGGCCCGCGGTCGCGCGCTTCGGGCCATGCAGCACGAGCTCGACGAGTTCGTGGGCAAGTTCGGGCGTGTCGCCGAAGTACCAGGCCTGGTAATCGGTTTCCGGCGGCAGGTGCACCTGGGCGCAGAACTCGCGCCAGTATCGGTCCACGCGTCCGTCCTTCGCCACCGGGTTGTCGAGGACGTCCACGCCTGCCGGCCGCTACATCGTGTCGGAGAACAGTTCGCGGCCGATCAGCATCCGCCGAATCTCGGACGTTCCCGCGCCGATCTCGTAGAGCTTCGCATCGCGCCAGAGGCGGCCGGTCGGGTAGTCGTTGATGTAGCCGTTGCCGCCGAGCGCCTGGATCGACTCGCCGGCCATCCACGTCGCCTTTTCCGACGCGTAGAGGATCGCGCTGGCGGCGTCCTTGCGGAGGCTGCGCACCGTCTCCGGCGTGGCCGCGTCGCAGGCGCGGCCAAGGGCGTAGACGTAGGCGCGGCAGGCCATCATCGTCGAGTACATGTCGGCGAGCTTTCCCTGCATCAGCTGGAACTCGCCGATCGGCTGGCCGAACTGCTGCCGGTCGTGGACGTACGGCACCACGACGTCCATGCAGGCCGCCATGATGCCGAGCGGGCCGCCCGACAGCACCGCGCGCTCGAAGTCCAGCCCGCTCATCAGCACCTTCGCGCCGCCGCCTTCCTCGCCGAGCACGTTCTCCGCCGGCACCTCGACGTCCTGGAACACGAGCTCGCCCGTGTGCGAGCCGCGCATGCCGAGCTTGTCGAGCTTCTGCGCGACCGAGAATCCCTTCATGCCTTTCTCGACGATGAAGGCCGTCATGCCGCGCGCGCCCATCTGCGTGTCCGTCTTGGCGTAGACGACCAGGGTGTCGCAGTCGGGTCCGTTGGTGATCCACATCTTGGTGCCGTTCAGCACGTAGCGATCGCCCTTGAAGTCGGCGCGCATCTTCATGCTGACGACGTCCGAGCCGGCGTTCGGCTCGCTCATCGCCAGGGCGCCGACGTGCTCGCCGCTGACCAGCTTCGGCAGGTACTTCTTCCTCTGCGCATCGTTGCCGTTGCGCTTGATCTGGTTGACGCACAGGTTGGAGTGCGCGCCGTACGACAGGCCCACCGAGGCGCTGGCACGCGAGATCTCCTCCATCGCGACGATGTGCGCGAGGTAGCCCATGTCGGCGCCGCCGTACTCCTCGCTGACGGTGATGCCGAGCACGCCGAGGTCGCCGAGCTTGCGCCAGAGGTCCATCGGAAACTGGTCGGTGCGGTCGATCTCGGCCGCGCGCGGCGCGATCTCGGCCTGAGCGAAGTCCTGCACCGCTTCGCGCAGCGCGTCGACGTCGGCCCCGAGCTGGAAGTCCATTCCCGGCAGTTGCATTGCGGTCTCCTAGATCCGTTCGTCGGGCGTGCCGTGCATCACCATCAGCGTCTGCTGCATGGCCGCCACCCGTGTTTCCTTGTCCCCGCGCCGCGCCCAGACGTCCGCGCGCACGACGCTCAGCGAACGGCCGGGCTTCAGGACCTCGCCGCGCGCGATCAGCAGGTCGCCTTCGGCCGGCGCGAGCATGTTGACCTTGTACTCGACCGTCAGCACGCTGGCGTCGGCGGGCATCAGCGTGAACGCCGCGTAGCCGCCCGCGCTGTCGGCGATCATGCCGACGATGCCGCCGTGCACGAACCCGTGCTGCTGGCCGAGGTCTTCCCGGACGGGGAGCTCGATCTCGACCCGGCCCGGTTCCACGCGCGTCATGCGCGCGCCGATCAGTCCCATCGCGTTCTGGCGCGCGAACGAGCCGCGCACGCGCGCCTCGAAGTCGGGATTGCGGGGCTGGTGGTTCATGCGTGCCTCGGGATCAGGGGTTGCAAGCGCGTGCCGGCGACGGGCGAGCCTGAAAATCTAGGTGACGTTGACGTTAACGTCAACTCGACCCGCTTGCCGGCGCCCGCTGGCGCGCGCCGCGCCTACGGCACCGCCCGGCCGTCGGCGAGCCGCAGGATGCCCCGCGTGTACCGGTAGACCGTCCAGAACCAGACGACGGCGAGGCCGATGCCGCCGAGGACGGCGGCCGCGATGAACGACCACGGGATCGACAGGTAGTTGCCGCTGCGCGCGAGGGCGGCAACCTGCGCTGCGCCGGGGATGATCACCGCGAGCATCGCGCCGAGGACCACGCTCCCCCACAGCAGCGACCACCAGGCCGTGCGGATCAGCCAGCCGTAGTGCGACTCCAGGACCGTGCCTTCGACGTCGCCGCGCTTGATGTAGTCCAGCACGAGGCCGATCAGTGCCGGCCAGACGAGGAAGAGGCCCGTGACGTGCAGGCCGTACGCGATGCCGACGAGGGTGAACTCGCGCGACGACGGGATGGGTTCGCTGGCGCTCATGGCGTGCTCGGGGCCGATGCCGGGGAGGGACCGGAATGTTATCGCCTCGCCCGACACCGCCGCGCCCCGTCCGATCCCGCATTTCGCTACCCTCCGCCGATGGAATCGGGCAGCGCGCAGTACATCCTCAAGCACACCTTCGGGTACGACCGCTTCAGGAGTTTCCAGCAGCAGGTCATCGAGCACGTGGTCGCCGGCGGCGATGCGCTGGTGCTTATGCCCACCGGCGGGGGCAAGTCGGTCACCTACCAGATCCCCGCGCTGATGCGGCCGGGGGTCGGCGTGGTCGTCTCGCCGCTGATCGCCCTGATGCAGAACCAGGTCGCGGCGCTCGAGGAGGTCGGCGTGCGCGCGGCCTTCCTCAACTCCACGCTCAGCTCCGCCGACGCGGCGGCGGTCGAACGCCGGCTGCGCGCGGGCGAGCTGGACCTCGTCTACGTCGCGCCAGAGCGGCTCGTCACCGAGCGCTGCCTGCGCCTGCTCGGCGACCTCGCGCAGGGCGCCGGGCTGGCGCTGTTCGCCATCGACGAGGCGCACTGCGTGTCGCAGTGGGGCCACGACTTCCGCCCCGAGTACGGGCAGCTCACGCTGCTGCGCGAACGGTTCCCGGCGGTGCCGCGGATCGCGCTCACGGCCACGGCCGACGTGCCGACGCGCACCGAGATCGCCGAGCGCCTGCTGGTCGAGCCGAAGCTCTTCGTCGCCAGCTTCGACCGCCCCAACATCCGCTACCGGGTGGTCGAGAAGCGCGAGCCGCGCGAGCAGCTGCTGCGGTTCGTGCGCGACGAGCATCCGGGCGACGCCGGCATCGTCTACTGCCTGGCGCGCAACTCGGTGGACGAGGTCGCGGCGTTCCTCGACGGCCACGGCATCAAGGCGCTGCCGTATCACGCCGGGATGGACGCGAAGACGCGCGCGGCCAACCAGCGCCGCTTCCTCGGCGAGGACGCGCTCGTGATGGTGGCGACGATCGCGTTCGGGATGGGCATCGACAAGCCGGACGTGCGCTTCGTCGCGCACGTCGACATGCCGAAGAGCATCGAAGGCTACTTCCAGGAGACCGGCCGCGCCGGCCGCGACGGCGAACCCGCCGATGCTTGGATGACCTACGGCCTCGCGGACGTCGTGCAGCAGCGCCGGCTGATCGAGCTGTCGGAGGCCGATCCCGCCTACAAGCGGCTGTCGGGCGCCAAGCTCGACGCGATGCTCGGGCTCGCCGAGGCAGCCGACTGCCGTCGCGTGCGGCTGCTCGCGTATTTCGGCGAGGCGAGTGCCCCGTGCGGCAACTGCGACAACTGCCTGGCGCCGCCCGAACTCGTCGACGCCACCGAGCCCGCGCGCAAGCTGCTGTCGACGATCTACCGGTGCCAGCAGGCGAGCGGTTTCGGCTTCGCGGCCTCGCACGTCATCGACGTGCTGCGCGGCAAGGCCACGGAGAAGGTGGCGAAGTTCGGCCACGAGCGGCTGTCGACCTTCGGCATCGGCCAGGAGCTGTCGGAGGCCGAGTGGCGCCTGCTGCTGCGGCAACTGGTGGCCGAGCACATCGTCGAAGTCGATTACGACACGTACAACGTGCTGCGGCTGACGGACGCGAGCCGCGCGGTGCTGCGCGGCGAACGCACCATCCACCTGCGCCGGACGACCGCGGCGCCCGCGCGCCGGCGCAAGGGCAAGTCGAGCGGAGCGGAAGCCGCGGTCGACTCGCCGCTGTTCGAGCGGCTGCGCGCGTGGCGCGCGGCGGTCGCCAAGGAGCACGGCGTACCGGCGTACGTGGTGTTCCACGACGGCACGCTGCGCGCGATCGCGGCCGCGAGGCCTGCGAGCCTCGACGCGCTGGGCGAGATCTCCGGCGTCGGCGAGAAGAAGCTGGAGCGGTACGGCGAGGACCTGCTCGGGCTGATCGGAGAGGCGGGGTGAGCCGGCAGTTGACGCCGTGACGGCTGGCAGCGGTCGGCGCCTGGCAGAGCGAGCAAATCGGTCTTCGGCTGAGGCTGTATGAAAACGCTGCAGCGAAGCTTGCACTTCGGAAGCTGTTCCATTGCCAGTACCTGTCCGCGGCGCAGCTCTGGACAAGGCTTTCCGGCCCGGCGCAAGATCCGGTCAACGTGACCGGGGCCCCGGTCATCGGTCAGATCGCAAAGAACAATCACGTCAGGTCTCTTCGCTCCGGATGGCGTCCCGTTCCCTTTCATCGCAATTGGTCGGCTTGCTTGGGTGGCTGCTGGCCGCGTTCGCGGCAGGGGCGGTGGGGGCAGTGGCCTCCGTTGATGCAGCGTCGTTCTATGCGCAGTTGAGCAAGCCATCCTGGGCGCCGCCCGCCTGGCTGTTCGGTCCCGTGTGGTCGGCGTTGTATGCGTTGATGGGGATTGCCGCGTGGCTTGTGTGGCGCTCGCCCGGGCCCAAGGGGGTGGCGCTGGGCTTGTTTGGTGTGCAGCTTGCGGCCAATGCGCTCTGGTCGTGGTTGTTCTTCTCGTGGCATCGGGGCGCGCTGGCCGCCGTGGAGGTCCTGGTCCTGCTGGCGCTCATCGTGGCCACGGTGGCGGCCTTCTGGCGTACCAGTCGCCTGGCTGCGCTGCTGCTGGTGCCGTACCTGTTGTGGGTGAGCTTCGCTTCGGTGCTCACGTGGGCGCTATGGCGGAGCAACCCTGGCCTTCTGTAATGCGGGCTTTGGCGGCCGCACATGACCGCGCGTTCGCGGCGGCTCGTCTACGTATCCTCAAGTTGCAGAGGCTTCGGCGGCGGCCACCAGCTTGGGCAGGTTGGCCGCGGCGGCACCGATCTGCTCGCGCAGGCGCGCCAGCACGGCCTGCTTCTCGGCATCGTCCTTGCCCACGGCGCCCAGAAGCGGAGCCAGGCCGTCGAGGCGACTGTGGTGAATCCACTCGCGCAGCGCCTTGTCCTGGCTCCAGTGGAACTGGTTCGTCAGCGCCACGAGCATCGTGCGCGGGTAGACCTCCAGCCTATGCGTGAACGGCACCGGTGAGCACAGGCGGTTCTGGTGCGCGGGGTCGTCGTAGTGCGCCTCCACGTACGCCGTGAGCGCGGCGCTGAAGGTCACCAGCGGTGGGCGCAGCAGCTGCGGCGTGATGCGCCGGCCTTCGAACACGGGCGTGCCGGGCTTGAAGCGCACGGCCGAGGCGGTGCAGTCGATGAACAGCGTCCCGGGCGCCACCGGCACGCGGCCCTGCTGCAGCACCATCTCGCCGGCGTGCAGCGCCTGGACGTGACCCATGCGCACGACATCGCGGATGCGGCGCAGCACCTCCAGCTCGCCCGGCGCCAGCGTGGCGAAGTGGAACATCTGCGGCATGCGCTGCGGGTCGATGCGCATCAGCGCGCCGCAGGCTTCCAGGCGCAGGTAGAGATCGGTCACGGACGTGGCCTTGGCGAAGGCCTCCAGCTGGTCGGCCTGCCCGCCCACGGCCTCGAAGAAGAACTCCGGCCCGTTCTGCGTGCCCACGCGATTGAAGAGCCACGAGTCGCGCGGCAGCACCCACTGGATCGCCTCGGCCGGCGCGCCGCACTGCTGCAGCCACACGCAGGTGTCCATCGCCGTCTTGCCGGCGCCGATGACGACAAAGCGCCGGGGCGCCGGCGCGCCACGCTCGACCGACTGCCACAACCCCGGCAGGGCATTCGGCGGCACCAGCCGCACACCCGCGCCCACCTCGAAGTGCGGCGTGTGCGTGGCCGGCACCTCGGGGCTGAAGTAGGTGCAGTCCACCGTCTTGCGCCGCACGCTGACCTGCGTGCGCCGTCCCGACAGCAGCGATTCGAACGATCCATCCTCGAGCACGTTGCTCAGCGGGTGGTAGCTGACGCGGCCGCTGGGCAGCAGCCGCTGGTTCATCACCCGGTCGAAGTAGCCCACCACCTCGGCGCCCGAGGCCAGCTCGTACAGGCCTTGGTTCAGTCCGATGGTGTCGCGGCGGCCGCTGCCCAGCGGCAACGAGTTCACGCCGTAGAACGACGAGGGCTGGTGCAGCGTGACGAAGGAGTAGGCGTCGTTCCAGTGGCCGCCGGGCTTGCCGCGGCGGTCGACGATGGTGATGTGCGCGTCGGTCTCGGAAAGCAGCGTGTCGGCGAAGGCCAGGCCCACGGCACCGGCACCGATGATGAGGTAGTCGGTCTCGACGTGATTGGCGCGCATGTCGCCTCCTCTTTTTTACGAACGATGCACTCGGGAGGGGCCAGGCACGCAGAGCGCCGGCCTCATGCCGACATACCCTGCCGCGCCAGGCCGGGGGCGCGGTGAGAAGATGCGGGCACCCAACGACTTCAGGGAGTTCCCGGTCATGAGCGAACACGGCCAACGCCTCTTCATCGCCCGTGCCGAACTGGTTCAGGCCCATATCGGCCTCGACCCCGACGCGCCGGCGCAGCGCCTTCTGGCGCCCGGCCAGGTGCGGCTGGCGGTCGAGGCGTTCTCGCTTACCGCCAACAACATCACCTACGCCGCGTTCGGCGAGGCCATGAAGTACTGGCAGTTCTTTCCCGCAGGTGACGCCGCGCTCGGCTGCCTGCCGGTCTGGGGCTTCGCGACCGTGTCCGAGTCGCGGGCCGACGGTGTGGTGCCAGGACGCCGCGTGTGGGGCTACTACCCCGCCGGTACGCATCTGGTGGTGGCGCCTTCGAAGGTGTCGGCCTCGGGCTTCGTGGACGGCTCGGAGCACCGGCGGGAGCTGGCCGCCGTCTACAACCAGTACGTCTTCTGCGATGCCGACCCCGGGTGGAGGCCGGAGCTCGAAGGGCTGCAGGCGGTGCTGCGGCCACTGTTCATGACGGCGTTTCTCCTGGACGACTTCCTGGCCGACAACGGCTTCTTCGGCGCCAGCCAGGTGCTGCTCTCCAGCGCGTCGAGCAAGACGGCACAGGGCACCGCGTACTGCCTGGCGAGGCGCCGCGGCACGCCGGGCGCGCCACGCATCGTGGGCCTTACGTCGGCCGCGCATGCCGACTTCGTGCGCTCGCTCGGCTGCTATGACACGGTGCTGACCTATGACCAGCTGGGAACGCTGGAGCCGCATACGCCGACGGTGTATGTCGATTTCGCCGGCAGCGCCGCAACGCGCCGCAGCGTTCACACCCACTTCGCCGACGCGCTGACGTTCAGCAGCTCCATCGGCGGCACGCACTGGAGCGCGCTGGGCTCGGCGCGCGATCTCCCCGGCCCGCGCCCCGTGCTGTTCTTCGCGCCGGCGCAGGTGAAGGCGCGCAGCGCGCCGCCGCCGCAAGGCTGGGGCGCGGCCGAACTGCAGCGGCGCATGGGGCAGGCGTGGGCGCAATTCATCGGCCAGGTGAACGAGCACGGCTGGGTGCGCATCGTGATGCGGCCTGGCGCGCAGGCCGCGCTGCAGGCCTACGGCGACATGCTCGCCGGCCGCACCGAGGCGCGCGAGGGATTGATGCTGGATATGCGCGGCTGAGCGGGCCGCCCGCGCGAGCGGCCGGCCCTTTGCATTCATGCATGCACATCGAATCTTGAGGTCCACGAAGCCTACGTGTCGATGGCGAGCGCGGGGGTTGCCAGCCCTGAACAACGCGAGATCTTCGTGCGGGCGGGGAAAGAGCTGACCGACACACACGGATGTGAATCGATAATGCTGGCGCCCTCGGCGAGAAGCGGCCATCGACTCACTCAATTCAAACCGATCGTCGCCGCGCCCCATCTCGGAGTTCATCGGCGCGAGCAACGGTCATGCCCCCGCGTCGTGCGCGCCAATCCCTAGGGCTCGTTCTTGACCAGTTGCGGAACGCGCGCGAAAAGACCGCCGCGTCTGCGAAATGCAGCGCCGCGGCAATCTCCGAAATTGGAAGTTGTGTGTTCTCCAGAAGTTGCTTCGCCAGCTCGAAGCGCGTCTGACTGACGAGCTGTTGCAAGCTGGTCCCCTCGGCGGACAGCCGCTTGCGCAGTGTCCGCTCGTGGATGCCGAACAGTAGCGCCACGCTCTCGGCCGACGACGTGCCGCTAAGTACCATCTGGTGGAGCGCGCCCCGTACGACGTCGGCGAAGCCCATCGCACTGGTTGCACGGGCATGCTGGATGGCCAGCATGACCAGTTCGTGGAGGTTGGAGTCCGCGCCGGGGATGGCACGGTCGAGCCACGATGCTGCGAACACGATGCCGGACACCTCGGCGTCGAATCGAACATTCGGACCAAGAAGGCGACGATAGGGTCGCGCATCCTTCGGCCGAGCATGGGCGAACTGGACGTGCGCTGGCCTCCAGGAGGGGCCGCAGATCGCCTTCAGAATCCTGTGCCCGATGGCGATGGCGGCGTCGTAAAGATGCTCGGTGCCGGGCGTGCCATGTCGATATACGGAGTAGCCGAGGAGCACATAGGAAGCGTCCAGGCTGAGCAGTATCGGTACGGCCCCGCGATCCTGCAGGTAGAAATGCAGAAGAAGGGCCCGCAGCGCGTCGCCAACGGTGGCCGAGTTGCGCATCAGGTATCCGATGGCGCCGAGGCCATCCAGTTCGAAGCACTCGCCAACGAGGAGGCCGAAGTGGCCGCAGGACGTTGCCGTCGAGCATTCGGCAAACAAGCGTCCAAGCGCCTCGAAGGCGATCCGGTTCTCGGGATTCCTGAAGGCCCGGAGCGGCACGCGCGCCCGCACGAACGGGAGACTCGGGTCGACCCCGAACTTCCTCAAGACGTCTGGAATCGCGGCGACAGGACCGATCCTGACCTCGCCGTCGCCGGTAGCGGACAGGCGACGGCGCGGGGCCGACTCCGGGACCGCGCCGTCTCGGCCGTGGTCGCGCGCGTGGCGCTGCCTCTTGGCAAACGACCTGTCGGCGATGGGCTGCGCTGATCTAGCCATCCGGCAAGCTCCTGCTGGGCCAGATCGGAGCTGATCATTGTAGGCGGAGGCTTCTCCAATCGGGCCAACTGCAGGGCCGGATTTGCAAAATGCGATTCCTGAAGGTCTGTTAGCGTCCCGGCCCGGCTTTCGCCGTTACGGTGCGCACTCATAGCGCAAAAGGGAGAAGAACATGACGAGACACGCACTGCTGGGCGCGATTCTCGCCGTCGCGTTCACCGCGACGGCTTCCGCGCAGACTTTCAAGATGACGACGCCCTTCGCCCCGGGCGTTGCCGTGCCCGACAAGCTCGAGTCCTCGATCGGCACGTTGAACCTGAACTACGGCTACCCGTCGGCCGAGACCGTCGAAAAGATCTACGACAACCTCGACCGCTCGCGGGCGCTGCAGGCCTACCTGCTCGCGATCCCCATCGTCAATCAAGCGGGCATGCGCGACTCGATCCGCAAGTTCGGGCCCGACAACCAGACCGATGTGATCTGGGAAGATCTGGTCGACCCGAGGACCGTCGAGCTGACCGCCAACGACAACACGATCTACAACTTCGTCTGGGTCGACACCAGCAAGGGGCCGCTGGTGGCCGAGATCCCGCCCAGGGTGCTCGGGCTGGTCAACGACTTCTGGTACAAGTGGGTGGCCGACGTCGGCATCACCGGCGCCGACAAGGGCGCGGGCGGCAAGTACCTGCTGCTGCCGCCCGGATACAAGGGCGACATCCCGTCCGGGTACCACGTCGTTCGGCCGAGCACCTTCGGCAACTGGCTCGTCTTCCGTGCCTTTCTCGTAGACGGTTCGACCCGGCCCGGCGTGGAGTCGGTGAAGAAGAACCTGCGGATCTACCGCCTGGGCGACGCCGCGAACCCGCCGCCAATGAAATTCGTCAACGCGTCGGGCGTTCCGGCGAACTTCGTCGCACCGGGCGACTATTCGTTCTGGGGCCTGCTGAACCAGGTCATTCAGGAAGAGCCGCCGGAGGGTTCGGACCCCACCACCCTGGGTCTGTTCGCCTCGATCGGCATCGTCAAGGGCCAGCCCTTCAACCCTGATGAGCGGATGAAGAAGATCCTGACCGACGCGGCGAACATCGGCGCCGTGACGGCGCGCACTATCGCCTTCAAGATCCGCTCGAAGGAGGCGTACTTCTATCCGGGCAGTGCGTGGCGCCTGCCGTTCTTCGGCGGCTACAGGTTCGAGGTGTCGCCCGGTGTCAGCAACCTGGACGGTGCGGCTTTCTACTATTACTTCGCCACCGGCGTCACGCCGGCGATGGAGGAGAAGATGGTGGGCCAGGGATCGCAGTACCCCTGGTCGGTGCAGGATGCGAAAGGCAATCCCTTCGATGGCGGCAAGACCTACAAGCTTCGCCTGCCGCCCAACATCCCGGTCAAGAATTTCTGGTCGGTGATCGTCTACGACAACCAGACCCGCTCGATGGTGCAGGCCGACCAGAAGGCCCCGAGCGTCAGCAGCCAGGACAAGGGTGTCAAGGTCAATGCGGACGGCTCGGTCGATGTCTACTTCGGACCCAAAGCGCCGAAGGGCATGGAGAACAACTGGGTGCAGACGATTCCAGGCAAGGGCTGGTTCATGATCCTGCGCCTGTATGGTCCGCTGGAGCCGTGGTTCAACAAGACGTGGCGGCCGGGCGA
>CAWEQS010000022.1:0-106464 GCA_963811265.1 uncultured beta proteobacterium
GTCTATCAGTAGCTCGCCGCCTCGATCGATTGCCCAGTCTGGCGGGGACGCACGCCGCGACCCGCTCAGGTCCGGACCTGCGGTTCTTCAACAGCCTCGGGATGAACATCGGTAGCGCCTTCAACCTCCACGCTGTCATCCGGTTCGGCGACAACATCCGGCACATCGTTGGCCAGGAACCCGCCGGACTGGCGCTTCCATAGAAGCGCGTAGTGGCCGCCGGCGCGCAGCAGTTCATCGTGCGTGCCCTGCTCGACGATGCGACCGGCGTCCATGACCACGAGGCGGTCCATGCGTGCGATCGTTGACAGGCGGTGCGCGATAGCGATCACGGTCTTGCCCTGCATCAGCGTTTCAAGCTGCTCCTGGATGGCGGCCTCGATCTCGCTGTCCAGCGCAGACGTGGCCTCGTCCAGCACCAGGATCGGCGCATTCTTCAGGATCACGCGGGCGAGTGCGACGCGCTGGCGCTGGCCCCCGGAAAGCTTGACGCCGCGTTCACCGGCGTGAGCCTCGTAGCCGCCACGATCCTTCCAGTCCCGCAATCCGACGATGAACTCGTGCGCATGCGCCTGGCGCGCCGCAGCCTCGACTTCTGCGTCCGTCGCCTGCGGCCGGCCGTAACGGATGTTGGCTGCAATCGAGCGATGCAGCATCGAGGTGTCCTGCGTGACCACGCCGATTGCCGCGCGCAGCGATTCCTGCGTCACGTCGCGCACGTCCTGGCCGTCGATCGTGATGCGACCGCCTTCGACGTCATGAAAGCGCAGCAGCAGACTCACCAGGGTCGATTTGCCGGCCCCTGATCGACCCACGACACCGACACGCTCGCCGGCGACGATGTCCAGGCTCAGATCATCTATCACGGTGCGCCCACCGCGCGCCAGCGCACCGTAGCTGAAGTTCACGTGGTCGAAGCGAATGGTGCCGCCGCTGACCTCGAGTTCGCGCGCATCGGGGCGATCGGTCAACGCGTGCGGCACCGCGATCGTCTCCATGCCTTCCTGTACGACGCCGATGTTCTCGAAGATGCCGCTGACCTCCCACGACACCCAGCCCGCCATATTGGCGATCTGCCATGCAAGAGGCAGCGCGGTAGCGACCGCTGCCGCGCTCGCCTGTCCAGCCAGCCACAACCACACCCCGAGCGCGGCCGTGCCTACGACCAGGGCGGCATTCATGCAGGTGAGCGTGGCCATGAAGCGGGTGGTCATGCGCATGTGCGCGGCGATGCGCTCGCGGTGCTCGACCATCGCCTCGCGCACGTAGGAGTCTTCGTCCGCCGCGCGCGCAAACAGCTTCACCGTCGGAAAGTTTGTGTAGGAATCAACGACCCGTCCCATGACCAGCGAACGCGCCTCGGAGCTCACCCGCGACAGGTCGCGCATGCGCGGCACGAAGTAGCGCAGGAAGAACACGAAGGCGACGATCCACAGGACGATAGGCATGGCGAGCCGCCAGTCCGCCGAGCTGACCAGGAGGAGCGCGGTGATCCCGTACACGACGATGTACCAGACGGCCCGAATGCTCGAGACCACGCTTTCGCGCAGCGAGTTCGAGGTGTTCATCACGCGGTTGGCGATCCGGCCGGCAAAGTCGTTCTGGAAGAAATTCCAGCTCTGCCGGATTACGTGCCAGTGGCTCTGCCAGCGGATCAACGTGGTCACACCGGGGATCACCGCGTTGTTGCGCACCATCGAGTCGGCGAGAATTGCGAGCGGCCGCGCAATCAGCACCAGAGCCGCCATCGCCAGCAACAGCGGCGCCTGCGCGAGTACGGCAGCGCGCGGGTCGGGCGTAGTCATCAGCCCGACCAGCTTTCCGATGAAAAGGGGAATTACCGTATCCAGCAGAGCCACCGTGGCGCCGAATACAAACATTGCGACGTACAGCCGCGGCGATTGGCGCACGAAGTGCAGGTAGAAGGGCAGCAGCCCGGGCGGTGGCCCGTCGCGTTCGACTGCCGCTGGCGGCGCCGCCGTGGCGTTCGGCACGCGCGACTCGAAGTAGCTGAAGAGGCTCATGGTTCGGTGGAGGTTCGTGTCGGCCGCACGAGAATCAGCTGCCGGCGCACGGAGCAACGGCGAACGCGTCATGAACGCGATCAGCGCTGCCGCCGGACGGCCCAGTAGTTGAGCCGGTCGTTTGCCGAAATCAGCCTTGCTTTGCCGCGGAAGCCGCCTGCGTCGGTGGGCTTGCAGTCTAAACGGCTGCCTCGGGTGGCAACCATCCCCCGGCGTTCAAGAAGACGCGATGTTCACACGGGGGGTATGGGTAAGACGCCCCTCGCTTGACTGAACCCGCTGGCGAAAGCCGACGTTCCAAGTGTCGGCCGACTGATTCTCGATCGGCTGGTCGCATCGAGGTCCGCGTTCGACCCGGAGCTGTCCTGGAGGTCACGTGATTCGGCGCCCGATAGCTGCCCATCAGCGGCCGGAACGACGACGACTTGGCCGGGGGCGGTGTCCTCGGTGCCGCCAGCCGCCGCATGAACTCCAGCGGGCTCATGACCAGGTGCGTGGCACCGTCGTCCCACAGCGTCGTCAACCTCAGCACCAACGTCCCGGCCGCGTTGGTTCTTCGCTCCGTTTGCCGGCGCCGGGCGGGTGATGTGGCGACGTACCTACTCGAGCGCCTGGTGCTCGTCTCCGCGGCAGCGCATGGCTGCGCACGGGCGGGATACTTGCCGCGGCGCACAGCGTCTGATCGAAGCCCCTCGGCCCCGCCTCCTGAGAATTGCCAACTTGCATGGTCAGGATCTGATCGCCGTTGCTGGCGCCAACGGCCCGATTAGGCAGGTGCCCAACGGCGCGGGAATGTGCCCGGGAACACGGCCGGCCGGTTCCGGGTAGGCTCTCGTACCGTTGATCGTTTTCGAACCGAATGAGCAGCACAGCCGAACAGATCGCCGCCGCGATCACGGCACTCGACGCACAGCGCGAGCTTCTCGGCGATGCTGTGGTCGATACCGCGCTCGCGCCGCTGCGGCACGAGCTGGCGGCGATGCAGGCTGCGTCCACCGCCGCCGCCGGCCAGCAGCTCAAGCAGGTGTCGGTGCTGTTCGTCGACGTGGTCGGCTCCACCGCGATGGGCCAGAGCCTGGACCCCGAGACGATCCACGCGGTGATGGACAGCGCGCTCGAGCGCTTCACCGCGGTCGTCGAGTCGCACGGCGGGCGCGTGCTGCAGTACACCGGCGACGGCATGCTCGCCGCCTTCGGCACCGAGGCCGCGAGCGAGGACGACGTCGAAGCCGCGATCCGCGCCGGCCTGGGCATCGTCGAGCAGGCGGCGGCGCACGCACCGCTCGTGCGCCGGCGCCACGGCGTGCCCGACTTCAACGTGCGCGTGGGCGTGCACACGGGGCGCGTGCTGCTCGGCGGCGGGGTCGACGCCGAGGGCAGCATCCGCGGCTCGACGGTCAACGTGGCGGCACGCATGGAGCAGAGTGCGCCGCCCGGGCGGCTGCGCATCAGCCACGACAGCTGGCGCCAGGTGCGCGGGCTGTTCGAGTTCGAGGCGCAGCCGCCGATCGAGGTCAAGGGCGTCGCGCAGCCGGTGAACAGCTGGCTCGTCGTGCGCGCGCTGCCGCGCGCCATGCGCCGCGGGCCGCGCGGCATAGAGGGGCTGGCCACGCCGATGGTCGGCCGCGACTCCGAGCTCGGCCTGCTGCACGGGCGGCTGCAGCGCGCCGTCGCCACTCGGCGCGCGCACGCCGTGACCGTGGTCGGCGAGGCCGGCGTCGGCAAGAGCCGGCTGCTGGCCGAGTTCGAGCGCGGGCTCGACGCGCTGGGCGTGCGCATGCTGCTCGGCCGCGCGCACCCGCGCAGCGCGGTCGAGCCCTTCGGCGTGCTGCGCGACCTGCTCGCGCGCTGGCTGGCCATCGGCGAGGCCGACCCCGCCGACTCGGCGCGCGCCCGGCTCGAAGCGGCGCTCGCGCCGCTCTTTCCTGCCGAGGGCGAGGCGCCAGTGCACCTGATCGGCCAGCTCGCGGGCTTCGACTTCTCGGCCAGCCCGCACGTGCGCGAACTGCTCGGCGACGACGCCAAGCTGCGCGAGCGCGCCTTCGCCGCAGCAGTGCTGGCCCTGCGCCGGCTGGGCGAGATCTCGCCGGTGGTGCTGGTGTTCGACGATCTGCACTGGACCGACGACGGCTCGCTCGACTTCCTGCGCCAGGCGCTGACCCAGCTCGGCGACGCGCCGCTGCTGGTGCTGGCGCTGACGCGGCAGACGCTGTTCGAGCGCCACCCCGAGTGGATGCGCGGCGTCGCGCAGCACGGCCGCATCGACCTGAAGCCGCTGGACAACGCGCACAGCCAGGAGCTGGCCGAGGCGCTGCTGGCGCGCATCGACGGCGCGCCGCAGGCGCTGCGCACGCTGATCGTCGAGGGCGCCGAGGGCAACCCCTTCTACATGGAGGAGCTGGTCAAGATGCTGATCGACGACGGCGTCATCGCCGTCGACCGCGAGCGCTGGCGCGTCGTGGCCGACCGCCTACAGGTGGCGCGCGTGCCGCCGACGCTCACCGGCGTGCTGCAGGCGCGGCTCGATGCGCTCACGCCGCCGGAGCGCCTGGCGCTGCAGCAGTCGGCCGTGGTCGGCCACGCGTTCTGGGACCAGGCACTCGCCGCGATCGACGCCGCCGCGCCGACGCTGCTGCCGCGCCTGCTGCAGCGCGAGCTGATCGTGCCGCGCGACGCCGGCGACGGCGGCGGCGAGTACGTGTTCAAGCACCACCTGCTGCACCAGGTGACCTACGACAGCGTGCTCAAGGGACCCAAGCGCGATGGGCACGCGCGGGTCGGCGCGTTCTGGCGCGTGCGCGCGCACGCCGACGCCCCGCGCGACGTCGACCCGGCGCATTGCCGCGCACTGGCACAGGCGCACTTCCACGGCTGCCAGGCCGACCCGACCGAGTACGTCGGCTGGTTCGAGCGCGAGTTCCCCAGCTACTTCGACGCCTGCGCCGCGCCGACGCTGCGCCCGCTGACCGAACAGCTGGTCGATGTCTGCGCGCGCGAGTTCGGACCCGATCACCCGCAGAGTGCACGCGCGCTCACGGACCTCGCGCGCGTCGCGCTGATGCAGCGCGACGTCGGCCAGGTGGAGGCGCTGCTGCTCCGCGCGCTGGCCATCCAGGCCGCGTCGCTGCCGCCCGACCACGCCGACACCGCGCGCACGTTGTCGGCGCTGGGCGGCTATCACGAGAGCCGCGGCAACCTCGCGTCCGCCGAGCCCTATTACGAGCGCGCGCTCGAGATCCGCGAGCGGCTGTTCGGCGCCGATCACCCGCTGACGCTCAAGACCATGGACAACGTCGCCAAGGCACGGGTCGAGCTCGGCCGGCTCGACGAAGCCGAGGCGCTGTTTCGCCGCGTGATCGCCGCGCAGGAGCGCTGCGCCGGCCCGGAGCACGCCGAAACCGCCTTCGCGCTCACCGCGCTCGGGGAGGTGCTGGCCAAGAAGGGCGAGCACGTGCAGGCCGAGCCGCTGATCCGCCGCGCGCTCGAGGTGCAGCGGCGTTGCCTGCCCGCCGACCACCCGGAGACCGGCCTGTCGATGTGGCACCTGGGCGAGACGCTGCGCTGCCTGCAGCGCCACGAAGAAGCCGAGCCGCTGGCACGCGATGCGCTGCGCATCTGGGAGGCCGCCTTCGGCCCCGACCACGAGTGGATCGGCTGGGGGCTGATCAGCCTCGCCCACACGCGGCTCGCGCAGGACGATGCCACCGAAGCCGCAGCGTTGGCTGCACGCGCGGTGCCTTTGTTCGAGCGTGCGTTCGGCAGTGCCCACGCCGCGGTGGCTGAATCTCTGCTGCTGCATGCGCGCGCGCTGCTCTCGTTGGGCCGTGCGGCCGACGCCGTGCGCGACTTGCAGCGGGTGCACGACGTTCGTTCAGGCTCCGCCGACGACGCCCTCGCGCGCGCCGCTGCCGAATTGCTGACCCAGGCACGCGCCTCGGCGTCCTAGAGCCCCGGTACATCGTCGTGCCCATGACTTATCGAGTGCGGTCGGTGGAGCGCCGGCGCGTGGTGCATGGGATCTTGGCGCTCGGGCCCTGGCCATGCAGACGGCCCAAGGATGGGCTTGTGGCCCACTGATCTTGAGTCACTACCTGGGAACGAGAGCGCCTGAACCGGACGGTTGAATCCGCCGCCGAAAGGGGACGAGCGACTGACTCTCTATCCATCGGCCGGCCTAGCCAGCTACCCGCTTGTGACGGATCACTGGTAGCTCTCGAACCAACTGAGTCCGCAGCACCAGGTATTCAAGCGCTTACGGGAAGCCCGCGTTGTGCGGGCTTTTTCATTTGCAGGGCGCGCAGCCCCGCGTCTTGCTCGACATCGCAGCGAAGAAAGGCAGCAGCCGCGCCGGCGGCTGTCAAAGACTGGCCAGAAGCAACTCCGGCGCCAGCACGCGGACGCGCTTGAATCCCGTCTGGATCAGTCCTTGCTCGGCAAGCGCATGCATCAGCTGGTTTATCGTTTGCCGCGAGACGCCGACGATCGATGCGAGTTCGGACTGCGAGTAGGGCAGTTCGACCGGTGTATCGATCTCGTCCTCGGTACGTTTCAACAGCGAGAGCAGAGCGAGCTGACCGCGTAGGCGGGCCTCGGGTTCGAGGCTGCTCGCATGCGTGAACGCTGTCAGGTAGGTCGCAGCGTGCCTGAGCCCGAGCGCAGCGAAGTGGCGGTAGTACCGCGGCTCCTCCTCGACGATGCGGTCAAACTCGCGCTTGGGAAGTACCAGGAGGCGAGCCTTGGTCTTCGCGATGGCGCTCACCAGGGTCTTCTCGCCGGTCAAGACGGCGTACTCGCCAAACCAGAATCCGGGCTCGCAGATGAAGAGCAGTGACTCTTCCCCCTGGCGCGGCTGACGCACCAGCTTCACCTCGCCCGAGATTACTGCCGACACCCCCGCCGGCGAAGCGCCCTCGAGCGCGATGACTTCCCCCTTGGCGAAGTCCCGGGGGCGGGACGCCGCGAGGATGCGTTGCTGCAGTTCCGGCGGCAGGCTGCGGTACCAGCGTCCCTTGCAGAGCAGTTCGTGCAGCCTTTCGGCGCCTGGAACATTGCTGTTGTCGCGCATTGCCAGCTCGCCCTTTTTTTCGGCCGCCACCTTCCCCTGTCAAGCAGCCGACAGGTCCCATCTTAGAGCAGCCATACGCTCGCCGGTTGTGCCTGTGCGTTCTTCGCTCTTTGCTGATGCTCAAACGGCCCGTCGAGCCGTTGCGCCACGCCGCAGGAAGAATGACTTATCGAGGAAGGGAAACCACATGAGTGTGCATGGAGCAGGACGTCGGGCCGTCGCATCGGCACTGACGGCAGTGGGGCTGTGTGTCGTGGCCGGTGCGGCCTTCGCACAACAACCGGCGCCGACCGGCGCCGCTGCCCAGCCGGCGACGAACCCCGTTGCGCCGGGGGCGATACAGGCCCTCAAGGACATGGGGGCCCATCTGCAGACGCTTGAGTCGCTTCCAGGTGACCACCGAGGTGACCGGCGAGCGCGTCCTGGCCGATGGCCAGAAACTGCAGCACACCGCCACGGCGTCGCTGGACGTCGTTCGTCCCAACAAGCTGCGCGTGCGGATGGTGAGCGCGCGTTCCGAACGCGAACTGATCTTCGACGGCAAGACCGTCACGCTCTTCACGCCCGCGCAGAAGTACTACTCGACGGTCGAACGTCGTCGACACGATCTCCGGACTGATCGGCCGGCTGCAGGAGAAATTCGGCGTGGAAGTTCCGCTGTCCGACCTCTTCGTGTGGGGCACCCCGGCGGCGCCGCTCGACAAGATCCAGTCGGCGATGAATGCCGGCCAGGATTTCGTCGGCGACGATCTCTGCGATCACTACGCATTCCGGCAGGGCGACTACGACTGGCAGATCTGGATCACGACGGGCAGCAAACCGCTGCCGCGCAAGATCGTGATCACCAATCGGGCCGACGAAGCGCGACCGCAATCGGTCTCGCTGATCAATTGGAACCTGAAGCCGACGTTCAAGGACTCGACCTTCGCTTTCACGCCGCCCAAGGGCGCGACGAAGGTCGAGATCGTTCCGGTGAAGACGAAATAAGGGAGCGCCACAAATGAAGAACTCAATCAGCAGACTGCTTCTGGCCCCCTTGGCCGTTCTCGTCCTGGGCAGCGTTGCCCTCGCCCCGTTGGCTGAGGCCGCCGGCAACAAAGGTGGTGGCGGCGGCGGTGGCGGTGCTCGCGCCGGTGGTGGCGGTGGTGGCGGCGGCGGTGCCAAGCCGAAAGCGCAGGTCAACAACAGCAACAAGGACGTGCGGACGAACAACGTGCGCAACACCAGCGTCAACAACGTCAACAACAACGTCAACGTAGAGCAACAAGAACGTCAACGTCAACGTCGACAACAACCGCGGTGGCTGCTGCAACAACGGCTGGGACAACGACTATCACCCGATCGCCACGGCGGCCGCGGTCACGGCCACGGTGGCCGTGACGTCCGCCATCGTCGGTTCGATCGTGAGCGCGCCTCCGCCCGGGTGCTTCCCGGTCAACTACGGCGGCATGATCTATCAGCAGTGCGGCTCGGTCTGGTACATGCCGCAGGGCCCCCAGTACGTGGTGATCAATCCGCCGTATTGATCGTGCAAGGGGAACCTGCTGATGGTCCGGTGGCGAAGCGGCTTGCGCTATGCATTCGCGGTTGCGCTGGCAGCAGCGCCACTGCTCGCGCTGGGGCAGTCGGCTGACAGTGACGACGACCTGGCGGCCAAGGCGACGGACCCGACCGCTCAGCTGATGTCGTTCCAGCTGAGCGACTGGTACACGGCCAGTTATCACGGGTTGGACGACACCTCGAACCAGCTGGTATTCCGCGCGGCCCTGCCGTTCGACCTGGGCGGCACGAAGCACATCTTCCGCGTCACGCAGCCGTACTCGACGTCGGGACCGGCCGGCGGCGGATTGATCGACACGACGCTGTTCGACCTCGTCGTGTTCGATCAGCCGTGGGGACGCTGGGGCGCCGGTGTCTCCGGGACGATGCCGACCGGTTCGTCGGGCCTGACCACCGACAAGTGGACCGCGGGCCCGGCGATCGGCTTCGTCAACTCGTCGACCAGGCCCGTCAACTGGGGCCTGTTCATGCAGTCGTTCTTCTCGTTCGCCGGGAAGAGCGGCGCGCCCGACGTCGGCATCATCAATCTTCAGCCGATCTTCAGCTACCAGCTCGGCGGCGGCCGTTCGCTGTCGCTCGGCAACAGCGCGCTCCTCTACGACACCGAGAAGTCGCGCTGGGCGTCGCTGCTCGCGAGCGTCAACTACGGCCAGGTCGTGAGTTTCGGCGGCCACAAGTGGCGACCGAACTTCGAGGTCGGCTACGACTTCAAGGACGACCCCGGCAATCCCAAGTGGGTGATCCGGGCGGGGATCGTCCTGCTGCTGCCGAAGTAGCGGCCGCATCGTCGCACGCCATGAACATTTTCCAAGGACGGCAGACATGAGCAAGCGTTGGATCGAGAAGGGGATTGGCCGGGCGAGCAACGCAAGGCTGTCGCTGGTTGCGCTGGCGGCGGTGATCGCCGTCGCAGGCTGCGGAAAGCAGGCGGACACGACCAGCGCCAAGCCGCCGGCCCCGGCGCCGGTTGCGGCCGCCGCGACCGCGCCGACGGTCGAGCAGCTCGAAGCGGCGGTTGCAGAGAATCCGTTGAAGGACGCGTACTTCGGCGAAACCCACGTCCACACCTCGTATTCGCTGGACGCGTACATCGGCGGCGCGCGCATCACTCCGGACGAGGCCTACCGCTTCGCCAAGGGCCAGGACGTCACGGTCAACGGACAGAAGCACAACATCGGCCGCCCGCTCGACTTCGTCGCGGTCTCGGACCACGCGGAGTTCATCGGCGAGATGTATTCGACGCAGGTGCCCGGCGCGAAGGGCGGCGACAACCCGATGCTGGGGGAACTGCGCAATCTCAAGTCGGTCGACGAGCAGCGCGCGTGGTTCCTGAAGTACGTCGTCGAGAACAACCGCGGCGACAAGCCCGAGCACCCGCCGTTCTACGCCGGGCCGGAGACCACGCGCAGCGCCTGGAAGGACGTGATCCTCAAGGCGGCTCGCGACCACTACCAGCCGGGGCGCTTCACGACGCTTGCGGGCTACGAGTGGACCGCCGCGCCGAAGGGCGGGAACATGCATCGCAACGTCCTCTTTCGCGACATGAACGTGCCCGACATGCCGTTCTCGGCGCTCGACAGCGCCGACGAGGAGCAGCTCTGGGCGTGGATGGCCGAGCAGGAGAAGAAGGGCGCGAAGCTGCTGGCGATTCCGCACAACTCGAACGGCAGCAAGGGCCTCATGTTCGAGCCGGTGGACAACGCCGGCAAACCGCTGACGGCTGAATATGCGCGGAACCGCAGTCACTTCGAGCCTCTGATCGAGATGATGCAGATCAAGGGCAACTCGGAGGTGCACCGCAAGTTCTGGCCGACGGACGAATTCGCCGATTTCGAGAACGCCGACAGCGTCGGATCGTTCAGCGGCCGCGCCTTCAAGAAGGAGTACTTCGTCCGCTCGGCCGTGATCAAGGGTCTCGACTATCAGTCGAAGCTGGGTGCGAATCCGTTCCGGTACGGTTTCACCGGGGGCACCGACAATCACAACGGTCTGCCCTCGGACGTCGCCGAGAACGACTACATCGGCAGCCACGGTCCCGCGGACGGCACGCTGCAGGCGAGGCGCGACGGCGAGATCGACGGCTGGATCAAGTCGCAGGAATCGAATCCCGGCTCCGTCGCCGGCGTGTGGGCGGCGAAGAACACGCGCGGCGCGATCTGGGATGCCATGAGCGCCCGCGAGTCCTTTGTGACGTCCGGGCCGCGCATCAAGCCGCGCATCTTCTGCGGCGCCGGGCTTCCGCCCGGGCCGGCCGACGCGCGCACTTTGGTCGAGCAGGGCTACAAGAGCGGCGTCCCGATGGGTGGCGTCCTGTCCGCAAGCACCGTGGCGCCGACCTGCACCGTGTACGCCAGCAAGGATCCACAGGGCGCGAACCTCGACCGGATCCAGATCGTCAAGGGCTGGGTCGACGCCAAGGGTGAGCCGCACGACAAGGTGTATCGACGTCGCCTGGAGCGGCCAGCGCAAGAAGGGTGCGAATGGCAAGCTGCCCGCCGTCGGCAGCACCGTGGACCTGAAGAAGGCCACGTACACCAACGACATCGGAGCCGCTGAACTGATGGGTTCGTGGACCGACCCCGAGTTCGATCCGAAGCGCCCGACGCTGTACTACGTTCGCGTGCTCGAGATTCCGACGCCGCGCTGGACGACCTACGACGCGGTCAGGAACAACCTTCCGCTGCTGAAGGACGTCCCGGCCACGATCCAGGAACGCGCCTGGACGTCGCCGATCTGGTACACGCCCTGAGAACGAAAGAAATCACATGAAGAAGACAAGACAATCGGCGTCGACGTGCCGGCGGCTCGCGGCGATCGCGGGGGCCGTCGTGTTCGCCATGCCGCCCGCGGCGACCGCGGGCGAAGGCGGCGTCACCCACGTGATCCCTGGCGCGATGGCCACGCTGATAGACAACTCGCCGAGCGCGCCCGGGATGCTCGTGAAGCCGATGTACATGCACTACAACGGCAGCGTGTCGGCGCAGATCCCCACCGCGGTTGGCCTGGCCGGCAACGTCGAGGCGACATCGAATACGTTCGCGGTGATCGGCGGCTACACCTTCGGAGAGAAGGTGCTCGGTGCGAGCTACACGGTGATCGCGGCGCTGCCGTACACGTCGCTCGACATCAGCGGCGACGTGACAGCCCCGAACGGCGCCAAGGTGAGGCGAGGGAACAAGGTTTCGGGCTTCGGCGACATCACCGTGATTCCGGCCATGCTGGCGTGGAAGGAACCCGAAAGCCACTGGCAGTTCAACTTCGTCCTGCCGATCTATGCCCCGACCGGCAGCTACGAGCTGGGGCGCCTCGGCAACACGGGCCTGAACTACTGGACCGTGGACCCCATCTTCGGTGTCGTCTACAGCAATCCGAAGAGCGGCTTCAACGCGCTGCTGCATTCCGGCCTGGCGTTCAACTCCGAGAACCCGGACACGAACTACAAGAGCGGCAACCTGCTGCACTTCGACGGCGCGGTCCAGCAGATCCTGCCGGTGGGCAGCGGCCTGATGACGCTTGGCCTCGAGGCGTTCTACTTCACGCAGGTGAGCTGCGACAGCGGCGCCGGCGCCACGCTCGGCTGCTTCAAGGGCAAGACGGCCGGGCTGGGGCCGGCGATCGGCTACATCCAGCCGCTCAGCAAGACCGAGTCGCTGGTGGTCGAGCTCAAGTGGCTGACGGAGACCACCACCGAAAAGCGGCTCGAGGGCGACTACCTCTGGTTGAAGGCCGTCTACAAGTTCTGAGTCGCGCAGTCCACGAGCGACGCGCGTGAAAGCAAGCCGACCTTTTTTGCAGTCTGGAGAGCTGACGAATGACACCCAAACTCGCCGCTGAATTCCTCGGCACTTTCTGGCTCGTTCTCGGCGGCTGCGGCAGCGCGGTGCTGGCGGCCGCGTTCCCTGAACTCGGCATCGGCTTCGTCGGCGTGTCGCTGGCGTTCGGCCTGACGGTGCTGACCGGCGCCTATGCGCTCGGCCCGATCTCCGGGGGCCACTTCAACCCGGCGGTGTCGGTCGGGCTCTGGGCCGGCGGGCGCTTCCCGGCCGCGCAACTCCTCCCGTACATCGTGGCGCAGGTGATCGGCGCCGTCGTCGCGGCCGGCGTGCTCTACCTGATCGCCAGCGGCAAGGCCGGCTTCGACCTGAAGGGCGGCTTCGCGTCGAACGGGTTCGGCGAGCACTCGCCGGGCAAGTACAGCTTCGGCTCGGCGGCGATCACCGAGGTGGTCATGACCTTCATGTTCCTGATCGTCATCCTCGGCGTCACGCACAAGCGCGCGTCTCCTGGCTTCGCCGGCCTCGCGATCGGCCTGGCGCTGACCTTGATCCACCTGATCAGCATCCCGGTGACGAACACGTCGGTGAACCCGGCGCGCAGCACCGGCCCCGCGCTGTTCGTCGGCGGCTGGGCGATCGAGCAGCTGTGGCTGTTCTGGGTGGCGCCGATGGCCGGCGCCCTCGTTGCCGGGTTCTTTTCGCGTGCGGTATTCGATCCCGCGGAGTAGCCGCGAGTCGGTCGACATTCAAAGGAGAAGTGGAAATGAAGAAGTCTGCATTGACCGCATTGACGATCGCACTGGGAATGTGCGCGCAACTCGCCTTTGCCGGTCCGCTCGACCCCGAGTGCACTCCAGAAAAGGCGGCAAAGAGCGCAGCCACCAAGGCCACGGTCGGCGTTGGCGGACGCTGCGATGCGAAGGAGACCGCGGCGGACTCGGCCAAGCGCACCGCCGGCGTTGACGACAAGGGGCGGGGCGACAAGCGCAAGGATGACGACAAGCCCGCAGACGCAGCCAAGGACACGGTGAAGAAGGCCGCCAAGTGATCGGCGAACAGGTCCGCGCGCGAGCGTGTGCGCGGGCCTCGCGGGCTTTCTGAGCGGCAGCTGATCAAATGAGAATGCCCACCGAACGTAACGGTCGGTGGCAGCGGAAACGGGGAGAGTGACGTGTCACGCAAAACGAATCGAGTTGCACTGCTTGCGGTCTCGGCGAGCGCGATCCTGGTGGCGTCCCTGGTCGGACCGGGTCGTGCCCCGGCGCAGAGCCCGGCAGCTACCGCGCGCACCGATGAGCCCGAGGTCGTCATCAAGGGCATGATCGACGACGATTACGAGGCGCATCCGAAGGGCTCCGCCGGGCCGGCCGGCGTGACGGCGAAGAGCTACTCGCCGTATGCCGCGCGCAAGTATCCGACGCGCGCGTACTTCGGGGACACCCACAACCACACCACCAACTCCGGCGATGCCTTCATGGCCGGCGACCGCCTGACGCCGGAGCAGGCGTTTCGCTTTGCACGCGGCGAGGAGGTGGTCTCGTCGACCGGCGTGCCGGTCAGGTTGTCCCGGCCCCTCGACTTCCTGGTCGTCGCGGACCACGCGGAGGGACTTGGGGTCATCACGCAACTGTATGAGGGCAACCCGGCGCTGACTTCCGATCCGACGCTCGCCGGCTGGAACAAGGCGATGAAGGCGGGAGGAGAGGAGGCCGCCAAGGCGCAGGGCGAACTCACCAAGGCGCAGGCCATGGGTACGCTGCCCGCGCCGGTCAAGGATCCCAAGGTCGTGGTGCCGATCATGAAGTCGGTCTGGCAGCAGTACACGGCCACCGCGGAGAAGTTCAACGAGCCCGGGCGCTTCACCGCGATGATCGGCTTCGAGTGGACCTCGGTGCCGGGCGGCAACAACCTGCACCGCAACGTGATGTTCCGCGACGGCAAGGACAAGGCCGACCAGATCCTGCCGTTCTCGGCCTGGCAGAGCGAGGACCCGGAGAAGCTCTGGGCCTGGATGGATGCGTACGAGAAGAAGACCGGCGGCAAGCTGCTCGCGATCGCGCACAACGCGAACCTCTCGAACGGCCGGATGTTCGAACTGGTCGACTTCGCCGGCAAGCCGCTCTCGAAGGACTACGCCGAGCGTCGCGCGCGCTTCGACGTTCTGCAGGAGATCGTGCAGACCAAGGGCGCCAGCGAGACGCATCCGCTGCTCGCGCCGAACGATGAGTTTGCGAACTTCGGCACCGCCGGCTGGGAGTACGGCAACCTGACGCTCACTGACAAGCCGCTGTCGCGCGAGATGATGCCCACCAACTACACGCGCGCCGGCCTGATGCGGGGTCTGGAACAGGAAGGGAAGCTCGGCGTCAACCCGTTCAAGTTCGGCGTGGTGGGTTCGACCGACGTGCACAACTCCCTCACGGCGATCGAGGAAGACAACTTCTTCGGCAAGATGCCGATCCAGGAGCCCTCGCCGGACCGCTGGGAGCACGTTTCCAAGGAAGGCTTCGGCAAGACGCGCTACACGTGGCATTACATGGCGGCGGGCTACGCCGCGGTGTGGGCGACCGAGAACACGCGCGAAGCGCTGTGGGACGCGATGAAGCGCAAGGAGGTCTATGGCACCTCCGGCACGCGCATGACCGTTCGCTTCTTCGGCGGGTACGACTACACGACCGATGACGCGAAGTCGCGCTACCTGGCCGAGGCCGGCTACGCCAAGGGTGTGCCGATGGGCGGCGACCTCGCGGCAGCAAAGGCCGGCAAGGCGCCGACGTTCCTCGTCGCCGCGATGAAGGACCCGGTCGGCGCCAATCTCGATCGCATCCAGGTCGTCAAGGGCTGGGTCGACGCATCCGGCAAGGCGCAGGAGAAGATCTACGACGTCGTGTGGTCAGGCAACCGCAAGCCGGGCAAGAACGGCAAGCTGCCGCCGGTGGGCGATACGGTCGACGTCGCGAAGGCCACGTGGACCAACACGATCGGCGCTCCGGAACTGGCGGCCGTGTGGAAGGACCCGGACTTCAAGCCGTCGCAGCGGGCGTTCTACTACGCGCGGGTGATCGAGATCCCGACGCCGCGCTGGACGGCGTACGACCAGCTGCGCTTCGGCGTGAAGATGTCGAAGGACGTTCCGATGAAGCACCAGGAGCGCGGCTGGACCTCGCCGATCTGGTACTCGCCGTCGTGACGGCAGGAGCGGCGCTTTGAACACCGTAAGCACTCCCACCCTCGGCACCACCGTCGACTTTTCGCTGGTGCGCGGCGACCTGCTGTTTCGCCTGCAGCGGAGCATCGGACTGATTCCGGCGGACGGTCTCGGCCTCGTGCGCCGAGCGCTGTTCTGGTCGCTGCTGGGCTGGCTGCCGGTGGCGCTGTGGGCGCTCTACATCGACCGGGCACTGCCCGGTGGATTTCCCGAGCCCCTGCTGGCGCACTATGGCATCCACGCGCGGCTGCTGGTGGCGGTGCCGCTGCTGATCCTCGCGGAAGGGCCGGCCAACGCGCTCGTGGAACGGATGCTGCGTCACTTGGTCGAGTCCGGCATCGTTCCCGTCGCGCAGCGCGCCTGGTTCGACGCCGCGGTCCGTCAGCGCCGTGCGCATGCGCGACGCCACCTTGCCCTGGGTGGCGATCGCGGCCAGCGTGATCGCGATCGTCACGATCTCCGAGGTGGTCGTTCCATCCGCACGAGGTCGACTGGGCGCAGTCCGGGCCCGGCCGGGCAGGGCGCCGGGCTTCGGCGGGCTCTGGTACCTGTACGTGGGCCGCTCGATCTTCTTCACGCTGGTGTTCGGGTGGCTCTGGCGCATCGTGCTGGTGGCGGTCCTGATGTGGCGCGTGGCGCGACTCGAGCTCTCGCTCGTGCCCGACGCACCCCGATCGCGCGGCAGGGCTGGGCTTCCTGGAGCGATTGCCCGGAGTCTTCGCGCCGCTCGCGCTCGCGGTCGGCTGCGTCCTCGCGTCGCGCTGGGCGCACGACGCCGTCTACCACGGGCTGTCGCTGCCGTCGCTGAGGGTGGAGATGATCGGGTTCGTCGTGCTGTGCGTGGTCGTCTTCGCGCTGCCGCTTGTTCGCGTTCCACGCGTCCGCTGAAGCGGGCGAAGAAGCAGGCGCTGCTCGACTACGGCGAACTGGTCGGGCGCCACGGCCGGCTGGTGCACAAGCGCTGGATCGAAGGCCGGGAAGTGGGCCAGCCCCCGATCCTCGAGGCGCCCGAACTCGGTCCGGTCGCGGACACCGCCGCGATGTACGACGCGGTCAGGTCGATGCGCTCGGTGCCGCTGGGCAAGAACTCCGTGCTGCCCGTCGCGCTGGCCGCCGCGCTGCCGATCATCGCCGTGCTCGCGCTGCAGCTGCCGGTCAAGCAACTGCTGCTCACGCTGCTGAAGGCGGTCTTGTGAGCGAGATCGGCAGCCGTTGACCGCGCGCGGCGCGTTGCTGACCTTTGCGAGCATGCCCTAGACTTGCGGCCCAGCGGGACCCGGTCGGGTGGTGCCTGTCATCCGCCGCGGAGAAGTCAGGAAGGAATTGCATGAAACGCAGGAAGCTCGCGACGCGGGCGCTGCCAGCTGTGCTTCTCCTCGCAACCCTGCTTGCGAGCGCGCCTGCGGTGCATGCTTGCGGACTCGAAAGCCCGTCGAGCGTCAACGTCGGGCTGCTCAACCTTGCGTACCCGAATGCCTTGCACGTGCGCACTGCGATCTGGATCGCACAACGCGACGGCCTGCTTGCGCCCTTCGACGCGGCGGCCATGGTCGACCCGCAGTCGCCGGACTTCGTGCTGCGGCAGATGTCCGTGTTGCGCGAGATCCGGGGCCAGTTCGTGGCGCTGAAGGCCGACATGGATGCGGGCGGCGCGCGCGCGGTGCCGTCGTTTTCCGTCGTGCTGCTCGGGATCGTGCTGTGGACGCGTTTCGAAGCAGGGGACGCGGCGCTGAACATGACGGTTCACGCGCCGGGTCCGGGGAGCGAGGATGTGGTCATCGTGACCGACGCGCCGGTGATCGCGGCGCTCGCGGCCGGCCGACTCACGCCGGCCGAAGCGCGTCGTCGCGGCTTGATGAGGGCGTACGGCACAGCGCAGGGCGTGCAGAGCGTCGAGCGGTTCTGGGACGGCGTTGCATCCGTGAAGGGCGCAGCGGCGGAACGGTTTGTGGCAACAACGACAGATCGGATGCAGACAGATTGAGCTTTCCGGTCAACACCATGCGAACAGGGCGCCAACAGCCTATCAAGGGGAACAGCATGAACAAGCGCAGGTTTCTGACGATGACCATCGCCGCTGGCTTGCTGCTGCCGACATTCGGCGCGCAGGCCCAGGATGCCGGCACGGCCGACAAGGCCAAGCTGGACAAGGCCTTTCCAAGCAAGCCGAACTACTCGCCGTATGCGGGGCGCACCTTTCCGACGATGCCGCTATTCGGCGACACGCACCTGCACACCGGCTTCTCGATGGATGCGGGGGCGTTCGGCGCCCGCCTGACTCCGCGCGACGCGTACAAGTTCGCGCGCGGCGAGGAGATCACGTCCAACTCCGGCCAGCCGGTGAAGCTCTCGCGTCCGCTGGACTTCCTCGTCGTCGCGGATCACTCCGATGGCATGGGGTTCTTCCCGCTGCTGATGAGCGGCGATCCGACACTGCTGGCGACGCCTCAAGGACGACAGTGGTACGACCTGATCCGCGGCGGGAAGGGTGGCGAGGCCGCACTCGACATCATCCGAAGCTTCGGGCAACAGAAATTGCCCAATGGTTTCCCGCTGCCCGGCACGCCGGCGTATCGCAACGCGTGGGGGGAGACCATCAAGGCCGCCGAGGCCTACAACGAGCCGGGCCGCTTCACGGCGTTCATCGGCTTCGAATGGACGTCCAACACCGGCGGCAACAACCTGCACCGCAACGTGATCTTCCGCGGCAATGGCGCGCAGGCCGCGCTGGTCGAGCCGTACACCACGCTGCCGCCGTTCGGGAGTGACAACCCGGTCGACCTGTGGAAATACATGGCCGCGACGCAGGAAAAGACGGGCACGGAGGTGCTGGCGATCGCGCACAACGGCAACCTCAGCAACGGGCGCATGTTCCCGATGGTCGAGGCGTTCGGCAAGAAGATCGACCGCGAGTACGCGCAGAACCGCGCGCGCTGGGAGCCGCTGTACGAGATGACGCAGACCAAGGGCACCGGCGAGGCGCATCCCTTCCTGTCGCCGAACGACGAGTTGGCGGACTTCGAACTCTGGGACAAGAGCAACCTGGACGGCAGCGTTCCGAAGACGAAGGACATGCTCGAGTTCGAGTACGCGCGTTCGGCGCTGAAAAACGGCCTGCGGCTCGAAGACGTCCTCGGCGTCAACCCTTACAAGTTCGGGATGATCGGCAGCAGCGACGCGCACACAGGCCTCGCTGCCATGGAGGAGGACAACTTCTTCGGCAAGACCGCTCCGCAGGAACCGAGTCCGGAGCGGATGACCAAGGTCTTCTTCGCCGATCCCAGGACCGGCGTGAAGGTGATGGACTGGGAAGTCGGCGCTTCCGGGTACGCGGCGGTGTGGGCGACGGAGAACACGCGCGAGGCGATCTTCGACGCGATGAAGCGCCGCGAGACGTACGCGACAACCGGGCCTCGGATGGCGGTGCGCTTCTTCGGCGGCTGGGACTTCGTCGCGGCGGACGCGACCAACCGCATGCCGGCGGCGATCGGTTACGGCAAGGGTGTGCCGATGGGCGGCGACCTCGCGAAGGCGCCGAATGGCAAGGCGCCGACCTTCCTCGTCGCGGCGCTGAAGGACGCGATCGGGGCGAACCTGGACCGCATCCAGATCGTCAAGGGTTGGGTCGACAAGGACGGGAAGACGCAGGAGAAGGTCTATGACGTGGTCTGGTCCGGCAATCGCAAGCCCGGCGCCGACGGCAAGCTGCCGGCGGTGGGAAACACGGTAGACGTGGCGAACGCGACATGGACGAACACCATCGGCGCGCCTGAGCTGATCACGGTGTGGAAGGACCCGCAGTTCGATCCGAAGCTGCGCGCCTTCTACTACGCGCGCGTGATCGAGATCCCGACGCCGCGCTGGACTGCGTACGACGCCAAGCGCTTCGGCGTGAAGCCGCTGCCGGAGACGCGCATGACGGTGCAGGAGCGCGCGTACACGGCGCCGATCTGGTACACGCCCTGATAGACGTGCACGTGAAGTAGAGAACTGGTGGCCATCTGGGCAGGGGCCGGATAACCGGCCCCTGCCTTTTTCACATCAAGACGAGATCAATACGCTTGAAGTCCATCCTCAGAGAGCCGCTGCTGCACTTCCTCGCCATCGGCGCGGCTCTGTTCCTGTACTTCCACTTCAGCTCCGGCGGCAGCGCCGGTCCCGGATCGACGCGCATCGTCATCAGTCCTGGGCAGATCGCGCATCTGGAGGCGGGCTTCACGCGCACCTGGTCGCGGCCGCCGTCCGAGGTTGAACTCAAGGGGCTCATCGACGAGTGGGTGCGCGAGGAAATCGCCGTGCGCGAAGCGATGAGCGCGGGCCTCGATCGCGACGACACCGTGATTCGGCGGCGTTTGCGGCAGAAGCTCGAGTTCCTGATCGAGGACAGCGCCGAAGCGAGCCCGCCGACCGATGAGGAACTCAAGGGCTGGCTCGCTCGGCACGCGGACGAATACCGCACCGAGCCGCGCCTGGCGTTTCGCCAGGTCTTCGTCAGTCGCGACCGGCGCGGGGCCACGGCTGAAGCGGATGCCGCTGCGATCCTCGAGCGCCTCATTGCGGCAGGACCGGCGGCACGCACCGACAACCTCGGCGACGCGACGATGCTGCCGGCCGACTTCGAGCTCGCTCCGCTGCGGGACGTCGATCGAGCATTCGGAGCCGGTTTTGCGAAGCACCTCGAAGCGATGGAGCCCGGAAAGTGGAGCGGCCCGATCCGCTCCGGCTATGGACTCCATCTGGTGCTGGTGCGCGAGCGCATCGAAGGCGGGCCGCCGGACTTTGCGGTGCTGCGGCCGGTGGCGTTGCGCGAGGTCCTGGCCGAGCGCCGCAAGCGCCAGCTGGCCACGATGTACGACCGCTTGCTCGAGAAGTACACGGTGGTCGTCGAGCGGCCGGCGGCTCCGAAGGGTCCGGCGAGCGGGTCCGCGGCAGGGAAGGGCGGGTCGTGATGCCGCGCGTCTTGCGATGTGTGCTGCTCGCGGCGATCACCGTGCTCGTGGGAACGGCGCAAGCGCACGAGACGCGGCCCGGCTACCTCGAATTGCGGGAGAGCGACCCGGCGACCTACGCGTTGCTGTGGAAGCGTCCTACCGGCGGCGAAGTCGAGATCCAGATCGCGCCGGTAGTGCCCGAGGGCTGTCGCCTGGTCACGCCCGACCAGCAGCAACTGACGCCCGGTGCCGTCGTGGTACGCGGCACGCTGCAGTGCCGGGGCGGCCTGGCTGGCAAGACGCTGCGGATATCCGGGCTGGAAACGACCATCACCGACGTGCTGGTCCGCATCGAACACGCGGACGGCCGTGTCGAGAGCCACCTGCTGCGTCCCGCCTCGCCGTCGGTGACGCTGGGCGCGGCGACCAGCGGCTTCGAGCGCGCGGCGTCGTACCTGCAGCTCGGCGTGCAGCACATCCTGCTCGGCGTGGACCACCTGCTGTTCGTTCTCGGCCTGCTGCTGATCGTGCGCGATCGCTGGATGCTGGTGAAGACGATCACGGCGTTCACGGTGGCGCACAGCCTCACGCTGGCGATTGCGACGCTGGGCTACGCGAGTGCGCCGCTGCTGCCGCTGAACGCGGCGATCGCGCTGTCGATCCTCTTCCTCGGGCCGGAGATCGTGCGCGTGTGGCGCGGCGAGACGAGCTTCACGATCCGCCATCCCTGGGTCGTCGCGTTCCTGTTCGGGCTGCTGCACGGATTCGGCTTTGCCAGCGGACTGACGGCGATGGGCCTGCCGAAGGCCGAGATCCCGCTCGCGCTGCTGCTGTTCAACGTCGGCGTCGAACTGGGCCAGATCGCGTTCGTGGTGCTGGTCCTGCTGCTGGAGCGCGCGTTTCGCGTGCTGCAGATTCACTGGCCGCGCTACGCGGCGGCGTTGCCTGGCTATGCGGTCGGCTCGCTCGGCGCCTTCTGGACGATCCAGCGCACGGCGATCCTGCTGGGAGCCGTCCGATGAGTCGCCACGGCCTGCGCTGGGTACTGCTCGCGGCGGGCTGTGTCATCGCCTGGCCGGCCATCGCCCACGAGCAGCAGGGCCAGGCGGCCGGCTTCGTGACCGGACTGCTGCATCCCGTATCGGGTCTCGATCACGTGTTGGCGATGGTGGCGGTGGGGCTGTGGGGCGCGCAACTTGGCGCGCCGGCGATCTGGCTGCTGCCGGTGACGTTTCCGCTGGTGATGGCGTTCGGCGGGTTTCTCGGCTTGATCGGCGTGCCGCTGCCGGGCGTGGAGCTCGGCATTGCGACCTCGGCCATCCTGCTCGGGGCGATGGTCGCGCTGCAGGCCCGTCCGCCTTTGGCGCTCGCCGCGCTCCTCGTCGCGTTCTTCGCCGTGTTCCACGGCCACGCGCACGGCACCGAACTGCCGGCGGGCCAGAGCGGGCTGCTCTACAGCTTCGGCTTCGTGGTGGCGACGGGCCTGCTGCATGCGGTCGGCATTTCGATCGGCCTCATCCATCGCTGGTCCGCAGGACGCGTCCTGCTGCGCGCAGGCGGTGTTGCGGTGTCGCTCGCCGGTGTCTTCTTTCTCTGGCGGGCGGTCGCTTGAATCCGATCGAACGACGTCGGCGCATCGCCTTCTTCATCGCGATGCTCTTGATGCCAGCGATCGCGCGCGCGCATCTGACCGACACCGGACTCGGGCCGATCTACGACGGCATCGCGCATCTGCTGCTGTCGTTCGAGGACCTGTTGCCCGTGGTCGCGCTGGCGTTGCTCGCGGGCTTGAACGGAGCGCGTGCTGGACGCATCGTGCTGTTCATCCTGCCGGTCACCTGGTTCGCCGGCGGGATCGCCGGTGTGCTGGCCGGAAGCGCGGCGCCGCCTCCAATCGTCCCTTCGCTCTCATTGCTCGCGCTCGGCGTACTGACGGCAGCGAGCGCGAGGCTCAGGCCCGCCCTGGTCGCTGTGCTCGCTGCGGCTCTCGGCATCACGCACGGCTGGCTGAACGGCGCCGGGATCGCCGTCGCGGGGCGCGAGGCGAGCGGATTGTTCGGCATCGCTGGAACGATCTTCGTTGTCGTGGCGCTCGCCTCGGCGTTGGTGGTGTCTCTCCAGAGGCCCTGGACGCGGATCGCGGTGCGCGTCACGGGCAGCTGGTTCGCGGCCGTGGGTTTGCTGATGCTCGGGTGGGGACTGCGCAGCGCGCTGGCTTGACAGCCGGGATCTGGTACCGCAGGCGGTGGAACTACTTCGTGGCCTTGGCCGACTCGGACTGTCGCTTGTAGTCCTCGTACGGTGTGCTGGCATCCGCCAGGCACTTGTTGCGCGCGGAAAGATCCTGGATCTTCTGGCACTCGAGCCGCTGCCGGTTCTGCGCCGAGTCGTAGGCGACCCTGGCCGAGCAGCCGGCGGCTGCAGCCACGATGAGCGCGGCGATCGCCGCCGGCCGGACCAATTGAACCCTCCTTCGCCTGGACATTCCTAACTCGCAGGATCAGCTGGACCGACGATCGCGCGCGTCGCCGGGGCCGGAGCGACCTTCCGCCCTGATTGCAGAGCGTTCCTTTGCTTTGCATCGAAGCCCGCGAGCACTTCGTCGCGAATGATCGGCT
Source organism: uncultured beta proteobacterium (assembly GCA_963811265.1). GTDB lineage: Bacteria > Pseudomonadota > Gammaproteobacteria > Burkholderiales > Burkholderiaceae_F > JAOUJD01. The sequence continues at coordinate 23,183 of CAWEQS010000022.1, forward strand.
GGAACCTGTTTCCAGGCCTCAGCAGTCCACGCTCCTTCTGCAGGAACGCGAGCACGGTGGACGCCGAATGCACCCAGTTGCGGCCGCCGGATTCGGCAAAGCCAGGGCCACCGGTCGAGCCGCGTTCGCCCAGTGGATGGTCCTTCGAGTCCTTTCCCATCCAGAACCCGAGCACGACGCCTTTCTCCGGATGTTCAGGGGGGCCAGGAACCCACAGGATCAGCCACACGTCGGAGGTCTTTCCGTCTGCGTTGGTTGCCGTACCGGTCTTCCCCGCGATCTCGCCGGCGTTCTCGATAGGAAATGCGAGCGTCCGCCTCTTCCGTTCCTCGGGTTTCAACTTCCAGACCTCGTCGCTCAGGGGATCCAGTCCCGGGATGGTCCCGCTCCTGAGCGAGGATGCCGTGCCGGTGGCCATGTCGAGAGGGGCTTTCAGGAGTTCGATCATCGCCGCGGACACCGCGGGATGAAGGAGTCGCTCTTGCGCAGGACGGCTCTCGCCCTTCGTGTCGCACGGCTTCGGCTGATCTTCGGCATCCCGGAAGAGAAGCGACTTTCCATCGTGGCAGACGTCGTTTGCAAAGCGAGGCGTGACCCGGAATCCTCCGTTCACGAAGGCGGCGGTTGTCGCCATCGAAAGCGGATTGACCTCGGATGCGCCGATCGCTGTTGTCGGGTACGGCTGGAGGATGTGCTTCGGATCCCGCGGCATGCCCAGGCGGTACGTGAGCTCGATCACGTTCTTGATTCCGGCTCGAGCGCCAGCGCGCACCGCGGCCGTGTTGCGGGACTCGCCCAGGGCGACTCGGCAGGCGATGTTCCCCCGGTATTCCGGTTCCGACCGGGAATGGAAGTTCTCGATCTTCTTGGCGCCACGCCCACGGCCAAGGGGCACGAAGATCGGCGCGTCGAGCACCGCGCAGCGCTCGAGCACACTGGCCGAGATCTCGTCGATCGTCTCCGGCCGTGGCTGGGCGGCGAGCACCTCGTGGGTCAGCTGCTCGACCAGGCCTCCATAGGTGAAGATCTTGAAAGTCGACCCCGGCTGGCGCCAGCCGGACGCCATCACGTCGTACTTGTGTTGGTCGAAGTTCACGTTGCCCACTTCGGCAAGCACGTCGCCCGTGAACTCGACTGCAAAGGCTCCGGCGCGCAGCTGGTCGTTGTCGGGGTCGTTCGGATGCCGGTCCAGGTACGTGCGGAGCGTCAGATCGACCGCTTTCGCGAGGACGTCCTGGAGGGCGTCGTCCCGGGTGATCGAGATCGTCAGCCCGCCCCTGTTGATCGGGAACCGGTCCTTGTAGAGGATCCGCACCCGCTCGATGAAGTAGTCGTGCGCGCCACAGCCGAGTCCGGGCGAAACGATCTCCCCGCGCAGCGTCTGCGCGACACGGTTCGCGGCACGCACGAAGTCCACATCGGAAATCACGCCTTGATCCAGCATCAGTTCAAGTACGCGCGTGGTACCGCGTGCCGCTTCCACCCAGTTCGCGTCGCGAATCTCTTCGCGCGTCTTCAGCAGGGGATCGATCGCGAATGAGCGATCGGGAAGCGCCGGCCTGTTGATGAGGGCGACGATGAAAGCCGCCTGGTGCAGGGCAAGGTCTTTCGCGGGTTTGCCGAAGTACGCGCGGCTGGCCGCCTCGATTCCGTACTGCCCCCGGCCGAAGTACGGCATGTTGACGTACCTGAGGAGCACCTGCTCCTTCGGAAACGCGCGCGCGATCCGGAGCGCCGTGAGGATGTCGCCGACCTTCTCGACTTCGGTCGAACGCCGTCCCGTGCCGCCGCGAAGATGCTTCGCGATCTGCATCTCCAGCGTGGACGCGCCCGAGCGACTTTCGTGGAGGACCTGCTTCGCAAGCGCGCGCACGATCGCTGCCTTGTCGACCCCGGCGTGCTGGAAGAAGTTCTTGTCTTCGGACGCGAGTATCGCCTTGGTGAGCAGGGGCGGGATCTCGGCCGGGTCGTCGATGAGGATGCGATGTTCGGCCGACGATATGCACGCGATCGTCCTCTGGTCCTCGGAAACGATCTCCGATTGCGCGGCAAAGTAGGCCGGATCGTGCAGTCGCGAGGGAGCGCTCCTGTCGATGCCCATCTCGGTGTCGATCCGCTGCGAGTAGCGCGAATCGAGCGCCTCGACGATGGACTCGAAGCCGAAGTAGCCCACGGCGCCCACCACCACAACGGCGCCCAGGACGATGAGGAACCCCTTGATGACCCTGACGACAGCGCGCAGGAGCGTCCATGGCAGCGTCAGGACGGCGCGCTTGAGGCTTCGCCGGTCGACCTGTTCCGTCGCGCTTGGCTTCTCCGTGTGCGAACTGATGAGCGGTTCCTCCATGAGCCTTGGCAGGAGCGAACATCGCGTCCCCGCCAGCGCTGCCGTTCAGCGAACGGCAGTTGCCACGGTACACCGGTCGATCCCGAGGAAGTCTTCGAAAGTGTGCCCGGGGACGCGAACTGCTCCGCCGAAAGGTGGTTGGCGCACTGTAGCCCGCCGTTCCGGTACGGCCCGCGCCTTGCCGCGCGGCGGACACGACAGGATTGCCGGCGTCCCGAAGGTCAACCTGCTGGTTCGTTCCGACAACGCCGCGGTGATCGAGTTCTACCGCCGCCTCGGCTACGTCCAGGACGAAGCGGTCTGCCTTGGCAAGCGCCTCGACGCTAGCGCCTGCTAGAAGCGCCCTTTGGCCGCTGCATACGACATCACGACGGCCGCCTGGGCGCCGCGATTCTCGACGCGGAGCGTGATCATCACCGGGCCGGCCATCCAGCGAGCCTCGGCCGGAACGTCGGCCGATGGCGTCCCGGTCCCGGGAAGTTCGCGGCCGTAGCGCCGCGACGCGGCCTGTCGCAGCTCGTCGAACTCCATCATCGCGGCCGGCGCCGCGAGCAGGCGCGTCGGCAGGAGCAGCACCTGCTGCAGGCCGCGGCCGTCGAAGTACAGCTCGGCATCGAAGGCCCGGTCAAGGTTGGAGGCTTTCGGGACCACGAGGCCAAGCGACAGGCCGTTGTCCAGCGACTTCGGCTGCGCAGGCGGCACGGCCTCGGGCAGGACGGCACGCACGTCAGCCAGCGTCATCCCGGGCGCGGTAACGTGCCACAGCACCTTCTGCTGGCTCGCCAACAGCGCGGCGACGCAGGCGACGATGATCACGACGGTCAAGGCAATCCAGCGCATGAAGACGGTGACTGGCAAGAAGGGACGGGGACATTGCCAGTACTCCGCCCGATCCGCCATTTGGGGCTAGCCCCGATGGAAAGCCTGCCGAAAGGGCCCATGGCCGAAAGGGCTCGCGCGGCAGCGCCGCTGCCTGCGGAAGCCTGCGCGACGTGGGGAGGGCGGCCGGATCGATGGCCGGCCCCGCACTCGCCGCGCAGCGGCATGTCCCGCCGCTATTGACCGTGACCGAGCGCGTAGCCGGGCGCGCCGTCGAACGTGCACAGGTGCTCGGTCTTGATCACGTCGAGACCGCCGCGTTCGAGCGCGCCGAGGAGAGCGACGAGTTCGCCTTGCCGCACCGAGCGAGGCTTCTTCTCGGCGTCGACGGCCACCAGGCGGCAGCGCCAGTGGTCGGTGCAGAAGGTTTCCGGGATGCCGTCCGGCCACACCTTGACGCCGCGGTTGGTGATCATCTGCAGGGCCAGGCCGCCGTGGCCGTTGACCGGATTGCACTGCTGCAGCCGGCTGGCGAGTTCCTGCGGCGCCTGCTGGGCGTGCAGGAAGACATCGACGCCGATGGTCACCTTGTCGGCCGGCCTCGCGCGCTCGGCGACGGTGGCCTCGGGCAGCCGGGGCGCGGCACGGTACGCGGCGGGGCGGAAGCGCGAAGGCACGCGTCCCAGGCGCTCGACGACGGCGTCTGCGAACGCACGGGTGGATGCCGGCTGCCGCTCGCCTGCGATGTCGCGCGTGGCGACGCCGTCTTCGAGCGCCGCGAGCCACGCGTTGTGCACGCGCTCCGCCACCTCGGCCTGGCCGACGTGCACGAGCATCATCACGGCGCTCATCAGCAGTCCGCTCGGATTGGCCACGCCCTGGCCGGCGATGTCCGGCGCGCTGCCGTGCACGGCCTCGAACATCGCGATGCCAGCGCCGATGTTCGCGCTGCCCGCAAGGCCGATCGAACCCGCCACCTCGGCGGCGATGTCGGACAGGATGTCGCCGTAGAGGTTGGGACTCACGATGACGTCGAACTGCCTCGGCCGCGTGGCGAGACGGGCGGCGCCGATGTCGATGATGCTGTGCTCGGACTGCAACTCGGGATAGTCGCGCGCGACCTCGTCGAACACGGCGTGGAACAGCCCGTCGGTCATCTTCATGATGTTGTCTTTCGTCATGCAGGTGACCTTGCGGCGGCCGTGCGAGCGGGCGTACTCGAACGCGTAGCGCACGATGCGCTCGCAGCCCGGGCGGGTGATGAGCTTCAGGCACTGGTACACCTCGTCGGTCTGGCGGTGCTCGATGCCCGCGTACAGGTCCTCCTCGTTCTCGCGCACGATGACGACGTCCATGCCGGGATGCGCGGACGGCGCGAGCGGCGCATAGCTGACGCACGGGCGCACGTTGGCGTACAGGCCGAGCATCTTGCGGACGGTCACGTTCAGGCTCTTGTAGCCGCCGCCCTGCGGCGTTGTGATCGGTCCCTTCAGGAACAGACGCGTGCGCCGCAGGCTCTCCCAGGCTTGCGGAGGAATGCCGGACAGGTGGCCGTCGCGGTAGGCGCGTTCGCCCACCACGATGAACTCCGGCGCAAGCGCGGCGCCGGCCGCGTCCAGGATGCGCAGGGTGGCTTCGGTGATTTCGGGGCCGATGCCGTCGCCGGTGGCGACGGTGAGGGGTGTCGGTGCGGTCATCGCGGTCTCTTTCGTTGTCGGGTGGCGGCACCTTAGCCTCGAAGTACAATCGGGAAAAATGATATTTATCGATACTAACCATTGGATTAAGCGATGAATGCAACGCCCCAGGTCAGGGCGACGCTGGTCCAGTTGCGCAGCTTCGAGGCGGCCGCGCGCCTGGGGGGCGTCGGCAAGGCCGCGCAGGCGCTGCACCTCGCCCAGCCGACGGTGTCCACGCAGCTGCGCGAGCTGTCCGAGGCCGTCGGACTCAGGCTCTTCGAGCCCGAGGGGCGCGGGCTGCGGCTGACGGAAGAGGGCGAGCTGCTGCTGCGGGCCGCGCGTGACGTGTTCGAGCGGTGGCGCCGCTTCGAGGAAGAGGCGGCCGCGCTGCGCGGGCTCGCGCGCGGCCGGCTGCGAGTCGCGGCGGTCACCACGGCCGAGTACTTCCTGCCGGCGCTGCTCGGCACGTTCGCGCGCCGCTATCCCGGCATCGAGATCGAACTCGCGGTCGAGAACCGCGACGCCGTCGTCCGCAGGTTCGAACGCGGCGACGACGAGCTGGCCGTCATGATGTTCCCGCCCGAGCACCTGCCGATCGAAGTGCGACCCTTCCTCGAGAACCCGCTGGTCGTGATCGCTCCGCGCGGTCACCGGCTCGCGAAGCGCTCGCGGCTGAGGCTTCAGGACCTTGCCCACGAGCCCCGGCTGACGCGCGAAATAGGCTCCGGGACGCGGCGTGCCACCGACGCGTTCCTTGCAGACAAGGGCATCGAGTGGCCGGCGCAGATGGCGCTAGGCAGCAACGAAGCGATCAAGCACGCGGTGGCTGCCGGGCTGGGACTCGCCGTGCTGTCGCGGCACACGCTCGGGTCTCGCCCGGCACGGGACGGGCTGGTCGAGTTGAAGGTCGCGGGCTTCCCGGTGAAGCGCTTGTGGCAGGTGGTCTGGCGGCGGGACAGGACGCCGTCCCGGCCGGCTCGCGCGTTCCTCGATTCGCTGCGCGCGGCCCCGGCCTCGAACCAAATGCGCGCCAAGTGACTAACCTTCGCTCTGGCAAGCGAACTGCGCCGGCGCCCGGTGGAAGGAGGGCTTTCCCGGATTGTCCGGCGCAGGATCGCCGCCATCTTCCGCCCATCGTCCCCTCCTCAGGAAGCTGCCCATGAACACTGCCGACCAGAACGCCCTGCTGACCGTCGCCCTGCTGGCAGCCTTCGCCGATGGCAGCAAGGGCGACGCGGAGCGCGCCGAGGTCAGGCGCGTGGCCGAGTCGCTGGGCGACGCGCAGATCAACATGGCGGCGCTGTACCAGGACGTGCTGCTCAAGCGCGTCACCGTCGCGAGCGTCGCCGCGGCCCTGTCCTCGCCCGAGCTCAGGCAGCTGGCGTTCGAACTGGCGGTGGGGGTGTGCGAGGCCGACGGCCTGCGCAACGAGGCCGAGACGCGCTTTCTTGCGGAACTGGGTCAGGCGCTCGGCCTCACCCAGCCGCAGATCGCCGAACGGGCGGCGACCGCCGACGCGCTCGCCACCATGCCGCTGGAGGACATCCTCGGCAAGCCGGCCGAAGCAGCGCCTTCGAAGGCCGCAACGGCTGCCGCAGCGAGCGCTGGACCGGTCGTCGCTAGCGTTGCCGCCCGCAGCGACGCCGAGCTCGACAAGATGATCCTCAACTACTCGATCCTGAACGGGGCGCTGGAGTTGCTGCCGCAATCGATGGCGAGCATGGCCATCATTCCGCTGCAGATGAAGATGGTCTATCGGATCGGCAAGGAGCACGGCTACGAACTCGACCGGGGCCACATCAAGGACCTGCTGGCCACGATGGGCGTCGGACTGACCGGCCAGTACCTCGAGGACATCGGCCGCAAGGTGATCGGCGGGCTGTTTGGCAAAGTGGCGGGCCGGATGGCAGGCGGCCTCGCACGCGGTGCAACGGGCGTGGCGTTCTCGTTCGCCACCACCTACGCGCTAGGGCAGGTGGCCAGGCGCTACTACGCCGGCGGCCGCACCATGTCCACGCAGATGCTCAAGGACGCCTACGCCTCGACGCTCACGCAGGCCAAGGGACTGCAGGCGCAGTACGCGCCGCAGATCGAGCAGCAGGCGCGCACGGTGGACGTCAGCAAGATCGTGCAGATGGTGCGCGCCAGCTGACGCGCGGACGGGAGGCCATGACGTCGTCGAGCCCGGATGGCCTCGTCCTGGTCCCCTGTTCGTCAAGTCATGCCAGCTTGAGCCATATCTCGTTGCGTCGCATGAACCAGGGCACGAACGGGGCGTTGTAGCGCGAGTAGATCGGGCTGCCTGTCGTACGCAGCCCTGCCGCTTCGACGCCGCGCTCCAGCTTCTCGAGGTGTTCCTGGTAGTTGCGCTCGGACCAGGTGCCCGAGTATCGGATGACGGCGAAGCGGCCGCCCGGAACTTCCTTGAGCTTGACCTGCGGGTCCAACGGCTCGGGCAAGGTCTCGAGCGTGTACTCGCCGGGCATCGTGAACTGCACGACATACCCGCCCTTGACAGCCGCCTGGGACACTGGCGCGGTCATCTCGATCTTGACGGGCGCAGGCGCCTGCGCAACCGGCGCGGTCATCGAAATCTTCCGCGCCCCCTGGTTCTTTCCGAAGATATAGCCCGCCAGGATCTGGAAGCCCTGGTTGCCTGCCTCCTCGGCCGGGCCAGGGACAACGACTTCGGCGACGAGGTACGGTGCGTACTCGCGGATCTCGAAACCGTCGTACTGGCGCACCACGGTGTATTTCGGTTCTTCGATTGCACTGGCCATGGGGGAGAACAGGCAAAGGAAGAGGGTTGTGGCGATGGCGGCGAGATGTTTCATGCAATCCGGCCGGTACTTCGCGAGTTTCTTCTCATTGCGCAGATAGTCTACGGCCCACCGTCCACGACCGGTTACGGAATCGCGTTGGGGATTGCGCGGTACCGCGAATCTCGGCGCAGGCTGGGCCGCGAACTGAGAGCAGGCTGGGCTACTCTGCTTGACCGCACGCCGCAACCCGCTCAGGTCCGGACCTGCGGTTCTTCAACCGCCTCCGGATGAACGTCGGTAGCGCCTTCAACCTCCACGTCGTCATCCGGCTCGGCGATCACATCCGGCACATCGTTGGCCAGGAACCCGCCGGACTGCCGCTTCCACAGAAGCGCGTAGTGGCCGCCGGCGCGCAACAGTTCGTCGTGCGTGCCCTGCTCGACGATGCGGCCGGCGTCCATCACCACGAGGCGGTCCATGCGTGCGATCGTCGACAGGCGGTGCGCGATGGCGATCACGGTCTTGCCCTGCATCAGCGTTTCAAGCTGCTCCTGGATGGCGGCCTCGATCTCGCTGTCGAGCGCGGAGGTGGCCTCGTCAAGCACCAGGATCGGCGCATTCTTCAGGATCACGCGGGCGAGTGCGACGCGCTGGCGCTGGCCCCCGGAAAGCTTGACGCCGCGTTCGCCGGCGTGAGCCTCGTAGCCGGCACGGTCCTTCCAGTCTCGCAGTCCGACGATGAACTCGTGCGCATGCGCCTGGCGCGCCGCCGCCTCGACTTCGGCGTCGGTCGCCTGCGGCCGGCCGTAACGGATGTTGGCCGCAATCGAGCGATGCAGCATCGAGGTGTCCTGCGTGACCACGCCGATGGCAGCGCGCAGCGATTCCTGCGTCACGTCGCGCACGTCCTGGCCGTCGATTGTGATGCGACCGCCTTCGACGTCATGAAAGCGCAGCAGCAGGCTCACCAGGGTCGACTTGCCGGCACCTGAGCGGCCCACGACACCGACGCGCTCGCCGGCGGCGATTTCCAGGCTCAGATTGCTGATCACGGCGCGCCCGCCGCGCGCCAGCGCGCCGTAGCTGAAGTCCACGCGGTCGAAGCGAATGGTGCCGCCGCTGACCTGTAGCTCGCGCGCATCGGGGCGATCCGTCAGCGCGTGCGGCACCGCGATCGTCTCCATGCCTTCCTGCACGACGCCGATGTTCTCGAAGATGCCGCTGACCTCCCACGACACCCAGCCCGCCATGTTGGCGATCTGCCATGCCAGAGGCAGCGCGGTGGCGACCGCTGCCGCGCTCGCCTGTCCGGCCAGCCACAACCACACGCCGAGCGCGGCCGTGCCTACGACCAGGGCGGCATTCATGCAGGTGAGCGTGGCCATGAAGCGGGTGGTCATCCGCATGTGCGCGGCGATGCGCTCGCGGTGCTCGACCATCGCCTCGCGCACGTATGAGTCTTCGTCCGCCGCGCGCGCGAACAGCTTCACCGTCGGGAAGTTGGTGTAGGAATCGACCACCCTTCCCATGACCAGCGAACGCGCCTCCGAGCTCAGCCGCGACAGGTCGCGCATGCGCGGCACGAAGTAGCGCAGGAAGAACACGAAGGCGACGATCCACAGGACGATCGGCGTCGCGAGCCGCCAGTCCGCCGAGCTGACCAGGAGGAGCGCGGTGATCCCGTACACGACGATGTACCAGACGGCCCGAATGCTCGAGACCACGCTCTCGCGCAGCGAGTTCGAGGTGTTCATCACGCGGTTGGCGATCCGGCCGGCAAAGTCGTTCTGGAAGAAGTTCCAGCTCTGCCGGATCACGTGCCAGTGGCTCTGCCAGCGGATCAACGTGGTCACGCCGGGGATCACCGCGTTGTTGCGCACCATCGAGTCGGCGAGAATCGCGAGCGGCCGCGCAATCAGCACCAGGGCCGCCATCGCCAGCAACAGCGGCGCCTGCGCGAGTACGGCGGCGCGCGGGTCGGGCGTGGTCATCAGCCCGACCAGCCTTCCGATGAAAAGAGGAATGATCGTATCCAGCAGCGCCACCGTGGCGCCGAATACGAACATCGCGACATACAGCCGCGGCGACTGGCGCACGAAGTGCAGGTAGAACGCCAGCAGCCCGGGGGGTGGCCCGTCGCGTTCGACTGCCGCTGGCGGCGCCGCCGTGGCGTTCGGCACGCGCGATTCGAAGTAGCTGAAGAGGCTCATCTTGCTGCGGGCGCCGCCTGCGTCGGTGGGCTTGCAGTCTAAACGGCTGCCTTGGGTGGCATCCCGAGGCGGGACCGAAGTCGTCCAGCGTTGCAGCATGACGTTCATCAAGGTTCGGAGCCTTCGGAGTGCCAGAGTAGGAGCCAAAGTTTGCAGAAGGGGTGCGCCATGTCCGACACACCGACCCGCCAGGCGACCGAATCCGACGCCCCCCTGCAGGACTTCTCCAGGTGCCACGTCGGGTTCGTGACGGTGCTCGAGACAGCGCTCGGCCTGCCCGAGATGATCGTCACCGCCGCACGGTCGCGCTCGTGCGCCGCCGACATGCTGAAGATGTTCCACGACCGCCTGCTCGCCCACCACGATGACGAGGAACGCGACCTGTTCCCCGCGGTGCTCCGGGTCGCGCAGCCGGGCGACGAAGCGGACCGGGCCCAGGCCATGGTCGCGCAACTCGTCCGCGAGCATCGCGAGATCGCGCAGCTGTGGAAGCAGCTGGAACCGGCCGTGCAAGCCATCGCGAACGGTTACCTGCCACAGCTGGACTCCGCGCTGCTGCACGAACTGGTGCGGCGCTTCAACGAGCACGTGCGCGTCGAGGAGGAAGAGTTCCTGCCCTTCGCGCAGCAGGTGCTGGCACGCCAGGCCGAAGACATGGCGATGCTGGGCTTGGCGCTGCACCGACGCCATGAAGCCGACGAGATCATGGCGACGGCGGTGGTGTACGGGGCCACCTGAACAGGCTCCTCGCGCCTCGCCGACCGCAGGTCGCGCAGTTTGAACGTCGGCTCTGGGTCGAGGCTGTGTGAAATCTCGCCAACGAAGCATGTAACTCTGAGGCCGACCTTTCAGATCGCTCGGCGTTGAAGGTCCGTCGCTTGGGGAATGCCAAACCGACCTCCGAAAACGCGAGGTTTTCGAGTTTTCACACAGCGTCGGCCAAGCTGTGGATGGCACCGTCTGCTCCCGCGGCCGTCCAAGACTGGCCTCGGCTTGACAGCGGTCAAGCACGATCGCTGCGATGGGTGCGGCGCCGTCGCATGATGGCAGCGGGAATCCTATGGTGATGAGACCAGCGTTCCCGCACCACACGAAACGCGCACGCCATGGCCCTTGAACGCCTAGTGGGGCAGCCCGCCAACGCGGCCTCTGCGCTTTGCGCCTGCGTCGACCTCTCCCTGTCCTTCGGGCGGCATCGGGTGCTCGATGGTTGCAACCTCGAGATTGGTGCCGCGCAGGTCGTCGGCCTGACTGGCGAGAATGGCAGCGGCAAGAGTTCGCTGGTCAAGTGTCTGCTCGGATTCATGCGTCCGAGCGCAGGGCAGGTGCAATGCCATCCGCGGGCGGGTTACTGCCCGCAGGAGAACGACCTGCATCGCAGTTACACGGTCGACGAGCACCTGGAACTGGTTGCCTCGCTCACCCGCGGAGCCGGACCGGTCGACGCGGCCTGCGTCGAGCACTGCGTGGCCACGCTGAAGCTCGAGCAGGTATCGCGCCTACCCAATCCACAAGCTCAGCGGCGGCACTTACCAGAAGGTCAAGTTGCTGACTGCGCTGATGCACCAGCCGCCGTTGCTGGTGCTGGACGAGCCGACCGACGGATTCGACTGGAGCATGTACCTCGTGTTCTGGGACCTGATGGCCGAGCTGGTGGCGGGTGGAACCGGGGTGCTGATGATCAGCCACCTGGTGCATGACCGCGAGCGCTTCGACCGCATCGTCGAACTGCGGGAAGGGCGGCTTCATGGCTAAGCAGCAGCCCGCGGGTACGGCCTGGTTAGTGATGCGCCAGTCGGCGCTCGAACTGTGGCGCAACCCGCTCGGCCTGGTGCTGCTCGGCGTGATACCGGCCGTCTTCATCGGCATGATCGTGTGGACGGCGAGCGAGAACTCGATCCCGCTGAAGGTCTTCTTCGGCGAGGAGACCGTCAGCCTGGTGCTGCTGACCCAGCGGCAGATTGGGCTGGTCTTCGTCTGCGCGGCGGTCAGCGGATTCCTGGCCGCGTACTACGCGCTGATCCTGTTCCACAAGGACTTCGGCTACTTCCGCTTCTGCGTCTTCATGGGCCTGAGCCCGTACGCTGTTCACGGCGGCGCGCTTCGCTGCGTTTCTCGGCGTCACGGCGCGCTGGCTGGCATCACGACGTTCGGGCTGAGCCGCGTTACGACGCTCGAACAGCCATTTCCGTGTTCGCCGGCTTCCTTCTGATCACCGTGATCTACGGGGCATACGGCGGCATCGTTGGCGTCCTCAGCCGCAGCTTCATGCCGGCGCTGCTGTTCATCGTGCTGCTGGCTGATCTGGATGCCGCCTGGCTGCAGAACCCCGTTTACTACTCGGCTGCGCAAGAGAGCGCGGTGATTCAGTGGCTGCCGGCCTTCTACCCCTGCCAGCTGGTTTTCGGCGGCGCATTCACGGCGCGCCACAACGGACCGGCGCTGGTCGGCGCGCTCGTCTGGGCGGTGCTGACGCTCGCGATATTGATTGTCGTGGTGCACTGACGCTGCGCGGGCCGCTGAGTGCCGGCGGCAGGTTCGAGCAATGAGCCGGTACCGCTCGCTCGATCTGCTGCGCGGCTTTGGCGTGATGCTGATGGTGTTCCTGCACGGGGCGCTGTACCACTACGGCGGGCTGAGGAGCTTGACCTGTCCATCCGCCGCTGATAGTCACGCTGGTCGGATTTCTGCTGATGTGGGGCGGGTTGTTCGCGGTGCTGTCGGGCGCGACGCACGCGGTCCGCGCGGCCGAACGGCTGGCGCAAGGGCGGACGGGCCGACAGTGCGGCGATCTGGGAATGGCTCGGCGGCGCCGGTCTACGTCGTGCTGGGCATCGCCTACTTCACGCTCGTCGGTCCGGCGATGATCGATGTGCCGCCGGTACGCGCGAAGTCGAGCCGTGGTAGACCCTGATCCAGGGAGGTCCGCTGCGCTCTCCCAGCCTGGCACGGTGGCTGTACATGAACACACTGTTCATGATCGGCTTCAGCACGCTGCTGGTGGCGCCGCTGTTCGCCTGGCTGGCGCGGCGTGGTGAACTGCGCTCGGCCTCGTTGCGCTGGGTATGGCCGTCATCGCCTTTGCTGGCGCTGAGTCACGTCGTGGCTGCGCATCCCCTGTACCCGCTCTATGAACAGGCGGCCGCCGAAGGCCGCACCGGCTTCCTGCTTGCGACCTTCTGGCTGGTCAACAAGAACGACCCGATGTGGCCGGCGCTGGGGTTCATGCTGTGCGGCACGCTGCTTGGCCTGTCGGTGTCGCCCGCGACCAGCCGGGCGGCTGCGGCAGGTGATCGTGCTGGGCGTGGTGCTGCTGGCCGCCGGCGTCGGGGGCTGGCTGTTCGGCCCGCCGAGCATGCTCCGCCGCAGCGTCGACATGACCTGGCTGTCGATCACGTTGTTGCAGGGCGGCGTGATCCTGCTGGGCATCGCCGGGCTTCACCACAGGCTGGATGGCGACACCGTGGCTCGAGGTGCGCGACGGCCCTCTGGCGCGAGTGCTGCGGCGCTTCAGCCGAGCGAGCCTGAGCGTGCTGTTCGGTGAGACGGTGCTCGCCGCGCTGGCAGCCCGGGCGCTCGACACCGTGGCGCCGGCTGGAACCTGACGCTGATGGCTGCCGTGCTGTTCGGCATCGGCAGCGCCGTGATTGGGCGCTCTGCTGGCGCGCTGGGAGCGGGTGAACTACCGCGGCTCGTCGAGGCGGTCTGGGTGCGAGTGATGGGCGCGCTCGGCCAGCCGTCGACCCGCCTGGACGGCGACCACCTGAAGCGGGAGATTGCGCGATGCTGCCTCTTCCGCTCCAAGGCCTGGTCGATTTCATCGGACTGCGCTGGCGCTTCGAGCACCTGCGCGGCGAGCGGTTGCAGCGCTATCAGCTGAGCGCGTCGCCCGCATGGTGAACCTCGCCGTCGCGCGCAGCCCGTTCTACCGCGAGCTGTATGCGGGGCGGGATCTGCGCGACTTCCGCGCCCTGCCGACGATCGACAAGATCGGATGATGAAGGCCTTCGATCGCCTGAACACCGCGGGCCTGAAACTCGACGAGGCGATGGCGTTCGCACTTGCCGCCGAGCGCGACAAGCAGTACCTGGGCTACTTCCGCGATCGTTACGTCGTAGGCCTCTCGTCGGGCACCAGCGGCGCGCGCGGGCTGTATCTCACAGATAGCGCGATCAGCCAGCGGCTGCCCTTCGCCTTCCTCGCACGCAGCGGCATGCCGTGGCGGTTGCTGCCGTTTCGGATTGCCTTCTTCCTTCGCGTCTTCAACCAGGGCTTTGCCGACATCAACGGGCCGCTGATTTCGCTGCGCTACATGCCGACGATGTTGGCGGTGGGGACGCCATCGAGCGCATCAACGAATGCGCGCCAACGTGTTGATGGGTCCCCCATCGATGCTGCGGCTGCTGGCGCGCAGCGTTCGCGCATCCGGCGCCGATCGGCATCATGGTCTCCTATGCCGAGGTGCTGGAGGAGCACGAGCGCGCGATGCTGGAGCGCGTGTTCGGCGTGCGCGTGGTGGAGATCTACCAGGCGAGCGAAGGACTGATCGCCTGTCCGTGCCGCGCCGGCCGCCTGCACATCAACGAGGACCTGATGTTCGTCGAACTGCTGGACGAGCAGGGTCGCGAGCTCGCGACGCCGGGCCAGCCCTGCCGGCGCATGCTCGTCACCAACCTCTACAACGAAGTGCAGCCGCTGATCCGCTACGAGCTCAACGACCTGGTGGAGCTCGGCCCGCCCTGCGAGTGCGGCAGCGCCTTCCGCGTCATCGCCAAGGTCATCGGTCGTGACGACGACATCCTGTGCTTCGCGCGCAGCGATGGCTCGCTCGGCCAAGTCTTCCCCGACGTGGTGAGCCGCTGGATCATCACGGCGACGGAGCACATCGAGGAGTACATGGTCGAGCAGGCGGGCCCCGGGCAACTCGTCCTCGGGCTCCAACTTGAACCCGGGGTCGACGCAGCCCTCGTGACGCAGCGCGTCGTTGAGTCGGTGCGGCGCGGGCTGGCCGAGCACGGTTTGGCCGGGGCTTCGATCGAAACGCGCATCGGCCCCATCGTGCGCGGCGCGGGCAAGTACAAGCGGTTCCGGCGCGCCTTCGCGCTGCCAGTCTGAGCGCACAGCGATGCTGTGCCCTCATGCGCGAGCCGCGCGCCGACGCTCAGAACTCGTGCCGCAGGCCTGCGCTGAGACTGGCGCGCGTATCGAAACCGTTGCGAAACGGGTTGCCCGCAGCCGCCGCACCGGATTCGACGCTCGAACCCCAGAAGCCTCCCCAGCCTCCCGTCCAGCGATTGTGGTCGAGGCTGGCTTCGAAGAATGTGCGCTTGGAAAACGCGTACTCGATCACCGCGTAGCACGATTGCTGCTTGCCGCTGTCGGTGGAGATCAGCGTGCCGCCATCGCTTCGAGCGTAGTACCAGGCCACCTTGCCCGTGGTGGCCGCTGTCAGGCGCTGCGTGATCCCGGCGAAGATAAAGTTGACCTTGAAGGCGCCGATCGACGGAACGCGAGGGCCAAGACCGAGGCCCGAGGCGGCCAGGGGCTCGCCGACGCCGCCCATCACGAAACCCTGTTCGCGGCGACCCCGCAGCGCAGCGGCGTGCCAGGTGGTGGCGCCCGTGATGTAGGTAGCAGCCAGTGTCGAGACCTCGTTGCTGCGATCGTTCATGTCGTGGTTCGATTGGATGGCCGCAAGCATGTACAGCGGCCCCTCCTTGTAGCCCAGCGTGGCCGCCAATGTGCGTCCGGCCCGACTGCTCGGCAGTGAGCTCTCTCCCATTGCAGTGAACAGGCTGCCGAAGACAGGCCCCACGTTGGCGCGCCAACGCAGCGCGTTGCTGTAACGGCTGCCGGTGTAGAGCCCGGGCCAGATGGTCTCTGCAAAGCTGCCGTTCCCGCTCATGGGGTCGGCCATGACCAGCGGCTGCACGGCCAGCCCCTGCACCTGCAGACGACCAGCGTCGAATCGCCCGAAGGGCGTGGTCAGCCCGACCAGGGCTTCGCGGCCCCAGTTGAGTCCGGAGTACGACAGCGAACCGGTGTCCAGGTCGAAGCCAGACTCCAGATTGAAATGTGCCTTGAACCCGCCACCGATGTCCTCGGTGCCCCACACGCCCCAGATGCCGGCCGCGTTGGGCGAGGGGCCGAGGGCCCAAGCCGAGGCGCCGCCAGGCGAAGCATTGGTCTTCACGCGGAGCGCTGCGCCAAGCGAGCCGTACACGGTGACGTGAGACTGTGCCACCGCACAGTCGGCGAACAGCGAGATCGCAATGGCCAGCACGGCATGCCGCTTCATCACTCAGGATCTTTCGGCGAACTGATGGGTCAGCTGGCGAGTGTTCAACTTGCTTGTCCGCGATCCACTCTAGGAACACCTTTGAGTCCACGATTGATGGTCGTCAAGCTGATTGGAATTCCGAGGGGCCGCATACACGCCCGGAGCTGATTCGTTCGCGGCCAACATCCAGGGTGCAACCAGTGCGCTGAAGTCGCGGAGCTCAGGAGCCGGCAGCGCCGAAGTCCTTGCGCTCCAGCAGGCGCGACACGGCGTAACCGATGACCAATCCCCAGAACGGCGCCCCGACGTTGAAGATCGGCACGTCGGCCACCGTGACGAGGAAGGTGACGAGCGCGCCGAGCGTGAAGCGCTCGCGGAAAGACACGTTGAACGCCGTCTGGAGCACGCGCAGCATGGCGAGGCCAGCGAGCGCGCCGATGAACGCGGGCGGAGTGGCGAGCATCAGCCGGGTGAACACCGGCGCGAACAGCCCGAACGCCAGCGCGAACACGCCGACGGCGAGGCCCGCGGTGTAGTGCCGGTGCCGCTCGCCCGAACCCGAGATGATCGCGTTGACGGGGCCGGTGAGGCAGGTCGAGACCGTGCCGACCAGCGCAGCAAGCATCGAGCCCGCGCCGCAGGCCACCGTGATCGCGTTGATCGGCGGCTTGTGCCCGGCGGCGTTGAGCACCGCGATCCCCTGGCCGTTCTGCACCACGAGCACGGTGATCGCGAGCGGGATGACGAGCTCCACCATCGCGCGCCACGAGAACACGGGCGCGTACAGGTTGGGATGGGCGATCGCGTGCAGCGCCCCGCCGTGCGGATGGAACTTGCCGAGGAGGGCGATCGTCGCCGCGCCGACGAGGAGCGCGCCGATCAGCGGCGGCAGCCGCCGCGACCACCTGGCCGAGGCGCTGAGCGCAAGGAAGGCGACGATCATCGGCGCGGCGATCCAGAGGTCGTCGCGTACCGCGTACACCAGGCCCAGTCCGAAGCGCAGGAACACACCCGCCACCATCCCCATCACGATCGGCATCGGCACGGCCTGCATCGCGCGCCGTACCCAGCCCGAGAGGCCCAGCACCAGCATGAGCAGTCCGGTGGCATGGAAGGCGCCGATGACCTCGGTCCAGCTGAGGTGGCCGAGCGCCTGGCCGACCAGCACTGTCCCCGGAATCGTCCAGAAGAAGACGAGCGGCTGCCGGTACAGCGTGCAGAAGAGCAGGGTGATCAGCCCATTGAGGAAGAACGAGCCGAAGATCCACGACGACAGGTCGGACTCGCTCAGCCCGCCGCGTGCGCCGACGGCGAGGATGATCGCAACCGGGCCCGAGGCGGCGAAGATGAAGCCGATTACCGCGTTGGCGAGGTAGAGCCCGCCGGAATCGGCGACCATCTGGCGCAGTCCGGGCAGGGGCCTCTCGGCGGACTCCATGGGCATGCTCGCCTCCGGGAGTTCTTCGCGATCAGTGCTTCATCAACTTATCACGATCGGGCCGCATGGCGCGCCATTCCTGACGCCCGATCGCTCGGGCCGACTCGCCCCAGAGCGGACGATTCAGAGGAGTCGGGATAGACTTCTTCGCAAGCAGACCCTTGCGACAGACGACACAACACTCCCGAGGACCCGCAGATGGCAAAGCTCAAGCTGACCTATTTCGATTTCGACGGCGGGCGAGGCGAGCCTGCGCGTCTGGCGCTTCACATCGGTGGCATCGCGTTCGAAGATCACCGCATCGCCGGCAAGGATTGGCCTGCCTTGCGCGACAAGACTCCGTTCCTTGCGCTGCCTACGCTCGAAGTGGATGGCCGGGTCTTTTCGCAGTCCAACAGCATCAACCGCTACGTCGGCAAGCTGACCGGTCTGTATCCAGGAGATGACTTGCAGGCATTGCTGTGCGACGAGGTGATGGAGGCGGTTGAGGACATCAGCACTCGCATCGCGCAGACCATCGGCTTGCCCGAGGACGGCAAGAAGAAGGCGCGCGAGGAGCTCGCCGCGGGTCACCTCACGCGCTACCTGGAGCAGTTCCAGGCGAGACTGGAAGCAGCCGGCGGAGAGTATTTCGCCGACCGGCGCCTTTCCGTGGCGGATCTGAAAGTCGCCATGCTGATTCGCTGGCTGCGGTCCGGTGTGCTGGACTACATTCCGAAGGATCTCGCGGACACCGTCGCGCCGCAGCTGGTGAAGCATCTCGAGCGCGTGGCCGGCCATCCGAAGGTCGCGGAGTACTACCAGCGCCGCAAGGCCGCCTGATCGCATTTCGGCGAACGACGCATCCGCCGCACTTGATAGTGCCGGGCGGCCGCCATCAAAATTGCCTGACTATGTCGACCGAGATCTCCACCGCGGGAATCGTTCCTCTGTTCTCAAGCCAGTGTGTGGTGTGCCTGTCCTCGGGCCAGCCCAGTCCCGGCCCGTAGTCCGTCGCGACTCCATTCCGATGATCGGTGATCGTCCCTTGCAGGACGTAGACCGTGCCCGGTCTGTCTTTGTGGTCGTGAAGCGGACCGAACACTCCTCCAGGCTCGATGGTCACCATACGCATTCGAAGTTGGCGCCCTGCCATGCCCTCGATCTCGGGGCCAAGGTCAACCGTTGCCAGTAACTTCACCGTAACGCCCTTCGTTTCCGGGGCTACCTGTTGGTTGCTCACCTTTCTGTCCTTTCCGGAGTTCCGACGTTTTGCCCTGCAAGCGCGACGGCACTATGAGCAACAGCAGGGGCAGGAGCCACATCAGTCCCAGTGCCAGCGACCGACCATGCCATCCGTACATCTTCGGAGTACGTCAGGAAGCCATCCCGCTGCCTTTGACCCGCGGTGAGTCGTCTCGTTCGTGCTGACGTGATCTCTGCTGAGCGGACACCGGCAGGCAGCGACGACGTCAACGCCGCGCGGATGGACGTGATCGGAAGGCGGGGTGGGTCTGCTCTTCCACTGTGCGCTGGCAGACAGACCCGCGTCGGCTGTTCTTCCACACTGCGGCCACTTCGCTTCTCGCCGCTGCGCCCTCTTGTCTCTGCGGGACGCCAGAACGCGGATGAATCGACGGGTCGAAGCCGTATTCGCCCCCCAGTGGTCAAGCGAGTCGGCGGCTTCCGCGGAGTCCGTCGCCCCCCAAAGGAGATCTAAATGCTGAAAATGAAAAGCAGTCTGGCTCTTGTTGGAATGGCGCTCGCGCTCGGAACCGGGTTCGCGCATGCCGCGGACCCCGAGACGCAAGCGCAGATCGACGCGCTGAAGGCCGCCATTCCGAAGTTCGCGATCCCGATGCGGGAAGTGGGCGACCGGTTCCAGAACATGTACTTCGCTGCGGACAAGGGCAACTGGGCCCTCGCCGCCTACATGTCGAAGTACATGAACGGCGCGATGAATCCTGCAGCGCTGACCAAGGCCGCCGAGTACAAGGTGTGGAAAGGCTTCTACGAGAACAATTTCGCGGCAGTGAACAAGGCCATCCAGGCCAAGGACCTGGCCGCGTTCAAGAAGTCGTACACCGCTGTCATCGCCGACTGCAACAACTGCCACAAGGCAATGGAGTACGGCTTCATCAAGGTCGTGCAGCAGAAGACGCCGTCCGACCAGGGCATCGACTACACGGTCAAGTCACAGCCGGGCGACGTGCCGAAGTAGTCGCGTGAGACCCGCTGTCGGCCACCAGCGATCATCGTGCGCCGGCGTTCCAGTGCGAAGCAGCAGCGACAATCGACTCGGCCAGCAGCGTATGTGCGAGCGTTTCGCGGTCGTGGTCGGCGAGTGATGCAACTCCGCCGAGCACGCCGAGGGAAGTCGCGACGGCAGCTACGAGGGTCAACGCCCCTTTGAGTTGGTGTTTCATGGCCGTCCTCCTGACCGCGGGGCGAACTCCGATGCGCCTGCACTCTTGAAGACGGATTTGCCCGGCGAAATCAGACAGGGGAAGCGGCCAAGACGACTCGGCCTCCCGCACACGCGGGACGATGTCGGCAGTCGCGGCCAGATTCCGTTCCACGCCGTCCCGCGTTCGCGCGCTCGTGTGTGATAGGCCGCACGCGCCGTTGATCAGAGACAGGCGACGAGACGCGCTCCGTGCTTAGATGGCGACCCCCTCCCTGGCGTTGGAGAAGTAATGAAACGAATTGCCCTCCTTGCCTTTGCTTTGCTGCTGTCTGCCTGCGGTGGCGGTGGCGGCGGAAGCGGCGGCACGGCCGCGGCGCCCCCCAGCGCGCAGCCGTCCACGACCGCCGTCCAGATCAATCTCGGCGACGATCCGGCCGACCGCCTGGTCGCGGCGAGCGTGACCATCAACTCGATGGCTTTCATCGGCTCAGGCGGCAGTTCAGTTGCTGTCATGTCGACGCCGCGACCGATGGAAATGATGCGGCTGATGGGAACGGTGGCGCCGCTCGCAATGGCCAGCGTGCCGCAGGGCACGTACACGGGCATGACGATGACGTTCGGTGCATCGACGGTGACCTATGTCGATTCGACGACCGGACTGCCGGTGCAACGAACGGTTCCCGGCCCCATGACCACGACCGTGATGTTCGGCTCGCCGCTCGTCGTCGGGACAACACCGATGGTCGTCAATCTCGACATGGACATGGCCGCTTCCGTCGGCATCGACGCGATGGGCAACGTCAGCATGACGCCCGCGATGCGCGAGTTTCACAACCCGGCTGTGACGGGCAGCGCCGATCCCGAGGACGGCGGAATGCACGGGCTCACCGGCATGGTGGGCAACGTCGGCGGCAACACGTTCACCATGACGATGGTGCAGGGCATGTCCGGCGTCGCGCTGTCGACCGGCGCGGGAACGCAGTACGCCGGCATGAGCGGGATGGGGATGATGGGCGGTGGCGCCCTGATGTCTGTCGACGCCACGATGCAGGCGGATGGAAGCTGGACGGCGACCCGCGTGCAGTCGCGCATGGCAGCGGGTGGGGCCATGGCAGCAGGCGTGGTGACCAGCCTGACCGGCACGCCACCGACCCAGTTGGTCCTGGTCATGCACGACGGCACCGGCAACGGAATGCTGGCCACGCAACTGGCCGGCACGACGACGGTCAATGTGGCCGACACGACGACGTTTTCAATCGATGGCCGCGACGTTGACCTGACGAACCTGCCGTTCACGCCACGCTTCGATCGCGCGACCGTGACGCGCGGCCAGCGCATCGAGACGCTCAGCGCCAGTTCGATGATGCAGGGCGGCGGCATGCAGGGAATGATGGGCGGCGCCACCCTGACGGCCACATCCGTCAGTCTTGGTCAGCAGGGCCTGCGCGGCACGGTGTCGTCCTACGCGCAGTCGGGTTCGCAGGCCAACTTCACACTCACGCTGCCGGCGGACTCGTCCTTCACGAAGTTGACGGGTGCCACGACGGTCACGGTGTACCAGCAGGCGGGTACGAAGCTGCGCGGCCTGTCGAACATCACCAACGGCAGCATCGTGCAGGTGCGTGGTCTCCTGTTCCTCGACGGCGGCGCGTTCAGGCTGGTCGCAGGGCGCATCGGAAGCGCGTAGACGAGCGGGACGATCCCGACGCGGACCCATTCCCTGCGCCTGCGCTTGATCGATGGCAACGGTGCCGCCTCGCAGCTGGTACGACCGGCACCTGCTGCCGTATCTCGTGGACCTGGCGTGCGGCCTGCGGGCCGTCCGGCGCCAGCGGCGGAAGGTGGTGCCTCTCGCGGACGGGAAGGTCCTCGAGGTCGGCATCGGCACCGGCCTGAATCTCGAGCACTACGACAAGGCGCGCGTTGAGCGGCTCGTGGGCGTCGACCCGGGACTGGAAATGCATCCGTTGGCGCAGAAGCGCGCGAGGCGAGCGGGTCTGGCTGTCGAACTCGTTGGGCTGTCCGCCGAGAAACTGCCGTTCGACGCGAATACTTTCGACACGGTCCTTGTCACGTACGCGCTGTGCACGATCCCGGATCCGCTGGCGGCGCTTGTCGAAATGCGGAGGGTCCTGAAACGCGGCGGGCTGCTGGTCTTCTGCGAGCACGGCCTGGCGCCCGACCCGTCTGTCCAGCGTTGGCAGCATCGTCTTGCACCCCTATGGGCGAAGGTTGCGGGAGGATGCCATCTGGACAGGAATGTTCCGGCCTTGTTGACCGAGGCCGGCTTTCGGTCGCGCGACCTGCAAGCCATGTATCTGCCGGGGCCGCGCGTTCTGACTTACAACTACTGGGGCACGGCCGAGGCCGCATAGAGTTCCGTCTGACCTGCAAGCGTGCTCGACATACGCGAGCGAGGTATCGCAGCCGATACAACTCGCGGTGTACACGCCCATCGGAGTTGTGCAGACACCAAATGGCTCTCACACAAGTCGACGCAACTCCTTGGCCAGCACGGGGTAGCACTCGCACGCACGAGCCTCGAGTCCCGTGCGATCGACCACGGCGATATGGCCGCGGCGGTAGCGAATGAAGCCGGCGCGTTGCAGGTTCCCCGCGGCCTCGGTGACGCCTTCGCGTCGCACGCCCAGCATGCCGGCGACCAGTTCCTGCGTCATCACCAGCTCGTTCGAAGAGACTCGATCGAGGGTCAGCAACAGGAAGCGGCAAAGCTGCTGTTCCAGTGAATGGTGCCGGTTGCACGCCGCGATCTGGGTCATTTGAGTCATCAACGAATCGGTGTAGCCGAGCAGCAGGCGCGTCAGGGTGCCGCCGCGGGCGAATTCCTGCTTCAGCAGGCGGCCCTCGAGCCGATACGCATGACCCTTCATCCGCACCACGGCCGAACTCGGCGTGGTGTCGCCGCCCAGGAACACCGAAATGCCGAGGACACCTTCGTTGCCAATTCCTGCGGACTCGGCCGTGGCACCGGACGCCATCACGTAGTGCAGGGAGAGGATCGCGGTGGTGGGGAAGAAGGCGTGCCTCCGCTGCTGGCCGGGCTCGTACAGCATCTCGCCGAGCATCATCGGTACCAGCTCCAGGTGCGGGGCGAGGCGTTCGAGTTCCACCGGCGGCAGGGCGGCCAGAAGGTGGTTCAGAGTCGGGCGATGTTCGAGCGACATCGCGGGCTGCGGCGACTGCACCCGCTATCCCTTCGTGGTCACTTCGACGCCGATGCCGCGATAACCGACGAAACTGCAGTGCCGGTCGAACATCGGCTCGCCGCTGACGCGAAAGCTCTGTCGCGATCCGTCGGCAGTGACGCGGTTGAACTGGAAGTCCACGAAGGGCTGGCGAGCTTCGATCGTTGCCCGCAGCACTTCCCGCTGCGCCTCGTCCCAGCCCGCGTCCCGGGCACCGTTCGCATCTCCGGCCAGGGGATCGACCCGGATTCCAAGCATCTCCAGTACCGGGCCGGAAACCTTGGTGAAGGCTCCCTTGTCGTCTTGCTCCCAGTACCAATCGGAGGCCAGTTCGGTCAGGCTTCTATAGCGGGCTTCGCTCTCGCGCAGCTCGGCGGTGCGCTCCTGGACCGTCTGCTCCAGCACCTTGTTGTGCTCCTCGAGCTTCCTGTACAGCAGTCGCACTTCCAGCATGTTGCGGATGCGCGTCCTGACCTCGACCAGGTCGAACGGCTTGCTGACGAAGTCCTTCGCGCCTGCCTGCAGCGCGCGCAGCTTGTGGCCAGGCTGCGCCGTGATCACGAGAACGGGAAGATAGCCGTTCGCATCGTTCGTATCGAGGCCTGCCATCACCTGGAATCCGTCCATGCCGGGCATCTGCAAGTCCAGCAGGATCAGGTCGTAGCGGGCCTTGCGATGCATCGCGCAGACCTCGTGCGGGTCCATGGTCGAGTCGACCCTGGTGTACCCGGCTTCGAGCAGCAGCTGGCGCAGCAGGCTCACGTTGACCTCCTGATCGTCGACGATCAGGATCCTGGCGTCGAGGATTTCGGAATCGGTGATCAACATGTGCCGTTCCTGCCTGGTTCCCGGTCGGGTACGCGGTCCGGACGTTCCAGTGCAATGTTGAGAGTGCTCATGAATTCGTCGACCTTGATGGGCTTGGTGAGATATCCGAAGAATCCGGCCGCGAGGGCTTTCTCTATGTCGCGTGGCACCGCGTTGGCGCTCAGCGCGATGATCGGGATGTTCGCCGTCGATGGATCCGCGCGCAGGATCTTCATCGCTTCGATCCCGCTGATGCCGGGCAGGTTGACGTCCATCAGGATCACCTCGGGCCGATAGGCGCGAGCGAATTCGATGCCGAGCTCGCCGTCGGCCGCGCTCAGCATGCGAAGCTCGGGACGCCGCGCGATCAGCTGCTCGACGAGTTCCAGGTTGGCCGGGTTGTCTTCCACGTAGAGCACGGTGCGCAGCGGCGCGCCGTCCACCGCGTCAGGCCGCGCATGCGTCGCGCGCTCGGCGTCTCGAGCCCCCAGCTGCGGCGCGCGCGTCACGCTCAGGTCGACCCAGAACACGCTGCCCACGCCGACCGCGCTCTCCACGCCGATGGTGCCTCCCATCAGCTCGACCAGCCGCTTGGTCACGACCAGACCGATGCCGGTGCCTTCCTCCGCTCCGGCCTCTCTCCCGAGGCGGTTGAACGGCTGGAAGAGTTGCGCGAGCCGGTCCGGGTCCAGCCCCGCGCCTGTATCGCGCACGCTGATGCGAACGCGGTCCGGCGAGCACAGCGCGTACTCGACGACGACCGAACCTTCCGGCCGGTTGTACTTGATGGCGTTGAAGAGGAGGTTGATGAGGATCTGCTTGACCCGCGTCCGATCGGCGTCGAGAAAGCACGGGACGTCGAAGCGCGGAAACGTCATCGCGATGCCGCGCGTGTGCGCCTGCGGTTCGACCATCGCGCGACATTCGAGCAGGACCTCTGCAAGCGAGACCGGCTCCCGTGAAAGCGTCACCTTGCCCGACTCGATGAGCGCCAGGTCGAGGATCTCGTTGATCAGCTCGAGCAGGTACCAGCCCGCCTTCAGGATCTGCTGGAGGCTTCGCATCTGCGAAACCGTCGGAGGCGGCGACCCGGATTCAATGAGCTGCGTGAATCCAAGGATCGCATTGAGCGGCGTACGCAGCTCGTGGCTCATGCCGGACAGGAAGTCGCTCTTCGCCCGGTTCGCGTTGTCCGCGGCAGCCATGGCCTGTTTCAGCTCGGATTCAGCGCGCTTGCGCAGGGAGATGTCGGTGCCGATCAGCAGGTATCCGATCACGGCGCCATCGTCGTCACGCAGTGCCGTGACCGACACCTGCGCGGGAAAGCGGCTGCCGTCCTTGCAGATGTAGGTCAGCTCGTAGATGTCCTCGATCCCCAGCGACGCCTTGAACGCGAGCGCCTCGAAGCCCGGCGCGATCGTGGTGGACAACTCGACGCTCAATGCCTGGGCGTGCGCGATCACTTCCTGCGGATCGTGGATGTCGCTCGGTCTGATCCTGTTCACGACTTCGGCCGCGCTGTAGCCGAGCATTCGCTCGGCGCCCACATTGAAGAGCTGGACGATGCCCGCCTCGTCGGTGGCGATGATCGAGAAGTTGGCGCTGTTGAGAATCGCCTTCTTCAACGCCCCCGCCTTGAGCAACGCGTTTTGACGCCGCGGTTCGGCGATGCGGTACGCCCTGCCGGCGCGGCCGCCGGCGACGAGGTCGTTTGCTGCTTCGGACATGGGCGATTCCTGTCTGGGTGACCTTGCGAGGAGGGAATGGCGTCGGCCGGCTCTTGAAGGAATCCCAATACCCTCCCCGACATGGAAGCAGTCCAGCACGACAACAAGTAACCGCATAGCCGTCGCTCGTCCGTGCGCTGGCGCACATTGGCCAGCGCAACCCGCCCGCCGAGTCACGACGCGGCGGCCCACGGGAAACGACGCTTCGCCAGCGCGGAACCTGCAGGATCGAAACGTGGTGGGGCTGCCGGGGTGATCGCGGCGGCGATGCGTCCGGCGCTCGCGTGCACGACGAGGCGGAGCCTCGGTCCGGCGCGATTCGAGTGATGCTTCAGTCGGCCGTCCCAATGCCGGGGATGCGAGGTACGCTTGAGTCTTCGGAGCCACGACCGGGAACCGGATGACCAGGAGACACGCCTACGTCGGCAAGCCCCGCCTGCTGCATCAGGTCATCGAGCCGCGCATGCTGCTCGAACTGGCCACGCTGCCGTGGAACCTGCCCATGCTCGCCCGCACGCCTCGCGGCGACGGTCACCCGGTGCTGCTGTTTCCGGGCTTCATGGCGGACGAGGGCACGCTGATCGTCCTCAAGCTCTTCCTGCAGAACCGCGGCTACGAGGTCCAGACCTGGGGCTTCGGGCGCAACGTCGGCTTCAACAGCCGGCACGCCAGCGCGCTCGAGCAGAAGATCCGCTACATGCACTACAAGAGCGGCCGCAAGGTGAGCCTGGTCGGGTGGAGCCTGGGCGGCATGTTCGCCATGTACGGTGCCCATGAGGCCACGGAGTGCGTTCGCTCGGTGATCACGCTCGGCAGTCCCGTGACGTTCGACCCGGAGGGCAGCCAGTCGCCGCCGCTGGTCAAGGCGCTCTATCGCCTCATTTCGCACCCGATGGGCACGACGGCGCACCTGTCGCAGTCGCGCGCCAAATACCTGCGGCGGCCCAAGACGCTGCCGGTGCCGATCTCCTGCATCTACTCCGTGGCCGATGGCGTCGTGCCGCCGCAGGAGGCGACCATCGACGGCAACCGGGCGCTGCACGAGAACATCCGCGTGCCGGGCAGTCACCTCGGGCTGGGATTCAACCCGCTCGTGCTCTGGGTCGTCGCCGATCGGCTCGCGCAGCCCGAGGGCCAGTGGCGGCCGTTCGTGCCGCCGGCTGGGCTGCTCGGGCGGATCTACCGGCTGACGACTTCCTGGCGCCAGGCGCCGGCCTAGCCTGGCGCTTCGTCGCCGCCTTTTCCCGCGCGCGCTTGCGGGCGAGGGCGAGGTACTCCTGGAAGGAGTCGCGCAGGCACTGCGCGAAGACCTCGGGGTCCGGCATCTGCTCGCGGCACGAGGTCGGCGAAATGATGATCCTGCCGTCGTAGCTCGTGACCGCGAACACGAGCCCGAGGCCATCGTTGATCGGCATGATCGCCGAGAAATACGTCATGCGCGCGCCGTTGAGGTAGATCGGGACCGACGGGCCCGGCACGTTGGTGATCGCGCAGTTCGCCATCGGCGCGCGGCGACCCACCCCGAGCAGCGCACGGCCCAGCAGCTTGCCGGTGATCGCCAGCGTGGCGGCCGGCGAGTGCGTGCCGATGTCGGTGAGCTCGCGTGCGCCGATCGCCTTCGACATGAGCTTCGAGGACGCCGTCTGCGCCTTGATGAACGCCAGCCGCTTCACCGGGTCGGCGATGTTCACGCCCAGCGCCAGGCGCTCCCACTCCACCTCGGGCCGGCTCGCGGGGCCGGCTTCCGGGTCGCGCACGTAGACGGGCGTCAGCGTCGTCAGGTCCCGCTCCGGCAGTTCGTCCTTGCCTTCGAGGTACCTGCGCAGGCCGCCGGCGCACACGGCGAGCACGGCGTCGTTGATCTTCGCGCCGGGAACGAGCCGGCGGATCTCGCGGAACTCGTCGATCAGGAAGCGCCGCGTCTCGAACACCCGGTAGGGCGACACGATGGAGTTGAAGCGCGTCACCGGAGGCGCTTCCTGCCTCTGCAGCAGGTCGGACGCGAACGAGCGGGCGGCGGGAGCGACGCTCGCAAGCGCGCTCGTGAACGGGCGCGCCAGCCGTCGCGGCGAGGCCACCGCGCTTGCGAGGCCACGGCAGACGAGTTCCAGCGATCCGGGCGGCGACTCCGGAAACCACGGTTCGGGCGGCTCGGGCGCCGGCGGCTCCGGCGTCAGGTCGTGCAGCAGCGTGATGATCGCGGTGCCGCGCCGGAAGTCGATCGCCGCGTGGTGCAGCTTGGTGAGCAGCGCGAAACTGTCCTTCGGCAGGTCGAGCAGGCTGTCGAGCCCCTCGATGACGTAGAGCTCCCACAGCGGCCGATTGAGGTCGAGCGGGCGGGTGTGGATGCGCGACGTCTGGATGCAGAACTGGCGCCAGTCGCCGGGCTTCGGCAGGGCGATGTGGCGGACGTGGTACTCGAGGTCGAAGTTCTCGTCCTCCACCCAGTACGGATCGTCGAGCCCGAGCGGGACGCTGCGAAGCTTCTGGCGGAAGACCGGCGAGCGGTGCAGCCGGCTCTGCACGAGCGCGAGGATGCTCTTGAACTGCAGCCGGCCGGCGGGCGCGGTCGACGGGTCGTAGATCTGGATCAGGCTGACGTTCGAATTGGAATGGGCACTTTCCGAGGCGAGGAAGAGGGCGTCGTTCCTGCTGAGCTGGCGCATGTGGGCGGGTTCCTGCAGCGGCCGGCCTGCGCCGCGGTTTCGAGGATTCGATTATCTCCGACGGCGGCCGTGCATGGCCCGGCAGTGCAGCAACTCGCCTAAAGCGCCCGCTCGACCCGGACCACGCCCGCGTCGTCGGCCTCGGCGTGCGCCTTGAACCCGAGCTTGCGCGCCAGCGCCAGCATCTTCGAGTTGTTGGCGATCACCGAGCCTTCCATCCGGGTGTAGCCGTCGCGCCGGGCGCGGCGCACCAGGCTGGCGAGCAGCGGCCGAGCGAGGCCCGAGCCCGAGCGCTCGCGCCTCCTTCGCCCTTCTCGCCGCTGAGCTTCAGCCCGGTGAGGGGCACGGGCTTGACCAGCGTGATGACGTTGTGCGGAACTCGGCAGCCCGTTCAGAAGGACGCCGTGAACCATCACGGCGCTGCCGCCGTCGACGAAGCGCGGCGACGCGTCAGCGCCGAACTGCCAGGAGGCCGACTTGGTGACCATGTTGCCGAACTGCGAGATGCTGACCCGAGCCTTTGCCCTTGGGCTCGACCATCGCCACCGTCATGCGCACGTTGATCAGCGGTGCCTGCAGGGCCTGGGCGGCCTGAGGCGCCGCCCAGCACCACGGTCTGCAGTGAACCCAGGGCAGACATGATGGGTGGGAGCCACTTCTTGTCGTCCACGCCGTACAGCATGAGAGGCAGGCCCTTGGCGGTGACGAGCACGTTCACGGCCATGTGCTTGTCTTGCGCGATCCTTTCTCCAGCGACTCGGTCAGGGGTGACGGGGGGCTGGCCTTGCGGATCTCCTGGTACTGGGGGTTGGCGTCCAGCTCGGCCTGCGGGACAGCCTCCACGCCCGCGGCCTTCAGGGACGCGACGAAGTTGTCGTAGAGCTTGTCGGCGACGGACTGCAGGAAGGCAGGATCGGCGCCACGGACCTGGACGAAGTAGGTGGCGCTCTTGCCCTGGAACATCCCGAAGCTGCCGGCGTCCCGCTCGATGCCTGGTCGCGCACGAGCTGAAGCACGAACGAAGCGATGGCGACCCGCTTGTGCTGGCCCATGCCGCCCGGTTGCGCGGTCTTCACGTAGTCGGCGACGGCCAGGGCGGCGTCCGCGGCGGCCGGGGTCTGCGCCAACGCCGGGCTGCCGCAACTTCCAATCAGTGCAGCCACGGCCAGCGTTCGAATCGCGCTCATTGCACTTGCCTCCTCTCGCGGCCGGACCCGGCCATCGATGGTCGCGGGAGTGTATGGGCAACCGGCGCGCCGAGCGCGATTCGTTGCCTCGCTCGCCGACGAAAGGTGTGGCAACCTGCCGGTCCCGATGGGTTGAGAACTCGTCACGCCGTTCGGCGGCGACCTGCGGACGATCTTCGCGTCGCGAAACACAACAACGACAGCGTCATCGCAAAAGGGGAACACGAAATGAAATCCGCACTCCTGCTTGCTCGCCGGCGCTGTGCTGGCGCTGGCTGGCGGCGCCGCCACGCGCAGTCTCCTCAGCCGACGGCGGTCCTGATCGAAAACGTCCGCATCTTCAACGGCACGGCCGACCGGCTGTCCGCGCCCTCCAACGTGCTGATCGTCGGCAATGCGATCAAGGCGATCTCGACGGCGCCGATCGCGGCTCCGACGGACGACGACGGTGACGCGCATCGCCGGCGGTGGCCGCACGCTGATGCCGGGCCTGATCGACGCGCACACGCACATCATGTTCGCCACCGTGCCGCAGGCGCAGGTACTCACCGGCGACATCGGCTTCGTCAATGTGGTGGCCGTGAAGGCGCGAGCGACATGCTGATGCGGGGCTTCACCGTCGATCCGTGACCTGGGCGGCCCGGTGTTCGGGCTGAAGCGCGGCATCGACACGGGAGTGGTCCCGGGGCCGCGCATCTGGGCGTCGGGCTCGTTCGTGTCGCAGTCCGGCGGACACGGCGACTTCCGCCTGCCCAACGAACTGCCGGCGCGTCCGGGCGACTTCAGCTACAGCGAGCGCGTGGGCGCGGCGGCCATCGCCGACAGCCCCGACTCGTACGCCAGCGCGTCCGCGAGCAGCTCGCGCTGGGCGCCTCGCAGATCAAGATGATGGCGGGCGGCGGCGTGGCTTCGAGCTACGACCCGCTCGACGTCACGCAGTACAGCGTGCCGGAACTGAAGCGCGCGGTCGAAGCGGCGGAGAACTGGGGCACCTATGTGACAGTGCACGCGTACACACCGCGCGCGGTGCGCCAGGCGATCGAGGCGGGCGTCAAGTGCATCGACCATGGCCAGCTGCTCGACGACGCGACCGCCCGGTTGATGGCGGAGAAGGGCGTGTGGTGGAGCCTGCAACCGTTCATGGACGACGGCCGTTCGCCGTTCCCGCCCGGGTCGATCAACCGCATCAAGCAGGAGGCGATGTGGGCCGGGACCGACGCTGCCTAGCGCTGGCGAAGAAGCACAGGATCAAGACGGCGTGGGGTACCGACGCGCTGTTCAGCGCGCGAGGCGGCCGCGAAGCAGGGCGCGGATCTCGTGAAGCTCCTGCAAGTGGTACACGCCGGCCGAGGCGCTGAGGATGGCGACGGCCGACAACGCCGAGCTGCTCGCGCTGTCGGGCGAGCGCAGCCCCTACCCGGGCAAGCTCGGCGTCGTGCAGGAAGGAGCGCTGGCGGACCTGCTGCTCGTCGACGGCGACCCGCTCGCCAAACTCGAACTCGTCGCTGATCCGGGCAGGAACTTCGTCGTCATCATGAAGGACGGCAAGGTCTACAAGAACACGCTGCGCCCGTAGCGAGGCGAGAGAGTCGCGGCAGGCGACTCGGCCGCGTCGGCCGAGTGCCTGTGCCTCGACGTCGCTGGCCAGGGTGCCGAGCGCTAGGCCGTTACCAGCTCGGCTGCAGCAACCTTTCCACCTGGACCACGCCCGCGTCGTCGGCCTCGGCGTGCGCCTTGAACCCGAGCTTGCGCGCCAGCGTCAGCATCTTCGAGTTGTTGGCGATCACCGAGCCTTCCATCCGGGTGTAGCCATCGCGCCGGGCGCGGCGCACCAGGCTGGCGAGCAGCTGCCGCGCGAGGCCCGAGCCCCGCCAGTCCTCGGCCACGGTGATCGCGAACTCGCAGGTCGAGGGGTCGTCGTCCTTGAGCCGCACGTACTGGGCGGCGCCGACGATGTCGATGCCGTCGGTCGCCGGGATCGTGGCCACGAACGCGAAGTCGCGCCCCGGGCGCGGGTGAACGCCGCGGTCGAGCGCCGCGGGATCGAGCTGCCGCTTGTGCTGCATGAACCGGGAGTAGCGCGACTCGGCCGTCAGGCGCTCGAACGCCTGCGCGATCTCCGGGGCGTCCGCCGGGCCGATCGCGCGCAGCGTCACCTCGCGGCCGTCGCGCAGCGGCAGGCGACGGGGACGGTACGCCGCTGTCGGCTTCGCCATGCGCTATCCGCGATCGGCCGGAGCAGGCGCCGCACTCGCCGCCGCACCGCTGTCGCGCAGCTCGCGCCGGAGGATCTTGCCGATGTTGGTCTTCGGCAAGGGCTCGTCGCGGAACTCGACCTTGCGCGGCATCTTGTATCCCGTCAGGTGCTGCCTGCAGTGCGCGAGCAGGTCGTCTTCGGTCAGCGCGGGGTCCTTGCGCACCACGACGACCTTCACCGCTTCGCCCGCGCGATCGTCGTGCACGCCGATCGCCGCGGCCTCGAGAACGCCGGGATGCATGGTCAGCACGTCCTCGATCTCGTTGGGGAACACCTTGAAGCCGGACACGACGATCATGTCCTTCTTGCGGTCGGTGATGCGGATGCTGCCGCGGTCGTCCATCACGCCCATGTCGCCGGTGCGCAGCCAGCCATCGGCGGTGAACACGTGGGCGGACTCCTCGGGGCGGTTCCAGTAGCCCCTCATCACCTGCGGGCCGCGCAGGCTGATCTCGCCTACTTCACCGAGCGCGACCGGGCGCCCGTCGTCGTCGAGGATCGCCGCATCCGTGCTGGGCAGCGGCACGCCGATCTGGCCGCTCCACTCGTCGATGGTGACCGGGTTGGCGATCGCCACCGGCGCGCTCTCGGTCAGGCCATAGCCTTCCACCAGCGGCACACCGGTCATCTGCTTCCAGCGATGCGCCACGACGTGCTGCACGGCCATGCCGCCCGCGACCGCGAGCTTCAGGTGGCTCCAGTCGACCGTGCCGGCGTCCGGCGCATCGAGCAGCGCGCGGAACAGCGTGTTGACGCCGATGATCGCGCTGAAGCGCTCCTCCCTGAGGGTCTTGATGAAGGCCGGCAGGTCGCGCGGGTTGGCGACGAGCACGACCTGCGCCCCCTTGCTGAAGAAGGACAGGCACCCGGTCAATGCGAACACGTGGTAGAGCGGCAGCGGGATGACCACCGTCTCGACGCCGTCGCTGAGGTTGGGCGACATCCACGCGGCGACCTGCAGCACGTTGGCCACCATGTTGCCGTGGCTCAGCATGGCGCCCTTGGCCACACCCGTCGTGCCGCCCGTGTACTGCAGGAAAGCGAGGTCGGCGCGGGTGAGCGTCGGTTCGTCGAGCGACTGCGCCCGGCCCGCGGCGAGCGCACGGTTGAAGCCGACCGCGCCCGCGAGCCGCCAGGGCGGCACCATCTTCTTCACGTACTTCACCACCACGTTCGTCAGCACGCGCTTGATGGTCGGCAGCATGTCGCCGACCTGCGTCGTGACCACGACGCGCAGGCGCGTGGCCCGGATCACCTGTTCGAGCGTGTGCGCGAAGTTCTCCAGCACCACGATCGCCACGGCGCCGCTGTCGTTCAGCTGGTGCTCGAGTTCGCGCGGGGTGTAGAGCGGGTTGACGTTGACCACCACCATGCCGGCCCGCAGCGCCCCGAACATGGCCACCGGGTACTGCAGCAGGTTGGGCATCATCAGGGCGACGCGGTCGCCGCGCTTCAGCCCGGCGACCTTCTGCAGCCAGGCGGCGAAGGCGCGGCTCGCCTCGTCGAGCTGGCGGAAGGTCATCACCGTGCCCATCGAGTTGAAGGCCGGCCGCTCCGCGAAGCGCGCGCAGCTGGCGTCGAGCACGTCCTTGAGCGAAGCCAGCGGCCCGAAGTCGATCTCGGCTGGAACGGTGGGCGGGTACTGGGCAAGCCAGGGCTTTTGCATTTGGATTCTCCCGAGGCGATCGGGCATCGGCTCCATGGTCTTGAAATTAGCCCACGTCGCGGCGCCATGCCATGCGCGATGACAACCGAACGGCGCCAGCGCCTCCCGCGCATCCCATGACGAGGTTACGCGCCCCGCAGGCCGCCGACTCAGATCACGATCTGCGTGCCGATCTCGATCGCTCGGTTCGGCGGGATGCGGAAGAAGTCCGAGGCCGGCTGGGCGCTGCGCATCATCCATGCGAACAGGCGGCTGCGCCACGCGGCCATGCCGCCGTGTCCGGTCACCGCGCTCTCGCGCGACAGGAAGAAGGACGTCTCGGCGGTGACGATCTGGAAGTCGAAGTGCCGATCGAGCGTCTGCGCGATGTCGGCGATGTCGTACGAGTCCTTGAAGCCGCGGTCGATCTTCACCAGGTAGCAGCCGTCGCCGAGGTCGCGGATCTCGGCGCAGTCCTCCGGATCCACGTGCGGGATGTCATGGGGCACCGCAGTGAGGAAGATGACCCTCTCGTGCATCACGCGGTTGTGCTTCAGGTTGTGAAGCAGCGCGCGCGGCACCCGGTCGACGCTGCCGGCCATGAACACCGCGGTGCCCTCGATGCGGATCGGCGGGTAGGTCTCCAGGCTCTTGAGGAACGGCTCGAGCGCGATGCCGGAACGCGCCCGCTCGGTCCGGAGCAGGAGCCGGCCGCGGTTCCAGGTCGAGAAGATGAAGAAGAGCAGGGCGCCGAACGCGAGCGGCAACCAGCCGCCGTGCGGGATCTTCTCGGTATTGGCGGCGAGGAACAGTGCGTCGAGGGCGAGGAGGGGAAGGAGGACCAGTGCCATCTTCCACAGCGCCCAGTCCCAGCGGTAGCGCGCGACGATCGCGACACCCAGCGTCGTGATCATCATGGTGCTCGACACGGCGATGCCGTACGCCGCCGCCAGGTTCGATGAACTGCCGAAGCCGGCCACGAGCAGGATCACGAGCGCCAGCAGCAGCCAGTTCACCAGCGGCACATAGATCTGGCCCGCCGTCGTGTCCGACGTGAACAGGATCGACATCCGCGGCACGTACCCGAGCTTGATGGCCTGGCTGGTCATCGAATACGCACCCGAGATCACGGCCTGCGATGCGATCACGGTGGCCGCGGTTGCCAGCACGACGAGCGGCAGTTGCAGCCAGCCGGGGGCCAGCAGGAAGAACGGGTTTGCGACGCCCTCCGGTCGTGCCAGCACCAGGCTGCCCTGGCCGAAGTAGTTGAGCAGCAGGCTGGGCATCACGATCCAGAACCATGCGAGCTGGATCGGGCGCCGGCCGAAGTGCCCCATGTCGGCATAGAGCGCTTCGCCGCCGGTGACGGCGAGGAAGACCGCCGCCAGCACGACCAGCGTCGCCTGCGGATGCGACACGAGGTAGCCGATCGCATACAGCGGATCGAGCGCGGCGAGCACGCCCGGCTCGCGCACGATCTGCGCGGCACCGAGCACGCCGAGGACGCCGAACCACAGGATCATGACCGGCCCGAACACGGAGCCGACGCGGGCGGTGCCGTGCCGTTGCACGACGAACAGTCCGATCAGGATGACGAGCGTCAGCGGGATGACGAAGGCCTTGAACCGGGGCGAAATGACCTCGAGCCCCTCGACCGCGGACAGTACGGAAATCGCCGGCGTGATGGCGCTGTCGCCATAGAACATCGCCGCGCCGAACAGGCCGAGCCAGATCGCCGCGGTCGTCACGTGGCCGCGGGCCGGAAACTGCCTGAGCACGAGGGCGAGCAGGGCGAGGATGCCGCCCTCGCCGCGGTTGTCCGCCCGCAGCACGATCATGATGTACTTGACCGAGACGACGAGCGTCACGGCCCAGAAGATCATCGACAGCACGCCGAGCACGGCCTCCGGCCCGGTGCCGGAGGCCTGCGCGTTCGTGATGCTCTCCTTGAAGGCATACAGGGGGCTGGTGCCGATGTCGCCGTAGACGACGCCGAGGGCACCGAGGGTCAGCGCGGCCAGGCTTTCCTGGTGCGTGGGCGTCGGCAGGGGCAGGCGTTCGCCGGTGGTCGTTGCAGTGGACATTGCGGGCAGGGCGGTGGCTGTGATGACCGCAAGCGTGCCCCGACCCGCATCAGGAACGCATAAGGAAGGGCGCTTCTAGGCAGCCGGCTCGGCCAGCCGGTAGCCCACCCCGGGCTCGGTGAGCAGCCGCTCGGGATCTGCCGGATCGGCTTCCAGCTTGGCCCGCAGTTGCGCCATGTAGAGGCGGAGGTAGTGCGTGTGCTCGGTGTACTCGGGGCCCCAGACGTCGGCGAGCAACTGGCGATGCGTCACCACCTGCCCCGCGTTCTGCGCAAGGCGCGCCAGCAGCTTGAACTCGGTCGGCGTCAGGTGGATCGGCTGGCCGCCGAGGCTCACCCGATGCGTCGGGATGTCGATCACCAGCCCGCCGTGTTCGTAGTGCGCCAATGCCGGCGCGACGACGGTGCCGCGATGGCGCAGCGCGACCCGCATGCGCGCGAGCAGTTCCGCCAGGCTGAACGGCTTGACGAGGTAGTCGTCGGCGCCGGCGTCGAGCAGGCGAATCTTCGGCTCGTCGGTGTGGCGCGCGGAAATCACGATGACCGGAGTGCGACGGTCGCGGCGCAGCGTCGCAAGCAGGCTCTCGCCGTCTTCATCCGGGAGGCCGAGGTCGAGCAGCACGAGGTCCACTTCGCCGCCGAGGTGCGCCAGCTGCGCGCGCGCATCGGCGGCGCTCGCGGCGGTCATCACCCGGTAGTTCTCGACCGACAGCGCTTCCCGCAACGTCGTGCGCAACTCGCGGTCGTCCTCGACGAGCAGGACGGTCAGCGTCACGGTTGCGATCCTTCGGTCGCCCGCCCGGATTGGTCCTGTGGCGGCCGCTCCAGCGGCAGCGAGCACTCGAAGCGCGAACCGCCGTGCGCACGCGGCCGGAACGTGAGGTCGCCGCCGTGGGCGCGCGCGATGGCGCGGCAGACGGCGAGGCCGACGCCCGCACCGCGCCGCGCCGGGGCCGCGGCACCGTCGGGCTGCTCATGCGTTGCAGGAATCCGCTGGAAGGAGTCGAAGATGCGTGCGCGCCACTCGGGCGGCACTCCGGGGCCGCGGTCGCAGACGGCGAGCAGCAGCCGATCGCTTTCGCATCGCGCCTGGATCTCGATGTGTTCGGGGGCCCCTCCATACTTGAACGCGTTGTCCACCAGGTTCTCGAGCAACTGCACCAACAGGACGGCGTCACAGCGAACGAGCGGCAGCCCGGGCTCCAGCTGCGCCTTGACCCGGCGCGTCTCGCCGCGCTGACGCAGCCGGCGGAGGACCGTTCCCACGATCTCTTCGACCGACTCCCAGTCCTTGTGCAGGGCCAGCCCGGGCGCGTCGAGGCGCGCGAGCTGCAGCGTGTTGTCGGTGAGCCGGGCGAGCTGGGTCGCTTCGTCGACGATGATCGCCGCCAGGCGGCGGCGCTGGTCCGGCGTGAGCCGCTCGTCCTGGTCGTGCAGCGACGAGGCTGCGCCGAGGATCGTCGCGAGCGGCGTGCGATGGTCGTGCGAAATCGCGGCAAGCAGGGTGTTGCGCAACGCCTGCGACTGTGCGGACTCGCGCGCGGCGGCGGCGGCGCTCAGAGCAGCTGCGCGCTCGAGCGCCAATCCCATCTGGTCGCACAGCGCCTGCGCCTGGCTGCGCAGCTCGCCTGCATCGACGGGCTCGGCAGGCACAGGAAGCAGCGCCGCGCCAAAGCTCCCATTGCGCGCGCGCATGGGCAGGTACCAAGCGCGCCGGTCCGGGGCGCGATCGATGCCGTGGACCATCTCGCGAGACTCGAGCAAGGCGGTCCGCAGGTCGGTCTTCTCGGCCCGGCTCATGGGACCCAGCGCGATGCATGCGTCCAGCTCGTTCGCGTCACCGGGCGTCCCGGGCAGCAGCAGCACGCTCGACGGCGCCCCGGCCAGGTCCGAGAGCGCCTGCTGCAGCAGCGGCGCGCACGAGCGCGGGTCCGCGGCATCCCGCAAGGCTTCACCGAAGTCGCGGAGCTGCTCCGCGCGCCGGAACTGGATCTGCGCGTCGACCGCGAGCCTGCGCTGCCGCGTCATCAACAGCGCGATCACCCAGCTGACGGCGAGCATGGTGGCCAGCAGCAGGACGTGCTGGCGCAGATCGACCGTGAAGGTGCCTCGCGGCGGCACGAAGGCAAAGTTGAAGCCCATGACCGCCACGGCGCACGCCAGCACGGAAACGCCCACCGGCAGCCACAACGCCGCGAGCGCGGCCGCGACGACGAGGATCAGCGCCTGGTTGGCCAGGTCGACGTGACCGTCCAGCAGAGCCATGGCGAGCCAGGCCAGCAGCCACACGACAGCGGCCGGCCAGTATCTGGAGACCCGGTGTTTGCGCACGGTAACGACCGAAGCCGACATCGCGAGCAACGTAGCACGAAGGCAATGAGGTCGACCAAAGGCCGAAGCTGCTGCACACTGCGAGGCATCGCGTACCGAGGGCAAGCCATGCTGCGTTCATTCCGTTGGTGCACGATCCTTCGAACACTTCGCCCGCTCGCGCTGCTCGGTGCGCTGCTCGTCGCGTCCCTCGACGCCGGTGCGCAGGCGCCGAGCGCACGCGTCGAGCGCGGCCGCTACCTCGTGGAGGGGATCCTCGGGTGCGGCAACTGTCACACCCCGAAGTCGCCGGAGGGCGAGCCGCTCGCCGGCCGCAACCTCAGCGGCGGCGGCGTGACGTTTTCGTTGCCGCCGTTCGCCGGCGCGGCGTCGAACATCACGCCCGATCGCGACACCGGCATCGGCAGCTGGAGCGACGAGGACATCAAGCGCGCGATCGTCGACGGCAAGCGACCCAATCATGGCCGCCTGGCCAACACCGAACTGGCCGTCGTGATGCCGACGCCGTTCTTCAAGGCGCTGACGCCGTCGGACCTCGACGCCGTGGTGGCCTACCTGCGCTCGGTTCCGGCGATCCGCAATGAGGTCGCGCCGCCCGTGTATCGGATGGCCCAGAAGCATCAGCCGTTCCCCGATGCGGAGGCCGGCTTCTCCGACCGGGAAGATGAGCGATCCGGTCTATCGCGGCCGGTATCTCGTCACCATCGGGCACTGCCTGGAGTGCCATTCGCCGATGGAGAAAGGCGTCTTCGACTACGGCCGGCTGGGCGCGGGCGGCCGCGTGTTCAACGTCCAGCTCGTCCAGGGATTTCCTGTCCAGCTGGACCGGGTCGAGAGCCGCCAACATCACGTCGCATCCGACGGCCGGGATCGGCGCCTGGACCGACGACGAGATCAAGCGCGCGATAACGCAAGGCATCTCGCGCAACGGTCGCAAGCTGCAGCCGCCAATGGGGATCTCGTACTACGCGAAGCTGAGCCCCGCGGACCTGAGCGCGATCGTCGCGTACCTGCGGACGTTGAAGCCGCTGGAGAAGTGATGGTCTCTCCTGGCCCGCGGAGTCCCCGGGCCGGTCAGCCGCGCTTGTCACGCGCGTGCCTGAACCTGGCCAGTGCCGCGTAGATCTTGCCGCGCGCGCGGTTCAGGCCGCCGAGCGGGGCGTGCTCAGGCAAGGCGTGTGCGGGCGAGAAAGACAGGGCCTCGGCTAGCCGGGCGCGCTTGCCGTTCCGGAATTTCTGGATGGGCAGATGCAGCGTCGCCACCTTCACGAAGGGCGACTTCGCTTCATCCCAGCGTTGCGCCGCGTCCTCGATCGGCATCCCGGGGCGCCAGAGCTGCACGCAGAAGTCGAAGGTGGCTTCACGCCCGTCGAGATGGGCCTGCATCGCCTCGCTCAGGTAGGACTCGCCGAGCTTCGCGGGCTTGCGGCTCCTGTGCTTCGAGGTGGGCCGCAGGGAATACTTCACCGCGCGGTCGGGGCCGAACCGGTAGGGCGTGGTGCTCCAGTACCGGATGTCCAGCGGGGAGGATGGGTTCCCGCGCAGCTTCAGCAAGCCGAGGAGGGCCCCGGCGTGGCCGGTGGCCGCGAACTTGGCCGCCAGCAGCAGCGGAGTGCTTTCGATCGTGTAGTAGACCGCGTCGCGGAACAGCGCCACGGTGCCGAGCGGCATCACCGGCGTGTCCAGCAGCACGAAGTCCTGGCCCAGTTCCGCGCCGGGCGCGGCGCCCTTGCCGCGTGGCGCCAGCAGCTTGATCGCGACACCGCGGGCATCGGGCACCGCGTCGGACTGCACCTTGCCGCTCGAGCTGGAAAACCGCACCCAGCAATTGAAGCTGCGGGGCTTTGCGAACAGGCCGACCCGCAAGGCCTCGGGCAGGCCGGGCTCGATCCGGAAACGGCCCCGCAACAGGCCGAGCGTCTTCGGGTGGGCGTCGCGCAGCGTGCCGCCCTTGGCATAGTCGCGCGCCATCTTGCGGCGCAGGATCGCAATCATCTCCGCAGTCAGGGCCGCCTCGTTGGCTTCGCGCTTTTCGACAGGGTCGTGAGTTCATTCTGGCGATCCTCTCTTCGTGGGGCTGCGTCGCGCCGGATCTACGGCGAAGACCTCGGTAGATCAGTGGTGAACCGCCGTCGGGTGATAGACGAAACGCGATCGAGGCTCGCCGCGGGCGCTGCTGCTGCCTTAGCGGTCTGACTCGCGCGAGGCACGCGCGCCACGGCTGCCTTTCGCGATCGCTGCGGCCACCGCCTCCCACGTTGCCTCGAACGCTTCTGGAGTGAAGCCCGCGCCCGACGGCAGCCAGTCCGCCGTGCCCCCGCCCGCCAGCGTGTAGTGACCCACCAGGTCGAGGTGATCGGCGCGCGCGACGTGGATGATCCGGCCGTGCAACTGGCTCAGCGTCGGCACGATGCCGTCGCTGATCTGCGGGGTCGCCTCGAAGCCGAGCGCCGCGATCGAGCAGTTGCTGTGTCGCTCTGGTCGGCTTCGGATACGGATAA
This sequence comes from uncultured beta proteobacterium, assembly GCA_963811265.1. GTDB lineage: Bacteria > Pseudomonadota > Gammaproteobacteria > Burkholderiales > Burkholderiaceae_F > JAOUJD01. The sequence goes on from CAWEQS010000022.1 coordinate 63,514, forward strand.
CGCGGGTGCGGTCGCGCGGTCAGCACGTGCAGCAGCCTGAACAGCGCACGCAGCACGACGTACTCGGGATCCAGGAGCTCCTTCAACTTGAACTCCTCGCGCGGCTTCGGCACGCCGGCGACGACGCAGCCATAGTCGATGCCCGGGCTGTCTGCAACGGCGGCGTCGAACAGGTCGATCCCCTCCGGTGTCAGTTGCAGCACGGCGCCCTGGTCGCGTTCGATTTCGCCGAGGTACAGCCACGCCGGGTCGTTGCGGTCGAGGCGGATGCGGCGGAGCAGGCCCTCGGCGAGGCGATCGAGCGGGCGTGTCCGCGCCACCCAGCCAATCGTCGAGCCCGGCGATCAGCGCAACGGCCTTGGCCGCGGCGAGAATGGCGCCGCGGCCCTGTCCCGACGTCGCCAGCGCGCTCAGCACCAGCAGCAGCGTCTGGCCCTGGATGGTCGCGAAGTGGTTGGCCAGCGGCGTGCCGTGGTGCGGCGTGGCGACGGAAATGGCCGTCTTCGTCAGGCCGGCGATGCGCTCTTCGGAGTCACCGCGCGCGATCTTGACCCCGGCGTCAGCAGCATCCGCACGTCGAGGCCGCCGGTCGAGTGGCCGACGAAGTGCAGCTCGCTGGCGCCGAGGCCGCCGCTCGCGATCACCTGCCGGCGCAGCACGTCGGCGCGGCGCGGGATCGAAGCGGTCGGCTGCGTCTTGCAGCGCACGATGCGGGCGTCGACGCCGCGCCGGCGCAGCGCTGCATCGAGCGAGCGCTCGACGTCCGCGAAGTAACTCATCGTCGCCGACGGAGTCGAAGCCGAAGAAGCCCGGCACCAGGAAGACCAATCTTCTTCGTCATGGTCGACTGTGTCCTTGCGCATTGGCGCCGTGCACGGATCTGGTGGGGAGCCATGGGCGAAGAGGGGCGGCGCAGGGCTAGAGCACGGTGGCGATGATGTTGATGCTGAGGGCCAGCACGGCGATGTTGAACACGAACGCCAGCACGCTGTGCACCAGCGTGAGCCGCCGCATCGAGCGCGATGTCACCGCGACGTCGGAGACCTGCGAGGTCATTCCGACGACGAACGAGTAGTAGGCAAAGTCGAGGTAGTCGGGCTCCTTGCCGCCCGGGAAGTGCAGCTCGGGTGTCGTCGTTCGCTCGCGGTGGAGGACGGCGTAGTAGCGGCGCGCGTAGTGGAACGCAAAGACGGTCTGGATCAGCAGCCACGACGAGATCAGCGCGCCGATGGTCAGGGCGATGTGCCACGCCCGCGCCCAGAACGCGAGTTCGCGGATGGTGCTGACGACAAAGCCGATCGCGACGACGCTGGCGCAGGCGGCCACGACGACGAACAGGAAGATGACGAAGCCGCTCTGGTCCTGGCTCAGTGCGTGATCGCGAGTCGTCGCCGCGTCGGCGCTGGCGATGAGCCACCACGCCAGGCCGAGATAGATCAACACGCTGAGGTCCCAGCTTGCCACGGCGCGCGTGTGCCACGAGATGACCGCCGGCTGCGCGAAGTACGCAACGACGCCGACGGCCATCACCACCGCGAGGCGCTGCATGGCGCCGACGCGAATGATCCACGCCGCCTTGACGGTCATCGGCCCGCTCATCGAGGTGGCAATCCCGCCGCCGCCTGCGGGCGGGGAGCGGAGTGGCCACGAGAATTCACCAGCGAATCATCGCATCGCGAAGGCCGCCCCGCATTGGACACAGGGCTCTACTCGGGAATCACTTCTTGTAGTCGCCGCCGCCCTGTTCACCCTTGCCGCCATCCTTGGACTGCCCTTGAGCGGAAGAGTGGCCGGACCCCTGGCCCTGCGATCCCCTGTCTTGCGGCCCTTGCGACCCCTTGCCCTGGGATCCGCGGTCCTGCTCCGGCGGTCTCGGTGCCGGTTGCTGCTGTTGGCGCGCTGCTGTTGCTGCTGTTGCTGTTGCTGCTGCTGTTGGCGGCTGGGTCGCGCGTGGCTGCGCCTGTTCCTGGCGTGGAGCGGTCGATTCGCGCTGCGGCGACCTCCCGGGTGCGCCTTGTGCCTGCTGCCGCTGGCTCTCGTAGTGCTGCCGGACTTCGGCGTCACGCGGCTGGTACCTGTACTTCTGGCTCTGCAGCACTTGCTGCTGCTCTACGGGCGGATACTTGCTTCCGGAATACTGCCGCTGGTAGGTCGGCAGCGGAGCGCGTTGAGGAACGGCGCGATGGTCCCACTGGTCCCAGCCGCGTCGATTCTGGCTCCACTCATTGCCCCAGTGCTCGTCCCAACGCGGCGGCCTGTCAGCCTGCCACCCGCGGAAGTACGGAGGAGGTACCCGGTAGTAGCGCACCGGAACACGCAGCAGGAAGACCGGAACGGCTTGAGGGCCGACAAGCCCCCACGGCCCGTTGTACCAGGAGCTCGCGTACCAGTTGTCGGACTGGAAGACCCAGTACATGCCGTCGTAGAAGAAGTAGTTCGAATTCATCTGTGGCGCGTAGTAGACCGGGTACCCGGGCACCGCAACCAGTTGGGGGTACACGGGCAGGTTGATTCCGATGGAGACTCCGGGGAGCCATACACCGACGCTCACCTGGGCCGTGGCCGACGTCACCGAACCGATCACCAGGCCCAACGCCATCAATCCGTTTCGCAGTACATGTTTCATCTTTGCGCTCTCATTTGGATCGCCATGGGTCAGGGCATCCCTGACGAAGGTCGACTAAGGGCCGGTCGGAGGCCGACGGAGGAGTCCCTGCCGCCAGGCATGCGCACGCCAGGGTGCCGCGACTTCCAGGCCCCACAATCGCACGCTAGGCGCAGCACTTGCTGCCGTCGGTGCGGAAGCGCACACACAGATCGCATGTATTACGGCGAGAAGTTCAACGCGGTGTCTCACCTGCTCGGCGCCATCCTGGCGCTGGCGGGCACGGTCGTCCTCGTGGTCCTGGCGGCGCTTGGCGGCGACCCGTGGAAAGTGGTTGGCGTCTCCATCTATGGCGCATCCCTCGTGCTCATGTACGGCTCCTCGACGCTGTACCACAGCGTGCGAGGAGGGCGCGCGAAAGACTTCCTGCGCAAGATGGACCACCAGAGCATCTACCTGCTCATCGCCGGCAGCTACACCCCGTTCTGCCTGGTGACGCTGCGTGGGCCTTGGGGCTGGTCGCTGCTCGGAGTGGTCTGGGGGCTCGCCGTCGCCGGCAGCCTGCAGGACCTGCGGCCGCGTAACGACGCCCGCATCCTGTCGGTCGTGATCTACCTGCTGATGGGCTGGGCGGCCGTCGTGGCGCTGGTGCCGATGGTGAATGCGCTCGGCCGCGCCGGGTTCGCGTGGGTCGCGTCGGGCGGGCTGTTCTACACCGTCGGCATCGTCTTCTATGCGCTCGACGCGCGCCTCAAGCACGCGCACGGCATCTGGCACCTGTTCGTGCTCGCCGGCAGCGCTGCGCACTTCATCGCGATACTGCTGTATGTCGTTTGAGGGAGCGGTACTGCGGCAGCGCGTGTTCTTTGCGATGTTGCCGCCGGGCCGGCCCGAGAGCCGGCCCGCGATGCGCAGTCGCTTACTTCAGGCGCATGTCGTTCTTGACGGATTTCACTCCGCCGACGCCACGCGCAACCGCGGCCGCCTTGTCGATGTCGGCGCGCTCCTTGACGAAGCCGCTCAACTGGACGACGCCCTTGAACGTCTCGACGTTGATCTCCGCCGACTTCAGCGTGGGTTCGTTGAGTATGGCGGCCTTTACCTTGGTGGTGATGGCCGTGTCGTCGATGTACTCGCCGGTCCCTTCCTGCGTCGGTGTGCTTGCGCATCCGACGACGGACACCAGCGAGACGGCGACGAAGAGTGCGGAGAGAAGCTTGCCTGCGTGTTTCATGGTTGATTCCCAGAGTGTCAAACAAAGCGGGGTTCGATCCAGACTCCCGATCGTGAATCCGCGACCTCAATCGAGCGCCGTTGCCCGTTGACGCGCTTCGACGAGGAATGAAGTTCAGGAACCAACCATAACTGCGCGCTCTGCTGCCGTCGGTTCGGTATCGCACATAGGCCCGGGGCCCGGGCGCAGATCCGACGCTCGCGGGCAGGGCTTACAGCCAGTACTCCCAGACCCGGGCGAACAGCTCCTTGATCCGGAGATCGAGCGAGCGATGCTGCCACTGCTCGAGCGTGATCGGGTCGGACGCCGCCAGGTCCTTGTCGAACATCGCCTGCACCTGGCTGCCGAACTCGGCCCCGAGCACCACGGCATTCAATTCGTAGTTGTGCAGGAAGCTGCGCCAGTCGAGGTTGGTCGAGCCGACCGTGGCCCACACGCCGTCGACCAGCGCCGTCTTGGAGTGGAGGATCACACCGCGCCGCTCGTGGATCTTCACTCCCGCTCGCAGCAACTGCTCGTAGTAGTTGCGCCCGGCGTGGAATACCAGCCAGGAGTCGGTCTGGCTGGGCAGGATCAACGTCACCTCGACGCCGCGCCGGACCGCGGCTTCGAGCGCGTCAAGCAGTTGCGGATCGGGGGCGAAGTAGGCATTGGTCAGGCGCACGCTGGTCTCTGCGTTGGCGATCGCCGAGAGCAGGGTGGCGTAGATCAGGCTGTACGGTTCTTCGGGCGAACTGCCGATGGCGCGCACGACCAGGCGGCCCGCGTTCTCCGGAGGCGGGAAGTAGTTCCTCGCCGGCAGCGGCTCTCCCCTCTGGGCCTCCCAGGTCGCGAGAAACAGCTTCTGGAGTTCGGCAACCACGGGTCCGCGCAATTGGAGGTCGGTATCGCGCCAGGGCGGGCTGCCGTCCGGCCGGGTCCGCGAGTGCTGGCTGAACGAGCCCCCGGAGTACACGCTGCTGATGTTGATGCCGCCCAGGAACGCCGTGCGCCCGTCGACGATCAGCAGCTTGCGGTGGTCGCGCTGATTCAGCTCCCAATCCTTGCTGGCCACCAGCGGGTTGAGCGGGTTGAATTCCAGCACCTTGATGCCGCTTTCCTTCAGCCGGTCGAAGAACGCCTGCGGCGTGGCGATCGTGCCGACGCTGTCGCGGATGAGACTGACCTGGACGCCTTGCCGCTGCTTGTCGATGAGTGCCTGTGCGAAGCGCTGGCCGACTTCGTCGTCGTCCAGGATGTAGGTCTCCATGTTGATGTGGTCGCGCGCCGCAAGGATGGCCGCGTGCATCGCCTGGAAGGTGGCCGGTCCGTCCTGCAGCAGCAGCACCTGGTTGCCGGTGGTCAGCGGACTGCCGACGATGGCTTCTTCGAGCGCGAGGTGCCGCTCGAAGATGTCCGTGGCGGGGCCGCGGCTCGCCAGTCCGTCGAGGATCGCCTTGCTCTGGGCCGCCGACAGCGGGCCGCGTGCCCCTTCCAGCTGGACGGGCGAACGACCTGACTCACGCGCCAGGTCGGGCACGATCTTCGGAAGGCTGCTGCAGGCGACCAGCCCAAGCAACCCTGAGAGGTTGACAAGGCCGACCAGTGCCGCCGCCAGCCTACTGCGCGAGGCAAGCCACCAGCCCATCGGCTCCGCGTCCTCCTGCCTTGCCTTCGCTCATAAAAAGCGCACGCCCGGGCGCGGCAGCAACCAGCCCGAGCGCAGGTTGGCGAGGATCCGTCACAGTCTTCCCGTCAGCAGCAGGATGACGATGATGATCAACACGATGCCCAACGTGCCGCTGGGCCAGTAGCCCCAGCTTCGGCTGTGCGGCCAAGTTGGAATGACGCCGATCAGCATCAGGATCAGGACGATCAACAGGATGGTTCCCAGGCTCATGGTCTTTCCTCGAAGGTGTCAGCAAGTGGGCTCAGCACGCCTGGAACGGGATCTCGCAGCGGTTGATCCGACCGTGCCACCTGGGCAGCCCTTGGCGCGACACCGGATCGGCCGCGACGAGCGCACTCGCTGGTCAAACTGGCCCTCGAGTACGGTAGACGGCTGTGCGACGGCGGTCCGTTCGCTATCGAACACAACGGCGGGTACTGGCTGTGCGGCCCCGGCTGTGCCATCGCACAGGCGCTGGTCGAGCAAGTGGTGCCGGTTGCACGCGGCCGTCTGGGCGATCTGCGTGATCAGCGCCTGGGTGTAGCGCAGCAGCAGGCGCATCAACGGGCCGGCCCGTTCAAACTCTTCTTTCAACGCCTGTGCGCGCATTCGGAACGCGTGCCCGGAGTTCGACGTTGGGCAGCGCGGCCAGGAATTGGTTCTGCCTGAAGTGGATGGAAACGGCTATCGGGGAGCGCCGGAAGAATCCGGAATCCGAAAGCAACCTCACCCGCCATCTTTAGTGCCTCCTCGGAAACGCGCTTGACCCGGCGCATCGCCTTGCCTCCTATGTTCGCTTGCGCACAGAAATGACGGCGCAGAACGTCTACGTTTAAGGACGTGACCGAAGAGGCGATAGTTCCCTGGGGGCCGCCGGGAGCGGCTGGACCTCGGGCGCGCGCCGGTGAATTGTCGATGTAACTACGAAGGAACACGTATGAACTGGGACCGCATTCAAGGCAACTGGAAGCAAGTGGTCGGCAAGGCGAAGGCGCAGTGGGGCAAGCTGACCGATGACGACCTCGACGTCGTCGCCGGCCGCCGCGAGCAACTCGCAGGGAAGATCCAGGAGCGCTACGGCATCGCCAAGGACGACGTCGAGCGCCAGATCGCCGACTGGGAACTCAAGGCGACGGATGCGTGGTTCGTGAAGGAAGAGAAGCACAGTTGACACGTCGTGAAACCGGGCCTCGCCGGCCCGGAAGCCTCAGTGTGGCGGGGGCGTGCCGAGCATCGAACTGCCACGTGATGTAAACCGGAGAAACGAAATGCTATGGACCATTGCAGTCATCCTGCTCGTCCTGTGGGTACTTGGGCTGGTCAGTTCGTACACCCTGGGTGGATTCATTCACGTCCTTTTGGTCGTCGCGCTCGTCGTGTTCCTGGTTGGAATCATCCAGGGTCGACGCGTCTGATGACGGCGGCATGGGTTGTGCAGGGGACGAAGCGCCGGCAACGGCGCTTCGCCCGGCCCATCCGTCCGATGCGGTAGTTGCTTCGGGTCGCGCGCTGCGTGCTCCGGAGTCCGGATTCCTGAATCAGAAGGAGGGGGAATGAACGCCATCAAGATTGCGGCGATTGCGCTGATCGTGGCCGGCGCCTTGGCGCTTGCGTACGGCGGTTTCAGCTACACCAAGGAAACCCATACGGGAAAAATCGGACCGATCGAGCTGTCGGTGAAGGAAAAGCAGACCGTCAACATCCCGCTGTGGGCGGGCGTGGGAGCGATCGTGATCGGTGGCGTGCTGCTGGTGGTCGGCGGAAAGCGGAAGTGACCTCCGACGCGCAGGCGCGCAGATCGGATTCGACTTGGCGATGACCCGCATGCAGATTCGTGTCGGTTTCGAGATCGAGTACGAGTGTCGCGACGCGACGCCGATGATCCTCGCGCTCAGCATTCACTACTCGCGCGCGTCGGACCTCGTGCGCCCGGATCATCTGGTCACGAGTCCGGCGGTGCCGGTCACGGCCTACCGGGATCTCTTCGGCAACTGGTGCAGCCGTCTCGTGGCGCCACCCGGGCGGTTCCTGCTGAGCACGGATGCCCTGGTCAACGACAGCGGACTGCCCGATGTGGTTGTCCCCGAGGCCGTGCAGGTTCCGGTCGAGCAGCTGCCCGAGTCCACGCTGGTCTACCTGCTGGGCAGCCGCTACTGCGAGACGGATCTGCTGTCGGACATCGCGTGGCGGCACTTCGGCAGCGGCCCGACCGGATGGGCGCGAGTGCAGGCGATCTGCGACTTCGTCCACCACCACATCGAATTCGGCTATCCGCACGCCCGGAACACGCGCACGGCCTGGGAAGCCTACAAGGAAGGCCGCGGCGTATGCCGCGACTATGCGCACCTGGCGATCGCGTTCTGCCGCTGCATGAACATTCCGGCCCGCTACTGCACCGGGTACCTGGGAGACATGGGCACCGAGCCGCCGTACGGGACGATGGACTTCGCCGGCTGGTTCGAGGCCTAGCTGGGTGACCGGTGGTACACCTTCGACGCGCGCAACAACACGCCGCGCATCGGCCGCGTCCTCATCGCCCGTGGCCGCGACGCCTGCGACGTCGCGCTGTCGAGCACGTTCGGCCCGAACACGCTGCAGCGGTTCAAGGTCTGGGCCGACGAGGTCGCGGGGGCCTGAATGCGCCGCGTGCGCCGCAATCGCGTGCAAAGCGTCCGGAAAGGAACGGTCACATGACGTACTGCGTCGGCGTCAAGCTCGACGAGGGGCTGATCTTCGCCAGCGACTCGCGCACGCACGCGGGCGTGGACAACTACGCCAAGTTCTGCAAGATGACGGTGTTCGACCGCGCCGGCGACCGCGTGCTGGTGCTGCTCAGTTCCGGCGGCCTGGCGGCCACCCAGACCGTGATCAACCTGCTGCGCCAGCGCGCCGCGGCCGACCCGCCCCACATCTGGAGCGTCGGCTCGATGTTCGACGTGGCCAACCTGGTGTCGGACGCGATGCGCGACATCGAGCGCCGCGACGGCCCGTTCCTCGAGACCGGCGGCCTGAAGTTCAACGCGTCGTTCATCCTCGGCGGGCAGATCGCCGGCGAAGCCATGCGGCTGTTCCGGATCTACGCGGAGGGCAACTTCATCGAAGCGGACACCGACACGTGCTTCCTGCAGACCGGCGAAGCCAAGTACGGCAAGCCGATCCTCGACCTGGCGGTGACGTCGAGCGCGACGATGGAAGACGCGACGAAGTGCGTGCTGGTGTCCTACGACTCGACGATGATCAGCAACCTGTCGGTCGGGATGCCGATCGACCTGCTGTGCTACGCGCGCGACAGCCTGAACGTGACGATGAAGCGCCGGTTCGAGGAGGGCGACGTCTACTTCGACGCGTTGACGCGGCAATGGCTCGAGGGCACGCGGAAGGTCTTCCACGAGTTGCCGGCGCTGGAGTGGTGAAGCGCGCGGCATCGCGTCGCCTGTCGTGCGCGCCGCCGGAACCGGCACGCAACGCTCAACGATCCTGGGCGCCGGCGAGCGCCTTCTTCAGCGAATCGGTGAGCATCGTCTTCAGTCTTTCCCAGGGGCCGTGCTGGGCGACGAAAGACTGGTTGACCTCGAGTTCGATGCCCACATAGGCCGCGTCCGGATGGCGCCTGCGCAGCGCTGCCGTGAGGCCGTCGCCGCGCCCGCGGTACGGATAGTTACGGCGCAGGCGCAGCTCTGGCGCCAGTCGCGCGAATTCCCGCATCCAGGACCGCGCGAAGGCCACTTCGCCGGGTCGGCGAGGGTCATACAGCCAGGCAACGTCCGCTCGCCGCGGGACGTTGTCGAGCATCGGCGTGAAGCTGTGCGACGCGACGTGGATCACCCGCCGGCCCGACGCGACAAGGCGCGCGATCTCGGCTTCGACCGCCTGGCGATGGGGCCGGTAGTAGCGATCGACGATGTCCTTTCGGCGCGCCCGCGGCAGCGCGCGCGTGACTTCCGAGAACAGCTGCCGATGACCGATCGAGCGGTTCAGGTCGACCAGCAACCGCGTCGTGGTGGCGGCGTGCAGCGGCACGCGCGAACGCGTCGGCCATCTGACGGGCGAGATCCAGCGCGCCCGCGTCCCAGCCGCGGTGGCTGTCGAGCAGCGCCTCCCGGCCCGAGAAGAGCGCGGCATGGGCGTGCGGCACCTCGCATCCACCGTGCTCGCAGGTGATGACGAGCTGATTGCCTGCGTGCGTTGGTCAACGAAGCTCCATTCGCCACATCGCCCGCGCGTCCGCCATGTCCGTCACTTCTTGCTGTCGACCTTGCCGTCGCTGGACGATGACGGCGCAGCGTCCGAGGGAGTCGGATACTCGCCGCTGCTGGCGGACGGAGTCTGCGCCTCGGTCGGTTTGCGTTCCTGGCAGGCGGCCAGCGCGGCAACGGCCACGAGCGCGGCGACGGCAAGCGGCTTCAGGCGGTGCTTCGGATGCGTCATGGTGAGTTCCTCGGTTCGCTGCGCGGTCGCAAGCTGTCCAGGCGCAAGGACTGCAGGCGGCGACTATCGCGCATGAGCTCGGCCGCGGTTCCGCAGGCTGGCGTCAATTGCAATCATCGGCGTTTGCACGACGGCTGTCAGTGCGCTGGCGAACGGGACGGCGTCGTCATGTTCGCCACCGCACAGACCGGCCGGCGCCTGACACGCAGACTGCGTCCGTCGAACCCTTTGCAACGGACGAAAGAATGGACAACGGAACAATGGAAGTCGCAACCTCGCTCGGCGCCGTCGCCGGAGGCGCCTCAGCCGGATTGCTGGCGATGACGGTGGGGGGGCCGGTCTTCGGGACGATCGGCGCGTTGGGCGGTGCCGTGGTCGGCGCCATGGCCGGCCGTTGGGTGGGCCGGATGTTCGTCCGGCCGGCAAGGGCGCGGAATCGGAGCCTCAGCGAGGTGCTGGACATCGCGACGCAGGCGGATGCCCGGCGCACCATGAAGTAAGGCGACATCGAGCGGCATCCGATGGGGGTTCTCCAGCGGGGAAGGGTGATGGCCTCGCGCGGATGGAGCCACATCGGGGTGCAGCTCGCAGGATCCAGGGTACGGCGTGCCGATCGCTTATCGGCGTACGTCATGAGGAGCAGGCAATGGGAATGAACAAGGACCAGGTCAAGGGACGAGTCAAGGAAGTCAAGGGAAAGATCAAGGAAGCCGCCGGCAAGCTGGTGGGCAACGAGAAGCTGGAACTGAAAGGCAAGACGGAGAAAGTTCTCGGCGAAGCCCAGGCCAAGTTCGGCGATGTCAAGAAAGACGTGAGAGACGCGATCAAGAGCGCCTGACGTCATCCGATCAAGTGAACCAAGAGGAAAACATGTCCAGAACAATGATTGCTGTATTCCTGAGCGCCGGCCTGGGTTTCGCCGGCGTTGGCATGGCGGAGATGCATTCGCCGAAGACCTATCCAGCGCCGATGCCGAAGGCGGACTACACCCAGGCGCTCAAGGACGCCGACGCGCAGTACAAGATCGACAGCAAGGCGTGTGCGTCGCTCGCCAAGAACGCCAAGGACATCTGTGCCGCCGAAGCCACGGGCAACCAGAAGGTCGCCAAGGCCCAGGCCGAAGCCGCCTACAAGAACACGCCCAAGGATCGCGAGCACGCGCGGGTGACCTACGCTGAAGCGAACTACAAGGTCGCGATCGAACGGTGCGACGACCTGGCAGGCAACCCCAAGGACGTCTGCGTGAAGGAAGCGAAGTCCGCGCTGGTCAAGGGCAAGGCGGACGCGAAGGTCGACCGCGTCGCGACCGATGCGAACCGTGAAGCGGCGGCGACGAAGACGGAAGCCCGCAAGGACGCGAACGAGGAAAAACGCGAGGCTGAATACAAGGTCGCGGTCGAGAAGTGCGATGCACTCGCGGGCGCCGCGAAGGACGCGTGCGTCAGCGCTGCGAAGTCGCAGTTCGGCAAGCGCTGAGACCGGAGGGTCTTCCGCTGCGAGTGAGTGACTCGCAGCGGAACGCAGCAACAAAGGAAACGCGGCCTCGGCCGCGTTTCCTTTGCATCAAGTGATCGGATCGATTCGGTGCGCGATCACTTCGCAGGCACGACGACGACGGTCGTGCCGCTACCGGTCTTGCCTTGCTCACCCTTCTCGCCCTCGGCGCCCATCATTCCGGGTGATCCCGTCATTCCGGGTGATCCCGTCATTCCCGTGGAACCCGCCATCCCGCTTGGGGCCCATCGATCCCGACCTTGCCCGCTTCTCCCTGCGGGCCGGCAGGACCGGGAACCGGGACCATCACGACGGCGGCCGGGGCGGAAACGGGTGACGGTCGTTCGCACGCGCCCAGGACCAGGACGGACAGACCCACTGCAACAGCAACTGAATATTTCATGACGATTCTTTCCAGAATTCCAGCAAGGGCTGAGCGCGGTATTACGCACAACCGCACAAAGGTCGCCGCAGGAACGCCGGGGAACATTGCACTGATTTCAAGTTACGTGATGCTCGCCGCGGCGTCGGTGCGCTTGCGCTCATAGAGGGCGAAACAGGCGGTGGGCGGGCAGGGTGTGGACGCCCGACTCACGCGCCTTGCGCCGAGTCGCCGTTCAATGGCAATGGGCCGATGCGCGAGCACCGGCCCATTGATGGTGACGCGCCGCTGCTGGCGGCGAGGGACGCTGGCCTTCTTCGATGCGGTCTTCCGCTCAGGGCTTCGGCTCTTCCTTGTCCTTCTCTTTGTCCTTGTCCTTCTTCATGTCAGCCGACTTGCTCGCCGGGACCTGGCCGGCGGGCGGAGCGACTTTCGGCACTGGCGGCACTGCGGCCGGCGGCACGGCCGGGGCGGGTGGTGGCGGCGTCGCAACCGGCGGTGTGCGCGGGCCGCCCTTGCCGGGTTGCTCGGCCTTGTCGCGCTGCTCCGGCGGCTGTGCCGCAGGTGCCTGAGGCGGGGCCTTCGGCGCCGGGGCTGCCTTGACCTGTGGCGCCGCGGGTGGCGGTGCAGGCGCTACGACCGGTGGCGCTGGTGCGCGCTGCTGACTGCCCTTGCCGGGCTGATCGGCCCGTTCGCGTTGTTCGGGCGGCTGCGCCACCGGTGCGGGCGGGGCGGCCTTCGGTGCTGGCGCAGCTTGGCGGGCAGCTGGCGGCGCAGGCACGGCTGGCGGCGGCGACGGCGCACGCTGCTGACTGCCCTTGCCGGGCTGATCGGCTCGTTCGCGTTGCTCCGGCGGCCGTGCCACTGGTGAGGGCGGGGCGGCGGTCGGAGCTGGCGCAACTTGCGCGGGGGCCGGCGGTGCCGGCGCTGCTGACCGGTGGCGACGGTGCACGCTGCTGATTGCCCTTGCCGGGCTGATCAGCCCGTTCGCGTTGCTCCGGCGGCCGGGCCACCGGTGAGGATGGCGCGACCTTCGGCTCAGCGACTGGCGTCGTCGCGGGAGATTTCCGGTCGTCGGACTTTCCGCGCGCATCGGCGGGTGCCGGAGCCGACGGCAGACGCGTCACCGGCGGGGCGACTTTCGTCTCGATCACCTTGACGGCCGGCGCGGCTGCGGCGGGTTTCAGTTCCTTGCGCGCGGCCTCGTCGAGCGGCTTGCCCGGTGTCGAGGTCAACTGCGGCTGCTGGGCCGCGAAGCCGACCGGGGCCGGCGGCGGTGCGGTGCGTGCGACGACCGGTCGCTCCAGCGCGCGCGCAGGCGGCCTGGTGCGCTCATCGGCGTTGCCACGCACGCTCCTCTCCGTGGGAGCCACGACCGGAACGACGGTCACCGGCGCCCTGGCCATCACGTCCTGCGATACCCGAACCGCGGTCCGCGACACCGGCTGCGACTGCACGAAGGCAGTGGTGGGCACGGCGACGACGGCGCCCTGGACGCGCTGGTTCGCATAGACGTTCGTCACGTTGATGTTGTTGTAGGTGTTGTTGATGACCGTGTTGCTGATCACCGTGTTGCTGCGGTTGATGTCCTCGTAGTAGCGGCGGCTCACCGGATACGCCGGCTGATAGACCTCGCGCGGCCCGAGCGGGAACCACGCGACTGCGCCGACGTTGCCCGAGGAGATGGACAGCTGGAAGTTGGCGCCACCGATGAACACGACGAGCGCGGGGGCGTAGAAGGCCGGCGTGCGGACGGGGCCGGGCACCCAACCCCATGATCCCTGCATGTTCGCCCAGCGGCCGTAGTGCGATACCGCGAAACCCCACGGCGCGTCATCGACCCAGGTCCAGCCCCACGGGTGGACCCATGCCCAATGGCCGTCCCGGTACGGTGCCCAGCCTACCGCCACCCGGCTCGGGAACCAGACGTTGCCGTAGGTCGCGTCGACCCGCCAGGTGCCGTTCGAATCGAGATCCTGATAGCCGACCACATCGGGCGATACATAGCGGGCGGAAATCGACGTGTCGTAACGGCGATCGCGATCGCTCGACCAGCGATCGAACTCGTCGAATTGCGGCATGGCGGCTTGCTCGTACTCACGCAGACCGGTTCCCATGAAGCGATAGGGCTGCCGCGAGTCGATCAGGAACGACGCGTCTTCGCCGTAGACCTCGCCCTGGCCCCTGCGCACGACGATGGTGGTCGCCCTGCCTTCGGGGTCCACTTCGATCCGGTACTCGCCGGGTTGCCGCAGGGTGAACGCGAGGTTCGGCGTGTCGACTTCGAACATCTGGTCGCGTTCCAGCCGCAGCACGCGGACGTTCAGCGCGCCCTGCGTCAGTTGCAGCTGAGTGATCTGGTCGTCGAGGTTGAGGATCGAGACGCTCGTGGCCGCGTTCATGCGGACCATGGCGCCGCCGATCTGGACCTCGGCCCGCGCGCCGGGGTCGGCCCAGAGGCGGTCGCCGGTCGTCAGCGGCCGATTGAGCGTGGCCTGCACCCAGTCGTCCTCGCCGGCGGGAGAGAAGCTGACCGCGCCCGACACATAGCCGAGGCGCGCAACGCGCGACGGCGGGTCGGCGCTGGCCCAGCCGCTGAACGCCATGACGGTGATGCCGACCACGAGCGCGAGCGCGCGGTGGCGGAGAGAGTTCGTGTGCATGTCGCTTCCTTGCGAGAGATGGAGAAGGCGCGCGAGGCGCTGGTTCGACATGCCAGGTGCGCCGACTCGATGCTGGACACTACGTCTCGAGGTGTCCGTCGTCTGTTCGATAGCGCACCGATCGGGTCCGCACTGCGCTGATCAGCGACCGGGGCAGCCGCCGAGCGCCGTGAGCCGCGAACCGAAGGCAGACTTCAGCCGAACGCGGGACGCGCGTCGAGGGATGGCTGGCTGCGCATCGCGTCTCGGCGCGAGGGGCCAAGTACGGAAGCGCACAGGCGCGATGTTCGGCGGCTCGTACCGTCGCTATGTTGGTGGTCACCTGCGGGGCAGACAGAGACCGGTCCAGCGCTTTTCGGCCGCGACTGTCGAAGGAGTGACCCGATGACGAAAGCTTCCCTGTTCGACCGCTGCGGTGCCTCGACGACGAGTCGATCCGGCGCGCGGCGCCTCGGCGGGCGCAGTCAAAGGGTGTTCGGTGCGGCGGTCGAGCCACGGAGCACCGCATCCGATCCCACGGCATTGAACGCGGCGCGACTCGACCGCGCGCTGGAAGTCAGCCGCGAGCGGCTGCGGGCTGCGCTGTGCCGCATCGACGCGCTCGAGACGGAAGGCCTGCTGCTCAAGCATCAGGTGGCCCTGCTGCAGCGAACGGTTGCGCAGACCCGACGGTTCGCCTGTCACGACGAGCTGACCGGGCTCCCGAATCGCCGCCTGCTATTGGACCGGTACAACCAGGCCGTGGCGTTGGCCCAAAGACAGGACCGGCGCGTTGGGCTGCTGTTCCTCGACCTGGACGAATTCAAGAAGGTCAACGACGTGCACGGGCACGCCGCCGGAGACAGCATCCTGCGGCAGGTCGCGGAGCGCCTGCGTGCCTGCATCCGGACGTCCGACACCGCGTGCCGATACGGCGGCGACGAGTTCGTCGTGCTGCTGCCCGAGCTGGCAGGGCGGGAGAGTGCGCTTGCGGCGGCACGAAAGATCCGCGCTCGACTCGCCGTGCCCTGCATCGTGGACGGCGTGGAGATCAGGGTCACCGCCAGCATTGGCGTGGCGGTCTACCCGGTCGACGGACACGAGTACGGCGACCTGCTTCGCGTGACGGACGGCTTCATGTATCGCGACAAGGCGCGCGATGCCGCGTGTCGCGCGACGGCATCGCAGCCTGCTTCAGTGGCATGAGGCAAGGGCTGTCGCGGCACTCCAGTCAATCCGGCGGAGCTGACTCTGACTACAAGCCTCCGGTTCCGGCAGCAAGCGGTTCTGGCGCCGTCCTGTTAGCGGCCGACCGCGACGAGGCACCGACCATCGCCGGGCCGACAGCAAGCCGGTGCATGTGTGCACCATCGAACAGACGGCACGGCGCGTGCGGCGTTTACATGTGCGCTGGCCGGTCGTCCGCGAGCCGCGAGCGATGCCGGCAGCCATTCCATGAACCACGGAGGTGAACATGAACGGATCCCAGCCAGGCAGATGGCTCATCCTCGGCATCGCAGCGGCGCTCGCCGTAGCGACGCCCTTTGCCGATGCCCAGTCGATTGTCGAGGGACGCACGGCGCAGGACCGCCGCTTCGTCGCCGGCGGCATCGGTCTCGACCAGTCCGAACCGATGAAGGCAGCGGCTCGCGACTTCCCGTTGTCGATCACCGTGGCCGCAAAGTCGGGGGCGTATCTGGCCGATTCGCACATCAGGATCGACGATGCGCGGGGCAAGATGGTGCTCGACACGCAACTGAATGCGCCTTACCTGCTGGTTGACCTGAGTCCTGGAAAGTACAGCGTCGAGGCCACGCTTCGGGGGATGAAGCAGCAACGGAACGTCGACATCGCGGCCAAGGCGCCCGCGAAGATCGTGTTCAGCTTCGACGTTCCGGTGGACCGCGTGCCCGAGAAGGCGCCGACGAAGTAGCGAAGTCGATGCGTTCAGGCCGTCGGTCCGAGCCTGTCGATCGACTTGCGAGGGAAGGCGCGTTGACGCGGTCTCCTCGCTCACACCATCCGCTCCGGTCGCACCCAGTCGTCGAACTGGTCGGCCGTCACCGCACCCAGCGCCAGGGCCGCCTCGCGCAGCGACGTCCCATCGGCGTGGGCCTTCTTCGCGATGGCCGCCGCCTTGTCGTAACCGATGTGCGGGCTGAGCGCCGTCACGAGCATCAGCGATTGCGACAGCAGCGCAGCGATGCGCTGGCGGTCGGGCTCGATGCCGCGCGCGCAGTACGCGTCGAAGCTCGCCATCGCATCGGCCAGCAGCCGCACGCTCTGCAGGAAGTTGTAAGCGATCAGCGGCTTCGCGGTGTTCAGCTCGAACTGGCCCGAGGCGCCGCCGATCGCCACGGCCACGTCGTTGCCCATCACCTGGGCGGCGACCATGACGAGCGCTTCGCACTGGGTCGGGTTGACCTTGCCGGGCATGATCGAGCTGCCGGGTTCGTTCTCCGGCAGGCGCAGCTCGCCCAGGCCGCAGCGCGGGCCGGAGGCCAGCCAGCGCACGTCGTTGGCGATCTTGGTCAACGCCACCGCCAGCCCCTTCAGCGCGCCGTGCGCGTGCACCAGCGCATCGTGCGCGGCGAGTGCCGCGAAGCGGTTCGACGCGCAGCAGAACGGCAGGCCGGTGTCGGCCGCGAGGGCCGCAGCGACGCGCGTGCCGAACTGCGGATGCGTGTTGAGCCCGGTGCCGACGGCGGTGGCGCCGATGGCCAGCTCGTGCAGCGGCGCCAGCCCGGCCGCCGATCGCCTGCTCAGCCAGATCGAGCTGCGCGACCCAGCCCGAGACTTCCTGGCCCGAGCGTCAGCGGCGTGGCGTCCTGCAGGTGGGTGCGGCCGATCTTCACGATGTCGGCGAAGGCGGCGGACTTGTCTGCGAGTGTGCGGCGCAGCCCGCGCAGGGCAGGGAGCAGGTCGTTGACGATGACCGTGACGGCCGCGACGTGCATCGCGGTGGGGATCACGTCGTTGGACGACTGGCCCAGGTTCACGTGATCGTTCGGGTGGACGAGGCGCGATGCGCCCCGCGCGCCGCCCAGCAGCTCGGACGCCCGGTTGGCCAGCACCTCGTTCATGTTCATGTTCGTCTGCGTGCCGGAGCCCGTCTGCCACACCGAGAGCGGAAACTCGCCCGCATGCGCACCGGCCAGCACCTCGTCGGCGGCCTGCGCGATCGCCTGGGCCAGCGGCGTTTCGAGCAAGCCCAGCTCGCCATTGACGCGCGCCGCGACGCGCTTGACGCGCGCCAGCGCCATCAGCAGCGGCTCGGGCATGCGCTCGGTGGAGATGCGGAAGTGCATCAGCGAGCGCTGCGTCTGCGCACCCCACAGCGCGTCGGCGGGCACCTCGATGTCGCCGAAGGCGTCGTGTTCGATTCGAGTGGTGGTCATGGCATGTCCTCGTAGGCAACGGTGGCGCGGTCGTCAGCGCGGACCGGGGCTTCGCAAGGGCATTTGTACGCCTCGAAGGCGCCGGTTCAATCGCGCCGACGGGTGGCGGCCTGTGTTTGAGGATCCGCATTGCCGGGGACGCCTTGACGGACTAGGGTGATTTGTATCAGCCGCGGGAGGGCCAAATGCAAAGACAAGCCGTTCGCCGCCAACTCATCCGCATCGCCCTGATCGCAGCCGCCTTCGTCGGTGGTCTGTCCACGGCAGCGGGCAAGGGGAATACGCCGCCGCCCCCGCTCGCCGGACGACCCGACGCCGATCCAGATCTTCGGCGTCTGGCACTGCGGGAACCACTACTGCGACTGGAACGAAGACATCGACACGACCCCGGACGGCGCCTTCGACAAGGCCAATCGGTGGCTGCTCGAACGGAACGCGGCCGATCGCCACCAGCCCGCCCGCGGTCAACCTGGTGGTGCTGAGCTTCGTCAACCCGCTGAAATTGCTGAACGCGGACCGACTACGGGCTGGTTTGGAATGATCCCGCGGGGGATGAGTCCGAGCAGAGTCATCAAGTACTTCAAGGACGCCGGCATCCGGGTCATGCTGTCGATCGGCGGCATCACCTACACCGACGACTGGGACGCCGCGTTGGCAACGAGTCCGACCCAGCTCGGGCTAAATGCGGCCGACGTGGCCCGAGACCTGGGCGTCGGCATCGAGATCGACTACGAGAACAGCAGTTCGCCGAACATTGAGGCCCTCGCGGCGTTCATAGCCGCATACCGATCCTGCACTGCCTTACGATCCAACGGGCAGCAATCACGCGGCGCGCCTGACGATCGACGTCGCCGCCGGCGATCGCTGGCTGATCGCCCTCAACCGCCATGCGACCCAGTACTGGCTGCCGCCCGATAGTCGAGTGCTGGACTACGCCAACGCGATGGTCAGCGGCACGTCGTCCGGCACGCCGACGGACTGGCAGGAACACGTGGACGGCAAGCCGCAGTACGCGCCGCCGGTGCCCCCGCTGGCGCCCGCCCGCTTCACCGGCGCGCTCTACCTGAAGGGCAACATCGCGAATTGCCTGAACTACGGCGCATCGGAACAGAAGGCCGACGCCAACTACGTGCAGAAAGTGCTGCCGAACGCGGTCGCGTTCCCGACCAGTGCCGACTACACTCCCGGCATGCTCGGCTACATGTTCTGGGCGGCCGGCACGCCGTCGGCCCGCAGGAGCTACGTGCCCACCACGGACTGCACTGGCGGCATGGGCGTGGCCGCGGAAGCATTCAATGTTCCTGTCCCCATGCCGCCGCTGCGGGAGAAGTAGCCTGATCCGCTCTTCGTCGACCGCGGAGGTCTCGCCGTTCAGACCATCCGCTGGGAATCGCTGAGGAATTCCAGATCCGGAGCGTTCCAGCCCACGCCTTGGGACCGGAACGGCGGGAGCGGCCCTTGACCGCGCGCCGCCGCTGTTCCGGAGGCGAGCATCTTGTCCCACTGCTCGGCAGGTGCCCGGTTCAGTTCGACCACCCACTGCACCGGAATCTCGGCGTACCGGCGCCGGTCGTACTTGTACATCGCCTTGCGCCATCCAAGATTCAGGAGCCACGCCCAGAGCTGCGGCGACATTCCTTCCAGCACCTCCATTCGCAGGTCGCCGCTGATGATCTTCGCCCCCGGCGCCGGCTGAGGGCCGCGAGGCGGGCGTCGGCGTGGCTTGCGGATGCCGAGGGCGTTTCGGATTGCTGCGATGGCGTTGTTCATGTCACCTCCGCTATGTGCCTGTGCTGGTGAGCCAGTGCGATGAAAGGGCGGGTCGCGTGCGGATGCAGCGCTGGAACCCCGGATGCGACTCCTAGGCGGAACGGCGTGGCGAGCGGGGACCCGGCGGCGTCGGAGTGCGGCGATGCCAGTCAGGCCGAGGCCGAGCAGTGCGAGCGTGCCGGGTTCGGGAACCGCACTCGCCGGCTCAGCGAGCTGTGCAGGAGCTAGCTCAGCGGTCAGCGTCGATGAAACGAACTTCAATGCGTACGAGCCGCATCGACTCCCGGTGCAGTCCGTTGCCGAAATCATCACGCCAAGTGTCCCTGTGGTGCTGAGGGCGGCAAGGGACGGGGCCAGGATAGAAAAGTTGAAATTGGTGTTGCCGTTGATGTTCGCCGTGAAGTTGCTGACCTGCGGAGCGGCTCCGAAAGAGATCGTGTAGTTCTCGTTTCCGTTGTCATCGGTCAGGACGATCACCAGGCCGGCCGACGTGATCGTGTCGGTCCCGGGTGTGTAGTCGTTCGGCGCCAGGTTGTTCGTGAAGTCATGCGTGTACGAATATGGCGACCCGACCTTGATGCTGTTAGTTCCGGTGACCAAGTCGACAATTGCAGCCGCGCTCGCGGGACTCGCGATCGCGATGCCTGCCCCGAACAGCAGGGCACCCGCGGCCCGCTCAATGCGTCTCATGCGCTTCCCCTGAAAACCAAGACATCTGCAGTGCGCCCCACACTCTTGCGGGACGATCTATATCCCGTATTTACGGTAGGTAGCGAATTGCGTGCCAGTCTTACTTTTCAAGGCCTTACGTCGGTGAGTTGATGCACCTGTAAAGCCAGGTGCTCCTCTCAGCAGATACCAAATACACGGTATGCGGTCGTTTCACCCCTCAATTCACTTTGGCTCCCGAAGTTTCCCCGTTGAAACAGTGACTTACCGAACGACTCGGGACGCGCCGTTCCCGAATCGACGATGTAAAGGTGGCCGACGGCGGAACGGCGGAGTCGAGGCAGTGGTGCCGTCGCGGCGGCCGGCGCGCGCAGTTCAAATCGCCGGCTTCGCGGGCAGCAGCCGCTCGTACTCGGTCTTGACCACCGCGTAGCACTCGCAGGTGCGCTGCTCGACGCCGGCGCGGTCCAGCACCTTGATGCGGCCGCGTCGATATTCGATCAAGCCATCCCGCTGCAGGTTGCCGGCGGCTTCGGTCACGCCTTCGCGGCGCACCCCCAGCATGTTGGCGATCAGTTCCTGGGTCATCACGAGTTCGTCGGACCGCAGCCGGTCGAGGCTGAGCAGCAGCCAGCGGCACAACTGCTGGTCGAGCGAGTGATGCCGGTTGCACACAGCGGTCTGCGCCATCTGCGTGATGAGCGCCTGCGTGTAGCGCAGCAGCAGGTGCATCACGGGGCCGGCCCGGTTGAACTCCTGCATCATCAGGCTGGACCGCAGCCGGAAGCCGTGGCCCGCGCTCTGCACGACGGCGCGGCTGGTGGTCGATTCGCCGCCCATGAAGAGCGACACGCCGACCAGCCCTTCGTTGCCGACGACGGCGATTTCCGCGGAGGCGCCGTCTTCCATCACGTACAGCAGCGACACGATCGATGTCGTCGGGAAGTACACGTGGCTCAGCTTGGCGCCCGACTCGTAGAGCGACTTGCCGAGAGGCATGACCACCGGCTCCAGGTACGGCTGCCAGCGTCGCCCACTCCGCCTCCGGCAGGGCGGCGAGCAGGTGGTTCTGGCGTGGATCGGCGGGTGGAGCCAAGTGTTCTCCGCGGGAGTTCAAGATGGGCGCCGGAGCCCGCAAGGTGATCGCGGCACGAGCACCATGCGACTGACTATAGGCGTTCAGGCGGCGTTTGTACGCGAGCGAACAGACCGTACTCGAGGAGGCGGGGACGATGGGTCAATCTCATCGGTTCCTCGAGGCAGTCATGAAGACATTGAGAAAGCGTGCTCCGTTGAGTCTCCCGCGCGCCGTGAGTGACCTGGTCGCCGAGGGCGGGAATGTTCTTCGCGTCCGACGACGCGCCCGTCGGCATCCCTGCAATTACGTACGTTCCAGCACGCCGTCTGCACCTGAGCAAGTCGGGCCGGTGGATCGCGCGAGTGCTCAAGTCCTGACGTGGCGTTTCGCGCTGCCGAGCACCCAATGACGACAGTGCAGTCCGTGGAGGAGGCGCCCGCTGCCGCCGTGGCGGGGGCCGCGACGAAACGTTGCCGGCCAACGTACAGGCCGGTGGACGCGCGCGGCCTCGCGCTGGGCGTGCTGGCGACGCTCGCCACCGTCGTTCGCCCTGTCGTGGGCACAGACGTTCCTCGTGCCGCTGCTGCTCGGCGTCGTGATCACCTATACGTTGAGTCCGGTGGTCTTCTGGCTCGAGAGGATGAGGATTCCGCGCGTTGTCGGGACCGTGCTGGTCATGGCGGGTGTCGTCGCCGGGCTTGTCCTGAGCGCGTACTCGCTGCGCGGGCAGTTGCAGACCATCATCGAGCAACTGCCGGTCGCAACGGCGAAGCTGTCGGCTTCGCTGGCGGAACTGCAAAAGAGCCAGCGCGGCAACCTGCAGAAGATCCAGAGCGCGGCGAGCGACGTGGAGAGCGCCACGACGGCGCCTGTCGGCGGATCGGCCCGACAGCCGGCCACGCACGTGATCGTCGATCCACCGAAGTTCAGGCTTAGCGACTTCCTCTGGGAGAGTTCGCTCGGCGCGATCGGCGCGGCGGGACAGGCGGCGGCCGTCCTGTTTCTCGTGTTCTTCCTGCTCCTCGGCGGCGACACGTTCAAGCGCAAGCTCGTCCGCCTCGCCGGCCCCACGCTGTCGAAGCGGAAGATCACCGTCAAGATCCTCGACGACATCAACGGCTCGATCCAGAAGTACATGCTGATGCTGGTCGTCACGAACCTCATGGTCGCCCTGCTCAGCTGGGTGGCGTTCCACTTCATCGGGCTCGACAACGCGGGCGCCTGGGCCGTCGCGGCCGGCCTGCTGCACATCGTTCCCTATCTTGGCCCCGCGGTGGCCGCCGGGGCGACAGCCATGGCGGCGTTCCTTCAGTTCGATTCCGCGGCCATGGCGTTGCTGGCAGGCGGCGCCACGCTGGCGATCGCAACGCTGATCGGGACGGTGGTCACCACCTGGATGACGGGAAGAATCGCGAACATGAACGCCGCCGCGGTGTTCATCTCGTTGCTGTTCTGGGGGTGGTTGTGGGGCATCTGGGGGATGCTGCTCAGCATCCCCATCATCGTCATCACGAAGGCGGTGGCGCAGCACATCGAGCCGCTGCATCCGCTGGCGGAACTGCTGGGGGAGTGAAACCCGGGCCTCGCGACGCCGGGTCGGGGTCGCGCCGGGAAGGCCGGGAGCGGGGCGGACGGTGCACGATTTCCCGCAGACCGCCGCTCGCCTCGTCTTACTTCTTGTCGTCCTTGCTGACCTCGTGGCCGATGACGCCGCCGACGACGGCGCCGCCCACGGTTCCGACGGCGCTGCCACCGGTGAGGACAGCGCCTCCGACCGCGCCGGCGCCGGCGCCGATTGCGGTGTTCTTGTCCTGCTGGACATCCCGGCGCAACCCGCGAGTCCGAGCAAGGTGGCCGCCGCAACGGCGCTAACTACCCATGTCTGCATTGATTTCATCTGACATTTCCTTGTTCATTCAGCTGACGGCTGTTGCCTGGCATTCGGCGTGCGCTTGGCTGGTCGAATGGCACCTTAGCGTCCCGGTTCGCTGCAGTCGGTACGCTGGCGAACATAGGCTGCTCGCGCCGTGAAACAGGTACCACTACGTACGCTGCCGAACATACAAGTCGATGAACGCGACCTACATTGCTGCAACGTGCGGAAGACTCGCCCGCCGCAGCGCGCGGGCAAGTTGCACCTGCATCCAGATGGAGACCGCCACATGACCGCCGCACTGATGGACACCAAGCATCGTCCCGCGCCGTCGAACCGGCTGCTTGCCTCGCTGCCACAACGCGAGTGCGGCCGCCTGCTTGCGGCCTGCGATCCCGTGGAGCTGGAACTCGGGGTCGTCCTGGTCGAACCGGAAGCGCGCATCCGCGACGTCTATTTCCCGACAGACAGTTTCATTTCGCTGTCGATTCCCGTCGACGGCAAGAACCCCCTCGAAGTCGCCATGGTCGGCAACGAGGGGATGGTCGGTGCGCCACTGATCCTCGGAGTGAACCGTTCCGAACTGCGGGCGATGGTGCAGGGCGCCGGTCCGGCGTTACGGATGAACGCCCGGACGTTCACGCGCGAGCTGGGCGCGAGTGCGGTCCTGCGCGTCGCGCTGCATCGGTACCTGCAGGTGAGGATGGCCCAGTTCGCGCAGGCGGCCGCCTGCACCCGCTTCCATCTCATCGAAGGGCGCCTCGTGCGCTGGCTGCTGATGACGCAGGATCGCGCGCACCACAACGAGTTTCACGCGACCCACGAGGTGCTCGCGCGCATGCTCGGTGTGCGGCGGGTCGGGGTCACCCGCGCCGCCAATGCGCTGCAGAAGCGCAAGCTGATCCGCTACCACCGCGGCGAAGTCACGATCCTGAACCGCAAGGCGATGGAAGCCGCCTCCTGCGGCTGCTATCAGGCGGACCTGCGCGTGTACGCGAACCTGCTGGCAGACGCGTAAGGCGTCACCTGCCGCCCGCGCAGTGGCGCCACGCGCGTCGTGGCGCCGCTGCGCGAAGGCCTCCTTCCGATGCACGAAGGGAAGGGTCAGCGCCCCGGAGCCCGATAGTGGACGGTCTTCTTGCCCGCCGCGTCCATGTCTTCGGGCGAAAACAGCACGATCGTCTTCACGGTCGCGCCGCCCCCGCTGTTGACCGCCAGCGCCACGGCGGCGGCGGTCGTGTTGTCGGGCAGATCGACGATCACATAGGCGTCGACGTCGCCGAACGCGAAATAGAACGACTCGAGCTTGCCGCCCATTTCCTCGGCCATCTTCGCGATCGCCGCCCGACGACCCGTGCCACCTTCGCGGGCGACGCCCTTGCCACCCTCCAGCGTGTAGCGGGCTTCAAACAGATACTTGGCCATGTTGCCTCCGTCAGCGAGCGCGCTGCACAAGGTCGACGCACCCGCTGCGCACGACCCCGAACGCGGGCTGACATCTTGCGCACATCGCCAGCGGACGGTATCCCGCGTTGCCGCCTGCGACGGCGCCGGATCACCTCACCGGCGCGGCGTCGGTGCGTGCGAACGGATCGGTGGCGGACGCGAGCACCTTGTCGATCCGGTGCTTGTCCATGTCGACGATCTCGAAGCGCCAGCCCTGCCAGTCGACGATGTCGCCGACGGACGGCACGCGGCCGAGCAGCAGCATCATCATCCCGGACAGGGTGTTGTAGCGCCCGAGTTCTTCCTCGGGCGCCGCGCCGAAGCCGAGGCGGTCCTTCAATTCCGGGATCGGGATCAGGCCGTCCAGCAGCCACGAGCCGTCGGCGCGCTGCACCGCCCACGCGTCCTCGCTGCGCGGCGTCTTGAACTCGCCGGCGATCGACTCGAAGAGATCCTGCAGCGTGACCAGCCCCTGCACTTCGCCGTACTCGTCGACGACGAGCGCCAGATGGCTGGTCGAGGAGCGGAAGTTCTCCAGCAGTTCCATCCCGGTCAGCGACTCCGGCACGTAGACCACCGGATCGAGCGCCGTCGCGATGTCCGCCGCCTCGCCCCGGATCGTCTGGTGCAGCAGGCGCCGGGCGCTCGCGATGCCGACCACGTCGCGCAGGCCGCCGCGGCAGACCGGGAAGCGCGAGCGTTCGGACTCCAGCACCTTGCGCAGGTTCTCCTCGCGCGAGTCCTCGAGGTCGAGGTACACGATGTCGGAGCGCGGCGTCATCAGCGACGCGATCTGCCGGTCGTCGAGGCGGAAGACGTTGCGGACCATCGCGCGTTCCTGCTCGTCGATGACGCCGGACTCCGAGCCTTCCTTGATGAGCTGCTGGATCTCTTCCTCGGTCACGGCGTTCAGCGCGGTGTTGCGCACGCCGATCAGCCGCAGCAGCACGTTCGTCGACGCCGACAGCAGGCGCACGAAGGGCTTGGCGATCTTGGCGAGCCCCACGATCGGCAGGGCGACGCGCCGCGCGACCCCCTCGGCCGACATCTGCCCGAGGCGCTTGGGCACCAGTTCGCCGAGCACGATCGAGAAGTACGTGACGACGACGACCACCAGGGCGGTGGCGCCGAGGCGGGCGGAGCCGGGCTCGACTCCGAGGTGGATCAGCCACTCCGCCAGCGGAGCGGCGAGCGCCGCTTCGCCCACGATGCCGCTCAGGATGCCGATCGTCGTGATGCCGACCTGGACCGTCGACAGGAACCGGGTCGGGTCCTCGTTCAGCGCGAGGGCGGCCGCGGCGCCGCGGTCGCCCTGTTCGACGAGCGACTGCAGGCGACCGCGCCGCGCGGTCACCAGCGCGATCTCCGACATCGCGAACACGCCGTTGACGAGGATGAGCCCGAACAGGAAGAGGACTTCGAGTGGCATCGAACGAGACTCCGCACCGGTGATCCGGTGGGTGATGCTAACCGAGGGTCGAACGGCCGAATGCAGCAGAGACCGCGAGCGGCGGGGCGGCGCGGCCGCCTTCTCGACAGCGGGGCGTTTCCGCGGCACTCTCCCGATCGAGAGCGGCCCGGCAGCCCGCCGGTGGCCGCTGCAGCGCTGAGACCAGGGAAGGGAGGGCACCGGGACATGGCCATACCGCACGCACGCTCGGGTCAGGTGATCGATGTGCGCCCGCACGGGCCGTCGTTCACCGAGGAGCGGACCATCGCGCTGTTCAAGACCGAGGACCTCGAGGTCATCCGGCTGGTCCTTCCTGCGGGCAAGGGCATGCCGCCGCACAAGGTGGCCGGCGAGATCACGATCCAGTGCATCGAAGGACGGATCGACGTCACGGTCGACGGCGAAAGCAACCAGCTCGCGGCCGGCCAGCTGATCTACCTGGCGCGCAACGTCGTGCACGGCGTCGCCGCGATCGAGGACGCCTCCGTCCTGGTGACGATCGCCCTGCGCCGCTAGGGCCTGTAGGCCCTAGGCGCGGTCAGACGGCGAGCTGCTGGCGCCGGAACTTCTCTTCGGCGAGCGCGTCGTCGACTTCGCGCATCACGCTCACGAGGTCGACCGCCGCGTGTTCCTGCACGAACCGGCCGGTGAGTTCGATGTCCGGATGCAGGTCGCCGCGCACGTAGTGGTCCCAGATCTCCGCGCCGTAATTCGTGTCGAGCAGGTCGGGCGCGAAGCGGCCGAAGAAATTGCGCAGGTTCGCGACGTCGCGCAGCAGCATGCGGCTCGCGTGATTGTTGCCGGCGGCGTCCACCGCCTGCGGCAGGTCGATGATCATCGGGCCGTCGGCCGCGAGCAGCACGTTGAACTCCGACAGGTCGCCGTGCACGACGCCGGCCGCCAGCATGCGCACGACTTCCCGGACGAGCGTCGCGTGGTGGGCGCGCGCCTCCTCGGGCGTGAAGATGACGTCGTTGAGCCGCGGCGCGGCGTCGCCGTGGGCGTCGGTCACGAGTTCCATCAGCAGGACGCCGTCGAGGAAGTTGAACGGCTTCGGCACGCGCACGCCCGCGGCGGCCAGCCGGTACAGCGCGTCGACCTCGGCGTTCTGCCACGCGGCCTCGGTCGCCTGGCGGCCGAAGCGCGTGCCCTTGGCCATCGCGCGCGCCTGCCGCGTGTTCTTGACCTTGCGGTTCTCGGTGTAGTCCACCGCCTGCCGGAAGCTGCGGTGCGTGGCGTGCCTTGTAGACCTTGGCGCAGCGGGTCTCCTCGCCGCAGCGCACGACGTACACGGCGGCTTCCTTGCCGCTCATCAACTGCCGCACCACCGTGTCGATCAGGCCTTCGTCGACCAGCGGCTGCAAGCGTCCGGGTGTCTTCATGCCGCCATTGTGCGTGACTCGCCGCGACGACGCTGAATGCGGCCGCGAGCGGGAGCGGGGCGAGGAGCCAGGCGCAGCGCGATCAGGCGTTCCTCACGACCACATGCCCCGCATCCGCGCGGCGAGATCCACCGCGGGAAGCGGCCGGGCGCCGGGGGCGGGTTCGTTGGCCGCGACCGGCCAGCTCGTCCGCTGGAACCGCGACCCCAGCGCATCGGGAATGAAGCGCGTGCGCGACGCGTAGACGTGGCGGTCGCCGCCGCTGCCCTGCTGGTGCACGTAGAAGCGCTGCGGAACGACGACGGTCAGGTGGTCCTTCGCGCGGGTCATCGCGACGTACAGCAGGCGCCGCTCTTCCTCGATCTCGGCCGTGGTGCCGGTCGACAGGTCCGACGGGATGCAGCCGTCGACCGCGTTGAGGAGATACACCGCCTTCCACTCCTGGCCCTTGGCCGAGTGGATCGTCGACAGGATCAGGTAGTCCTCGTCCTTCAGCGGCGGCCCGGCTTCGTCGCTGGTGGCGCCCGGCGGATCGAGCGTGAGCTCGGTGAGGAACCGCTCGCGCGACGGATAGCCCGCCGCGATCGCCTCGAGCTGGCGCAGGTCGCCGAGCCGGACGTCGGCGTTGTCGTGCCGGCGCTGCAGGTGCGGTTCGTACCACTGGTTGACGAGCTCCAGCTCCGCAGGCCAGCCTGCGAGACTGGCCGCGCAGCAGGCTGAACGACGACGCGAACGCGGCCCACTCGTCCGCGCCTGCCGTGCGGCGGAGTCGCTTCGCCGAGGACGTCCGCGGGATCGGCGTTCGCCATCGCGTCGAGAACCCTCGACGCCGTCTTCGGGCCGACGCCGGGCAGCAACTGCAGCACGCGGAAGCCGGCGACGCGATCGCGCGGGTTCTGCAGCAGCCGCAGGAACGCGAGCACGTCCTTCACGTGCGCGGCTTCCAGGAACTTGAGTCCGCCGAACTTGACGTACGGGATGTTGCGCCGGACGAGCTCCAGTTCGAGCACCGCGCTGTGGCTCGATGCGCGGAACAGCACGGCCTGCGACTTCAGCGCGATCGACGCCTCGCGCCGCTCCAGCACCTGCTCGACGACGTAGCGCGCCTGGTCCGCTTCGTCGGCGACGGCGACGATGCGCGGCAGTTCGTCGGACGCGCGCTCGCTCCAGAGATCCTTGGTGAAGCGCTCGCTGGCCAGCCCGATGACCGCGTTGGTGGCGTCGAGGATGGCCTGCGTCGATCGGTAGTTGCGCGCGAGCGTGACGGTGCGCGCCGGCGGCGTGAACAGCGCCGGGTAGTCGAGGATGTTGCGCACGGTCGCGCCGCGGAAGGCGTAGATCGCCTGCGCGTCGTCGCCCACGGCCGTGAGCCCGCGGCCGTCCGGCTTCAGCGCGAGCAGGATCGCCGCCTGCAGGCGGTTGGTGTCCTGGTACTCGTCGACCAGCACGTGGCTGAAGCGCTGCCGCACGTCGCCGGCCAGCGTGGGCTCGTCCATCAGTTGCGCCCAGTAGAGCAGCAGGTCGTCGTAGTCGAGCACGCCCTGGCGCTGCTTCGCCTCCACGTAGGCCGCGAAGAGCCTGCGCAGCTGCGGCTCCCACGTCGCGCACCAGGGGAAGTCGTCCGCCAGCACGCGATCGAGGCGCGCCTGCTTGTTCACCGCGGTCGAGTAGATCGCGAGGCACGTTCCCTTCAGCGGGAAGCGCTCGCCGCTCTCATTGAGCCGCAGTTCGGCGCGCACGAGGTTCATCAGGTCGGCCGCGTCCTCGCGATCGAGGATCGTGAAGGCCGGGTCCATGCCGCAGCGCTCGGCGTACTCGCGCAGCAGCCGCGCGCCGACGCCGTGGAAGGTCCCGGCCCACGGCAGCACGGTGTGCGCCACGCGCGCCCACTGTTCGCCCAGCCCGGCCACGATGCCTTCGACGCGCCGCGTCATCTCCACCGCGGCGCGGCGCGAGAAGGTCAGCAGCAGGATCGTGCGCGGATCGACGCCGCTCGCCACGAGGCAGGCGACGCGATGCGCCAGCGTGTTGGTCTTGCCCGTGCCGGCGCCGGCGATGATCAGCAGCGGCCCGCCATCGGAGCCGTCGAGCCCGTGACGGGCCGCGGCGCGCTGCTCGGGGTTGAGGCGCGCGAGGAGGCGGTCGATGCCGGAGGAGGGTGGTTCGGCGACGGGACGCGAGGCGAGCGAGGAAGCGGGCACGGCGGTGACGGGCGAAGACTGTGAATCCATACAGTACACGGAAATGGTGCCCGCCGGAAATGCATTGACGGCTGCGGGCCCGTCGCCTACAAGCTCCGCTCCGGCTAGCCGTGCCTGGATGGGATCCAGGCATGGCCGGTCGTTCTCGCGGTCCGCGCTCGCCTGCGCGACCGCCTCGTGGTCAAGAAGAACAAGGAGAGTCGGTATGGAGATCGTGAAGAGAGGCCTGCTGTATGCAGTGGTCCTGCTGGGATTGCTGACGGCGGCGCCATTCGCGTCGGCAGCGGACGATGCGGCGACGATTCGCGCGGGCACGGAATCGTGGATCAAGGCCCACAACGCGGGCAACGCGGACGCCATCGCCGCGATGTACGCGGATGACGCCGTCATCATGCCGCCCGGTGCGCCCTCCGCGCGCGGGCGCGCCGCGATCAAGCAGTTCATCGTCAAGGACATCGCCGAAGCGAGATCGGCCGGGGTGACACTGGTCCTGGCGAAGGAGAGCGACGTTGGCGTGAAGGGCGACATTGCATGGCACGCAGGCACGTACACCGTGAAGGACAAGTCCGGCGCGACCGTCGACGGGGGCGGGTACATGGAAATCTGGCGCAAGGCCGGTGGCAAGTGGCTCATCACTCGCGACATCTGGAATTCGTCCACGCCCCCGCCTGCGCCCGCGGCTGCGCCGGCGGCGAAACCCGCGAAGTAGCCAGGCAACCGGCGCGTGCAGCGGTTTGCTCGCGGGCACGCGCCGGGGGCTCTCGCGCATGACGCCTGTCCATGAAGCCGAGTGACCCCGGAAAGCTGGATCGCGTCATCGCGGAGCAGCGTCGCCTCCAGGACGAGCGCGCCCAGAGCTACCGCGAGCGGGCGCTCAAGATCTACCCCTGGATCTGCGGCCGCTGCGCGCGTGAGTTCACGCACCGGAACTTGCGCGAACTGACGGTCCATCACCGCGACCACAACCACGACAACAATCCGCCGGATGGCAGCAACTGGGAGCTGCTGTGCCTGTACTGCCACGACAACGAGCACCAGCGCCAGCTCGAGGCGGCAACAGGCACCGGAAGCACCGGCGCGGACGCGGGGACATCGTCCACGCACTCGCCGTTCGCCGGGCTGAAGGACTTGCTGGGGAAGAAGGGCGATCCGAAGTGAGGCGCCGCAATTTGCAGACAGGCCCCGATCGTCGATACTTCGGCCTTTGCTGAACGAGGAGCGTGCAAATGGCAAAGGGCCAGCAGAGAAGCAACAAGGAAAAGAAGAAGCCGAAGCAGTCCAAGAAGCCCGGCGTGCCCGCGGTGCCGTTCGGTTCGGACAAGAGCAAGACGCCGCCCGCCGGGAAGTAGAACGACCGCGGGCCTGGCGCGCCGGCCAGGCGTTGGCGAGGAGGGCGTCGCCGTTCCGCCTGGCAAGTCCACCGCCGTCGGCAGCACGGCGCGAGCAGGCTGCCCGGCATCCGAGTTCCAGTCGACTGGCCGCCCGCCTCGGACGGCGCGGTCTCCACTTTCGCCGTCGCTCCGCCACGCACGCATGCACCGCCGGCCTTCACATCCGTTGAGTTCGCCCGATGACGCTTGAACACGAGGTTTCCCGCCGGCGCACGTTCGCCATCATTTCCCACCCGGACGCGGGCAAGACCACGCTCACCGAGAAGCTCCTGCTGCATTCGGGCGCGATCCACATCGCCGGCACCGTGAAGGCACGCAAGGCCTCGCGCTACGCGACCTCGGACTGGATGCAGATCGAGAAGGAGCGCGGGATCTCGGTCGCGAGTTCGGTGATGCAGATGGAGTACCGCGGGTTCGTCATCAACCTGCTCGACACGCCGGGCCACCAGGACTTCTCCGAGGACACGTATCGCGTGCTGACCGCGGTCGACGCCGCGCTGATGGTGATCGACGGCGCGAACGGGGTCGAGCCGCAGACCCGCCGGCTGCTCGAGGTCTGCCGCGCGCGTCGCATCCCGATCATCACGTTCATCAACAAGTTCGACCGCGAGGTGCGCGAGCCGCTCACGCTGATCGACGAGATCGAGGAGGCGCTGGGCATGGCGGCCAGCCCGTTCACGTGGCCGGTCGGGATGGGAACGCGGTTCCGCGGCATCTACGACATGCGGCGGGACCGGATGCGCGTGTTCCCGCGCGACGGCGATGCGGGCAGCGCGGGCGCCCCGCAGGAACTCGCCCACGCCGAATGCGCAGAGCGCTTCGGCGACGAGTTCGTGCAGGCGGACGAAGAGATGGGACTGATCCGCGGCGCGGGCTCGGTGTTCGAGCTGGACGAGTTCCTTGGAGGCCACCAGACGCCCGTGTTCTTCGGCTCCGCGTTGAGCAGCTTCGGCGTGCGCGAAGTGCTCGACGCGCTGGTCGACCTTGCGCCGCCGCCGCTGCCCCGGCACGCGGTGCAGCGGCTGGTCGAGCCGACGGAGTCGGCCTTCACGGCGGTCGTGTTCAAGATCCAGGCGAACATGGACCCGGCCCACCGCGACCGCATCGCGTTCGCCCGGGTGTGCTCGGGCCGCTTCGAGCGCGGCATGCAGATCAAGGTGGTGCGCAACGGCAAGACCATCCGGCCGTCGACCGTGGTGTCCTTCCTGTCGCAGCGGCGCGACGTGCTCGACGTGGCGTGGCCGGGCGACATCATCGGCATCCCGAACCGGGGCGCGCTGCAGCTGGGCGATTCGCTCACCGAGGGCGAGGACCTGCAGTTCACCGGGCTGCCGTTCTTCGCGCCCGAGATGTTCCAGAGCGTCGAGCTCGCCGATCCGATGCGCGCGAAGCAGCTGAAGCTGGGACTGAAGCAGCTGGGCGAGGAGGGCGCGATCCAGGTCTTCCAGCGGCACGGCGGTGGTCCGCTGCTGCTGGGAGCGATCGGCGCGCTGCAGTTCGACGTCGTGATGCACCGGCTCGAGCACGAGTACGGCGTGCAGGCGCGGCTGTCGTCGTCGAACATCCGGATCGCGCGATGGATCACCGCCGAGGACCCGCGCGACCTGAAGCTGTTCATCGAGAGCAACGCGCACCGGATCGCGTACGACGCGGTCGATGCGCCCACCTTCGTCTGCGAATATCCCGGCGAGCTGTCGGTCACGCAGGAGCGCTTTCCCGGCATCGAGTTCCACAAGATGCGCGAGCACGCCGGACTCATCTTCCAGACCGAACTCGGCGCGGCCGCCTAGCGAGCGGCGCCGAATGGTCAGGGGTCGCCGGCGCCTGTCTGCGAGGCCAGCGCGGCACCGGTCGCGTGCCGCCGGTTCCAGAGGAACCAGCCGAAGCCGGCGGCCTGCAGCGCCAGCAGCATGGCGAAGGTCGCCCGGTGGCTGTCCGTCGTGGTCCAGCCCGCCGCGCGCAGGCCGTCCAGCATCACTCCGTAGCCCCACTGGATCGAGAACGCGCCGACGAAGGTCGCCAGGTTGAGTGCGGCGTTGACGCGTCCTGCCAGCGTCGGATCGAAGCGGCTCGTGATCTCGGCGTAGGCGAGGTTGCCCACGGCGAAGACAACGCCGAGCACGAACCAGAGCGCGTGGGTGCCGCCTACGCCCCACCACAGCGCGAGCATGGCGAGCAGGCCAACGGCATTGGCGGTCGCCATCACCCGGCCCGGCGGCAGCCCGCGCCGGCGCAGCGGGCCGATGCCCACGGCCGTGCCGAGGAACCCGCCGACCATGGCCAGCGTGGTCAGCAGCATGTGGAAGGCGGCGGCCTCGCGCGTCTGCCCGCTCACCTGCATCAGCCACGGGACGGCCCACAGCCCCTGGAGCGCGACGAACCCTCCCAGCCCGCTGGCCGTCATCGGTGCGTAGCGCCAGAACGCCCGGCTGCCCAGCACCTGGCCCAGCTCGCGCAGCTGCCGGCCCAGCGTGCCGCCGGCGGCCGAGGCGGGCTTCTCCGGCGTCGACCAGATGCCGGCCGCCGCCAGCACCGTCAACGCGGAGAGCACGAAGAACAGTCCGTCACGCCCGAGGATCGGCGCAGCCCAGGCGAGCGGCGTGGTAGCGGCGAGTGCGCCGAGTCCGCCGGCCACCATCACCGCCGAGTTCAGCGACGGCAGCCGTTCAATCGGGAACCACACCGCGAAGGCCTTGAACGCGCCCATGAGGCAGGCGCAGACGCCGAGGCCGATCAGCGCTCGGGCGGCCGCCAGTTCACCCAGGCTCGTGCCGACCGCAAACCACGCGCTGCCCGTGGCGGCGATCAGCAGCAGCGCCGACTCGACGCGGCGCGGGCCGTAACGGTCCAGAAGGATGCCGAGCGGCAGCTGGAAGGCGCTGAAGGTCAGCAGGTAGGCCGACGTCAGCAGGCCGAGGTCGGCGGCGGAGACGCCGAGCTCGCGCGTGAGCTCCGGCGCGATGACGGCGTTGACGTTGCGCAGCAGGTAGGAGAGGAAGTAGCCGGCGGCGAACGGCAGGAACAGGCGCAGTCCGAGGTGCATTGGGGTGGGGGTGAGTCTCGAGGGGGGGCTGCCCGGTCAGCTCGGCGTCATGTCCGCGCGTGCAACTCGCGATGCGCCTTCCTGATGATCGCGGTCGCACGCTGGTATTCGACCTGGAACCGCGAACAACGCTTCACGCACGAGGTTGATGCGCCGCGCTGCATGCCAGGTCCTGGCGGCGGCGAGCAGTGAAAGCGCCAGCATCACTTCGCCGCGCTCGATGATCGGCTTCCGGAGAGGCGGGAAGTGATCGAGCGCGTACTTGGCGCACTCCGCCAGCTGATCGCCCGTCAATTCGGACAGCGACTGGATGCGCAATCGGCGCCACGCCGGATCCATCAGCAGCGTGCGGGTCAGCGCGTCGATGCGCCGGAGGTCGGCGGCATCGGGATCGGCGACGATCGCTTGCAGTGCGGCCTTGATGGCGTGCGGCGCGGGACGGCTCGCCGGTTGCGCGCGCAGCGCGGAATGCATTTCGACGATGTCGGCGATCTCGTCGCCGTACCGCGTGCGGAACGTCACAGCGCGGCGAGCGCCGCGTCGTAGCGTGCGGTGGTCTCGGCGCGGCCCGTCACGGTGGTCTGGAGGTCGTGCACGAGCCCGTCCTCGAGG
Source organism: uncultured beta proteobacterium (assembly GCA_963811265.1). Classification (GTDB taxonomy): domain Bacteria; phylum Pseudomonadota; class Gammaproteobacteria; order Burkholderiales; family Burkholderiaceae_F; genus JAOUJD01. The sequence continues at coordinate 98,260 of CAWEQS010000022.1, forward strand.
CCGTACACCCAGCCGTGCACGGACAGCTGCTGGCCGCGGTCCCAGGCGTCGCCCACGATCGTGGTCTGGCAGACGTTGGCGACCTGCTCGATCACGTTGAGCTCGCACAGGTGGTCGATCCGTTGCCCCGTGGGCGCCACGGCATCGACGCGCGCCTCGTGCTTGTGATGGACGTCCCGCACGTGGCGCAGCCAGTTGTCCGCGAGGCCCACGCGCCGGTTCTCGAGCACCGCGGTCACCCCGCTGCACCCGTAGTGGCCGCACACGATGATGTGCTCCACCTTGAGCACGTCCACCGCGAACTGAATCACCGACAGGCAGTTGAGGTCGCTGGGCACCACCACGTTGGCGACGTTGCGGTGGACGAAGAGCTCGCCGGGCAGCAGGCCGACGATCTCGTTGGCCGGCACCCGGCTGTCGGCGCAGCCGATCCACAGGAAGCGGGGCGACTGCTGGCGCGACAGGCGCGCGAAGAACTCGGGGTCGCTGCGGCGCATGCGCTGCGACCACGCGCGGTTGTTGTCGAAGAGCGCCTGTAATGGATGCATGGTCCGCGCATTCTAGCCAGCGGCCGCGAGTGCGCCGCTTCCGGTCCGGGCGGGTCAGGCCCTGCAGCCCTGTCCGTAGCGCCACTGCGCGTGGTAGTCGGCGAGCAGGTCGGCGATGCCTCGACCAATGGGCTCGTATGCATCGTCGGGCAGGTTCGCGAGAGAAACGCGCACCGACATCCGCGGCGCATCGAAGCCACCGCCGTCAAGCAGCACGATGCCCCGCTCTTCCGCGAGCCGGACGATGAAGTCGATCGGTTCGAAGCTCGCCACGAGCCACTCCGCGAAGGCATCGCCGTATCGGGTCCGCGCCAGCGCGGGGATGTCCAGCGTGGTGTAGTAGCAGGTCAGGAGCGGGTCGGCGGGAGGCTCCAGCTGGGCACCCCGGTAGAGCCGCTCGAAGCGACCGCGGACGATGCCGCGCGCGACGCGCTTGCGGCCCTGGCCGGCGTCGAGCAGGCCGTCGAGCGCGAACAGCGTCATCTGCACCTGCTGCGACGAGGACAGCCCGGCCGTGTGGTTCAGGCCGATCGCGCGGCTGTCGGCCACCATCCGATCGATCAGTTTCATCGCCTCCGGCGCCGTCGACACGGCGCCGTAACGGGCCCGCGCCGAGGCCAGCGCGTCGCCCGACGCTGCCGCGAGGCGCTCGTCGAGCCGGTTCGACTCGTGCAGACCGATGACGCCGAGACGCAGCCCGGTGGCGCCCCAGTATTTCGAGAACGAATACAGGACGATCGTGTTACGCGGCGCCACCGCGGCGAGCGAGCGGTGGCCGTCGACGAACGATGCGTAGACGTCGTCGGTGATGACGATGAGGTCGGGCCGATCGCGCGCGATCTGGCCGACGCGCACGACGGTCTCGGGATCCATCGCGACGGCGGTGGGGTTGGAGGGATTCACGGCGAGGAATGCCTTGACGCGTGGATCGCGCAGCTTCTCGATCTGCGACGGCGGGTAGCGCCACCCCGCGGCTTCGTCCTGCGCGATCTCGACGAGCTCGAAACGGTACTCGGGCAGCCGCGGCACTTCGAGATACGGCGTGAAGATCGGCACGCCGACCGCGATGCGATCGCCCGGCGCCAGCAACCGCGAGTTCACGAGCGACTGGAAGACGTAGGTGATGCCGGCGCTCGCACCCTCGACCGCGAACAGATCGAAGCGGCCCGCCGACGCATCGCCCGCGAAGAGCTCCGCGACGAGGTGGTCACGCACCAGTACTTCGGCGTGCTCCAGCATGCGCACCGGCAGCGGATAGTGGTCGCCGAGTATCCCGTCGACCCACTCGCCGAGCAGCAGGTCCGCATCGAACGCGTGCGTCCGCCGCGCGTAGTCGATGCCTCTTTCGAGGAGCGCGCGGCCCGGCGCCGCGGGGCGTTCAGCGAGGAACGCACGCAGCCGATCCGCGATGCCGCGCCGTTTCGGCAGGCCGCCGAAATCGGGACCGAGCGCAACCCGTCGCGCCTCGCTCACGGCAAACTCGCCCAGGCAGAAGAAGGCCGCGCGCGGCTCGAGCGCGATCCAGTTCGGATTGCCGCGGCCGGCATTGAGCATCAGGCGCTCGCCGCGGTGCTTGGCGAGTTCGACCAGCTTGTTCTTGAGCTCGAACGGGCTGAGTCCCTGGTAACGCTGTTCCTCGATTCGCTCCATTGCGCCCTCGGCCGCAAGCCACCGACTGCCCGTACGGAAAGGTGAGCGCGTTCGCGGCTTCGGCGCCGCGACGCGTGTTCACTCAATCAAGCTCAGCGCAGCCGTGTGTCGTTGCGCTGGATCAATTGCCGCCGGCGCGCGCCCTCGGTCGATTGGATCGCGGTCCGCGCGGAGGGTGACGATGCCGCCCGGTCACCGGAACAGGCGCGCTGGCCAGCCGCGCTCGCCGCCGGGGTCGACCATCGACTCACTTCATTGGGAACAGCCATCACCGATGGGTCGACAAGGACGCGCGCGTCTGCGCTTCGTCAAGAAGTTGATCCCCCCGTCCCATAAGTTGTCGCCATACCTTTCGCGCACCGCGCGAAACGAGGGGCGACGCATCGGCTCGCCCATGGAGGTCTTCGCATGAACTACGAAACCCCGGGTTGCGCCTACTGCCCCAGCACCATCCGCGCGTGTCGACAGGGCGAGGGCGACGAGCGCGGGCCGGGCTTCTGCCCGTCCAAGGTCGACCCGGAAGGCATCGCCGAGGCCTGGGAGGCCTACGGCGACCCGTTCCACAAGCGCGTCGCCCAGGTGTCGGCCGTGGTCGAGAGCGAGGGCTACTGCAAGTGGACGCGGGTCGAGGAGATCTGCCACTTCGCAACGAAGATGGGGTTCCGCAAGGTCGGCATCGCGATGTGCATTTCGTTCGTCGACCTCGCGCGCGTGTTCAGTGCGATCCTCGAGAGCCACGGGCTCGACGTGGTGTCGGTCGCGTGCAAGCACGGCGGCATAGCGAAGGAGGAGATCGGGCTGACGGACGAGGAGAAGATCCGCCCCGGCACCTTCGAGCCGATGTGCAATCCGGTCTCGCAGGCCGAACTGCTCAACCGCGCGGGTTGCGAGCTCAACGTCATCATGGGCCTGTGCGTCGGCCACGACAGCCTGTTCACCAAGCACTCCGAGGGGCTGGTCACGACGCTGGTGACCAAGGACCGCGTGCTGGCGCACAACCCGGTCGGCGCGCTGCACCTGGCGGACACGTACTACCGCCGCGTCTGGGGGCCGAACAAGCCCGAGAAGCTGCCGACGAAGCCCAAGGAAGGCAGGAAGCCCGCCGCCTGACAACGGGCCGGCGGCGCGACGGTCGGGGCGCGACGCGCTTACAGCTTGCGCGCGATGAGGTCCTTCATGACCTCGTTGGAGCCGCCGTAGATGCGCTGCGCGCGCGAATCGGCGTACATGCGGGCGATCGGGTACTCGGTCATGTAGCCGTAGCCCCCGAACAGCTGCAGGCACTCGTCGACGACCTTGCACTGCTGCTCGGTGCACCACCACTTGACCATGTAGGCGGCCTCGGCGTCGAGCGTGCCGTCGACGAAACGCTGGATCGCGTCGTTGACGAAGCCGCGCACCACGTGGGCGATCGTCGCGACTTCGGCGAGCTTGAAGCGCGTGTTCTGGAACTCGGCCAGCGGCTGGCCGAAGGCCGTGCGCTCGCGGGTGTATTCCAGCGTGACTTCCAGCGCGCGCTCGATCACCGCGGCGGCCGGAACGCCGATGAACAGCCGCTCGTACGGCAGCTGGCTCATCATCTGGGCGAAGCCGTTGCCCTCGGCTTCGCCCAGCAGGTTGGCGACCGGCACACGGACGCCGTCGAACGACAGCTCGCAGGTGTCGGACGCGTGCATGCCGAGCTTCTCCAGCCGGCGGCCGACGCTGAAGCCGGGGAGGTTGTCCGTCTCGAGAACGATCATCGACACGCCTTTTGCGCCTTCGCCGCCGGTGCGACACGCGAGCGCCAGCAGCGAGCAGGTCGCGCCGTTGGTGATGAAGGTCTTGGCGCCGTCGATGACGTAGTGATCGCCGTCGCGCCGGGCCCGGGTGCGCAGCGCCTTCAGGTCGGAGCCGCCGCCGGGCTCGGTCATGCCGATGGCGCCGAAGTGCTCGCCGCTCGCCATCTTCGGCAGCCAGCGACGCTTCTGCTCGGCGTTGCCATAGTCCAGGACGTAGTGGGCGGCCAGGGAGTGCACCCCGGCCCCGGGCGGGACCTCGGCGCGGGTGAGTTCATCCTGGACCACCAGTTGCCAGGCCGCGCTGACGCCCGAGCCGCCGTACTGCTCCGGCAGTTCCGGCAGCAGGAACCCCATCGCGCCGAACTTGCGCCACATTTCGCGCGGCACCTGGCCCGCGCGACGCCAGGCCTCCATGTGCGGGGCGATCTCGCCCTCGACATAGCGTCGGACCTGGTCACGGAAGGCGACGACGTCGTCGTCCATCCAGGCGTGGCGATACAGGCGGGGAAGGGGCATGGTTGCTCCTGGTTCGATGAAGGCGCCTGCCAGCGGTCGCACCGGCGCTTCGCGGCTGCAGGTTTGGCAATGTTAAGAGGCTCGTACCCGTCAAAGAGACCATTGAGCATGTAGCACTGTCGTGCTACGTTCTGTTTACCGAAGGAGCTTCCGATGACCACAACGACGATCCGGCTGCCACCCGACCTGAAGGCCAGGGTAGCGGCTGCGGCGAAGAAGTCCGGGCAATCCGCGCACAGCTTCATCGTCGAGGCGATCGCAGAGAAGGCCGAAGACACGGAGCGGCACAACGAGTTCCACGAACTTGCCGACCGGCGCTTCGAGGCGATCGCCGCGCAAGGCAAGACGATTCCCTGGAGCGAGATGCGGTCGTATCTGGAGCAGCGGGTCGCGGGCAAGAAGCCGCGGCGGCCAGCGTCCCGGAAACTGGCTCGGTAGCCAGTGTCCCGCGTCGAAATCGCCCCGGAGGTCGTCGACGACTTCGATCGGATCTTCGACCACCTTGCCGAACAGGGTCCAGAGCATGCGGCGGCGCGGATCGGCGAGATCATCCAGGCCATCGACGTCCTGGAGGCGAACCCGCTGATCGGCAGGCCCGCAGCGGGGGACAAGCGCGAACTGATCATCGGGCGCGGATCGCACGGATACGTCGCCCTGTACCGATATGTCGTGGAGTTGGACGGGGTCTTTGTGCTCGCTGTTCGAAGTCAGCGCGAAGGTGGGTATCGCCGAGGCTAGGCGCCGGCAGCGCCTGGTCAGCCCCTTTGCTGTCTCCGGTCTAGAAACCCATCCGCGACTCGGTGTCGTCCTCGTCCTCGACGTCGACCTTGGCCGACGGTGGCAGCTTCGCGATGATCTCCTCGACCATGCGAACGTGCTCGGCCTCTTCGTCGCGCAGCTCCTCGAACAGCGCCTTGACGTCCGGCTGCTTCACGGTGCGCAGGGCCCTGTCGTAGAACTCGAAGGCCTTCTTTTCGGAGTACAGAGCCACCTGGCACGCATTCAACGCCGACATGTTCCAGCGCGTCGAGCCGACGTCGGGGGCCTCCACGTCGAAGATGTCGTCGAGCTTGACTTTCGCGGGAGCGTCCCCGAACAGTGCATGTCGGCGCTCGGCGAGCTCATCCGCGTGCTTCTTCTCGTTCCCGGCCATCGACTGGAAGAACGACCCGGCATCGGTGGAGCTTCCGATCTGTTCGACGAAAAGGTTGTACCGCTTGAACGCCTCGACCTCGATGAGAGTGGCCATGTCGAGAGTGTCCATCAATGTGAGTTGGGAAAAATCGACTCTCGCTGGCATGGATCCTCCGATTGTAGTGCAGCGCGCTCCGTCAGCCGCGCACGGCACCGGCCAGTAAATAGGAAGTTCGAAGAACCCTTCTTGTCGAAGATCAGTGATTGACGGCGCCGATCGTCCGGGCGGTGCGGGCTCGTCCGCGCGGCGTGAGGCGATGGACGCCGATCCGCCGAATCTTCTCGGTTCAAGCTCGGGGTGGAGATGATGAAAGCGGGTGCCAGTGCAGGCCCAGCGGGCATCGGCGGGTGCTGTCGTGGATAGCGGGCGCGCTTACTGCCCCGGCGGCGGCTCCCACAGCTCGACCTTGTTGCCCTCGGGTCGATCACCCAGCCGAACTTGCCGAACTCGGACTCCTCGACCTTGTCGAGCACGTTGCAGCCTTCGGCGCGCAACGCGCCAGGAGGCCGTGCAGGTCGGCGACGCGGTAGTTCACCATGAACGTCGCTGCTCCCGGCGCGAAGTGGTCGCTGCCGTCGGCAATGCTCCAGATCGTGGTGCCGCCCGCGGCTTTGCCTTCGGCATCGGTCCAGGAGAACGCCGCGCCGCCCCATTCCTGCACGTCGATGCCGAGGTGCAGCTGGTACCAGACCCGCAGCGCCGCCGGATCCTTCGCCTTGAAGAAGATGCCGCCGATTCCCGTCACTCGTTTCATCGTAACCTCCCGGCAGTCACCGATCGATGCAGCAGCTTCCAACTTCGCACTATCGATGGTCCTTCGTCAATGACTCCGCGAGCGATCGACAGCGCTCTTCGACCGCCGCCCAATCCGCCTGCGTGTCGACGTGGATGCAGTCGGCGTCTTCGTCGGAAGCCTGGGCGCTCCTGCCAGCCGATCTGGCGCTCCAGGACATCGACATCCGCCTCGGAGGGGTCGCGGCCCGCGCGATGGCGCGCCGCCACCCGGGCGCGCAGGACGTCCGCCGGCGCTTCGCACGAGACGAGCATGAAGCGAACGCCCAGTTCCCGCGCCAGCGCGCGGAAGCGGTCCCGCTCCACGCGCTTCAGGAAGGCGCCGTCGACGACTGCCGGGACATCGGCGAGGAGCGCCACGCGCGCCACTTGCGCCATACGGTCGTAGGTGCGCGCGGTGGCCTCAGGGGAGTAGACGCCGCCCTCCGTGCTGTCCTGCGGCGCGAATCCGAACAGCCGCTTGCGCTCCACGTCGGAACGGACGCGGATGCCCTCGAGCCGCTGCAGCGAGTTCGAGTGCGACGGTCGACTTGCCGGAGCCCGACAGTCCGGTCATCACCACCAGCGACGGCGCTCCGCGGACGGCTCAGGCGTTCGGCCAGGGCGAGGTAGTGCTCGAAGGAAGTGTGTTCGCGCAGCCGCACCTGGCGCCTCAGTTGCGGCTGCCGATGCCGGATCAGGGCGACTTCGGCGCGAACGAGCGCGCGGTAGACCGCGTAATAGCGGAGCAGGGACAGGCCTTCATAGTCGCCAGCCTGCTCGAGGTAGCGTCCGACGAACCGCCAGGCGAGGTGCGGCACAGCCGTGGTCCATCAGGTCCATGAAGGTGAAGGCGACGTCGCAGATCACGTCGATGAAGCGCAGTTCGTCGTTGAACTCGATGCCGTCGAAGGGGACCGGCGCGCCGTCGAGCAGGACGATGTTGGCGAGGTGCAGGTCGCCGTGGCACTCGCGGACGGATCCTGCGGCCGCGCGTGCGTCCATCTGCGTGGCGCGCGCGCGCGACTCGGCCGTCGACCACGCGGCCAGCGCGTCGAGGCGCGCACGGTCGGCCGCCGACTGGGCGCAGTCGCGAATCGCTTCGACGACGGCGTCGGCGATCCGCCGCGCAGCCGCGGAGGTGCCGAAGCCCGGTGGCGCGACGGCCGCTTCGGCGTGAAGGCGCGCGACGACGGTTGCCAGTTGATCGATGAGGCCGCCGGTCAGCTGGCCGCGCGCTGCCAGGTGATCCAGCGTGCAACCTGGGTCGAAGCGAAGCATCCGGACCGCGTACTCGACGGGGTCGCCGGCGACGGCGCCAACGCGAGGTCCGGCGGACGTCGACAACGATCGGAACGACGTCGAGATACAGCCGCGGCGCGGTGCGCCGGTTCAGGCGCAGTTCCTCCAGGCAGAAGCGGTGCCGCTTCTCCAGTGAGGAGAAGTCGAGGAAACCGAGATCGACGGGTTTCTTGATCTTGTAGGCGAAGTCGCCGGCCAGCAGCACTGTCGAAATGTGCGTATCGATCCGTTCGACGCCATCGACCGGATGGGCATACGCGGAGGGGTCGAGCAGGGCGGTGACGAGGGCCTCGTGCTCCTGCAACTTGGCTGGGTCTTCCATGCGTCTCGTATGGGGCGGGAGCATCGAGGCTACCGCTTCGTAGATTAGCCGCTGGTGCGTCCTTTCGCGACGGGCGGTCGAGCGCCCGGGCAATCACGCGCAGCTCCGCAAGGACGTTTG
>CAWEQS010000023.1:0-48480 GCA_963811265.1 uncultured beta proteobacterium
GAGAAGGATCGGCGAGGCCACCGGCTTCAACTGGTACTCGAAGGCGTACAGGTCGAACGCCTTCTTCATGAAGTCGGGATCGTCGTGCGCCGTGATGACGATGACGGGCGGCGGTGTCGGCTGGCCGCGCAATCGCGTCAGCACGTCGAACCCCGTCATGCCCGGCATGTGCAGGTCGAGCAGCACGCAGTCGAATGCGCGCTGCGCCACTTCGGCGAGCAGATCCTCGCCGGCGGAAAAGCTCGCCACGCCGTAGCCGTGCGCCGTAAGCAGGCGCGACAGCGCGCGGCGGTAGTGTTCCTCGTCGTCGAGGATGGCGATCACGCGGTTGGCCTGCCCCATGCGGGCAGTGTGCGGGGCGGGAAGCCGCGCCGCCATTGGACATTGGTGCAATGGCGGTGCGGCGGTGCCCGGTGGAGATCGCGGCCTCCACCGGGCGGGGAACTCACGGCTTGACAGGCGCCCAGCCGGCTTCCGGGTTGAAGGTCTTCACCGCCGCCGCGGCCTGCGCCGTGCCGCGTCCGAGGTCGCGCTCGAACACGACGCCGTCGCTGTTGACGATGAAGCTCATCACGCCGGTCTCGCCGTACTTCACCGGCCACGCGACCAGCGCGTACCCCGCCGTCATGTCCCTGCCGATCAGGAAATTGTGGGCGCCACCCTTCGCCGCCGGCCCCTGCGCCGTGAGGACGCGGAAGTTGTACCCGTGGTAGCCGTCGCCGGGCTTCTTCGGCAGGAAGTCTTCACCGAGCGGACTGTCGTCGCCGAGCTTCGGGCTCCAGATCAGCCCGTCGCGCTTGCCCGGGCTGCTGATGAGCCTCTGCGCGTACTCGAGCACGCCGTCGCCGTCGCGGTCCGCCAGCGCATATTCGCGCTGCGCATCGACGTAGGCGAGCGACGCCTGGATCGCGGCACGTTCGTTCGCGCCGATGCGTTTCGCCGCCAGCATCTCGCGCCCACCGACTGGATCGAAGCGCCATTGCTCGTCCGCGCCCTGCACGATCGGGATCGGCAGTGTCCACGGGTCGGTGCCCACCGTCAGCAGCGCGCGACCGCCTTCGACCTTGACGCTGCGCACCTGGCTCGACTTGTACAGGAAGGTCGTCACGTCATCCTGGTCGATCTGGCCGATCGGCACGAGTCGCTTCCAGTCCGTGCCGAGCAGGCGAGACACCGCGTCGCCGTCGTGCGTGGCGATCGCCTCGATCAGCGTGTTGGCGGCGGACTGCGGCGTGGCGAAAGGCGCCTGCGCGAAGGCCGTCGGCCCGGCCCCGAGAGCCGCAACCAACGCCAGCGTGGCGCAGCCGCGCGGAAGTGTCTTGTTGATGGTTTTCATCGTTCGTCTCCTGGCTCAGCGGCCGCGTCCACCACCGCCTGCGGGACGGCCACCGCCGCCACCGCCCGACGGGCGCGCGGCCGGTTGTGGCCGTGCGGCCGGTTGCGGGCGCGCCGCCGGTTGCGGCCGCGCCGCCGGTTGCGGCTTCGACGCGGCGCCGCCGCGGTTCATCGAGTCGCGACTCGCCTGCCCGCGATCCATGCTCGCGCGTGACCCCGCGGGGTCACGCACCCCGGACATCGCGTTGCTCGGGCCCGCGCCGCGGTTGTCCGCGCCACCGCGGTTCGTGTCGCGGGTCTGCGCGCCACCCGCGCGATCGACGTCGCGCGTCTGCGCGCCACCCGGACGATCGACGTCGCGCCCGCCACCGCCGGCGCCACCGCGGTCGCCCGCCGGCGCGCGATCGCGGCTTCCCGCCGGATCGACACCACGCTGCTTCATCGCCTCCTGTGCGCGAGCGCGATCCGCGTCCCGTGCGTCGGGCCGGCCTTCCTTACCACGGTACTGCTGCCGGTCCTGGGCGCCCGCCAGCTGCTTCTTGCCGTACTGCTCGCGGCTCTTGTTGTCGCGGTACGGCACGTCGCCCCGCCGGTCCGGGTTGTGCACGAACTTGTTGTTGTTGTTCGTGATCCGGTTGTTGACGTTGACGTTGTTGTACCGGTTCACGTTGATGTTGACCTCGTTGCGGCCCCAGCCGAAGCCACCCCAGAGGCTGTTGCTGATGCCGACCATCGCCGCGCCCCAGATCACGCCGCCAACGAACGCCGCGCCCGGGTAGTAGTACGGCGGGGGCGGCCAGTAGTAAGGCGGAAAGCTCGGATACATCCACGAGCCGTACACGACCGTCGGCTGGTAGACGGGCACGAACACCGTCTGCGGCTGCGCCGGCTCGATGACGATGACCTGCCTGTTCTCGACCGTCTGCGTCGCGACCTTCTGCTGTTCGTTCGACTTCAGGTTGCCCGCCTGTTGCGCCTTCTGGCGCAGGAACTGCACGCGGTCCATCACCCGGCCCGGGTCGGCGAGGAACGCGTCGCCCAGTCGCTGCACGTCGTTCGGCTTGTCGCGCATCATCGCGAGCACCTGCGGGAAGGCGACCAGCGACTTCACCGACGGATCCCACTGCTGGCCGTCGACCTTCGTGACCGCCGCGTCGCCCTTCTCGTCCGGATGCGCCTTCGACCACTCCGCCGCCGCCTTCACGTCGGCGGGATAGGTGCTGGCCATCAGGATCTGCGACAGCAGCGAATCCGGATAGAGCGCGATCGGCGCCAGCATCTGGTCGATCTCCTCGTCCTTGAAGGCCGAGGCGTCCTGGGCGTGCGCCATCGGCACCAGCGTGCAGAACGCGAGCATCCCGAGCGCGATGAGGCGACCGAGGCCCCACGTCGCCCAGCTTTCGATCTGATTCATGAACTTCTCCGTCCTCGTGTTGCGTCGTCGCGCTTGCGAAGTCGCGCGGCTCTACTTTGGAAACAGCAAGGTCAACACCGCACGGTAGCCAAGTCCTTGCGGCCCACCTTCCGGGCTGTCGACCCAGTACCGGAGCCCTCCGCCGACGCTGATCAACTGGCCCCCGACCTTGGTCACCTTGGTCACGAGCGCGTTGACCGGCACGCTCCACTGGCTGGCTTTCCAGTCGTATGTGCTCTCGGTGTTCAGCGCGAAGGTCCACGCCGTCGGCGTCGTGTAGCTCAGGAACGGTTGCAAGAATGTCGCGTTGACGTCCGCGCGCTGGCTATCGCCCGCGAACGACCAGATGTGATTGGCGAGCGCGCCGACCGTCCAGCCATCGTGCTGCTTCAGCATCACGGCAGTGGGGCCGGCGCCCCACTTCTTCGCGCTCAGGAGATCGTCCGTACCCGTGGGCAGCAGCAGCACCGGACCGACGCCCCAGATCCAGCCGCCCGCCGTCGGCGCCTTCGGAGAAAAGAAGAAGCTCTGCACGATGTCGCCGAGGCCCGACTGGCGGCCCGTCCCCGGGAACACGTCCTTCTGTGAAACGATCGGCGCGATCGTGCGCGAGATGACGTTCCAGTCCTTGTTGAGCTCGATCGGCACCACCGGCTGGACGTTGAGCGTCCACTTCTCGCCGTCGTCCAGTGGTCCGAGCTTGCGGTCGTAGTTCAGCTGGAACGGGACGCTGATCAGTGCCGCCACCGGGTTGCTGAGCTTCTTGGCGAGCTCGGCGCTGTCGTCCTGCGCCCGGGCGGGTGCGGACATCAGGGCGATGGCCGCTGCAAGCAGCGGAAATGCGATGTGCACTAGGATTCCTTCGAGCAGTGGTCCCGGGCCGGACGCCGGCGAACGGCCAAGGCGGTTCGGCGCGAAGTGTGGCGTTAGCGACGGTGACCGGCCATTGCACCTTCGTTCAATGCGCAGGAGCTCGGGGCTCCACACGAAGGTGAACAGCGCCGCTTCGCTACCGCGCCGGCTTCACACCGAGTTGCTGTGCCACACGGACGAGATCTGCCACCGAGTCGACCGCGAGCTTCTCCATCACGCGCGCGCGGTGCACCTTGATGGTCTGTTCGGTCGTCCCGAGGTCCGCGGCGATCACCTTGTTCAGCTTGCCTGCGATCACGTGCGCGAACACCTCGCGCTCGCGCGGCGTCAGCTGGGCGTAGCGGCCGCGCAGATCCGCGTTCGCGGCGGCGGCCGCGTGCTGCTCGCTCGCGTGAGCGAGCGCGGCGTGCACCGCGCGCAGCAGGTCGTCGCGCCGGACCGGCTTGGTGAGGAAATCGAGCGCGCCTGCCTTGACCGCCCGCACGCTCGTCGGGATGTCGCCGTGGCCGGTGAGGAAGACGATGCCGAGCTTCGCGCCGGTGGCGGCGACGCGCGCCTGCACTTCGAGTCCATCGAGTCCCGGCATCGCGAGGTCGAGCAGCAGGCACCCGGCGGTTTCTTCGGTAATGCGGGTGAGGAACTCGTGGGCGGAACCGAAGCCTTCGACGTCGAGTCCCTCGGCCTTCAGCAGGCGCGTCAACGCCTGCCGCAACTCGGGCTCGTCGTCGACGAGGAAAACCTTTCCTCTGCCGTTCATGCAGCCTCCGGCGCAAGCGGCAGGCAGATCGTGAACACGGCGCCGCGCGGCGTGTTGGACTCCGCGGCGAGGCTGCCGCCGTGCGCCGTGACGATCGAGCGCGAGATGGCCAGGCCCATGCCGAGGCCTTCCGGTTTGGTGGTGTAGAAGGCGTCGAAGACCTGCTCCGGGTTCGCGGGCAGTCCACTGCCGACGTCCTCGACCCGCACGCAGGCCGTCTGCGCATCCCCATACGTCGCTATCTTCAGCGCCCGGTCGCCGGCGGCGTTCCGCACCATGGCGTCGCACGCATTGTTGATCAGGTTGATGAGCACCTGCTCGATCGGAACGCGGTCCACGAAGACGTTCTTCAGGCCGAGGTCGAGTTGCAGGTCGAGCGTGACTCCGCGGCGCCCGAGGTCCGCCCGCACGAACTGCAGGACGTCCTGCACGATGGCGTTCAACGACAGCGGTTGTCGCTGCGGCGCGCCGCGCTTCAGCATTCCGCGCAGGCGACGGATGACCTGTCCCGCGCGCTCGTCGGCGTCGACGATGTCGCGCAGGATCGCCCGGACCTCGTCGAGGTCGGGGTCAGGTCGACCGAGCATCAACTGCGCCGCCTCCGCATTGCTCATGATGATCGCGAGCGGCTGGTTCAGCTCGTGAGCGAGCGCGCCGGACAGCTCGCTCAGCTGTCGCGACCCGCGACAGGTGCTCCAACTCGACGCGCTGCCGCGCGGTCTCTTCCTCGGCACGTTTGCGCTCGGTGATGTCGATCGTCGCTCCCATAAGCGTCGGCGACCCGCGCGGCGCCTCGTGCGTCGCACCGCGCGCGCCGTACCAGCGCGTCTCGCCCGATGGGAGCACCACCCGGTACTCCACCATGGCGCCGCGTTGGTCGCCTTGCGCGCCGCCCATGAACTCGCGCACGCGTTCGCGATCATCGGGATGCACTGGCACGAGCACTTCGTCGACATGGTGCTCACGATCGGCCGCCAGCTCGAACATCGAAAGCGCCTGTGGCGTCGCCCACAGGCGGCCGGTGGCGCGGTCCACGCTCCACAGTCCGGCGCGCGCCGCCTCGGCCGCGAACGCGAGCTTCTGCTCGGATCCCTTCAAAGCGATCGTCTTGGCGTCCAGCTCCGCCGCCAGTTGCACGGATCGAATCAGGTCGAGGCTCAGGTCGAAGCCCATGAACAGCACGATCGGCAGGAAGAACAGGCTGGCGAGGACCGGCAGCCGCGCGAGCCCCCAGTACGAAAGCACGGCGGAACCGAAGGCGGCCGACACGAAGATCACCATGCTGGCGCCGACAGTCAGTGCGCGTCGTCGCTGGCCGTGCCGCCACGCGGTCACCGCCGCATCGCCGATGTACACGATCAGAGCGACCAGCGCCAACTGCGCGATGGCCAGCAGCGGGTTCGTCGTCCCCTGGCCCCACGCCAGGCTGTCGCCCAGCACCGGGACGTGCTCCAGGCCGGTCAGTTCCCGATAGTTGATGTTGGGGGAGGAAAGGAAATTGATGACGAGCGCCACGCTTCGCAGCCCAATCGCGGTCCATCCCAGCCACGCCCGCCCAGCTCCCAGATGCAGGCGAACGAAGAAAACGGTAGCGACCAGACCAGTCCAGACTGGAAGGTGATACCACCAGAGCCAGCGACCGAACTCCGCGGGATCGGTCGCGCGAACCATCTGCAGCTCGATGAACGCCAGCGAGGCCACACTCGCGGCGAGCAGCGCGAAGGCGCCGTTCGCGGTCACGCTGCGCTCGCGCAGCCAGACGTGGGCGTGGATCGCGGACAACGTCAGGCACGCGGCCGCGATGACCAGAAGCGCTGCGGTGAACCAGCCCATCGTTTCCCTTGCCTCGCGTGCGGCGCCGGGTCAACCGGACTCTCGCGTCCGGCGACGAGATTATGCAGTGCGGTGGCGCACGGTCAGCGCTGCCGCCGCGCGGTGATCTTCCGACCGCGATCGTCGAGCAGCACCAGCGCGCCGGTGTCTCCTATGTCGAACCGCTGCACCCGCTGCAGGATGTCCAGGAAACGCTGTTCCTGTTCCATGAGCGACGGCTCGCAGTTCATCATCGTCGTCGCGGTCGCGCCGATCGTCAGGCTCTCGCCCGTCAGCTTGTACGTGGTGGTGTAGGCGTTGCACGACGACCGGCCGGCCAGCCGCCCGTCCACGCCGAAGTCCAGCGTCGCCCGCGAGCGGTCGGTCAGGGTGCCCCCGATGTCCTCGACCACCCACTCGGCGCCGATCAGCAGCGCTTCCGGCTCGCCGCCGCAGCCGCGGAAGGCGCGCCCGCTGACGACGACCTCGGCCGTCAATGGGTACGGCATGCCGGACATGTTGTCGCGGCACACGCGCGGCGCCAGCGAGACATTGATCGACCGCCCGTTGACGATGCCGGCGTGCTCACGCACTCCGTTCGAGATCCGGGCCGGCGGCGCGGTGCCCTCGATGCGCAGGTCCGGTCCGACGAACAGCAGCGCGGTGCCGAGCTCGAGCCGCCAGTTCGGCTCGTTGCCGCGCGCGCGAACCGCGTCGGGCGCGTCGCGCACGACCGCGCACTCTGGCAGCGCCTCGCCGCGCAGCGTCAGCGTCGCGCGATCGCCCTTGACCCACAGCTGCGTGGTCGGATCGCCCGCCGCCTCGTAGCGCGCGCCCGAGGCGCTGACAACGGAATTCATCTCGTGGCGCTCGCCGTCGATCGTCAGGCGGGTCACGTCGCGGCCGTCACGCCGCACGATGCCGACGCGCGCGGTCCGCGGCCCGCAGTCGAGGCGCGACGCGAAGGCGACCGCCTCCCAGGGCTCGAGCATCAGCGCGCCGGCGTTCACGTCGCCGCGCGCCAGGCGCACGTCGACCGGAGCGCTGAGCCACATCGGCTGGCCTCGCGATTGAATCGCGCCGCGCAGCGCATAGCCGGTGTCGGCGCTGCAGCGCGGCGCGCTGCACGCGCAGCTCGAACGCGATCGGCACCTGGCGACCGTTCAGCGCGATCTGCTGGTCGGCGATCACGCGGCCATCCGACGGGCGGGTCAGCTCGACGATCGCGATGCCGTCGGGCGGCAGCGCGATGCGCGCACGCGACGCGAGTTCACCGCGGATCAGCATCACGCCGTCCGGCGCAGGCTGGCCACTCGAGGCGCAGCCGGCAAGCCACGCGACCGAAATCCACAGGAACTTCGCCAGCCAGGGAAAGCGTCGCGTCATCGGCAGGTCCTCTTCAGTGCGCCCGGGCGCGCATGCTACGCGGGTCGGCACGAATCGCGATCGGCCGCCACCCTGCGGAAGAGCGCCAGCGGCCCGACTCGGCATAATTGCATCCATAACAACGACCCCGCCCTCGAACTCGGGCCCACGGGGAGACCTCTCTGAAGTTCCTGCTTCCCATCGTCTGGCTGGTGCGCCTGCTGGTCGGCGCGTACCCGCGCTGGATCGGCTCCGCGCCGACCGCGACCCAGCGCATCTACTTCGCCAATCACACCAGCCACATGGACACGGTGGTGCTGTGGGCCGCGCTGCCGTCGGCACTGCGGGCGAACACGCGCCCGGTGGCCGCGAAGGATTACTGGGACCGGCCAGGCATCCGCGGCACGATCGCGCGGGACGAACTGAACGTGGTGATGGTCGACCGCGCCCGCGACGATCCGGACGCCGACCCGCTGCAGCCGCTGCGCGAGGCGCTCGAGCACGGCTTCTCGCTGATCATCTTTCCCGAGGGGACGCGCTCCGCCCAGGAGTTCCCCAACGCCTTCAAGTCGGGCCTGTACCACCTCGCGATGGAGTTCCCGAACGTCGAGCTGATCCCGGTGTACATCGAGAACCTCCACCGCAGCATGCCGAAGGGTGCCGTCATCCCCGTACCGGCCATCTGCACCGTGCGCTTCGGCGCGCCGCTCGAGCGCATCGCGGGCGAGGACAAGGCCGTGTTCCTCGAGCGCGCGCGCGCGGCGGTCATCGCACTGGAAGCGGACTGATGCCGCACCTGACGCTCAACGAAACCTTCCTCGCGGTGCTGGCCGGACTGGTCGCGCTGTCGGTCGCCGTCACCCTCCTCGGCTCCTGGCTCCGCCGCCGCACCATCGACCCGGTCCAGCAGCAACGGCTGGCGCTCGTGAACTCGCGCATGCGCGCGTCGTGGTCGATCGTCGTGATGTTCGGGATCGCCTTCGCCCTCGGAACCGGCGCCCTGCTCTTCCTGTTCGCGCTCGCGTCGTTCTTCGCGCTGCGCAACTTCGTGTCGCTGACGCCGATCCGGCCCGCCGACCACTGGGCGCTGGTGCTCGCCTTCTACGTGATCACGCCGCTGCACTACGTGCTGATCGGGATCGGCAACATCGGCACCTTCACCGTCTTCATCCCCGTGTACGTCTTCCTGCTGCTGCCGGTGGTGATGGCGCTGAAGCAGGACAACGAGCGCTACCTCGAGCGCGTCGCCAAGGTCCAGTGGGGCCTGATGATCTGCGTCTACTGCATCAGCCACGCGCCGGCGATCCTGCAGATCGGATCGCCGGAGGTCGCCGAGCGCGGCCCGCTGCTGCTCGCGTACTTCCTGCTCGTGCTCTACATCGCCGACCTGGCCCAGGTGATCTCGAGCGCCGTGCTGGGCGGCACGCCGCTGAAGTCCGACCCGAACAAGACGTGGGCCGGCGTGATGGTGGCGGCGACGGTGGCCGGCCTGCTCGGCACCGCGCTGTGGTGGATGACGCCGTACCGCTGGTGGCAGTCGACGCTGATGTCGATCATCGTCGCGGGCTCGGGCTTCCTTGGCTCCGTGGTGCTGGCCTCCGTCAAGAAGAGCCTGGGCGCGCGCGACTGGGACACCGGCATCGTCGGCGTGCGCGCGGTGCTCGACCGGCTCGACGCCCTCGCCTTCGCCGCACCGGTCTTCTTCCACCTGACGGCGTGGCTGTACAGCCGATGAACGCCCACGCCGGCCGACACCGCTGCGTGCCGTCCTTCCGATGAGCGACGAGCCGTTCCTGCCGCTGGCGCGACCCGAGATCGACGAGCAGACCATCCGCGGCGTGGCCGACTTGCTGCGCGCGGGCGGGCTCACGACCGGCCGCGTAGCCGCGGAGTTCGAGGCGGCGCTGTCCGAGCTCTTCCGCGGCCGCACGGTGCGCGTGTTCAACTCCGGCGCGGTGACGATCGAGGTGGCGCTGCGGATGCTCGGCATCGACGAGGGCCACGAAGTCATCACGACGCCGCTGGCTTGGGCCGCGACGGCCAACGCGGTGCTCAAGGTCGGCGCCCGCCCGGTGTTCGTCGACATCGACCCGACGACGCGGCACATCGATCCCGCGCGCATCGAGGCCGCGATCACGCCGCGCACGCGCGCAATCCTGCCGGCTCACCTGGCCGGCGCCCCGTGCGACCTCGACGCCATCCACGCGATCGCGCACGTGCACGGACTGCGCGTGGTCGAGGACGCGTCCCACGCCATCGACGCCTCGTGGCGCGGCAAGCGCATCGGCAGCTTCGGCGACTACGTCTCGTTCTCCTTCCACGCGAGCCAGAACATCACCAGCATCGAAGGCGGCTGCCTGGTGATGCCGGCCGACGCCGAGATCGCCCAGGCCGAGACGCTGCGGGTGCAGGGCGTCACGCGCAATGGCCTCGACGGCATGGACGTCGACGTCGTCGGCGGCAGTTCGTACCTGACCGACGTCGCCGCGCGGGTCGGCCTCGGGCAGATGCCACGGCTGGCGGCGTTCACGGCCCGCCGCCGCGCGCTCGCGCAGCGCTACTTCGAACTCTTCGAAGCGATCGGCGCGATCGACTGGGACGTGCAATTGCCGGTGCGCGACTTCGAGAACCCGAACTGGCACCTGTTCCAGATCGTGCTGCCGCCGGCGGTGCCGCGATCGGCCTTCATGCAGGAACTGAAGGACCGCGGCATCGGCACCGGAGTCCACTACCCGGCGATGCACCTGTTCACGCTCTACCGCCGCCTGGGGTGGAAGGAAGGCGACTTCCCGCACGCCGAGCGCATCGGGCGCTCGATCGTCTCGCTGCCGCTGTTTCCATCGATGGAAGACTCCGACGTCCAGCGCGTGGTCGAAGCCGTCGACGACACGCTCCACCGCCTCGTCTGAGCGAGCGCCGGCCCGCTCGACTTGCCCCGTCGACCCTGCCTGCGGTACAGTCGCATCGCCATGACGCGCTTCGCCTCCTTCTTTTCGTATTTCTTCTTTGGATTCTTCCGGCCTCTGGCGGAACGAGTCGAGCGACGCACGTAACAAGGGCAGAACCGACACCAACCGCCAGGCCGAATCCCTGGCGGTTTTTTTTTGGCCAGGGCGGTGCCGGCAACGAAAGACCGACCATGGATGGAGCTCGAGCAATGCGACACATGACCGATGACCTGCGGATCAAGGAGATCAAGGAACTGGTGCCGCCGGCGCACCTGCTCCGCGAGTTTCCATGCGACGAGTCGGCGTCGAGCACCGTGTTCGAGGCGCGCTCGGCGATCCACCGCATCCTGCACGGCATGGACGACCGGCTGGTCGTCGTCATCGGCCCCTGCTCGATCCACGACCCGGACGCCGCGCTCGAGTACGCAAGGCGGCTGCAGGCCGAGCGCGAACGACTGAAGGGCGACCTCGAGATCGTGATGCGCGTGTACTTCGAGAAACCGCGCACCACCGTCGGCTGGAAGGGCCTGATCAACGACCCGGACCTCGACGGCAGCTTCCGCATCAACCACGGCCTGCGCGTCGCGCGCGAGCTGCTGATGGAGATCAACGCGGCCGGAGTGCCGGCGGGCTGCGAGTACCTCGACATGATCACGCCGCAGTACATCGCCGACTTCGTCGCTTGGGGCGCGATCGGCGCGCGCACCACCGAGAGCCAGGTGCACCGCGAGCTGGCCTCGGGCCTGTCGTGCCCGGTCGGCTTCAAGAACGGCACCGACGGCAACATCAGGATCGCCGCCGACGCGATCAAGGCGGCGCAGCAGCCGCATCATTTCCTGTCGGTCACGAAGGGCGGCCACTCCGCCATCGTCTCGAC
Organism: uncultured beta proteobacterium; assembly: GCA_963811265.1. GTDB lineage: Bacteria > Pseudomonadota > Gammaproteobacteria > Burkholderiales > Burkholderiaceae_F > JAOUJD01. The sequence continues at coordinate 11,382 of CAWEQS010000023.1, forward strand.
CAAGGGCAACGAGGACTGCCACATCATCCTGCGCGGCGGCAAGGCGCCGAACTTCGACGCGGCGAGCGTCGAGACGGCTTGCGCCGACCTCGGCAAGGCCGGCCTCGCGCAGCGCCTGATGATCGACGCGAGCCACGCCAACAGCCAGAAGAACCACCAGAACCAGATCGCGGTGTGCGAGAACATCGCATCGCAGCTCGCGGCCGGCGAGCAGCGCATCGTCGGCGTGATGATCGAGAGCCACCTCGTCGCCGGCCGCCAGGACCTGCAGCCGGGCAAGCCGCTGACGTACGGCCAGTCGATCACCGATGCCTGCCTCGGCTGGGAAGACAGCGTGCGCTGCCTCGATACGCTGGCTGAGGCGGTGCGGAAGCGGCGGCTGAAGAACGCGGACTACAGCGGAAAGTGAGCCGGAGAGTGGCCGCGCGGGGCGCCCGACTGAGGCGCCGCTCGACGCCACCTGACGTCTCTCCCGCGAGCTGAAGATGCCAACGGCATTCCAGGACTACTACCCCGACAGGTTCAGCCACTGCTACGGATGCGGCAAGAGCCATCCGCATGGTCATCACCTCAAGAGCTACTGGGATGGCCAGGACACCATTGCGCGGTTCACGGTCCCCCCGGAATTCAGTGGCGGAGTTCCGGATCACGCCTACGGCGGAATGGTCGCGTCGTTGCTGGATTGTCATGGCACGGCATCGGCGGCGGCGTTCGCCTATCGCGCGGCAGGCCGCGAAATGGACGACGGCGGCGAGTTCATGCGATTCGTCACGGCGTCGTTGAAAGTGGACTTTCTCCGACCGACACCGATCGGCGTGGAACTCGTGATCAGGGGCCAGCTGCGCGGCGTCGAAGGACGCAAGGTGCAGGTTTCACTTTCGCTCAGCGAGGCAGACCAGGTGTGCGCGAGGGGCGAGATGCTGGCCGTCCAGCTTCGGAACTGAGGCCCGGCTCGGCATCCGTCCGCTACGTCGGCATCTGCGCGGCGAAGTACGCGTGCACCGCCGTATGGTCCGCGCCGGCCCCGAGCGCGTCCTCCGCCGCCGCGGCCACGCCGAGGCACTCGCGCGCGAACCGGCCGGGCGTGCCCATCCCGTCGATGAACTGCGAGGCGGTCTGGACGTCCTTGCGCATCAGGGCGAGCGCGAAACCCGAGTCGTAGCGCTTCGACAGCATGAAGTCCTCGACCTTCCGTTCGGTCGTGTTGTTCCTGCCGGTCGAGGCGTTGAAGACCTGGTTGACGAGGTGCGGATCGATGCCGAACTTCTCGGCCGCCACGAGCGCCTCGCTGACGGCGATCAGGCCGGCGGCGGACACGTAGTTGTTGAGGGCCTTGACCGCGTGGCCGGCGCCCGCCGCGCCGACGCGGATCAGCGTCTTGCCCATCGCCTGCAGGACGGGCTCGGCGCGCTCGAAGGTCTCCTTCGGGCCTCCGACCATGATCGAGAGCGTGCCGTCGATCGCGCGCTTCACGCCACCCGAAACCGGGGCATCGATGAAGTCCAGTCCGCGCGCGGCCAGGCGCTCGGCGTTGCTGCGGCTGCGCAGCGGGTCCGAGGATCCCATGTCGATGACCAGTGTCCCGGGCTGCATCGCGGCCGCGAGCCCCGGCGCTTCCCACAGCAGGCCGTCGACCACCTGGCTGTCCGGGAGCATCAGCACGACCACGCTGGCTGACTCGACGCACGCCTGCGCCGATTCCGCCCGCTCGAAGCCCGGCCGTGAATCGAGTTCCCGGCCGGTCTGCGCCTTGACGTCGTATCCCGCCACCTCGAACCCCGCGCGGAGCAGGTTCCCGGCCATCGGGACGCCCATGCGGCCGAGGCCGATGAAGCCGATGCGGGCGGCGGCCATCGGTCAGATCCCCATCTCTTTGAAGACTTCCTTCGCCGAGCGGAAGCTGTCGATCGCCGCGGGAACGCCACAGTAGATCGCGGCCTGGAGGAAGACCTCCCTGATCTCGTCCTTCGTGAGGCCGTTGTTGATGGCGCCGCGCACGTGCAGCTTCAGTTCGTGCGGCCGGTTGAGCGCGGTGATCATCGCCAGGTTGAGGAAGCTGCGCGTGCGCCGATCCAGGCCCGGGCGGTTCCAGATCTCGTTCCAGCAGTACTCCGTGACCAGTTCCTGCATCGGCCGGTTGAAGTCGTCGGCGTTCCTGATCGACGCATCGACGTACTCCGCGCCCAGGACTTCGCGGCGCGTCTTCAGGCCCTTCTCGAAGGCTTCCTTGTTCATTGCGGTCTCCCTTGTGATGGTGAAGGCGGCGCCGCTGAACGGCGCCGGGTTGTTCGAGCCGTTCAGTCCCGCAAGCAGGCGCGACGGCTGGTCTGGAGGCGATGCTGCTGCTTGAACGCAAGCGGGGTCAAGTCAAACGACCGGGGGCGGGCCGTCTCCGCGGGTTCAGTCGACCTTGCCGGCAGGCGCACGCATCAGGCCGAGCAATGCGCCGGGACCCAGACGCTTGCGGATCAGCGAGAACACGTTGAACACCAGCAGCGCGCCGGCGGCGACGATCGCGTTCGCAACGACATGCGGAATGTCTTCATGGCGCAGGATGCCCGCCAGCGCGCGCAGCACCCCTCCGCGCTCGTGCCTCACCTCGAACGCCTTTTCGAGCAGCAGGACGATGAGCACGCCCAGGGCGTACAGGGCGGTCCGCACGGCGACTTCCAGCCAGGCCGGCCGCCGCGCGACCCAGCCGCCGAGCGAGACGTGCTCGAGCAGCAGCACGACCTTCGCAAGCACGAGCGCGCCGACGAGCACCGCGGACAGTCCGGAGAACCGGATCTGGTATTCCTCGAGGATCAGCACCTTCAGCAGCATGAACGCCGAGAACCACGCGCCGAAGAACAGCGTGTACAGCCCGACGGAACGCAATTCTTCCTTCAGTTTCGCACTGACACTCATCGCGCTTCCATCGTCCTCGCGGCCACGGCCGACGGACCGCCGGCCCCGGACGACTGCATGCGCGCGAGCACGGACTCCCGGACCATGCGCACGTGCGCGCGGAAGGTGTACAACTCGCCCGCCTTGACGACCGACTCCTTCTCGCCCGACACCAGTTCCTCGATCCGGTCGAGTTCCCGCAGGAGGTCGTCGACGGGCGCGCCCGGCTCGCGCGCACGCAGGGCGCGCTCGACGCGCCGCAGGCGCGCGTAGCCGAGGAGCATGCGGCGCCTCCCGACGAGATTGAGCAGGGCAGGCAGGAACCGGGCGAGCGGGATCGCGACCGCCAGCAGGGGCACCGCCAGGACGATGGCCCGCTGGATCGCGTCGGCGGCCCACAACGGCAGGTAGCGCCGCAGCAGGCTCGGGCCTTCGCGGGCATACAGCAGGGCCTGCCCCGACACGGGCACGTCGTCCACGACGTGCAGGTGCGGAAACTCGCCGCGCTTCTCGAAGACGCCCTGCCCCGAGTGGAGCTGGCGCGCGGCGTCGACGAGCAGGTCCACCACCGTCGGATGCACGTCGGCACGCGCCGCGAGCATGACCGATGTCCCGATCAGCGTGAGGTCGCGATCCGGGATTCCGCGCGCAAGGTCGATGGTGCCCCGCGGCAGGTGCAGGCGGACGATGTGCGCGAAGCGGCGCTCGTAGGCGTCGGCGCGCGGAAAGCTCATCACGCGGACACCTGGGAGTTCGAGGGCCCGTGCCAGATGCGGTCCGCGCATACCCTCGCCGAGGAAGATCGCGTCGGCGTCACCGGCGGCCAGCGCCTGCACGGACTCCTGCGGCCCGAGTTCCAGCAAGGTCGTGTTGTCCGCCGCGACCCCATTGGCCGCGAGCAGCGGCAGGAGCTGGACGCTGAGGCCGCTGCCCGGCGCGCCGATGGCGATGCGCTTTCCCCTGAGTCCGGCGAGCGTGACTTCACCCGACGGGTCGCGGCCAAGGCACCACAGGGGCGCGTAGAAGAGGTTCGATGCGTTGACGATCGCGCCGGCCTGCTCGGCGTTCGCGGTGCCGGCCGTGAGGAACGCCGCATCGACGCGCTCCTTGCGGTCGCCCAGCAGCACGACGTTGTCGGCGGGGCCGCGCGTCGCGCGCACGTCGACCGCGATGCCCTGCGCGGACACCCGCTCGGCGTAGCGCTTGCCGAGCGCATGAAGCGCGCTTCCTTCCGGGCCGGTCGCCAGGACGATCCGGCGCGGCGGCATCGGCTCGAGGAACTGGACGGCCAGCCAGATGGACGCCACGACCAGCGCCAGCACGGGCACCGCCATCAGCAGTGCCCGGCCGATGGTCAGCCCGGTGAACTCCTCGAAGCGGATTCCGCGCTCGGTTCCGTCCGTCATTGTGTGCGCTCCCGCGAGGGCCTGCCAGTCGACCGTTTCGTCACTGCGCCCGCTTGACCCCTGACGGTTTCCAGGTCGAGTCCAGGATCGACGGATCCTTCTCCCTGGGCCAGTACATCCGCATCGTCACGTTGAACTCGCCCTTCGGTGCCGGCAGCCAGTTCGTCTCCCTGTCCTTCCCCGGCGACTCGTTCTGGATGTAGACGTCAATCGAACCATCGGGGTTGCGCTTCAGCGGCATCCAGCTGCTGATCGCGTAGCGGTTGAGCTTGTTGTCGACGAAGAACGACTGCGCGTCGTACATCGTCACTGACCAGAACGCGTTGACCGGAGGCTCGGCGCCCTTCTCGAAGTGCAGAACATAGCGGTGGGCGCCGTTCAGCGGCTGCCCGTCGGCGTCGACGAACGCGGAGGGGTACACGGCATCGGCGGGCAGGTTCGCGCCGAGGCCGACCAGCGCCACCACGGCGCGCGTGCCGTAGTCCGTGCCGAAGTTGCCGAGCACCATCGGCGGCACCCGCCAGCCGTTGACCGGCGCGCCGCTTTCCTTCGACGCCACCTGCAGCTTTTCCATGGCGACCGGGAATGCATTCTTCAGGCCCTTGGCGACGGCGGGATCCAGCTTCGAAGGATCGAACTTCTCGCCCGGCACCACGCCGATCTTCGCAAGCTTCGCGAGCACCGGCGCCTCGGACGCCGGCGGCGGATTGGCCTTCAGCAACTCCGCGAGTCGGCCGAGGAAGGCCTCGGTGGTCATCTTCTTCAGTTGCTCAACGGGCGGCGTTTTCATGTCGATCGCCGGATCGACCTCGCCCTTCGGCGCGGTGTACGGCTTGCCGAACGCCGACAGCGGCACCAGCTTGCAGGCGTCCTGGATGGCGTGCACGGCCGGGTAGTCCTTCGGCCCGTTGGTCTGGGTACGGCCGATGATCCACACCATGTTGGTCGGCGACTTCAGCTCCTGCACGCCGGCGGGCAGCGTCCCGCTCCAACCCGGTCCGGTGACCGCGAAGTGCCCCGCCTTCGTGCCTGTCGTCCGCTTGCCGGGCGACGCGAAGATGTTGGTCCACGCGTCGATCATCGGCATCAGGTAAAAGCGGCCGCGCGTGTCGGGCACCGACAGGACGATCGGCTCCTTCGACAGGTCGAGCCACGCGGAGGAGTACAGCGTGTCGACGTTGGCGCGCACGACGTCCTTGAACGAAGCGTCGGGAAAGGCGCGCACGTGAACGAACTGGTTGACCGGCGCGTAGAAGCCGCCGGACGTCGCGACGTTGGTCGTCTTGGCGCGCGTGAGGTCCATGATGACGAGCGGCAGTCCGTAGACGACCGCCTCGACACCGGCCTGCAGGGCTTCCTTTTCCATCGCCGCTGCCTGTTCCAAGGCGGCGGCCTTCGCCGCTTCCGCGGCCGGAGCCGGCGTGGGCGGCTTCTCACCGCACGCAACCAGCGCCGCCAACGCGGCAAGTGCAATTCCGTGCTTCAGGTTCATTGCAGCGTCCTTTTCCTTCGTGTCGCAGTTTTCGGCCCGGATGGCATGCCCCGACTTCGCGGCTGCATCACGGCCCGCTGGTCACGCGACTCCGCACCTGGCGGATCATCGTGTACCGAGAACGACTTCGGGCAGCGAGGTTGATCGCGGAGCGGGGCTATATCGGTTTCTCCACGAGCGAACGCGGGGACGGCGTGAGCAGCCGCCCCCGAAGGAAGGAATGCGGTCGTTCCTAGCGCTGCCCGTCGGCGGCGAAGCAGTTGCCGCTGCCGTCGTCCGGGCAGACCACCACGTACGTTGCGCGCTTGTTGCAGCCGCTGACGCCGATCGTGAAGACAGCCCGGTCCGGCGCCTGGAAGCGCACTGCGCGGACCTCCGGCTGCACGTCCTGCTCGTTGAGGACCTGGCCCGTGGCGGCCGGGCAGTTGAGCTCGAAGCGACCGCGCTTTTCAGCGGCGTCGATCGCCTTCGGGCGCATGGAGCTCATCCACTGTTCGGTGGTCTGGCAGCCGACGAGGAGGAGCGCGGCAAGGCAGGACAGGGCAGCAAGGGATCGTGTGTTCATGAAGGTTCCGTCGCGAAGTGCGCGGGCGGCCGCCGCCGGCCGCGGGACGACGAATTGTCCATGGGCATGCTCACCGCTGCTTGTCCGGAGCGACCGTCTCCTTGACAATTCGCGCCAAACGCTGCGCGCCTCGGACCTGCCCCCGAGTCCGTTGCTGCGGTCAGCGCGACTCCGGCGCGCGCGAGATGATCAACGGTCCGTCCACCGCTCGCATGACGGCCGAGACCGGCAGGTCGTTCTCCAGCAGCGTCGTCATCGCGCGCAGGTACTTGCGGATGTGCCGGAAGAACTTCTTGTAGCCGGCGCACAGGTAGTGCAGGCCGGGTTCGCCGTCCGGCGTGGTCGCGAAGCGGTGCTTCGGGCAGCCGCCCCAGCAGGCCTCCTTGACCTCGCACTCGCGGCAGTAGCGCGGCAGCGTCTTCTCCTTGTGCGGCCCGAAGCCCGACGCCACCGAGGCTTCGACCATCTCGCCGAGGTTGCCCTCGAGCACGTTGCCCAGCTTGTACTCCGGGTACACGTAGTGGTCGCAGGCGAACACGCTGCCATCGTGTTCCATCGCGACCGCGCGTCCGCACTGGCGCGAGAAGATGCACACGGGCGACGGTTCGCCGAGCCACTGCGTCAGCGCCCACTCGAAGTTCATCACGAACACGCTGCCGACGTCCTTGCGCACCCACTCCTCGTAGATCGCGATCAGGAAGTCGCCGTACGCCTCGGGCTCCACCGTCCACGGCGTGACGCGCGTGTTCGGCTCCGGCCGGTCGAGAACCGCAGGCCGCGCGAGCCAGAGCTTGATCACCTTCGTCGCCTCGTCCGGCTCGCGCTCGACGATCGGCGTGAACTGGATGTAGCGGATGCCCGCCTCCTTGAAGAAGCGGTACACGTCGAGCGGCCGGTACGCCGTCTCGCGGCCGACGCACGCCAGTGCGTTGAACTCGACGCCGTGCTTCTGCAGCAGGCGCACCCCTTCCATCACGCGGTCGAAGGTGCCCTGCCCGTGCCGGTCCTTGCGGTAGCGGTCGTGGATTTCGCGCGGGCCGTCCAGGCTCACGCCGACGAAGAAGTCGTTCTCCTTGAAGAACGCGCACCACTCGTCGTCGAGCCGCAGCGCGTTGGTCTGCAGCGTGTTGCGGATCTCCTTGCGGTCGCGGTACGGCTTCTGCAGCTCGACGACACGGCGGAAGAAGTCCACGCCGAGCAGGGTCGGCTCGCCGCCGTGCCACACGAACTCGACCACCGGGGTCGGCTGCGCCTCAACGTACTGCTCGATGTAGCGGGCGAGCACTTCGTCCGGCATCTTGAAGTGCTCGCCGCGGGGATAGAGCTCCCGCTTCTCGAGGTAGAAGCAGTAGTCGCACGCGATGTCGCACACCGCGCCGATCGGCTTGGCCAGCACGTGGAGGCCGGCCCTGCGGACTTCGACGGGTGCGTCCATCGCGCGCTCGCTGCCGCTACTTCACCTGGACGGTCAACTTCGGAATCCGCCCGGTGAACTTCGACTTCGCCTCGGCACCGATCGCCTCGACCACCGGCGTGCCGAGGTCGATGCCGACGTCGGCGGTCTCGTCCGCCGAGAAGATGCCGAACTGCGTGTGCTCGATCCGGCCCTCGCCCACCTTCTCGTCGTTGACGTACAGCGTGCCCTTGCCGCCCTTGCCCGGCCCGCCGCCGTCGTAGGCGAAGTCGAACTTCAGCACCGACTTGCCCGGCGCCAGCTTTTTGCTCGACGCGATCGACGTGCGTTGCATCCCGAGGAAGTTGTAGTCGTAAGCCGGTACGCCGTCCTTGACGTACAGCGACCAGCCGCCGAAGCGGCCACCCTGCGCGATCACGGTGCCGTTGCCGCCACCGGCCGGCACTTCGATCTCGGCCGTGATGACCTTCGAACGGTTCTTCACGTTGATGAACACCGCTTCCATCATGCCGGTCATGCCTTCGGCCAGCGTCAGCGAGGTTCTGCCGCCCATGAGATCCGGGCGGCCGACCGTCTTCGCATCCAGGCGCTCGAACATCCGGTCGTCGAGCGGCAGGACGTTGTACTTCTTCGCCTCGGCCAGGAACTTCGCCTGCAGCTCCGCGAGCTTCTTCGGGTTCTTCGCCGCAAGGTCGTTCGCGAGGCTGAAGTCGGACCGCACGTCGTAGAGTTCCCAGACGTCCGTCTCCAGCGAGCGGCGCGGCTTCGTCTCCCACGGCGCCTTGTGGATCGTGCGCGCGAACCAACCGTCGTGGTAGATGGCGCGGTTGCCGAGGATCTCGAAGTACTGCGTCGTGTGGCGCTCCTTCGCCTTCTCGTTGTCGAACGAATAGGCGAGGCTCGTGCCGGCCATCGGGATCTGCGGCGTGCCGTTGACGACCTTGGGCTCCGGCAGGCCGGCGGCCTGCAGCACCGTCGGCGCGACGTCGATCACGTGGCCGAACTGCGTGCGGATGCCGTTCTTCGCCTTGATGCCCTTCGGCCAGTGCACCACCATGCCGTTGCGCGTGCCGCCGAAGTCCGACGGCACCTGCTTCATCCAGGCGAACGGCGCGTTGAAGGCGACCGACCAGCCGGCGGCCATGTGCGGATAGGTTTCCGGCCCGCCCCACTGGTCGATCTTCTTCAGCATGTCCTCGACCTTCTCCGGCACGCCGTTGAAGTACGTGTACTCGTTGAACATGCCGTTGGCGCCGCCCTCGCCGCTGGTGCCGTTGTCGCCGGCGATGTAGAAGACGAGCGTGTTGTCAGCCTCGCCGGTCGCGTCGATCGCGCGCAGCATGCGGCCGATCTCGTGGTCGGTGTATTCGACGAACGCTGCGAAGACTTCCGCCTGGCGCGCGAACAGGCGCTTCTCGTCGGCCGACAGCTTGTCCCAGTCCTTGATGGCTTCGGGCTTGGGCGCGAGCTTCGTTCCCGGCGGCACCACACCCTGCTGGATCTGGCGCGCCAGCGTCTCCTCGCGCACCTTGTCCCAGCCCTGGTCGAACTTGCCCTTCCACTTGTCGATCCAGACCTTCGGCACGTGGTGCGGCGCGTGCGTCGCTCCCGGCGCGAAGTAGACGAAGAACGGCTTGTCGGGCGCGAGCGCCTTCTGGTACTGGACCCACGCGACCGCCTTGTCGGTCATGTCGGTCATGAAGTGGTAATTCGGGTCGTTTGGCAGTTCGACCTGCGCGGTGCCGTCGTAGAGGTACGGCGCCCACTGGTTGGTCTCGCCGCCGATGAAGCCGTAGAACTTCTCGAATCCCTGCCCGGTCGGCCAGCGCTCGAACGGGCCGGCGATGCTGGCCTCCCACGATGCCGTCTCGTGCCACTTGCCGAACGCGGCCGTGCTGTAGCCGTTCAGGCGCAGGATTTCCGCAAGCGACGCGGTCGTGTCCGGGATCTGGCCGGTTGCGCCGGGGAAGCCGGTCGCCATCTCGGTGATGAAGCCCATGTTCACCTGATGATGGTTGCGGCCCGACTTCAGCGCCGCGCGCGTCGGCGACGACAGCGCGGTGGTGTGGAAGTTGTTGTAGCGCAGGCCGTTGGCCGCGAGCTTGTCGAGCACGTCCGTGCGGATCGGGCCTCCGAACGTGCTGGTCGCGCCGAACCCGAGGTCGTCGATCAGCACGATCACGACGTTGGGCGCGCCGGCCGGCGCCTTGACGTCGAACCGCTTCGGCATCTTCGCGTTGCGCACGTCGAAGGTTGTGCTCGGCGGGATGCGCGGTTCCTGCACCGGAAGGACGGTGCGGTTGACGGCCGGCTGCGCCGACGCCGCCGTCGCGCAGACCGCGGCGAGCACCGGGGTGAGCGGGAATTTCGCGATTCGCTTCATGGACATGCTCCGTTACGGCTGCTGGACGACGTACACGAGGTTGTTTCCCTGGAAAGCCGCACGGTAATACACGCCCGCGCAGCGCTGGTACTCGACGCCGCCGATCGCTTCCTGTGCGCATCCGGCCGGCAGTGCCGGCACGACCGTGCCGACGGCGGGACGCGCCGCGGCGGCCTGCTGCTGCGCCACCGCTGCCTGCTGCTGCGCCGTGGCCGCCTGTTTCTGGGCTGTTGCGGCCTGCTGCTGGGCAACGGCGGCCTGCTGCTGGCTCGCGGCCGCGGTCGTCGCCGCTGCGGTGGTCACAGCCACGGTCTCTGCCGTGACAACCCGCGCCGTCGTTCGCCGCGCGACACCGGCGTAGGACATCGGGGTCATCGGCGCGCCGACGATCGCCTGGGCCTCGCGCAGCGGAAGCCACCCCGACGGATTGCCCGGCGCGAAGTCCGCCAGTAGAAGCGCCGCGCCCACGGCGGCGAGCAGCAACGGCTTGATCGAACGTTGAGTATGCATGGCGTCTCCCATTATCGCTGCGTGGCCTTGCCGAGCGGCAGGAAGTCGACCCGACGCGCACCCGGCACCGGGACGAACGTGAACGTCTTGTCGTCGAACGCTGGCTTCAGGTCCCAGCGCGTCACCACGACTTCGAACTGCGGCGCGTTCACGACATCACGCGTCGTGATCACCAGCTTGCGCGGCAGCGGCTCCTTGCCTTCCTGGATCCAGATCTGCCAGTCGACGTGCGGGGCACGGAACGCCAGGTGGTCGCAGCGGACGCCTTCCACGACGCCCTTGCCGACGACGAAGCCCGAGGTGACGTCGGTCATCAGGATGTCGAAGGCGTTGCGCGCGAGCAGGTCGCCCGCCGGCGCAACGATGTCGAGCGAGGTGCGCGCGAACTCGAGCATCTCCTCCACCGTGCCCGGCGCTGCAACGGTCGCGAAGACCCGGTCGGCCGGACTGCTGAGCGTGAGCGACTTGCCGTCGTAGTAGAAGGTCTGCTGGACCAGGTCGCCGGTGCGTTCGGCACGCAGCCTGTTCGGCCGCTGCAGCGCCACCTTCGCCGTATGGCCGAACTGGATCTTCTGCCCGGAGGCAAGCACCACCTCGAGCGTATTGCGCGTGTCGGCCGCGAGCCGTGGCTGGCTCGCCACGAAGTCGGTCGATGCCTTCAGCAGCCTCACCGCGGCCGGATCGAGGCCGGTGGACTGGGCGAGCGCGGCTGCGGGCAGCGCCGCCGCGCAGGCCAGCGCTGCGGCGCCTGCAACCCGGCGCAGCGTCCGGAACAACGTGTACGTTTTCTTCATCGTCTTCCCCTTTGCGCTGGACCCGAACGGGTTCACCAGCGAAACACCGCGGCCACGCCCGGCCCGCTGAAGTTGATGTTCTCGACCGGCTTGCCGGACTTCATCTGGTAGTCGATGTAGCGCCAGGCGGCAACGACGTCGCCCCAGCCGAACGAGTAGCCGATGCCGGCCATCGCCTGCCACGTGAACTTCGACTCGCCGGTTCCGAGGTCGAGGTAATACGGAACGAACCAGCGGCCTTCGCCGAACGAGGCGCGTCCCTTGACGCCGACCACCGCGTCCCAGTTCTGCTCGTCGAGCTCGCGCGTGCCGGCCCGGTCAGGCAGAGCGACCTGCCCGACGTTCCCGGCCAGCGCCCAGCTCAGCTTCTGCCGCAGGTCGATTGCCCGTGCGCCGGCAAGCAGGTCGACCTTCAAGTCGCGGTCGGCCACGAGCCGGTAGGTGCCCGCGATGGTCCACACCCAGCCCTTGAGGTCGTAGTCGAGGTTGGCGCTGGTGCCGGCAGGAATGCCGCGCCGGCCGATAGTGAGTGACTGCGTGTTCGACTTCGAGTCGCCGACGTCCACGTAGACGAGGTCGGTGTAGCCGCCCCACGTTCCGTTGCTCGCCTCGAACGAACCCATGAACGTCATCTTCAGGTTTTCGAGGATCGTGTCGGCATCGACGCTGACGCTGCTGCCCCCGCCGGTCGCCGGGAAGGTCGATTTGCCGCTGATGGTGGGGAGGTAGGCGTAGATGGCGGCGCCGAACTCCCACTTGGCGGTTTGCGCACTGGCGGGCGCCGACGCGAGAGTGGCGACCGCAGACAACAGAGCAAGACTCAGGCTGTGCAACTGCTTCATTCAGCAACTCCTCCGGTCGTCGTGACCGAGTCGGTGATCGGACCTACGCCGGTTGGGGGCAGCCGGCGCGGCTGTCTGGATGGTCCGGCTCGCCTGCACCCGACCGTTGCCTCGGTCGCGCCGAACCTGCAGTCGAGGCGCGATCGGCCGCTTGCCGTCTCGCGTCGGTGGACAGCCCGAGGCGCACCCGCTTGAAGGCCGCGATTGTCAGCGCACGCAGGCAGATTCGCTTGACCGCAACACCCTTCGCTTTGACAATTCGCGCCAACGAAGCCTAGATGGCTGCCGGCCAGTGCTGAAAGCGACGACGCCCCATCCCCAGTGACGATCAGGCCGGCGCCCACGCGGTAGCGGGGCGTCGTTACGGAGGGCACTCTCCGTTGCGGTCCGCTCGCGGCGCTGCCCGCGGTGCTCGACCACCTCGGCGCCAACACCGACGAGCTGCTTGCGGAATTCGGCCTGGCCGCGCATGTACTTCGACGACGCCGAGAACACGGTGCCAGCGGCCGTCGTCGGCCGCCTGTTCCGTCGCATCGTCGAAGTGACCGGGTGCGACCACCTCGGCGTCCTGGTGGGCCGTCCGATCACCCTGTCCGCAATGGGCGCGGTCGGCGTGCTGATGCAGGCCTCGCCCAGCGTCGCCCACGCGATCGAGGTGATGGGGAAGCACTTCCACGTGCACGACCGGGGCGCGCAGCTCTCGGTCGAGGCAGGCGGCAACGTGGTGGGTCGGTGCTACCGGATGACGGCGCGCGACGTCGACATGCTCGAGGAGATCTACACGCTCGCCGCGATGGGGGGACTCGGCTTCCTTCGGGGGCTGTGCGGGAAAGGCTGGCGTCCGCTGGAGTTCGAGCTTCCGTTCCGCCGGCCGCGCGCAGTCGACACGCTGCGCAAGGCGCTCGGCGTACCGCTGAAGTTCGATGCCGAGCAGTTGAAGATGATCTTCCCGGCCTCCGATCTCGCGCGCCCGCTGCCGAGCGCCGACCCGTTGCTGTACCGGATGATGGCCGAGCGCATCGAGCAACTCGAAGCACAGCAGCGCCGCGACCTGGTCGGCCGCGTGCGCGACGTGATGCAGACGGTGATCTTTCTGGAATCCTCGCGCGCATCGATTGTCGCCAGCCGGATGGGCATGAGCCTGCGCACCCTGAACCGGCGACTGCGCGCCGAGGGAACTAGCCTGCAGGAGATCCGCGACGACGTGACCGCGGCAGCGGCCTGCCAGCTTCTCGGCAATACGGACAAGACGGCCAGCGAAGTCGCCCTGATCCTCGGCTACTCTGACTCGAGCGCGTTCACGCGCGCGTTCCGCCGCTGGCGCGGCGTGGCTCCAGCGCAGTGGAGGGCGCGCAGGCACCGCAAGCACTGATCCGCAGCGGGCCGGACGCGCCCTCGACGCGCCGGCCGGGTCGAACTCCCCGCTTCGGCTACTTGCCGCCGCGCAGCTTCTTCAGTTCGGCCTTCGACAGCTGGTCCCACCACTTCTTGCTCGCCAGCATGATCCACGGGCTGTAGACGTGGTTCGTGACGGAGAGGTACTTCTGCACCTCGAAGAACTTGCTCGACAGGAGGAAGCCGTTCTCCCAGTACACGAGGCCGACGAGGCCCTTCTCCTGCAGCTTGTCCATTACCTTCTGGCCGATCGGGCCGTCGAGGACGGCGTCGGCCTCGACCGCAACGGGCACGGCTGCACTCGGCTACCTGCACTGCGGCCCGAGCGGCGCGGGCCACTTCGTCAAGATGATCCACAACGGGATCGAATACGGAATCATGGCCGCGTACGCCGAAGGCATGGGCATCCTCGCCGTCGCCGACTCCGGCGAACGTGCGCGGACTCTTGTCGCCAGTCACACCGCGCGGGTTCGCTACCGAGGATCATTGCGCTTCTCCCAAACGAACCCTCCCGCGCCATGACACTCGCTCGCCTGATCCCGGCCCTTTTCATCGCCTTTTCCCTGGCGGCCTCCGCCATGCCGCCCGCACCGACGACGGGCACCACGCTCTCCGGCACTGTTCTCGAAACGAAAGACGGTGGCGGCTACACGTACCTGCGGCTGCGCACGAAGAATGGCGAGGTGTGGGCCGCGGTTCCGGCGGCGCAGGTCAAGACGGGCGCCGAAGTGAGCATCGCCAATCCGCAGACGATGAGCGGGTTCCAGAGCAAGGCACTGAACCGGACCTTCGACACCATCATCTTCGGCACCCTCGCCGGCCCCGGAGCCGGAGCCCAGGCTGCGCCCGACCTGCGCGCGATGCACGCGGAAACGAGCAAGGCGCCGAAGATCCCCGAAGTGAAGGTCGAGAAGGCAAAGGGCGCGAATGCCCAGACCGTCGCGGGAATCGTGGGAAGCGCGCCGAAGCTCAAGGACAAGCCGGTCACGGTCCGCGGCCAGGTGGTGAAGTTCTCCTCCGGGATCATGGGCAAGAACTGGCTGCACCTGCGCGACGGGACGGGCTCCAGCCGCGACGGCACCGACGACCTCATCGTGGTCACGAACGACTCGACGAGCGTTGGCGAGGTAGTGCTCGTCAGCGGCACCGTGCGGACCGATCGCGACCTCGGCATGGGCTACTCGTACAAGGTGCTGGTGGAGGACGCCCGGCTGGCGAAGTGATCGTCGCGGCCCTGCCGCCGTCCGTCGCCCGACCTTGACAGCGCGCCCGGCCTGTATCAAAGTGATATCACTTTGATAAGGAGGCCGTGATGCAACAGTCCCCCCGCACGCAGGAGGTCGAGCGTTCGAGCCCGAGCGGCTACCTCTGGGTCGCCATCGGCATCGCGCTGGTCGCGGCCGGCATCTTCCTCGTCGTCCGCCCGATGGGCCTGCCCTTCCTCGCGCTCGGCATCGTGCTGATCGTGCTCGGCGCGTTCACGCTGGCGGGCCTCTACATGCTGCAGCCGAACGAGGCGGCGATCCTGCTGCTGTTCGGCGAGTACGTCGGCACCGACCGCTCCGAAGGCCTGCGCTGGGCCAACCCGTTCTACAAGAAGCAGAAGATCAGCCTGCGCTCGCACAACCTGATGAGCGAGCGGCTGAAGGTCAACGACAAGCGCGGCAACCCGATCGAGATCGCCGCGGCCATCGTCTGGCGCGTGCGCAACACCGCGCAGGCCGTGTTCGACGTCGAGGACTACGACGAGTACGTGCGCGTCCAGGCCGAGGCGGCGGTGCGCCACCTCGCGTCCTCGTACAACTACGACGAAGGCGAGGACGAACACTCGACGGAGCCGACGCTGCGCGCCAGCCAGGACCGCGTCACCGAGGCGCTGATCCGCGAACTGGCCGACCGGCTCGACCAGGCCGGCATCTCGGTCGAGGACGCCAAGCTCACGCACCTCGCCTACGCGCCCGAGATCGCGCAGGTGATGCTGCGCCGCCAGCAGGCCGAGGCGATCATCGCCGCCCGCAGCAAGATCGTGCACGGCGCGGTCAGCATGGTGGAGATGGCGCTCAAGGGGCTGTCCGAGCGCGACATCGTCCACCTCGACGACGAGCGCCGCGCGGCGATGGTGTCGAACCTGCTCGTCGTGCTGTGCTCCGAGAACGACACCCAGCCCGTAATCAACACGGGCACGCTGTACCAGTGAGCGCGCGATGTCGTACCAGCACACGCAGCACGGCTGGCCGGTCCGCATCGCTTTCGGCCTGACCGCGCTCGGACTCCTCGCGCTGCCGGCGGTACAGCCGCTCGGGCTCCCCACGCCCCGCGTCGTGCTGGTCGCCGGCGCAGCCGTCGCGGCGGCGCTTGGACTGGTGTGGAGCCGGATGACGGTCCACATCGACGACCATCGGTTGCACTGGTCGTTCGGCCCGGGCTGGCCGCGCTTCTCGCTGCCGCTGGCGGAGGTCCGTTCGGTCGAAGTCACGCGCACGACCTTCTGGGAAGGCTGGGGCATCCACCGCACGCGCCGCGGCTGGCTTTACAACATCGCGGGTTGGGACGCGGTGATCGTCACGCGCACGAACGGCAAGCAGGTTCTCCTCGGCACCGACGAGCCGCGCCGGCTGAAGTCCGCCCTCGAACGCGTAACTGCGCGGGAGGGCGCGTGAGCAGCCCGGACAAGAAGTCCTTCCTGCTGCGGATCGATCCCGCGGTCTGGCAGGAACTCGAACGCCTCGCGGCGGCGGACCTGCGGTCGGTCAACGCCGAGATCGAATACCTGCTGCGCGAGGCGCTCGACCGTCGCGGGCTGCGGCCGAAGGAGCCGCGCCGCAGGATGCGCAGCTGAGCGGACGGACGCCGCGCGCGCTCCGCCGCAGCGTCAGTCCACCGTGAGCTGCGCCGCCGCCAGGAGTTCCTTCGTGTAGGCGTCGCGCGGCGTGGCGAACAGCGCCTCCGCCTCGCCCTCCTCCACCACGTCGCCGTCCTTCATCACGATCACGCGATGCGACATCGCGCGCACGACGGCGAGGTCGTGGCTGATGAAGAGATAGCTCATCCCGTAACGCTTCTGCAGCGCCACGAGCAGCGCGAGGACCTGCTGCTGCACCGAGACGTCGAGGGCGGAAGTCGGTTCGTCGAGCACCAGCACCTCGGGCCGCAGCACCACGGCCCGCGCGATCGCGATGCGCTGGCGCTGGCCGCCACTGAACTCGTGCGGATAGCGCTCGAGCACGCCGGCCAGGCCCTGGCGCTCCGACAGCCCCACTTCGTCGAGCATGTCGGCGACCATCTTCTGCCGCTCCGCCCGCGAGAGGTCCCGCCGGTGCAGCTCCAGCCCCTCGCCGACGATCTGGCCGACCGTCATGCGGGGACTGAGGGACGCGAACGGGTCCTGGAACACCACCTGCATGCGCTGGCGCATCTTGCGCAGCGTCTCCCGGGACGCGTTGTCGATGCGCTCGTCGTCGACGCGGATCTCGCCGCCGGAGATCGGCTGCAGCGCCAGCAGCGCCATGCCGAGCGTGGTCTTGCCCGAGCCCGACTCGCCGACGATCCCGAGCGTCTCGCCGCGCCGCAGCTTCAGCGTCGCCGCCTTGACCGCGTCGAAGCGCCGCTTCCTGAACCAGCCCTCCTTGATCGTGAAGCTGACCTGGATCGCCTGGCTGTCGACCAGCACCGGTGCGTCGCCGGCCACCGGCTCGATCGTCCGCTGCGGCCGGCTCGCCATCAGCTTGCGGGTGTACGGATGAGAAGGGTTCCGGAACACTTCGTCGGTGGGACCCGACTCGACCAGGCAGCCGCGCTCCATCACGCCGACGCGGTGGGTGAAGCGGCGCACGAGGTTGAGGTCGTGCGTGATGAAGAGCACGGCCATGCCCATCTCGGCCTGCAGCTCGTCGAGCAGCGCGAGGATCTGCGCCTGGATCGTCACGTCGAGCGCGGTCGTCGGCTCGTCGCAGATCAGCAGCCGCGGCCGGCACGCCAGCGCCATGGCGATCATGGCGCGCTGCCGCTGCCCGCCGCTGAGTTCGTGGGGGTACGACTGGACGCGCCGCTCCGGCTCGGGAATCCCGGTGCGCGCGAGCAGCTCGACGGCGCGCGCCTGCGCGGCATTCGGCCGCATGCCCTGGTGCAGCTCCAGCACCTCGCCAATCTGGTTGCCGACCGTGTAGAGCGGATTCAGCGCCGTCATCGGCTCCTGGAAGATCATGCCGATCTCGGCGCCGCGGATGCCGCGCAGCCGCTGCTCCGGCAGCGCGAGCAGCTCCTCGCCGCCAAACCGGATCGCGCCCGCGGTCTGCGCGTCGCGCACCAGCTTCAGGATCGACAGGGCCGTGATGGACTTGCCCGAACCCGACTCGCCCACCAGCGCGAACTTCTCGCCCGGCGCGATCGTGAACGAGACGTCGTCGACCACGGTCGACGCGCCGAAGCGCACCGTCAGGTGCTCGACCGAAAGCAGCGGACCGGCCGCGCCGGCGGGGTTCGGCGTCATGACTTGCGCGTGTCGAAGGCGTCGCGCAGCGCGTCGCCGATGAAGGTCAGCAGCAGCATCGTGACCACGAGCAGCAGGAAGGTCGGCACGATGATCCACCACGCGTCGAGATTGTCCTTGCCCTGCTTGAGCAGTTCGCCGATGGACGGAATGCTCGGCGGCACGCCCAGGCCCAGGAAGTCCAGCGACGTGAGGGCGAGGATGGCCGCGCTCATCCGGAACGGCAGGAAGGTGATCACGGGCGTCATCGAGTTCGGCAGCACGTGCCGCAGGATGATCTGGCGGTTCGACAGGCCGAGCGCCCGCGCCGCCTTCACGAACTCGAGGTTCCGGTTGCGCAGGAACTCCGCGCGCACGTAGTCCGACAGCCCCATCCAGCCCCACAGCGACAGCAGCACGAGCAGCAGCAGCAGCGACGGCTCGAAGATGCTGGCGAAGATGATCAGCAGGTACAGCTCGGGGACCGCGCCCCACACCTCGACGAAGCGCTGCAGGAAGAGGTCGACCCGCCCGCCGAAGTAGCCCTGCAGCGCGCCGGCCAGGATGCCGATCAGCGTGCCGGCGACGGTGAGCGCGAGCGCGAACCAGATGCTGACGCGGAAGCCGTAGAGCAGCCGGGCGACCATGTCGCGGCCATGCTGGTCCGTGCCGATCCAGTTGCTTGCCGTCGGCGGCGACGGCGAGACTTCGGGCGAGAAGTAGTCCGTCGAGGTGGCGGAGTGCGTGTTGACCGTGAACAGCGCCCAGTTGCCCGGCCGCGCCAGCACGCCAGCGACGAACGGATCCTTCCAGTCGGTCCCGGTGTCGAAATCGCCGCCGATGGCGCGCTCGCTCGGGTTGGCGAACATCGGCGCGTGCCACTGGCCGCCGATGCGGGCGACGAACGGCCGGTCGTTGCTCACGATCTCGGCGAAGGTCGCGGTGACCAGCATCGCCAGGAAGATCCACAGCGAGACATGCCCGATGCGGTTGCGCCGGAAGCGTGCCCACGCGCGCTGGTTGGGCGACAGCGGCTTCGCCGCGGCCACCGTGCGCGCATCGGCGTCCGTCTTCGGCGCGCCAGCGGGAGTGACGATGGAACTCATCGGGCGATCCCGTACTTCATCGGCCCACGCTCGCGAACTGCACGCGCGGGTCCACCACCACGTACAGCAGGTCCGCGACCAGCTTGACCACCAGCGCGATCAGCGTGAAGAGGTACAGCGACCCCAGCACGACCGGGTAGTCGCGCCGGACCACGGACTCGAACGCGAGCAGGCCGAGGCCGTCGAGCGAGAACAGCGTCTCGATCAGCACCGATCCCGCGAAGAACGCGCCGATGAACGCGGCCGGAAAGCCGGTGATCAGCGGGATCAGCGCGTTGCGGAAGATGTGCTTGTAGAGCACCCGCCCGTCGGACAGTCCCTTGGCGCGCGCCACCAGCACGTACTGCTTGCGCATCTCCTCGACGAAGGTGTTCTTCGTCAGCATGGTCAGGACCGCGAAGCTGCCGATCACCAGGCAGGTCAGCGGCAGCGTCAGGTGCCAGAAGTAGTCGAGGATGCGCGCGCCCCACGACAGCTCCTCCCAGTTGTCGGACGTCAGCCCGCGCAGCGGGAACCAATCGAAGAAGGTGCCGCCGGCGAACAGCACGATCAGCAGCACGCCGAGCACGAAGCCGGGGATCGCGTAGCCCAGCAGCACGAACAGCGTGGTCACCGCGTCGAAGCGCGTGCCTTCGCGCACCGCCTTGGCCACGCCGAGCGGGATCGACACGAGGTAGCTGAACAGGAAGGTCCACATCCCGAGCGAGATCGAGACCGGGAGCTTCTCCTTGATCAGCTGCCAGACGTCCTTGTTCTGCATGAAGCTGCGGCCGAGGTCGAACCGCGCGAACGAGCCGAGCATCTCGAAGTAGCGCACGTGCGCCGGCTTGTCGAAGCCGTAGAGCTTCTTCAGTTCCTCGACGCGCTGCTTGTCGAGGTCGCGGCCGGCCTTGTAGCGGCCCTCGACCGCGCCGGCCCGCGCCTCGGCCATCACCTGCTCGACCGGTCCGCCGGGAACGAACTGCATGACGACGAACGTGATGGTCAGCGCCCCGATCAGCGTCGGGATCATCAGCAGCACGCGCCGCAGGACATAGGCGAGCATCAGCGCTTCCTCTCGAGCGACTTGTCCCACCAGCACCACAGCGGCCACGGCCCGAACTCGGCGATGCCGGTGAAGTAGGTGTCGGCGTTGAAGAACTGCGCCTGCACCGCGGGGATGCCGAAGCGGTTCCAGAACGAGACGTTCTCGGAATTGGAATAGAGCACCGGGACCTGGAAGAAGCTCCAGGTCACGATGCGGTCGAGCGCGCGCGAGGCGTCGCGCAGCTGCTCCATCGTGTCCGCCCGGCCGATGGCGGCGATCATGGCGTCGACCGCCGCGTCGCGGACCCCGCGGAAGTTGCTGTTGCCCTCTTCGTCGGCCGACTTCGAGCCCAGGATGGCCTCGAGCGTGCCGGAGTCCGGCAACGTGAAGTCGCCGCCGGCGATCGTGATCATGTCGTAGTCGAACGTCTGCAGCCGCGAGCGGTACAGCGCGAAGTCGACGACGCGATGCTTCATCGTGATCCCGAGTTTCCGCAGCAGGCTCTGGTAGGTCAGATCCTGGATTTCGCGCGGCGACATGTACTCGAACTCGAACAGCTCCCCCTTGCCGTTGCGCAGCAGGCCCTCCTCGTCGAGTTTCCAGCCCGCTTCCTCGAGCAGCGCGCGCGCCTTCAGCAGGTTGCGGCGCAAACCGTTGGGCGCGTCCTTCGTGCGCGGAGCCCGGTAGGCCGGTCCGAAGACGCGGTCCGGAAGAGACTTGCGGAAGGGTTCGAGCAGCTTCAGTTCGCCCGGCCCCGGCACGCCCTGGGCCGCGAAATCGCTGTTGTTGAAGAGGCTGTCGGCGCGATGGTAGGTGCCAGTCTTGTAAACCGTCTCGAAGTCGTAGGCATAGATGAGCGCCTCCCGAACCCGGATGTCCTGGAAGAGGGGTCGCCGCATGTTCATCATGTCCGCCTGCATCATCTGCCCGAACCCGGTCACGAAACCGCGCTTGACGATGCGGCCGTCGTCCCACTTGGCTCCCTGGTGCAGCCGCAGCCACGAGCGCGCGCCGTATTCCTTGAAGAGATCGAACTCGCCGGCCTTGAAGGCCTCGCGCGCGACGGCGTTCTCGGAGTAGTTGCGGTAGACGATGCGGTCGAAGTTGAAGTGGCCGCGGCGCACGCCGAGGCCCGGGATGGCGTCGGCCCAGTAGTTCGGGTTGCGGACGAACTCGATGCGGCGGGGCATGTCGACGTTGCCGATCACGTACGGCCCGGTCGTGATCGGGTGCTCTGAGACGATCTCGGAGAACTTCTTCCCCTCGCCCCACTTGCGGCTGAAGATCGGCAGTGTGCCGGCGACGAACAACTGGTCGCGAGTGCGCTGCCGCAGGTGGAAGCGCACCGTCCTCGCGTCGACGACCTCCGCCCGCTCGATGCCCGCGAGGATGGTCTGGTAGGGCGGCGACGCCTCCTTCGAGTTCAGTGTGTCGAAGCTGTGCTTCACGTCCGCCGGCGTGACCGGGTCGCCGTTCGAGAAGCGCGCCTCGCGCCGGATGCGGAACGCGACCGACGAGAAGTCGGGCGCGACGAACATCGCCTCGGCCAGCAGCGCGTACATCGTCGACGGCTCGTCGGCCGACAGGTGCGCCAGGCCCTCGATCATCCAGATCGCCACGCCCGCCGGCGCGTTGCCGCGCGTCGTGAACGGGTTGAACTTGTCGAAGCTGGTGCGGCGGTCCGGGTTGCGCAGCCGCAGCGTGCTGCCGCGCGGCGCGTCCGGGTTGACGTACTCGAAGTGCGTGAAGCCCTCTGGATACTTGGGCTCGCCGAACGCGGCGAACGCGTGCACCCAGCGACCCGTGGCGGCCGTGCCGCCGGAGACGGGCTCGGGGCCGGTCGCGGCCAGCGCCGAGTTCAGGACACCGGCGAACGGCGATCCCGACATGGCGATGGCGAGTCGGCGGCGCAGCGGATCGACCGCGTCCAGCGGGGCTGCGCTCACGTCCGACGCCAGGGCCGAGGGCCGTTCATGTTCATTCGCGGGAAGATCGACGACGGCGGAGTCTTGTGGAAACCGGGCCCGCGGTCAAATCGGACTCGATACCTTCGAAACCACCGCGCGCTACTGGTTCTTGCGCTGCTGCCACTGCACGTCCGTGCCCCCGGCGTGCCGGTTCAGCACGCGCGCCAGCACGAACATCAGGTCGGACAGGCGGTTCAGGTACTGCCGCGGACCGTCGTTGACCTTGTCCTGCTTGCCGAGCGCGACCAGCGCGCGCTCGGCGCGGCGGCAGGCGGTGCGGCAGACGTGCGCAAGCGCCGCCGCGCGCGAGCCACCCGGCAGGATGAACTCCGCGAGCCGCGGCAGGTCGGCGTTGTAGTGCGCGAGGCGCGCGTCGAGGCGCGCGACCTGCTTGTCCGCGATCATCGTGTAGCCGGGGATCGCGAGTTCGCCGCCGAGGTCGAAGAGATCGTGCTGGATATCGGACAGGTCCGTGCGCACTTCGGCCGGCAGGTCTTCCGTCGCGAGCAGGCCGACGAAGGAATTCAGCTCGTCGACGTCGCCCAGCGCGCAGATCCGCAGGTGATCCTTGTCGACGCGCGTGCCGTCGCCAAGGCCGGTCGTGCCCGCATCTCCGGTACGGGTGGCGATTTGCGAGAGTCTGTTGCCCATAGAATGCCCTTCCGGGATTGCTCTGTACGTGCTTGACGGAGACCGATTATGAACGCGCCCCTTCCGACGCAGGCCGTGCGCAAGCCGCTGCCGCCGATCGTGGTCGAGAAGCTGAAGGCCCTGTTCGGCGAGCGGTTTTCGACGGCCGACGCGGTCCGCGACCACCACGGGCGCGACGAATCGCCCTACCCGCCGCTGCTTCCGGACGCTGTCGTCTTCGCCCGCACGACCGAGGAAGTCGCCGATCTCGTGCGGGTCGCCGTCGACCATCGCGTGCCGGTGATCCCGTACGGCGTCGGCACGTCGCTCGAAGGCCATCTGCTCGCGCTCGAGGGCGGCATCTCGGTCGACCTGTCGCAGATGAACGCCGTGCTCGCCGTGAACCCGGAAGACCTGACCGCCACGGTGCAGGCCGGCGTGACGCGCAAGCAGCTGAACAACGAGATCAGGGACAGCGGCCTGTTCTTTCCGATCGACCCGGGCGCCGACGCCACGATCGGCGGCATGACCGCCACGCGCGCGTCGGGCACCAACGCCGTGCGCTACGGCACGATGCGCGAGAACGTTCTCGGCCTGACCTTCGTGACCGGCGAAGGCCGCATCGTCCGCAGCGCGCGCCGCGCGAGGAAGTCGAGCGCGGGCTACGACCTGACGCGGCTGCTCGTCGGCAGCGAGGGCACGCTCGGAATCATCACCGAGATCACGCTGAAGCTGTACCCGCAGCCCGAGGCAATCTCGGCCGCCACCTGCAGCTTTCCCACGGTGGAAGCCGCGGTGAGGACGACGATCGAGACGATCCAGATGGGCGTCCCGATCGCGCGCTGCGAACTGCTGGACGCGCTGACGGTGAAGGCGGTCAACGCGCGCAACAAGCTCGGGCTGCCGGAACTGCCGATGCTGCTGTTCGAGTTCCACGGATCGCCGACCGGCGTGGCGGAGCAGGTGGCGGCGGTGCAGGCGATCGCGCGCGGGCACGGCGCCGCGGCATTCCAGTGGGCCAATCAGCCGGAGGAGCGGTCGCGCCTCTGGGAAGCGCGCCACAACGCGTACTTCGCCTGCCTGCAGCTGAAGCCCGGTTCGCGCAGCTTCACCACCGACGTCTGCGTGCCGATCTCGCGCCTGGCCGAGTGCATCACCGAAACCATCCGCGACACGTCGACGTCGCCCTTGCCCGCGCCGATCCTCGGCCACGTCGGCGACGGCAACTTCCACTGCGCGATCCTCGCCGACCCGGGCCGGCCCGAGGAAATGGAGGAAGCCGAGCGGCTGAACCGGCGCATCGTCGCGCGCGCGCTTGCGATGGACGGCACGTGCACCGGCGAACACGGCGTCGGCATGCACAAGATGGACTTCCTGCGCGACGAGCACGGCGACGACGCGCTCGAACTGATGGCACGCATCAAGCGCAGCTTCGATCCGCAGAACATCCTGAACCCCGGCAAGGTCGTCCGGGTCTAGGACGCGCGCGCCTTCGCGATGTAGGCGGAAAGGTCGTCGAGATCCTTCGTCGTCAGCACGCCGCGGTACTGCGCCTTGGCGTTGGCGGCGCCCTGCACCGAGCCCTCGATCGACTTCTGCAGGATGGCCCGCACGAAGCGCGGGTCCTTGGGGTCGCCGCCACGGTTTTCGATCATCCCGCGCAAGGCGTCGCCGCTGGCGTGGCAGGCGATGCAGTCGCCGACGGGTTTTCCGGTGGCGCCGCGGGTGTCCGCGAAGAGCTTGCGCCCGCGCTCGGCGTCCTGGGCTGCCGCCGCGGCGGCAAGGCCGCCGACCAGGCAGGCGGCGAGCAGTCGTTTTCTCATCGGTGGTTCGGCCGAGCCATCCAGTGGCGAGACGCGCGCAGGATAGCCCAGGCGCGGCGCTTCCTCGTGCCGGAAGGACAGACGAAGATCAAGCGGCATGGAGAAGTCGGTGCGCGCCCAGCGCCCCGCAACCACGCGCGGCAAGGTGCGGCAGACCGCCTGCGATTCGTGCCTGCCGGTAAACACTGTCGAACCCGCGGCGCCGCTGTGACGCCCGGGCGAGTTGTGTAATCTCCTTCGCGATGAACGCCCCACGCACCATTCCGCCGAAGATGCTCGGCGAGCGCATTCCGCTCGAAGGCACGGGCGCCGTCGACGTCGAGCGCCAGCGCGCGGTCGTGGCGGCGCTGCGGACCTTCCTGCCGGATCACTGCATCCTCTGGCGCGAGGAAGACACCCGGCCGTACGAGTGCGACGGCCTGACGCTGTACCGCCAGGTGCCGATGGTGGTGGCGCTGCCGGAGACCGAGGAGCAGGTCGCCCGCATCGCGCGCACCTGCTGCGACCTGGACGTGCCGATCGTCCCGCGGGGCGCGGGCACCGGCCTGTCGGGCGGCGCGCTGCCGCACGGCCAGGGCGTGCTGCTGTCGCTGGCCAAGTTCAATCGCATCATCAACATCGACCCGCTGGCCCGGACGGCGGTCGTCCAGCCCGGCGTGCGCAACAGCGCCATCTCCGAAGCCGTCGCGCACCTCGGCCTGTACTACGCCCCGGACCCATCGAGCCAGATCGCGTGCACCATCGGCGGCAACATCGCCGAGAACTCGGGCGGCGTGCACTGCCTGAAGTACGGACTGACGCTGCAGAACGTCTTGCGCGTGCGCGGCGTGGCGATCGACGGCGAGATCGTCGAGGTCGGCTCCGAGGCACCGGACGCCGCCGGCTACGACCTGCTGCCGCTGGTGGTCGGCTCCGAGGGCATGCTGCTCGTGATCACCGAAGCGACGGTGAAGCTGGTGCCGAAGCCGCTGAAGCAGCAGGTCATCATGGCGTCGTTCGACGACATCGAGAAAGGCGGCGACGCCGTCGCCGCCGTGATCGCCGCCGGGATCATCCCGGCCGGCATGGAGATGATGGACAAGCCGGCCACCGCGGCGGTCGAGCCGTTCGTGAAGGCGGGCTACGACCTGAACGCGGAAGCGATCCTGCTGGTCGAGTCCGACGGCACGCCGGAGGAGGTCGCCGAGGAGATCGAGCGCATCGAGGCGGTGCTGCGCGCCAAGGGCGCCACCCAGCTGGCGGTGTCGCGGTCCGAACCCGAGCGCCTGCGCTACTGGGCAGGACGCAAGGCGGCCTTCCCCGCGGTCGGCCGCATCTCGCCCGACTACTACTGCATGGACGGCACGATCCCGCGCAAGCGCCTCGGCGAGGTGCTGAAGGCGATCTCCGCGATGGAGAAGAAGTACGGCCTGCGCTGCGCGAACGTGTTCCACGCGGGCGACGGCAACCTGCATCCGCTGATCATGTTCGACGCCAACGACCCGGACTCGGTGGTGCGCGCGGAAGAGTTCGGCTTCGAGATCCTCGAACTGTCGATCGCCGTCGGCGGCACGGTCACCGGCGAGCACGGCGTCGGCGTCGAGAAGGTCCACCAGATGTGCCTGCAGTTCGATGAGGCCACGCTCGAGTCGTTCTTCGCGGTGAAGCGCGCCTTCGATCCGCCCGGCCTGCTGAATCCCGGCAAGGCGATCCCCACGCTCAACCGCTGCGCCGAGTACGGGAAGATGCACGTGCACGCCGGCGCGCTGAAATTCCCCGAACTCCCCCGCTTCTGACCATGGACCCGACTCTGCAGGCGTTGCAGGAGCGCGTGCGCGCGGCCGTGGCGGCGAAGACGCCGCTCATGGTCGTCGGCGGCGGCACCAAGGCCTTCTACGGCAACGAACCGCGCGGCGAGACGCTCGACGTCCGCCCGGTGAGCGGCATCGTCGACTACGAGCCGACCGAGCTCGTCGTCACGGTGCGCGGCGGCACGCCGCTGGCCGAGCTCGAAGCTCGGCTCGCGGAGCAGAACCAGATGCTCCCGTTCGAGCCGCCACACCTCGGCCCGACGGCGACCGTCGGCGGCGCGGTATCCGCGGGACTCGCCGGTCCGCGGCGCGTGGCGGCGGGCGCGGTGCGCGACTTCGTGCTCGGCGCGAAGCTGCTCGATGGCCGCGGCAACGTGCTGTCGTTCGGCGGCCGCGTGATGAAGAACGTGGCCGGCTACGACGTGGCGCGCGCGCTGCCCGGCTCGCTCGGCACGCTCGGCGTGATCGTCGAAGTGTCGTTGAAGGTGCTGCCGCGGCCGGTCGCCGAGCAGACGCTGTTCTTCGAGGCGAACGAGGCGGAGTCGATCCGCCGTGCCAACGAGTGGGGCGGCCAGCCCCTGCCGATCTCGGCGACGGCCTGGTGCGGCGGCCAGCTCTACGTGCGCCTGTCCGGCGCCGCCGCCGGCGTGCAGGCCGCGCACGCGAAGATGGGCGGCAGCCCGGTGCCTGAAGCCGCGCTGCTGTGGGCCGAACTGCGCGAGCAGTCGCACGACTTCTTCCAGTCCGGCGGCGGAACGCTGTGGCGCCTGGCCGTCCCGCCGACCACCGGCCCGCTCGACCTCGGGGCGACGCTGGTCGAGTGGAACGGCGGGCAGCGCTGGGTGTGGTCGGATGCGCCGGCGGAGAAGATCCGCGCGCGCGTCGAGGCCGCCGGCGGCCATGCGACGCAGTTCCGCGGCGGCGACCGCCGCTCGACGTTCCACCCGCTGCCGCCCGCGCTGGCGGCGATCCACCGGCGACTGAAAGCCGAATTCGACCCGGCCGGCATCTTCAACCCCGGCCGACTGTACGCAGAGCCCTGATGCAGACCGCCCTCGCCGACTTCATCCGCAACACGCCGGAAGGCAAGGAGGCCGACGCCATCCTGCGCAAGTGCGTGCACTGCGGTTTCTGCACCGCCACCTGCCCGACCTACCAGCTGCTCGGCGACGAGCTCGACAGCCCGCGCGGCCGCATCTACCTGATGAAGCAGGTGCTGGAGGGCAAGGAGGTCACGCGCTCGACGCAGGTCCACCTCGACCGCTGCCTCACCTGCCGCAACTGCGAGACGACGTGCCCATCCGGCGTGCAGTACGGCCGCCTGGTGGACATCGGCCGCAAGATCGTCGACGACCACGTGGTGCGCCCGGCCGGCGAGCGGCTGATGCGCACCGCGCTGAAGGAAGGCCTGACCAGCGCGGCGTTCGCGCCGGCAATGGCGCTCGGCAAGATGATGCGGCCGCTGCTGCCCGCGTCGCTGAAGGCCAAGGTGCCCGCGCCGCAGGACGCCGGCGCGTGGCCGGCGCGCACGCACGCGAAGCGCGTGCTGCTGCTCGAGGGCTGCGTGCAGCCGGCGATGGCGCCGAACATCAACACCGCGACCGCGCGCGTGCTCGACGCGCTGGGCATCGAGTCGCTGCGGCCGAAGGCGGCGGGCTGCTGCGGCGCCATCCGCTACCACCTGAACGACCACGACGGCGGGCTCGCCGACGCGCGCCGGAACATCGACGCGTGGTGGCCATACGTCAAGGATGCCGAAGCCGAAGGCCTGATCGCGATCGTCGTCAACGCCAGCGGTTGCGGCGTCCAGGTGCGCGAGTACGCGCACCTGCTCGCGCGCGATCCGGCGTACGCGAAGAAGGCCGAGCGCGTCAGCGCGCTGGCGCAGGACCCGGCGGAGCTGCTGCCCGCGCTCGCCGCGCAGCTGAAGCAGGCGCTGCCGGCACCGGCAGAAGGCCGCGTGGTGTTCCACCCGCCGTGCACGCTGCAGCACGGATTGAAGGTCAAGGGCGCCGTCGAGTCGCTGCTCGCGTCGCTCGGCGCGCAGGTGCTTCCGGTGGGCGAGTCGCACTTCTGCTGCGGCTCGGCCGGCACGTACTCGGTGCTGCAGGCGGATCTGGCGATCGAGCTGCGCGATCGCCGGCTCGGCCACCTGCAGGCGCCGAAGCCGGACGCGATCCTTTCGGCCAACATCGGCTGCATCCAGCATCTCGCCAGCGGGACCGACACCCGCGTGATGCACTGGATCGAGTGGCTCGACGAGCGGCTGCGCAGCCGCTGACCTGATCCCATGCTGCAGGCGCTTGCCACGCTGCTCGTGTTCCAGACGGTCGGCGAGGTGCTCTCGTACGCGCTGGCGCTGCCGATCCCGGGCCCCGTGCTCGGCATGGCGCTGTTGCTCGCCTTCCTGCTGATCAATGAAAGTGCGGTCGTGGCGCTCCGGCCCACCTGCGTCGAACTGCTGAAGCACCTGTCGCTGCTGTTCGTGCCCGCCGGCGTCGGCGTGATGCTGCACGTCGCGCGCATCGCCAGCGAGTGGCTGCCGATCCTGGTCGCGCTGATCACCAGCACCGCGCTGGCGATCGCCGTGACCGCGCTCGTGATCGAGTGGACCTCGCGGTGGCTCGCGCGGGAGCCATCGCCGTGACGCGGCAGCTCGGCGAGATCTGGGTCTACCTGTCGGCCACGCCGCTGCTGGGGCTGACCGTCACGCTGCTCGCCTACCTGCTGGCGTACCGGCTCTACGAGCGCGTGCGGTTCAACCCGCTCGCCAACCCGGTCGCCGTCGCCGTCGTGCTGCTGGTGCTGCTGCTGACGGTCACCCGCACCCCGTACGCGACCTACTTCGAAGGCGCGCAGTTCGTGCACTTCCTGCTGGGCCCCGCGACGGTGGCGCTGGCGCTCCCGCTGTACGACCAGCGTGCCAAGCTGAAGCGCCTGTGGCTGCCGCTGACGCTCGGCCTCACCGCCGGCGTGGTCACCGCGATCGTGTCGGCCGTCGGCATCGCGTGGGCCCTCGGCGCGAGCCGGCAGACGCTGCTGTCGCTCGCGCCGAAGTCGGTCACCACGCCGATCGCGATGGGCATCGCCGAGAAGATCGGCGGACTGCCGTCGCTGACGGCCGTGTTCGTGATCCTCACCGGCATGACGGGCGCGATCATCGCGCGGCCGCTGCTGAACGCGCTCGGCATCGGAGCGCACCCGACGCGCGGCTTCGCCGTGGGTGTGGCGGCCCACGGCATCGGAACCGCCCGCGCGTTCCAGGTCAGCGAGGAGATGGGCGCGTTCGCCGGCCTGGCGATGGGGCTCACCGCGCTGCTCACCGCGTTCATCGCGCCGTGGCTGGCGCCGTGGCTGGTCGACCTTGCACAGTGACGCGACAGGAGACGGGCCGGCGTCGCCCCCTCGCGAGCGGGCCGGATCGCCAGGCGGTGCCGGACCGGCTCCGGCCAGCTGCTATCGTTTCGCCCCCTGACCGACCTGCCCACGTTTCCGATGCAAGCCACACAGACTCCCGGCCGCTCGCGCGGCCTGCCGCTGCTGGCGGCCGCCCTCGCCGCGCTGCTGCTGATCCAACCGGCCGTCGCGCAGGACAAGGCGTCGACCAAGACGCCTGCGAAAGCCACGGCCAAAGGCAAGGCAAACGTGATGACACGTGACGAACTGCGCACGTGCATGGACGAGCAGGACGGCCTGCAGGCGACGCGCACGAAGATCGACCAGGACCAAGGTGCGCTCGACCGGCAGAAGACCCAGGTTCAGGCGATGGATGCGGAGCTGAAGAAGAAGGTCGCAGCGTTCGATCGGGCGGACGAGGCCGCGAGAAAGGCGCTGAATGACGAGGCGACGAAGCTCGACGAGGCGGTCGACGCCTACAACGCCCGGCTGGCCGCGCTGCGCGAGCAGGTCGCGCGGTACGACACGGGCCGGCAGGCGTGGCTGGAGCGCTGCGCGAACAAGAGCTTCGACGAGATGGACGAAGCAGCGATCAAGAAAGAGCGCGCGCAGGCCGCGCGCGCTCCGAAGAAGTGACGCCTACTTGAGTAGGCTCCTCAGCATCCACGCGGTTTTTTCATGCACCTGCAGCCGCTGCGTGAGCAGGTCCGCGGTCGACTCGTCGCCGCCCTTGTCGGCAGCCTTGAAGACGTTGCGCGCCGTGCGGGCGACCGTTTCGTGGCCGCGCACCAGCAGCCGCACCATTTCCATCGCCTCGGGCACGCCCTCGGTGTCCTCGATCTTCGACAGGCGCGCGAAGTCGGCGTACGTGCCGGGCGCCGGGTAACCCAGCGAGCGGATGCGCTCCGCGATCGCGTCGAGCGCGGTCCACAGCTCCGTGTACTGGTCCATGAACATCAGGTGCAGCGTGTTGAACATGGGGCCTTCCACGTTCCAGTGGAAACTGTGCGTCTTCAGGTACAGGCCGTAGGTGTCCGCCAGCAGGCGCGACAGCCCGTCCGCAATCTTCTGCCGGTCGCGCGCGGGAATGCCGATGTCGATCGCCAACCCCCCGTCGTTGCCGTTGCTCGTGACCTTGCTCTTCGCCATGTGGCCTCCGTTGATGTCGAACCGATGCTAGGCGAGCGTCGCTCGCCGCGGCAAGTCGTGAATTGCTAACGGTCCGATAGGCCCGCCCTACCAGTTCTCCACCTGAGCGTCTGGCAGCATCTTCACGCCCGGCAGCGGCACCTTGAGGATCGACTGGCGCAGCGCCTCGATCGCCGCCGTGCGCGTGAACGACTTGCGCCAGGCGAGCACCACCCGCCGGTCTGGCACGGGCGACTTGAACGGCACGTACTCGAGCAACGCGTCGCGCGGCGGCTTCACGGGCACCGAGGTGCGCGGCAGCACGGTGACGCCGAGACCCGACGCCACCATGTGGCGGATCGTGTCGAGCGACGAGCCTTCGAAGGTCTTCTGCATCCCGGCGGCCGAGCTCGAGAAACGCGACAGCTCGGGACACACCTCGAGCACCTGGTCACGGAAGCAGTGGCCGGTGCCGAGCAAAAGCATCGTCTCGCGCTTCAGGTCCTCACTCGGGATCGCCTTGCGCTTCGCCCACGGGTGGGTCTTCGCCACGGCGACGATGAACTCCTCGTCGTACACGGCCTGCATCATCAGCCCGCTCTCGGGCAGCGGCAGGGCCATGACGGCAACGTCGATCTCGCCGTTCTTCAGCAGCTCGAGCAGCTTGACCGTGAAGTTCTCGGTCAGCAGCAGCGGCATCTGCGGCGCATCCTTGAGCAGCTGGCGCACGAGTCCCGGCAGCAGGTACGGGCCGATCGTGTAGATGACGCCGAGCCGCAGCGGCCCCGCGAGCGGGTCCTTGCCCTGGCGCGCGATCTCCTTGATCTGCGCGGCCTCGTCGAGCACGCGCTGCGCCTGGTTGACGATGCGCTCGCCGGCCGGCGTCGTCGTGACGTCGTTGGTGCGGCGCTCGAAGATCTGCGTGCCGAGCTCGTCCTCCAGCTTCTTGATCGCCACCGACAGCGTCGGCTGGCTGACGAAGCAGGCTTCCGCGGCGCGGCCGAAGTGGCGCTCGCGGGCAACGGCGACGATGTACTTGAGTTCGGTGAGTGTCATGCGATCAGGAAGGCATGGCGGCCTTCATACCAGCGCCTCACGTGAGCCGCGGCCGCGGCAGGTTCCTTCGCCAGCAGTTCGGTGGCCGCTCCTCGCGCCTGCTCGACCAGCGCCGCATCGCGCTCGAGGTCGGCAAAGCGCAGCAGCGGTGCGCCGGACTGCCGCGCGCCGAGGAACTCGCCCGGCCCCCGCATCATAAGGTCTCGCCGCGCCACCTCGAATCCGTCCGCCGTCTCGTAGATGACCTTCAGGCGCTCGCGGGCGACGTCGGACAGCGCCTCGTCGTAGAGCAGGATGCAGAAGCTCTCGTCGGCCCCGCGCCCGACCCGCCCGCGCAGCTGGTGCAGCTGCGCCAGGCCGAAGCGCTCGGCGTGCTCGATCACCATCAGCGTGGCGTTGGCCACGTCGACGCCGACCTCGATCACCGTGGTCGCCACCAGCACGTCGAGGTCGCGCGCCACGAAGGCCTGCATCACGGCCGACTTCTCGCCCGCAGGCAGCTGGCCGTGCAACAGTCCGATCCGCAG
Organism: uncultured beta proteobacterium; assembly: GCA_963811265.1. Classification (GTDB taxonomy): domain Bacteria; phylum Pseudomonadota; class Gammaproteobacteria; order Burkholderiales; family Burkholderiaceae_F; genus JAOUJD01. The sequence continues at coordinate 43,987 of CAWEQS010000023.1, forward strand.
GTCCGGGAGCAGTTCCGTGATCCGCGCGTGCGTCTCGGTGGCCGCGGTCGCCTCGATCACGTCGCTCGCCTCGATCAGCGGGCAGACCCAGTACGCCTGCTGCCCGGCGCGCACCTCGGCCCGGATCCGTTCCATCACTTCCTCGCGCCGGCGCATTGAAACGAGCTTCGTCACCACGGGCCGGCGGCCGGGCGGCAGCTCGTCGATCACCGAGACGTCGAGGTCGGCGAGGTAGCTCATCGCCAGCGTGCGCGGAATCGGCGTGGCCGACAGCATCAGCAGGTGCGGCAGCAGTTCCGCCCGCCCCTCGCCGCGCAGCGCGAGGCGCTGCGCCACGCCGAAGCGATGCTGCTCGTCGACGATGGCCAGCCCCAGTCGGTGGAACTCGACTGCTTCCTGGATCAGCGCGTGCGTGCCGACGACGAGCTGGGCCGCGCCGCTCGCGACCGCCTGCTGCGCGCCGCGCTTGGCCGCGGCGGTCAGGCGCCCCACGAGCCACGCGACGTCGACGTCGAGCGGCGCCAGCCACTGCGCGATCTTGCGGAAGTGCTGCTCGGCGAGGATCTCGGTCGGCGCCATCAGCGCGACCTGGAATCCGCACTCGATGGCACGGGCCGCCGCCAGCGCCGCGATCACCGTCTTGCCGCTGCCGACGTCGCCCTGCACCAGGCGGTGCATCGGACGCGCGCCGGCCAGGTCGCGTTCGACTTCGATCCAGACGCGGTCCTGCGCGGCCGTGAGCCTGAACGGCAGCGCGTTGCGCAGCTTCGTCGTGAGTTCACCCGAGCCCCGCAACGGGTGCGACCGTCGCTGCTCGCGCGCATCGCGCGCCGCGCGCAGCGCGATCTGCTGCGCCAGCAGCTCGTCGAACTTCAGGCGCTGCCAGGCAGGATCGGTGCGCTCGGCCAGCGCGTGCGCGTCGGCATCCGGCGGCGGGTGATGCAGGCGCCCGATCGAAGGCTCCAGCGCGGCCAGTCCGAACTGATCGAGCAGGCGTGCCGGCAGCACCTCGACGATGTCGACGTCGCGCAGCGCGCGGTCGATGCGCTTGCGCAGCCAGCCCTGGGGCACGCCCTCGGGCGCCGGGTAGATCGGCGTCAGCGCCATCGGCAGCGGAGCGTCGTCCACGAGCGCGCGCACGCGCGGGTGGACCATCTCCGCGCCGGCCAGGCCGCCGCGCACGCTGCCGAACGCGCGGACGCGCCGGCCGGCCTCGAACTGCTTCAACTGAGAAGGGTAGAAGTGCAGGAAGCGCAGCACGAGTTCGCCGCTGTCGTCGCGGACGGTGACCCGAAGCTGGCGACGACCGCGGTAGACGACGTCGGCGGACAGCACCTCGGCCTCGACCTGCGCCTCGGCACCGGGCACGAGGTCGGCGATCGCCGTCACGCGCGTTTCGTCCTCGTAGCGCAGCGGCAGGTGCAGCACGAAGTCCCAGTCGCGCGCGAGGCCGGCTCGCGCGAGCTTCGCCGCGATGGTGTTGCGCGACGCCGCCGCGCGATCGTCAGCGGCGGGCTTCTTGCGGACCGGCCCCGGCAAGCTACGCGGCCTGGAGGACGAGGATCGCTTCGACCTCGAACTGCGCGCCCTTCGGCAGGCTGGCGACGCCGACGGTGGAACGGGCCGGATACGGCCTGGCCACCATCTCGGTCATGATCTCGTTGACCTTCGCGAACTTCGAAAGGTCGGTCAGGTACAGCGTGAACTTCACCGCGTTCGCGAGCGACCCGCCGGCGGCCTGCGCCACCGCGGCGAGGTTCGAGAACGACTGCCGCACCTGCGCCTCGAAGTCCTGGCTCACCAGCTCGCCGGTCGCCGGATCGAGCCCGATCTGGCCGGACGTGAACACCACCAGCCCTGTCTTCACCGCCTGCGAATAGGGCCCGATGGCGCCCGGCGCCTTCGGCGTCGAGACGATCTCCTTGTTCATGCTGGGTCTCCGTGTGGACTGATGCCGCAGTCTAGGGCCTGTTCGGTCGGGTCCTCTCCTGCGCCTGGTCGGCCGCCCGCGCGTGGCTCGGGTGAACACACCGCGCGCAGGGGACTCTGCCGCGAAGCGCGCTTGGGGACCGAACCGGATGACGCCAGTGGAAGAGCTGCGCTACTTGAGCAGCGACCGCGCGAGATCGACGAAGGCGGCGCCCGAGACCGGGCGCCCCAGCAGGTAGCCCTGCGCTTCGTCGCAGCCGCACGACTTCACGAAGTCGAGCTGCTCACGCGTCTCGATGCCCTCGGCGACCACTGCGAATCCGAGGTCGCAGGCGAGATGCGCGAGGGCGGCGACGATCTTCGCGTCCGCCGGCTCGCGCGGCGCGGCGCGGATGAACTGGCCGTCGATCTTGATGACGTCGACCGGGAAGCGGCGCAGGTTCGACAGGCTCGAGTAGCCCGTGCCGAAGTTGTCGAGCGCGATCTTCACGCCCATGGCCTGCAGGCCGCGCAGGACCTGTTCGGCCTTCTCGCGATCACGCATCAGGCTCGCTTCGGTGATCTCCACCTGCAGACGTCCGGCGTCGAGGCCGGAATCGGCGAGCACCTGGCCGACGATCGGCAACAGCGAGCGGCCGCGGAACTCGCGCGGCGACAGGTTCACGCTGACCGTCAGGTCCCCGAGCCCCGCCGCCGACCACTGCACGGCCGCCTCGCAGGCAGCGCGCAGGACGACCTCGCCCATCGGGAAGATGAGCCCGGTGTCCTCGGCCACGCTCATGAAGGAAGCCGGTTCCTGGACGCCGTGCTCCGGATGGCGCCAGCGCACCAGCGCTTCGGCGCCGACGATCTTGCCGGTGGCCACGCTGGTTCGCGGCTGGAAGTGCACCTCGAACTCGCCGTTGTCGAGGGCGCGACGCAGCCCGGCTTCGACCTTGAGCCGGCGCAGCAGCTCCTCGTTCATCCGCGGCTCGAACATCTGCACACGGCCCATGCCGCGCGCCTTCGCGTACGACAACGCGGCGTCGGCGTTCCGCAGCAGCATCTCGGATCCCACGCCGTCGCCTGGATAGCGCGCGATGCCGACGCTGACCGTGACGTTGATCTCCTCGCCGTCGATGGTGAACGGCTCGGACAGCAGCTCGGCGACCTTCTCGGCGACGCGCTCCGCGTCGTCGGTGTAGCGCAGGCGCCCGAGCACGACCGCGAACTCGTCGGCGCCGCTGCGCGCGACGAGGTCCGAGGTCCGCACCATGTCCATCATGCGGCGCGCCGCCTGCTGCAACAGTGCGTCGCCGACCCGGTGGCCGAGTGCGTCGTTGAGCTTGGTGAATTCGTCGACGTCGACGACCATCACGGCGAGCTGGTCGCCGGCCAGCTGGTGGTTGCGGACCGCCTCGTCGAGCCGCGACTCGAGCAGCCGCCGGTTCGGCAGCCCGGTCCAGTTGTCGTACAGCGCCATGCGGCGCGCACGCTCCTCGACCTCGCTGCGCTCGTACATCTCGGCCACCAGCCGCTCGTTGGTCCACGCCAGTTCGTCGTGGGCCGCGCGCACCCGGTTCTCGAGTTCCTCGCGGGCGCGGGCGAGCTGCGCTTCGGTGGCCTTGCGCTCGGTGACGTCCTCGACCATCCACACGGTTTCGCCAGCGAGGCCGCCCGGCGTGATGTTCTTCACCAGCAGCCGCGCCCAGAAGCGCGCGCCATCCCGGCGCCGGGTCTTCCACTCCATCGACGGCGATCCGTCGGCCGCCAGCGCGTCGCCGATCTTCGTCGCGAACGACTGGAATTCCTCTTCGGACGCGAATACGATCGACGCCGGCCGGCCGAGCAGGTCCGCCTGCTCCCACCCGAACAGGCGGGCTGCGCAGGGGTTGCACTGCATGATCTCGCCGTCGCAGACGACGAGGATGCCGACCGAGTCGTTGGCGAGCAGCGCCTGGTACTCCTGCAACCGGCGCGCGATGTCGCTCTGGTTCAGGGAAGCGAGAAGCTCGTCGGAAGTCTGGCTCATGGGTGTCCTTGTCTTTGCGCACCCCGAACGAGTCCAGGCTCGCGGGGACAGGCGCCGAGGCGAGTGTGGGCGGATGGCCCCCTGTCGAATCGCGGGATTACCCGCGAGCTCCCGGGTCTATTCGAGGGCAATGCGAACCGGGTCGGTTGTGACGCGCCGCACGCCCGCTGAAGGCGGCCTTGTCCCCGACGCGAAGGACCCCAAAGTAGGCAGCAACGATTCCCTTGCCGAGGTCTCCATGCTGATCACCTGTCCGCACTGTTCGACGCGAAACCGCGTCGCCGCCGAGCGCCTGGCCGAGGCGCCGGTCTGCGGCCGGTGCTCGAAGGAACTGCTGGCCGGGGCGCCGGTGGCGCTCGACACCGGAAACTTCGACGAGGTGACCCGCGGCGCGCGGCCGGTGGTCGTCGACTTCTGGGCGAGCTGGTGCGGTCCATGCCGCGCCTTCGCCCCGGTGTTCGCGGCGGAAGCGGCGAAGCGCGCCGACGTCGTGTTCGCGAAAGTCGACACCGACGCCAACCCCGAACTTTCCGCGCGCTACGGCATCCGCAGCA
>CAWEQS010000024.1:0-129248 GCA_963811265.1 uncultured beta proteobacterium
TTGCCCTGGCGCCGTTCGGCATTCCCACCCTGACTGCGCCGTTCGTCCTCGTGTCGTGGCTCTTCCTGCTGCCGCGCCAGCACTTCGAGACGCGCGCGAATTCGTAACGATTGCAGGTTCGCGCGTGGGGCGCTTTGGCGGGAATGCTCGTTCGGCCGGGCTATAGTCCGCCGTGATCGACCCGCCGCTGCGACATGCCGACGTGCCTGGATACCCCGGAAGTGCTTCCCTGAAATCGATGCGAAGACTGGGCGGCGGCCTGGTGATGGGCGCGGCGCTGATGGCCGCCGCGATCGCCCAGCCAGCGCCTGTTGACGGCAAACGTCACGACTCACCGCGCATCGCGCTCGCGCTGTCCGGCGGCGGCGCCCGTGGCATCGCGCACGTCGGCGTTCTGAAGGTCCTCGAGGAACTGCGGGTGCCGGTGCATTGCATCGTTGGCACCAGCATGGGGGCGATCGTCGGCGGCACCTACGCCGCCGGCCGTTCGACGCAGGAAATGGAGACCATCGTGCTCGCAGCCGACTGGGCGGAGATCTTCCGCGACAGCCCGCCGCGCCGCGAGACCGCGGTCCGCCGCAAGATCGACGACTACAAGCCGCTGTTCGGCTTCGAAGTGGGGTTGCGCGACGGGTCGCTGGCCCTGCCCAAGGGCCTGATCGCCGGCGTGTCGATCGAGTCCTTCTTTCGCGAGATGACACAACCGGCCGCCGCGATCACCGACTTCGACAAGCTGCCGGTGCCGTTTCGCGCGTGGCCACGGATCTCGAGACGGGCACCGCGGTGGTGCTCGACCAGGGCAACCTCGCGCAGGCGCTGCGCGCCAGCATGTCGGTCCCGGGAGCGATCGCACCGGTCGAGATCGGCGGCCGCCTGCTGGTCGACGGCGGCCTGGCGGACAACCTGCCGATCGAGGAGGCGCGTCGACTCTGCGGCGACGTCGTCATCGCCGTCAACATCTCCACGCCGCCGCTGCGGCGCGACCAGATCACGTCGGCGCGCAGCGTCACGGTGCAGATGATCAACTTCATCGGTCTGCAGACCGTCAAGGAGCAGCTGAAGAGCCTGACGGCGAAGGACGTGCTGATCGCGCCTGAACTTGGCAACCTCTCGGCGTCGGGCTTCGATCGTTCAGAGCGACGCCATCCGCATCGGCGAGGAAGCCGCGCGCGCGATGGCCGAGCAGCTGCGGCGCTACAGCCTGCCCGCAGAACGCTACGCCGCGCTGCGCGCGAGTCAGCTGGCCGAGGCCAAGCCGTACTTCACCGTCGATGCGATCCGCGTGGAGGGCCTGAACCGGACCAATCCCGCGGTCGTGCAGGCGCTCGTCAAGAGCGAGCCCGGGCAGCCGATCACCGAGGAGAAGGTGGCCGCCGACCTCAGGCGCATCTTCGGCACCGGGGACTACGAGGCGATCAGCTATCGCATCGTCGGTGACGAAGGCGGGCCGCGCGCGATGCTGATCGAGCCGACGGAGAAATCGTGGGGCCCCGACTTCCTGCGCTTCGGGCTGGCACTGGCGAGCGACTTCGCGGGCGACAATCAATTCAACATCATGGCCCAGTACCGCCGCACCTGGCTCAACAGCCTGGGCGCGGAGTGGGTCAGCGAAGCGCAGGTCGGCCAGCACACGTTCTTCAACACCCATTGGTACCAGCCGTTGAGTGAAACCGGCCGCTGGTTCGTTGCACCCTCGTTCTACGCGGGCGTGCTGACGCGCGGCGTGTTCATCGATCAGGACAAGGTCGCGGACTATCGCACCACCGTGATACAGGGCGGGATCGACGGGGGCGCACGGCTGGGCACCTGGGGCGAGTTGCGCGCGGGAATCGTCGGTTCGAACGTGAACGCGCGCGTTGACACCGGCTCGACGCTGTTGCCGTCGGTGCGCGAGACGAGTGCGGGCCTGCGCGCTGCGCTCTTCATCGACCAGACTGACCACGCCTGGTTTCCTCGCGAAGGCTATGGGGCGAGTGGTTCGGCCTATCGCGCGACGACCGGGCTCGGATCTGACCTCACCTACAGCCGCGTGGAGTTCAGCGGCCGCGTGGCGGAGAGCTGGGGCCCGCACACCTTCAACCTGGCCGCCGCCGGCGGAACCGCGCTCGACTCGGACATGCCGGTCTACGAGTCGTTCACGCTCGGCGGGCCGCTGCGCCTGTCGGCCTACCGCCTGAACCAGTTCGCCGGCCGCCAGTACGCCTTCGGTCGGTCTCCTGTACTACAACCGGACGGTGAGCGCTGCCGGAACTGCTCGGTTCCGGTGTCTTCATCGGCGGGTCGGCGGAGATCGGCCGCATCACCGATCGGGCCAACGGGTTGCCGGCCGCCGGAACGGTGTGGTCGGCGTCGACATTCCTCGCGGCGATCACGTTCCTCGGGCCGGGCTTTCTCGGCGTCGGTGTCGGCCCCGGGCGCTGGTCACTCTACCTGCTGCTCGGCGCGCCTTGAGCCGGGGCTCGGGGACGCGCAGCCGACGATCAGCGCGCGCTGATCGCCAGGCCTGCCGCGTAGCCCGACGACCACGCCCACTGGAAGTTGTAGCCGCCGAGCCAGCCGGTGACGTCGACGACTTCGCCGATGAAATGCAGGCCCGGGACGCGCTTCGCCTCCATGGTGGCCTGTGACAGCTCGTCGGTCGCGACGCCGCCGCGCGTGACCTCGGCCTTGCGGTAACCCTCGCTGCCGGACGGCGTCAGGTGCCAGCGCTGCAACGACTGCGCGAGCGCGCGCAGCGTCCGGTCCGGGGTGTCCGCCACCCGCTGTTCGCCGTCGACCTGCTGGCTCTGCAGCCAGCCGTCGGCCAGTCGCCGCGGCAGCAGCGCGGCAAGGGCGTTGGCGAGGGAGCTCTGCCGGCTGCTGCGCTTCAGCCCCACCAGTTCCTCGGCGAGTTCATCGCCCGCGAACCGCGGCGCGAGGTTGATCTCGATCGGTTCCCCGGGACTGCCAGAACTCGAGACTCAGCCCCCCCTACCCTCCCCCCCCCCCCCCGTTTCGACTTCGAAGGCATCTCCAGAGCGGCCCACGTGCGCCACGCTGGCCGGTCGCATCCACCGCACATGGCCCGCGTCGCACTCCGCGACGAGCATCTCGATGATCTGCTCCGACGACTCGTCGCAGAAGAGCTGTCCCTTGTGCTTCTCGTGGAAGCGGATCCGGTGCCGCTTCACGAGCGCACGAAGTCCGCTGCGGTGTAGCGGGCGAGCGCCGAGCGGCAGAACGCCGGGTTCTCGGAGATGAAATTGCCGGGCCCGGCGTTGACGTTCGTGAAGTTGCAGCGGCCGCCGCCCGAGATGCGGATCTTCTCGGCCAGTCGCTCGGCGTGGTCGATCAGCAGCACGCGCGCGCCACGCTGGCCTGCGGCCGCGGCGCACATCATGCCGGCGGCGCCGGCACCGATCACAATGGCGTCCCACGGCGTGCGGCTCATCGGCGGCACTGTACGTGAGCGCGCGGTCGTCGGCCCGATCCGGGCCGCCCGGTTCTCTTCGGCTGGCTAGGAGCGGTTCAGTAGCCGACGGTGTAGTTCGGCACGTCGACGCGAACGAGGTCGCGGTCGAGCATCACCGCGGTGCTGCGCGCGAACTGCTGGGCCCAGTCGCGCTGCTCGCGGAAGCGCTCCGCGCCGGCGTACTTCGCGACGCTCAGCACGCGGTCGGCGATCAGCACCTTGCCGATCGGGGAGGGCACGTCGCACTCGAGCGCGACGAACTCGCGGTCGAACCACTGTCGCGCGGCATCGGCTGTCTGGGCCGCCACGTCTGCGGCGGGAACGATGAATTCGAACTCGGTGTCCTGACCGAACGACACGATGACGCGGCGGCTCATGGTTTTCTCCGGTATGGCGCAGCAAGCGAGGCGATGCTAGCGCGTCCCTCGACGGACAGGCAGCGCAGTGGCGTCAAACAAACGCGACTCTCCGGTGCCGCGCGTCGGACTGGCCGTGCGCGCGGATGACGCGGGCGCGGTCGGTAGACTGCCGTCATGACGACCGAACACCCCGCAATCTCGGCCGCCGGCTGGCTCGAGCGACTCGCGCAGCTGGCGGTGCGGCAGGGCGTTCACATCGCCACGCTCCAGCAGAAGGATGGGCGCGACCTCGAACTGGTGTTCGCGACGGCCTCGCTGTTCTTCCCGGCCGACCGGCTGCTCGACGAGCGCGGCGCCAACACGGTCCTGAAGGAGTTCCTGTCGACCGCCGGCGCGATGCTGGACACCGACCATGTCGAGCTGCGGCGTTGGCTCGTGGACACGGGATTCGTGCGCCGCACCGACTTCGGCAGCGACTATCGCCGCGGCACGCTGCCGTCGTGGCTGGAGCAGGCCGCGGGCACGCTCGGTTCGCAGCAGCTTGCGGATGCCGCGATGCAGGCGCGTGCGGCGCGCGACGCGCAGCGTGAGGCAAAGCGGCAGGCGTGGCTGGCACGCCAGATCGAGGTGACCGAGGGACCGGCCGAGGCGGCGGATCCCGACGAGACGCTGATGCGGCTCGCGCTCGACCAGGCCCACAACGCGTGGGCACTGGCCGAGGTCCCGGTCGGTGCGGTCGTCGTCAAGGACGGGCAGGTGATCGCGACCGGCTTCAACCAGCCCATCGGCAACAGCGATCCGACGGCCCACGCCGAGATCCAGGCGATGCGCGCCGCGGCCGACCTGCTCGGCAATTACCGGTTGAGCCACTGCGAGCTCTATGTGACGCTGGAGCCGTGCGCGATGTGCGCGGGAGCCATGCAGCACGCCCGGATCAAGCGGCTGGTGTTCGGCGCAAGCGACCCGAAGACCGGCGCGTGCGGCAGCGTCGTGGACCTGTTCGCCGAGCCGAAGCTGAACCACCACACGCAGGTGCGCGGCGGCGTCCTCGGCGCGGAGAGCGGCCGGTTGCTCTCGCAGTTCTTCGCCGAGCGCCGCGAACTGAAGCGAACGGGCAGCCTGCCCGCGGACGAAGACGAGGACGACGATGGCACGCTCTAGGACGCTCGGACTGGTCGCGCCGTCCGGCTACCTGCCCAACCCCGCCCTCATCGACCGTGCGGCCGGGTTCTTCACCCGCCACGGGTGGCGCGTGATCGCGGGCGAGAGCGTGTTCGCGCGCGAGCAGCGTTTCGCCGGTCCCGATGCACTGCGGCTCGCGGAACTGCAGCGCTTCGCGACCGACCCGTCGATCGATCTCGTGCTGTCGGCGCGCGGCGGCTACGGCCTGTCGCGCCTGCTCGATCGCATCGACTATGCCGCGATCCGCGCGCGCAAGGCCCGGCTCGCCGGCTACAGCGACTTCACGGCGTTCAACCTCGCGTACCTCGCGCGTGGCGGCGTCAGCTTCGCCGCGCCCTCGGCGGGCGACTTCGGCGCCGAGCAGCCGGATCCGTTCACCGTCGAGCACTTCTTCGGCCTCCTGCAGTCGCGCAACTACGCCGTCGAAGTGCCGCTCGACGGGCCGGCGCGGACGGTCGAAGGGCGGCTGTGGGGCGGCAACCTCGCGATGCTGGTGTCGCTGCTCGGCACGCCGTTCCTGCCGCGCGTGCGGGACGGGATCCTCTTCGTCGAGGACGTCAACGAACCGGCCTACAAGCTCGAGCGGATGTTCCTGCAGCTCGCGCACGCCGGCGTGCTGCAGCGGCAGGCGGCCATCGTGCTCGGCGACTTCGATCCCGTGACCCCGATGCCGAACGACAACGGCTACGGACTGCCGGACGTGATCGAGCGCCTGCGGAAAGCGAGCGGCGTGCCGGTGTACTCCGGGCTGCCGTTCGGGCACGTGCCGCGCAAGCTGACGCTGCCCGTCGGCGGCCGCGCGCGCCTCGTCGTTCGCCGCGGAGGCCGCGCGACCCTCGAACTGTCCCGCTATCCGTCCCTCGCGTAGTTCCTCGAGCCGCGTGCCCGGGCCTGCGCCCGCGCCGGGACGTCACACGCCGAGATAGCGGTGCCAGAGCGAGGTGTCGGCGGCCAGCGCCGGGGAGTCGCCACGCCACACGACGCGTCCGCGTTCCAGGATCGTGTGCTGGTCGGCGAGCTTCACCAGCCGGTCGACGTACTTGTCGATCACCAGGATCGTGTGGCCCGCGTCCTTCAGCGCCGCGAGGCAGCGCCAGATGTCCTCGCGCACGCGCGGCGCCAGGCCCTCGGTCGCTTCGTCGAGGATCAGCAGGCGCGGGTTGGTCATCAGCGCGCGTCCGATCGCCAGCATCTGCTGCTCGCCACCCGACAGCTGGTTGCCCATGGCGTCCCAGCGCTCGGCGAGGCGGGGAAACAGTTCGAGGACGCGCGCCGCGGTCCACGGCGCCTTTGCGCCGCTCCGGTTCTCGGCGAACGCGTCGAGGTTCTCGCGCACCGTCAGGTTCGGGAAGATGTGCCGGCCCTCGGGGACCAGCGCGATGCCGAGGCGGGCGATGGCGTCGGTGGAGCGCCCGTTCAATCGCTCGCCGGCGAACCGGATCTCGCCGCTCCTCGCCGGGATCAGTCCGAACAGCGCGCGCAGCGTCGTCGTCTTGCCCATGCCGTTGCGACCGAGCAGCGTGGCGACCTCGCCTTCGCGGATTGCGAGGTCTATGCCGAACAGCACCTGGCTTGCGCCGTAGCCCGCTTCGACGCTGCGCATCTCGAGCAGGCTCATGCGATGTCCTCCGAACCCAGGTAGGCCTGCCGCACGTCGGCATTGGCGCGGATCTCGGCGGGCGTGCCGGTCGCCAGCACGCGACCGTAGACGAGCACGGAGATGCGGTCGGCGAGGCGGAACACGGCGTCCATGTCGTGTTCGACCAGCACGATGGTCACGCTGCCCTTCAGTCCGGCGATCAAGGTCACCATGCGTTCGGACTCGTCGGGGCCCATGCCGGCCATCGGCTCGTCGAGCAGCAGCAGGCGCGGGCGCGACGCGAGCGCCAGCGCGACTTCGAGCTGGCGCTGTTCGCCGTGCGCCATCGCGCCGGCCGGCACCTGTGCCCGCTCGCGCAGGCCGACGCGCGCGAGCAGCGCCTGGGCTTCGTCGAACAGCGCCTGTTCGCGATGGGCCGGTCGGAAGAAGCGGAAGCTCGAGCCTGCGCACGCCTGCACCGCGAGCGCCGCGTTGTCGAGCGCCGTGAACCGAAGGAACACGTTGGTCACCTGGTACGAGCGCGCGATGCCGTGCGCCACGCGCGCGTGCGCGGAGCGGCGGGTCACGTCGATGCCGTCCACGGAGATGGTGCCGGCATCGGGCGCCAGCGTGCCGGCGAGCTGCCCGATCAGCGTGGTCTTGCCGGCCCCGTTCGGGCCGATCACCGCGTGCAGCTCGTCGCGCGCCACGTCGAGGTCGAGGTGGTCGGTCGCCACCAGGCCGCCGAATCGCTTCGTGAGGCCGCGCACGGCGAGCAGGCTCATCGCGCCCCTCGCTCGTCGAGCCAGCCCGACAGGCCGCGCGGCGCGAGGAACACGACCGCCAGCAGCAGCACGCCCAGCGGCAGGTGCCAGTGCTCGGTGTACGCGGCGAGGATTTCCTCGAGGAGCAGCAGAACGAGTGCGCCCAGCACGCCGCCGTAGCGGTAGCCGATGCCGCCGAGGATCACCATCACGACGAAGGTGGCCGATTGCGTCCAGTGCAGGGCCGCGGGGCTGACGAACAGGTTGTGGTTCGCGAACAGCGCGCCCGCCAGGCCGGCGACCGCTCCGGCGATGGCGAACGCGGCCAGGCGGAAGCGGAAGGTCGGGTACCCGAGCGACTCCATCCGCGCCTCGTTCTCCCGGATGCCGATCAGCGCGCGACCGAAGCGCGCGTCGAGCATGCGGTCGAACGCGACCAGCACCGCGACGAGAAGCGCCAGCACGACGTAGTAGAACGCGACGTCGTTGCCGAGGTCGATGCCGATCCCGACGCCGGACCGCGCGGGCAGGTTGAGGCCGTCCTCGCCGCCGTAGCGCTTCAGCCCGACCGCCACGTAGTAGACCATCTGCGCGAACGCGAGCGTGATCATGATGAAGTACACGCCGCGCGTGCGCAGCGAGATCGCGCCGATCGCGACCGCCGCGAGCGCGGCCACGGCGACGGCGAGCGGCCACGCGATCCAAGCGCTCCCGATGCCTTCCATCGCCAGCGCGCCGACCGTGTACGCACCGACCCCGAAGAACGCGGCGTGACCCAGGCTCACCATCCCGCCGTAGCCGAGGATGAAGTTCAGGCTGGTTGCGGCGATGGCGAAGATGAGGATGCGCCGGACCACGCCGATGTAGAAGGCCTGGTCGAGCGCGCCCGCGATCCACGGAAACGCCAGCGCCGCCGCCAGCAGCAGCCAGGGAAGTGCGCGGCGCAGGCGCTGTCGCAATGTCATGCGCGCGCCGGGAACAGGCCCTGCGGCCGGAAGAAGAGCACGGCGGCCATCACGACGTAGATCGCGATCGCCGCGATCGCCGGTCCGAGCTGCGCGGCGGCCGCCGTGTTCAGGAATGTTCCAAGCAGGCCCGGCAGGAACGCGCGGCCGGCCGTGTCGACGACGCCGACGAGCACGGCGCCGACGAACGCGCCGCGGATCGAGCCGATGCCGCCGATCACGATGACGACCAGCGCGAGGATCAGGATGTTCTCGCCCATGCCGACCTCGACGGCGAGCAGCGGGCCGAGCAGGGCGCCCGCCACCGCCGCGAGCATCGCTCCGAGCACGAAGATCACCGCGAACAGCCGGTCGACCCGCACGCCCATGACGGCTGCCATCTCGCGGTCGCTGCTGCCTGCTCGCACCAGCATGCCGGTGCGCGTGCGCGCGACCAGCAGGTAGAGGCCGAGCGCGAGCGCGAGGCCGACGGCGATGATCAGCAGGCGGTACGCGGGGTAGAAGAAGCCGGGGAGCAGTTCGACCGGCCCGGCGAGCGCCGCCGGCGCGGCCAGCATGATCGGCGCCGGGCCCCAGATCATCCTGACGAGGTCGTCGGCGATCAGGATGACCGCGAAGGTCGCGAGCACCTGCGACAGGTGATCGCGCTTGTACAGCCGCCGCACCAGCAGCACCTCGAGCACGATGCCGACGACGCCGGTCGCGAGCACCGCGAGCACGACACCCAGCCAGAACGAACCGGTCGCCGTCACCAGCGTGGCCGCGAGGTACGCGCCGACCATGTACAGCGATCCGTGCGCGAGGTTCAGCACGTCCATGATGCCGAAGACGAGCGTCAGGCCGGCGGCGATCAGGAACAGCATCAGCCCGAACTGCAGGCCGTTGAGCAACTGCTCGAAGACGAGGGTGCTGGTCATCGTGGAGCCGCCGGCGCCGTTCGTCCGCGGCGGCCTGCCTTCGGATTCGCGCCGCGTCGCGCCCGCGCGGCGGCGCGACGCGCGCCGGTCATTTCATCGGGCACTGGCCCGCGTACGTGTCCTGGTGCGCCGTGAACACCTTGTTCAGCGTGCGGTTCGTGATGCGCCCCTGGGCGTCCTTGCCGATCGTGCGCAGGTAATAGTCCTGGATCGGGAACTGGTTCGGCCCGAAGCGGAAGTCGCCGCGCACCGACTTGAAGCCGGCCTTCTTCAGCGCCGCGCGGACCGCGTCCTTGTCGTCCAGTTCGCCCTTGGTGTCGCGCACGGCCGCGTCCATCATCATCACGACGTCGTAGGCCTGCGCCGCATAGATCGACGGCAGGCGCCCGTATTCCTTCGTGAACGCCTGCACGAACGCCTGGCTCGCGGGATTCGCGAAGTCGTGGTTCCAGTGCGCCGTGTTGAAGAGGCCGAGCATCGGTTCGCCGACGGCGCGGATCACGTCCTCGTCCGCCGAGAAGCCGGGCCCGATGATCTGAGTCGTCTTCGACAGCCCCGCGCCGACGAACTGCTTGATGAAGTTGATGCCCATGCCCCCGGGCAGGAAGATGAAGAGCGCGTCGGGCGCATCGGCGCGGACCTTTGCGAGTTCGGCGGCGTAGTCGAGCTGGCCGAGCTTGGTGAAGGTCTCCGAGATCACCGGCTTGCCGAAGCCGCGCTTGAAGCCGTTGATCGCGTCCTGTCCGGCCGGGTAGTTGGGGGCGAGCACCGCGACCCGCTTGAATCCGCGCTCGGCGGCGAACTTGCCGGCGGCCTCGTGGTACGCGTCGTTCTGGTACGCCGTGCTGAAGAAGAAGCGGTTGCACTGGCTGCCCGCGAGCTGCGACGGGCCGGCGTTGTTGCTGAGGTAGAACACCTGCGCGGCGAACAGCGCCGGGCCGACGGCCAGCGCCACGTTGGATCCGATCGGGCCCGTGTAGAAATGGACGCGGTCGCGCTTGATGTAGCGGTCGACGTGCTGCCGCCCGGTGTCCGGGTTTCCGGCCTCGTCCGTCGCGAACACCTCGGCCGGAATGCCCCCGAGCTTGCCGCCCAGCTGCTTCATCCCGAGGTTGAAGCCGTCGCGCGCTTCGGCGCCCAGCGCCGCGAACGGTCCGGAGATCGATGTCGAGAAGCCGACGCGAACCTGGTCGACCGGTTTCGCGGTCAAGGCAGGCGTCGCGAGTGCCAGCGCACAGGCCGCCAGGGTCAGTCGGAACATCGGCATTGCGGTCTCCCCGGGGCAAAAAATCGGCGGCCGAACGGCCGCCGCGAAGGCGCAAGTATAGGGAAGGGCCATCGAATGCGCGAAGTGGCGCGGGAATGGGGCCATCCGGGCGATGTGGTCGCGAAGGGTCCTCGCCTATCATCGGCGAATGCCGACGCAACCCTCTGGAGCGACCCTCGCATGTCCGGTCCGCTGACCCGGTTCGGCCTGGCCGCCGAGACGGCCGAGCAGCGCAAGGAAAAGATCCTCGCCGGAGTGATGGCGGCCGTGTACCGCCAGGTGCCGCAGTCGGTGCTCGTCAGCGTCGTCGGTGCCTTCGCGCTGGTGATGGTGCTCTGGCACTCCATGAGCCGGCACGCGCTGATGGCCTGGTTCATGCTGATCCTGGTGGAGTCGCTCGCGCGCGTCCGCCTCGCCTACAAGTTCCGTCGCGCGGTCGAGGTCGTCGACGAGGTCCGGCACTGGGCCAAGCGCTGGGTTGCGCTGGCCGCGCTCGCCGGCCTGCTGTGGGGCGCCGCCGGGTTCATCTTCTTCTCCAACGACCAGCCCCTGCACCAGGTGGTGCTGGTGGCCGTCGTGCTGTCGGTCGCGTTCGGGTCGCTGACTCTCTACGCCAGCCATCCGCCCGCCTTCTACTCGTTCATGCTGCTCACCGTCATGCCGCTGATCGCGCGCATGGTGTGGGAACAGGACCCGACCTACTACACGGCCGCGGTGGTGATGGCGGCGGTGTTCTTCTTCACCGTGTTCTACGGCCGCAACTTCGGCGACGCGGTGTTCGAGTCGGTGAAGAACAACTACGAGAACGAGGTCCTCGTCGACCAGCTGATGGTCGAGAAGCGCCTCGCCGAGGACGCGCGGCGCGAGGCCGAGAACGCGACGCGGTCGAAGACCCAGTTCTTCGCGGCCGCCAGCCACGACCTGCGCCAGCCGCTGCAGGCCATCGGCATCTACGTGTCGCTGCTGAAGAAGCGCGCGACCGGCCCGCTCGAGCCGCTGGTGAACAACATGTCGACGGCCGTCGAGTCGTTGTCGAAGCTGGTCGAGGAGCTGCTGGAGATCTCGCGGCTCGACTCCGGGTCCATCCAGCCGAAAGTCGACCAGGTCTCGCTCGACGAGATGTTCTCGCTGCTCGAGCAGGAGTTCACGCCGCTCGCGGCCTCGAAGGGCCTGTCGCTGCGGGTGCGGCGTTCGGGGCACGCGGCCGACAGCGACCCGATGCTGCTGCAGCGCGTGATCCGCAACCTGCTCGCGAACGCCATCCGCTACACCCAGCGCGGCGGCGTTCTGCTGGCGGCGCGCGCCCGCGGCAGCCTGATCAGCGTCGAGGTGTGGGACACCGGGCCGGGCATCAAGCAGACCGAGGTCGACCGGATCTTCGAGGAGTTCTATCGCGGCGAGAGCTCGAAGGCGGAGAACAGCGGCACCGGCTTCGGCCTCGGGCTGTCGATCGTCAAGCGCATCTGCGGGCTGCTGGGACATCCGCTGATCGTGACCACGCGGCCGGGCACCGGGACCGTGTTCCGCGTCGAGGTGCCGCTGTCGGTCGCTCCGCTGCGGCCGAAGCGATCGACGCCCGAGACGATGGACATCGTGCTTCGCTCGCTGGAGGGCTACACCTTCGTGCTGCTCGAGGACAACGCCGAGATCCTGAACAGCCTGACGCGCCTGGTGCGCTCGTGGGGCGCGGAGGTGATTCCTTCGACCGGCTTCAACGCGCAGCTGATCAAGGAGATCAGCCTGCACAACCGCATCGACGGCGTGCTGGCCGACCACAACCTCGGGCCCCACTCGATCAGCGGGGTCGAGTCCGTGGTCCGCATCCGCGAACTCGTCGGCTCGCCCGTGCCCGTGGTGATGCTGACGGCGGTGCAGGCGGCCGAAGTGGTGGCCGACTTCCAGCGCGCAATGCAGGCGCGGATCGCGCTCAATCCGGCGCTGGCCGCCGCGATCTCGCGCAGCCGCACCGAGGAGCCGCCGGTGCTGCAGAAGCCGACGACGCCGGCCGTGCTGAACGCGATGCTGGCGGAAGTGCTGGGACTGGCGGCGCTCCCGGTGGTGCAGCCGCCGGAACTCGACGGCGGCACGATGGCCGCGCCGGGCAAGACGCCACGGCGCCGAAGCACCGACTTCTAGCCGACGTCGTAGCCGTGCCGCCGAGCGGCGAGCAGGGCTTCGGTGCGGTTGGAAGCGTTGAACGCGCGGTAGATCGCGGTGACGTGCGTCTTGACCGTGCCTTCGGACAAGCCGAGTTCGCGGCAGATGATCTTGATCGGCGCGCCGCGCGCGAGCAGGTGCAGCACCTGTTCCTGCCGCTCGGTCAGCTCGACGCGGGTCGCGCCGACTTCACGGGGCCGCTCGGGCGTGCCGATCATCGCCACGCGGTTAACTTCCTCGAGCAGGTCGGCCGGAATGTAGACGCCGCCCGACAGCACGAACTTCACGGCGGCCAGCAGGGTGTCGGACGCCATGGACTTCGGCACGAACCCGGCGGCGCCGAGCTGGAGCACGCGCATCACGTTGCGCGGGTCCTGCTGGCCGGACAGCACGAGGATCTTCATCTCCGGCGAGTGCGCGACCATCGATTCGAGCAGCGAGGTGCCCGACACGCCGGGCATGCCGAGGTCGAGGACCACGAGGTCGAGGTCCGGATTCTTCTCGAGCAGATCCATCCCGCCCTCGGCCGTCCGCGTCGTCAGGACCTCGGCCGCGGGGTCGAGGTCGAGGAACAGGACGCTGAGAGCATCGGTGATCAGCGAGTGATCGTCGACGACGAGGATCTTCATTGGGAATCAGGAGCCAGGGGCGTGCAGTGCGGAGCAGTGATCGGCCAATTGTAGACCTCGCGGGGCGCGCTTCGACAACCGGCCGTTCGGTCGAAAGCAGCGGATCTGCGTCCTCGCGTCAGGCGGGCGAAGGCCGCACCAGGGCGGCGGCGCGCCTGGCGCGCGCCCGCGCTTCCTCGACGGTATCGGCGCGCGCGAGCGCCACGCCCATCCGGCGCTTGCGGAACGACTCGGGCTTGCCGAACAGCCGGATGTCCGCGCCGGGAACCGCCATCGCGTCGGCCACGCCGTCGAAGCGCAGGGCGCCGGCGTCGTGTCCGCCGTAGATGACCGCGCTCGCCCCGGCGTTGCGCAGCGACGCGTCGACCGGCAAGCCCAGCAGCGCTCGCGCGTGCAGTTCGAACTCGTTCTGCCACTGCGTCGCCATCGTCACCATGCCGGTGTCGTGCGGTCGCGGACTGACTTCCGAGAACCACACTTCGTCGCCCTTGACGAAGAGTTCGACGCCGAAGATGCCGGTGCCGCCGAGTTCGCTCGTCACCCGCTGCGCGATGTCGCGGCTCTGTCTGCAGCGCGACCGCACTCATCGGATGCGGCTGCCAGCTCTCGACGTAGTCGCCGGCGACCTGCACGTGTCCGATCGGCTCGCAGAAGTGCGTCGCCACGGTTCCGTCGGGCCCGAGCGCGCGCACGGTGAGCTGCGTGATTTCGTACTCGAAGTCGATGAAGCCTTCGACGATCACCCGACCGAGCGCCACGCGACCGCCCGCGTTCGCATAGGTCCAGGCCTGCTCGATCTCGTCGGCACGATCGATCTTGCTCTGGCCCTTGCCGGACGACGACATCACCGGCTTGACGACGCACGGCAGGCCGATCGCCTGCACGGCCTCGCGCAGCTCATCGAGCGAACTGGCGAAGCGGTAGGGCGACGTGGCGAGCTGCAACTGCTCCGCCGCGAGGCGCCGGATGCCTTCGCGGTTCATCGTCAGCTGCGCTGCGCGCGCGGTCGGCACCACGCGGGCCAGGCCTTCCCGCTCGATCTCCACCAGCGCGTCGGTCGCGATGGCCTCGATCTCCGGGACGACGATCGCGGGCCGAACACTTTCGATCAGCGCGCGCAGTTCCTTCGGATCGGCCATGTTCAGCACATACGCGTGGTGCGCGACCTGGTGCGCCGGCGCGTCGGGATAGCGGTCGGCGGCGATCACTTCGACGCCGAGCCGTTGCAGCGCGATCACCACTTCCTTGCCGAGTTCGCCGCTGCCGAGCAGAAGCACCTTGACGGCGTGTCGAGAGAGCGGGGTGGCGAGAGTCGGAGGCCAGGCGTGCGCGGTCATGGGCTGAGTCTGGTGGCGGCGGCCCGGGACATCGAGCCCCCGCTCGCCAGAGGGGAATTGAAAGTGTGCGGAAGGTTAATCGATGTCAAGCGGAAGGCCGCTGGCGGGCGCCCGCTTGCCTCACGTCAACTGCCCGGGCGTCGACTCTTGGCACTCTGGCACCGCAGAGATGGGTGTCAGGCCCACTGGCGCAAGGCAGGAAACCGGAATGCACACCAGGACAGGGATTTGGTTCGGAAGCGCGCTCGTCGCGGCGATCGTCGCGCTGGCGTCGGCCTGCACGACCGACATGAATGTGCAGCCGTCCCAGGCGGCCGCTTCCTCGGGCTCGGCGGCGTGTGATGCCTGCCATCCGGGCGACAGCCAAGTCCTGGCGGGAGACCTATCACGCGAAAGTGGCACGGGCCCCGCACGAGAGCCTGCTGAAGGAAGCCGCCCAGTACTGGTCGACCGACAGCAAGGGCAACGCCGGACCGAGTCACGGCAACTTCGATGGCAAGGCCTACGGACTCGACGACGTCGAAATGGTCGTCGGGACCCGCTGGAAACAGCGGTTCCTCGTCAAGAATCCGCGACGGGCCACCACCAGTTCCTGGACAAGCAGTGGAACAGCTACACCGGCGTGTGGGAGGGGTACGCGAACAAGGACGACTGGGAAGCCGGTTGCGCCACGTGCCACGGCGACCATGGCAAGGCAGCGCGCATCACGGTCGACGCGCCGGCGAACGACCTTTGACGATCTCCGCTGCGAGAAAACGAGGCCGGCGCATGCCGGCCTTTTCACGTGGGTGTGACAATCGCGCCACACGCAGGCAGCCAAGAGCCTCGACCGCGCTCGATGTGCCGGTGTACCCTGCCTTCGTCGTTCGGGGTGAAGTCGGCCGCTGATCCCCAGACGACAAAAAAAGCCGGCGCGAGCCGGCTTTTTCCTTTGGTGGCCGTCAGCGCGCTGTTACAGCGACTGGATCCACTTGGTGACGGCGAGCAGGTCAGCATCGGACGCCGCCTGTTTCGGATGGCCCTTGCCTTCCTTCAGCTTCGCCACGATCTCTTCGGCCTTCGCGGACTTGAGCTTCTTGCCCATGTCCTTGTAGGACGGGCCCATCTTCTTCGTGTCCATCGCGTGGCACTTGTTGCAGCCGGACTTGTCGGCGAGATCGGCGCTTGCTTGCGCCGCGCCAGCCATCAGCAGCCCCGCGGCAGCCAGAACGATTGCGAACTTCTTCATCTTGCTCCTTTCCATTCGAGTTGAACCCGCGGTTCCACCGGACTAGCCGGGCGCCGGCCGCGCGAGCCGTCCGGCGCAGGGTGATTCTATGGACGGGACCCGCCGGGAGACTGCGCGGGATCAAGGGGTTCTTGCAGCAAGGAAGCCGACCCGCGGGCCGGCTTCCTTGTTCCCATCGTTCCGCCCGTCCTTACAGCGCCAGGACCCACTTCACGAGGGCCTTGGTGTCGTCTTCCGACGCCTTCACGGCGGGGTGGCCCTTGCCGGCCTTCAGCTTGCCGACCAGGTCGGCCTCAGCCGACGCCTGGCCCTTGTACTTCTTGGCGACGTCCTTGAACGCCGGGCCCATTTTCTTCGTGTCGACCGAGTGGCAGGTCATGCAGCCCGACTTCTGCGCGAGGTCCGCGTTGGCCTGGGCCACGCCAGCGGCGCTCAGTCCGACGGCTGCGAGCACTGCAAACATCAGTGATTTCATCGAGTCTCCCCCCAGTGATTTGGCCGCGGTGCGGCATCAGATCCAGGCCGGTTCTTCCGGCCGGCATGGAGTCTAACGGATCAGCTTCCGGCGGGTTGACCCGGTTCATCGACCGGGCCGGGGACCGCGCCGGAGTCCCTGCCGGCACTCTCGTAGACGCTTTCGGCGCGACGCACGAAGGCGTCGACCATCTGGTTGGCGGCCCGGTCGATCAGCGGGCCGGCCAGCTTCTCGGTGTTCAGCGCGAGTTCGTAGCGCAGGCTGAAGTCGATCCGGCACCCCAGCGTGCCCAGGGGCAGGAGCTTCCACTCGCCGAAGAAGTGCCGGAACGAGCCGTCCTGCATGTGGATGGCCATCCACTCGGGCCGGCGCTTCTCGTTGCGCGTCGTCACGCGGACGTGCAACTCGCGGAACCCCACCTCCACGGTCGCGGCGACGATGTCATCGCTGCGCTCGATCAGCTGTGTCCGCGTGCACCACGGCAGGAATTCCGGATAGCGCTCCACCTGCTCGATCAGGTCGAACATCTGCTCGGCGCTGTGCGGAACCAGCGCGCTACGGTGCATCTCGCGCATCGGGACGGTCGGCTGCGGCAAAGGCCGCTAGCCTACCGAACCCGCGCGCGGTCAGGGCGTCCTCGCGTTCCAGGTCCTCGAGCCGGGTTTCGATGTCCGCGATGTCGGCATCGAGCTCGGGCAGCAGCACGTCCTGCAGGGCCCGCACGCGGCGCACGGTGCGCCGGTACTCGGCGAGCAGGCGCGCCAGCGTGGTCGACACGGCGGCCAGTTCGCCGAGGCGCGCGGCGACGCGCGCATAGGCCGCGCGGCACGCTTCCGCTTCAGGCGACGGGTGGACGGGCGCCGGCGCCGGCCCGAGTTCGCCCAGCGCATGTCCCTGCAACGTGATGACGCCGAGCAACGGGTGCCGGTCGACGCGCAGCCGCTGATGTGTCGACGCCGGGGGAACCACCTGCAGCCCGTGCAGTCCGTGACGCGCCAGCGCCGCGGCAAGCGCCAGGCGAGCCGAGCCCAGCAGCGCGGCCAGATCCTTCGACATCGCCTGGTGCAGGCGGAACTGCCGCAGCATCTCGCCCGCCAGCAGCAGGCACTTTTCGTCGAGGAAAGCGTAGCCCTCGCGCATCGTGCGACGTTCATCGCCCAGCGCGATCAGCAGGCTGCGGGTCGGCGTCAGGTCGTTCACTGGGCCACCTTCCGCGCTGCGCGCTCCAGGATGAGCGCTTCGGAGCGGCCGTGCGCGCTCATGCCCGCGCTTCAACGGCGGGCACGCCGCCGAGATGCTGGGCGATCTGCTCATTCGACAGCCGCGTCAGTTCCGCCCGCGGCAGGTGGACGAGCAGTTCCCACCCGATCGCCATGCTCTCCTCGAGCGTGCGCGCCCGCGGCTGCGAAATCAGCGTGCGCTCGAAGGCGGTCCCGAACGTCAGGTAGCGGCGGTCCGTATCGGACAGCCCGTCCTCGCCGACCACGCTCGCCAGCAGGCGCGCCTGCGTGGCGCGCGCATAGGCTGCGTAGAGCTGGCTCGCGAGCGCGGGATGGTCGGGATGCGTGTAGCCCTTGCCGGTGCCGTCCTTCATCAGGCGCGACAGGCTCGGGAGCACGTTGATCGGCGGATACACGCCGGCGCGGTCGAGTTCGCGCGACAGCACGATCTGGCCTTCGGTGATGTAGCCGGACAGGTCGGGTATCGGGTGCCCGATGTCGTCCGAAGGCATGGTCAGGATCGGCAACTGCGTCAGGGTGCCCTTGGCGCCGTGCAGGCAGCCGGCGCGCTCGTAGAGCGTGGCGAGGTCCGAGTACATGTAGCCGGGATAACCCTTGCGGCCCGGCACTTCGCCCTTGGCGCCCGCCACCTCGCGCAACGCCTCGCAGTAGTTGGTGAGGTCGGTGATGATCACCAGGACGTGCTTGTCCTGCTCGAACGCGAGGTATTCGGCCGCCGTCAAAGCGAAGCGCGGTGTCAGCAGGCGCTGGGTCGACGAGTCGCTGGCGAGATTGAGGAAAAGCGCGGAGCGTTCCAGCGCGCCGGACTGCTCGAGCGAGCGGCGGAAGTACTCGGCGGTCGTGTAGGGCACGCCAATGCCGGCGAACACGATCGCGAAGTCCGACGCCTCGGCGCCGCGCAGGCGGGCGTTCGTCGCGATCTCGACCGCGATGCGGTCGTGCGGCAGCCCGCCGCCGGAGAAGATCGGCAGCTTCTGTCCGCGCACGAGTGAATTGAGCAGGTCCACCGCGGTCACGCCGGACTCGATGAACGACCGCGGCGTCGCGCGCGACACCGGATTCAGCGGCACGCCGTCGATGCGCAGGCGCTTTTCGACCGCGAGCGGCGGGCCGTTGTCGATCGGTTGCCCGATGCCGTTGAAGACGCGGCCCAGCACGCCCGGGCCGACGCCGAAGTCGATCGGTTCGCCGAGGAAACGGACCACGGTGCCGGCCAGCCCGAGGCCGGCGGTCGGGTCGAGCATCTCGATCGTCACCATGCCCTCGTCGATCGCGGCCACCCGGCCGAGGCGGGGTGCGCCGTCACGGCCGCTGACGACGACCGCTTCGTTCAGTCCCACTTCGAGCGTGCGCCGCATGAACAGCAGCGGACCCTCGAGCCGCATGGCGGCGTCGTGCACGGTCACCCTAGGTTGCATGCGCCTCGTCCTTCGACGGCGTTGGCGCGCTGGAGACGACCAGCGTCGCGAACGCGTCCTCGACCTGTTGCTCCAGAGCGGCGAGCCGCTCGAGTTCGCCTTCGCCGATGTCCTCGCCCATGCGCGACAGCGGGCGCATCACGTCGAGCGCGGCGATCTGTTCCGGGGTGACGCCTGCCGCGGTGGCGCGCTCGGCCAGTTCGATGAAGTGGACCAGCAGACGCATCATGCAGGCCTGGCGATCGGGGCCGCAGTAACGATCGATCGGCGAGAACGCCGACTGGCGCAGGAAGGCCTCGTTGACGAGTTCGGCGGCGAGCAGCGTCAGGCGCTGGCGGGCCGGCAGCGCATCCTTGCCGATGATGCGGGCCATGCGTTCGAGCCGCGCCTGGTCGTCGAGCAGCGTCAGGAAGCGGCGCCGCAGTTCGAGCCACTCGTTCTCGCCCGAGGCGGCGCGCGATCGCGCGGTCGGCACCGTGGCGTAGCGCTTCAGCCACCAGACGGCCACGTCGAGAGAGTCCTCCGAATACGACTGCAGCGGGTTGACGGCCGGGTAGAAGCGGGCCTGCGCGCGCTTCGCATCGAGCGCCCAGAAGCTGCGCACGTAACGCTTGCTGTGGCTGGTGACCGGCTCCGAGAAATCGCCCGACGGCGGACTGATCGAGCCGAGCAGCGTCACCGAACCGGTCGCGCCGGAGAGCGTCACCACCTTGGCCGCGCGCTCGTAGAAGTCGGCGAGGCGGCTCGCGAGGTACGTCGGGTAGCCGCCTTCCCCGGGCAGTTCGCCGAATCGCCCCGACACCTCGCGCAGGGCCTCGGCCCAGCGCGACGTCGAATCCGCCATCAGCGCGACGTGCAGGCCCTGGTCGCGGAAGTACTCCGCCACCGTGACCGCGGAGTAGATGCTCGCCTCGCGCGCGGCGACCGGCATGTTGGAGGTGTTGGCGATGATCACCGTGCGCTCCATCAGCGAGCGACCGGTGCGCGGATCGTCCAGTTGCGGAAATTCCTCGAGCACGCCGGCCATCTCGTTGCCACGCTCGCCGCAGCCGAGGTACACGATCACGTCGGCGCTGCACCCCTTGGCGAGGCTCTCGAGCAGGATCGTCTTGCCGGTGCCGAACCCGCCCGGGATGGCCGCCTTGCCCCCCAGCGCCACCGGGAACAACGAGTCGAGGATCCGCTGGCCGGTCACGAGCGGCTCGTCCGACGTCAGGCGGGCACGCACCGGGCGCGGCGTGCGCACCGGCCAGAAGTGGCTGAGCGCGACCTCGTGCGTTGCGCCGTCTTCCGACGCGATGCGCAGGACCGTGGCATCGTCGGTTACTTCGCCCGCGTCCGCGATCCACGCAACGCGCCCGGCGACATTCGGCGGCAGCAACGCGCGCTGCGGGCGTCCGCGCGGCGACAGCACGTCGCCGAAGGGCAGGCCGCGGTCCAGTTGTGCGCCTGCTTGCACCGTCGGGTCGAAGCGGAAGAGCAACGCGTCCGCTGGCTGCAGCGGCCGCAGCAGGCCGTCGTAGATATTGCCCAGCAGGCCCGGGCCCACCCGGATGCCGAGCAGGTTCCCGGTGCCGCGCACCTCCACGCCGGGCCGCAGGCCGGTCGTGTCCTCGTACACCTGCGCGACGATCTCGTCCTGGTTCAGTCGAATCACTTCCCCCAGCAGGCCGGCCGGGCCGACGCGGATCGCCTCGCGCAGCAGGAAGGGTCCTTCGGCGCGCGCGCGCAGCACCGGGCCGCTGATCCAGCGGATCGCTGCGCGGGAACCGGAGTCGGCGTCGCGAGAGGTCATCGTTGTTCCTGTTGCAGGTAGTGCAGCAGATTGCCTTCGAGTTGCGTGCGGTCGGCGAGCAGGCCTTCGATGGTCGCGTCGAGGATGTTGTTGCCACTGACGACGCGGAAGCCGGCGCTGATGGCGGCGGCGGTCTCGAATGCCACCTGGGCGACCCCATCGATGCGCAGTTGTTCGAGCCAGTGCGCGCGCTCGCCGTCGGTCCATGCCGGGTGCGTCTGGATCCGCCAGCCGCCACTCGCGCACGGCACCGACCGCAGGGCCCGCTGCAGATAGGCGCGCACCCACTGCGCCCGGGTGGGCGCGGCGTCCCAGCGGGCCACGAGTCGCGCGCGCAGTTCGTGCCAGGCCGTGTCCAGGAGTTGCACCGCGTGGCGCTGCTGGAACAGGCGACGGTCCGTGGCCAGCGCCGCTTCCACCGCGCTCACCTCGAGCGCATAGCGCTTGCGTTCCTCGACGATCGCCGTGTGCACGCGGCGGCGCGCTTCGGCGAGCGCCGCACGCGCCACCTGGCGCGCTTCGGCCTGTGCGGGCTCCAGCAGTTCGGCGAAGCGCCGCGCACGGTATTGCTCGACCAGTTCGAGCAGGGCGGCGGTGCGCTGTTCGAGGTTCATCGCAGCGGCTCAGGCATCGAGTCCGAGCTGGGCGCGAACCCGCTCCGCGGGATCGAGCCGACACGGCGGTTGGCCGGGCTCGGGCAGCACGACGACGAGCGGGCGGCCCGCCGCCAGCGCCGATTCGAGTTCGCCGCGCGCGACGCGTTCCGCCACTTCGGCCGTGATGAACACCGCCTCGACACCGCTTGCGAGCGCCGCCCGCAACGCGTCCGCCTCGTCGCCGCGCGGCGTCCAGCAGCGCATGCCGGCCAGCCGGAATCCGGCCGCGTCTTCGGCAGCGCCGACGTAGGCGAACGCCGTCATCGGCGACTCACGCGAGCCGGTTCAGGATCAGGATCGAGATGATCACGCCGTAGATGGCGATGCCCTCGGCAAGCCCGACGAAGATCAGCAGGCGCCCGAAGAGATCGGGCTTCTCGGCGAGCGCACCGACCGCGGCGGCGCCGAGCTTCGCCACCGCGTAGCCGCCGGCGATCGACGAGGCCGCCGTGGCGAGCGCGGCGGACACCAGCCCCCAGGTCCATGCCTCGGGGGGAAGTCCGGCGCGGGCTGCGGTCTGGGCCGATGCGGTGTCCGGGAAGAACACCAGCGCGGTGCCGAGCGCGGCCAGCACGGCGGCGCCGGCGATCAGGACCATCGGGATGGCAAATCGACTCATGACGACTCCTCAGTGATCAAGCGTGACGGGCGGTGCCGCGAGCGGACGGAACTCGCGTCCTTCCGGCCGGAAGAAACGGGTGAAGAACTCGAACAACACCAGGCGGGTGGTCTGGATCGACACGACCAGGCCCTCGACGACCAGGATCAGCACATTCCCGAGGACCAGCACGATCACGCCGACGAGCGCGCTGTCGCCCGCCCGGGCCAGCGCGACCACGGCCGACGCGAGCCCGGCATGCGCGAGCGCGAAGGCGCCAACGCGCGCGAACGAGAGCGTGTTGATCAGGATCTGCACGGTGTGCTCGGCCAGTTCTCCCAGCCCTCCGAAGGCCGACTTCAAAGCTGGGACGTTCGATCGTCGCGGCGACCATCGACCAGACGACGCCGCCCGCGGCGATCCACCATCCAGGCGTCCAGACGAAGCCCAGCAGCGCGCCGGCGTACGTCGCGAGCACGGGAGCGTCCTCGCGCAACCAGTGATCGAGCCGCGAGTCCCACCACGCTTCGAGGGCGCCGAGCAGCAGGCCCAGCGACAGCAGCACCGCGCCGCCGGCGATCGGAACCAGCAGCACCGGCAGCGGATGCTCGATGGGGTGGAGCCACAGAGGCTGGATCACGCCTTCGAGGCAGAACACGCTGCCGAACACGAATCCGAACAGCGCGGCCGCCAACCCGCCGGGCACCAGCAGGCGCAGAAGCGGAAGGCGGTGCCGCATCACCCAGCCGAAGACGGCCAGCACCAGGCCCTGTCCGACGTCGCCGAACATGTAGCCGAACATCAGCGGCACGGCCAGCGCCAGCAGCACGCTCGGATCGGCGCCGCTCGCGCTCGGCATGCCGACCAGCCGAGTGAACACTTCGAACGGCTGGGCCCACCACGGGTTGCGCAGCACCAGCGGCGCGCGGGCGCCGCGCGGCGGCCGCGGGAACGTGGCCAGCGCGCGCGCGTCGCAGCCTTCGAGCGCGCGCACGACCTTCTCGCGGTCGGCAGTCCATCCGGTGATGCGCGCGAACACGTCGCCCTGGTCGATCGCGCCACCGTGCTCGAAGCACCAGGTGGCGCGCGCGATATCGCCGAGCGCGCGGGCGAGCGCGTGCCGCTCGGAGACGGCCGCCAGTTCGGCCCGCAACTGGGCGATCTCATTCTGCTTCTCCGAGAACTTGTCGGCGACGAGCGACAGGTTGGCGGCCGCGCTGGGTTGCAGCCAGTCGGGGAAACGGGCACGGCGGCCGTTGACTTCGGCCACCGCGCGGCCAATGGCCTCGATGTCTTCGGGCGCGCCGATCGCCAGCAGGAGCCGTTCGCTCGCGAGGGCGGCGAAGCGCGTGATCATGTCCTGCGGCAGGTCGATCTCGACGCCCAGCGGCAGCGCGAACAAGGCGGCGGTGACGCCGTGGTCGGCGCGCGCCAGCGCGGCGAAGTCGATGTGGCTCTCGGCCATTTCGCGCAGCGCGGCGGCGGCCAGTTCGAGTTCAGCCGCCTCGGCTTCGGCGCCCTGGAGGCGCGCGATGATCGTGTCGGCGTCGGCCGCCCACGCGCGTGCGGTGCGCAGGCCGTCGCCCAGCGCATCCGCCGGCGCGCGGCGCTCGGCGGCGAGCGCGGACGCGGCGCGCGGCCAGTACGGCCGGTACTTGCGCGCCAGTGCGTTGAAGTCCTTCAGGAGGTCCTGCGGCATGCCGGCGCCGGGCGCTTCGGTCTGGTGCCACTCGACTTCGATACAGCCGGCGGCCGCGAGGGCTTCGAGTGCAATGAACGCGTCGTCGCGTCCGACCATGATCTCGAACCACGCGCACGGCTGCGGGCGGATCATCCGCTGCCCCCGACCGGACGGGCCCGCAGCATGAACTCGCCGCGCAGGCGCTCGAGATCGACCGCAAACAACGCGAGGTACGCGAACAGCGCCGCGGGCTGGGAAGCGCTCCGGCGGACCGCCGTCGCGAGCCTGGCGCCGAGCGCCTGACGTGCTCCGATGGCTTCGTCGACGGGAAGCGCCGCAAAGCGCAGCAGGTGCGACCGGACGTGCTCGACGACGCCGTCGAGGACGGAGCGCTCTTCGTCATCGAGAGGAGGCCAGAGCCGACGCCACTCCGCCTCCCACGCGGCCAACAGGCGGTGCAGCGTCCCGCCGGCGCGCAGCCGGCGCAGGGCGCGCGCGATCGGCTCGACCGGGCGGCGTGCTTCCGTGCTCCGCTCGGCGGCGGCCACCAGCGGACCGAGCGGACCCTCGGCCAGCGCGGCACGGCGCTGCGCGGGCGTCGCGAGCGCATAGGGCGAAAGCGCGGGGTCGGCCGTGGTCCAGCGCGGCGGCGCTTCGTCGGCGAGCAGATGCAGCAGCGCGGGAAGGTCGACGAGGTGCCGTGTGTACAGCAGCGACGGTCGCCACGGCGAGGGCGACCAGCCGGTGACCTCGACGATGCGGGTGCGAAGCTGCTGGCGGAACGCGAGTTCGATGGCGTCGGCGTCGCCGGTGGGCGGAACGCCGCTGACGGTGGACGCCGCGCTCGACGCGCGCACGGCCTCCAGCAGCGCCGGGACGCTGCGGGACGAGCGCAAATGGGTCCACAGCCGCTCGTCGGGTCGCTGGGCCAGTCGTGCGGCGACGCGTGCGTGTGCGTAGTCGAACGTCAGTCCGCTGATCATTCGCTGCCGCCGGTCAGTTCCGCGCTCAGGCGATCGAGCGCCCGCGCCACGCGCGCCGGTTCGTCCGGATCGGGCGGGGCGGGCTGCTGCAAGGCGGCGCGCTGCTGGTTGAGCCGCGCGACTTCGGACCGCAGCGCGGCGTCGGTCCACTGATGCGCGCGCGCGACGCGTTCGGCAGCGCGTTCCGCGATTGCGCGCGCCCGTGCCTTGGCGTCCTGGCGCAGGAGTTCGGCGTCCACCGCGCATTGGGCGACGGCTTCGCGCGCGGACTGCTCCGCATGGAGCACCCGCACGATCGCTTGGTCCACCCGCGAGGTGTCCGTTGTGTCCACGTGCGCTGCCTCAAGGCCGCGGCAGCCGTCGCCGGTCGTCCGGCGCGACTCCGAGTCCCTTTATAGGCGAGCGGTCGCCGTTTTCGCTTGCGGCAAAGCAACCGGACCCTGTTCCACCGGGCGGCGGCGTGTCGACTGGATCAGCCCGGCTGCGCGTTCGCCGGCCGGCCGCCGCGCGCGGTGCCGGGCGAGGTACAGCGGCGTGCGCGACTTGGGCACCTTGCGGACGAAGTTGTAACGGGCCACGTGGTAGCTGGGGTCGAAGCCGAAGAAGTTGAGGCGCATCCGTTCCAGCTCTTCGGACCGGTAGGCGGCCAGCGGCTTCGCCGCCTCGTCCGCGGCACGCTGAGCGCGCTTGTCGGCCAGTCGCTGCCCCCAGCCCTCGCCGGCGAGGGACTGCGCCTGCGCGATCGTCTCGGCGAGGAAGGTCGCGGGAGTGTCGCCGTAGTGCGCGTCGATCAGTCCGATGGCCTGCGCGGCGTTGGTGCCGAGCGGCAGGCGCGCGTCGGTGAGGTGGTTCGCGCCATCGGCGCCGACACGCCGCGGCAGCAGGTACGTCCAGTACTCGGAACCGTACAGGTTGCCCATGCCTTTGTAGTGCGGGTTCAGCACGGCGCCCGAGCGCGCGACGACGCGGTCGGCCGCGAGCGCGAGGAACACGCCGCCGGCTCCGGCGTTGCCCTGCAGCGCCGAAATGGTGAGGTGCGACGTGGTGGTCAGGATTGCAAGCGCGAGGTCGTCGATCGCGTTGATGTTGCGCCACGACTCCTCGGCCGCCTGCGCCGACGCTTCGATCACGTTGAGGTGGATGCCGTTGGACCAGAAGTCGGTGCCGCCGGCGAGCACGATGACCTTCACGGGCCGGTGGCAGGCGTGGCGATACGCGGCGGTGAGTCGCTCGCATTGCGACGTCGACATCGCGCCGTTGTAGAAGGGAAAGTGCAGCACGCCGATGTCGCCGCACTCCTCGTAGCGGATGTCGCGCCACGTCACCGTATCGCTGCAAGCATCAATGGCGACCGGCACCTCGGGAACGCCCGCGAGCCTCTCGCCGAGCACCATCGCCGCCGGCACCTTGAACGGCCGTTCCTCGTCGAGCGAGGCCTTCAGGTGCGTGATCCACACCGCGCCATCGCGGGTCGCGCGGCAGATCGCGCCATGGCGCTGGGCGATCACCGCGCCAGAGGTGCCGCGCAACTCGCCCTCGAGGTGCGCGTCGTAGAGATGCACCGGCAGGTCGAGGATGCGGTCGGCGACGCCCGGTACGCCGTCCGCGCACCGGATCTTGCGCAGCACGGTCGCGCTGTCGTCGCGCTGCCAGTCGATCGCGCGGTCGGGCTGCTTCATCAGCGGCCTGGGCCGGCCGCGCACCTCGGGCCTGCCGTAGTCCAGCGGTGCGGGTGCGGCGCCGGCAGCGATCCGGTCGACCGTCGCGCGTACGGCCGCCACGGCGGCTTCCGTGACTTCGTTCCGGTACAGCGAGCCCTTGCTCGCCGGCCTCATGTCGAACTCGACGCTCGCCCACACGTCGCCCGCGTCCATCTCGGCGTTCGCCTGCAGCGCGGTCACGCCCCAGCGCGTTTCGCCGTCCAGCACCGCCCAGTCGAGGGCCGACGGTCCGCGGTCGCCCACGATGCCGGGATGGACCACGATGCAGCGGTGATGCTTCCAGACGTCCTCAGGGATCGCGCGCTTCAGGAAGGGCGCGACGACCAGGTCGGGCGCGAACATCCGCACTGCCTCGATCGTGACCGAGTCGCGCACGTCGAATTCGAGCGACAGGTCGTGGCCGGCGTCCGTCAGTTCGACCCACAGCCGCTGCGCCAGGCTGTTGAACGAGTGCGCGAGCAGCAGGATGCGCATCGGCGTGCGAACAGGCCCTAGCAGATGCGCGGAAGCTGCTCGCCGGTGAGCCAGTCCACCACGCGGCGCCCGCCGAACGCGGTCTCCATCTGCACGAAGCGGTGCGGGTCTTCGACGATTTCGCCGATGATCGCGGCGCCGGCGCCGCGGGGATGCGCGCGCATCACGTCGAGCAGCCGTGCGGCGTCTTCCGGCGGGCAGATCGCGATCAGCTTGCCCTCGTTGGCCACGTAGAGCGGGTCGAGCCCGAGAAACTCGCAGGCGGCGTTGACCTGCGGCTTCACCGGGATCGCAGCTTCGCGGATCAGCATGCCGACGGTCGACTGCCTGGCGAACTCGTTCAGCGTGGTTCCGAGGCCTCCGCGCGTGGGATCGCGCAGGCAGCGGATCGTCGGCACCGCCTCGATCATCGCCGCCACCAGGCCGTGCAGCGCGGCCGTGTCGGACTCGATCGTCGTCTCGAAGCTCAGGTTCTCGCGCAGCGACATGATCGCAACGCCGTGGTCGCCGATCGAGCCGGACACCAGGATGGCATCGCCGGGGCGCGCGCGGTTGCCCGAGATCTCCACGCCTGGAGGCACGACGCCGAGTCCGGTGGTCGTGATGAACACGCCGTCGCCCTTGCCCTGTTCGACGACCTTGGTGTCGCCGGTGACGATGGGCACGCCGGCGTCGCGCGAGGCTGCGGCCATCGACTCGACGATGCGCTTCAGGTCCGCCAGCGGGAAGCCTTCCTCGAGGATGAAGCTCGCAGCGAGGTAGAGCGGCCTTGCGCCGTTCATCGCGACGTCGTTCAGCGTGCCGTGCACCGAAAGGCAGCCGATGTCCCCGCCGGGGAAGAACAGCGGCGACACCACGTGGCTGTCGGTCGCAATCACCAGGCGGCCCGGAGGCGCCTGGATGACGGCGCCGTCGTTGCCCTGCGCGAGCCACTCGTTCGCGAAGCTGGCCGCGAACAGCTCGTCGATCAGCTGCGCCATCGCGCGGCCGCCGCCGCCGTGCGTCATGTCGACGCGGCCGTGCTTGAAGTCGACCGGCCGGATGTAGTCCTTCTTGACCGCGCTCATTGGACTTCCGTGGGGATCCCCGCGCTGCGAGCGACGCCAGCGGGAGGCGGCTCCTCCGCCGTGATCTTCACGTCCTTGAAGCGGCCGTAGGTGTAGTGCGCCGCGCAGGCGCCTTCCGAGCTGACCATGCAGGAGCCGATCGGGTTCTCCGGCGTGCAGACCGTGCCGAACACCTTGCAGTCGGTCGGCTTCTTCACGCCGCGCAGGATCGCCCCGCACTCGCAGGCCTTGTTGTCCGCCACCGAGCGGTAGGTGATGCCGAAGCGGCGCTCGGCGTCGAAGTCGGCGTACGCGTCCTTGATCCGGAGCGCGGAGTAGGGCACCTCGCCGAGGCCGCGCCACTCGAACGACCTGCGCAGCTCGAACACCTCCGCCACGAGCGACTTCGCCTTCTCGTTGCCCTCCCGCGTCACCGCGCGCGTGAACTCGTTCTCGACCTCGGCGCGGCCGTCGTTCAGCTGCCGCACGAGCATCAGGATCGCCTGCATGACGTCGAGCGGCTCGAAGCCGGCGATCACGACGGGCCGCTGGTATTCCTCGGCAAAGTACTCGTAGGGCTGGCTGCCGATCACCGTGCTGACGTGGGCCGGCCCGATGAAGCCGTCGAGCGGCACGGTGCCGAGTTCGCGCACCTCGGGCGACTCGAGGATGTGCGTGATCGCCGAGGGCGTCAGCACGTGGTTGCAGAAGACGGTGAAGTTCGCGAGGCCGAGCGCCTTGGCCTGGCGGATGACGATCGCGGTCGGCGGGGTCGTCGTCTCGAAGCCGATCGCGAAGAACACCACCTCGCGCGCCGGATTCTCCTGCGCGATCCGCAGTGCGTCGGCGGCCGAATAGACCATCCGGATGTCGGCGCCGCGCGCCTTCGCCTTCATCAGCGACAGCCCGCCGGACGCCGGCACGCGCATCGTGTCGGCGTAGGTGCACACGATCGCCTTGTCGTCCGCCGCGAGCTGGATCGCGTTGTCGATGCGGCCGATCGGCAGCACGCACACCGGGCAGCCCGGCCCGTGGATCATGTTGACGTTGGCGGGCAGCAGGTCCTTGATGCCGTAGCGCGAGATCGCGTGCGTGTGGCCGCCGCAGAACTCCATCAGGTTGTAGGTTCGGCCCGGCTGCGCCTCTTCGCCGATGCGGCGGGCGATTCCCCGCGCCACCTCGCCGTCGCGGAACTCGTCGATGTACTTCATGCCGCCTCCGCAGACGCGCCGTCGTTGGCCGCGCCAGCTTCCGCGAACAGCGCCAGCGTGCGCGCGGCTTCGTCCGGATCGAGGCGCTGCAGCGCGTAGCCGACGTGGACGATCACGTAGTCGCCGGCGACGACGCCGGTCACGAGTTCGAGGGAGATGCGCTTGCGCACGCCGTCGACGTCGACGACGCCCTCTTCATTCGGCAGCACTTCGACGATGCGGGCGGGGATGGCGAGGCACATGGGGGTTTTCAGTCCGTTGGTTTCGTTCGGGCGGCGAGCACATGGCGGGCCACCCAGGCCTGGCCGAGCGCGAGCCCGCCGTCGTTGGCTGGCGCCTGGCGTGCTTCGATCACGTCGAAGCCGTCGGCCGCGAGGCGAACGCGCAGGCCGGTGGAGACGATGGCGTTGAGGAAGCAGCCACCGCCGAAGGCGATCGTGCCGACGCCGGCGCGGCACGCAGCCGACGCGGCCCACGCGGCGAGCGCGTCGACCAGCGTCGCGTGGAAGAGGGCGGCGCCGTAACTCGCGCAGCGGGCGTCGAGCAGCGCCGGCGCCAGCGGCAGCAGGTCGAGCACGCCGTCGGCGTCGATGCGGAAGCCGTCGGCCAGCGGGCGCACCGCGCCGTGACTCGCGGCCAGGCCCTCGAGCAGCATCGGCGCCTGGCCTTCGAAGGACTGGACCTCGCGCACGCCGAGCAGCGCGGCGGCGGCGTCGAACCAGCGGCCCATGCTGCTCGTCAGCGGCGTGTTGAGCCGCTGCTGCAGCATCTGGCGCACGAGCGGCGCGCCCGGCCGGTCGAAGCGACGCACGATCTCGTCGCCGCGCTCCAGCAGGTGGAGCACCGCGGCGCCGAGCCGCCACGGCTCGCGCGCGGCGCGGTCGCCGCCAGGCAGCGGCAGTTCGCGCAGGTGACCGACGCGCGTCGAGCGCCCGCCATCCACCAACAGCAGTTCGCCGCCCCAGATCCCGCCGTCGTCGCCGAGTCCGACGCCGTCCAGCGCGATGCCGAGCACGGGTCGGTCGATGCCGTGCTCCGCCATCACGGCGGCGATGTGCGCGTGGTGGTGCTGCACGCCGATCAACGGGATGCCGCGCTGCGCCGCCAGCCCGGCCGCGAAGCGCGTGCTATGGAAGTCGGGATGCAGGTCGTGCGCGACCGCCACGGGTTCGATCGCCAGCACGTCGAGCAGGTGATCGACGGCTTCCTCGAGCGCCACGCAGGTCGCCGCGTTGTCGAGCGAACCGATGTGCTGCGACAGGAAGGCTTCGTCGCCGCGCGTGGCGCAGACCGTGTTCTTCAGGTAGGCGCCGACGGCGAGCACCGAGCGGACCGTCGGCCGCGAGCCGGATCGACGCCGGCGTGTAGCCGCGCGCGCGGCGGATGAAGGCCGGCGTCCCGTTCGTCTCGGCGCGCGCCACGCTGTCGTCGCAGCGGATCAGGATGGCGCGGTCGTGCACCAGCAGCGCGTCGGCGATCGGGCCGAGGCGGCGCACGGCTTCGTCGTTGTCGATCACCAGCGGCTCGCCGCCGGGGTTGGCGCTCGTCATCACGAGCGCGAGCGGCTGCGGCTCGCCCAGCCAGCGCGTTCCGGCGGGCCGGCCGGCGGCCTCGTGGAACAGCAGCACCTGCAGCGGCGTGTGAGGAGCCATCACGCCGAGCGTCGCCATGCCGGGCGCGACGCCGGGGAGCGCCTCGTCGCAGCCGGGCTGCTTGTCGAGCAGCACGATCGGACGCTCGGGCGTGGCCAGCAGGGCGGCGGCCTGCGTCGTGACGCGCGCCAGCGGCGCGATCGACGCGAGGTTCGCGAACATCACTGCGAACGGCTTCTCTTCGCGCTGCTTGCGGCGGCGCAGTTCGGCGACCGCCACTTCATTGCGCGCGTCGCACACCAGGTGGAAGCCGCCCAGGCCCTTGATCGCGACGATGCCGCCGCGGCAGATCCGCTGCACGGCTTCCGCGAGCGGGTCCGCCACCGCAAGCGGCTGCCCGCGGTGATCCCACAGCGCCAGCTGCGGTCCGCACTCCGGGCACGCATTCGGCTGCGCGTGGAAGCGACGGTCGGCCGGCGCGTCGTACTCCGCCTGGCACGCCGGGCACTGGACGAACGATGCCATGCTGGTGTTCGGGCGGTCATAGGGCAGCGAGCGCGTGATCGTGTAGCGCGGTCCGCAATGCGTGCAGTTCGTGAACGCGTACCGCCACCGCCGGTTCGCCGGATCGAGCATGTCGGCGAGGCAGTCGGGACAGGTTCCCGCGTCCGGCGTGACGCCGGTCGTGACCGGCCCGCCCGCGCTCGCGACGATCGGGAACGTGCGCTCCCCCAGCGGAGCCATCGGCGTGGCGTCGATCGTGTCGATGCGCGACAGCCGCGGCGCCTCGCTGCGCAGGCGGAGCACGAACCGGTCCAGCGCCTCGTCGGTGCCTTCGAGTTCGATCTCGACGCCGGCGCCGTCGTTCAGCACGCGGCCGCCGAGGCCGAGCTCCGTCGCCAGCCGATACACCGTCGGCCGGAAACCGACGCCTTGCACCTGTCCACGCACGCGCAGGCGGCGGCGATGGACGGCAGGGGCGAGCACGGCCGACATCGAACGGCTACTCCGCGACGACCTTCGGCTGCACGCGCGCGTGCCGCGCGGTGACCGCGTGCAGCCTGACCCACGCGAGCCAGGTGTCCATGCCGTCGCCCTTGGTCGCCG
This sequence comes from uncultured beta proteobacterium, assembly GCA_963811265.1. GTDB lineage: Bacteria > Pseudomonadota > Gammaproteobacteria > Burkholderiales > Burkholderiaceae_F > JAOUJD01. The sequence continues at coordinate 31,834 of CAWEQS010000024.1, forward strand.
AGACCTGCAGCACCTCGATGCCAGGGTTCACGCGACGGGCGTACTCGATGCACTTCGCCACGTCGAAAGTCAGGTATGGCAGCAGGTCGACCTTGTTCAGCAGCATCAACGTTGCCGCCTTGAACATGTCGGGATACTTCAGCGGCTTGTCCTCGCCTTCGGTCACCGACAGCACCACCACCTTGTGCGCCTCGCCGAGGTCGAACGCGGCCGGGCAGACGAGATTGCCGACGTTCTCGATGAAGAGCACCGACTCCGCGGGCGGCTGCAGCCGCTCGAGAGCGCGTTCCACCATGCTCGCGTCCAGGTGGCAGCCCTTGCCGGTGTTGATCTGCAGCGCGGGCGCGCCGGTGGCGCGGATGCGCTCGGCGTCGTTGGTGGTCTGCTGGTCGCCCTCGATCACCGTGATGGGCAGGGACGGCAGCAGCCGCTTGATCGACTCGGTCAGCAGCGTCGTCTTGCCCGAGCCTGGGCTCGACACGAGGTTGACCGCGAAGATGCCGCGTTCGGCGAGGAACTCGCGGTTGAAGCGCGCGTGCTGGTCGTTCTTCGCGAGGATGTCCTGCTCGATCTGGACCATCCGCGACGGCGACAGGCCGGGCGCGTGCGCGTGGCCGTCGTGATGGACGTGATCGTGACCGCAGCCGGGGCCGTGCGACGTGATCGTGCCCATGGTCGTGATCGTGCCCATCGTGGTCGTGATCATGGCCATGATCGTGGTCGTGCCGGTGCGCCGTGCCGTCGGCATGCCGATGCTCGTGTCCGTGCGCTTCGCCTTCGATCTTCGTCTCGCCGCTGCCGCAGCCGCATGTCGTGCACATGATGTTTCCTCTCGGACCGCGTCAGGCGATCTCGATTTCCTTGACTCGCATTTCCTCGCCCTGCGTCACCTGCAACTGGTGGCTGCCGCATCGCGGGCACGGTTCGCCCAGCCGGGCCAGGTCGACCGACTCCCCGCAAGGCATGCACCAGGCGCGCCCGGGCGTGGTCTGGATTTCCAGCCGCGCGCCGTCGGCCACCGTCCCGCGCTTCACGACGTCGAACGAGAAGCGCAGCGCCTCCTGCTCGACGTGCGAAAGGGCTCCCAGTTCGAGCCAGACCGCCCGGACCGCGCTGGCATCGTTGGCCCGCGCCGTCGTCTCGACGATCTCCACAATGCCCTCCGCGAGCGACATCTCATGCATCGGCGATCTCCACGCGGCAGGCGACGCACGGATCGAGCGACTGCACCACCAGGCGCGCGTCGCGCTCCAGCCGCCCGTGGTCGGCCGCGCTGCGCCCGGTGAGCGCCTGCGGAAGCGGGCCTTGCGGGTGGAAGTTCCATTCGGTCGGCGCGACGATGCAGTAGTCGGTGACGAGCCCGCGCTCGACGCTGCACCCGGTGCAGCAGCAGGCCGCGCGCGGTCTCGGCGAGGCCAAGACCTGCTCCGTCGGACAGCGCATGGCTGCGCACGGCGGCGACGCGTCCCGCGGACCGGGCGCGCAGGTCGCGCACCAGCACGGCGAGTTCGACGAGCCGAGCGACGAAGCGCGTCGACGCGGTCCGGCCGTCGCGCTCGAGCAGGGCGGCGATCAACGGTGTGCCGGCCTGCCGCGCCAGCGCGCCGGTCTCGGCCGGCATGCCGCCCCAGCGCGGAAACCGCGCGTACTCGGAGTCCGCTTCCAGGTCTTCGATCACCGACCGGCGCAGGTTCTCCAGGGTGGCGTCCGGCATCAGCGCCACGTCGCTTCGCCCGAGGCCGGGCACTTCGTCTCGCATCCGGCGCAGCAGGCGGGCCGGGAGCGTCGCGCCGGCTTCGACCCAGTGATCGAGCGCGGCGAGGTCCGTCGATGCCAGCCAGTCTTCCGCGAGCGTTCCGTGCACGTGCTCGCGCAGCACGTCGTCGGCGACCGCCAGCAACGCGTCGAGCGTGGCGCCGTCGTCGACGACCGCACTGCTCGCATGGCGGACGGAAGCGACGGCGGGCACCTGGGCTTGTTCGCCCATGGACTTGGGCCAGTCGATCAGGAGCCGCCACACGCCTTCCTGCAGCGTCTCGAGCGTCACGACGAGGGCCTGGCGTTCCTGTTCGCGCGCCGGGACCTCCAGGCCGTGCGCGGCGGCGATCGCGGCGGCGGACGCGGCGCCCTGCGCGCGCTGGCAGATGCTGAAGAGCAGCGGAACGAGTCGCTGCACGTCCGCGGGTGGACGGCCGCGCACGAGGCGCGGCGGCAGGCCCGTGCGCGACGAGGCGAGGGACACCTTGTGTACCCGGTGGTCGCTGCAGGAGAGCCGCACGGTGATTTCGCCCTCGGGGTTCACTCGGTCCGTTCCCCTCGCAGGAACCGTCCGCGCAGGAAGTCGCGCTTGCTCATCGGCGCCGTCGCCTGCTCCTTGATCTGCGCGATCGGGCCGGGCGGAAGCCCGGCGACTACCTCGGCCTTCGGCACGTCGGGCTCCGGGCGCGTTGGCCGGGTCGAGCAAGGCCGCGCGCGCCAGTTCGGCCACCTGACAGGCGGTCGCGTGATCGGGCAGTTCGAGCACCGGCGAGATCAGCGAGCACATCTGGTACTCGCCGACCGCGTCGTCGCGCGACGAAATGAACTCGTATTCCCCGGCCGGGAAGGCATAGCGCAACTTCCTGCCCTGCGGCAGCGAGGTCCAGGCCGACATGTCGCGCGGCAGCAGCATCAGGTTGATGCACCAGGGCGTCACCATCGCGCCGAGCCAATGCGACTCCCACGGCGCGAACGCGACGGCCTCGACGTCGATCGCCGGGTTCACGAAGTTGAGCCCTTCCATCCGCCGGGCGATCGCGCGATACGCCGCGTTCAGCCGCGGCGACGGGTCGGGCAGCAGCGGCTGCGGGCCGGCCGCGGCGTCGAGGACTGCTGGCGGTCTCAGTCATCGTTGATGACCAGGAAGCCGTCCTTGGTCGTGGAGCAGTTGGGGCAGGTCCAGTGATCGGGCAGGTCCGTGAACGGCGTGCCGGACGGGATCTGCCACACGGGATCGCCCTCGGCCGGGTCGTACACGTGCCAGCAGACCTTGCACTCGAGGCGGGTCGTCGGGCCGACCTGGGCGTCATCGCCCGCGCGTTGATCCATCTGCTCGCGTCCGTGGTCCGTCAGGCCGCGCAGGACTCGCTCATCCAGTCGATCAGCTCGGCCAGCCGCGCGCGCGTGTCGTCGAGGTCCTCGGGCGCGGCGAGCGCCACCTCGGGCACGTCGACGACCTCGATCGTGTTCAGGATCAGCGTGTTCATGCTGTTGAAGTACTGCACCCGCCAGACGTTGCGGGCGGCGGTCGACGTGATGCGGCAGTTGCCGAACCCGCGCGAGATGATGGCCACGCTGCCGACCGGCAGCGCGCGCTCGAGCATCTGGTGATCCTCCGGCGTCATCGGGAACAACGTCAGGTTCAGCACGTGCGGCCGGTCGCCCGCCTTGCGCGACTTCAGCTGGGCCTGCAGTTCGTGCAGCAGGGCGGGCGAATTCATCGCGCCGTCCGCAATCTCGACCGGCATCAGGCTGTCGCGCGCGCCGTCGCGGGCCGCGGCGAGCACCGCGGCCGGCAGCGGCGCCGCCTCGAGCCAGTCGGCGAGCAACTGGCCCGCGCCGTCGAGCTCGACCACGCGCCACAGTCCGGCAAACACGCTCTCCTGCACCTTCAGCAGGCGGTTGCCGGTCGCCCGGATGCTGACCTCGCCGTCGCCAAGCACCTGGTTGGCGATCACCTGGGCCGCGGCCGGCACGCCGCGCATGTCGAGCACGGGGTGCGGCGAGCCGGGCTTCCACTGCTCCATCATGGCGAGCAGGCGCGCCAGCGTGTCGCGCGCGATGGCGAGCGACGCCGTGTCCTCGGTCTCCGGGACGCTCGGCATTTCGAAGGTGCTGACGTCGCGCGGGATGTCGAGGTACTGCAGTTCTTCTTCCTCGACTTGGGAGCCGGGCCCGGTGACGCGAAGGGGGATAGGAAAGGATTTCATTCGTCCTTGCTCCACTCAGTGACAGGGGCCGGCGGCGCCGGCGCTGTTGACCGCGATGCCGATCGTCGGCGCGCGCGTCGGCTCGGCTTCGAGCAGGCGCTGCATGTCTTCCACGTACTCCTGCCACATGCGCAGGCCGTCGACCGCGCCGACGTAGCGGCCGTCCTTCAGCATCACGAGGGCGGGCCAGCGCGCGAAGCCGTAGCGCGTCGCGGCCTTGCGCGAGTCGGGCGGCAGCAGCACGCCGCACCGGAAACGGCCGGCGAATACCTTCGCCAGTTCGGGCGCAATCACGGCGAGGTCGAGCGTCTCCTTGAAGCGCACCGGATCCTCGGTGAAGACGAGCAGCGCGTGGCCCGGCGCGTCGACGAACGCGTCGAGCGTGCCGAGCTCGAGGCGGGCGAAGCCGTGGCGGCTGGACAGTTGTTCGAGCAGCGGATGCAGCGCTGGCGCATCCGTCAGGAGTGCACTCATGCCTTGGTGTCCTTCAGGTGGGGTGGGAGGGCCGGCTCGCGGCCGACCAGATCGGCGAAGAAAGCGTCGAGGTCGCCGGTGCCGCTCGCCGCCGCCTCGAGGGCGTCGAGCGCATCGTTCGTCTGGCGCGCCTCGTCTTCGGTCAGCGTGCGCACGGCAGAGCCCTGGTAGGCCAGCACCCAGGAGCCGCACGGCACGTCGCCCAGCAGCATCGTGTTCAGCCGCTCGCGGCGGCCCCGGCCCGCGCACTCGGCCATGCCGTCTTCGCAACGCTCGACCTCCATCGGAATGCCGACGCACATGGCTAGCGCTCCAGCGCGCCGAGCAGGCGCGGATCGCCGATGCGGCAGGCGTCTTCTTCCGTCGGACGGCTGGCTTCGTAGGCACTGAGCGCGAGCGACTGCGCGTTCAGCGGCTCGACGGCTTCGCCTTCGGCGCGTCGCCGCCCGGGGAAGCCCCACTCGGCGAGCTGCGCCGCGGCGAGTTCGACGGCCTCCGCCAGGCGCGCGCGCACGGGTTCGGTGAGGCTGCCGCCGAAGTCTTCGAGCGTGACGGGCTGCACGCCGATCGCGGTGATCGTGTCCGGCGTGCGGCCATGCAACTGCGCGAGCGCGAGGATGTCGTTGAAGCCGTTCTGGTGCGGGCTCATCTTGCGGGCGCCCCAGCGGGGCACCTCGTCGTCGCGCAGCACCTTCAGCGTGCCGGGCGGCAGGCCGAAGTCGACCGCGTCGAACACCAGCACGCGACGCGACGCCTCGACGTACTCGAGCAGGTTCAGGCCGAGCGTGCCGCCGTCGAGCAGCAGCACGTCCGGAGTGGGGTACTCGACCGCGGCGTTCAACGCCTCGACCGCGCGCACTCCGAAGCCTTCGTCGGCCCAGAGCATGTTGCCGATGCCGAGCACCAGCACTTCGCGCCGGTCGTCCATGGCTTTTCTCTGTAACACAGTAGGTTACAGTGGAAGGTACAGGCAACAATCTGTCCGCGGTTGAGTTACGTCAACGGCGGACGGATGGCCAGGCGGCAGCGTTGCCTCTTTGCTCTTGGTCTGTGGCCGGAGACGCCGATGCGTGAGACTGGGCGCATTGCACAGCGGCGGGCCGAGGGCCGGACTCGCCTTTTACTCGAGGGGTTCCGATGTTCGACGCGCTGATCGATGCCGCGTTCCGGCACAAGGCGCAACAGACCATGCGGCTCGAGTCGAGCCAGGGCATCGCGAACGTGCCGTCGTCGCCGGTCTTCCTCTACGTGCACGTGCCGTTCTGCGAAGTTCTGTGCCCGTACTGCTCATTCCACCGCGTTCACTTCGAGGAACGCCGGGCGCGGCGCTATTTCGCCGCGCTGCGCCGCGAGATCCGCCGCTATCACAGCGAGGGCTACGTCTTCAGCGGCGTCTACGTGGGCGGCGGAACGCCGACGGTGCTGCCCGACGAACTGGCGGACACCCTGGGGCTGATTCGCGAACTCAGTCCCGGTCTTTCCGAGGTCTCGGTCGAGACCAATCCGAAGGATCTTCGCGACGAAGTCCTGAGGATGCTCGAGAGCGCTGGCGTCGATCGCCTGTCGGTCGGCGTGCAGACCTTCGACGACGGCCTGTTGCGACAGATGGTGCGGCTGGAGAAGTACGGCTGCCGCGCCGAGATCCTCGACCATCTGGCCGCAGCGGCGGGACGCTTCAGGACCCTCAACGTCGACATGATCTGGAATCTGCCGCAGCAGACCGCGGCGATGCTGGAAGCCGATCTCGACACCTTGTTGCGTTGTCCGGCGAACCAGGTTTCGATGTATCCGCTGATGACCTCGCCGACGCAGGCGCGCAGGATGGCGAAGGTCACTCGGCAAGCGGCACACGGGGCGGATGGGTGACTATTACGACCGTATCCTCGCGCGACTCGGCTCCTCGTTCGTGCCGACGTCTGCCTGGTGTTTCACCCGTGGCAGCAGGAGCATCGACGAATACATCGTGGACGCGGCCAACTACGTGGGGCTGGGCAGCGGCGCGTTCTCGTATGTCGACGGCGTGCTGTACGCGACGACCTTTTCTCTGCAGGCGTATGTCGAGCGGATCGACCGCGGCCTGACCGGCGTCACCGGCGAGCGCCGGATGGGCGTGCGCGAAAGGATGCGCTACGACCTCCTCGTGCGGATGTTCGGTCTGCGCATGGAAAAGGACTGGGTTCGGGCGCGCTATGGGGAGCGCTTCGAGCGGACGCTTCGCCCCGAGCTGCTCGGGCTCAAGGTCGTCGGCGCGATCGCCGAAGACGAACAGCGGCTGGTCGCTCACGCCCCGCGGCATGTTCCTGTGGGTGCGCATGATGTCCGCGTTCTTCGAGTCCGTCGACGAGTTCCGGGAACAGATGCGACGCCACATCAGCGACGAGCTGGGCGATGCGGACGCGGCCGAATACCGGGTGCCGCTCGCCGAGGATCGGGCGTGGCGCGGGCGCGCCGCGAGCGAACTGAGCGCGCCCGTGCGCGCGCCGTGACCCGGCCGCTACGGCCTGCGCGCGGACGCCCGCACTTCGCGCAGCGCGGAGTGCATGTCCCAGGCGACCTGCAGGTGCATCCAGAACGCGGCTTCGTTGCCGAAGTACATCGCCAGCCGAACGGCGGTGTCGGGCGTGATGGCGCGCTTGCCGTTGATCAGTTCGTTGACGCGGCGCCGGGAGACGCCGAGGGCGTCGGCGAGTTCGGTCTGGCTGATGCTCAGCGGCTTCAGGAACCGGCTCTCGAGAAACTGACCGGGGTGCGGCGGGCGACGCGCGGGCACGCCCGACCGGGTTGGGCTGCACGCGGCGGGGCGGCGGAGGGGCGGGCACGGGCGACAACACGGTGAAGGAGAGGGAACGGGGGCCGCGTCGCACCGCGGCCCGGTTCACCTTCAGTGCTTGTTCGCGCCTTACTTGAAGGAGCGCAGCCCGTTGACCATCGAGCCGACCACGATTTGCCGCCCATGACGTCTTCGCGCATCGCCATGTAGATGTGGATCACGGCGAAGATCAGCAGGTAGTACATCGCGAGGTGGTGCACCAGGCGCACCATGTTCGACCCGCCGAGCAGCACGTTGACCCAGCCGAACAGGTTCATCCACGTCGAACCCCAGGCGTACTGCTCGGAGAACAGCGACAGGCCGGTCAGGATGATGACGACCGTGCCGAGCACGTACATCGCGAACATCGCCAACTGCGCGAGCGGGTTGTGCCCGATCCACAGCGGCGACTCCTTCTTGATGAACACGTAGTAGAGCCCCTGCCGGAACATGCCGCCCCACCAGCTTCCGCTCCACACCGGGGGCAGGAAGATCGAACGCGCATGGTGGTTGCCCGCGATCGCCCAGTACACGCGGACGACGAAGGCGACGACGAACACGGCCGCCGCGAGGAAGTGGATCAGGCGCACGTTGCCGAAGAAGTACGTGAACGTGGCCTCGCGCGAAGGCCCGCTCCACGGCGACCCGATCAGGTAGCCGGTGGCGACGAGCACGATCATCGAGATCACCATGACCCAGTGCCAGATCCGCACCGGGGCCTCGTAGACGTAAACCTGCTGCAGCGTTCCGCCGAGCACTTCGCCGCTGGCGGCGTCCACCACCATCGTCCCTCGCGCGCGGTCTTGCGACCCGCGGGAATCGGGCGTGGCGGCACCGCAGCGGTGCTGACTGCTTGGTTGGATGCCATCGTGGTTCCTCTCAGCGAACCTTCACGGACACGAGTTCTTCACCTTCCGGCGACATCACGTGGGTTGCGCAGGCCAGGCACGGGTCGAAACTGTGGATGGTCCGCAGGATTTCGACCGGCTGGTCGGGCTTCGCCATCGGCGTGTTCATCAGGGCCGCTTCGTACGCGCCGATCTGGTTCTTGTGATCGCGCGGACTCGCGTTCCACGTCGTCGGCACCACGCACTGGTAGGAGTCGATCTTGGTGTTCTTGATCTTCACCCAGTGCGCCAGCGCGCCGCGCGGTGCCTCGACCGGGGCCACACCCTTGCACTCGCGCGCCCAGGTGCTCGGCTCCCACTTGTCCATCACCGCCGTGACGGAGTCGCCGGCCTTGATGTTCGCCACCAGCTGGTTGTAGAAGTAGCGCATCTTGTGCGCGGCCCACTGGCACTCGAGCCCGCGCGCGGCCGTGCGGCCGAGCGTCGAGAAGAGGGCCGTGACCGGAACGTCGAGCGCCTTCAGCGCGCCGTTGACCTGCTCCTGGATCTCCTTGTTGCCGCGGGCGTAGGCGACGAGGTAGCGCGCCAGCGGCCCGACCTCGACCGGGTGGCCCTTCCAGCGCGGCGATTTGACCCACGAGTACTTGGCCGACTCGTCGATTTCCTGGATGTTGGTCTTCGTGCCCTTGGTGCCCTTGCCGAGCTCGAATTTCGGGTCGGTCACGCCGTCGAACGGATGCAGGCCCTTGGCCTCGTCCGCGTACTTGTACCAGCTGTGCGTGACCCACTCCTGCACCTGCTCGGGATCCTTGAGGTCGACCTCGTGCACCTTCTTCAGGTCGCCGCCGAGGATCACGCCCGACGGCAGCAGCATGCTCTTGTTGCTGTAGTCGTTCGGGATGTCCGGGAAGTCGCCATAGGACATGACGTTCTGGCCCGACAGCCCGCCGCCCCACTTGGCCCAGTCCTTGTAGAACCCGGCGATCGCCAGCAGGTCGGGGATGTAGACCTGGTCGATGAACTCGATCGTGCGGTCGACGATGTCCTTGACCATGTTCAGGCTGACCATGTTGATCGCGCCGACGGAGCCCGGTGCCGTCGACGTTGATCGGCGACGGCACGCCGCCGACCAGCCAGTTCGGGTGCGGGTTCTTGCCGCCGAAGATCGTCTGGATCTTGACGATCTCCTTCTGGAAGTCGAGCGCCTCGAGGTAGTGCGCCGTCGCGAGCAGGTTCACTTCGGCCGGCAGCTTGTACGCCGGGTTGCCCCAGTACGCGTTGGCGAAGATGCCGAGCTGGCCGCTCTCGACGAACCTCTTGAGCCGGCTCTGCACCTCGCGGAAGTAGCCCGGCGAGCTGTTGGGCCACGGCGAGATCGACTGCTGGATCTCGCTGGTCTTCTTCGGGTCGGCCTTCAGCGCCGAGACGACGTCGACCCAGTCGAGCGCGTGCAGATGGTAGAAGTGGACCAGGTGGTCCTGCGCGTACAGCGTCGCGTGCATCAGGTTGCGGATGATGTTCGCGTTCTTCGGGATCTGGATCCCGAGCGCGTCCTCGACCGAGCGCACCGACGCCAGCGCGTGCACGCCCGTGCACACGCCGCAGATGCGTTCGACGAACGCCCACGCGTCGCGCGGGTCGCGGCCCTTGAGGATCACCTCGAGGCCGCGCCACATCGTGCCCGTGGACACGGCGTTGCGGATGACGTTGTCCTTGTCGACGTTGACCTCGATGCGCAGGTGCCCTTCGATCCGCGTGATGGGATCGACGACGATGCGCCGGCCGCTGTTGTCGAGCGTGAAGCCTTGTGTCTGGATGGTCGGCATGATTACTTCTCCACCGTCTCGTTGAGCCTGTCATTGCGCGTGGGGCTGCGGGCCTGCTTGACGGCCGACAGCGCGGCATGCGCGGCGATGCCGACGCCGGCGACTGCCAGCGCGGCGACACCGAACTGCGTCGCGGTGCCCTCGATCCCGAGGTTCGAGAGGCCCGGCGCGCGGATCGTCGTCAGGTGATCGTAGAAGGAGCCCTTGTCCCAGAAGTCGTCTTCCGAGCAGCCGATGCAGCCGTGGCCCGACTTGATCGGGAAGCTGAGGCCCTCGTTCCACATCACGGTCGAGCACGCGTTGTAGGTGACCGGCCCCTTGCAGCCGACCTTGTACAGGCAGTAGCCCTGGCGTGCGCCGGCGTCGTCGAAGCGCTCGACGAACTGGCCCGCGTCGAAGTGCGGCCGGCGATAGCACTTGTCGTGGATGCGCTGGCTGTAGAACATCTTCGGCCGGCCCTGGGAGTCCATCTCGGGCAGGCGGTCGAAGGTCAGGATGTACGTCATCACGCCGGTCATTACCTCGGCGATCGGCGGGCAGCCCGGCACCTTGATGATCGGCTTGTCGAAGATGACCTTGTGGACCGGCGTGGCCTGGGTCGGATTCGGCTTCGCGGCCTGCACGCAGCCCCACGATGCGCACGAACCCCAGGAGACGATGGCCTTGGCGTCCTTGGCGACGTGCTTCAGCTTCTCGACGAAGGGCCGACCGCCCGGGATGCAGTAGATGCCGTCGTCGGCGAGCGGCGGGTTGCCTTCCACCGCGAGGATGTAGTTGCCCTTGTACTTGGTGATCGTCTGCTCGAGGGCTTCCTCGGCCTGGTGGCCGGCCGCGGCCATCAGCGTGTCGTCATAGTCGAGCGAGATCATCGACAGCACGACGTCCTTGGCGAGCGGGTGAGCCGAGCGGATGAACGACTCCGTGCAGCACGTGCACTCGAGGCCGTGCAGCCAGATGACCGGCGTGCGCGGCTTGGTCTCCAGCGCCTTCTGGATCTGCTGCGCGCCGGCTTCGCCGAGCCCCAGCGACGCCGCGGTCAGGCTGCAGAACTTGACAAAGCTCCGCCGCGTAATGCCCTGCCGCCGCATCACTTCATATGACGTTTCAAGCATGGTGTGGACTCCCCTCGGGTCTTCGAACTTTCGCGATGAGGGTGCGGGACAGCGAACCCGGGCCTCGGCGAGATGGACGCATGCTGTTCCCATGCGGACCCGTCTCCTTGATGAAGGTCAACCGGCGGGGAGCCCTTCGACAAGAGTTTGATTCGCCTCATTTCCGCACCCGGGATGTGTAACGCCCGCCGTTACACTCCTCCGGGCATCCGCAGCGGCTTGCGCTAGTTCAATGGCGCGGTCGTCGCGCGGCGAATAATCTGGAGCGGTTCCCGCTCTGCGGGGAAGAGTTCACGAGGAAGGGAAGACGATGTCAGAGCAGGATCGCTACCAGGCATTGCGCGCGTCGCGCCTCGCCGCCGAGCTCACGGACGAGCAGTGCCGCACGCTGGCGGGCAAGATCGAACTCTGCGACCTCGCCAACGGCGAACTGCTGGTGCGCGAGGGCGCGCCGGACGACCGGCTCTTCGTCATCGTGAGCGGCGCGCTGGGCGTCGTGCGCCATCCGCAGGGCGAGCCGCCGGTGCCGCTGCACACGCTCGTCGCCGGCGACTTCGCGGGCGAGCTGTCGTTCATCGACGGCACGGAGCGCTACGCGTCGCTGGAGGCGCACGGTCCGACCCGCGTGTTCTTCCTGCGCCGCGAGGCGCTCGAGGAACTGCTCGAGTCGGAGCCGCGCATCGTCTACCTGGTGATGCGCGCCGTCATCCGCATCGCGCACAACATCCAGCGCCGGCTGTCGATCCAGTCGGTCGAGCTGTCCAACTACATCTACAAGCAGCACGGTCGCTACTAGCCCGCGGCGCTGGCGGCGGCGCGGTCGCTAGACTGCGCGCCGCATGGAATCCAGAATCTCATTGGCCGCTCCGCTCGTCGTCGTCTTCGGCGCCACCGGCTACGTCGGCAGCAACCTCGTGCCGCGCCTGCTCGCCGACGGGGCGCGGGTGCGCGCGGTCGGGCGCCAGCGGCGTGTGCTCGAAGCGCGCGAGTGGGCGGGTGTGGAGATCGTCGAGGCCGATGCGCTCGATCCATCGACCCTCGACACCGCGCTGGCGGGCGCGTCCAGCGCGTACTACCTGGTGCACTCGATGGCGGCCGGACGCGACTTCGGGCGCCTCGATCGCGAGGCCGCAGCGAACTTCGCGCAGGCGGCGGCGCGGTGCGGCGTGAAGCGGATCGTCTATCTCGGCGGGCTCGTCCCTGAAGGGCGCGGACTCGGAGCACCTGGTGTCGCGCAAGGAGAGCGGCGACATCCTGCGGGCCGGACCGGTGCCGGTGACGGAGATCCGCGCCGGCATCATCGTCGGCCCGGGCTCGGCGGCGTACGAAGTGATGCGCGACCTCGTGTACCACCTGCCGGTGATGGTCACGCCCAAGTGGGTCCAGTCGCGTTCGTCGCCGATCGCGCTGCCGAACCTGCTCGAGTACCTGGTGCGCGTGGCGGACCTGCCCGAGGCGGCGGGCGGCGTCTACGACGCCGGCGGGCCCGGACACCATGAGCTACGAGGAGATGATGCTGGCCTTCGGCGCAGTGGTCGGCCGGCGCACGCGCATCATCCGCGTCCCGGTGCTGTCGCCGCGGCTGTCGTCGTACTGGCTGGGGCTCGTCACCGCGGTGCCGGCGAGCATCGCGCGGGCGCTGATCGGGGGGCTCAAGCACGACATCCCGGCCCGCGACGAGGCGCTGCGCCGGCTGGTGCCGCAGAAGCTGCTGACCTTCCGCGAGAGCGTGGTCGCCGCGCTGGAGGCCGAGCGGAACCAGCAGGTGACCGTCCGCTGGACCGAAGGCGCCTTTCCGTTCCGCGCCTTCCGGCACGACTACGCCTTCTACGCGAAGAAGGCGAGCGGCAGCGCGACGACGCGCGCCTCGCCGGCGGCGCTGTGGAAGGTGGTCACGGCCATCGGCGGCGACAACCGCTACTACACGATGAACTTCCTCTGGTGGCTGCGCGAACTGCTCGACTGGCTGGTCGGCGGCCCGGGGTTCACGCACGGACGCCGCCATCCCACCGACCTGCGCATCGGCGACGCGATCGACTACTGGACCGTCATCGGCATGGAGCGCGAGCGCCGGCTGACGCTCAACTTCGGCTTGCGGGCGCCGGGCGCCGGAATCATGGAGTTCGAGATCGAGCCGCTGGCGGACGGCCGTTCACGCGTGACCGTCACCGCGTACTGGCATCCTCAGGGCGTGTGGGGGCTGCTCTACTGGTACGCGCTGGTGCCCGCGCACCTGTTCATCTTCGACCGGATGACGCGCGCCATCGCGCGGCGCGCGGAGGCGCTGGAGGCGGGCGGGGCGGCCGCCCCGGGCTAGCGCGTCTCGAGCAGGCGCTTGCGGCGATGCTCCTCGAAGACGAACTCCTCGAGGTCCGGGTCGAGCGCGTTGCGCGACGACACCATGCCGACCAGTTTTCCGTTCTCGACGACGGGCACGTGGCGGAAGCCGCCCTCGTGCATCATCAGCATCGCGTGGCCGAAGGTCTTGTCGGGCGTGATCGTCTTCGGCTCCTTCGTCATCACGTCGACGAGCGGCGTCGTCTCCGGGTCGAGGCCGACTGCGATGACCCGGAAGATCGCATCGCGCTCCGTGAAGATGCCGAGCAGCTCGTCGCCCTCCGTGACGAGGACGGCGCCGTAGCGCTTGGACTTCATGAGCTTGGCCGCTTCGCGCACGGTCATGGACCCAGGCACGAGGATCAGCTTGCGCGGGTCCATGAGGGTCCGGACTGTCTGGTAGAACATGCGTGCTTCCCTTCGACTGCAGCGAGGCGACGGTCAAAGCTAAGCGGACGCCCTCGGTGCCGGCTTGATGGGGGTCAAGGGTTTACTAGGGGTACTCCGTTCGGGCTCGCGCAGATTCGCAGAGATACGGACGAGAGGAAGGGGACGTCCTTGCGGTCGTCAGGCCTGTCGCGACCGCCGCGGTGCCTGCTGCTCGCCGCGATCGCGGGCCACGCAGCGCCGCCTTCCGCACTCAGTAGGGCAGCTCGGGCGGCTTCGCCGGCCACTTCTCTCCTCTGGCCGGCGACCGCTATCGCGTGCTGGAAGGGATCGGCAAGGTCGGACCGGTCGGAGGCGGACACCGCGGCAGCGAAGGGTGCGGGGCTGCGCCACCGGATCGCGCGGCAGCTGGGGCCGTAGACCGGCATCGACTTCGCGTGAAGGGCCGGAGGATCGGGCGTTCCAGATCCAGGCGGGCGGGGCCTGGTACGGGGAACTTCGCAAACGGGATGCCGTCACCGGCCGGGCACGGACTGGCTGCCCAAGCGCCAACCGGACAGCAATGCACCACGCCTGGGCGCCACTCGTCCGATCGGAGGAGCCGAGTTTCACGAACGGCGATCGGCCGGTCTTCCACCCGAGTGTCCTCACCTTCAGAATCTTCCTCAAGGGAGGACCGAATGACCAAAGTTCTGATCGTCGACGACCACCCGTTGGTGGCCCGATACACGAAGGCTGAGGTCGAGGCACTTCGGCCGGACGCGGGCATTGTGGTTGCTGGAACGCTGGCGGAAGCCGTGGCGCTGATGGCGCGATGGGACCTGTCCCGACTACATCCTCTTCGACTTGATGCTCCCCGACTGCGATGGCCTCGCCGGCATCGTGCGGCTACGACAGCTTGCACCAAGTGCCGTCATCGGCGTCATCAGTGGCGAGACGAACCCGGAAGTGATGCGCGACTGTTTCTTCCAGGGTGCCAAAGGCTACTTGACCAAGAGCACGGGCGCCGAAGAGTTCACGGAAGCACTGCGCAAGCTCTTCGACAACGGGTTCTTCTATCCGCGGCAAGCGGCAGATCCCATGCCCGCTCGATCAACACATCGGCTTACGCCTCGCGAGGCTGAAGTGTTGCGCGCGCTGGCGATAGGAAAGGCCAACAAGCAGCTTGCGCCGACGCTGAACATCTCCGAAAGCACCTTCAAGACCTACCTCCGCAACATCTACGAGAAGCTCGGCGTCAGGACGCGAGTGGAGGCAGTGCGGCGAGGCGAAGAACTGGGAGTGGTCGATACGCGGAGGCGGCGATGAATGTGCGCGAAGGCGCCCGGCTCACGGCGCAGATGACTGCGGAGGAGCGTGCGAGGCTCGTCGCGGCGTTGGATCACGATGTTCGTCAACCGCGGCACTCGATGGAGATGGGACTGCGGACACTGAGGCTGCTGACGGCTGATCTCAAGGCTCGTCGCTTCGACGACACGACGTTCGACTCGCTGCTGCAGAGACAGACTGTGGAGTTGGCGTCGCTGCAGGCGGCGTTGCGTCAACTCACCGATGCCCAGCAGGACTTGTTCGATGCCTTGCGGATCGAGTTCGATGAACTTCTGCTGCGACCGCGAAGCATCTCTGCTGGCGACCTCATCGAGAGGATCTGCAGAAGCGGTCGATCTCTGGCGGGACGCGTCGAGTTGCGGGGCGTGCCGTCACGCCTGACCTTCTTTTCCGACGAGGGCTGGGTTGAGCGCGTACTCGGCAATCTCGTCACGAATGCGTTGCGCCACTCCCGCGCGACGAAGGTCCTGATCGGCGCGCGTCGCTGTGGGGGCGATATCGCCTTCGACGTTCGAGACAATGGATGTGGGCTGTCACCTGCGATACTCGAGGACGTGTTCCAGGCGAAGAGGGCGCCTGCGAATTCTCTCGAGCGATCCGTCGACCGTTCGCTCGGGACTCGGGCTCTACAACGTCCGGCTCCTAACCGAGCGGCTCGGAGGCTCCGTGCAGTGCTCGTCCGCGCCGGGGCGCGGCACCCGCTTTCGTGTGCGGCTTCCAGGGCCGCTCGGTACGTCTGAACCGCCTCTTGTAGTCCCCCGGGGAGCTGCTGCACAGGCCGTGCGGAACAAGCTCGTAGCGATCATCGATGACGATCTTGCAGTTCTGCGGACTACGGAGCGACTGTTCGAGGCGCTCGGCATCGAGGTCTTTGCGGACCACGACCCGCTCCGCTGGCTGGGGATCGTGACTGACATGACGCGACCGCCGGATCTGGTCGTGCTGGACTTCCAGTTGCGTGACCACGACTGCTCGATCCTGCTGGACATCGTCCGAAGGAAGTGGGCTGCGCCGCGCACAAAAGTGGTCGTCCTGACCGGCGCGCCGGCAAGTCCTGGCTTGTCGGAGGTCGCGGCGGCTGTTCCGGTGTTGAGGAAGCCCCTTACGGATCTCAAGTTCGACATGCTCCTCGATGTCCTGGCAGGGACTCGAGAACTGCCCGGGGCAGGCTGCCTGGAGGATGGAAATGAACGCTGACTCGCTCGCTGTTGCCTGCGACGACGAGTCGATCGACGCCGAGATCGACGGCTTGTTCTCCAGCTTCGATGCGCAACGCGCCAAGGCGATCGACCGGGCGCTGAGGAATCGCTCCGACAATGCGCCTTCGGCCGCGCGCCTGGAGCGGATGCACCGACTCTGTCTGCTGTATGCGCACAACGCGCGGGCGGTAGACGGGTACTTGGTCGCCCGCGCCGCCGTGAGGGCCGCCAGGCGGATCGGCGACCGTAGACATCTTCGCAGGGCGCTGACCGTCCGAGGCGCCCTGCGCCGGCTGGCCGGAGACATCAACAGCGCGATCGAGGACAATGTCGAAGCGTACGAGTTGGCGAGGGAGTTGAACGATGAGGCAATCATGTCGTCGCCCTTGTCGAACCTGATCCTCGCTCTCGGTTTCCTGGATCTGGATGGCCTCGCGCTTCGGCTTGCGGAGGAAGCGCTCGAGAGAGTTCCTTCGGCCCTGGAGGACTTTTCACACCTGAGCGCCGCCACGTCGCTCATGGTGAATACATCCGATCTCCTTCTCGGGAAGAATCCGAGGCGCGCGCTGCAGCTTGCATGTGAAGTCGAGAAGCGACTGCGGGCGCCGGTCTGCGAACTGGGGCCGGCAGACGAGGTTCAGAGGGATTCGCAACTTGCCATCGCGACCATGAACCAGGTGATCGCTGCCGTGAACCTCGGGGACAGGGAGTTCGCAGCAAGCGCGATGCCCAAGTTGCGAGTCCTGGTCGACGGTCTTCCGACGCCAAGGCTGCAGCCCAGCGCAGCGGTGACTCTGGCGGTGTACGAGACGCGGTACGGTGACCGGCGGCGGGGCCTGCTGGAACTCAGGCGGGCGTGCCAGTCGCCGATCGACGACGTCGCGGTCGATGCCTCGCGTCGACTGGTCGAGTACTACGAGGCGACGGGGTGTCCAGCGGAAGCGGCAGAGGTGCTCCGGACTCTGCAGGCTCGACTTCAATCGATACGGCGCACCGTTGCTCTGGAGGAACTTCGCCGGATCGAGGCGCTTGACCAGGTTGAGGAGTTCGATGAGTTCCAGTGCGAGACGCAGAGGCGGCTATCTGACTTCGCAGGCCGCTCCATCGGGGTGCCGGAGAGGCTTGCGGCGAAGTTGAAGCACCTGGAGGGAATTGCAGTCGCCGCCGAGTTGCGGGAAGGCACCGAGATGAGCCGCGCCCAGCACGTCTACCGTGTCGGCAAGCTATGTCGCGAACTGGCGGTGGAGGCCGGTTGCAGTGACGAGATCCAGTGGCTGGCGGAAGTCACGGGCCGCCTTCACGACATCGGAAAGTGCGCGATTCCGGACTCGACAATCCTGTGCTCGTCACCCTTGCATGAAGCGATGCAGGCGATGCTGCGGGAACACTCGGACTACGGGGCGAGACTGATCGCGGACGCCGACGAGCCCCGCCTTGTACAGGTCGTCGCCTCGGTGCGTCATCATCACGAGCGATTCGATGGCAGTGGCTATCCGAGCAGGCTGCGAGGCGACGAGATTCCTCTGCTCGCGCGCATCGCGGCGATCTGCGAGAGCTATGACGCGATGCTGCAATCAAGGGTCTATCGAAGCAGCCGGACCCCGGCGACGGCCCTTGAAGAAATCGAACGTTGTGCGGGAACGCAGTTTGACCCGCACCTCGCAGGCTTGTTTGCCCGCCTTATCCGTCGCATACGCCGGGAGCACGGAGATGTGCTCGAGTACCTAGGCGCCGAAGCAAGGGACATTGCGCCCGTGCGAACTTTCGAACAACTGGAGCAACTGACGGCTGAAACACGCGCCGTGCTGTGACTAATCCTCCAACTCCTCCCTCGCCAACTCCACATCCAGCCTCTCCATCGCATCCGCCGCCTCGCACTCCGCCGCCTCCGCGTAGAGCTTCTCGGCTTCCTTCAGCGCCTTCTTGCCTTCCAGCATCACCAACCCGTTCGCGTACTCGATGCGCGCGATCGCCGAGGCCGGGTTGAGCTTGAGCGCTTCCTTGTACATCTTCAGCGCGGTGTCCTTCTTCGCGCCGTAGGTGAGGCCGCCGATCATCGCGCCGACCTTGTCGATCACCTCCGCGTGATACGAGCCGAGCACGATGTGCGCGTCGGCGTGCTTGGGCGCGAGCTTGATCGTGGCCTCCAGCGCCGCCTTCACCTTGCCGCCGATGCCCTGCGCCAGGGCTTTGGCCACCGAAATGCCCTGCGCATACCGGCCGAGCGCGTAGGCCTGCCAGTAGAAGGCGTTGGCGTTCTTCGGCTGCTTGGCCTGCAGCTTCTCGGCGCGCTGCGCGACCTCCTCGAAGAGTTCGAGCTTGCGCTTCTCGCTGTCCTCCAGGTAGTTGGCGTAGATCGCCTGCGCCTTGTTGGCGACCGTGATGCCGTCGTCGCCGGCCTCGATGCCGAGCTGCGCGGCCTTCTGGAAGTCGCCCGCGTGGAACGCGATCCAGGCCTCGACCACGTCGTCGTTCTTCGGGAACGGCTCGGCGTCGCCCTTGTGCAGGCGGTCCCACGCCTTCTTCAGGCTCGCCGCGGTGTAGTGGAACGACTTGTCGGGATACGGAAATTTCGCCCACGCCTTCGCCATCGCGTTCTCCTTCGGTCTTCTCGTTCTGGTCCTGCTAGTCGGTCAGGTACTCGGCCGCCAGGTGCTCGAACAGCGTGCGCGACTCGCCGGTGAGGTAGGGCGCGGTCAGCGCCATCACCTGGTAGCAGCCGCGCTGCACGGCGGCGCCCACGACGTCCGGTTCGTTGAAGCGCCGCGGGTCCATCACGTACGAGTACGAGAGCCAGTAGGTCGCCACCACCACCATGTTGGTCGCGAGCGATTCGATCTCGCGCGGGCTGGCCGCGAGTTCCCCGGCCTGCTGCAGGCCCTCGCACAGGCCTTTTGCGACTTTCACCTTCTGCGCCAGCAGCTGCTTGAACTTGACCTCGAGCGTGCGGTTGTTGGCGAGCAGGTTGTTCAGGTCGCGATAGAAGAACCGGTACTTCCACACCAGCTCGAACAGCACGTGCAGGAACAGCCACGCATCCTCCACGTTCGCCTGCCGGTCCTGCGGCACCGACAGCAGCTTGTCGATCTCGCGCTCGAACTGCTGGAAGATGCAGTTGATGATGTCGTCTTTGTTCTTGAAGTGGTAGTACAGGTTGCCCGGGGAGATGTTCATCTCCTCGGAGATCAGCGTCGTGTTGACGTTGGGCTCGCCGAAGTCGTTGAACAGCCGCAGCGAGAGATCGAGGATGCGCTCGCGAGTGCGGCGCGGCGGCTTGCGTTCCATGGTGTTCGGGGGCGGAAACGCCGGATCGGGGTGCGGCAAGAATACCGCAGCGACCCGGCGCGCCTCAGGCGGCGGCGACGCGCAGCCAGCGTTCGAGGTCGTCGAGCGTGTGGGTCAGGGCTCGCGTGGCGGCCGTGCTGGCCGTTTCGAGCCAGAGCCCGCGGCTCTTGCGCAGGCTCTTCACCAGCGTCATCGACTCGTCGCGCAGCACGTCGAGGCGGAGCTCCACGCCGTGGCGGTCGAGCACCGGCGCCAGCTCGTGCCGGCGCTTCCAGAGCTCCTCGCGCGTCTTCTGGTACGCGTGCTCGCACAGGCGACGGCGGCTCGAGTACGAGAAGAGGTTGGTGAAGAACATGTCGGCGTCGGCGCGGTTCGGCTCGAACAGCACGATGTCCGTGTCCGGGTACACGGTCTTGTAGCGCTCCATCCCCGCGCCGAGGCGCGAGTGGATGATCGAGCGGTAGGTCTGCGCCAGCACCACCGGCAGTCCGCCCTCGACCAGCTTGTCGAGGTGGTGTTCGTGGTCGCGCGTGCGGTGGTGCGGCGACGCGTCGAACGGGACCAGCGGGTTCAGGCACAGCAAGAGGTCGATGCCCTGCTCGAGGGCCATCGACGCGTGCAGCGTCTTGCGCAGCGCGCCGTCGACGAAGTAGCGGCCCTTGATCTGGGTGGGCGGGAAGAGCCCGGGCAACGCGGCCGACGCCTGCACCGCGCGCGAGATCGGGACGTCGTCGAGGCCCGGGGTGCCGAAGGCGAGCGACTCCCCGGTGTCGAGGTCGGTGGCGACGAGGTAGAGCTTGTGGGCGAGCTGGCGGAAGTCGTTGGTGCGGCCCGCCTGCGAGAAGATCACGCCGAGGTACTTGTCGACCTGCTCGCCGTTGAAGATGCCGGTCGGGATCGCGCGGCCGAGGCGCTCGAAGGCGCTCATCATCGTGCTGGTGCCGAGCGCGTAGTGCCAGAGCGCGGCCGCCAGCAGCGGCGGCACCGACGCCAGGCGCTGCGCGAACTCCTTCAGCGCCGGTCGCAGCAGGACCGACGGCTCGAAGCGGTCGTGCGACCGGTCGCCCTCGATGAAGATGCGCGACATCTGGTGCGGCGTGATGCCGTTGCAGAGCGCCGCCGCGATGAACCCGCCCGCGCTCACGCCGACGTAGACGTCGGCGTCGTTGAGGTCGATCGACAGGGATTCGTTCAGCGCGGCCAGCGCGCCGATTTCATAGATGGCGCCGAGCGGCCCGCCTCCTGCGAGGGCGAGGCCGATGCGGGGCGGCGGCGAGGGCGGGACGGCTCCTCGGCCGGTGCGGGCGCGCGGATTGGCAGGCATCGCCTTCAACCTATCCCGGATTCCGGGACAGGTATTGCGATCCGTCAGCGCACGCGGTCAGGGCAGCCGCCCGGGGAGTGCTTCCCGGGCGACCGTTCTGCCGGGTGCCCAATCAGGCCGCGGCGGCCTTGCGTGCGCGGGGCTTCGCCGCCTTGACGGCGCGCTTGGCGGCCGGGCGGGCGCGCGTCAGCGACTCGACGCTCTTCGTCAGTTCCTCGACGCGCTTCGTCAGCGACGTGATTTCCTTGTTGGTCGGCACGCCAAGGCGGGTCAGGGCGCGCTCGACGCGGGCCTCGAACACTGTCTCGAGCTTGTCCCATGTGCCGTTGGCCTGCTTCTGCAGCCCGGCGGCGACTTTCGTAACTTTGGCCGTCACGTCGTTGACCTTGTCTTCGGTGACCTTCATCGTGCGTTGCTGGATCGAGGCGCCTTCACGGACGAGGGCCTTGAACACCTTCTGGCCTTCTTCCTGCGCCTTCGCGAAGGCGCCGAGCCCGGCCAGCCAGATCTCCTGTGCCGAGTCCTTCACGGCGGCAGCGAGTTGGCTTTCGGTGCGGGACTTGTTTGCCATTGCTTTCAGCTTCTTGACCATCGTGGCTCCTTGCCTCGGAAGTTCGATTGCTCGAGTGGCCGAAGTTTAGGAGCGGGCAAACGCCGCTCTCAACCGAATCCCTAGAACTTCGGCTCTATTGGCTACACTCCTCGGTAGCCGTAGAAGAACCACTCGAATCGGTCCAGGAGACTTCCCGATGACCTACTTTGTCACGGGCGCCACGGGTTTCATCGGCAGGCGCCTCGTCAAGAAATTGCTCGCCCGGCGGGGCACCGTCGTCTACTTCCTCGTGCGCGCCGAGAGCCGCGACAAGGTCCCGGCGCTGCTCGAAGACTGGGGGGTCGGCGAAGAGCGCGCGATTCCCGTCGTCGGCGACCTCGGCCAGCCGCTGCTCGGCGTCTCCAAGGCCGACCAGAAGAAGCTCAGCGGGAAGATCAAGCACTTCTTCCACCTCGCCGCCGTCTACGACCTGAAGGCGGACGCCGAGAGCCAGATCGTCGCCAACATCGACGGCACGCGCAACGCGGTCGCGCTCGCAAACGCGATCAGGGCCGGCGTGTTCCAGCACGTGTCTTCGATCGCCGCCGCCGGCATGTACGAAGGCGTGTTCCGCGAAGACATGTTCGACGAGGCAGAGGGCCTCGACCACCCGTACTTCGCCACCAAGCACGACTCCGAGAAGATCGTCCGCAAGGAGTGCGACATGCCCTGGCGGGTCTACCGCCCCGGCCTCGTGGTGGGCGACAGCAAGACGGGCGAGATGGACAAGATCGACGGCCCGTACTACTTCTTCAAGCTGATCCAGCGGATGCGCGCCATCCTGCCGCCGTGGATGCCGGCGGTCGGCATCGAGGGCGGCCGCATCAACATCGTGCCGGTGGACTTCGTGGTCGACGCGATCGACCACATCGCGCACAAGAAGGACCTCGACGGCAAGGCGTTCCACCTGGTCGACCCGACGCCGTACCGCGTCGGCGACATCCTGAACATCTTCGCCAGGGCGGCGCACGCGCCGCAGTTCTCGCTGCGCGTCAACGCCGCGCTGCTGGGCTTCATCCCGAACAGCGTCAAGAAGGGCATGCTCGCTCTGTCGCCGGTGCGCCGGATCAAGAACGCCGTCATGAAGGACCTCGGCGTTCCGGACGACATCCTCACGTTCGTCAACTACCCGACGCGCTTCGACGCGCGCGAGACGACCGCCGCGCTGAAGGGCACGAAGATCCAGTGCCCGCGGCTGGAGGACTACGCGTACCGGCTGTGGGACTACTGGGAGCGCAACCTCGACCCCGACCTCTTCATCGACCGCACGCTCAAGGGCCAGGTGCAGGGCAAGGTGGTGGTGATCACCGGCGGCTCGTCGGGCATCGGACTGGCGGCGGCGCACAAGATCGCCAACGCCGGCGCGATCACCGTGATCATCGCGCGCGACGAGGAAAAGCTCGCCGCGGCGAAGAAGGAGATCGAGGACGCCCTCGGCAAGAACGAGAACCGCGGCCAGGTCGTGACGCACTCGGCCGACCTCGCCAGCAACGACGGCGTCGACCGGGCGACAGCCTGGATCATCGAGACCTTCGGCGGCGCGGACTTCCTGATCAACAATGCGGGCCGGTCGATCCGCCGCGGCATCGAGTCGAGCTACGACCGCATGCACGACTTCGAGCGCACGATGCAGGTCAACTACTTCGGCGCGCTGCGGATGACGATGGGGCTGATGCCGCACATGTCGGCCAAGCGCCGCGGCCAGGTGATCAACATCTCGTCGATCGGAGTGCTGACCAATGCCCCGCGATTCTCCGCGTACGTCGCG
The DNA here is from genome assembly GCA_963811265.1 of uncultured beta proteobacterium. Taxonomy (GTDB): domain Bacteria; phylum Pseudomonadota; class Gammaproteobacteria; order Burkholderiales; family Burkholderiaceae_F; genus JAOUJD01. The sequence goes on from CAWEQS010000024.1 coordinate 55,092, forward strand.
TCCAAGGCGGCGCTCGACGCGTGGACGGCCTGCGCGTCGTCGGAGTTCGCCGACGTCGGCGTCAAGTTCACGACGATCAACATGCCGCTCGTGCGCACGCCGATGATCGCGCCGACGAAGCTCTACCAGAACGTGCCGACGCTCTCGCCCGACGAGGCGGCCGACCTCATCGTGCGTGCCATCGTCTACAAGCCGGTGCGCATCGCCACGCGGCTCGGCATCTTCGGCGCCGTGCTGCACGCGCTGGCGCCGCGCATCGCGCAGATCGTGATGAACACGACCTTCCGCATGTTCCCGGACTCCGACGCGGCCAAGGGCGCGAAGGAAGGCGAGAAGGTGAAGGCCACGCCGGACCAGATCGCGTTCGCGAACCTGATGCGAGGGATTCACTTCTAGACGTCGCTTCCGACCGGAAGCCGTGCCACGACGAGGGGCAGGGACCGTGTTCCTGCCCCTCTCTTCGAACAACGGGATGCTGGATGAACGAACCTGCCGGATTGCCGCCGCTGCCTGACCACCTCTCGGTCGACCCGCGCAGTCCCCATTACAACGCCGCGGTCCTCGAGCACGAGATCGGCGTTCGCTTCAACGACCACGAGCGCTCGGACGTCGAGGAGTACTGCATCAGCGAAGGCTGGATCAAGGTCGCGGCGGGCAAGGCGCTCGACCGGCGCGGCCAGCCGCTGCTGCTGAAGCTCAAGGGCCGCGTCGAGGCCTACTACCGTTGAACGTCCGCCCTGGCCGGCGCTCCGGTCGCGGGGCGCGGTGCGGGGCGCTCGACCACCTCGATCAGCTTGCGCAGCACCGCGTCGTTCGTGGTCATCGCGAGGTGGCCGGTCTTTTCGAACCACACCGCCTCGGCGCCGACGAGGACCTGGTTGTCACGCGGCACGATCAGGTTGTCGTGCTGGCTGGCGAAGCAGACGAACTCGACGGGTTCGTCGTCCTGCGCCAGCTGGCGGACGAACTCGCAGGCGTTGCGCATCTGGCGCGCGTTGGGACCGTGGCCGAGGGTCGCGAAGACGGTGCCGTGATGCGGGGTGTCGATCGTGACCACGCGCTGGACCGCGTGATGCCCGTGGCGGCGCAGGTAGCTGCGCGCGGCCAGCCCGCCCATGCTGTGGCAGACGAGGGTGATCCGTTCCGCGCCGGTGGCGCGCCGCAGATCCTCGACGGCGGCGTCAACGACCTCCGCATAGCGGTTGACCGGGGCGAACACCGGCTCGAGGTTGACGGTGGCGACGTTCCAGAGCGACGGGATCCCGTCCATCAGCCAGCGGCGCCAGGTCGCGCGGTTGCACATGTAGCCGTGGATCAGCAGCACGGCTGGACGCGACGCATCGCGCACCACCGGGCGCTCCGGGAAGTCGGCGCGCCACGCCTGGTCGATGTTGAACACCGTGAACGATCGCCACGTCTCGCCCCACCACACGGCGACGAGTTCGAGGACGCCGATCCGCGCCACGGGCCGCCGGTCGATCAGCGCGCCGGTGACGAACTCGATGGCCAGGGGCACGCCGTGCACCGCGAAGGGCAGCAAGGCGGCCACGCCGATCGCGAGCCATCGATCCACGCCGGCCTGCAGCAGGCCGTGCGCCAGCGCCAGCGCCGCCAGCAGTTCGATGGCCGCGCCGATCCTCAGGTAGCGAGCGAGCATCTCAGCCTCGGCGCGCGCCGGCGTCGACGTCGACATGCTTGAAGAAGTCGCGCGCGTACGGGTGGCGGCGATAGCCGACCAGCCACGGATGCATCACGTCGTTGACGAACCGGTGCCCGTGCACCTTGTACGGCATGTACGTGACGAAGATGCGCTTGAGCTCGAACATCGCTGCCTCGCGCTCCGGCCCGTCCGGAGTCGTGCGCTGCAGTTCGTACAGGCGGTCGTACTCCTTGTTCACGAAGCGCGAGTAATTGGGTGCGCCTTTGTTGGGCCCGAACGCGACTGCGAAGAACGTGTCCGCATCCGGCGCGCTCGCGCTCCAGCCGAGCTGCCACATCATCAGCTTGCCGGCCCGCGCGTTCTTGGCGTTCTCCGGCCACTGGTTCACGCGGAACTCGATCCTGAGCCCGAGCGCGTTCATGTGGCGCTTCCAGACCTCGTTGAAGCGGCGGTCGAGCTGGCTCGACTCGCACGCCATCGAGAGCACGAGCGGGGAGCCGTCCGGGTGCTCGCGCCAGCCGTCGCCGTCGCGGTCCAGGTAGCCGTACGTGTCCAGCAGCGCCCGCGCCGCCCCGCGGTCGAAGCGGCTCATGTCGCTGCGGAAGCCGGGGTCGAAGCCGATGACGCCCGGCGGCACCGGCGACTGGGCCGGGACCATCGAATCGTTGCGGACCAGCCGGATCTCTTCGCCGATGTCGTACCCGAGGCTGATCGCCCGCCGCAGCGCGACCTTTTCCGGGGTGTACCCGCCGACGGTCGGGTCGTCCATGTTGAAGAGCGTGACGACGATGTCCGGGTTGATGATGCGATCGAGTTCGATGCCCTGTTTGGCCAGCGCCGGGGCCACCTTGCCCAAGGGCACGGCCTGGTTGATGAACTCGAGCGGCACGTTGACGCAGTCCTGCTCGCCGTTCAGGAACGACAGCCAGCGAGGTTGCGACTCGTTGATGACCGAGAGTTCGACGCGATCCACCATCGGCAGCCGGCGGCCCTTGAGCTGCGCCGCGATCTCCTGCGCGCGAACGTCGGCGGCGGGCGGGCGGGCGTCGTACAGCTCTTCGCGGAAGTTCGGGTTGCGCTCGAGCACCATGAACGACGAGCGCTTCCACTGCGCCAGGACGAAGGGTCCGGTGCCGACCGGGTGCGCCATCATGTCGTCGCCGTACATCTCCACCACTTCGCGCGCGACCGCGCCGAAGACGCGGCAGTCGGCGAGGTTGTGGATGAAGCGCGGCTCGGGTTCGGCCAGCCTGATCTGGAACGTGTACCGGTCGAGCGCCCGCAGGCCTTCGACTTCGCGGCTGTAGTCGAACTTGCCGCCGGCCTGCGCCTGCTTGCGCAGTTCGTCGAGTCCGAGCAGCTTCGAGTTGCCGAGCGACGAATACAGCGGGCTCTTCCAGCGCGGGTCGTAGATGCGCTTGGTCGAGTAGACGTGGTCTTGCGCCGTCAGCTCGCGCTTCTGTCCCTTGAAGGCCGGATCGTCCTGGAAGAAGATGCCCGGCCGGAGTCGGACGGTGAACGTGCGGAAGTCGCTCGACACCTCGGGCATCGCGGCCGCCGTGCGGGGACGCAGTTCGGCGGGCCGTGCGAGGAAGTCGTACTGCAGCGGCGACTCGATGATGTTGGAAACGACGTAGTTCGAGTAGAGATCGGAGATCTGCGCCGGGTCGAAGCCGGTCTCGGCGGCGTTGAACGCCCAGCGGAAGGTTCGCTTGCCCTGGGCTGCGCTCGGCGCGGACGGCCAGGCCGGTCGGCCGCGGTCGCCGCGAGCGCGGCGCTGCCGTGCAGGAAACCGCGCCGCCTCACTTCCTGCCTCGCCTTCGCCTGCTCCGCGGTGTCGATGTCGACGTACGCCCACCAGTCGTGCCAGTACGGCGGTCGCCGGTAGCCGATCAGCCAGGGCCAGGCGAGGTCGGTGTGCATCCGGTGCACGCCGTTCTTGTACGGCGCGTAGACGACGCAGGATCTTCTTGGCCTGCGCGAACAGGTCGAGCCGCTCCGGGCCGTCCGGCAGCACGCGCATCGTGTCGTAGATCTGGTCGTACTCGGCGTTCTTGAAGCGCGACAGGTTCTGGCCGCCCAGGTGGCCGCTGAATCCGCGGTCGAACGAGGGCCCGCCATCGGGCGACGGCCGCGGAGATGGCCGACGCGCCACACCATCAGCTTGCCGGCGCGCGCGTTCTTCAGGTTCTCGGGCCACTTGGCCGGCTTGAACACCGCCTTCACGCCGAGGTTGGCCATGTCCTTGCGCATGCAGTTCGTCGAGCTGGCGCGACTGCTGGTCGGGCTGCGTGGCGACCTCGATCACGAGCGGCGAGCCATCGGGCAGGTCGCGCCAGCCGTCGCCGTCCTTGTCGACGTAGCCGTACATGTCGAGCAGCGCCTTGGCCTTCGCCAGGCTGTACTCGGAGTTCTCGCTCTTGTAGCGCGGGTCGTAGCCGAAGGTGTTCGGCATCAGCGGCGACTGCGCCGGGATCGCCTGTCCCTTGCGGGCCAGCCGGATCTCCTTGTCGGTGTCGGACCGCGAGGTTCAGCGCGCGGCGCAGCGCCACCTTGTCCGGCGTGTAGCCGCCGATCACCGGGTTGTCCATGTTGTACACGGTCAACGTCACGTCGGACGCCAGCGAGCGGAAGACCTGCATGTCCTGCTTCGCGAGGTTCGGCGCGAGCTTGCCGTTCGGCACCGCGATCGGCACGAACTCGGCGGCCAGCCGCTCCATGAAGTCCTGCTGCCGGTTCAGGAACGACAGCCAGCGCGGCTGCTGCTCCTCGATGATCGAGATCTCGACGCGGTCGATCATCGGCAGCTTGCGGCCCTTGAAGCGCGCGGCGAGCGCCTGCCCCTCGGCGTCGTCCGCGTTCGGCTCGGCATCGTAGGTGCGCTCGCGGTAGTTCGGATTGCGCTCGAGCACGATCTTCGAGTTGCGGCGCCACTCGACGAGGCGGAAGGGGCCGGTGCCGACCGGATGGCCCATCATCGTCGTCGCCGTAGGCCTCGACCACTTCGCGCGCGACCGCGCCAAACAGGTCGCCTCCGGCGATGCGTCTGGAGGAAGCGCGGCTGCGGCTGCTCGAACCTGAACTGGATCGTGTAGCGGTCGAGCGCGCGCAGTCCCTCGACCTCGCGGTCGTAGTCGAAGGGCTTCTTCTCGCTTCAGCGCGGCCTCGCGCAAGGCGGCCATGCCGACGATCTTCAGCTCGTTGAGGCTCGCGAAGGCGGGCGCCTTCCAGCGCGGATCGAAGAACCGCTTCATCGCGTAGACGTAGTCCTGCGGCGACCAGTTCGCGCTTCTTCCCGTTGAACGCGGGATCGTCGGCGAAGTAGATGCCGGGCTGGATCTTCACCGTCCAGACGCGGAAGTCCGGCGACACCTCCGGCATTCCGACCGCCGTGTTCGGCTTGATCTTGAACGGGCGCGCCAGGTGGTCGTACGTGTAGAGGCCGTCGAAGATGTTCGCGGTGACCGTGCGCGAGTACAGATCGGACAGCTGCACGGTGTCGAAGCCGGTCTCGGCGATCGGGAACGCGTACCGCAGCACCTTCTTCGCTTCGCCCTGGGCGGCGGCCGCGGAGGCGATCAGGAGCGTCGTGCAGAGCAGGGCGACGCGGCGCAGGAAGGAGGACGTGGTCATGTGAGTGGTCCGGGCCCGCAGTTCAGGGTCGATGTCGATGTACTTCCAGAAGTCGCGCATGAACGGGTGGCGCCGGAAGCCGATCACCCACGGGTGATAGACGGCGGTCTCGATGCGGTGACCGAGGAACTTGTACGGCGCGTAGGCGGCGAAGAGCCGCTTGGCCTCGTGGAAAAGGGCGTCGCGCTCCGCGCCGTCGGACATCGTGCGCTGCTGCGCGTACAGCCGGTTGAACGCAGGCAGGTCGAAGCGCGCGTGGTTGGCCTGGCCCTTGTTGGGGCCGTAGCCGAGCGCGAGGAAGGTGTCGCCGTCCGGCTGCGCGGCCACCCAGCCGACTCGCCACATCATCAGCTTGCCCGCGCGGGAGTTCTTCAGGTTCTCGGGCCACTTGGCCGGCTTGAAGTCGATCTGCAGGCCGACCGCGGTCATGCTCCGCTTCCAGATCTCGTCGAGCTGGCGCGACAACTGGTCCGGCTGGGTCGCCATTTCGAGCTTCAGCGGCGAGCCGTCGGGCAATTCGCGCCAGCCGTCGCCGTTGCGATCGGTGTAGCCGAACGCGTCCAGCAGCGCCTTGGCGCGCGCCGGGCTGTACTCGCTCATCTCGCTTCGGAACGCCGGGTCGTAGCCGGCGGTGAGCGGCGCCACCGGGGATTGCGACGGGATCGACTGGCCCTTGCGCACCAGCCGGATCTCGTCGTCAGCCGCGTAGGCGAGGCCGACCGCGCGGCGCAGCGCAACCTTCTCCGGCGTGTAGCCGCCGACCAGCGGGTGCTCCATGTTGAACAGCGCCATGTCGACGTTGGCGCGCGGCGCGCGGTCCATCTGGATCGAGCGCCGCTGCAGGTTGGGCGCGAGCTGGCCGTTCGGGATGACCAGGTTCGCGAGGTCGTATGGCAGTTCGTCGACGAGGTCGTGCTCGGTGTTCAGGAAAGCGAGCCAGCGCGGCTGGTTTTCCTCGACGATGTAGACCTCGACGCGGTCCACCAGCGGCAGCTTGCGGCCGCGCAGCTGCGCGGCCATCGCCTCGCCGATGGCGTCGCCCGCGGTCGGCTGCGGCTCGTAGACATCGTCGCGGTAGCCGGGATTGCGCTCGAGCACCATGCGCGACGAGCGTCGCCAGTCGGTGAGCCGGAACGGGCCGGTGCCGACCGGGATTGCCCGAGGAGCTGCTTGTCGTCGTACATCTCCGCGACCTCGCGCGCGACCGCGCCGAGGAACGAGTTGTCCGCGAGGTAGAGGTGGAAGCGCGGGCTCGGCTCGCCGAGCCGCAGCTGGAACGTGTAGCGGTCGAGCGCGCGCACGCCTTCGACCTCGCGGTCGATGTCGAACTTCGCGCCCTTCAGCGCGGCGGCACGGATCTCGTTCATGCCGAGCAGCTTCGCGTTCTCGAGCAGGTACACGCGCGGGCTCTTCAGCTTCGGGTCGTAGATGCGCTTGATCGAATAGACGTAGTCCTGGGCGATGAGTTCGCGCCGCTTGCCCTGGAAGGCGGGGTGGTCCTGGAAGAAGATCCCGGGGCGCAGGCGGATCGTCAGCGTGCGGAAGTCGTCCGACACCTCGGGCAGCGCTACCGCGGTGTTGGGGACGATCTTCGCCGGCCGCGCGAGGAAGTCGTACGTCAGCGGCGCATCGAAGATGTTCGCGATGACCGTGCTGGAGTAGAGATCGTTGACCTGCGCGGGATCGAAGCCGGTCTCGGCCACGCGGAACGCGTAGCGGAGCACCTTCTGTCCTGCGGCCGGCCGGTCCGGCGTTGCCTGCGTGGTCTGGGCGTGGACCGTGGCACCCGCGAGCGCAGGCAGCGCCACGAGGGTTTTCGACAATGCGCGTCGGCTTTTCGATACGCGTTCGATCGTCACGAGTGTGTCGGTCGCAGGTTGGTTTGAATCCAGAGGCCCGGACGGCATAATCCGCGCTTTCGCGCTTCGGGCGGCTGTCTCGACGCGGACTCGAGAGGACGGCAGCCCGCGTGGCCGCATATATCTTACGCAGACTGTGGCAGATGATCCCGACGCTGGCGGGCGTCATCCTGTTCGTCTTCTTCCTGTTCAAGTTCTTCGGCGGCGATCCCGCCGAAATCCTGGGTGGACTGCTGGCCACGCCGGAACAGATCCAGTCGATTCGACAGCAACTCGGCCTGAACGATCCCTGGTACGTCCAGCTCTGGATCTTCGTGAAGTCGATCTTCACGCTCAACTGGGGCAACAGCTGGGCGACCGGCGAGGCGATCAGCAACATCTTCCGCACGCGCCTGCCGGCGACGCTGACGGTGATGCTGCCGATCCTGATCCTCGAGACGCTGCTGGCGATTGTCGCGGCGATGGCGGTGGCCTACGTGCGCGGCACGCTGACCGACCGCGCCATCATGGTCATCACGACGGTCGCGCTGTCGATCTCGTTCCTCGTCTACATCATCGTCGGCCAGTGGCTGTTCGGCTTCTACCTCGGCTGGTTCCCGGTGCAGGGCTGGAGCGACAGCTTCTGGACCAACCTGACGCACTACGCGGTGCTGCCGATCATCCTCGCGGTGTTCGTTTCGCTTGCGCCGTACACGCGGCTGTACCGCAGCTTCTTCCTGGACGAGATCAACCAGGACTACGTCCGAACCGCGCGTGCGAAGGGCGTCGGCGAGAACCGAGTCCTCTTCGTGCACGTCCTGCGCAACGCGATGATCCCGGTGCTCACTAACATCTCGTTGCAGCTCCCGGGCGTGTTCATCGGTTCGTTCCTGATCGAGACCTTCTTCTCGATACCGGGCCTCGGCCGCGAAGTACTGCTGGCCGTCAACCGCAGCGACTATCCGGTGATCCAGGCGATGACGGTGTACCTCGCGGTGCTGACGATGATCATCAACCTCACCGCCGACATCCTGTACCGCGCCGTCGACCCGCGCGTGGTGCTGAAGTGAGGCTCGCGTGAACGCCGCCGTCGAAGCCTACAAGCTGCCTCCCGAACCTGACCGCTCGCGCGGCGTGTGGGCCACGGCGTGGCGGCGCCTGAAGGGCGACCGCGTCGGCATGGTGTCGCTTGCCGTCGTCGCGGTGTTCGTGCTGATGATCCTGCTGTCGTCCGTCGGCCTGGTCGCGCGCGACTGGCAGAAGGAAGTCGCGGTGCCCGACGCGCCGCCGACCTTCATGGGCCCGAAGGCGAAGCAGACCGGCACCGATCCGCTCGCCGACGCGGTGTCGAAGGACGCGAAGCCGGTCGACCTGTCCGACATCGACCCGCTCGCGCCCAAGTACGACGAGTGGAAGGAGCGGGCGGCGAAGATCCAGGTCAGCGAGTCGCCGCGGGCCGAGACTCTTCCGTTCGGCGCCGACCGCCTCGGGCGCAACGTGCTCGACAAGGCGGTCAAGGGCGCCGAGATCTCGATCTTCGTCGGCCTCTTCGCCGCCGTGCTCGCCACCATCATCGGCACGATCCTCGGCGCGCTGTCGGGGTATGTCGGCGGCAAGGTCGGCGACTTCCTCGAGTGGGTCTACAACGTCTTCACTTCGATCCCGGACATCCTGCTGATCTTCGCGTTCGCGGCGGTGCTCGGGCGCGGAATCGGCACGGTGATCCTGATCCTCGGCCTCGTCGGCTGGACCGGCATGTACCGGCTGGTGCGTGCCGAGTACATCAAGCACAGCAACCGCGAGTACGTGAAAGCGGCCGAGGCGATCGGCACCAGCCACCTGGCCCGGATGTTCGTGCACATCCTCCCGAACGTCAGCCACGTGATCCTCGTGCGCATGTCGCTCTACGTCGTCGGATTCATCAAGGCCGAGGTCATCCTGTCGTTCCTCGGCCTCGGCGTCCCGGTCGACCAGGTGTCCTGGGGCACGATGCTGTCCGAGGCGCAGGCCGAACTCGTGCTCGGCCACTGGTGGCAGCTGGCCGCGGCAACGATCTTCATGGCGACCTTCGTCACGGCGTTCTCGCTGTTCACCGATGCGCTGCGCGACGCGCTCGATCCGAAACTCAGGTAGGCGGCGCACCTCATGACGAACCTGGTCACCGTCAGCAACCTGAAGGTCTCGTTCCGCCTCGGCAAGCACCGCATCGTCGAGGCGGTGCGCGACATCAGCTTCGACGTCCCCGAGAACGGCACGCTCGCGCTGGTCGGCGAGTCGGGCTCGGGCAAGAGCGTCTCGGCGATGTCGATCGTCCGGCTGCTGCCGGAGAACGCGATCGTCGGCGCCGACAGCCGGATCTCCTTCGCGGGCCGCGACCTGCGCACGGCCTCCGAAGACGAGCTGCGCAAGATCCGCGGCAAGGACATCTCGGTCATCTTCCAGGAGCCGATGACGTCGCTGAACCCGGTCTTCACGGTCGGCTGGCAGATCGCGGAAGTGCTGAAGCTGCACACGGACCTCGGGGGCCGTGCGCTGGGCGACCGCGTGCTCGAGCTGATGAACGAGGTCGGCATCCCGGAGCCGAAGGCGCGGATCGATGCCTATCCGCACGAGCTGTCGGGCGGGCAGCAGCAGCGCGTGATGATCGCGATGGCGATCGCGTGCGAACCCAAGCTGCTGATCGCCGACGAGCCGACCACCGCGCTCGACGTCACGGTCCAGCGCCAGATCCTCGAACTGATGGCGCGCCTGCGGGCCAGGCACCGCATGAGCATGCTGTTCATCAGCCACGACCTCGGGCTGGTCGGCGAGATCGCCGACAGCGTCGTCGTGATGCGCGACGGCACGGTGCGCGAATCGGGGCCGGTCGACCAGATCTTCGCGAGCCCGCGCGACGCCTACACGAAGGCGCTGCTTGCCTGCCGTCCGCGGCTGGACGTGAAGCCGCGGCGGCTGCCGGTGATCGACGACTTCATGCGCAATGGCGGCCACGCGCCGCAGATCACCGTGGAGACGCGGCAGGCGCGCGCGCAGGAGGCCAAGCCGCTGGTCGAGGCGAAAGGGCTGCGCAAGGAGTACCGCCTGAAGACCGGCCTGCTGAAGCGCAAGACGATCGAGGCGGTCAAGGACGCAAGCTTCGCGCTCTACCGCGGCCGGACCCTCGGCGTGGTGGGCGAGTCGGGCTCCGGCAAGACCACCGTCGGGATGATGCTGATGCGGCTGACGCAGGCCACGGCCGGGCAGGTCCTTTACGACGGCACCGACCTGCTGGCACTGAGCGACCGGGAGATGATGGCGTACCGGCGCAGGATCCAGATCATCTTCCAGAACCCGTTCGCAAGCCTCAACCCGCGCTTCACGGTCGGGCAGATCCTGACCGAGCCGATGAAGATCCACGGCATCGGCGCGAGCGACAACGACCGGTTCGAGCTGGCCGTCGCGCTGTCGAAGCGCGTCGGACTGGCCGAAGACAGCGTTTACAAGTATCCGCACGAGTTCTCGGGCGGGCAGCGGCAGCGCATCGCGATCGCGCGCTGCCTGTCGATGAAGCCCGACGTGCTCATCTGCGACGAATCGGTCTCTGCGCTCGACGTGTCGGTGCAGGCGACGGTGCTGAACCTGCTGCTCGACCTGCAGGACGAATTCGGCATGACCTACGTGTTCATCAGTCACGACCTCGCCGTGGTGAAGTACATGGCGGACGACATGCTGGTGATGAACCAGGGCGCCATCGTCGAGCGGGGACCGGCCGATGCCATCTACGCGGATCCCCAGAACGAATACACGCGTAAGCTCATGACTGCGATCCCGCGCGGCTTTGCCGGCCGCCAGCTTCGCACCTGATCAATGCTGCCGGCCTCCGGCCGGCCTGAATGCGATGTTCGGCGCCGCCGACACCGACCTGCAAAGCCGACTCGCCCAGGCGCTCGACGCAGTCAAGACGCTGCGCGGCCTGCTGGCGGCCGATCCCCAGCTTTCGAAGCGCTGGCACGCGGTGAAGCAGTTCCAGGCTGACCGCCTCCGCGCCACCTACCCGGACCTGCTCGCCTCGGACCGTTACCGCGAGCCGTGCGAGTTCTTCCTCGACGAGCTGTACGGCGCGCACGACTTCGATCAACGCGACGCCGAGGCGCAGCGCGTGGTGCCGAAGCTGGCGAAGATGCTGCCGACCCGCGCGCTCGAAACGCTGCTGCTCGCGGTGCAGCTCGACGAAATGTCCGAGCGCTTCGACTCGGAGATGGCGCGGAAGATCGCCTTGCCCGTCACGGCCTCGAACTACGCCGACGCCTACCCCACGGTCGCCAGCGAAGCCGAGCGCGAACGGCAGATCGAGGTGGTCGACGAAATCGGCAAGGCGCTCGACAAGCTCGCGCGCTTCCCGGTGCTGTCCACGATGCTGCACATGATGAAGGGTCCGGCCGAGATGTGGGGGCTGTCGCACCTGCATCACTTCCTGCAGCGCGGGTTCGACGCGTTTGTGGGGATGGGAGGCGCGCGCGAGTTCCTCGCGACGATCCGGCGACGCGAATCGGCGGTGAACCACCGCCTCTTCGCGCGCGATCCCGATCCGTTCCGGCCGGTCGACTGAAGTCGCGCGAGCCAGGCGTTAACAGGCCCTAGGCGCCGAGCCGGACGATGCGGGTCCTCGTCCAGCGGTCGTGCAGCAGCCGCCTTTGCGGATCGGCCAGCGCAGGCAGCAGCAGCGCGGCGAACCCCGCTGCCAGCGCGCCGAGGTCGGCCAGCGCATGCGAGTGGAAGAGCGACACCCAGGCCAGCCCGGGCAGCCAGAGGTGCCACGCGAGCGCGTAGCGCGCGATGGCCCGTCCCACCGACGGCGGGGCGCCGCTGTCATCGAGCACCTTGAGGTTCCAGGTCTTCAGCGCCAGGGTCTGTCCGGAGCGCGACCAGCACCAGACGAAGTAGCCGCCGATCGCGAAGAAGAGGATGGCCTGCAGCGCGGCGCGCGGGCCCGGCGGCAACGGGTACTTCCACTGGAACAGCGCGAGCAGCGAGTAAGACACGATGAAGACGACGCCGAAGAGCAGCACGGCTTCGTAGATCATGGCAGCCAGGCGCAGCGGAAGGCCGGCGGGCCGGACGGAAGTGGACGGGGGCAGGGAGGACACCCGCCGAGTCTAGCGGCGGCTCACGGCGCGCCCGGCGGGCGCTACGGCTTGATCTCCGGCGCCGGCTCCGGGGGAGCCGCCGCGGGCGCGCTCGGCGCGGTGGGCGAAGCGTCCGGCGCCGCCGACGCTGCCGCTTCAGATGGGGCCGGTGGTGCGGGCGGCTCGGCCTTCGCGGCGGGCGCGGCCGGCACGGTGGCCGACTTCACCTGCGCGGGCTGCAGTCGGGTCCGCTCCTCCTTCTTCGGGGTGCGCTCGGCCAACTCGCGTTTCTTTTCCTCGGGCAGTTCCTGGTACTTCTGCAGCTTCTCCTGGCGCTGGTCGGCGGGGAGCTGGTAGGCCCGGCGGAAGTTCTCCCGGGTGACTCGGCGCTGCTCGGGCGTGAGCTTCGCCAGTTCCTCCATGCGCTCGTGCACGCGCTGCTTGCCGTCGACGGACAGGTTCGGATACTTCTTCGCGACCTCGAGCCACTTCTTCTTGGAGTCCGCCTCGAGCCCGGGCCACAAGTCGCGCAGGGGCGCCAGGGCCTCGCGTTGCGCTGGAGTGAGTTCGCTCCACGCTGGCCTCACGGTCCCGGGAACCGGCACCGGCGCCGGGGTTGGCGCTTCCGTGGGAGCGGTGGCGGTCGGCAAGGGCGCCGCGCGGCGGCGGCGACGACGGCTGGCAGGCGACCAGAGCCGCGCCGGCCAGCAGGAGGACCCGAGTGACGTAGGGCTGCACTCGGGCTCCGGTCAAAGTTCGTCGGTGCCGGTCTGGAGCAGCGTTCCGAATCCCTTGTCGGCGTACGTGCCGATGGGCGCGTCGTCGAGCAGGACGGCGAAATCCATGTCAGCGAGTTCGGTAATCCGACGCTCCTGCTGCCACTGGTAGATGGCGACGAAGCCGACGATCAGCGCGAACAGCGGAGCGGCCAGTCCGAGCCGTTGCGCCCAGCCAACCGGAGCGTCGCTTTCGAGGGACGGACCGCCCGCAGGCACCAAAATGGGGCGCCAGACCGGCGCGGATTGCGCCCGATGCGCCGACAGCGCCTTGCGGCGCGCCTGCTCGAGGCGCAGGGAGGTCCTGTAGTCGAGGTGCTCGGCCCCTTCGTTGAGCGCTTGCCGGACGCGGTAGCCGAATTCGTTTTCGTTCATAGTGTTATGCCTCGAGCGCTCAAGGCCTTGGCCAGGGCGTGGGTGGCCCGCGAACAGTGGGTTTTGACGCTCCCCTCGGAGCAGCCCATCGCCGCGGCGGTCTCAGCCACGTCCATCTCTTCCCAGTAACGCATCACGAACGCCTCCCGTTGACGGGCCGGAAGGCGGGAAATCTCCTCTTCGATGATCGCGATCACCTGCGACCGCTCGACCTTGTCGGCGGCGCTCTCGGCACCGTCGGACCCGGCGAGCGCCTCCAGGGTCTCGAGCGGATCCGAATCCTCCTCGTCGTCCCGGCCGCCGCCCAGTGCCGAGAAGAGCGTGACCCAGGTGGAGCGAACCTTCTGGCGGCGGAAATAGTCGTGGATCGTGTTCTGCAGGATCCGCGTGAACAGGAGCGGGAGTTCGGCCGCCGGGCGGTCGCCGTAGTTCTCGGCGAGCTTCAGCATCGCGTCCTGCACGATGTCCAGCGCCCCGTCGGCGTCCCGCACGGCGAACTGCGCCTGCTTGTAGGCACGGCGCTCGACACTGGCCAGGAACGCGGAGAGTTCTTCGGCGGAAGCCATTCATCCGGGTCCCGGAACGGCGCAGCGTCGCTCCCGCAAGGGCCCGATAGAGGATGGAAGAAGGCGCGGCATCCTAGCAGGAACGACCGTGGCGACTGACGTCGCGCGCCGTCGCTGCGCGTTTGCAGAATGTTGTGCGCTGCAGTATCGTCCCGCCCTCTTGTAACACAAGAACATAGCTCAGCGACTGCAGCCTATCCCGTTGTAACCGCCAGAAGCGCCCGCCGCACCGCCTGCCACAAGCGGGTACGGGACGGCATCCGATCAATTTCCAGTGGACTTTGAGAGGGTTCGCGAAATGCAACTCACCGGCGCCGAGATCGTTGTACGTTGTTTGCAGGATGAGGGAGTGACCCACGTCTTCGGATACCCCGGAGGCGCCGTCCTGTACATCTACGACGAGATCTTCAAGCAGGACAAGTTTCAGCACATCCTCGTTCGGCACGAGCAGGCCGCGGTGCATGCGGCAGACGCCTATTCGCGCTCCAGCCAGCGCGTCGGCGTGGCGCTCGTCACGAGCGGACCCGGTGTCACCAATGCCGTGACCGGGATCGCCACCGCGTACATGGACTCGATACCGATGGTCATCGTGACCGGCCAGGTGCCGACCCACGCCATCGGCCAGGATGCTTTCCAGGAGTGCGACACGGTCGGCATCACGCGCCCGTGCGTGAAGCACAACTTCCTCGTGAAGGACGTGCGCGACCTGGCAAGCACGATGAAGAAGGCGTTCTACATCGCGCAGACCGGCCGGCCCGGGCCGGTGCTCGTCGACATTCCCAAGGACGTGACCGTCGCCAGGACGGAGTACCTCTATCCGCGCGAGATGGAGATGCGCTCCTACAAGCCGGTGGTCAAGGGCCACCAGGGGCAGATCAAGAAGGCGGTCCAGCTGCTGCTGTCGGCGGAGCGCCCCATGATCTACACCGGCGGCGGCGTCATCCTGTCCGATTCCTCCGACCTCCTGAACCGGCTCGTCAACCTGCTCGGCTTCCCGTGCACCAACACGCTGATGGGGCTCGGCGGGTTCAAGGCGAGCGATCCGAAGTTCGTCGGCATGCTCGGGATGCACGGCACGTACGAGGCCAACATGGCCATGCAGAACTGCGACGTGCTGCTCGCCGTCGGCGCGCGCTTCGACGACCGCGTGATCGGCAACCCGAAGCACTTCGCCAGCAGCCCGCGCAAGATCGTCCACGTCGATGTCGACCCGTCGTCGATCAGCAAGCGGGTGAAGGTCGACGTGCCGATCGTCGGTGACGTGCGCGAGGTGCTCGCCGAACTGCTGTCGCAGATCGAGGCGACCAGCGTGCGGCCGGACGTGGCGCATCTCACGGCCTGGTGGGACCAGATCAACGAGTGGCGCAAGCGTGAATGCCTGCGCTACGAGCAGAACGGCGGCCCGATCAAGCCGCAGTACGTGGTCGAGAAGCTGTGGGAGGTGACCGGCGGCGACGCGTTCATCACGTCCGACGTCGGCCAGCACCAGATGTGGGCCGCGCAGTACTACCGCTTCGACAAGCCGCGCCGCTGGATCAACTCGGGCGGCCTCGGGACGATGGGCGTTGGACTTCCGTACGCGATGGGCGTGCAGATGGCGAACCCGGACGCGAGCGTCGCGGTGGTCACGGGCGAGGCGTCGATCCAGATGTGCATCCAGGAACTGTCGACCTGCAAGCAGTACCGCCTGACCCCGAAGATCTGCAACCTCAACAACCGCTACCTCGGCATGGTGAGGCAGTGGCAGCAGATCGAGTACGGCAGCCGGTACTCGGAGTCGTACATGGACGCGCTGCCCGATTTCGTGCGCCTGGCCGAAAGCTACGGGCACGTCGGCATGCGGATCGAGAGTCCCGGAGACGTCGAGCCTGCCCTGAAAGAGGCGTTCGGCAAGTACAAGGACCGCCTGGTGTTCCTCGACTTCATCACCGACCAGAAGGAAAACGTCTGGCCGATGGTGAAGGCGGGGAAGGGTCTCACCGAAATGCTGCTCGGATCGGAAAATCTATGAGGCACATCATCTCGGTGCTGCTGGAGAACGAGCCCGGCGCGCTGTCCCGCGTGGTCGGCCTCTTTTCGGCGCGCGGCTACAACATCGAAACCCTCACGGTCGCGCCGACGGAAGACGCCTCGCTGTCGCGGATGACGATCGTGTCGGTCGGTTCCGACGACATCATCGAGCAGATCACCAAGCACCTGAACCGGCTGATCGAGGTCGTGAAGGTGGTCGACCTGACCGAGGGCGACTACATCGAGCGCGAGCTCATGCTGATCAAGGTGCGCGCGGTGGGCAAGGAGCGCGAGGAGATGAAGCGGATGGCGGACATCTTCCGCGGCCGCATCATCGACGTCACCGAGCGCACCTACACGATCGAACTGACAGGCAACAGCGGGAAGCTCGACGCGTTCATCCAGGCCGTCGACCGCACGGCGATCCTCGAAACGGTCCGCACGGGCGGGTCGGGCGTGGGCCGCGGCGAACGAGTCCTGAGGGTCTAATCAATTACTTGAGGGGAAACACACGATGAAGGTTTACTACGACAAGGACGCCGACCTCTCGCTGGTCAAGGGCAAGAAGGTCACGATCGTCGGCTACGGCTCGCAGGGCCACGCGCACGCGCAGAACCTGACGGACTCGGGCGTCAAGGTCACCATCGGCCTGCGCAAGGGCGGCGTCTCGTGGAAGAAGGCCGAAGGCGCGGGCCTCGCGGTCAAGGAAGTGGCGGACGCGGTGAAGGACGCCGACATCGTCATGATCCTGCTGCCGGACGAGAACCACGCGCAGGTCTACTCGGAGGCGATCGGCCCGAACATGAAGCAGGGCGCGGCACTCGCATTCGCGCACGGTTTCAACATCCACTACGGGCTGATCCAGGCACGGGCCGACCTCGACGTGATCATGATCGCGCCGAAGGCGCCCGGCCACACGGTCCGCTCGACGTTCAAGCAGGGCGGCGGCGTGCCGATGCTCGTCGCGATCCACAAGGACGCCTCGGGCATGGCGCGCGACCTCGCGCTCTCGTACGCGGCGGCGATCGGCGGCGGCAAGGCCGGGATCATCGAGACCAACTTCCGCGAGGAGACCGAGACCGACCTGTTCGGCGAGCAGACCGTGCTCTGCGGCGGCACCGTCGAACTGATCAAGTGCGGCTTCGAGACGCTGGTCGAGGCGGGTTATGCGCCGGAGATGGCGTACTTCGAGTGCCTGCACGAGCTCAAGCTGATCGTCGACCTGATCTACGAGGGCGGCATCGCCAACATGAACTACTCGATCTCCAACAATGCCGAGTACGGCGAGTACGTGACCGGTCCGAAGATCATCACGGAGGAGACCAAGAACGCGATGCGCCAGGCGCTGAAGGACATCCAGACGGGCGAGTACGCGAAGAGCTTCGTCCTGGAAAACCGCGCGGGTGCCACCACGCTGAACGCTCGCCGTCGCCTGATGGCCGAGCATCAGATCGAGCAGGTGGGCGAGAAGCTGCGAGCCATGATGCCCTGGATCAAGGCGAACCGGCTCGTCGACCAGTCGAAGAACTAGCCGCGCAGGGAAGTCGAGGGGTTCCTCGATTCGCGGCCGGCCCCGGCGATCAGACGACCCGGCGCCGGCCGCGCTGCGTTTAAAGTGCGGTCACCACCGTTCGGAAGGACAGCGATGAAGCGACTGATGGCCCTGCTTGCGTGTTCGATTCCCCTGATGGCGCTTCCGGTGTCGGCGCAGACGCCGCCCATCGCGCCGCCGAACACCGGCACGGTGATCCTCATGACCGGCACGGCCGAGATCGAGGTGCCCAACGACGAGGCGGTCGCCAGCTTCTTCTACGAAGCGCAGGACGCGGACCTGACCAAGGCGCAGGGACTCGTGAACCAGCGCGTCGGCGACGGCACGGCCGCGCTGAAGCGCGCCGATCCGAAGGCCCAGGTGGAGACGTCCGGCTACAGCAGCTATCCGGTCTACGCGAGCGGCTCGGCGCGTTCGATCGTCGGCTGGCGGGTGCGGCAGGGCGTGATGCTGCGGACCGAGAACCTGGCCGCGCTTCCGCGCACCGTCTCGTCGGTGCAGTCCTACCTCGCGCTCGGCGGCATCGACTTCCGGCTGTCGAGAGCCGCGCGCGACAAGGTCGATGCGCAGCTGATCCAGATGGCGACGGCGAACCTCAACACGCGCTTTGCGTCCGCCGCGAATGCCATGGGCAGTTCGCCCGCGCGACTGCGCATCGAAGAGGTGAACTTCGGAGTGCGCGAAGGCGGGCCGCAGCCGGTGATGATGCGGGCAGCGCCGATGATGGCGTCGGACGCGAGCGCGCCGCCGCCGAGCTTCGAGACCGGACGCACCACCGAACGCCTGACCGTGAGCGGAAAGGCGCGCCTGCTTCCCTGAGCGGCCGGGCGACCCGTTCCGATACCATATGTCCCTGATCCTTCAGGGACATTGCCCTTGAACTATCCGCACCCCATCCTGGCTCGCGAGGGCTGGCCGTTCATCGCGGCCGCGCTCGCCGTGGCCATCATCGTCTGGGCCGTGGCCGGCTTCGCCTGGTCGGTGCCGCTCTGGCTGGTCGCGGTCTTCGTCATCCAGTTCTTCCGCGATCCGCCGCGCGCGGTGCCGACCCAGCCGAACGCGGTGCTGTCGCCGGCCGACGGCCGCATCGTCAAGGTCGAGAAGGTGCACGACCCGATGACGGAGCGCGACACGCTGCTGATCAGCGTGTTCATGAACGTGTTCAACGTCCACAGCAACCGCGCGCCGGTCGACGGCACCGTCGAGCGCATCCAGTACAGCGCCGGCAAGTTCGTCAATGCGGACCTCGACAAGGCCTCGAGCGAGAACGAGCGCAACGCGATGGTGGTGCGGCTCGCGGACGGGGAGCGCATCGCCGTCGTGCAGGTCGCCGGCCTGATCGCGCGCCGCATCCTCTGTTACGCAACGGTCGGGCAGCGACTCGCGCGCGGGGAGCGCTACGGCTTCATCCGCTTCGGTTCGCGCGTCGACGTGTACCTGCCGCTGGCCGCGCGCCCGAAGGTTGCCGTCGGTGACATCGTGCACGCCACCACCACCATCCTGGCAGAACTCGCATGAGATTCCGTCGCCGCAAGGCGCGTCCCTTCGGCCTGCCCCCAGCGGCTCCGGTCGCGGTGGAGGCCCCGCCGACCGCGCGGCGTCGTGGCATCTACCTGCTGCCCAACCTGTTCACGATGGCGGCGCTGTTCTCGGGCTTCTTCGCGATCGTCCAGGCGATGGGCAATCGTTTCGAACTGGCCGCCATCGCGATCTTCGCGGCAATGGTGCTCGACGGCATGGACGGCCGGGTGGCGCGGCTCACGAACACGCAGAGCGCGTTCGGGGAGCAGTTCGACTCCCTGTCGGACATGACCTCGTTCGGCGTCGCGCCGGCGCTGGTCATGTACGAATGGATCCTGAAGGACCTGGGCCGGTGGGGCTGGGCGGCGGCTTTCGTCTACTGCGCGGGGGCGGCGCTGCGACTCGCGCGCTTCAATGCCAACCTGGGCGTGGTCGACAAGCGCTTCTTCCAGGGACTGCCGAGCCCGGCCTCGGCCGCGCTGATCGCCGGCTTCGTCTGGCTGGCGATCGACAACAAGTTCCCGATCCGCGAGGCGTGGCTTCCATGGGTCGCATTCGCGCTCACCGTCTATGCCGGATTCACGATGGTGTCGAGCGCGCCGTTCTACAGCGGCAAGAGCTTCCACGTCGGTCGCAGCGTTCCTTTCTGGGTCCTCGTCGCGCTGATCGCGCTGATCTTCGTCGTGTCGTCGGATCCCCCGATCGCGCTGTTCACGCTGTTCTGCGCGTACGCGTTCTCGGGCTACGTCTACTGGGCGTGGCGCTGGTTCCGCGGCGAGGCCGAATCCGGCGAAACCGGCGCCGGCCGAGCCGCCGAAGGCGTCCTGACGCGGGCGCGCGGTTGTTGCGCTCCGCATTTCCGCCTATAGTCCGGCGCTCATGCATCGCCTCTTCGTCACCGCAATCCTTCCGTGCACGCCGGCCCATCCGGGCCTGCTGCTGCACCTGCTGCGCCCCGCGCGCAGCTGACCCCCGACCCACAATTCGAGCCGTGCCGCTGCCAGAGCCAGGAGCCTGGCAGACGAGGACGTTTTCCGCACCCTGGAGCCACCATGACCGACCGCCTCATCATTTTCGACACCACGCTGCGCGACGGCGAACAGAGCCCCGGCGCCTCGATGACGAAGGAAGAGAAGCTTCGCATCGCCAAGCAGCTGGAGCGACTGCGCGTCGACGTCATCGAGGCCGGGTTCGCGGCGTCGTCCAACGGCGACTTCGAGGCGGTGCGTTCGATCGCGGGCGCGGTGAAGGATTCGATCGTGTGCTCGCTGGCCCGCGCCAATGACCGCGACATCGCGCGCGCCGCCGAAGCGCTCGAGCCGGCGAAGACCCGGCGCATCCACACCTTCATCGCGACCTCGCCGCTGCACATGGAGAAGAAGCTGCGCATGACGCCGGACCAGGTGTTCGAGCAGGCGAAGCTCGCCGTGCGCTTCGCGCGCCAGTTCACCGATGACGTCGAGTTCTCGCCCGAGGACGGCTACCGCTCGGAGCCGGACTTCCTCTGCCGGGTGCTCGAGGCCGTGATCGCCGAGGGCGCGACCACCATCAACATCCCGGACACGGTCGGCTACGCCGTCCCGGAGCTGTACGGCAAGTTCCTGCGCGACCTGCGCACCCGGATTCCCAACTCGGACAGGGCGGTCTGGAGCGTGCACTGCCACAACGATCTCGGGATGGCGGTCGCCAACTCGCTCGCCGGCGTGATGATCGGCGGCGCGCGCCAGGTCGAGTGCACCGTCAACGGCCTCGGCGAGCGCGCAGGCAACTGCTCGCTCGAGGAGGTCGTGATGGCGGTGCGCACGCGCCGCGACTTCTTCGGTCTCGACGTCGGGATCGACACCACGCAGATCGTCCCCGCGTCGAAGCTCGTGTCCGGCATCACCGGGTTCCCGGTGCAGCCCAACAAGGCGGTCGTCGGCGCCAACGCGTTCGCCCACGCCTCGGGGATTCACCAGGACGGCGTGCTGAAGGCGCGCGACACCTACGAGATCATGCGGGCCGAGGACGTCGGGTGGCACGCCAACAAGATCGTGCTGGGCAAGCTGTCGGGCCGCAACGCGTTCAAGCAGCGCGTCCTGGAGCTCGGCATCCCGGTCGAAGGCGAGGGCGAGATCAACGCCGCGTTCGCACGCTTCAAGGAACTCGCGGATCGCAAGGCGGAGATCTTCGACGAGGACATCCAGGCACTGTTCTCCGACGAGGCCGTGACGCCGCACGACGAGCACTTCAAGCTGGTCTCGATGTCGCAGCATTCCGAGACGGGCGAGCGCCCGCACGCGGCCATCGTGATGTCGGTCGGGCACCAGGAGCTGCACGCCGAGGCCGAGGGCAACGGCCCGGTCGACGCCACGCTCAAGGCGATCGAAAGCCAGGTGAAGAGCGGCTCCGAACTGCTGCTCTACTCGGTGAACGCGATCACGACGGGCACCGAGTCGCAGGGCGAGGTCACGGTCCGGCTGGCGCGGGCGGGGCGCATCGTCAACGGCGTCGGCGCCGACCCCGACATCATCGCCGCGTCGGCCAAGGCCTACCTGAACGCGCTGAACAAGCTGTACACGACGACGGAACGTCTGAACCCGCAGACGTCGACCACGCCTTGACCGGGTCGCGGTTCGCCGGTCGCAGGCGAACCGTCGCCGCGCTGCTGGCGGCCGTCGCCTCGCCGGCGGCAACCTGGGCGCAGGACGCGGGCGCCGCGCGCGCTCCGATCCGGCTGGCGATGATCGAAGCGTTCTCCGGACCCTTCGCCAACACCGGCGAGGCGGTCGCGCGCAACCTGGTCTTCGCGGTCGAGCGCATCAACGAGCGCGGGGGCGTGGCGTTGCCCGACGGGCGCCGCCCCCTGCAATTGCTGACGCTCGACTCGAAGGGGCAGGTCGAGGAGGCGCTCCTGATGTTCCGGCGCGCGATGGATCAGCGCGTGCGGTTCGTCCTCCAGGGCAACAGCTCCGCCGTCGCCGCCGCGCTGATCGAGGCGGTGAACCGGCACAACGAGCGGAACGCTGACCAGCGCGCGCTGTTCCTGAACTACTCGGCCGTCGATCCCGCGTTGACCAACGAGCGGTGCAGCCCGTGGCACTTCCGTTTCGACGCGCACGTCGAGATGCGGATGGCGGCGCTGGTCGAGGCGCTGGCCGAGGATCGCTCGGTCCGGCGCATCTACCTGCTGAACCAGGACTACAGCTTCGGCCGCGAGGTCGCCGATAACGCGCGCCGCATGATCGCCGGGCGCCTTCCCAACGCACAGATCGTCGGCGAGGAGCTGCACCCGGTCGGCCGGGTCCGCGACTTCGCGCCATACGTCGGGAAGGTCAAGGCGTCGGGAGCGGACACGGTGGTCACCGGGAACTGGGGCAACGACCTGACGCTGCTGGTCAGGGCCGCGCGCGAGGCGGGGCTGGCGGCGAACTTCTACACCTTCTACGGCAACGGCCTCGGCGCCCCGGCAGCGATCGGCGAAGCGGGCGTCGGCCGCGTGCGGGCGGTCGCCGAGTGGCACCCGAACGCCCCGCCCGAGTCGATGGAGCGCGTCTACCTCGATTTCCGGCGCCGTTTCCCGGCGGCGAAGGACGACTACTTCCAGGCGCGTTCGGTCGTCATGGTTGAGATGCTGGCGCGGGCGATCGAACGGGCCGGCACCACCGAGGCGCTGGCCGTTGCCAGGGCCCTGTCGGGCATGGCCTACGGCCCGGCGGACGGCAATCCGCTCGGGGCCGTTTCGATGCGGGCAGCCGACCACCAGCTGATCGGGCCGCTGGTCGTCTCGGTGATGCAGAAGAGCGGGGCCCCGGGGGTGCCGTTCGACGTCGAGGGCAGCGGATTCGGCTTCCGGCCGGAACTCGTCGTTCGCCCCTCGGCGAGCGCCCGCGCGACGACCTGCCGCATGACCTGGCCGTCGTCCTGACGGCCCGGGTGGGCGCGGCCCCGCGGGGTCCGTCCGCCGGCGCAAAGAGGCTATAATCGCGGGCTTTCACGGCACGGCCCATCCTTCCGTGTCCGCGTGTTCATCTGAAAGGGAAAACCGTGGCAGTTGCAGACATCAACAAGCAGGAAATCGTCGCCAAGTACCAGCGTGCGAAGGCGGACACCGGATCGCCGGAAGTGCAGGTCGCGCTCCTGACGGCCCGCATCAACGAACTCACCGACCACTTCAAGGCCCACGTGAAGGATCACCATTCACGCCGTGGCCTGCTGAAGATGGTCAGCCGCCGCCGCAAGCTCCTCGACTACCTGAAGGGCAAGAACCCCGAGGCGTACAAGGGGCTGATCGACAGCCTCGGACTGCGCAAGTAGTCGATGTCCCGGACATGAAAGCAGACAGCCTGCGCGGAGCGATCCACGCGGGCTGCTGCCACATGTTCGCCAGAACTGCGCGCTGCGATATGGACGTAAGGCCCGCCGGAAGGAACAAGCGGGCCGAGTCGTCGATACCGCGGCGTGCCGGGTTGCAGGTGGATGTCCACCGTGCGGCCGCGCTCAACAAGAAAGGAACGCCAAGTGTTCGATAAAGTGACCAAGAAATTTGCGTACGGTGCCCATACCGTCACGCTGGAAACCGGCGAGATCGCCCGCCAGGCCGGCGGCGCCGTCGTGTGCTCGATGGACGACACCGTGGTGCTGGCGACCGTGGTCGCCCGCAGGGAAGCCAAGCCGGGCCAGGACTTCTTCCCGCTGACCGTCGACTACATCGAGAAGACGTACGCCGCGGGCCGCATCCCGGGCGGCTTCTTCAAGCGCGAAGGGCGCCCGTCCGAGAAGGAAACCCTGACGTGCCGGCTGATCGACCGGCCGATCCGGCCGCTCTTCCCCGACGGCTTCTTCAACGAAGTGCAGGTGATCATCCACGTGCTGTCGGTCGATCCGGAAATCGATCCCGACGTCCCGGCGATGATCGGCGCGTCGGCCGCGCTGTCGCTGTCCGGCATCCCGTTCAAGGGCCCGATCGGCGCCGCGCGCGTCGGCTACCTCGACGGGGAGTACATCATCAACCCGACCGCCACGCAGCTGAAGGCGTCGCGGCTGAACCTCGTCGTCGCCGGCACCGAGCGTGCCGTGCTGATGGTCGAGTCCGAGGCGGACCAGTTGCCGGAAGACGTGATGCTCGGCGCCGTGATGCACGGCCATGCCCAGATGCAGGCGGCGATCAACGCCATCCACGAGCTCGTGCGTGACGCCGGCAAGCCGGCATGGGACTGGCAGCCGGCGACCCAGAACGAGGCGCTGACCGCGAAGCTGATCCACATCGCCGGCCAGGACCTGAAGGACGCCTACCAGATCCGCAACAAGCAGGCGCGCTCCCAGAAGATCAAGGACGTCGAGGCCAAGGTCGCCGCGGCGCTCGACGCCGAGGCGGCCACCAGCGGCCAGCCGAGGCCCGACGACAATGCGATCGACGCGATCCTGTTCGACCTGCAGGCGAAGATCGTCCGCGGCCAGATCCTGAACGGCGAGCCGCGCATCGACGGCCGCGACACGCGCACGATTCGCCCGATCGAGATCCGACTCGGCGTGCTGCCGCGCACGCACGGCTCGGCGCTGTTCACGCGCGGCGAGACGCAGGCGCTGGTCACCGCCACGCTGGGCACGAAGCAGGACGAGCAGATCATCGATGCGCTCATGGGCGAGTACCGCGAGCGCTTCATGATGCACTACAACATGCCGCCGTTCGCCACCGGTGAAACCGGCCGCGTCGGCACGCCGAAGCGCCGCGAGATCGGCCACGGCCGGTTGGCCAAACGTTCGCTGCTCGCGGTGCTGCCGAGCTACGACGACTTCCAGTACTCGCTGCGCGTCGTGTCCGAGATCACCGAGTCGAACGGCTCGTCCTCGATGGCGTCGGTCTGCGGCGGCTGCCTGGCGATGATGGATGCCGGCGTTCCGCTGAAGGCGCACGTCGCCGGCGTCGCGATGGGCCTGATCAAGGACGGCAACAAGTTCGCCGTGCTGTCGGACATCCTCGGTGACGAGGACCACCTCGGCGACATGGACTTCAAGGTCGCCGGCACGGTCAACGGCATCACCGCGCTGCAGATGGACATCAAGATCGAAGGCATCACGCGCGAGATCATGCAGGTCGCGCTGGCCCAGGCGAAGGAAGGCCGGATGCACATCCTGCAGAAGATGCAGGACGCGCTTGGCGCTTCGCGCGGCGAGCTGTCGGCGTTCGCGCCGCGCCTGATCAAGATGAAGATCAATCCCGAGAAGATCCGCGACGTGATCGGCAAGGGCGGCGCGGTCATCCGCGCGCTGACCGAAGAAACCGGCACGCAGATCGACATCGAGGACGACGGCACCGTCATCATCGCCAGCGTCGACCAGGAGAAAGGCAGGGAAGCCCAGCGCCGCATCATGGAGCTGACGGCCGAGGTCGAGGTCGGCAAGGTGTACGACGGCACGGTGCTCCGCCTGCTCGACTTCGGCGCGATCGTCCAGATCCTGCCGGGCCGCGACGGCCTGCTGCACATCTCGCAGATCGCCAACGAACGCGTCAATGCGGTCGCCGATTACCTTAAGGAAGGCCAGGCGGTGAAGGTCAAGGTCATCGAGGCCGACGAGAAGGGCCGCGTCCGCCTGTCGATGAAGGCTGTTGCAGGCGAGGCGCCAGCCCAGGCCGCGCAGCAGCAACAGTAAGACCGGAACGAAGGGGCGCGTGCCGCGCCCCTTCCATCGCGCAATGAAAGCGGTCGAGATCCTGCGGCCCGGCGGGCCGGACATGCTGCAACTTTCCGAGCGCGCGACGCCTGTCGCCGGCGCCGGGGAGGTGCTCATCCGTGTCCAGGCCGCAGGCATCAATCGCCCGGACGTGCTGCAGCGGAAGGGCGGGTATGCGCCGCCGAAGGGCGCGTCAGACCTGCCCGGCCTGGAAGTCGCCGGGTGGATCGAGAGCGGCGATCCCGGCGAAAGCGGGTTCAGGGTAGGAGATCCGGTGTGCGCGCTGGTCGCGGGTGGCGGTTACGCGGAGTACTGCGTCGCCCCGGCAGCGCAGTGCCTCCCGGTGCCCCGCGGGCTGACGTTCGCGGAAGCGGCGGCACTTCCGGAGACATTCTTCACGGTGTGGAGCAACGTGTTCGACCGCGCGGGCCTCGCGCCTGGCGAGTCGCTGCTGGTGCAGGGTGGCACGAGCGGCATCGGCGTCGCGGCGATCCAGCTGGCAAGCGCGTTGGGCAACACCGTCTACGCCACGGCGGGCAGTGACGACAAGTGCCGTGCCTGCGTCGAACTCGGCGCCGCGCGCGCGATCAACTACCGCACCGAAGACTTCGCGGTGGCGATCAAGGAAGCCACCGGAGGCCGTGGCGTCGACGTGATCCTCGACATGGTGGCGGGCGATTACCTGCCGCGCGAGATCGACTGCCTGGCCGACGACGGCCGCCTTGCGATCATCGCGCTGCTCGGCGGAACCAAGGCGACGCTCGACATGTCGACGCTGCTGCGTCGTCGCCTGACCGTGACGGGATCGACGCTGCGTCCGCGTTCGGTCGCGTTCAAGGCCGCCATCGCGCAGCGACTGCGCGCCGTGGTGTGGCCGCTGATCGAGGCGGGGCGCATCAAGCCCATGCTGTTCAGGACGTTCGCTCTGGCGCGATGCTTCCGCGGCGCATGCGCTGATGGAATCGAGCCAGCACATCGGCAAGATCGTGCTCGCGGTCGGACCGTCCGCCGGCGAGCGAGTGGAGGGCAACGGATGACATCGAAGCGGCGCCCGCTGGTGGCGGCCAACTGGAAGATGAACGGGTCGCTCACCTCGAACGAGGACTGGGTGAATTCGTTCGTGCCGAAGGCGGTGTCGCTCCACTGCGACGTCGTCGTATGCGCGCCGTTCGTCTACCTCTGCACGCTGGGTCGCTCGCTGGCTCCGGCCGGACTGGGAGCCCAGGACGTGTCGGAGAGAACCGCGGGCGCCTTCACGGGCGACGTGTCCGCGGAAATGCTGGCGGACATCGGTTGCCGCTGGGTGATCGTCGGCCACTCTGAACGCCGCCAGCTGCACGCCGAGACGGACTCCATCGTCGCCGCGAAGGCGGCGAGCGCGGTGCAGGCGGGGCTGCATCCGATCGTCTGCGTCGGCGAGACCCTCGCGGACCGCGAGGCCGGCCGCACGCAGGAGGTGGTCGGGGCGCAGCTCGCTGCGGTCCTCGACGCGATCGGTCCGGCGGCGCTGGCGCGCGGCGCGCTGGCGTACGAACCCGTGTGGGCGATCGGCACGGGGCGCAACGCGACGCCCGCACAGGCACAGGAGGTGCACGCGGCGCTGCGCGCGCAGGTGGCCGGACTCGACAAGTCGGCCGCGGCGGCGTTGCGCATTCTCTACGGCGGCAGCGTCAAGGCGACGAATGCCGCAGAACTGTTTTCCCGGCAAGACATCGATGGCGGGCTGATCGGCGGGGCGTCGCTGAATGCGGCCGACTTCCTCGCCATCTGCGCGGCTGTCCGCATCTAGGAACACTCGAGGAGCTTTCATGACCTGGTTGACTACATTGCTGATCGTCGTGCAGGTGGTTTCTGCCATCGCGATCATCGTCCTGGTGCTGCTTCAGCACGGCAAGGGCGCCGACATGGGCGCCGCCTTCGGCGGAGGCGCATCGGGCAGCCTGTTCGGCGCGACCGGTTCGGCCAACTTCCTGTCCCGCAGCACGGCAGCGGTGGCGACCGTGTTCTTCGTCGCGACGCTCGGCCTCGCCTACACCGGCACGGCGGTCCGCCGGCCTGCGCCGGATGCCGGCGGCGTGATGTCGGTTCCCCAGGGCACGCCGTCTGCTCCGTCCGCGCCGACGCCGAAGGACATTCCGTCGCCCGCTTCGCAGATTCCGGGTTCGGCCCCCGCGAGCAGCGCGCCGGCTGCGCCAGCGGGCGTTCCCGCGGCGCCGAGCGCGCCTGCGCCCGCGAAGTCCGATCAGATCCCGAAGTAGGCAGCGCGAGACTCGCGTTACCCCCTCAGGCAGAGGCGGATCGCGCGAGCGGATCGAGTAGAATCCGAGCGGTTTTGCACCCGGCCGACGTGGTGGAATTGGTAGACACACCATCTTGAGGGGGTGGCGGCGAAAGCCGTGTGAGTTCGAGTCTCACCGTCGGCACCAGGGTTACGACAGGCCGCCATGGCGGCGAAGATCGGCAGTGCGTCCGCGACCTCGGAAGGGGTCAGGCCGCTGCCGTTTTTGTTAATGGCTGGATAGACGGTCAAAGTGAACCTCGAGACCTACGTTCCGATCCTGCTCTTCATCCTGGTCGGGCTCCTGATCGGGGCTGCCCCGATGCTGCTGGGCGCGCTGCTCGGTCCGCGGAACCCCGACCCGGAAAAACTGTCTCCCTATGAGTGCGGCTTCGAGGCCTTCGAGGACGCGCGCATGAAGTTCGACGTCCGGTATTACCTCGTCGCGATCCTGTTCATCCTGTTCGACCTCGAGATCGCGTTCCTCTTTCCATGGGCGGTGGTGCTGGGCGACCTCGGCGCCTGGAGCGTGGGCTTCTGGTCGATGATGTTGTTCCTCGGGATCCTGACCGTCGGCTTCATCTACGAGTGGAAGAAGGGCGCCCTGGACTGGGAGTGATGATGGACCCTCACGCTCACACCGGTTCGCTGCCCCCCGAGGGGGCGCAGTACTCCCTTGGGGCGGCCCGGCGGGAGTACTGAGATGGGCATCGAAGGCGTCCTCAACGAAGGCTTCGTGACGACGAGCGTCGACAAGCTCGTCAACTGGTCGAAGACCGGCTCGCTGTGGCCCATGACGTTCGGCCTGGCGTGCTGCGCCGTCGAGATGATGCACGCCGGCGCGGCTCGCTACGACCTCGACCGCTTCGGCATCTTCTTCCGGCCGAGCCCGCGCCAGTCCGACGTGATGATCGTGGCCGGCACGCTGTGCAACAAGATGGCGCCGGCCCTGCGCAAGGTCTACGACCAGATGGCCGAGCCGCGCTGGGTGATCAGCATGGGTTCGTGCGCCAACGGCGGCGGCTATTACCACTACAGCTACTCGGTCGTGCGCGGCTGCGATCGCATCGTGCCGGTGGACATCTACGTGCCGGGGTGCCCGCCCACGGCCGAGGCGCTGATCTACGGGATCATCCAGTTGCAGAACAAGATCCGCCGCACCAACACGATCGCGCGCTAGGGACGACGTCGACATGAGCCGCCTCGACACGCTCGTCGAACAACTGAAGACGGTCCTCGGCGACCGCGCGCAGGGCATCACGGTCGCGCTCGACGAAGTGACGCTGCGCGTGAAGGGCACCGATCACTTCGAAGTGGCGCGAACGCTGCGCGACGACCCGCGCCTCGCGTTCGCGGAACTGATCGATCTGTGCGGGGTCGACTACGCCTCCTACGGCGAGGGCAGCCACGAGGGGCCGCGCTACGCAGTGGTGCTGCACCTGCTTTCGATCACGCACAACTGGCGCCTGCGCGTGCGCACGTTCTGTCCGGACGACGACTTCCCGCTGGTCGCGTCGGTCAACGAAATCTGGAGCTGCGCCAACTGGTACGAGCGCGAGGCGTTCGACCTGTACGGCATCGTGTTCGAAGGCCATCCGGACCTGCGGCGCATCCTGACCGATTACGGGTTCGTCGGCCATCCGTTCCGCAAGGACTTCCCGATCTCGGGCTATGTCGAGATGCGCTACGACCCCGAGCAGAAGCGGGTCGTCTACCAGCCCGTGACGATCGAGCCGCGCGAGGTCGTCCCGCGCGTGATCCGTGAAGACTCCTACGGCCAGGGCCGGTAGAGCATGGCCGACATCAAGAACTACACCTTGAACTTCGGTCCGCAGCACCCCGCTGCGCACGGAGTGCTTCGCCTCGTGCTCGAACTCGACGGCGAGGTGATCCAGCGGGCCGATCCGCACATCGGGCTGCTGCACCGCGCGACCGAGAAGCTCGCCGAGACGCGCACCTTCCTGCAGTCCGTGCCGTACATGGACCGTCTCGACTACGTGTCGATGATGTGCAACGAGCACGCGTACGTGATGGCGATCGAGAAGCTGCTCGGCGTCGAGGTCCCCGTGCGCGCGCAGTACATCCGCGTCATGTTCGACGAGATCACGCGCCTGCTGAACCACCTGCTGTGGCTCGGCGCGCACGGCCTCGACGTCGGCGCCATGGCGGTCTTCCTGTACGCCTTCCGCGAACGCGAAGACCTGATGGACATCTACGAGGCGGTGTCGGGCGCGCGCATGCACGCCGCCTACTACCGCCCGGGCGGCGTCTACCGCGACCTGCCGGAGGCCATGCCGCAGTACCGCGCGTCGAAGTACCGCAACGAGCAGGACCTGAAGCGGCTGAACGAGAACCGCCAGGGGTCGCTGCTCGACTTCATCGAGGACTTCACGCGGCGCTTCCCGAAGTACGTCGACGAGTACGAGACGCTGCTCACCGACAACCGCATCTGGAAGCAGCGACTCGTCGGCATCGGCGTCGTTTCGCCGGAGCGCGCGCTGCAGATGGGCTTCACCGGCCCGATGCTGCGCGGGTCAGGCGTCGAGTGGGACCTGCGCCGCAAGCAGCCGTACGAGGTGTACGACCGGCTCGACTTCGCGATCCCCGTCGGCAGGAACGGCGACTGCTACGACCGCTACCTGGTCCGCATCGAGGAGATGCGCCAGAGCAACCTGATCATCCGCCAGTGCATCGACTGGCTGCGCGCGAACCCGGGTCCGGTGATGACGGACAACCACAAGGTTGCGCCGCCGTCGCGCGTCGACATGAAGACCGGGATGGAAGACCTGATCCATCACTTCAAGCTCTTCACCGAGGGGTTCCACGTGCCGCCCGGCGAGGCCTACGCGGCCGTGGAGCATCCGAAGGGCGAGTTCGGCATCTACCTGATCGCCGACGGCGCGAACAAGCCGTACCGGCTGAAGATCCGCGCGCCGGGCTTCCCGCACCTGCAGTCGCTCGACGAGATGGCGCGCGGCCACATGATCGCGGACGCCGTGGCGATCATCGGCACGCAGGACATCGTGTTTGGCGAGATCGACCGATGAGCGCCGCACGGCCGTTCCGAAGGCGCTCAGTCCCCCTTGGGGGGACCGGCGCGCAGCGCCGCAGGGGGTAACGATGAGCGCAGTACCCCGGAACACTCTGCTGCTGACCCCCGAGTCGTATCGGAAGATCGACCGCGAGGTCGCCAAGTTTCCGCCCGAGCACAAGGCGTCGGCGGTCATGGCCGCGCTTGCGATCGCGCAGAAGCAGCTCGGGTGGCTGTCGAAGGAAGTGATCGAGGAAGTCGGCGACTACCTCGGCATGCCGGCCATCGCCGTGTACGAGGTCGCCAGCTTCTACGGCATGTACAACCTCGAGCCGGCCGGCCGCTTCAAGATCACGCTCTGCACCAACCTGCCGTGCGCGCTGTCGGGCGCCAACCGCGCCGCCGCGCACCTGAAGGAGATGCTCGGCATCGGCTTCGGCGAGACGACCGGGGACGGCTGCTTCTCGCTGAAGGAAGGCGAGTGCCTCGGCGCCTGCGGCGACTCGCCGGTGCTGCTGGTGAACAACGAGCGCATGGAAAGCTTCATGAGCAACGACAGGCTCGATGCGCTGCTCGGCGAGCTGAAGCAGGCGAAGCAGGACCGATGACCGCACAGACCTGTTTCCACGGACGTCACATCAAGCCGATGATCCTCGCGGGGCTCACCGGCGACAACTGGCGGCTGCGCGACTACGAGGAGCGCGGCGGCTACTCGGCACTGCGCAAGATCCTCACCGAGAAGATCCCGGCCGACGCCGTGATCGCCGAAGTGAAGAAGTCGGCGCTGCGCGGCCGCGGCGGTGCGGGCTTCCCCACCGGGCTCAAGTGGAGCTTCATGCCGCGCCAGTTCCCCGGCCAGAAGTATCTCGTCTGCAACTCGGACGAGGGCGAGCCGGGCACCTTCAAGGACCGCGACATCCTCCGCTACAACCCGCACATCGTCATCGAAGGCATGGCGATCGCCGCGTACGCGATGGGCATCAGCGTCGGCTACAACTACATCCACGGCGAGATCTGGGCCGAGTACGAGCGCTTCGAGGAAGCGCTGGACGAAGCGCGCAAGGCGGGCTATCTCGGAGCCAGCATCATGGGCTCGGAGTTCTCGTTCCAGCTGCACGCCTCGCACGGTTACGGCGCGTACATCTGCGGCGAGGAGACCGCGCTGCTCGAGTCCCTCGAGGGCAAGAAGGGCCAGCCGCGGTTCAAGCCGCCGTTCCCGGCGAGCTACGGCCTGTACGGCAAGCCGACCACGATCAACAACACCGAGACGTTCGCCGCGGTGCCCTTCATCATCAACGAGGGCGGCGAGGCGTTCCTGAACCTCGGCAAGCCGAACAACGGCGGCACCAAGATCTTCTCGGTCTCGGGCGACGTCGAGGCTCCCGGCAATTACGAAGTGCCGCTCGGCACGCCGTTCGCGAAGCTGCTCGAGCTGGCCGGCGGCATGCGCGGCGGCCGCCGGATCAAGGCGGTCATCCCGGGCGGCTCGTCGATGCCGGTGCTGCCGGGCGACGTGATGATGGCGACCGACATGGACTACGACTCGATCGCGAAGGCGGGGTCGATGCTCGGCTCCGGCGCGGTCATCGTGATGGACGAGACGCGCTGCATGGTGCGCTGCCTCGAGCGGCTGTCGTACTTCTATTACGAGGAGTCGTGCGGCCAGTGCACGCCATGCCGCGAGGGCACCGGGTGGCTGTACCGCGTCGTCCATCGCATCGAGCACGGGCAGGGCCGGCCCGAGGACCTCGACCTGCTCAATTCGGTCGCCGACAACATCCAGGGCCGCACCATCTGCGCGCTCGGCGACGCCGCCGCGATGCCGGTGCGTGCGTTCATCAAGCACTTCCGCAGCGAGTTCGAGCACCACATCGAGCACAAGTCCTGTCTTGTGCCGGAGTACGTCTAGGCATGGTCGAACTGGAAATCGACGGCAGGAAGGTGGAAGTGCCGGAAGGCTCCATGGTGATGGAGGCCGCCAACCGGCTGGACATCTACGTCCCGCACTTCTGCTACCACAAGAAGCTCAGCATCGCGGCCAACTGCCGGATGTGCCTGGTGGAAGTGGAGAAGGCGCCGAAGCCGCTGCCGGCGTGCGCCACGCCCGTGACGCCCGGCATGGTCGTCCGCACCCAATCCGACCGGGCGAAGCAGGCGCAGAAGTCGGTGATGGAGTTCCTGCTGATCAACCATCCGCTCGATTGCCCGATCTGCGACCAGGGCGGGGAATGCCAGCTGCAGGACCTCGCGGTCGGCTACGGCGGCTCGACGAGTCGTTACGCCGAGCCGAAGCGGGTCGTCTTCCACAAGTCCATGGGCCCGCTGATCTCCGCCGAGGAGATGACCCGCTGCATCCACTGCACGCGCTGCGTCCGCTTCGGACAGGAGATCGCCGGCCAGATGGAGCTCGGCATGGCCGGCCGGGGCGAGCACTCGGAGATCATGAGCTTCGTCGGGCGCGGGGTGGACTCCGAGCTGTCCGGCAACATGATCGACCTCTGCCCGGTCGGCGCGCTGACCAGCAAGCCGTTCCGCTACGAGGCGCGGCCTTGGGAGCTGTCGCGCCGCAAGTCGATCAGCCCGCACGACTCCGTCGGCGCCAACCTCATCGTCCAGGTGAAGAACCAGCGCGTGATGCGCGTCCTTCCCCTGGAGAACGAGGACGTCAACGAGCAGTGGCTGTCGGACCGCGACCGCTTCTCCTACGAGGGCCTGCACGCCGCCGACCGGCTGCTGCGGCCGATGATCAAGCAGGACAACCAGTGGCGCGAGGTCGACTGGAGCGTCGCGCTCGAGTACGTCGCGCACGCGCTGTCGCACGTGAAGGCCGAACACGGGGCGGCGGCCATCGGCGCGCTGGCGGCGCCGCACAGCACGCTCGAAGAACTGCACCTGCTGGCGAAACTCGTCCGCGGGCTGGGCTCGGACAACATCGACTTCCGGCTGCGCCAGTGCGACTTCACGCTGGACGGCCAGCGCGACGGCGCGCCGTGGCTGGGCATGAAGATCGCCGACATCAACGCGCTCGACCGCGTGCTGCTCGTCGGTTCGTTCCTGCGCAAGGACCAGCCGCTGCTGTCGGCCCGCCTGCGCCACGCGACGAAGCGCGGCTGCCAGCTGACGGTGGTGCATGGCGTCGACGACGACCTGCTGATGCCGGTCGCCTACAAGCAGATCGTGCGTCCGGGCGCATGGGTGCAGGCACTCGCGGAGATCGCCGCGGCGGTCGCAGCAGAGCGGGGCCAGCCGGCGCCGGCGAGCGGCGTCACCGCCGGGGAACCGGCGAAGAAGATCGCGCAAAGCCTGCTGTCGGGCGAGCGCAAGGCGATCCTGCTCGGCAACGCGGCCGTGCAGCATCCGCAGTCGGCCCAGCTGCACGCGTGGGCGCAGTGGATCGCCCAGGCGACCGGCGCAACGCTGGGGGTGTTGACCGAGGCCGGCAACACGGTTGGTGCGCATCTGGTCGGCGCCCTGCCGCGGCAGGGCGGGCTCAACGCGCGGCAGATGGCCGAACAGCCGCGCAAGGCGATGCTGCTGTGGAACGTCGAGCCCGAGTACGACACCGCGGATCCGCGGGCCGCCGTCCGGGCGCTGGCCGGGGCCGACACGGTCATCGCGTTCTCGCCGTATCGCAACGGCGCCATGGAGTACGCCGACGCCATCCTGCCGATCACCCCGTTCACCGAAACGGCGGGCACGTTCGTGAACTGCGAAGGACGCGCGCAGAGCTTCAACGGCGCCGTGCGGCCCGCGGGCGAGGCGCGTCCCGGATGGAAGGTGCTGCGCGTGCTCGCCAACCTGCTCGGAGTGCAGGGCTTCGACTACGAGACTCCGGAACAGGTGCGCGCCGAGGCGCTGCCGGCAGACGTGGCGGCGAAGCTGTCCAACAAGGTCGCGCTGGCACCCGCGGTGACGCCGGCCGCCGCGGGCGGCGCCGAACGCGTCGCCGACGTGCCGATCTACTTCAGCGACCCGATAGTGCGCCGCTCGCCGCCGCTGCAGGCGACGCGGGCAGCGCAGCCGCCGCGCGCGCTCGCGAACGGCAGGACGCTCGATGCCTTCGCGGTCGCCGCGGGCGACAAGGTGCTGGCGCGCCAGGGCGAGGCGAGCGCGCTGCTCGAAGTCGCCCTCGACGACACCTTGCCCGACGGCGTCGTCCGGATCGCCGCGGCCCACGCGTCGGTCGCGACGCTGGGTCCGATGTTCGGCCCGATCACGCTGGAGCGCGCCTGATGGACGCCGTCACCGCGGTCGGCTCGCAGACGCTCGGCGCGGCGTGGCCGGTCGTGTGGTCGCTCGCGAAGATCGTCGCGATCGTCGTGCCGATCCTGCTGATGGTGGCGTACCTGACGTACTGGGAGCGCAAGCTGATCGCCTGGATGCACATCCGGGTGGGCCCGAACCGCGTCGGCCCGGTCGGACTGCTGCAGCCGATTGCCGACGCGGTGAAGCTGATCTTCAAGGAAGTCATCACGCCGTCGCAGGCGGACGGCTGGCTCTACTTCCTGGCGCCGGTGATCATCATCATGCCGGCGCTCGCGGCGTGGGCCGTGATTCCGTTCGCGCCCGGCGTCGTGCTCGCCGACATCAACGCGGGCCTGCTGTTCGTCATGGCGATCACCTCGGTCGGCGTGTACGGCGTGATCATCGCCGGCTGGGCGTCGAACTCGAAGTACGCGTTCCTCGGCGCCATGCGCGCTTCGGCGCAGATGGTCAGTTACGAACTCGCGATGGGGTTCGTGCTGGTCACCGTGCTGATGGTGTCCGGGACGCTGAACCTGACGCAGATCGTGCTGAAGCAGAACAGCGGCATCTTCGCCGACATGGGCCTCAACATCCTGTCGTGGAACTGGCTGCCGCTGCTGCCGCTGTTCGTGATCTACGTCGTTTCCGCCGTGGCCGAGACCAACCGCCACCCGTTCGACGTGGTCGAGGGCGAGTCGGAGATCGTCGCGGGCCACATGGTCGAGTACTCGGGCATGAGTTTCGCGATCTTCTTCCTCGCCGAGTACGCCAACATCATCCTGCTGTCGACGGTGGCGACGGTCATGTTCCTCGGCGGCTGGGGCGCGCCGGTCGATCTCGGCCGCCTGCTCGGCGTCGAGTTCCCGTCGTGGACGGTCGCGCTGTCGGGCTGGGTGTGGCTGTTCGCCAAGGTCTTCTTCGTCGTGTCGCTGTTCATCTGGTTCCGCGCGTCGTTCCCGCGCTACCGCTACGACCAGATCATGCGGCTCGGCTGGAAAGTGTTCATCCCGATCACGCTGGTGTGGCTGATCTTCGTGGCGGTCTGGATGCAGACGCCGTGGAACATCTGGAAGTAGCAGGACGGACCGGAACCTGACGTGGGCGCGATTCGCGAATTCTTCGACAGCTTGCTCCTGAGGGAACTCGTCAAGGGCCTGGCCCTGACGGGCCGGTACGCCTTCGCGCGCAAGATCACGATCCAGTACCCGGAGGAGAAGACGCCGTACTCGCCGCGCTTCCGCGGCCTGCACGCGCTGCGCCGCTACCCGAACGGCGAGGAGCGCTGCATCGCGTGCAAGCTGTGCGAGGCGGTCTGCCCGGCGCTGGCGATCACGATCGAGTCCGACCTGCGCGAAGACGGCACCCGCCGCACCACCCGCTACGACATCGACCTCACCAAGTGCATCTTCTGCGGCTTCTGCGAGGAGAGCTGCCCGGTGGACTCGATCGTCGAGACCGGGATCCTGGAGTACCACGGCGAGAAGCGCGGCGACCTTTACTACACCAAGCCGATGCTGCTGGCGATCGGCGACCGTTACGAGAAGGACATCGCGGAAAGCCGCGAAGCGGACGCGAAGTACCGCTGACGAGACATGGACGCCAAGGCCATCCTGTTCCTGATCTTTTCCGGCGTGATGCTGCTGGCGGCGGTGCGCGTCATCACGGCCCGCAACCCGGTGCACGCGGTGCTCTTCCTCGTGCTCGCGTTCTTCTCGGCCGCCTGCCTCTGGATACTGCTCGCCGCCGAGTTCCTCGCGATCGTGCTGGTGCTGGTCTACGTCGGCGCGGTGATGGTGCTGTTCCTGTTCGTGGTGATGATGCTCGACATCAACGTCGACCGGCTGCGCCAGGGCTTCTGGCGGCACGTGCCGTGGGGCGTGGGCATCGCCGCGCTGATCGTGCTGCAGATGTGGCTGGTGCTGTCGCAGCCGGCCTGGCAGGGCATGAACCGCGCGGGTCCGGGCATCGCCGGCGTCGACAACATCAAGGCGCTGGGCATGCTCACCTTCACCGAGTACGTGTTCCCGCTGCAGATCGCGGGCGTCATCCTGCTGGTCGCCATCATCGCCGCGATCGCCCTGACGCTGCGCGGGCGCAAGGATTCGAAGTCGCAGGACCCGTCGCGCCAGGTCAGGGTGCGCCGGGAGGACCGTGTGCGCCTGGTGGCGATGGCCAACGAGAACGACGCGCGCCAGACCAAGAAGGCCTGACGGGAAGAACGAGAGAGAGGGAGCAGGGGTGGTTTCGCTGTCGTGGTACCTGGGTGTGGCCGCGCTGCTCTTCGCGATCAGCGTCGTCGGCATCTTCCTGAACCGCAAGAACCTCATCGTCCTGCTGATGGCGATCGAGCTGATGCTGCTCGCCGTCAACATCAACTTCGTCGCGTTCTCGCACTACCTCGGGGACTACCACGGCCAGGTGTTCGTGTTCTTCATCCTGACCGTCGCGGCGGCGGAGTCGGCCATCGGGCTGGCGATCCTCGTCGTCCTGTTCCGCAACCTGTCCACCATCAGCGTCGAGGAACTCGACACCCTGAAAGGGTAGGCGCGCGGGCATGAAGATGGAAAGCCTCTACCTGCTCGTGCCGCTGGCTCCGCTGGCCGGCTCGCTGATCGCCGGCCTCGCCGGCCAGGCCATCGGCCGCACGCTGTCGCACTGGGTGACGATCATCGGCGTGCTGGTGTCGACGGTGGCGTCGTTCATGATCTTCAACGACGTGATGGCCGGCAACACGTTCGACGGCCCGGTCTACACGTGGGCGGTGGTCGCGGGCCTGAAGATGGAGGTCGGCTTCCTGGTCGACTCGCTGACGGCGACCATGATGGTGGTCGTGACCTTCGTCTCGCTGATGGTGCACGTCTACACCATCGGCTACATGGCCGACGACCCGGGCTACCAGCGGTTCTTCTCGTACATCTCGCTCTTCACGTTCAGCATGCTGATGCTGGTGATGAGCAACAACTTCCTGCAGCTGTTCTTCGGCTGGGAAGCGGTGGGCCTCGTGTCCTACCTGCTGATCGGCTTCTGGTACAAGCGGCCGACGGCGATCCACGCGAACCTGAAGGCCTTCCTCGTCAACCGCGTCGGCGACTTCGGTTTCGTG
This sequence comes from uncultured beta proteobacterium, assembly GCA_963811265.1. Taxonomy (GTDB): domain Bacteria; phylum Pseudomonadota; class Gammaproteobacteria; order Burkholderiales; family Burkholderiaceae_F; genus JAOUJD01. The sequence goes on from CAWEQS010000024.1 coordinate 93,439, forward strand.
CTCGGCATCGGCCTGATCTACGCCTGGTTCGGCACGCTGCACTACGCCGAGGTGTTCGAGGCCGCGCCGGCGCTGGCCACGAAGGCGGTGCAGTTCCTGCCCGGCACCGAGTGGATGCTGCTGACGGTCATTTGCGTGTGCCTCTTCATCGGGGCGATGGGCAAGAGCGCGCAGTTCCCGCTGCACGTGTGGCTGCCCGACTCGATGGAGGGCCCGACGCCGATCTCGGCGCTGATCCACGCCGCGACGATGGTGACCGCGGGCATCTTCATGGTCGCGCGGATGTCGCCGCTGTTCGAACTGTCCGACGCCGCGCTGACGTTCGTGATCGTCATCGGCGCGATCACGGCGTTCTTCATGGGCATCCTCGGCATCATCCAGAACGACATCAAGCGGGTGGTGGCGTACTCGACGCTGTCGCAGCTGGGCTACATGACGGTGGCGCTGGGCGCCTCCGCGTTCTCCGCGGGCATCTTCCACCTGATGACGCACGCCTTCTTCAAGGCGCTGCTGTTCCTCGCCGCGGGCTCGGTGATCATCGGCATGCACCACGAGCAGGACATCCGCCGGATGGGAGGGCTGTGGCGGAAGATGCCGGTCACCTGGATCACCTCGCTGATCGGCTCGCTGGCGCTGATCGGAACCCCGTTCTTCGCCGGCTTCTACTCCAAGGACGCGATCATCCTCGCGGTCGAGGCGTCGGCGAAGGCCGGCCATGCGGGCGCGACGCTTCGCGTACTGGGCGCTGCTGGTCGGGCGTGGTGATCACCGCCTTCTACTCGTTCCGCATGTTCTTCCTCGTCTTCCACGGCAAGCCGCGGTGGGGCCACGACGACCATCACGGCCACGGCCACGCCCATGGGCACGACGACGAGCACCATGGCGAGCCGCACGAGTCGCCGGCGGTCATCACCGTGCCGCTGGTGCTGCTTGCGATCCCGTCGGTGGTCATCGGCTTCGTCGCCATCGGCGGCATGCTGTTCGGCGACTACTTCGGCGGTGCGATCTTCGTCGACGCCGCGAAGCACCCGGCGATGAAGGAACTCGCGGCGCACTTCCACGGTGCGACCGAGATGGCGCTGCACGGCTTCATGACCGCGCCGTTCTGGCTCGACCTCGTCGGCGTGGGCCTCGCGTGGTTCCTGTACCTCAGGCGGCCCGACATCCCGGCGCTCATCCAGGCGCGGTTCCAGGGCCTGTACCGGCTGCTCGACAACAAGTACTACCTCGACCGCATCAACGAGGTGGTGTTCGCCGGCGGCGCCCGGCGCCTCGGCACCGGCCTCTGGAAGGGCGGCGACGTGGCGCTCATCGACGGCGTGGCGGTGAACGGCAGCGCGCGGCTGATCGGCTGGGTGGCGGCCGCGTCGCGCCTGCTGCAGTCCGGCCACATCTACACCTATGCGGCCGGCATGATCGTCGGCCTGCTGGTGCTGATCACGCTGTTCGTCACGCTGGGCGTTGCCCGCTAGGCAGAAGAAGAATGGGCAACACGACTCCCTGGCTCAGCCTCGCGATCTGGATCCCGATCGCCTTCGGCGGGCTGATCCTCGCGGCGGGCCGCGACCGCAACGCGGGCGTCATCCGCGCGGTCGCGCTCGTCGGCAGCCTGCTCGGCCTGCTCGTGACGATCCCTCTCGCGAGCGGCTTCGACGCTTCCACGGCCGACCTGCAGTTCGTCGAGAAGGCCGTGTGGATCGAGCGGCTGAACGCGCATTACCACCTGGGCATCGACGGCATCTCGGTGTGGTTCGTGCTGCTGACCGCCTTCATCACGGTGATCGTGGTGCTGGCCGGCTGGGAGGTGATCGAGAGCCGGGTGGCGCAGTACTACGCCGCGTTCCTGATCCTGTCGGGCCTGATGATCGGCGTGTTCGCCGCGGCCGACGGCTTGCTGTTCTACGTCTTCTTCGAGGCGACGCTGATCCCGATGTACATCATCATCGGCATCTGGGGCGGATCGAACCGGGTCTACGCGGCGCTCAAGTTCTTCCTGTACACGCTCGCGGGCTCGCTGCTGATGCTGGTGGCGCTCGTCTACCTGTACACGGTCTCCGGCGGCCAGTTCGGCATCCTCGACTGGCACCAGGCGAAGATCGGCATGACGCCGCAGGTCCTGCTGTTCCTGGCGTTCCTTGCCGCCTTCGCGGTCAAGGTGCCGATGTGGCCGGTTCACACCTGGCTGCCGGACGCGCACGTGGAGGCGCCGACCGGCGGCTCGATCGTCCTGGCGGCCATCATGCTGAAGCTCGGCGCCTACGGTTTCCTGCGCTTCTCGCTGCCGATCGTGCCGGACGCCTCGCAGCACCTGGCCGGGTTCATCATCGCGCTGTCGCTGATCGCCGTGGTCTACATCGGCCTCGTGGCGCTGGTGCAGGCCGACATGAAGAAGCTCGTGGCGTACTCGTCGATCGCCCACATGGGCTTCGTGACGCTCGGGTTCTTCATCTTCGAGCCGGTCGGCATGGCGGGCGGCATCGTCCAGATGATCTCGCACGGCTTCGTTTCCGGCGCCATGTTCTTCTGCATCGGCGTGATGTACGACCGCATGCACTCGCGCCAGATCGCCGACTACGGCGGCGTCGTCAACACGATGCCGAAGTTCGCGGCGTTCTTCATGCTGTTCGCGATGGCCAACGCGGGCCTGCCCGCGACCAGCGGCTTCGTCGGCGAGTTCATGGTGATCCTCGGCGCCGTCAAGTACGACTTCTGGATCGCCGCGGCGGCCGCCAGCACGCTGGTGCTCGGCGCCGCCTACTCGCTCTGGATGTACAAGCGCGTCGTGTTCGGCGAAGTGGCCAACGAGCACGTCGCGGCGCTGACCGACGTGAACGCGCGGGAGTTCCTGATCCTGCTGCTGCTGGCCGCGGCCGTGCTGTGGATGGGCGTCTATCCGAAGCCGGTGACGGACCTGATGGATGCCTCGGTCAAGCACCTGGTCGAGCACGTGCACCAGAGCAAGCTCCCCACGGCGGCGGCCGCGCAGGCGGACCGGTAGGGCGACCAGACCATGGCCAACATGAACCTCTTCGCCGCGCTGCCCGAGATCGTCCTGCTCGTCGCGGCGTGCGCGATCCTGGTCGCGGACCTGTTCGTGCCGGACGAGCGCCGCAACGTGACGTACGGGCTGTCGATGGCGGCGCTGCTCGCCGTCGCCGCCGTGCTGTGGCTGTTCCTCGACAACCGCGTGCTGACCTACGCCTTCAACGGCATGTACGTCGCCGACCCGATGACGAGCGTGCTCAAGCTCTTCTCTGTGATCGCCGTCGGCTTCATGCTGGTCTACGCGCAGGGCTACGCGCGCGACCGCGGCCTGTGGAAGGGCGAGCTCTTCACGCTGACGCTGTTCGCGCTGCTCGGGATCATGCTGATGATCTCGGCGAACAACCTGCTCGTGATCTACCTCGGCCTCGAGCTGCAGGCGCTGTCGTTGTACGCGCTGGTGGCGCTGCGGCGGGACGACGCGCGCTCGAGCGAAGCGGCGATGAAGTACTTCGTGCTGGGCGCGCTCGCGTCGGGCTTCCTGCTGTACGGCATGTCGATGCTGTACGGCGGCAGCGGCACGCTCGACATCAACGAGCTGGCGCGCCGCGTCGCGACCGGGCAGGTGGCAAGCCGGCTGTCGCTGGTGCTCGGCGTCGTCTTCGTGATCGCCGGCCTCGCGTTCAAGCTCGGCGCGGTGCCGTTCCACATGTGGGTGCCCGACGTCTATCAGGGCGCGCCGACGCCGGTGACCCTGCTGATCGGCTCCGCACCGAAGCTCGCGATCTTCGCCGTCGCCTACCGCATCCTCGTGGAGGGCCTGCTGCCGCTCGCGGGCGACTGGCAGAAGATGCTGATCGTGCTGGCGGTCGCGTCGCTGGTGCTGGGCAACCTCACCGCGATCGCGCAGACGAACCTGAAGCGGATGCTGGCGTACTCGACCATCGCGCAGATGGGCTTCATGCTGCTCGCGATGCTTTCGGGCGTCACGAAGGGCGACGCGGCCGCCACGGCAACCGCCTACAGCGCCGCGATGTTCTACGTGATCACCTACGCGCTGACGACGCTCGGCACCTTCGGCGTGATCCTGCTGCTGGCGCGCGCGGGCTTCGAGGCGGAGGAGATCGCCGACCTGAAGGGCCTGAACCGCCGCAGCCCGTGGTACGCCTTCGTGATGCTGCTGCTGATGTTCTCGCTGGCGGGCATTCCTCCGACCGTCGGCTTCTACGCCAAGTTCGTCGTGCTGCAGGCGCTGCTCGTCGATGGCGTCACGTCGGCCATGGTGTGGCTGGCCGTGCTGGCGGTCGTGTTCTCGGTGATCGGCGCCTACTACTACCTGCGCGTCGTCAAGGCGATGTACTTCGACGAGCCGGCCGGCCCGGTCGCGACGGTGCCGATCGTGGCGACGACGGACATGCGCGTCGCGCTGTCGATCAACGGCGCACTGGTGCTGGTGCTCGGCATCCTGCCGCAGTACCTGCTGAAGCTCTGCGCCGACGCCGTGCAGCGCGCGCTGGGCGGCTAGCGACGCGCGGTGTCCGCCGGAGCGCGAGGACCATGATCGAGCCGTCCGACGATCCGCTCGCCGAGCGCACGCTCGACAGCCGGCTGGTGTTCGAAGGCGTGTTCCTGAAGCTCTTCGTCGACCACGTGCAGTCGGCCGACGGGCACCAGGGCACGCGCGAATACCTGCGCCATCCGGGCGCCGTCATGATCATCCCGTTGCTGGACGCCGAGCACGTGCTGCTGGAGCGCCAGTTCCGCTATCCGCTCGGCCGTTCGGTCGTGGAGTTTCCCGCCGGCAAGATCGATCCCGGCGAGCCGCCGTTCGCGTGCGCCAAGCGCGAGCTGCTCGAGGAAACCGGCTACACGGCGCGCCGCTGGAGCTATCTCGGCGGCCTGCACAACGCGATCGCGTACTCCGACGAGAGAATCGAGATCTTCCTCGCCGAGGACCTTGCACGAAACGGCAGCGCCACGCTGGATGCCGGCGAAACGCTCGAGGTGTTCGAGGCGCCGTGGCGGCAGCTGCTGGAATGGGTGCGCGACGGCAGCGTCACCGACGTGAAGACGATGGTCGGCGCCTTCTGGCTCGAGAAGACGCTGCGCGGGGAGTGGTCGCGCCGCCTTGCCTCCGAGGCCGGCCGCTGAACCGTCAACCGGAGAGCCCGGCCCCGGCCGCGCCGCGCTACATGTTCGTGTAGTTCGGTCCGCCGCCGCCTTCCGGCGTGACCCACACGATGTTCTGCGTCGGGTCCTTGATGTCGCAGGTCTTGCAGTGCACGCAGTTCTGGAAGTTGATCTGCAGCTTCTCGCGGCCGTCGTCGCCCTTCACGAATTCGTACACGCCCGCAGGGCAGTAGCGCTGCTCGGGGCCGGCATAGATCGGCAGGTTGATCGACGTCGGCACCGACCCGTCCTTCAGTGTCAGGTGCGCCGGCTGGTTCTCCTCGTGGTTCGTGTTCGCGAGGTAGACCGACGACAGCCGGTCGAACGTGAGCCTGCCGTCGGGCTTCGGATAGGCGATCGGCTGGCACTGCGAGGCGGGCTTCAGCTTCTCGTGATCGGCGAACTTCCGGTGCAGCGTCCACGGCGCCTTGCCGCGGAACACGATCTGGTCGATTCCGAACAGGAAGCCGCCCCAGAAGAGCCCCTTGTCGAGCAGCGGCTTGAAGTTGCGCGCGCGATGCAGTTCGTCGTGCAGCCAGCTCGCTTCGAACGCCTGCGGGTACGCCGCGAGTTCGTCGCGCTGCCGCTCGGCCGCCAGCGCATCGAACGTGGCGTCGGCCGCCAGCATGCCGCTCTTGATCGCCGCGTGGCTGCCCTTGATGCGCGGCGCGTTGAGGAAGCCGGCATCGCAGCCGATCAGCGCGCCTCCGGGGAAGACGAGCTTCGGCAGCGACTGCAGCCCGCTCGCGTTGATCGCGCGCGAGCCGTACTCGAGCCGCTTGCCGCCTTCGAGCGTGGCGCGCACCAGCGGATGGGTCTTGTAGCGCTGGAACTCCTCGAAGGGGGACAGGTACGGGTTGCTGTAGCCGAGGCCGACGACGAAGCCTACCGACACGAGGTTCTCGCCGAAGTGATACATCCAGCCGCCGCCGTAGGTGTCCGGTGCGAGCGGCCAGCCGATGCTGTGCACCACGCGCCCCGCCTTGAACTTGTCCGGTTGGACTTCCCAGATTTCCTTGATGCCGATGCCCCAGGTCTGCGGGTCGCGGCCCGCGTCGAGCCGGAACTTCGCGATCACCTGCTTGCCGAGGTGGCCGCGCGCGCCCTCGGCGAACAGCGTGTACTTGCCGTGCAGTTCGACGCCGGGCTGGAAGTTGCCGGTCGGCTGGCCGTCCTTGCCGACGCCCATGTTGCCGGTGGCCACGCCCCTGACCGCGCCGTTCTCGTCGTACAGCACCTCGGCGGCCGCGAAGCCGGGGAAGATCTCGATACCGAGGGCCTCGGCCTGCTGGCCCATCCAGCGCACCAGGCTGCCGAGGCTGCCGGTGTAGAAGCCGCCGGAATTGGTCAGCGCGGCCGGCACGACGGCGTGCGGCACGGCGGTGGCCGCGCCTTCCGAAAACACGAAGAACTGGTCCTCGGTCACCCGCGTCGCCAGCGGCGCGCCCAGTTCCCTCCAGTTGGGGAACAGCTCGTTCAGCGCGATCGGATCGATCACGGCGCCCGACAGGATGTGCGCGCCGATCTCCGATCCCTTCTCGAGGACGCAGACCGACACCTCGCGGCCGGCTTCGGCGGCGCGTTGCTTCACGCGGATCGCGGCGGCGAGTCCGGCCGGGCCCCCGCCGACCACGACCACGTCGTATTCCATCGCTTCGCGCTCGACCTGCTGGCTGTCCGCCATGACGCTCCTCGTTGTGCCTCGATCCGACCGGATTGTCCCGGAGATCGACTAGAGGCCGCAATCGACTGTGCGATCATCGCCTCGGGAGATTGGAGCAGCGGGAATGCGAACGAATCTGAAGGAGAAAGTGGCGCTGGTCACCGGCGCGAGCAGCGGGCTGGGTGCGCGCTTCGCGCGGGTCCTGGCCTCCAACGGCGCACTGACCGTGCTCGCGGCGCGCCGGGTCGAGCGGCTGAAGGACCTGCGCGCCGAGATCGAGGCCGCCGGCGGCGCGGCCCACGTCGTGGCGCTCGACGTGACTGATCCGGACTCGATCCGGGAAGCGGTCGACCGGACCGAGCGCGAGGTGGGGCCGATCGACATCCTCGTGAACAACTCGGGCGTGTCGACCACGCAGCGACTGGTCGACGTGACCCCGGTCGATTTCGACTATGTCCTCAACACCAACCTGAAGGGCGCGTTCTTCGTCGCCAGCGAGGTGGCGCGCCGGATGATCGTGCGCGCCAAGGGGCAGGCGGACTTCCGCGGCCGCATCGTCAACATCGCCTCGGTCGCCGGCCTGCAGGTGCTGCCGCAGATCGGCGTCTACTGCATCAGCAAGGCGGCCGTGATCCAGATGACCAAGGCCCAGGCCCTCGAGTGGGGCCGCTACGGCATCAACGTCAACGCGCTGTGCCCGGGCTACATCCGCACCGAGATCAACGACGCGCACTGGGACACCGAGGCCGGGCACAAGCTCATGCAGATGCTGCCGCGCAAGCGCATCGGCCGGCCCGAGGACCTCGACGGTGCGCTCCTGCTGATGGTCGCGGACGAGTCGCAGTTCATCAACGGCGCGGTGCTGACGGCCGACGACGGGCTGTCGGTCGCGTAGAAAGACGTCCGGGGGACGGAGGCTGCCTTGAAGGACTTCGTGCTCGAGGTGCCGTTGCGATGGGGCGACATGGATGCCATGGCGCACCTGAACAACGTGATGTACTTCCGCCTGATGGAAGAGGCCCGGATCCAGTGGTTCCAGCAGTTCGACCTGCCGACGCTGCCGACCGGGGAGGCGTGCATCCTCGCCCACGTTTCGTGCGACTTCGTGCGGGCCATGACCTATCCGGGCGTGGCGCTCGTGCGGCAGGTGGTCGAGCGCATCGGCCGCAGCAGCGTCGACATGTCGATCACCATCGAGAAGAAAAGCGAGCCTGGCGTGACCTATGCCACGGGCCGCAGCGTGCTCGTGTGGTACGACTACACGGCCGGTAAGTCACTGCCGTGGCCGGAGAAGGTGCGGCAGGCGATCACTTAAGATTCACGGCATTGGCCAGCGGGAGGAACTGATGAACAAGGTGTACCCCTCGGCAGCGGCAGCGCTCGCCGACGTGGTGAAGGACGGGCAGACCATCGCGGTCGGCGGCTTCGGGCTGTGCGGCATCCCCGAGGCCCTGATCGCCGCGCTGCGCGACAGCGGCGTCAAGAACCTCACCTGCGTCAGCAACAACGCGGGCGTGGACGGGTTCGGCCTCGGGCTGCTGCTCACGACGCGCCAGATCAGCAAGATGATTTCGTCCTACGTGGGCGAGAACAAGGAATTCGAGCGGCAGTTCCTGTCGGGCGAGCTCGAACTCGAGTTCACGCCGCAGGGCACGCTCGCCGAGCGGATGCGTGCGGGCGGCGCCGGCATCCCGGCGTTCTTCACCCGCACCGGCTTCGGCACCATCGTCGCCGAGGGCAAGCCCACGCAGGTGTTCGACGGCGTGTGGGGCGGCAAGGAGTACGTGCTGGAGCGCGGGATCCGGGCCGACGTGTCGCTCGTCAAGGCGTGGAAGGCGGACCAGGAGGGCAACCTCGTGTACCGCAAGACGGCCCGCAACTTCAACCCGGTCGTCGCGATGTGCGGCAAGGTCACCGTCGTCGAGGTCGAGGAGATCGTCGAGAACGGCGCGCTCGATCCCGACAACGTCCATACCCCCGGCGTGTTCGTGAAGCGGCTCGTGCTGAACAAGTCGCCCGAGAAGCGCATCGAGAACCGCACCGTGCGCGCCAAGTAGGAGAAGACAATGCCCTGGACCCGTGAAGAAATGGCGGCGCGTGCCGCCCAGGAACTGCAGGACGGTTTCTACGTCAACCTCGGCATCGGCCTGCCGACGCTGGTGGCCAACTACATCCCGCCCGGCGTCCACGTGATGCTGCAGTCGGAGAACGGACTGATGGGGATCGGCCCGTTCCCGCTGGAGAGCGAGATCGATGCGGACCTGATCAACGCCGGCAAGCAGCTCGTCACCGCGCAGCCGGGCTCGAGCTACTTCTCGAGCGCCGACTCGTTCGCGATGATCCGCGGCGGGCACATCAACCTGGCGATCCTCGGCGCGATGCAGGTGAGCGACAAGGGCGACCTCGCCAACTGGATGATCCCCGGCAAGCTCGTCAAGGGCATGGGCGGCGCGATGGACCTCGTCGCCGGCGTCGAGCGCGTCGTCGTGCTGATGGAGCACTGCGCGAAGAACGGCGAGCACAAGATCCTGCAGGAGTGCACGTTGCCGCTGACGGGCAAGGGCGTCGTGAACCGCCTCGTCACCGACCTCGGCGTGTTCGACGTGACGCCCGACGGCCTGAAGGGCGTCGAGCTCGCGCCCGGCGTCGGCGTCGAGGAAATCCGGCTGAAGACGGGCTGCCACGTGCGCCTGTCCCACCTGAACGTGCCGGCCTGAGCGACAGCGCAGGGGAGGGGCGCGATGAGCGCCGCGCATTCGCACGACCACCTGACGGAGCACGGGCGGGGCGACAGCCACTACGGCCATCGCTCGCCCGCCGCGCGCGGCAATGCGCTCGGCATCGCCGTCGCGCTGACCTTCGGCTACGCGATCGTCGAGGTGATCGGGGGCCTGTGGTCTGGCTCGCTGGCGCTGCTGGCCGACGCGGGGCACATGGCCACCGATTCCGCGGCGCTGCTGTTCGCGCTGGCGGCGAACATCATCGCGCGCCGTCCGGTGTCCGACCGGCACTCGTTCGGGCTGGCGCGGGTCGAGGTGATCGCCGCATTCGTCAACGCGATCGCGATGCTCGCGGTCGTCGCGTGGATCTTCTTCGAGGCGTTCGACCGGATCAGGACGCCGGTGCCCGTCAAGGGGCTCGGGGTGTTCGCGATCGCGTTCGTCGGCCTTGCCGTCAACATCCTCGTCGCCTGGTCGCTGTCGCGCGACCGGGACAACGTGAACACGAGGGCGGCGTTCATCCACGTGATGGGCGACCTGCTGGGTTCCGTCGCCGCCATCGCCGCCGGCGCCATCATCTACTTCGGCGGCCCGCTGATGGTCGACCCGCTGCTGTCGATGCTGGTCGGCGGCCTGATCCTGCGGTCGACCTTCGGCGTGCTGCGCGAGACGACGCTGGTGCTGCTCGACAGCGTCCCGGAGGGCGTGGAGTACGGCCGCGTCGGCGAGACGCTCGCCAAGATCCCGGGCGTGCTCTCGGTGCACGACCTGCACGTGTGGGCGATGGTGCCGGGGAAATCGGCGCTGTCGGCGCACGTGCTGGTTGACGACATCGAGCGCTGGCCGGTCATCCTGCACCAGGCGCGCTTCATCCTGCGCCGCGACTTCCACATCGACCACATCACGCTGCAGGCGGAGTGGCTGCGCCGCGAGCCGCCCGCGCGGGCGGTCGTCATGCAGGCCGACCTGCGCGGTGGCTGAACGCGGCCCCGTTCGCTACAGGCCGAGCTTCTTCAGCAGCATCATCGCGCCCATCAGCACCGGCTGGTGGACGAGGTACACCGTCAGCGCCCACGTTCCGAGAAACAGCAGTGCGCGCGGCGGACGCTGCTCGATCGGCGCCAGCCACGCTGGCACGCGCCAGTCCGCGCGCTGCCAGAGCGCGCCGAGCCCGATGCCCGCGAGCACGGCCGCGATCCACGGGAACAGCGGCACGTAGTCCTCGGTGCGCGGCTTCTGCGTGACGAAGCCGATCACGTTCGCCGGCGTCGCGTTGAACGCCGGGTCGGAATACACCAGCCACGCGACGAAGGCGACGACGGCCAGCGCCAGGTTCCAGGCGCCCAGCCGCACCAGCGGCCGCGCGATCAGCAGCGCCAGCGCGATGAAGTGGAGGATGCCGAACCAGATGAAGCGCGGCCCGAACATCAGCCAGCTGCCGAGCGACACGAGGGCCGCCGCCGCCGCCACCTCGGCCCAGCGCCGGAGGAAGTCGCCGAGGCCCGGCTTGAACGACATGCGCAGCACGAGGCTCACGCCGACCAGCAGCAGGAACTGCGTCACGATCGCCGTGCGCCACCCGACCCATGGTTGGTCGCGCGTCATCCGCAACGTCAGCCAGCCGAAGTGGCTCAGGTCGTAGATGAAGTGGTAGACGATCATCTGCGCGACGGCGAAGCCGCGCAGCACATCGACCAGCGCAAGCCGCGTGGAACGGGCAGGGGGCATCGACGGCGGGACTGTGAGCGACGCGCGATGCTACCGCGCGACCCGGCAGCGCCGCCGGCTGGGTCGGCCCGACTCGACCCGGGCCTTCCAGGCGACGGCGCGCGGGGCGCATAATGCGGCCAAAACACGCGTCGCGTGCACTCACGACGAGCGCGAGGGGGGAATCGATGAGAAGGGTGATCGTTCCGGTCGACGGATCGGAGTGCTCGTTGCGTGCGGTCCGGTACCTGGTGGATGGCGCCGCGAGCGGGCAGCGGCCGGAGATCCACCTGGTCAACGTCCAGCCGGCGCTGCCGACCGAGGTAGGACAGTTCGTCGCGCGCGAGAACATCCACGATTTCCATCACGAACAGAGCGGGGATGCACTGCGTCTCGCAGCCGAAGGACTCGCGGCCGCCGGGATCCCGTTCACCGTGCACGAAGAGGTCGGCTCCACCGCGGAGCGCATCGCCGCTCTCGCCACCCAACTCGGCTGTGACCACATCGTGATGGGAACGCACGGGCGCAGCGCGCTGACGGAGTTCCTGGTCGGCAGCACGACGCTGAAGGTGCTGCACCAGGCCAAAGTGCCGGTCGTGCTGGTGAAGTGAGCACGCAGGCCAACCTGTTCAACCTCCCGGGAACTCCGCGATGACCGCACTTGCCTGGTTCGCATTGATCGTCTTTGCCCTGTCGATCGTCGCCGTGATCTCCAACGTCGTCGACGGCACCGTCGCCGCGCTGCTCGGCGTGATCGTGATGGTGTGGTTCGGGGTGATGACCGACGTGGACGCGTTCCAGCTGGTCGACTGGAACGTGATGGCGATCCTGGTGAGCATCTGGGTGATCGCCAGCTACTTCGGAAAGACCGGGGTGCCCAGCTGGCTGTCGGTGCAGGCGCTGCGGCTGTCCGGGGGACGTCCGGGCCTCCTCGTGATGATCCTGTCGATGCTGGCCGGCGTCATCTCGATGTTCGTCGACAACGTCGTCGTGATCCTGATGATGGCGCCGGTGGCGTTGCCGCTGGCGCGCGCGCTGAAACTGCCGGTCACTCCCGTGGTACTGATGATCGGCTTTAGCCGCCAACTTCATGGGAACGGCCCTGCTGCTCGGCGACCTGCCGCCGCAGATGCTGCACAGCGTCTCCGGCGCCGAGTTCAGGCGACTTCATCTGGCAGCACGGGCGCCCATCCTCGTTCCCGATCCTGGTGGTGACGTTCGTGATCACGCTCGGCGCGATGTACGCGTACGGCTTCCGCGCGCACGGACGGCAGGCGGTGGACATCGAGAAGCTCGGCATCGAGACGCAGATCCCGAACAAGCTGTTCGCCGGAGTCGTCGTCGGCTGGTTCCTGCTGACGGTTCTCGGCATGGCGTTCCGGCAGGCGCTCGGCGTCAAACTCGGGTTCATCGCGATGACGGGTGCGATCACGCTGGTGCTGCTGCTCGAGCTGCTCGGCGACCGGGTGAAGGCGCCGGACTTCGAGGAAGTGCTGGGCGAACTCGACTGGCGCGCGATCTTCTTCTACATCGGGCTGTTCGCGCTGGTCGGCGCGCTCGAGAAGATGCACATCCTCGACCAGCTGGCCGTCGCCCTGAAGCCGATCTTCCTCGAGAACCTCGCCCTCGGGGCGACCCTGATGTACTGGATCACGGTGCCGATCGTCGGCATCGTCGAGCACGACGCGTACATCCTCACGTTCCTCTACACGATCAAGGAACTGCAGGCCGACGGAGTGGAAGCCTGGCCGCTGTGGTGGATGCTGGTCTGGGCCGGCACGCTCGGCAGCAACCTTACCGTGGCCGGTGCGCCGGCGCTCTTCGCCGCGCTCAACATCTGCGAGCGCGAGGAGAAGCGCAAGGTCTCGCTGCGGGAGTTTCTCTCGTGGAGCGTCCCTTTCACGCTGGTCGCGGCCTTCGTTTGCTACGTCCTCGGCATGCTGATCTGGGTCCTTCCGTACGCCAAATAGGAGCGAGCTATGTTCAAGCACATCCTGATTCCCACCGACGGGTCCGAGTTGTCCGGCAAGGCGGTCAAGGCGGCGGTGGAACTGGCCGCGGCGGTCGGCGCGAAGGTGACAGGCTTCTTCGCGGCTCCGGCGGCGACGCCGGTCATCTACGACGACCTGCTTCCCGTCGGCTACGTGACACCCGAACAGCACGAGGCGCTGATCAAGGCGGCCGCCAGGAAGCACCTCGCATTGATCGAGGACGCGGCGCGTGCGGCGGGGGTGCCGGTCGACGTGGTGTCGGTCACGAGCGAATACCCGGCCGAGTCGATCGTCGAGACCGCGCGCGACCGCGGGTGCGACCTGGTCTTCATGGCGTCGCACGGGCGGCGTGGGTTGAAGGCCGTCCTGCTCGGCAGCGAAACGCACAAGGTCCTCGTGCACTCGCAGATTCCCATCCTCGTCTACCGCTGACCCGCGTGCGGCCGGTCACGGCCGGAGTCCCGAAATGTGGCTGACGCGCCGGCTGGTCGTGATCGCCGTAGCCGGTTGCCTCGCAGCAGCGCTGCCGGCGGCGGCGGTCGACTTGCAGGGCCACCGCGGCACGCGCGGACTGGCCCCGGAGAACACGCTGGCGGCATTCCGGAAGGCGATCGAGATCGGCGTGACCACGCTGGAGACCGATCTCGCCCTGACTGCCGACGACGTGCTGGTGCTCTCGCACGAGCCGAACCTGAGCCGCGCGCTGACACGCACTGGCGACGGGCGCTGGCTCGCGGAGGATGGCGCGCCGATCCGCTCGCTGACGTCGAGCAAAGTGCGCGCGTACGACGTCGGGCGGCTCGATCCGTCCCACCCAGACGCGAAGACCTGGCCGCATCAGGTGCCGGCGGACGGCGAACGCATCCCGACTCTCGCGGAACTCTTCGCGCTCGCGCGCGACGCCCGTTCGCCGGGCGGGCGACCGATCCGTTTCAACATCGAGACCAAGCTGACTCCGGACAGTGCGGTGCCGACCGCATCGGCCGAGGAGTTCGCCCGTGCGGTCGCGCGCGAAATCGCCGCGGCCGGAGTCGGCGAGCGGGTGACGGTGCAGTCGTTCGACTGGCGCTCGCTGCGCGCGCTGAAGCGCGTCGCACCGGATATCCGGACCGCCTGCCTGACGATCGAGTCGAGCAGGATGAACACGGTGCGCGAGGACGGGAGCGGGGCGTCGCCGTGGCACGACGGGTTGAAGCGGGTCGATTACGGCGGCTCGCTGCCCCGGACGGTGCAGGCGGCTGGCTGCAGCGCCTGGTCGCCCCTCTGGCGCAATCTGACCCCTGATCTGGTGGCCGAGGCGCACGGGCTGGGCCTGGCGGTAATTGCGTGGACGGTCAACGAGCCGGCCGACATGGAGCGAGTGCTGGACTTCGGCGTCGACGGGATCATCACCGACTATCCGGACCGCGCGCGCAGCATCCTCGCGAAGCGAGGCATGCCGGTCGACTAGCACGCCGACCGCCTCCGGCGAGCCGCGCTTCATCGCGCGCACGGGCACGATTTCGGCGGCTGCCGACGGCCGCCTCTGTATACTGCCGCTTTACCGGTAACGCCTCGCCTCAGGCCAATGGGGCAGTGCGGAAACGATGACGAAATACGTGTTCGTTACCGGTGGCGTGGTCTCCTCCCTGGGCAAGGGGATCGCCGCCGCCTCCCTCGCCGCGATCCTCGAATCGCGCGGCCTCAGAGTCACCCTCATCAAGCTCGATCCGTACATCAACGTCGATCCCGGAACGATGTCGCCGTTCCAGCACGGCGAAGTGTTCGTGACCGAGGATGGCGCGGAGACCGACCTCGACCTCGGGCACTACGAGCGCTTCATCTCCGCCAAGATGCGGAAGGTGAACAACTTCACGACCGGGCAGATCTACGAGTCCGTGATCAAGAAGGAACGGCGCGGCGAGTACCTCGGCAAGACGGTGCAGGTGATTCCCCACGTCACCAACGAGATCCAGGAGTTCATCGAGCGCGGCGCGAAGGCCGCGTGGGACGGCAAGACCGACGTCGCCATCGTCGAGATCGGCGGCACGGTCGGCGACATCGAGTCGCTGCCGTTCGTGGAAGCCGCGCGGCAGATGAATCTCCGGCTGGGGCGCGGCTCGTGCTGCTTCGTGCACCTGACGCTGGTGCCGTTCATCCCGATGGCGGGTGAGCTGAAGACCAAGCCGACGCAGCACAGCGTGCAGAAGCTGCGCGAGATCGGGATCTCGCCGGACGTCCTGCTGTGCCGCGCGGATCGGCCGATCCCGGAGGAAGAACGGGCCAAGATCTCGCTCTTCTCCAACGTGCCGATGAACGCCGTGATCTCGGTGTGGGACGCGGACTCGATCTACAAGGTCCCGGGCATGCTGCACCAGCAGGGCATGGACGAGATCGTCTGCTTCACGCTCGGCATGGTGTCGCGCCCGGCCGACCTGTCGGCGTGGGACAAGCTGATCGACGCGCTGGAGAACCCGCTGCACGAAGTGCGGATCGGCATGATCGGCAAGTACGTCGACCTGTCCGACTCGTACAAGTCGCTGAACGAAGCGCTCCGGCACGCCGGCATTCATTCGCGGACGAAGGTGGTCATCGAGTACATCGACTCGGAGCAGATCGAGCGCGACGGCACGGCCGGACTCGAGCGCCTCGACGCGATCCTGGTTCCGGGCGGCTTCGGCAAGCGCGGCACCGAGGGCAAGATGGCGGCGATCCGCTTCGCCCGCGAGAACAGCGTTCCGTACCTCGGCATCTGCCTCGGCATGCAGCTCGCGACGATCGAGTTCGCGCGCAACGTCGTCGGGCTCGCCGGCGCCAACTCCACCGAGTTCGATCCCGACACGCCGCACCCGGTCGTCGCGCTGATCACCGAGTGGATGGACCGCACTGGCCGGATCGAGCGGCGCGACGCGACCTCCGACCTCGGCGGCACGATGCGGCTCGGCTCGCAGAAGTGCCCGGTGCAGCCGGGCACGCTGGCCGCGCGCATCTACGGCGCGGAGGTCAACGAGCGGCACCGCCACCGTTACGAGGTCAACAACATCTACGTGCCGCAACTCGAGGCCCAGGGCTACCGCGTGACGGCACGCACCCCGACCGAGAACCTGCCGGAGATCATGGAGCTGCCGATGCACCCGTTCTTCATCGGGGTGCAGTTCCACCCGGAGTTCACGTCCACACCGCGCACCGGCCACCCGCTGTTCAGCGCGTTCATCCACGCCGCGCTGTCGTACCGGCAGGGGCGCCACGGGCAGCCGGCGCCGATCCAGAAGGCGGCGGCATGAGCGCCGCACGGCCGCTCCGAAGGCGCTCGCTCCCCCTTGGGGGGACGGCGCGAAGCGCCAAGGGGGTCAGATGAAGCTGGCCGGCTTCGACGTCGGGCTCGATCGCCCGTTGTTCCTGATCGCCGGGCCGTGCGTGATCGAGTCCGAGGCGCTGGCGATCGACGTCGCCGGCCGGCTCAAGGAGATCACGGGCGCTCTCGGCATTCCCTTCATCTACAAGTCGAGCTTCGACAAGGCGAACCGCAGCTCGGGCAAGAGCTTCCGCGGCCTCGGGCTCGCAGAAGGCCTGCGCATCCTGTCCGAGGTGAAGCGCCAGGTCGGCGTTCCGGTGCTGACCGACGTGCACGAGGTCGACGAGATCAAGCCCGCCGCCGCGGTGGTCGACGTCCTGCAGACGCCGGCGTTCCTGTGCCGCCAGACCGACTTCATCCGCGCGTGCGCCGTCAGCGGCCGGCCGGTGAACATCAAGAAGGGCCAGTTCCTCGCGCCCGGCGACATGAAGAACGTGATCGACAAGGCGCGCGAGGCCGCCCGCGAAGCGGGGCTGCCCGAGGACAGCTTCATGGCGTGCGAGCGCGGCGTCTCGTTCGGCTACAACAACCTCGTCTCCGACATGCGGTCGCTCGCGATCATGCGCGAGACCGGCGCGCCGGTGGTGTTCGACGCGACGCACTCGGTGCAGTTGCCGGGCGGGCAGGGCACGTCGAGCGGCGGGCAGCGCGAGTTCGTGCCGGTGCTGGCGCGCGCGGCGGTGGCGGTCGGCGTGGCGGGCCTCTTCATGGAAACCCATCCGAACCCGGCGGAGGCGAAGTCGGACGGTCCGAACGCCGTGCCGCTGAACCGCATGAAGGACTTGTTGTCGACGCTGGTCGAGCTCGACCGCGTCACGAAGAGCAACGGCTACATCGAAGCCGATTTCCGCTGAGGAGCGCGCCCATGGCTGCCGGCTACGTCGTCGTCGAAATGAAGATCTCCGATCCCGAGAGGTACAAGGAGTACATGGCGGCCGCGCCGGCGACGATCGCTGCAGCCGGCGGCGAGTACCTCGTCCGCGGCGGCAAGTCCGAGACGCTGGAGGGCAGCTGGAATCCGGTCCGCGTCGCCGTCCTCAAGTTCCCGAGCTACGAACAGGCGAAGGCCTGGTACGACGGCGAGCAGTATCGACAGGTGCGCACCAGGCGCGCCGGCGCCACCGAGTTCTTCAACGCGATCCTGGTCGAAGGCGTGCCGACGGCCTGAACCCTTCCGAACAAGACCCCAACAACGACATGAGTGCCATCGTAGACATCATCGGCCGCGAGATCCTCGATTCCCGCGGCAACCCGACCGTCGAGTGCGACGTCCTGCTCGAGAGCGGCGTCATGGGCCGGGCGGCGGTGCCGTCTGGCGCGTCCACCGGATCGCGCGAAGCGATCGAACTGCGCGACGGCGACAAGGGACGCTACCTCGGCCGTGGAGTCCAGAAGGCGATCGAGAACATCAACACCGAGATCGCCGAAGCGGTGATGGGGCTGGAGGCGAACGAGCAGGCGTTCCTCGACCACAGCCTGATCGAGCTGGACGGCACCGAGAACAAGATGCGGCTGGGCGCGAACGCGACCCTCGCCGTCTCGATGGCCGTCGCCAAGGCGGCCGCCGAGGAGGTCGGGCTGCCGCTGTACCGCTACTTCGGCGGCAGCGCCCAGATGCAGATGCCGGTGCCGATGATGAACGTGATCAACGGCGGCGCGCACGCGAACAACAACCTCGACCTGCAGGAACTGATGATCGTGCCGATCGGCGCGCCCACGTTCTCCGAGGCGGTGCGCTACGGCGCCGAGGTGTTCCACGCGCTGAAGAAGCTGATCCACGACAGCGGCATGAGCACCGCGGTCGGCGACGAGGGCGGCTTCGCGCCGAGCGTGAAGAGCCACGAGGCGGCGATCCAGCTGATCCTGCAGGCCATCGAGAAGGCCGGCTACGTTCCGGGCGAGCAGATCGCGCTGGCGCTCGACTGCGCCTCGAGCGAGTTCTTCAAGGACGGCAAGTACCACCTTGAAGGCGAGGGGCTGGCGCTCGCCGCGGCCGACTGGACCAACGTGCTCGGGACGTGGTGCGACAAGTACCCGATCGTGTCGATCGAGGACGGCATGGCCGAGAACGACTGGGCCGGCTGGGAGCACCTCACCAGGCAGCTCGGCAAGCGCGTGCAGCTGGTCGGCGATGACCTCTTCGTCACGAACACGAAGATCTTCCAGGAGGGCATCAGGCGCGGCATCGCCAACTCGATCCTCATCAAGATCAACCAGATCGGGACGCTGACCGAGACCTTCGCCGCCATCGAGATGGCGAAGCGCGCGGGCTACACGGCCGTGGTGAGCCACCGCTCGGGCGAGACCGAGGACTCGACGATCGCCGACATCGCGGTCGGCACCAACGCGATGCAGATCAAGACGGGCTCGATGTCGCGCTCGGACCGCATCGCCAAGTACAACCAGCTGCTGCGCATCGAGGAAGACCTCGGCGAGGTCGCGAGCTACCCCGGCCGCGGCGCGTTCTACAGCGTGCGCTGATCAGCCGATGCGGATCGTCGCCATCATCCTTGCCGTGCTGCTGCTGGCGATCCAGTGGCCGCTGTGGTTCGGCAAGGGAGGGTGGCTGCGCGTGTCCGAGCTCGAGCGCCAGCTCGCCGCGCAGAAGACGGTCAACGCGGGGCTCGGGGAGCGCAACGCGCAGCTGGCGGCGGAAGTCGCCAGCCTGCGCGAGGGCCGCGGCGCCATCGAGGAACGCGCGCGCCACGACCTCAACATGGTCCGCGAAGGCGAGACCTTCTTCCAGCTGATCGGCAGCCGCGCCGATCCAGTGCCGACCGCCAGTTCCCGCTGACGCCGCATCGCGCGGTCGCGCTGCATGCGTGTGAATGGCAGGGCCGCGTGTCGCCCGGCACGGGGGCCGCGCCCGCCGGCCGTTCAGCTTCGCAGGGCCAGGGGCTCGAATTCCGACTGCTCGCGGATCGTGGCCAGGAGCCACATCCAGGCGCCCGGGTTCTGCCGGACGAATCGAAGCCAGCCAGCGACCTGCGCCGCGACGAAACGAGTCCGGGTGTCGCGAACGCGCAGCCGGGCGACGCTGTGGATTGCGTGCGTCACCTCGTGGATGAAGACGACCGCGCGCTGCGGGCCGTGCAGGTGCTCGTACAGTTCGACGACGTGTTCCCGATTCGAGACGCTGAAAAAGCCGTCGACGCTGTGGCGCATCGCCGTCTTGTGGCTCAACGGCTTGAATCGCACGACGTAGTGGTCGACGAGGACGGCCTTCGGAATGCAGGCGCTGCGCTGGCTTGTGCCCGAGGCAACCTGCTCGAAGCGCGCGCCGGGCTTGACCGAGGTTGCCAGCAGCCGGTTGAACCAGAGCCAGACCTCAGGATTCTGCTGCGCGAACGAAACCAGTCCTGCCGCGAGGCTCTGGGTGAACGCCTCTTCGATGCAGCCCGTCTGGCAGCCAGCCGCCGCGTGGATGAGACGGACAAGGGCGCTGAAGAACTGAAACGCGAGACGCTCGCCGGTCAGGGACTCGTGCAGCCAGACCATGCCCTGGCTGAGTTCGATTTCCACCAGCCGCCGCCGGGTGCGCATCGCGTCCCGATGCGCATGGACGACCGCGAGCCGGAACGGCCCGACGGTCATCCGCAACGGGAAAGCCGCCTCGGGGGGAAGCCGAACGGCGGCATGCGGCAGGATGATCGGGCGCGGCCGGATCGGTGACGAACCGGTGGCGAAGACGGCGGGGCGCATCGTGATGCCTGGACGGCAGGTATGGAACTTCGGCCATGGTACGGCCAACATTCGTGCGGGGCTTGCCGTGCTGAGAAGTTGCCTGAGGAAGTCTTCTTAATACATTGATATATATAGATATAAAATTGATCGGTCGGATGCCCGATCTGTCGGGTATGGCACGAAGAAACTTCCCGCGGAACTTCACGGAAGCGGCAGAAGTTCCTGGCGGTGACAGGACGCGATCGCCGTGGGAATAGCGCCTCAGGCCACCGCCGTCCCGAACAGGGCACCGACCGCGGCGGTGATGGCCATCGCCAGCGCGCCCCAGAACGTGACTCGCCACGCTCCCTTGACTGCCGAGGCGCCGCCGGCACGTCCAGCCACCGCACCCAGGGTTGCGAGAAACACCAGAGAACTGCCGGCGACCACCACCGGCAGGGAGCCCGCTGGCGCCAGAAGTGCAACCAGCAGCGGCAATGCCGCGCCCGCAGTGAAGCTCGCCGCCGACGACAGCGCCGCCTGCACCGGTCGCGCGCTGAGCGTCTCGGAGATGCCGAGTTCGTCGCGTGCGTGGGCGCCCAGCGCATCGTGCTCCATCAGCTGCGTCGCGACCTGGTCGGCCAATTCCGCATCGAGCCCGCGCTTGACGTAGATGCCGGCGAGTTCCCGATGCTCGGCGCCCGCATCGGCAGCGAGTTCGCCGCGCTCCCGCGCCAGATCGGCCGCTTCCGTATCGGACTGTGACTTCACCGACACGTACTCACCGGCTGCCATCGACATGGCACCGGCGACCAGGCCGGCGACGCCGGCGATCAGGACATCGCCCCGGGCGGCACTCGCGGCCGCCACGCCGATGACCAGGCTGGCGGTGGAGACGATGCCATCGTTCGCACCGAGCACCGCGGCGCGCAGCCAGCCGATGCGTTCGGTGCGATGACGTTCACTATGCATGCGGGGCATGGGCCGGGACCTCTCAGGTTGGAAGGCGTCGAGGGCCGCTTGGTGCGCGCCCAGGTCAGGCCATCGTTCGATCACAGCCTAGGCGCTCGCGGCGGCATGCAGCTTGCGCTTTGCCAAGCCTGCCGAGGACTTCGTACCTGGGCTCTGCGCTTCGCTCGAGGTCTTTCGACGACGTTCGTCCACGGCGCGAGGTTCGCCTCGTTCCAGGCCGCGGACCTTGCGCCAGCGCCGGCCTGCGCCAGACAGATGCCTGCCGATTTGCGGCATCATCGTTCCTTCACCAGCCACGGGGAGCGAACGTGAACCTGCATCGCCTGTTGAAGGAGCGCGAAGCGCGAGGACGGCCGCTTCGCGTCGGCCTGATCGGCGCCGGGAAGTTCGGCTCGATGTACCTGTCGCAGGCGCGCCACACGCCGGGCGTGCGCGTCACCGCGATCGCCGACCTCAGCCCGGCCCGCGCCAAGGAGGCGCTCCAGCGCGTCGGCTGGGCGGACGCGGCGATCGGCTCGGTGCGCTTCTTCGACGACAGCGCGCGGATGATCGCCGAGCCGGACGTCGACATCGTGATCGACGCCACCGGTTCGCCGGCGGCCGGCATCGGCCACGTGCTCGCGTGCTGCGAGCACCGCAAGCACATCGTGATGGTGAACGTCGAAGCCGATGCCCTGGCCGGTCCGCTGCTGGCGCAGCGCGCGCGCGAGGCCGGGATCGTCTACTCGCTCGCGTACGGCGACCAGCCGGCGCTGATCTGCGAGATGGTCGACTGGGCGCGCGCCTGCGGGTTCGAAGTGATCGCCGCGGGCAAGGGCACCAAGTACCTGCCGATGTACCACGCGTCGACGCCTGACACCGTCTGGGGCCACTACGGCCTGACGCCCGAACAGGCGCGCGTCGGCGGCATGAATCCGCAGATGTTCAACTCGTTCCTCGACGGCACCAAGAGCGCCCTCGAGATGGCCGCCGTCGCCAACGCCACCGGCCTGATGGCGCCCGACGGGCTGGCGTTCCCGCCGTGCGGGGTCGACGACCTGGCGACCGTGCTGCGGCCGCAGGAAGAAGGCGGCGTGCTGCACCATCGCGGCCAGGTGGAGGTGATCTCCAGCCTGAATCGCGACGGCAGCCCGGTGTTCCGCGACCTGCGGTGGGGCGTCTACGTGGTGTTCGCCGGCGGCAGCGACTACGCGGAGCGGTGCTTCAAGGAGTACGGGCTGGTGACGGACCCGAGCGGCCAGTACACCGCGATGTACAAGCCGTTCCACCTGATCGGCCTCGAGCTCGGCATCAGCGTCGCGAGCGTCGGCCTGCGCGGCGAGGCGACCGGCGCGCCGATCGGCTTCAACGCCGACGTGGTGGCGACGGCGAAACGCGATCTTGCGGCGGGCGAGACGCTCGACGGCGAGGGCGGCCACACGGTCTACGGCAAGGTCATGCCCGCGGTCGAGTCGCTGCACCTCGGAGGCCTTCCGCTCGGGCTCGCGCACAAGGTGCGGCTGCTCAACGCGGTCGGCGCCGGCCAGCCCGTGCGCTGGGAGGACGTCAACATCGACGAGCGCCAGCCGGCGGTGGCGTTCAGGCGGGAGATGGAGCAGGCGTTCCGCTAGGCCGAGGTCAGCTCGCCGGGCCAGCGCTCCTCAGCGCGTGGCATTCGCCTCGGCGAGGATCGATGCCGCGGCATCCGCGACCACCTGGCAGCCGAGCACGATGTCCTCGTCCCGGCTGTCCTCGGCGAAGTCGTGGCTGATGCCGCCGATCGACGGGATGAAGAGCATCGCCGACGGCAGGCGCTCGGAGACGATCCCGGCATCGTGGAACGCGCCGCTCGGCATGCGTTGCCACAGGCCCGGCGCGTGTCGCTCGGCGGCGGCCTCGATGTGCGACTGCAGGCGCGGATCCATCCGGCTCGGCCGGATCGGCGCGCGGGCGCGGATGGCTTCGATGGCGACCCCGCCGCGCGCGTTCATCTCCTCGACCAGGCGGTCGACGACGTCCTCGAACGCATCGAGGGGCGCGTCCTCCGGATCGCGGAACTGCAGGTCCAGTTCGGCGTAGCCCGGCACGATCGACGTCGCGTTCGGCTCGATGCGCACGCGGCCCATCGTCCAGACGCTGCGCGGCCCCGCGACCTTCGGGAACTCCTGGTTGATGCGGTACGCGAGTTCGTAGAGGGCGGCGGCCGCGTCCCGGCGGCGCGCCATCATCGTGGTGCCGGCGTGGTTCTGCTGGCCGCGGAGCACGAAGCGGATGCCGCGCAGGCCGACGATGCCCGTTACGACCCCGATCCGGCGTCCCGCGTCTTCGAGGTGCGGGCCTTGTTCGATGTGCGGTTCGACGAAGCCGGCATAGCGATCGGGATCCAGGCGCAGCCGTGGCACGCCCGCAAGGCCGGCCTCGCGCAGGGCATCCGCCAGTGCGGTGCCGCGACTGTCGGCCGCGCCGTCCTCCATCTCGCGCGTCAGCGCGCCGATGAGCGAGCGGCTGCCGAGGCAACCGACGAAGCGCGCCTCCTCGTCCTGGAACGACACGGCGTCGACCGGCAGGGCGCGGGTGAGTGCATCGGCCGCCAACGCGCGCACGACTTCGAGCCCGTAGATCACGCCGAGCGCGCCGTCGAGCCATCCGCCCGTCGGCTGCGTGTCGGAGTGCGAGCCGATCAGCAGGGCCTTGCCCGGGGAACGTGAACGGCCAAGCACGTTGCCGACGCCGTCGATCGAGGCGTCGAGTCCCGCTTCCTCATACCGGGCCTTCAGCCAGCGGCGCGCTTCCATGTCGGTCGGGCTGAATGCGGGGCGCACCACGCCGCGTCCATGCGCGCCGATGGAGCGCAAGGCACGGAGGTCGGCCAACAGGCGATCGGGATCGATGCGGGGCATGGTTGGCCATTCTAGGGCGGCATCGGGAATCAGGCTCTCAGCCGCTGCTCCCGCTGGCACGAGCGGATTAGCCGGATCACGGCGTGGCTGGGCCAACGCCGATGTGCCAACCTCGTCGCAGTGCAGTCGGACTGCGACAGCGGAATTCCTGGAAGAGGGGTCGGGAGATGGACAAGTCGATGGTGAAGGGCGTCGTGATCGGCGGCATCGCGATGGTGGTGCTGACCGGCGGCGCCGTGACCGGCTACAAGGCCATGAGTCAGGCGAAGTACGCGGATGTCGTCGGCGTCAAGGAAGTGACGCAGAAGGTCACGACGCCGCGCGAGGACTGCAAGGAGGTGCAGGTCCAGAAGCAGGCGCCCGTGAAGGACGAGAATCGTGTGGCCGGCACGGTCATCGGCGGCGTGGCGGGCGGCCTGCTGGGCAGCACGATCGGAGGCGGCACCGGCAAGACGGTGGCGACCGTGGCCGGGGCCGCGGGCGGCGCCTACGCCGGCAACCAGGTCCAGAAGAACATGCAGCAGAAGGACACGGTGACGACGACCGAGACGCGTTGCACGACGGTGAACGAGACCTCGCAGAAGCTGATCGGCTACGACGTGACCTATCGCCTCGACGGCAAGGAGAAGGTCGTGCGGACGTCGTTCCGCCCTGGACCGAAGATCCCCGTGAAGGACGGCCAACTGGTGCTGACGCCGCCCGACGCGAAGAACTGATCAGCGATCGACGGCGGTGCGGCGTCGGTCGGTCGCCCCGCCGCGTCCCGGTCAGTGCCGCGTTCCTTCGTCGGCCTGCGCGGTGTCGCCTCGCGTGAAGAGCTGCGTCGCGTCGACGGCGTCGAAGGTGTACTGGCGGTTGCAGAAGTCGCAGGTGACGGTGACCGTTCCCTGTTCGTCGATGATCGAGTCGACTTCGTCCCGCCCCAGGGAGACGAGCATCCGGCCGATCCGCTCGCGCGAGCAGGTGCACGCAAAGTGCGGGCTCATCGCCGGATAGTGCTCGAGGGTCTCCTGCCAGAACAGGCGATGCAGGACGGCGTCCGGGGCGAGCTTCAGCAGTTCATCGTCGGTGATCGTCTGCGCCAGCGTGACCGCGCGGCTCCACGCGTCGGTGTCCTCCGTCGCCGACGTGCCGCCTTCGGACGGCAGGCTCTGCAGCAGCAGGCCGGCGCTGACGCGATCGTCCGCGGCGAGCCACAGCCGCGTGTCCAGCTGTTCCGACTGCCGCATGTAAGCCTGCAGCACGTCGGCCATCGACTCGCCGTCGAGCGGCACGATGCCCTGGTACGGCTGTTGTCCGGGCATCTGGTCGCGCGGGTCGAGCGTGATCGCGAAGCGGCCGCGGCCGTGCCGGTTGATCAGGTCGCGCATCGTCGCGTCGTCGGCGATGTCGCCGCCGGCGATCTTCGCGGTGGCGCGGATCGCGAGGTCCGGCAGGCACTCGACGACCATCAGCTTCACCGGGCCGTCGCCGTGGACCTGCATCACGAGAGCACCGTTGAACTTGATGCTGGTCGCGAGCAGCGCGCCCGCGGCGACCATCTCGCCGAGGAGCCGGGTGACGACCGGCGGGTAGTCGTGCAGCGTCACCATCTGCCGCCACGCGTCCTCGATGCGCACCAGGCCACCGCGCACTGGCGCGGCCTTGAACAGGAACTTCAGCAGCCGGTCGCTCACCGCTGCGTCGCCGCCTGCTTCTGCACGCGGGCGAGCTCTTCCGCGTACTCGCAATACGTGCCGATCGTGTGCCCGATCAGCGCGCGCTTGCGTTCGTCGAGCGGTGCGATCACGCGGGCGGGCTGGCCACCGTACAGGTGACCCGCGCCGAGCACCTGCCCGGGCGACGTGCTGGCGCCGGCCGCGAGGAAGACGTCGTCCTCGACCACGGTGCCGGGCGCCACGACGCTGCCGATGCCGATCAGGCAGCGGTTGCCGATCGTGCAGTCGGCCATCGTCACGTTGTGCCCGATCGTGGTGTCCTCGCCCAGCACCAGGCGCGCGCCTGGTGTGCAGCGCAGGATCGAGTTGTCCTGCACGTTGGTGCGGTCGCGGATCACGATTTCGCCCCCCGCCGCGTCGAGTTCGCAGCCGTACCAGACGCTGGTGTGCGAGCCGGCGACGATCCGCCCGGTGAGCGAGGCGGTGTTGGCGATGAACGCGGTCGGGTGCAGTTCCGGGCCGGCACCTGAGCCGATCGCACGCTCCGCTGGCTCCGCGGCGAGTCGCGCGCGCAAGTGCTGCCGGCGCTCGGCAAGTTCGTTCGCGCCGATCGCGCGCTGCGCCCTGGCCGGCCGGCCGGCATAGACGTGGCCGCCCTCGAGCGTCGTGCGCGGATAGACGACCGATCCCTTTTCGATCACCGCGCCCGGCTCGATCACGCAGCCGTCGAGGATCACGGCGTCGTCCTCGACGATGCAGCCGTCGCGCACTTCACAGGCGTGGATCACGGCGTTGCAGCCGACGGTCACGCCGTTGCCGATCACCGTGGGGTAGACGTCGTGCGCGATGTGGATCGTGGCGCCGTGGCCGAGCGTGAGGTCGTCGCCGGCGCGCACGTAGTGCCCGTCGGCGCGGATCACGCTCGCCGCACCGAGCCACGCGTCGCGGCCCAGCGAGACGCGACCGACGATCGCGGAATTGGCGCCGACGTGGCGCGGCGGGCCCGCGAGTTCGGGATGGGTTCCGAGGTAGGGCAGCAGGTTCGGATGCGGTGCGGACGGCATGGGCGGCGAAGGCGCGCCGAGGGCGGGCGCCGTTGTGGGTTGCAGGATCGATTCTGGCACGCGCGGAGCCCGTCTCTCCGTGGCGCGCGGCGCGCCGGCATGGATCAGAAAACCGGGGTCTCCCGATACGTGCCCCACAGCCCCTTCAGTTTCTCGACGATGTCGCCCATCGTCGCGCCGGCCTTCACCAGTTCGATCGTGATCGGCATGATGTTCTGCGAGTCGTCCTTCGCCACGGCGACCAGCTGGTCGAGCAGGGCGTTCACCTTT
The DNA here is from genome assembly GCA_963811265.1 of uncultured beta proteobacterium. Classification (GTDB taxonomy): domain Bacteria; phylum Pseudomonadota; class Gammaproteobacteria; order Burkholderiales; family Burkholderiaceae_F; genus JAOUJD01. The sequence continues at coordinate 120,511 of CAWEQS010000024.1, forward strand.
GCGCTGTCCCGCTCGCGCCGGATGCGCTGGGTGCGGCTGACCTGCCGTTCCGCGGTCGTCGGGTCGTACGGATGGATCTCGATGTCGTGCTGCTGTTCTTCCTCCACGAAGCGGTTCACGCCGATCACCGGCTTCTCGCCGGACTGCTTGCGCAGCGCCGTCTCGTAGGCGAAGTCCGCGATGTGCTTCTGGAACCATCCCTGCTCGATCAGCTTGATCGTTCCGCCGCGCTCCTCGACCTCCTTCAGGATGTCGAAGATGCGCCTTTCGTAGTCGGTCGTCAGCGCCTCGACGTAGTAGCTGCCGCCGAGCGGATCGATCACGCTGGTGACATTCGTCTCCTCGGCGATGATCTGCTGCGTGCGCAGCGCCATCTTCATCGCGTCCTCGGTCGGGATCGCGAACGCCTCGTCGTAGCCGTTGGTGTGCAACGACTGCGCACCGCCGAGCACCGCCGACAGCGCCTGCATCGCCGTGCGCACGATGTTGATCTTGTACTGCGGCGCGGTCAGCGTGGCCGCCGCGGTCTGGCAGTGGAAGCGCAGGCGCATCGAGTCCGGATTCATCGCCCCGAACCGCTCCTTCATGATCTTCGCGTAGCAGCGCCGCAGCGCCCGGAACTTCGCGACTTCCTCGAAGAAATCCGCCTGGGAAACGAAGAAGAACGCCAGCCGCGGCGCGAACTCGTCGACCGTCATGCCGGTCTTCAGCACCTCCTCGACGTAGACGATCAGGTTCGCGAGCGTGAACGCCGCTTCCTGCACCGGCGACGAACCGGCCTCGGAGATGTGGTAGCCGGAGATGTTGATCGGGTTGTAGCGCGGCAGGTTCCGCGCCGAGTACGCGATGATGTCGCGGCAGATCCGGACCGACGGCGCGATCGGGTAGATGTACTCCTTCTGCGCCATGTACTCCTTGAGGATGTCGGCCTGCACGGTGCCCGAGATCTTCTTCAGGTCGTAGCCGCGCTGCTCCGCGAGCGCAACGTACATCGCGAGCAGGATCCACGCGGTCGGATTGATCGTGAGCGACACCGAGATCTTCTCGAGGTCGATGTCGGCGAGCAGGGCTTCCATGTCCGCGAGCGTGTCGATCGCCACGCCTTCGCGGCCGACCTCGCCCTCGCTCATCGGGTGATCCGAGTCGTAGCCCATCAGCGTCGGCATGTCGAAGTCGGTCGAGATGCCGGTCTGGCCCTGCGCGATCAGGTACTTGAAGCGCCGGTTGGTGTCCTCGCCGGTGCCGAAGCCCGCGATCTGCCGCATGGTCCAGGTGCGGCTCCGGTACATGGTGGGGTAGGGGCCGCGCGTGAACGGGTAGCGCCCGGGCAGCCCGATGTCCTCGAGCGGTGTCCCGGCGATGTCGGCCGCCGTGTAGACGCGCTTGACCGGGAAGTCGCCGATCGTGAAGAACTGCTCCTGGCGTTCCGCCTGCTTCTTCAGGAACGCCGCGACTTCGCGCTCCTCCCAATCCTTGGTTTCCTTGCCGACGCGCGCGGCGATCTCGGCATCAAGCCAGTTCATTCAAGTACTCCTTGCGCAATGCGGTGATGACCAGTTGCCGCGCCATCGTGTACGGGTCGCTCGCGCGGTCGGCGAGCGCGGACGCGAGGTCCGGCCGGACGTGCTCGCTCGCACGGTGGAACCGTTCGAGCAGGACGGTCTCGGCCGTCTTCTGCAGGCGGAAGTCGGCGACGCGGCGGCGCCGGAGGCGGCCCAGCTCGCTCGACTGCGACAGTTGCCAGTGCCGCGCGATCGCGTCGATCAGGTCCGCCACGCCTTCGCCGGTGAAGGCGCTGACGCCGATCACGGGGACCTTCCAGGCAGTCTTCGGATGGGTGAGGGCGCCGAGCGTCAGCATCTGCTTGAGGTCGGTCAGCGTGCGGTTGGCGTCGTCACGGTCGCACTTCGAGACCACGTGGATGTCGGCGATCTCGAGCACGCCCGCCTTGATGGCCTGGATCTCGTCGCCGAGGCCCGGCGCGGACACGACGACGGTGGTGTCCGACGCCTTGGCGATCTCGACTTCGTCCTGGCCGACGCCGACCGTCTCGATGATGATCGTGCCGTAGCCCGCCACGTCGAGGATGTCGCAGGCGTCGAGCGCCGCGCGCGCCATGCCGCCGGTGGCGCCGCGCGTGGCCATGCTGCGGATGAAGATGCCGGGATCGTTGGCCAGTTCGGTCATCCGGATGCGGTCGCCGAGGATCGCGCCGCCCGAGTACGGGCTCGAGGGATCGACCGCGACGATGCCGACGCGGTCACCGCGGTCGCGCATCAGGCGCGCCAGCCTGCCCACCAGCGTCGACTTGCCGCTGCCCGGCACGCCGGTGATGCCGATGATGTGCGACCGGCCGGCGCGGTGATAGACCTGCGCCAGCGCATCGCGCGCTTCGTCGGTGCCGCTCTCGGCGCGCGAGATCAGGCGGCCGGCCGCCCGCGTGTCGCCGTCGGCGAGGCGCGCGAGCAGTTCGAGGGAGGGGACGTACGCCATCACCGTGCCCCGCGCGCGAGCTGGTCGTTCAGTTCGCGGAACACCTCGCGGTCGTCGATCACGCTGCGCGCCTTGAAGTCGGTGCGCGTGATGGAGTGGGGCGCGACGACCTCGACCCTGGTGCGGATGCCGAGCACGGTCTGCAGCTTGCGCGCGACTTCGGCACGGAAGGCTTCGACGGAGTCGCCGCCGGCGCGGTGCGTCGGCTCGTCCGCCTCGACCCGCAGCAGCAGCTCGTCCATCGCCGCATCGCGGGTGATCACGATCCGGTGCTCGCCGCCGTAGCGCTTGAGCTGGTTCAGCGCGGCGTCGATCTCGCTCGGGTAGATGTTCTCGCCGCGGATCGTGAACATGTCGTCGATGCGGCCGAAGATGCCCTGTGGCAGGCGCGGGTAGGTGCGGCCGCAGGGGTTCGGCTCGTCGACCCACAGCGTGAGATCGCCCGACAGCAGGCGGATCATCGGCTGGCTGGTGCGCTCGAGGTGCGTGTAGACCGGCGTGCCGCGCTGCCCGTACGGCACGCGCTGCATGGTGGCCGGGTCGCACACCTCGGTGTAGACGACGTCCTGCCAGCACAGCATGCCCTGGTGCGACTCGCGGCTGCCTGCCACGTTCATCCAGGGGCTCATCTCGGCCATCGATCCGCAGTCGAAGACACGCGCGCCGTAGGCCTCCTCGATGCGGTCCTTGACGCCCGGCACCGAGGCGCCTGGTTCGCCCGAGAAGAAGAGGTAGCTGAGCCCGAAGTCGCGCGGGTCGAGCTTCTCCTGGCGCGCGACCTCGACCAGGTGGATCGCGTAGCTCGGCGTGCCGTAGAAGCCCTTGGGCTTCATCATGTGCAGCCACTGAACGAGGCGCGCGCTCATGCCCGGCGCACCGGCGCCGAACGGGAACGCCTTGGCGCCGAGGCGCTCGGCGCCGATGAGCGCGCCCCAGCTGCCCATGTAGAGGCTGAACACCGCGGCGATGCAGATCAGGTCGCCAGGTCGCATCCCCATCGCCCACATGATGCGGGCGTGGGCGTTGGCGATCGTGCGCCAGTCGTTGCGCCCGACCGAAAAGACGGTCGGCCGGCCGGTCGTTCCGCTCGTGCCGTGCACGTGGAAGACTTCGCTCTCCGGGATGCACAGGTAGTCGCCGAACGGCGGATTCGCGGCCTGCGATTCGCGCAGGTCCTTCTTGGTGACGACCGGCACGCGCGACTCGAAGTCCTCGAGCGACTTAAGCTGGCCTGGATGGAAGCCAGCCGCGTCCCACTTGCGGCGATAGAAGGGCGCGTGTTCGTACGCGTACCTGCACACCTGCTGCAGGCGCTCGAGGATTGCGCGCTCGCGGTCCCCGGCCGGCATGGTTTCGCGCACCGGAAACCAGTAGCGGCTGTCCGGGGGCGGGAAGTAGCTCTCGTCGTACGTGGCCGGATACGACCACTGTTCCATCTGCATGTGTTTCCCTTCGGGAGGGCACGCGCGCCCCGCGCGAGCCGCGCCGCGTTCAGCGCGGTCCGCGTTCGGCGACCAGTCGCGTGAGCGTCTCGACGATCCGTTGCGGCGGCGTGTCCTGCAGCAGGACCTCGCGCACCCCCATCTTCTTGATCGCAGCGACGTCTTCGGCGGGCATCACGCCCCCCGCGATGACGATGATGTCGTTGGCGCCGCGATCCTCGAGCAGCTTGAAGAGCTTCGGAAACACGGTGAGCTGCACACCGGACAGCAGGCTGACCCCGAGGACGTCGACGTCCTCCTGGATCGCGGTGTTGACGACTTCTTCCGGCGTGCGATGCAGGCCGGAGTAGACGACGTCCATGCCCGCGTCGCGCAGCGTGCGGGCAACGACCTTGACGCCGCGGTCGTGCCCGTCGAGGCCGACCTTGGCGAGCAGAACGCGAATGGGGGAGCTCATGACGATGTCCGTGGGATTGGAGGAATACTGAATACCGTATACGATCGCCGCAGTTTCGGGGACGTCACGCGGGCTGTCAACACGCTGTGCGTCCCGCGAATCTGCCGGAGCGCCGATGAAGTCGCTGAAGCCGCAAAAGACGCTGGTCGAGCAGGTGTACGAACGCATCCTCGACGCCATCTGCGAGGGCGTGCTGCGCGCGGGCCAGCGGATCACGCAGGACGAGCTCGCGGCCCGGCTCCAGGTGTCGCGGCAGCCGGTGATGAGCGCGCTCGGCCTGCTGCGCCAGCAGGGCTTCCTGATCGAACACGGACGGCGCGGACTGCAGGTCGCGCCCGCCGATCGCCGGCACTTCGACGCGATCTACGAGTTCCGTTCCGCCCTCGAACCGTGGGCGGCGGCGCTCGCGGCGGACCGCGCCACACCGCAGCAGATCGCGCGCGGGCGCGCGCTGGTCGCGCAGGGCAAGCGCGTGGCGGCGGCCGGCGACGCCCACGCGACGCTGCAGGCGGACATCGACTTCCACAATTTCATCTACGAGGCGAGCGGCAATCCGCTGGTGCTCGAATCGATGCAGCTGCACTGGCAGCACCTGCGCCGGTCGATGGGCGAAGTGCTGCAGCGGCCGCGCTTCACCGAAAAGGTGTGGCGCGAGCACGCCGCGATCCTCGACGCGATCGCCGCAGGAGACCGCAAGGCGGCGTCGCGCCTGATCGCCGAGCACGTGCGCGAGGCAAGCGAGCGTGTCGGAGCGGAACTGGAAGCGGCCGAGCGCAAGGTGGCATGAGCGCGCGCGGCCGCTCCGAAGCGCTCATCCCGAGCGCGTAGCGCGAGGGTAGTTCAGTGAAAGCCTTCTTCGCGTTCGCCCGGCGACGGCCTTTCTACAATCCGCGAATGAGTCCTCGAGAACTGCGAAGCGGCGCGCTCGCGGCGCTGCGCGTCGCCGATCCGGCCGCCAAGGTGCGCGCGGTGCACGCGCTCGCGATGTCCGCGCCGCCGTCCGGATCCTGCGCTCGATCTCGAGACGCCGGCGGACATTCCCGGTCGGCCGACGCGACCAGCTCTCGTCCGACCCGCCGAACTCGCGCGGCGCCCGGCGGGAACGCCCGCCGGGCGCGCGGCGCTGCTGCACGCCATCGCCCACATCGAATTCAACGCCATCAACCTCGCGCTGGACGCGGTCTGGCGCTTCGGCGGAATGCCCGAGGCGTACTACCTCGACTGGTTGCGCGTGGCCGACGAGGAAGCCACGCACTTCAGCCTCCTGTGCGAGCGGCTTGCCTCGCTCGGTGCGACGTACGGCGACTTTCCCGCGCACGACGGACTGTGGGAAATGGCGGAAAGGACCGCCGCCGACGTCCTTGCCCGGATGGCGCTGGTGCCGCGGACACTGGAAGCGCGGGGCCTGGATGCCTCCCCGGCGATCCGCTCGAAGCTCGCCGCGGCCGGCGACAATGCGTCGGCGCAGGTCATCGACGTGATCCTGCGTGACGAGATCGGGCACGTGGCGATCGGGAACCGGTGGTTCCGCTTCCTGTGCACGCTCCGCGGCCTCGACGTCCGGCAGGCGTACGCCGACTTGTCGGCGATTCATCGGGCGCCCCGACTGCGCGGCCCGTTCAACCTCCCGGCGCGCCGCGCGGCCGGGTTCGACGAGGACGAAATCCGCGCGCTCGAGCGCTGATTCCCCCTGTTGTCAGGACGTTTCCGCGGGCAACCTCCTGGATGACCCGAACGGCGCGATCGCCCTCACGGGGGATCGTTTCTCCTGCGTCCGCTGGCTAGAGTCCGATGACCCTGCCGGAGGATCCATGGACTGGTCGACGCTGTTCAGCACACCCATCGGGGAACTGCTCGGGCGCAGGAACGAGCGGCAGCGGGACCGCGAGGCCGCCCGGCCGGCGATCGGCGCAACGCTGTGCTGCGCGGGTCTCCGCATGACGGTCCAGGCCGGCATGAGCGACGACCTCTGGCAGTGGCTCGTCCAGGCTCGGCTGGCGCGAGTTGCAGCCGGGCGAGAACCGGCTTCGTTTCAGGCCGCTTCCAACGTCCCTGGTCACACGGCTGTTCGACGGGCCGGCCGACGACCGGGACCGGGTGCTGCTGGCGGCCATCCGTCACTCCGGCCATGGCGGGACCACGCGGGTCGTCTTCCCGGAACGCGCGCCCTCCCGCGTGACCTAGGGCCCGCCAAGGCCTGGCCCGCAGGGTGATCCAGGCGATAACAGGCCCTAGTTTCGTCGGGGCCAATTCCGGATTGCCGTCCGGCGATTCGGCCGCTACAGTGGCCGGACTGCGGAAGGAGCAGTCGGCCTTGATCAACGAATTGCGAAGTCTGGCCCGGACCTTGTTCCGGATCCGGCGCCCGCGCGCCGTGCCGCCGGCACGTACCAAGCCCGGGGTGGGCGCGCGCGTCACGCACGGTGAGTACCGCATGATCGTGCAGGCCGGCATGACCGACTCGCTGTGGATATGGCTGGCGCAGCAGGGCTGGCGCGAAGTGACCTACCGCCCCGATCGCCGTCGCTATCTCGATATTCCGCACGCCTTCGTCACCGAACTGATCGACGCCGGTCCCGACGACCGCCCGCAGATCCTCGAGGCGGCCAAGGCCGAGGCGAGCTACCGCCCGCAGACACGCGGGCGCCGCCCCACCACCATTTCGCGTGAGTGACCGCTTGATCGTGCCGCGGCCGCGTGCGCCCTACGCGGGTCGCCGGTTCTCGCAGTTCGCGGTGGGGGATGCCTTCGGCGACGACGTTCAGGTCACGGACCACCACCTCGCCGATGGCGCGCGCCTGATCGGCGACTTCAACCCGCTGCACGTCGACGCCGACTTCGCCGGACGCTCGCGCTTCGGCGGATGCATCCTGCACGGGGTCATCACGTCCGCGCTGATGAGCGCCCCGTTCGGCAATCTCGCCGCCGGCACCGCGATCGGCTATCTCGAGCACGACACGCGCTTCCTCGCGCCGGTGCGCGCCGGCGACACGCTGCGCATCACGTGGACGGTCGTCGCTCTCGCGCCGAAGCCGGCGCGGGGCGGGGGCATCGTCACGGCCGAGTGCGAAGCGCGCAACCAGCACGGTGTGCTGGTTGCGACCGCGGTCGGCAAGATGATGGTGGGCGAGGGCGCCTAGGACCCGGCGCCCTCCGCCCAGGCCTCTACGTTCAGGCGAACGTCTCGCCCATCAGCGTGGCGAACCACTTGTTCATCTGGCTGTAGCCGTCGGCCGTCGGGCTGGTCGCTTCCGACGGCGCGGTGCCGACGATCTTGTAGCTGCCGACCTTGTTACTGCGTCGTACTGGTACTGGTAGACCGCGGTCAGCCACGAGGCGGTCGACGCGGTGATCGGCGAGTAGCACGCCGAATTGACGACCAGGTCGGTGTCGGGCGCGAGGCCGCGGAACGCCCGCAGGATCGCGTCCGCCGCGGTCTTGCCCTCCTGGTTGCCGATGTGGCCGGCCTTCGGGATCCCGGCGCTGCAGGAGTCGCCGATCACGTGCACGCCCGCGGCCAGGGTCGACTCGAACGTCGCGGCGTTGACGCCGGCCCAGCGGGCGCCGGCGCTCACCAGCCCGTTGTCGAGGATCACCTTGCCCGCGCGCTGCGGCGGGATCGCGTTGACGACGTCGCCGACGAAGGTGCCCATTCCTGCGTATTGACCACGATCCGCGTCTGCGCCTGCATCGATCGATGCCACCGCGGCACTGGGTACGTACTCGACGACGCCCGCGAACTGGCCCGTTGAAGGCGGTATCGAACGTGTGGCGTTCCGCCTGCACGAAGGGGTTGGCGTCGAGCACGATGACCTTCGACCCGGGCTTGTTGCGCATCAGCCAGTCGGCGACGACGCAAGCGCGCTCGTACGGGCCGGGTGGGCAGCGGTACGGCGACGCGGGGATCGTCATCACGAAGGTCCCGCCGGCCGGCATCGCGAGGAGCTGGTTGCGCAGAATCGTCGTTTCCGGGCCGGCCTGCCACGCGTGCACGACCCGGCTGCGCGCGGCGTCGCTCTCGAGGCCCGGCAGGACGTCGAACACGACGCCGGGCGCGACGATCAGGCGGTCGTAGGCGAGCGTGCTGCCGTCCGCCAGCGCGACCTTCTTGCTGATCGGGTCGATGCCGACGACGGTCCCCTGCCGGATGTCGACGCCGTAGTTCTGCTTCACGGTGGCGTAGCTGTACACGAGGCTCGACAGCGTGCGCTGCCCCGTGAGCACCAGGTTGCTGAGGATGTTCGAGGTGTACGACGGGTTGCGTTCGATCAGCGTCACCTGCACGCCGGAGCCGCCCCACACCTTCAGGTACTTGGCCGCCGCGAGTCCGGCCATGCCGCCGCCGA